>UCEY01000016.1 GCA_900471605.1 Hyphomicrobiales bacterium | reverse complement strand
GGCCTCCACCGGAGGATTACTTCATAACTGGATGAAACTTGGTATTTCCTTGGTGAACCACAGAAAACGACGGGGTATGGCAGCTTGCTCAAGTAGTGATCTGGCCGACGACGGGAATCTCCTTAGTCCCCATATCCACATTTCGCGATGACAAGGCACTAGCGATGCGATATCCGCTTTGCAGCATCAGAGGGATAGCTGCTCCGAAAGTGGAAGGCTCGCCTGCGAGGATAAGGGTACTTCCGTCTGGAAGCGGCTTAGTGGACAAGGCTGCACGGTAGACAGGGGACTTCTTTGCAGCTAGCACTAATTCGTGCAATCCGATCCGCCAAGACTGATTTTACGGATTCTTTTTCCAGGGGCCTCTCCATGACGCGACCAAAAACACAGGAATACGCAGCTTGGTGGAATTTGCAAATTGGTCGCGGAAAAACGCCCGGGTGCCTTAGCTGATATGAGTGGTGCGAACACGCATTAAAGGCACGTAGCATCTTGATTTCATCTTCACCGCCGTAAGTGAAGATCCGTAATTATCCGTCGGGCATAGTTCTGGAAATGGATCACAGCATAAATGATCGCGCCATAATCTTGAGCTCATTAACCGTAACTGCATCGCCTCCACCGAAAACCTTCAAAAGCTTAATTGGGCTGTCGTTTTGGACCTTAATGATAATATTAGTTTTGTCGCTTGGAACGGCGTCTCCACGCCATACTAACTCAGCTTCACAACCATCGTCGCCTCGATATAGTGCGATCGACACAGGTTTAAGCAAAGTCTCGTTAACACAGAGTTCGACCGTTTTGAGGATATAGTGGTCTCTGAGATGAACGTGTAACTCGGCGCTGTCTTCCAGCGTAAATAAGGGGGCCTTACGCCGAGAAATTCCAAGAGGCTTCTCTGTTCGTCGTTTTGGCCCCGATACTATAATCGGCGACAGGCCGACTGCGACATTGGTGAATCCAATACTCTCAGAAACGGCCCAAGGATCAAACGCCTCGACAAGGTGTGCTAGATTATTCGCGGCCAATGCTATTTTCGCTTTTTCTACGGCAACTCCAAGAGCAATGCGGCTGACGTGAATGCTATCATAAAAGAAATGCGGTAAACTTAACCCATCGGGAGCGATCATTTCATCGAATATACTAGCAAAGGCGAAATTTTCTCGCGTTTCTACCAGTTCGCGCGCTATTTTATTGAACTGTAGGGTAGCGTAGTTGCGCTCGATAGCAGAGCCTATGCGTGGGAAGTTTGCATGGGACTTTTTAACATCTATAGGAGAAGTCGCCGTCGGACCCCAAATTAAAAGGGGTTTAGCATAGGTCTTATAAAGCCAGTCTAAGAACTGGAAATATCGGTTCACGGTCTCCTCAACCGCGTGATCCAACGACATTCTGCTTTTAATTGCAGCTTTCACAATATGCGTACGACAATCTATTTCGCCCATACATACAATGAATCCGTCGACACTCCTCGTGCGACGGCTTAATTTGGCGATTAGTCTCTCTTTCCCCATGGTCGTAGTACCGAACGAGTTGATATTGTGGGCTGTGACGGGGCCAAGATGAAGCACATCAACATTGGGGAAGGTTCCTCGGGCAATTTTTGCCTGACTGTCAATTCCGCTCCAAAACTTAGAATGGCTATCCCCGATCGCAACTAGCACGGGTTTTATATTAGGGCTGAGAACTTGCATCGGTGGACGCTTCGAGTGGTGGCGGTTGAATTTAATGATGGATTCTAAAACATGGATGGTGATTACAAAAGGGCCTATTGGAAAGCCTGCAAATTCTTTGTCGCCTAAGATTGACCTATTCTCTGCGTTTTTGGTCAGTGCTGCGTCCGCGATGAGTAATTTTATCGCAGAGAAGCGCGTAGTCGGTGCACGCAACCATGAATAGCAGAGATGAGTAGATCAGGCACGGTTCTCCAGTGCTGTAAGCCGAGCATCGATCTGCTTAAACTCCTCGGCTACCTTTTGCAGAAGTAGCAGCCAGCCATGCGCATAGTCAAAATCCTCGATCTCTCCTTGCGGGTTTTTCTTCTGTAGGCGGGGCGCGCCTCACGAGAACATCTAATCCGATTTCCGCCGCCTGATCGGCAATCGCGCCGAAGAATTCCTTTTCCGGATCGTCGCCTTTGTTGATGCTGTTGAATAACACGGGCTTCAACCTCATAATTCTATCTGAGAGATCCGAGGGGATATCCCGAATATTCCTCTTGTATTTCAGTGCTGAGGAAGTTCGATGCAACCTTACGTCTGACTTTATGGAGATATTATCTCCCTCTTAGTTTGTGTCGTCGTAGGCTGGCTTTGAGATCAAATTGGTGCCGTTGAAGGTGAGGAACGCCAGATTGTCGCGGTAAAAGGTAACTACGCCGGCACCCCACCTCTGATCATAAGCTGTGCCCCAGAGATTTTCGTTGGCGGCGAAATAACCCCATGACTTGAGTTCGTTACCATTCATATTCTTAAGCGTAATGCGTCCTTCGGAACGCCACGAGCGTATGGCCTGCTGCCGGTTTTTCGGACGCAGAGTTAAGCTAATCCGACCTTGTTTTCAAAGTCATTGGGGCTGAGATATCCCAGTGTCGAGTGGCGGCGCTTCGGATTGTAGAAGCGCTCGATATAGTCGAACACATCTGCCTTGGCGTCGTTGCGGGTCCTATAGACCTTTCGAGCGGTGCGCTCGGTTTTCATCGAGGAGAAGAAGCTCTCCATTGCGGCGTTGTCCCAGACATTGCCGGATCGGCTCATCGAGCAGGTGATGCCGTGGTCGGCCATGAGGCCCTGGAACTGCTCGCTGGTATATTGGCTGCCCTGGTCGGAATGATGCAGCAGGGCGTCCGGCTTGCCCCTGCGCCAGATCGCCATGATCAACGCGTCGGTGACGAGCTGCGCCGTCATATTGAAGTTCATCGACCAGCCGACGACACGGCGTGAGAACAGATCGATGACGGCGGCCACCTAGAGCCAGCCTTCCGCCGTCCAGATGTAGGTGAAGTCGGCCACCCATTTCTGATTGGGGCGATCCGCCTCAAACTGCCGGTCCAGCACATTCGGCATGATGACTGAGCGCTCACCGGCATCCTTTGGCAAGCCTCGTCTGCGCGGACGTGCTCGCAATGCGCTCTCACGCATCAGCCGCTCGACGCGATGCAATCCGCAGGAGAACCCTTCAGCGAGCAGGCCGTGCCAGACACGCCGGGCACCATAGGTGCGGTCGCTGGATTTGAAGCTCTGGTCGATCTTCGCCAGCAAGACTTCATCAAACCGAACATGGCTGCTCGGCGAACGATGGAGCCAGGCATGAAAGCCGGAACGAGAAACACCCAGCACTTCGCAGAGCAATGCCACCGGCCAGATCGAACGGCGCTTTGCAATGAAAGCGAACTTCATATCGCGTCCTTCGCAAAGTAGGCCGCGGCCTTTTTTAGGATATCACGCTCCGCTTTCAGCTTCGCGACCTCGCGGCGCAGCCTCTCGATCTCAAGCTGCTCAGGTTTCATCTGCCCATGGCCGGGAAAGGCCTGTGACGGATCGAAACCGTATTCCTTGACCCATTTGCGCAGGACATTCTCATGAACATCCAGATCGCGGGCTGCCTGCGCAACGCTGACGCCGCGCTCTCTTATCAACTTCACCGCTTCAGGGTAACCGGTGTTCCATTCCCACGTTGTCCTCACCGCCGTGATCTGTGATCGCCTTACCATGGACGAGCAACGGGAGTTTCTCCATGGAGAGTACATTGGAGGTTCTCACGACCAGGAAGTCCGGTCGTGAGGTTAACCGGCACTGGCCGGACGAGGTCAAGGCGCAGATTGTTTCCGAGAGTCTTCGTCCCGGAGTGATGGTGAATGAGGTTGCGGAGCGACATGGCTTGAAGCCGAACCACCTCTCGACCTGGCGAACGATGGCGCGGCAGGGCAAGCTGGTTCTGCCCGCACCTGAGAATGCGGTGGAGTTTGCAGCGGTAATCGTCGAGCCGCCTGCTTCAGAACCGCCGATCAAGACGGCAAGCCGTCCCGAGATCATCGTCGGGCCCGTCACCATCCGGCTGGAAGAAGGCGCATCGGCCGCCCGGATCGCCGCTGTCGCGCGTGCCTGCGCTGTTCCGGCATGATTTTTCCCTCGAACCGGGTTCGGATCATGGTGGCGACGAAGCCCGTCGATTTCCGCAAGGGCCACGATGGACTGGCCGCGTTGGTCAAAAACGAACTGCACAAGGACCCGTTCACAGGGACGGTCTTCGTGTTCCGGTCCCGGAAGGCGGATCGATTGAAGCTGATCTACTGGGATGGCAGCGGATTGGTCATGGCCTACAAGCGGCTGGAAGAACACACCTTTACCTGGCCGGGCATCAAGGATGGCTTGATGACACTTGGTCACGCGCAGTTCGAGGCGTTGTTTGCGGGTCTCGACTGGTGGCGGGTTCGGTCCGTGGAGGCGAGACCGCCGGACGCCATCGAATAGATGCGGCACGATGACTCGGGCGGTAAATTCCGACGGCGAAGCGACGTTGGTTTTGATAGACTTCGACCATGTTGGACGCCGCCAATCTTCCAGACGACATTGCTGCCCTGAAGGCGATGCTGATCGCGGCGCAAGCGCGTGAAGCTCGCAAGGATGACAGGATCGAGCGTCTGGAGAAGCTGGTCGCGGCTTTCAAGCAGGCAGCCTTCGGCCGTAAATCCGAGAAGACCGATCCTGAGCAATTCGATCTCGCACTGGAGGACCTGGAAACGGCCATTGCTTCCATCCATGCCGAAGATGAAGCCGATAGCCCCTCTGGGAAGCCGCAGCCTAAATCCCGTGCCACCAATCGCGGTTCTCTTCCCGCTCATCTTCCTCGCGTCGAGGAAATCATCGAACCGGAAAGCCTGATTTGCGCCTGCGGAGGCGACTTGCATTGCATCGGCGAGGACGTCTCCGAGCGGCTGGATGTCATCCCGGCGCAATTTCGCGTCCTCGTCACGCGTCGTCCCAAATATGCCTGCCGAGCCTGCACCGACGGCATTTCCCAAGCTCCAGCGCCTGCAAGATTGGTTCACGCCGGGTTGCCGACGGAGGCGACCATCGCGCATGTGCTGGTCTCCAAATACGCCGATCACCTGCCGCTTTACAGACAGGCCCAGATCATGAGCCGCCAGGGTCTCGATCTTGACCGTTCGACACTTGCCGATTGGGTCGGCCGGGCGGCATTCGAGCTTCGCCCGGTCTTCGACGCTCTGATCGCCAACCTGAAGCGGTCCACCAAGCTGTTCATGGACGAGACCCGTGCACCAGTGCTCGATCCCGGTTCCCGTAAAACCAAGACCGGGTACTTCTGGGCGCTGGCCCGCGATGACCGACCGTGGGGCGGAGGTGCTCCACCCGGTGTAGCCTTTACCTACGCTCCAGGTCGCAGTGGGCACCATGCCGAACGGATACTGCGAGGGTTCACAGGCATCCTTCAGGTGGATGGCTACGCGGGATATAACCGGCTGATCGCAGCGGATCGTATTGGTCCCGACATCAAACTCGCCTATTGTTGGGCGCATGCTCGGCGTAAGCTGGTCGAGATCACTCGCACCGGCTCGACTCTCATTGCCGAGGATGGCGTGAAGCGGATCGGCGAACTCTATCGTATCGAAGCAGAGCTGCGCGGTCTCGATGCCGACGCCCGCCTCGCTGGGAGGCAGGCACGGTCAGCGCCATTGATCGCAAGCATTCGTACCTGGCTCACGCTTCAGCGTGCCCGCGTTGCTGGCAAATCACCGCTTGGCGAAGCACTGGCCTACATCGCCAAATACTGGAATGGGCTCTGCATCTTTTTGACCGATGGTCGCATCGAGATCGACAACAACAGCGTCGAGAGAACAATTCGGCCGATTGCCCTTAACCGCAAGAATGCTCTCTTCGCCGGGCACGACACAGGAGCGGAGAACTGGGCGACCATCGCCTCGCTGATCGAGACGTGCAAACTTAACGCCGTCGATCCGCTTGCCTATCTGACCGCCACGCTGACTGCCATCGTGAATGGTCATATGCAGGGCCGGATTGACGCACTTTTACCGTGGAATTACCAATAAACTAAATCAGCGGACAGCCCACGCCATGCAGACTTTAATGGCGTTCCCGATACGCATCGGTGCGCACTTTTTCACCCCTGAGGTTCAAAAGGACATGCCCTTGTTCTGTTACCCATGCGAGCCCCATTTCAAGCAATTGCGTCTCCAAAGATATTCTCTCTTCCCGACTGTTTTTGCCCCACGTATATCGAAACATCAGAGCTAGCTCCGACTGCGACGAGTTTGGCGCTCCGATCAACATTTCTTTTATCTTCGACCCACGCTCGTTTAGATTCGAGCGCGACTTATCCCACAGTTCGAGCTTCGTCAGGATCGCAATTCGCTCGTCTCGCCCTGTTAGAAAGCTACGCAACCCGAACTCACGGACTGCTTCAATCTCTTCTTCAGAAAAGTTAGGACTTTCAATCACGCGATCTAAACTCCGAAACCGGTATTTGATGCTCACCCAAATATCGCGGAACGACTAAAAGTTATCAAACAATATGAAAGTTGGCCGAACCTGCACGGGACGATGTGGGGACGAAACAGCGGTTTCGCTTCAGGCTTGTATTCGCGGCTGAACTTCCGTCTTTGCATTCACACTCTCCGGTTTGAGGAGGAGCACCTTATCTCGGTGTCCACGAAACCGGCAGCAGGCCAGTTGGCGTACATCCAATTGGCGTCGCGACAGCAGCGCCGATTGTTTGGAGGAAACGTCGTCTGGGGAATACATCGTTAATTGAAAACTCCATCTCGCTATTACTGAGCGGAGTTTAACGAGAAAGGCGTGCCTCGTGGAGGCCTTCATCAATTTGCCTTTTTAGCCTCTAACCACACGCTCAGACCCAGATCTAAGCAGTCCAACGGCGGACATCGCGTTGTAAGTTCGGTCTTAGAGAAATGCCATCAATTGGTCGTTATTAATCCGCCACAGCCATTGCACTGCTGGGCCTGATGTGGCCATAAGTAGGTCCGAAAATCGCCGATTGGCCGGCAGCGGACGATCGGTCTTGGCGTAGCGGAAGAGAACACTCTTATGCTTCCTAGATCTCCCGGTACAGCGAAAGGCAAGAGTTCCTGTATCAATAGTAGATTCATTTTCTTAGATGCTATTTAGAGTCGCAACGCAAAGAGCAATTGCGGGATTTGCTGCTTGGCAGTAGGGCCCGTCGCCTAATCTGGCACTTCCCATCCCATCCTCCCAACTACAACCTCCAGAATGAGAGGGCGCAAGAGTCTGCGTCAGTCGATATGCGGCATCAATCGATCTTGTATAGTCGGGTACTTTGGCGGGATCATTTGTTGATGGGGCTAGAAACAAAAGCCGCGTTTTCTGCTCTCCCTTACCGTCCGTCGCTTCGATACGCTGATATCCCACAAGCAAGGCAATGGCTACGTCGAGCCGCCGATCTGGACCTTTTGCATTTTGCAAACTCACAATTAGGTCTTGAACATTCATTTCTCTACCACTTCTTCAATCCTACATCCCTGAATCAGGGAGTGAAGTAGAACTGTTTCGGAAGGTTTGTACACATCAATCCTAACTCTCGCCAACCGAAGCGCGGCGCGAACCGCTTAAAAAAAGGAAAATCGACCAAGCCGATGATCTGCATAATTGGGATTATTTGGCTGATCCAAATCTGTCGGAAAATTTCGTGTGCAGGGTGCAAACTCACAAATATCACGCCGAAGCCACGTCAATTCCAGCGTCTGAGGAACGGCAACTCCTCCAAGCACGACCATAGGGCTATTATTATTTCCGTGAACATGCACAACTTGATGAGACACTGCGAGTTTCTGAAGGGCTTGTCGTGCTTTCCGAAACCAGAACAGCTTGTGCATTTTGCTAAAGCCGTGGCATTCGACCAATATTTGAGTGAACCGAGACAAATCTTCTTTTGGCATCTCGCTGAAAACGTCCCATTCATGCCCCTCGATATCAATTTTTAATATCATATCGTGCTGTTCGCTATGAGCGTTGTTGGCTATCTCTACTTCGAGCGAGGAAAGCTCATCGTTGACCAGGGACATGCCTGTTATACCAAGTCGCTTAAAGTGGAACCTAGGATGGTCTACGGGAAGCTTGATAATCGTATGATCATACTGATGAATGTCGTATCCACGTTCCGCCATGGCTAAGTCCCACGAGACGTCGCGGTTGATTCCGAGTGAATATGCAGTCATCGATTTGGCTTCATGTTTAACCATGATGTAGCCGCCATCATAAGCGCGCCCCACGCGTTCAAAAGTAAGACCCAAGGGGTCGGCAGGCGTGATATAGCTGAACAGTTCCTGGACCATTTCCTGTACAGCTCTATCGAGAGCCAGGATTCTGATATTCGCGTTCCCCTTCTCAAGCTTCGCAACTCTATGATCTAGAGTTTTCAAAATGCTATCGTATTTCTTCAAACTCGCCCCGGCTAGGTCGGTAGCTTCATCGCGCGTAGTCTCATTAACGGGACCATTTTCGGAGTGCTGCATATTCATCGGCTCATCCTCGAAACTACTTTACAGTAGATGGGGCATTATTAACGACGCCCAGGGCGAATCTTATTCTTGCATCGTTTGCGAGGGCTTTTTCAAAGACATAGTCTCTTTCCGCCTGCGGGTCATGTGGCCATTTTCCTTCGGCCTGAAGAAGATTTGGCATTCTACGCACAATGTGCCCAGAAGCGAAGAAATCAAACCCATAGATGTTAAGGGAAGCGAGCTGAGTACGCCTGAGATAGTCAATCCATATAAGGCCGGATGTAGGTTCGATCGAAAGCTCATCTCGCAGTTCACGATATATAAGCGCCGGCAGCTTGAAAATCTTCCTTTTTAAGATCAACCAAGGCGAGAGGTGCTCAAAAGCAGGATGACATGCAACAGTTCGGCAATCGAATAAGGGAGCATAGAAAAGCTGCCGCTCTCGGTCGCTTGTCGAGCAAGACCAGATGTCAGTTCTTCGTCCCGTCGCAGCAACGCTCGTAAAGGCGCTTGCTACATCCTCGGGAGTGTCCGGTTTCAACAGTACCAATTGCTCAGCGCCGCTTGATTTCCCATCTACAAATGTCCCATATATAAACTCTGAAGGAAGGTGCTTTCCTTCAGGCGTTTTCGATACAGTGAGTGGGTAGCCCAAGTTCATCCGTATTACTATGTCATGGGCGTCAATTTCGTATCCCAAATTGGTATGTTTGAGCGATGAGGCGTTCCCGACCAAGGCAACCGTCTTACCTTGGAAATAACCTTCGTCGAGCCTAGAAATCCAAGGTGCCTTAACGGCGGAGCTAAGGTGATCCAGGGAGCGTTTTTTAACCCGCCTTTTGTATATTCCTGCTGTCTTCTGAAGTCGACGCATTAGATAGCGAGCTTGGGCGCGCCATTGCTTAACTGGATGTCCGGCAGGGGCCTTCTGCAAATTAACGCCGCGCCATGCTGCCGTCTCATCGAGTGCGAGGTTGTTATATATTGGGTTCTCTCCCCATTTCGGAGGCGCAGTTCGATCCAATTCGAGATTGATTTTCGCTTCGTGGAGCTTGTATCCCGCCTGGAAAACGTACCATGAAATGAATTTCCGATAACGTTCCCAACGAATGTCCTCATTTTCTTTAATTGCTTTAGCATAAGAAGCGGAAATATTTTTTCGATCGGCAGTTATTACTGCAGTATCGTAGATCGATCGTCCAAAAGACAACACCGGCCTATTGTAAATCATAGCCTCGAAGCCTACACCGCTATTGATGACGGCAACGGCCCTTGCTTTTGCTAAGGCGTCATGAATGTGACCGCCTACGCTAAATTTCACAAAATTGGAAGTATACCGCTTTCGCGAATCTTCAAAAAGGCTCGTTTCATCATATGGATGCTTTCGAAATACCACATTGATCTTTTCTCGCTCTGCGAAAGTGGCAAGGGTTTCAACATAGTCTTCAAGGGTGATGGCTCCGTGATAAATTAATGCGTCGTCTCCTGGAACCTGGAGAGGGGCAAGTAATCCGATATCTAATAATTCTTTGCTCGAGGTTTTCTTCTGAGGGGCCTTTGTTATCCTTTCTTTGCGGATTTTGGCAATAAAGCTCTCCACGCGGTCGTCGAGTTGATGTGCCTCAAAATCTGTTCGCCCGTAGAGGCTGGAGGAAGCTCCCCAGCCGTCCGCGTCCACCGTGAACAAATCTGGTAGCAATTCCTGCATGTAATATAGCGTATTCGTGTCGCCGAGCTGCCGTCTTATCATGTGAGGCAGATAGACTGCAGATGCTTCTGCAAAAGTGCTGACCGCGGCGGCGTCTATCTCCCACTGAGGCAATGCCACAATTCGGGTATTTTCTCCTCCGGCACCAGCGAGCTTGGAAATCAGCTGAGACATATGGCGCCAATACATTCGGCCAGGGCGAGAAATTCGGTCAACTCTCTGTTTAAACGAGTTGTTTTTGAGATTTCTCTTAGTCCCAACGTCCTGCTTTGGGAAGAAAATTACCTTCACCGGCGGCTGTTCAAACCGATCCCTTAAATTTATTCGAATTTCCGCGGTTCGCGTACTTTCCTTTTTTCCATGATCAACTCTAGAGAAGATATATGCTCCGGATTTGTGGCTCCGGTCTGCATACTTTCCTGGCAACGAGGCCAATCTGATGAAACTCCTACAGTTCTCTAAGCTTGAGTACAGCGCCCGCCGCTCATCTTTTTCTGTAATATTTCTGCCAGGGCGAGATCGGAGATGAGAAATGACTTCTTCTAAAAAGCATCCGGTTCGGGTATTCGGTGCGAGCCATAGTGAATTAGGAAAAACTCGTTCCCAACGCTTTTTCTTGTTGAATGTAATTTTCAACGCGCAATCACACTTCTGTAATTCTGCAGGAAGAGGCGTTAGATCACGATAAACCAATGATCCCACATCTAGTAGCAGCGTAGGGATCTTTGTTAGTGCGAGCACGTTTTTCGCTATGATATAGCGCTGCAAAGTTGGCGAAGTGAAACTGCCGGACAGTTCAAGCTCGTACAAAGTCACGCTTAGGAGCTTGGCGGCTAAAAGCGATAATCTTTCGCGTGATGAAGCGTCAGCGTCGATCAAGCAAACGATGATACGAGTGTCGGGAGAATTGATCTCTATAGATCGAATAAGATCTTCTCCATCGGTTTCAAATTCTTTAGCGGTGCACACGACCAAAATTTGCCAAAAGTGAAGGTCGTTTCGCTCTCGGCTAACCTGCCTTATATTCATCTTTTAGATTAACTCCATAGCAACGGCAAGCAAGCAGAGTTTCCATGGCTGAAGATTCCGCTTAACACTATCATTAAGCCTCCAATCCCTATAATTTAGCTCTTCCGCAGGCGGTGACTAAGAGAATTACTTAATGGACATTGGTCGCCCACCGCGTTAAGAATCGGAACCGGTATCGATTAGGCCCGACTACCGCCACCATTTCTCCTTTCGAGAAGAATAAAGATCGCTCTGACGGCTCTTTCCATCTTCTTTCCGATCGCCTTTTAGATGGTCGAGGTAACCACCGAGGATGCTGTTTATAAAGATATGGCCTGTGGCGCTATCGGAACCAAGGTATTTGAACTGCGCCTCATTATTTCGTTCCATATCTTTTACAATATGCCAAAATACGAAACTGTCATGGCTCTCTTTGAGTTCTAGGAACTTGCCGCTCAAATACATCTGCTCAAAGCGCTCGACAAATTCGGGTATTTTGGGGTGCTTCAGATTATAACCCACCCACCCACATTCAGGATAGCTCTTGCGGTTTAAGTAGGCAGAGAGCTGAGCATTTCTGGGTGCCAGTTTATCGAGCACATAAAGTGGAAAGTCGGTATGTGTGACTGTATCAGCATCCAGCCAAACCAATTGATCGTATTGGTTCCGTGTCCGTGTAATCGCGTCCGTCACGGCGAAAACCTTATTGCAGAAACGAATGGCGTCCCAGCGAAAGTTGTTCTCCCCGCCTTTTCCACGGGGGTCGGTGCCGTTAGCAAACGGATTTCCTCCAAATTCCTTTCGGAACTGGAGGAGCTTCGGAAGAGAGGCTGTTTGCTCCATCACAACGAGACGAGGGTCACGTTGCTCCACCTCAACGTTTTCAGCATAGACGAACAGCGTGACATCTTTGGGCCAGTGACGCAAAAACGACTCAATAGAACGCCTGCCATAAGCCTCGTATCCATTGCGATGAAACGTTGTGACGACCGCATGCCTCAAAGGCTTGGGGCCCCATATGCGTGAGAGAAACATTTATTCCTCTTTAATTCGCGATCAAATTCTCTGCGCGACGAAATTGGTTTCCCCTAAGAGAGATCTCCATTCGTCCGCGTAATCGCAATTGGCATAATCGTTGAAATAGGGGCCACCCTCTGTGTAATGAACCAAGGCGGCGTTCTGATCATAGTCGTAAACTCCCACAAGATGATTCCATTTCAGAGGGAGGTCGCCAATCAGATGATCGCCATCTAACCACTTAAACTGATGAAGTTCCAAGCCTGTTCGATTGGAGACATATTCAGGTGTGAGAGATTTGCAGCGCTTGTTGTTGAACATCATAACGCTCGACCAGTTTTTCTTTTCGTACTTCGTCTGCACCTGCCCCAGAAATTTTGTATCTTCCTTAGGTTGATAGTCATGCTTGCAGCACATTACAGAATAACTATCGTCCCTCAGCGACCAAAGTTCGGAGATGTCGGCCCTGGAGAGCATATCGCAGTCCATGAATATTGACCATCCCTCATATTCCGAAATATAAGGGGTCAAAAAGCGACTGAATGAGAACTCTGTAGATTGAAGATTGTTTCTGTCTCTTTTAAAAATATTCTGTATATTTTGAAGTGCGATCGGCGTTATTTTTAGCGGAAGTGTTGAATGCTTTATTAAGCTCTGAGACAACACGTGGTAGGCTACCACTTCTTTGGAATCGTAACCGATAAAGATGTTGACTGTGTTCTGATCACTCATAGCCTTATCCTGTATCCAATTCTTTCGCGAAATTTCATTTGCGCGTCGTTTGGCCCGTGGCCGCATACGTTGAAACGCAAAGTGGGCAGCAAATCAACCCTCGCTTTTGGGTCTGGTGCAACTTATTGGCTTGTAAAGCTCACTGTGGTGCCTTGGTGGTATAAATTTTACCGATTTAGCGAATATGCAATTGAATTTATTTGCGGTTTTCATGTTGTTGATGATTTTTATGTATATATAAAAGACTAGTATGATGATTTTGTGTTTTGAGCTTTTTGTAATATTAATTAATATTAGATTGTTAATGCTTTAGTTTATTAATTTTGTATATTTTTATAGTATTTTCGATTTTTCTCCGATCGATGACGTATAGATATAGATATATATAGAATCTAGTGTAAATAATTATTTAGTTACTTGTTATTACTTTATTTGTTGGGATGCTCCTCATCTTGCTGACTTTTAATTGGGGTGTCGTCTTAGAAGATGCTTGATCCTCCACTGAGGATTTCCTCCAAAATAGATTAGACCTTATGTTCGTATGCTCTGAGACTGCTCTAATCGCCGCCGGATGAAAGTTCAGTGCAGGTCAGCAGCGTTACCGCCGCAGTGGCTCGATCGCGCCTGGCCAGATGGGAGGGCATCGCAAACGCCTTTTTGAACCGCATCGCGCTTTCATCGCCGAGCGGATTGCGCAGGCCCCGCAGATCAGCCTGCACGGTCTCAAGGATGAACTGGCGGTGAGAGCGTCATTGTCTCACATGACGCTATTTGACGTTTCCTAAGGCGCGAGGGGGCTGCGCTTCAAAAAAACGATGTTTGCCCTTGAGCAGGCGCGTGCTGATGCCGCCCGTCGGCGCAAGCGCTGGCAGTAATGGCAGGCGCGGCTTGATCCCCAACGACTCGTGTTTATCGACGAAAGTATGCTGCAGAGCAGCGGAAGGAGTTCGACTTGAACCAAGACCGTAGCGTAAAGCTGCGTGAATGATGGGGGACGGCCCTCCGAGATCGGCTTTCAGGAGCAGGTCTCAAACCAGTCCGAGCTGCTTCGGTAAAGAGCCGTGGTGGTGAGCGTCCGATGAAACGTTCGGACGAGATCCGAGCAGGTGCATGTTCAAAAGACGAACGAAAGTGAACCCTCCGAAGACGCGTGTTATGAACGTAAGTGTCGTCGAAACCAGGACCGTTTCGTCATCCTGGGACAAGTCCGCCAGAAGCCTGATGACCGGGCGAGCGGCGACCGGCGTAGAGGGGGCGTGATTTGGACATAAGCTTTCACGCGGAACTGCAGGAACCAGGCTCCTGATGCCAAGGGTGAAGCTCAAGCGGCGCAAACCGCAAGGCGAGAGTACCGATGCGGGAGACTGGGGCGGACCGATCCGTAAGAGCGTCGAGGATCCTGTAATGGGGTCGGAGCAAAGGGGTCGGATCAGGTGGCCGTATTGATTGAAACAACTGGAAACAGGATGACTTCGGAAAGTACGGCAGACAAGCCGTTTCGAATTGAGAAACAGCAAGTGTACGAAGCTTATAAGCGGTCAAAGCCAACCACGGCGCAGCCGGGTTGGACGGCGAGACTTGGGAAATGTTCGAGAAAGACCTTGCGAGGAATCTCTACAAGATCTGGAATCGGATGTCGCCCGGAGCCTACTTTCCGCCACCGGTGCGTGCCGTCTCCATTCCAAAGAAGGCTGGAGGCGAGAGGGTTTTGGCTGTGCCCACGGTCAGCGATCGGATCGCGCAGATGGTGGTCAAACAGATGATTGAGCCGGATTTGGACTCCCCCTTTCTTCCAGACTCATACGGGTACAGGCCGGGGGAAGTCGGCCTTGGATGCCGTCGGCGTGACTCGCCAGCGATGCTGGAAGTATGTGGGTTTTGGAATTCGACATCAAAGGACTGTTCGACAATCTTCTACACGATCTCTTGCTGAAGGCGGTCAGGAAGCATGTTACATTCAAGTGGGCTCTGCTCTACATCGGAAAATGGCTCGCAGCGCCGATGGAGAAGAATGGTGAGGTTTTGGCGCGAACGTGCTGCACCCCGCAAGGCGGTGTCGCCAGTCCCTGCCTCGCAAATCTCTTCATGCACTTGTTTGATCCCGGACTTTGATGGTGCAATCTTCTCGTCAGCTTGGAGGGCTTCGCTATGGGACAAATTCTACATGGGAGCGCCACGACGACGGAGGCAATCCGTCGAGCAATACAAAATAGTCAAGCGAGCCTGAGAACTCTTGCGAAGCGGTATGGGATCAATCAAAAAGACCGTCGCCAAATGGAGGAAGCGCGCTTCAACGGCCGACTTGGCGACCGGTCCCAAGGAGCCACGTTCGACGATTTTGTCGTCGGAAGAAGAGGCGGTAGTCGTGCCCTTCCGGCGCTATACGATGTTGCCTCTCGACGATTGCCTCTACGCACTTCAACCGACTATTCCGCATCTGACGCGCTCGTCCCTGCATCGTTGTCTGCAGCGGCACGGCATCTCCAAGCTTGCTGACGTCGAAGGCGACAAACCCGCCCGCAAAGCCTATCCGATCGGCCATTTTCATATCGACATTGCCGAAGTCCGCACAGAGCAAGCAAGCTGCATATGTTCGTCGCGATCGACCGCACTTCGAAGTTCGCCTTCGTTGAATTGCACGAGAAAGCTCCGACGGCCGTTTCGAGAGAGTTCTTGCTGCGTCTGATTGCGGCTGTCCCGTACAAGATCCACACCGTTCTCACCGACAACGGCATCCAGTTCACCACGCCAGGCGCTGGCGGCTCGGCTGTTCCTCTCATCAAGGAGGCAATTGCGAACGGCGAGATATTTCGAGCCCATGCCTTCAAATACACCTGCGCCAAGCCGATATCGAGCATCGAACGACCAAGCCAAAACACCCTTGGACCAATGGTCAAGTCGAGCGGATGAACCGGACAATCAAGGACGCAACTGTCAAGCGCTATTATTACGAAAGCCACGATCAACTGCGTCAGCACTTGGGAGACTTCGTTGCCGCCTACAATTTCGGACGACGCCTCAAGACCCTAAAAGGCCTGACGCCTTACGAATTCATCTGCAAATGCTGGACAAAAGAGCCCAAACGATTCAGCGTCAACCCGACCCATCAATTTCCGGGACTAAAAACCTAGCCGCTGATCGCGGTTGCGCCCATTTCAACGTGCCTGCAGAGATCCGTCATGGGTATTCCGGACTGTCCCGGAACTTCGACGGATAGCGGTCGATACGGGAACCTCTTCCGTCTTGCCTTTGACCATTATGCGGTCGAGTTCGAAGACGGCAAAGGTATCGCGCACCGCCTTCGCCGTACGCTCCCCAAGCAGCAGCGAAACGCCGTAGTCCCTCGACGCGCCTTCGAGCCGGGCTGCTAGGTTCACGGCATCTCCGAGCGCCGAATAGTCGAAACGGCTGGTGGAGCCCATGTTGCCGACCACGCATTCGCCGGTATTGATGCCGATCCCGATCACTAGAGGATAATAAGGCCGTCCCGCAGCTTGCGCTTCCGCCTTCAGTTGGTCGTTCAGTGCCTGCATAGAATCGAGCATATCAAGCGCGGCGGACACCGCATGCATCGCATGGGCAGGATCATCCAGCGGCGCGTTCCAGAACGCCATCAGGCAGTCGCCAATATACTTGTCGATCGTGCCGCCATGCGATAGCACGATATCGGACAACGGCGTGAGTAGCCGGTTGATCAGCATGGTGAGCTGCTGCGGATCGTCCTTGAGTTGTTCGGCAATCGTCGTGAAGCCGCGCACGTCGCAGAACAGTATCGAGATCTCGCGTTTCTCACCGCCGAGTTTCAATTTGGAGGGGTCGCGGGCGAGTTGATCGACCAGCGCCGGCGCCAGATATTGGGAAAACGCCCGGGTAATATGCCGGCGTTTCTTTCGCTCCTCTGCATAATCGAGCGTCGCCTGTGCCGCGGCAATTCCCGCAAAGGCGAGCGAGGCCGCAATGGGCGAGACGAAGATACGCCCAAACCTCAGCGAGATGTAGCTGCCCACGAATAGTAGGACGACTACAACCGTTCCGACGATCACCGTACGCCACCCGGTGCCCCTCATCACCAGCAGCGCTGCCGCAGCCACCGTGACAAAAAGCAGCAACTGCTTCATCGCCCCACTGGCTTCCGCTATCGAATAGCCCTGCCGCAGGTTGTCGAAAATGGTCGCCTGGATTTCCGCGCCAGCCATCAACCTGCCGTCGTGAACTGTGTAGGAGGTGGAAAAAGCGTCCGCGCCGCCGTTTGCGATCGACGGCGCATTCTGCAGGCTCAACCCGACGATGACGATCCTGTCCTTGAAGATTCCGGGCGGCAAAAAGTTTTCGGGATCGAGAGCCTGATAATAGGAGACTGTCGGATAGGTGCGTGGGCCGCCGAATATCTGGATCATGCTGCCCGGCTCCGGCAGCTCTGCCTCAAGGCCGGCGAGCGTCGCCACCACGGCGGCAAAACCGTCGATATGGTCCGGAACCTGCCGCAGCACTCCGTCCCGATGCAGGCTGACCGAAGCGATGCCGGTCGCCGCCAGCCTGTCGGAAAACATCTGCAGGGGCGTGACCCGGATGAACTGGTCGGCTTGGTCCGAGGTCACTAGCGTCTCGTCACCGGCCAACACCACATCCGGCCCGAGTGCCGCAGCAAGCGCCGCGTCCTCAACCGGTATAGAGGGTTCGGAAAAGATGATGTCGAGGCCGATCACCTTGGTGCCGGCTAAGCGAAGCTGCGAGATCAGCCGGGCATGCAGGCTGCGCGGCCAGGGCCATTGCACGTTGATCTCCGCCAGCGAGGGTTCGTCAATCGCAATAATGATCGGCCCGTCTTTGGCGAGAGGCGTAGCTCCAATGGTCGAAAGGTAGTCGAAGGCCCGATAGTCGATCAGCGGCCAGCCCGGCAGACGGATGGCGAGCGCCACCGCCGCAAAGAAGAACGCCGCGAGAATGACGATCTGCGCACCGCGCGAGGAAAAGATGCGCGGCGTGGAAAAGGAAAAACCGCGACCGCCGTTCATCAGAACCGAACTTTGAGCGTGCCTCGGAAGGACCGGCCCCAGCCAGCGATCGGATTGCCGAAATCGTCTTGATCCAGGAGGAAATCTTCATCTAGAAGATTGAAGGCAGCGAGTTCCAACTCGAACCGTTTATCCAAAGGCTCCCAAGTCAAGCTGGCATCCATGGTCCAATAGTCGTCCAACTCTCTGCCGGCCGAGTCATCACGGTGCCCGACGTAATTCGCGGCAAGCGTAGCTTTGACATTTGCTTCATTGACCCATGTGAGGGCCACTTGGCCAGCCCATTCAGGTACAAAGGGTAAGCGTCCGCCGAAGGTGGGTGATCCTATTCCACGATCTTCTGAATGGGTGTAGGCAACGGTTGAAGATAAGCCGAAACCATGGCCAAGCAGGGCATCGGCCGTGAGGCTGGCCCGATCTATCCGCCCCCCTTCGGTTGCAAAAGGAATGGAAGACAGCGGCCGATTGACCCGCAGATCATCAATATCTTGATGTTGAAACTCGGCTGACGTCAAGAAATCACGGCTCCACTCGGCATCCCAACGCAGCGCGGTCGTGTCCGTGTACCCTTCCGTAGCAATTGAAAGCCGGTTCGGCTGGAGACCGACCACGCCGACTGGAGACAAGGTCGGCGTCGACAAGTCGAAGCTGCTCCGCATAAACCCTGCACGCAGCCATTGGCCGTCGGCAGGAGACCACGCAACACCGGCACGGGGCTCAAGACGCCGAACGTCTGAAACTCCATCCACTACAGTACCGAACAACGCGTATTCTGCCTTCAGGTCAGGCGTAATCTCGTGAAGAAGGTCGACATAGGCGCGGCCCACCGTACTGCTGTCCGACGCCGAGATCCGCAATGGGGTCAGAATATCGTCGCTAGAACTCGATGAATTTACCAATCCGCCTTCGACCCCATACCGCCACGTCAAATCACCGTCGCCAATCATATGGTTTGCCGCGGCAATATAGGTCTGCTGCCTGAACCTATCCGTCTGATCGACCAGTGGAGCGGTACCAAAACCACCGAAATCCACTTCCTGATATAGATGGCTGCGACTTGAAATACCGCTGTACATAAGAGCGGCATTTACAACGTTCTTGTAGCCAACCGTATGGCTCCAACCAAGACCGGCGGTCGCAGTCCGGCTTGCCACATTCAGATCAGAAGTAATGGGAAAGGGGATGCCCAACCCCAGCAGATCAAAACCAAACGCATAGTTATTTGCAAACCTGTTCTCGCCGGAATTGAAATAAAGAACCGCCCGATCATAGGCTGTCGGGCTGGCTGTGAGATAACCATTGCCTCCGAGGATCCTGTTCTCCGTGTCGAGATCCGTGAGCGAGCCGATATCCCGGCTATCCCGCACCTGCTGCCATTGCAGATTGCCATAAAAACTGATCGGGAATGGCAGATTGCTGTAGCCTTGGATCTCTCCTTCGCCGATGTAATCGAGTTCGCCGCCAGCCGTATTGATCCCGCCGCCGATCGAGCCTTCGAGGAATGGCCGCCTGATTATGTTGGCAGAGCGCGAGCGGCCGGAAATGATATGGGGTTCGAGCATTAGGCCTTGCAGGAAGGACGAGAACGCCTGCCCATTTGGGGTATTGGTGATGACGTCTTCGCCGTAGAAGTAGTTGTTGACGAAGGGATTGGCGCTGCCGCGGATGCTCTGGTCGATATAGGCGGTGCCCGCGAACGGATCGAACGCGGCGTCGCTGTAATATTCGCCCCAGGCATTCATGCCCTGTAGCCGAAATGCGTCGTTCAGCGTCGAGCCGGCCTGCTGGTTGGCGCCGAGCGAGGAGAAATCGCCGCCCCGCGCCCTTGATCGACGCAGGTACTCCTGCGCGTTGCGGATGGCGCCTTCCGAATCGTAGTTGTCGATAGCCACTGCCGTACGCAAGGCGGAAATCACCGCATCGTTGTCGTCGAGCCGTTCGGCACTTTCCGTTGCCTGCTCGGCCGGTACGCGGTCGCCTTTTTCGTAGTTCGCTGCGGCAAGCAAGAGTTGCGCCTGCGAATAGCCGGGATTGGCAACGCTTGCCGCAAGCAGGTCGTCGACCGCCTTGTCCAGCTCCCCGTTCTGCAGATAGTAGCGACCGCGGGCGACGAGCGCGATGTCGAACGCCGGGTCTATGGTCAATGCGGCGTCGATTTCGCGCTTTGCATCCTCAACGCGGCCGATCTCGAGATAGAAGAGGGCCAGATTGGCGTGGCTGAGAGGATCCTGCGGATCGAGTTCGACCGACTTCTTGAATGCCGCTTCGGCCTCGCGGTTGGCGTTCCGCGCCGCCTGCACGTTGCCAATGGCATTCCATGTGGTCGAGCCGCCGGGCGCCACCTTGATGGCTGCTTCGAGATCGGCGAGCGCGCCGTCATAGTCGCCCTTGAAGCCGGTGCGAAAATGCGAGCGTGCCTCAAGTGCTGTCGGCTCCGCGGGATCGATCGAGAGCGACCGGTTCAGCGCCTCTTCCGCCTGCGCGCGGTCGTTCAGCAGGACTGCGAGCCAGCCGCGATAGGCGGGCAGTTCCGGATCCTCCGGATATTGCCGCTCCGCCTCCTGCAGCACCTTGATCGCTGCCTTCAGGTCCTGCAGGAAGCCCAGCGCATAGGCGCGCAGAAAGGCGCCGTCGGATCCGCCCACCTGCGGCGGCAGCGCCTCTACCCGATTGGGGTCGGCGAGCGCGCGGGCGTAATAGCCGCCGTAAAGTGCAATGCTCCTCCGTTTGGCATCGAGACCGCGCTGCGCCCTCTCGAACAGCTTGGCGGCTTCCGCGTAACGGGTCTCGCTCGCGGCAAGGACCGCTTCGATCAGGGTAACGCGCGCCTGCTGGGCGGCGGAGAGATGGCGGCCCTTGAGCATCGCGAGCGTCTGCCGCGTCTTCTGGCGACCCTCGAGCGAAAGCTGGGCTTCCGCGAGCGAGACCCAGTCCTCCGTGCTGCGCCGTTCGGCGGGGATGGCTATGATCCGGTCTGCGTTACGACGCATCTCCGCGACCGGCTGGGCCGATGGCGGCATCCGCTCGAAAGCCTCACGCGGCGGCAAGAAGAACAGCATCTGCTCCCGGTCGTCCGAATCGACGATCACGATCTTGCGCGGCGCCTGGCCGATCGAGGCGACGGCCCCTTCGCCCTGACGCACCTCGACGCTGCCCTGAGGATTGCTGAATTGTACTACGCCTTGGAGGACGTTGAGCGAAGTCTGGTCGCCCTTGACGGTCATGGTCCAGTCCGTGCCGCGGATCGCCGCTGCCGCCGCCGGCGTTTGAACTTGCACGCCAGGCCCGCCGCGTTCCGCACGAGCCCAGATGGTGCCTGATTGAAGCTCCAGCACAGTATCGGCGCTGGTGCTGGCGGTAATCTGCTTGACGACAAGCGAGGAATTGCGGCCGAGACGCACCTGCGTCCTGTCAGAGAAGAGGATGGCCAACTGACCGTTGGCGTTGGTGCGCAGCACGTCGCCCGTAACGAGGTCCTGCTTCAGATCGACGAATTGCCAGGCCGACACGTCGATGAAGCGGACTTCTTCGCCTGCTTTGCGCGCGATCACCGCGCCTGCCGCTTGGCCCGACCGCTGCACAGGCTCCGCCGCAGCCGGTAAGGTCAACCCACCGGCAAGTATAGGCAGCGCAACAGCTGCAAGATAAAATCGATTGATCGCCCCCGCCATGCCTCACCACTGCTTATAAACCTGGCAAGTGTCAAGTCGGCCTTTAGCAACGGGATTGCTTTCTAGCTAGAGTGTATTAACAGGGAAACAGTTCAGAACTGGGGATAAGCAAGTTGAGCGAGTTCGACAGCGCTCCGACCGAGATGCTTGAAATGCCGATGGCGTCGGGGGAAATCACAGAGGAATATTTCAATCATGTTCGCAAGATAAACGATGTCTTCTATGATCAGATCAAGATATCGGACCAGAAGGCGGCCTATATCTTCACCTTCATGCTGGCGTTTCTGATCTCCTCGAGCGAAGGGCGGGGCGTGTTCACCTTGGCGCGCTATACCGGCGGCAGCTGGGTCGTCATCGTTGTTTCGGCCCTGCTAGCTATCACTTCCGTCTCGTCCATACTGTCCGCCATTCTCGTCGTCCTGCCTCGGCGAGTGGAAAAATCCACCTCACTCTTCTGGGGAACCTGGCCGCAGCATAGGGCGATATTCGAACATGCAGCACAGCGCAGCGACGTCGGTTACCTCTTCAAAGAATACCTAGACAATGCCGACGTCCTCTCCCTTATCGCTCGGCAGAAATACCGGTGCGTCTCCTACGCATTCCGCGGGCTGGTGTTGACGGTAATCGCATACGTCCTGCTTCTTCTGGCGACTTGAAGATCACGGATATCGTGGCAAGGCCGGACCAAATTCACGTTTGAGTTCAGCCGCTACGCAAGACATTTCGTGGCTGTCATTGATGTCCCGGAGATCACCCGGTTCGAACACGTCTGAGAACTGGCTACGAGAGGTGCGGAGCTTCTCTGCGGCAGCAGTCAGGACGAACTCATTAACGGACACGCCAACGCGGCTTGCTGCGGCGAAGAGAGTGGCGCGAAAGCCTGAGGTCACCCGGCCACCGTTCAACACGACGTTGACGATTGGGTCCCTCCGCCGGCGCGGCTTAGAAGCGGTCATTGCGCTATCCCCTGATCTCCATTTCGAGGAGCATAAGACCCAGTTTCTAAAACAAGGGGATTGAAAGCGTGCGGTAGTAGTTTACGGCGATCTCGCCACGGCACTCGGCGTCGAAGCTGGAAAGAGCGTCTACTTCTGCACCCTGGCCGACCTCAATAACTCGTTGGCCTACTCCGAGCGGGAGGGCAGGTTGCAGGAACGGATCCGATTCTTCTGCGGGCCGAGCCTAAGGATCGTCGACGAGATCGGCTATCTACCACGGACCCAAACAGATTGGCTGGGGCGCCTGGATTCGAACCAGGGATGACGGTACCAAAAACCGTTGCCTTACCGCTTGGCGACGCCCCAACATCATCGCTGCAACTAATATATCGTTCAGCGAACGCGGCTTGCTCTAGCAAAGCTTCATTCGACGGGCAATCGGGATGCAGTGGTTTTTTGTGATTCTCTTGGTTTCATGGGACACCGCAGTGTTTGTTCATGGTCATGCCGGCTGCAGGTCGCAAACGAAGGATGAGGCCGAACGTCTCTCACTAGAGCGAGGCAATCGGTCATCTTCGGTGGTCAGCCCGATTGCGGTATGAGGCATTTACCCAGATTTCGAGAGTGCGTTTCCCTGATGCTTCGGTAAAATTCCCTGTTAATACTTTAGGGAATTCCTCCGCATGTGACTGAATTACCGCGCGAAATCTCCCATTTCATCAACGCAGAGACCCGCGAAATCTGCATTTTCCCTGTAAACCGGCACCTATCAGGGAAATTGCACAACGAGACCCGTTCGCGCCACACTGCCACCACCAGAGTTCGGTCCTGTTAGCAGCGCCGGACATCTGTAATTACACGCTACGTTGGTTGGGCCGTCTAAGAGATGATCCATCCTCGGCCAGCTATGGCATTCGGCCCCCGACACCGACGTCACCTTTCGCAAAGCCGGCGTTCGCCTCGAAAAGGTTGGTAGGTACAGTCGGAAGGCCGGAAAGAGCGGTAGGTGCGGGAGCAGGCGGTGATGTTGCACGAGGGGGCGGATCCCGGATCGCCTGATATCTGGCCCTTGTCGAGATCAAAATCGGGAGCGGGCTCGGCCATCGCGGCGCGGATGAAGTTGCGCCAGATCCGGGCCGGCAGCGAGCCGCCCGTGACGCCTTTCATCGGCGTGTCGTCGTCGTTTCCGACCCAGACGCCGACGACAAGCGGTTCGGTGAAACCGACGAACCAGGCGTCGCGATTGTTCTGACTGGTGCCTGTCTTGCCGGCCGCGAACGTGCCGGGGTCGGCGTCGCGGCCGGTGCCGCGCTCGACGACGAGCTGCAGCAGGCCGAGGAGGTCGGACTGGTAGGGCGCCAGATCGATCGAGGGCGCGGTCTTCTCGCCCACCCGAAAGGCCTGGGATTGGCCGGCCGCCTGAAAATCCAGGATGCCCCATGGCTCGACGGGCGCCTTCCCGAGGCGAACCGATGCATAGGCGCTGGTCAGGTCCAGAAGGTTGACCTCCGATGTTCCGAGCGCCAGGGAAGGAGAGGGGGCCAGAGGCGGGTCGATGCCGAGTTCCTTGGCGGCCGTGACGACGTTGTCGAACCCCACTTCCTGCGCCAGGGCGACGGTCGCCGCATTCAGGGAACGGGCGAAGGCTTCCGCCAATGTGACCCAGCCGCGGTAGCTGCCGCCGGAATTTTCCGGCGACCAGCCGTCGATCTCGATCGGAGCGTCGAGAACGCGGTCGGAAAGGGTCAGTCCTTTTTTCAAGGCCGCGTAATAAACGAACAGCTTGAACGTGGAGCCCGGCTGGCGCATGGCCGTGACGGCGCGGTTGAACTGGCTCGTCTTGTAATCGTGGCCGCCGACCATGGCGACGACCGCGCCCTCGGGCGTCATCGCCACCAGCGCCGCCTGGCTGGCGCCGAGCGTCTTTCCGTCTTCATCGAGAGCCTCGGTCACAACCCTTTCGGCAAGGCGTTGCAGGCGCGGCACCAGTGTGGTGCGCACCGTCGTCGAACCTGGAGAGGCGCCGGCGATCTCGCTTGCCTGCGGCGAGATCCAGTCGGCGAACCAGCTTCCCGAGCGCGGTGTCGGAGCCGTTGGACGCAGCTTGCCGAAATCGGCCTTGGCGGCCGCGGCCCTATCGGGCGTCAGCTTTCCATTGTCGACCATCGCGGCGAGCACCGTTGCCGTGCGTTGACGGGCGCCTTCGAAATTGTCGATCGGGTTGAGCTGGCTCGGCGCCTTCAGCAGCCCGGCGAGCATCGCCGACTCGGAGACGTCGAGATCGCCGATGCCCTTGTTGAAATAGATGCGGGCGGCAGCGGGCATTCCAGTCGCGCCCGAGCCCAGATAGGCGGCATTCAGGTATCGGGTCAGGATTTCCCGCTTGCCGAGTTTCCATTCCAGCCAGAACGCAATGACCACTTCCTGGATCTTCCGTTTCAGCGTTCGGTCGCTTTCCAGATATTGCAGCTTGATCAGCTGCTGGGTGATCGTGCTTCCGCCCTGGACGACCGAGCCGGCCCGAAAATTGCGGATCAGGGCGCGGCCGATGCCCTGCGGATCGATGCCGTAATGGCTCATGAACCGCCTGTCCTCGATCGACAGGACGGCGTCGATGAGCGACTGCGGAAACTGGTCGTACGACGCGTACGGCCCTTGATAGGGTCCCTGCCGGACAAGTGGCGCGCCATCAGCGGTTTCGAGCACGATGACGGGCTTCAGCGTGCCCGCGGCGATCTCCCGCCACGGCACGTCCTTCAGCGCCCATATCAGAATGGTGCCGAAGACGAGGACGCAGCCGAACGATGCGAAGGCGGCCAGGGAGAGCCAAGAACGCCGCCTGGACGGTGGGTTCTGCCGGGAGAGGAATTGAGGGCGCCGCAGCGCTGCCAAGCCTGTGATCGCTTTTCCGGGGAGGGCGGAAAGGCGTCGTGTCGCGATCCCCGAGGCCGGGTTCGATCCGGGTTCTCCCGGTCCTGCGTATTTCCGCCGAAGTGCCGAGACGGTGTTCCTCATCCCGAGAGAGCCCGATTGCCACAAAGCTCGAAGGTCATGGCGGAGTGCGGCCAGCAGGCCGCGAATGGCTTGCCCGCTCTGCCCGAAAGCCGCAGCCGAATTCACGCCTGGTTTCGGCTCGTCCGCGGGGTTATCGGAGGCTAAACCCTCCCGGTGACGCTCGTTCTCTTTCGAAGCGCCTTGCGGTGTTGTCTCGATGTCAGTCACCCGCGCGGGGCCGCCGGGGGCATGTTCATCCGGACTGTTGGATTTGTCCTCGGGGCTTGCCATTCACTGCGTAGCGGTTGGTTGGAGAAGGGAACTAGGGCATCCTAGCGCAAAAGAAAGATGCTGTGACACCTACCGGCGATCACAAGCTGTGATGTTCTACTCCCAATGAAGTAAGCCCGGTCAAATAGATAGACGGCGGAAGCCGTGCCACTATCGGATCTCCAAGGTTGGACCCGCAAGTGGAGGAAATGCATGAAAAAACGGGTGAAAAGCGATCCGAACTGGCAGGAGCCGGTGGTCGTGGCGGTCGGGCGGCGGTCTCCGGAAATTATCCGGACACCTGCGGAGGCCCTGATCTATCTCACCAACAAATGGCCGGCGGCGCGCAACGAGCGCTACAGAACGGCGACCCAGGTCTGCTCGGCCGCCCTGCGCAGGCAGATCGACGCGGCAGCGGCGCGCGAGACGTTTCTGTCCGCCGCACTCGAGGCGGGCATGCTCCAATAGCCGGGTTTCATGCCGTCGGCCTAGCCTCGGGCGGCATGGTGTGCCTGTGCAAGGCGGCGGCATGCGCGGGTCGTGAGCGCCATCACCGTGAGGGTCGTTCCGGCGACACCGCTGGTGGGGAAGGAACTGGCGTCCGTAACGAGCAGGTTGGGAACGTCCCAGCTCTGGTTCCAGGCGTTCAGGACCGATGTTTCAGGCGACGTTCCCATCCGTACGCCCCCGGTCTCGTGAATGGCAGCGCCCATCGACATGCTTCGATGGAACATCTTTCGGAACAACAGGCGGCTGAAGATATCGGCATCGGGATAGGCGCCCCTTCCCATTTCCTTCAGTCCAAGCGGTGATCCGATGAATTCCAGATCGCCGCCGGCTTGCCTGATCATTTCGATCAGGGTTTCTTCCTGCCTGGCCAGGATCTCACGCTCGCCGGCACTCATGACACAGCGAATATGCGCAACGGGAATGTTCCAATTGTCCGTCTTGTGACGATCCAATGTCACGCGGTTGTCGGCGTGCGCCAGCATTCGGCCGTAGCCGAAAAATGCCATGCGGGCCGGCGTATCACTCGAAACGGGCGTCCTGCCGACGGCCCCTTGATAGGCGAAGTCACCGCTTTGGCTTGCGTCCCCCGACGGTTCGAACCGCGGGATGAATATGCCGCCGGAGGCGTTGTAGAACGGGTCTGCCGGTGCCGAATCATCCTTCATCCACCCCGAGACCGGCGGAAATGACCCCATGGCCAGAGACGGCAGCTGGTCCATGAAGTAACGGCCCAATGTTCCCGAACTGTTGCCGAGACCGTGCGGATGCAGGGAGGACGCGGAGTTCAGAAGAAGCCGGATGCTCTCGATCGGCGAGGCACAGACGACCACGTTGGAAGCACGGACCGTCTCGGTCGCTCCGGTGGCGCTGTCGGTGAATTCCGCGCCGGTCGCCAGGCCCGTGTGACTATCCGTCGTGATGCGACGCACGACCGCATTGTAGCGGATGGTGAGATGGCCGGTGGCTTGTGCGTCACGAAGGGCACGGGGGACGCGTTCGGTTTCCGGAGCGATATAGCGCCAGGATACGACGCGTCGTTGCGGCCATCGCCCTTCGACGGCTGCCTTGAACGCTTCCTCGGCCGGGGTGAGAGTTGCCCGTTTTGAATAGATTCCATCCGGCAGCGTCGAGACGTTGTCCTTTTGGCCGTAGAGGCCGAGATAGGATTCGACCTCGGCATAAAAGGGATCGAGCTCCTCATAGGAAAGAGGCCAGTCGACGCCCTGGCCGGTTCGGGCATGCTGCCTGAAATCGTCATCGCTCCACCGCAGGAGAACGCGGCCGAAGGTATGCAGCCTCCCGCCGGCCTGCCGCCCTCTGATCCAGAGGAAGGGAGCATCCGGGGGCGTCGTGTAGGGATTGCGGCGATCGTTGATGAAGAGGTGGCTCATCCACTCCTTGAAGAAAACCGCGCGCGCCTGGACTGGCTGCCCGTTCGCTGTCGCGCGTGCCCGTTCCCAGATGTTGATGTCTTTCTGCGCCGCCTTTTTACGAGCCGGGTCGAAGTCCTTCGGACCGATCGAAGGCCCTGCCTCGAGAAGAAGGACCGACAAGCCTTGAGCGGTCAGTTCCTTGGCTGCGAAGGACCCGGCCGCGCCGGAACCGACGACCAGTGCATCATAGACGGTTTGAGACATAGCTTTCAGTATCCTGCCTGCGGCAAATGGATTTGTCCCGAGATATCAACGGGATTTCCGGGCGTTGGACGGGCCGCAACGGCCCGTTCATGCAGCGATCCGGTGTGGTGCGGGCGCTGCGCCGGCTCAATGGGAAGCGGCGGGGCGCCGCAGACCTGCCAGCCACCGCGCGCTGGCCTCGGCGCATTCGAAGGGGGGAAGCGTGGGGAAATCCACTTCGGCAACCAGCCAGCCGTCGAAATCAGGGCCAAGGGCCGCGATCATCCCGGCAAGATCGAGTTCGCCGGTCCCGGGTTCCGCCCAAAGGCCGGAAACAACGGTTTCCTGGTAGGTCTTTGCCGCAGCCTTGGCCGCGTCGCGCACGCCCAGCCGGCAGTCCTTGACATGCACGACCCGTGTGCGGTCGCGGTAATCGCTCATGAGACCGATCACGTCTGCCCCGGCCCATGACAGATGTCCGGTGTCGGGGCCGAAACCGAGCTGATCCGAGCCGATACCGTCCAGCAGGCGGCGGGTTTCGGCCTCCGTCTCGATCCAGGTTCCGATATGAGGATGGAGTGCTGCCCTGACGCCTTCCTCCTTCAGAATTGCGGAGGCCTTGTCGACAAGGTCGAAGATCATCGCAAAGCGCGCCTCGTCGAAGTCCGCCCCCATGCCGGGGCGTTGGACGCGTGGCGCATCCTTGGTCATGCGGGTGGCGATGAACATGTCGGTCAGGCCGAGCTCGGCCTGTTGCGCGGCACCGGTGCGCGCCGTTTCCAGCGTTGTCGCTAAGTCGACACCGTGTTCCGGCAGCGCCATCGACAGATAGCCCGGGGCAGGCTGCAGGCCCGCATCCTTCAGGGCGTTCTTGTAATCCTCCGTCGTCCATCCGCCCGGGACCTGGGCGTGGACGGCGTGAAATCCGGAGCGCGCGATTTCCTTCAGCAGGTCCTGCGGGGCAGGTCCTTTGGTCGGATCGAGCCAGCCGTCTTCCGTCGCGAACCACTGGATGGGATTGAGAGCGAATTTGTAGCCGCCAGAAGCAAATAGAGGATCCGTCATGAAGAATGTCCGCTTTTGGGTTTTCCGCGCCGCTCGTCCCTCCATTTCGGGCATGCCTCCACCAGCAGCCGGACAGGTGTCCGGATGATGCGAAATGCCCTTACTGCGCGTTTTGTCGATGAGACGAGTACGCCTAGAGGTACATGAGCGCCTTCATCGAATAAAATAACTTCGACTGGCCTGGGTATAACTCATTTTCATAGGGGGCGGGCCGGTACTATTCCGGGAGGACGCCTGTCGTGGTTCCGCCGGTCCGCTCGATCTCGCGCAGCAGTGCGGAGACCGTCGGGCGCAATTCGCCCTTGCGCCGGAATACGGCGAAGATATTGCGTGTCAATGACACCTCCTTGAAGTCGAGGGCGACCAGCCCCATTCCGCTTCCTTCGACACTGGCCCGCGTCAGGTAGGCGAGGTGCTGCGTCCTGGCGATCATCGACGTCATGAAGGTCACGGAGGTCGTCTCCATGACGACCCGCGGTTTCGGCAGGCCCGCCGCCCGGAAAACCCCGTCGAGGGTGATCCGATCCGGCTCAGGAAGCGGCGGAAGCACCCAGTTGTAGGGCACCAGATCCTCCGGGGTGAGTTTCCTGCGCCCTGCCAGCGGATGGGATTTGTGGGCGACGATCTCGACAGGTTCATTCAAAACCAGCCGCCATTCGAAGTCCTCATTGAGGATGTCGGTCGGCTTGACCGTAAAGACGATATCCAGCTTGCCGTTGAAAAGCTGGGGCAGCATGACCTCGTTCAGTCCTTCATGGATGACAAGGCTGACATCCGGACGCGCCGCCGTAAAGCGCACCAGGGCATCGGGAACAAGCTTCTTCAGCGCCGCCGGCATGCCGCCGATCCGCAGGGAACCGCGGCGCGCCCCGCGCATGGCGTCGATTTCGTCCACGGCTTCGTCGGCGAGCGACAGCAGCAACTCGCTGTAGCCGATCAGGCGTTGCCCAAACAATGTGACCTGAATTCCCGTTGGTCCCCGGTCGAGTAGGCGCACGCCAAGCGACTGCTCCATGCTGCGGATGCTTTTGCTGAGCGCAGGCTGGGTTAGACGCAGGTTTTCCGCCGCCATGCTGAAACTGCCCGTATGTACGACCGCAATGAAATGCCGGAGCTGTCGAAGATCTAGCCGATGCAGGTTTTTGTTCATGAGGGCCTTGCTGCGAAACGCGTCTACAGATGGCAGTATGACTAAAGGTTATACCTCGGGCAATGTTAGTTGTTTGACTTCGCGCCGCCGTGAACCGACTGTCGTGTCATAAAGGCCGGGTGGAACCCCGCCATGACATATCGACACCGGATCGGCATGCATGGTGATTGTTCCGCTAAAACCGGCCGCATAAGGGAACACGGTGACTTCGCTGAATATTCCGAAACCTGGAAGCTTGGCGTCATAGTCACGGAAAACGGAAACGCCGGGCCGGAGCTGCACCGGGATTTGTACACACGATCGAGCTGTAAGCATCCTGCATTTCGAGGAGATGCTGGCGGCACTCGTGCGCGCAAACGCCAAGAATCTGCGAATGACCGTATTAACTGGAGGTGAATACATCATGGTGTTGCTAAAAACTGAGAAGACGTCGCGCTTGCCGACACTGCTGTCCATGGGTTTCGTGGTGGCGATGGCGTTGGCATCCTCCGAGAGGATGGCGCATGCGCAGGCGGTGGAGCTTCCGAAGCCCCTCATCGATGCCGCGCAGGCCTATGCGTCTAAACTGACCGGCGGGCAGAAGATCGGCGGCAAGGTCTCCATTCTCGGCGTCAACGGTGGCCGGGAACTCGATATGCTCAAGGCGGCCTGGGCGCCGTTCCAGGCGGCGACCGGCATTACCGTCGACTATACGGGCACGACCGATTTCGCGGCGGTGCTGCAGACGCGCGTCCAGGCAGGCGATCCGCCGGATCTTGCCGGCTCCACGAATATCAACAACCTCATGCGTTACGCCAAGCAGGGGGCCCTGAAGGATGTCGGGGCGATGGTCGGCGAAGGTGCCATCAAGGGTAAATTCGATGCCGGGCTGGTCGATGCGGCAAGTTTGAACGGGAAGATCTACGGGGTCTGGACCGAACTCAACAACTTCATGGTCTGGTACAACGTCCATACCTATGACGGTCCGAAGGACTCGCCGACCTGGGAGCAGTTCGACGCATGGGCCGTGAAGCGCGCCAATGCCGGCAAGACGCCCTGGTGTTATACCGACGAGCGAGGCGCCTCCTCGGGGGCGCTCGCCGGCAACTGGATCCAGGCCTACATCCTGAAGAATTCCGGCCAGAAAACCCTCAAAGGTCTTGCCGATGGTTCAGTTTCCTGGACTGCCCCCGAAGTGAAGGCCGCCTTCGAGGCCTTCGGCAAGGTTGCCCACGACCCCAAGATGATCCCGGGTGGTCCGGTTGCCGCCATGTCGACGCCCGCCGTCAAAGTCGGCACCGGACTTTTCTACGAACCGCCGCAGTGCTCCGTTCTGCTCTGGGGCACCTATGCCGGCAGCCTGACCACCCTGATCTATCCGAAGGTCAAGCCGATCGAGGACCTGGACTTCATGCCGGTGCCGGGCAAGCCGGAAAATGCCGCCTATGAGACCTTCGGCGGAACGCTCTACTTGGCATTCAAGGATACGCCGCAGGTCAAGGCATTCCTGTCCTATCTGGTCTCCGACGAGGCGCAGAAGCTTGTGGCTTCCGCCGGCAACTGGACCGTGGCCAGCCAGGCGGTTCAGCCGAGCGACTATTCCAACCCGGTCCTCAAGCGGGCTCGCGAGACGCTGCTCAAGCCGGGCGTGACGCTCGTTGCTCAGCCGACCCAGGTCGTCGATCCGCCGGTAATCCAGGCCTTCTGGAAGGGGATTGTGCAATATGTGCTCGAGCCTGAGAGCCTCGATAGCGTCCTGAAGTCCATCGACGCCGCGAGATAGGCCAACGATCAATTTCCGGGAGCGGCCCGAGGTCGCTCCCGGCACAAGACGGAATATGCACCATGAGTAGTCAGATCCTTCAACTTGTCCTTGGGCTTCTCGCACTGCCCGCGGTGGTCCTCGCCGTCATCCTGCCGGGCGAACTGGCGATCAGAAGGTTTCCGCAGAAGCGCCAGAGCACCCTGCGACCATGGATCTGGCTCTCGCCTGTCCTTGCTCTGGTCGGGCTTGTCATCGCCTATCCGCTGGCTGCATCGATCATTTTCAGTTTCCGCGATGCGACGGCCAGCACGTGGGTCGGATTCAGCAATTTCGCCTGGGCATTCGGAAGCGCCATGCGGCCCGTTCTGTTCAACAACGTCCTGTGGATCGTCGTCTTTCCCGTCCTGACGGCCGTGCTTGCCCTTTCTGCCGCCATCATGCTGGACCGGGTCAAATACGAGCGCGTCGCCAGAACCTTCCTGATCCTGCCCACCGCCATGTCTTTTGTGGCCGGCGCCGTCATCTGGAAGATGATGTATACCTACGAGCCCCCGATGCAGCCCCAGACCGGTACGCTCAACGCCATCTGGACCGCGCTTACCGGGAAAATGCCGATCGCCTGGCTGATAGACCGAGGCGTCAACAACTATGCGCTGATCTTCGTCGCGGTATGGATGAGCATCGGCGTCGCCACGCTCATCCTTTCGGCGGGCGTCAAGAACATACCGCGCGAACTGGTCGAGGCGGCCCGCATAGACGGGGCGGGGGAGTGGGCGATTTTCCGTTTTGTGACGCTTCCCTCGTTGTGGCCGACGATCCTTGTGGTCCTGACGACCCAGGCGATCTTCTCCCTCAAGGTATTCGACATCGTCTACGTCATGACCAACGGCTCGTTCGGCACCGACGTGATTGCCAACCGGATGTATACGGAACTCTTCGTGAAGCAGAACCTCGGAACGGCCAGCGCCATCGCCGTGCTGCTCCTGATCCTGGCATCCCCCGTGATCTTCATGAACATCAAGCAGATCAAGTCGGGGGGAGGAGAGTGACGATGTCCGCAATCGAAAGCCGCACCACCATGTCCGCACCGATGCAATCCACGTCGAAACTCGGAACCCGGCTGAAGCGGATAGCGCTCCATGCTGCCGTCTTGCTGTTCTGCCTGGTCTGGTTCACGCCCGTCCTGTCGCTTTTCGTGACGACGTTCCGGTCGGAAAGCGACTCCTCGCAGACCGGGTGGTGGCATGCCTTCGTCGAGTGGCGGCCGGTGCTGTCCAACTATGTCGAAGCGATGTACCTGACCGGCGTCGGCCGGAGCATCGTGAACTCGATCGTCCTTACGGTTCCAACCGTTCTCGGTACGGTGCTGTTCTCCGCGATCGGCGCGTTCGCGCTGGCGCGGATGCGGTTTCGCGGGCGCATCGCGCTGTTCCTCGCGATGGTCGGTTTCCAGGTGCTTCCGCCTCAGCTGGTGCTGGTGCCGATGCTCAAATTCTTTCTCGCGCTTGGCCTTACCGGAACATTCATCCCGGTGTGGATCATAGAGATGGGACTGACGGTGCCGTTCGGGATATTCCTCCTTTACGGCTTCTTCGCCAGCATTCCATCCGATCTTGTGGAAGCCGCCCGCATCGACGGCGCGTCCGAGCCCCGGATATTCTTCCAGATCATCCTGCCGCTTTCGGGAGCCGTTCTCGCATCGCTGGCAATCCTGCAGTTCATGATCGCCTGGAACCACCTCCTGATCCCGCTGATCTTCCTGGGGTCCGGCTCGCTCTCGCCGCTGACGGTGCAGGTGGCAAGCCTGGCGCAGACGAATGCGGGTGGCCTCAACACGCTGACGGCCGCGACCTTCATCTCGGTGATCGTGCCTCTGGTCCTGATCGTCACCCTTCAGAAATATTTCGTACGCGGCGTGCTTGGCGGCGCGGTCAAAGGATAACCATCGACGGATTGCGATCCGCCGGGAGCGGAAGGCAACCGCTGCGCCCGACGACAGAGTCGGAGCGCGCAAGGAGGAATGGAAGCATGGCCAACGTAAATCTTCGGGATGTCAGAAAGATCTACAATCAGACTCAGGTCATTCACGGCGTGAACGTCGACATCGACGACGGCGAGTTCGTGGTTCTGGTCGGACCGTCGGGATGCGGAAAGTCGACACTGCTGCGGATGATCGCCGGGCTGGAGGAAATCAGCGACGGCCATGTCCATATCGGATCGACCATCGTCAACGACATGTCGCCGAAGGACCGGGATATCGCGATGGTTTTCCAGAGCTACGCGCTCTATCCGCATATGACCGTTGCACAGAACATGGGTTTCTCACTGCAGATGCGCGGCAGCGCCAAGGCAGAGATCCGCACCGAGGTCGAAAAGGCAGCCAAAATTCTCAACCTCGAACCGCTGCTCGAGCGTTATCCGCGGCAATTGTCGGGCGGCCAGCGGCAGCGCGTTGCCATGGGGCGGGCGATCGTGCGCAATCCGCAGGTCTTCCTGTTCGATGAGCCGCTGTCCAATCTGGACGCCAAGCTGCGCGTCATCATGCGCGGCGAGATCAAGGCGCTGCACCAGAGGCTGGGAAGCACCATGGTCTACGTGACGCACGACCAGATCGAAGCCATGACCATGGCAGACAAGATCGTGGTGATGCGGGATGGTTTCGTCGAGCAGGTCGGCTCTCCCCTTGCTCTCTACGATCGGCCGGCCAATCTCTTCGTTGCGGGTTTCATCGGTTCGCCGGGCATGAACTTCCTGTCAGGCCGATATGCCGGCGGCGCGGTCTGGATCGGCGACGTCTCGCTTCCGGTTTCGAATCCTCCGGCCTCCGCCAGCGAAGGGCGACAGGTGATCTACGGCATCCGCCCCGAAAACCTGGCCATTGCCGACGACGGCGGCCTGCCTCTTGTCGTTGAAGTCATCGAGCCGACAGGCGCCGAAACCCATGTCGTCGGTCACATATCCGGACAGCGGGTCATCGGTGTTTTCCGCGAGCGATTTGCGACCCGGCCCGGAGATGTTCTTCGTGTCAAGTTCGATCCCCAAAAGGTCCATCTCTTCGACCAGCAGAGCGAACAACGGATAAACTGAGGGCAGGCGCGCGAACGACAATGAACGCACACCAGATCGAATTATCTCGAGAGGCGAAGGTCTTTCAGCTGACGGAGACGTTCAGCCCGTCGATGCGGACATTCCCGCAGATGATTTCCCTTCAGGCCGAGCGCTACGGCGATCGCCCGTTGGTCAAGATCGACGGCAGGACGCTCAGCTTTTCCGCGGTGAAGGAGCTGGCGGCCGCAGCGGCCAGCACGCTTCGTGCGGCAGATGTGAAAGCCGGCGATACTGTCGCGATCATCTGCTCCAACAGGCTTGAATTTCTTCAGATCCTGCTCGGCTGCGCCTGGTGCGGTGCGATTGCCGTCCCCATCAATACGGCCTCCCGAGGGGCTCAGCTCGCGCATATTCTGAAGAACAGCGGTGCCAAGCTCGCCCTCGTCGAAGGAAATCTTCTTGGCGCGATGGCAAATCTCCAGGATGCGCCGCTGCCTCTGGAACGGATCTGGACCGTCGGGGACGTGCCGGACGATCTTGTCCTGCGCTGGCCGCACCACAAAATCCCCGAGATGAGGGGCGACATGGAGGCTTACCCGAGCCGGCCTTCCGATACGATGGCGATCCTCTACACGTCCGGCACGACGGGCCTTTCGAAAGGCGTCTGCTGCCCCCACGCACAATATTTCTGGTGGGGTGTCCATACGGCGGCACTTCTCGGCATTGCGGACGACGATGTTCTGCTCACCTGCCTTCCGCTTTTCCACACCAATGCGCTGAACACATTCTTCCAGGCGCTTCTGACCGGCGCATGCCTCGTGGTCGACACGCGTTTTTCGGCATCGCGCTTCTGGACGAGCCTTGCCACGCACGGCGCAACGGTCACCTATCTGCTTGGCGCCATGGTGCCGATCCTGCTGTCGAAAGACGCGAGCGATGCCGAAAAGCAGCACAGGACGCGGATAGCGCTCGCACCCGGCGTTCCGCCCCAGTTCCATGCGCCTTTCACGGAACGCTCCGGTGTGGCGCTGCTTGACGGTTATGGTTCGACGGAGACGAATTTTGTCGTCGGCGCGCTGCTTCATGAGCAAAGGCCCGGAACGATGGGAAAGGCACGGCCGGGCTTCGAGATCGCCGTATTCGACGAGAGCGACAACCTGGTGCCGGACGGCACGCCTGGAGAACTGGTGGTGCGCGCCGCCGAGCCGTTTGCGATCGCGACCGGCTATTTCGGCATGGCCGAAAAGACCGTGGAAGCCTGGCGGAACCTCTGGTTCCATACGGGCGATCGCGTCACCAAGGATGCGGACGGCTATATTCAGTTTCTGGACCGCATGAAAGATGCCATCCGCAGGCGAGGGGAGAACATCTCCTCCTTCGAGGTGGAGCAGGTGCTGATTTCCCACCCGAGCGTCGAGAACGCGGCGGTGTTTCCGGTCCGGTCGGAACTGGCGGAAGACGAAGTGATGGCGTCGATCGTCCTCAAAGAGGGCTTCGATCTGGGCGCTGCGGAGCTGCTCGACTTCTGCCAGCCCAAGATGAGCTATTTCTCCGTGCCGCGCTTTGTGGATTTCGTCGATGCGTTGCCGCTGACGGAAAACGGCAAGGTTCAGAAATTCAAGCTGATCGAGCAAGGGGTGACGAAAACCACCTGGGACAGGGAAGCCGAAGGATACAAATTGGATCGTTAGAACGATCCGGCCTGCAATCCGATTGATAGAGCAGCGACGCCATCGTTTGAGGTGCGATTTGCCACCAGAAGATCTCAGCTTATGGGATAACCTGACCTTGTCCGTGAAGGTTGTCGAGACGCAATTGGGGCGGGCTCACAGAAGCGAATTCCATTGTACGCTCGCTCAGGTGCAGGTGATGAAGGAGCTTTTTTCCACGCGCTCCGGGCTTAGAGTGGGCGAGTTGGCGGCGCGGCTGGCGGTGATGCCAAGCAACATCTCGCAGATCGTCAAAGGACTAAGCGCCGCCGGGCTGGTGGAGCAGCATCCGATGGAAAAAGATCGGAGAATTCAGATCGTGAGCTTGACCGCGCGCGGGCGTCACGTTGCGGCAAGCGAGGTTTCTCGAAATCGGAAGGAAGTCGAGGCTTATTTTGCCTGCCTTACGGGAGACGAAAAGCGCGTGATGTCCAGCTTGCTGCGGAAAATCGCCGCCTTCCGGCAAGCCGGCATACGTTAGAGGTCGTCATTCCAACGGGCAGCGCCCCGCTTCGTAGGTCGGGGCGACGCGCCGCCCGCGCTGCGGACGGGTTATTCGTTCGGGATTGCATTCCGAACCGTATTTTTCCGCAAGGCTTCGCGCCTGAGCAGCATGCCGAAGAGGTCGCGCGGCTCGTCGGGATCGGCCAGCAGGTCGAGATTTTCGTAGAGGCCGGTGCCGGCGAGCTTGTCTCTTATATAGCGGAGCGCTGAAAAGTCCTCGGTCGCGAAACCGACGCTGTCGAACAGCGTGACCTGCGCGCTGCCGGTCCGGCCCGTCGAAAGACCGGAGATCACCTGCCAGATTTCGGTAACGGGGTAATCCGCCGGCATCTGCTGGATTTCGCCTTCGACGCGGGTCTGCGGCGGATATTCGACAAAGATGTCGGAGCGGGTGAGGATATCCTTGTGAAGCTCGGTCTTGCCGGGGCAATCGCCGCCGACGGCATTGATGTGAACGCCCGGTCCGACCATGTTGTCGGTGAGAATGGTGGCATTCTGCTTGTCGGCCGTGGCGGTGGTGATGACCTGGGCGCCCTCGACCGCCTCCTGGGATGACCGGCATCGGGTAATGTCAAAGCCCATGCCCGCAAGATTTTTGGCACATCGTTCGGTCGCATTAGGGTCGATGTCGTAGAGGCGCAACTTGCCGATGCCGACCAGCGCCTTGAAGGCGATTGCCTGGAATTCGCTCTGGGCGCCATTGCCGATGATCGCCATGCAATCGGCGCCTTCAGGCGCGAGATATTTGGCGGCTACTGCCGAGGTTGCCGCGGTGCGTAGCGCCGTCAGGATGGTCATTTCGGATATGAGGAGAGGGTAGCCGCTGTCGACATCGGAGAGGACCCCGAAAGCCGTTACCGTCTGCCGGCCGGTTCTGGTATTCTTGGGGTGGCCGTTGACATATTTGAACCCGTAAAGCGAGCCGTCGGAGGTCGGCATCAGCTCGATCACGCCTTCCTGCGAGTGGGAGGCGATGCGCGGTACCTTGTCAAAGGTTGCCCAGCGGCGGAAGTCCGCCTCGATATAGCCGGCCAGTTCCTTGAGGAATGTCTCGACCCCGGTATCGAGGACGAGATCCATCATGTTCTCGACGCTGATGAACGGCACGATGTTCAGGTTGGGCAAAGCTGGCATGATCGGCTCCTTGGCAGAGATCATATCCCTTTCAGGCGCTCTGCGCCATGCGTGCCGAATCCGTCTTTCGTCGTCAGCCCTTGTCGTTCATGGCTGCGCGGAGGGTGTCGTTGATGCGATCCTGCCAGCCGGGGCCGTCCTCCTGGAAATAGGCGAGCACGTCGCTGTCGAGCTTCAGCGACACCTGCTCCTTGACATTCGGTAGCGGGCGCCGCTCGACGGCGGGAGCGGGCGATGTCTTCTTGGCCGGCGCAAACAGAGCCTCTGCGGCGTCGAGCGGATTGACGGGCCGGCGCGGGGTGCGTGTCATGATCATCTCCTTAGTCGATGGGAATGCCCGTCGTCGCAGATCAGGTCTGTGTCCGCGGCTCCTTTTCGAACTATCAGCAAGCCTGGCCAAATAGCAATCGCGGCGTGGTCGGCCAGAGGAGGAGGCATCGCCGGTCGCGGTCTACGGGCGCATCGGCATCCGCGCTCTCATGGTGGCTATCGGAGATCCGGTCCTGGTCGTATAACCGTGCTCGATCCCGAGAACACTCCCGGGCAGTTTAGCTGACACACGCGATCCACGGATCGCCCGTAGGATCACTCCCGTTGCACCGGCCTCCGGCCAGTGTGAAGTCCTGAAATCCATCCGTCTCACCCAAGGAGAACAGCCATGGACCGCACCGCAGTCGAAAGCCGCCGCAAGGCGTCGCTGAATACTCCATCAGATCTGCCCTCCAATGCCACCGCCGATATCGCCGGTGCGCTTGCGGCGCTGCTTGCGGACACGTTCGCGCTCTACCTCAAGACCAAGAATTTTCATTGGCACATGAGCGGCCCGCATTTTCGAGACTACCACGTGATGCTCGACGAGCAGGGCGAGCAGATCTTTGCCATGACCGACGCGATTGCCGAACGTGCCCGCAAGGTCGGCGGCACGACCATCCGCTCCATCGGCCATATCGGCCGGCTGCAGCGCCTTCTCGACAACGACGCCGATTTCGTCACGCCGCGCGACATGCTCGCGGAGCTCAAGGACGACAACCGGCAGCTCGTCTCGTTCCTGCGCCAGGCCCACGAAGTCTGCGCCGAACATAACGACGTGGCCACCACGAGCCTGCTGGAAGTCTGGATCGACGAGACGGAACGGCGCGCCTGGTTCCTGTTCGAGACGACACGCAACGCCGAATAACCCGGGCGCAGATCACGATTCATAGATTCATGAAGGAGTCCCGGCGGCAGGGACATCGCTGCCGCCGATCGTTGCATCATCATCACATCCATCGTTCAAGACCAGTACAGGTATTTCATGATCCAGGATTTCTCTTCCATCATCGAACGTTTCGGTGTCGGCAGCCGCGGTAGCTCGGCCGTTGTGCATCAGGGCACCGGCTATTTCGCCGTGACGCCCGAGTCGCCCTATGACGGCGATCTGAGCGTCGCCGAACAGACCCGGCAGCTGCTCGCCAAGGCCGAGGCGCGCCTCGCCGAGATCGGCAGCGCCAAGCAGGGCCTGATCTTCTGCGCCATCATATTGGCGGACATGGACGGTTATGCCGAAATGAACGAGATCTGGGACGCCTGGGTTTCGGGCATGGCTCCGCCGGCCCGGGCCTGTTTCGAGGCACGGCTCGCCAATCCCAACCTCAAGGTGGAGATGATCATGGTGTGCGCTGCGGCATCCGCCAAGGCGGAATAGCAGGCATATGAGCCAGACCATTGCGCTCGTTGCATGGGTGACGTGAGGCTTTGTTGCTTTTCCAGGCAGGCGAGGAGGGCTATATCCCTCTCATCGAACGACGCCGGAGCCAAGAACGGTTGCTGACGTCAGACTGTCTCAGGAAAGGGACCCGATCATGAACGTAGCACGCTCTTTCAACAACTGGCGCAAGTATCGTCAGACCGTCACCGAACTCGGCCGCATGACCAGCCGCGAGCTGCAGGACCTCGGCATCGACCGCGCCGACATCCGCAATGTCGCCCGGGCAGCCATCGGCCGCTGATTGCGATATTTCTGCACTGCAGTTTCAAGACGCCCGCCGTAGCCGCGGGCGTTTTCGCGTCCAGAGGTGACCGGATCAGCCGGATCTCGTTGGTGCCGTGAGCACTCATTTTCCGGTATGCAATTTTCGTATAGCTGCACTGCAACATAATGACTATCAATCCAGCCGGATCGGCGTATAGTCATACTTATCGAAGCGATGCACCTCCTCCCGCAAAGCTTCGTGTTATCAGGCGCCTCACTCCTCCTCCCAGGGGCGTCTGTAGGAACAGCGGCACTCCTCCTCCCAGCCGCTGTTCGGTTCTTTTCGGAAAGCCTGCCGCACCTCCTCCCGCGGCAGGCTTTTTCGTTTTCGGGACCGAGGATTTTCCAGAACTCAAAGTCGCGTGCGTTTGCCCTTGCCGGGCTCGGGTGCGGACGATTCCTGCCTGAAATTCGAGGGGCGGGATGAGGTGCTGTCGCAGACCCGTCGACAGAGCGGCCGGCCAGTCGGGAGCAGTCTTCGCTTCGCGTCGCTGCCTTGCCGGCGGCCGAGAATCGCGATTCTCGCCAAAGCGCGTGAAGACGTGTCGTCCTCCGGACGTATATCGCCTGTTGACCTGTCTTCTTTGCCCTTCCAGGGGGGCTTCGTTCATCGCCGAGACCACGTCTGCCGTGGTCCGCCAGTCAGTCAATGAAGATCGTAACGATCGGTTAAAAACCGGCCCCCGTGCGGGTCTTCATTTACCCTTTGTTAACCATATCGGCGCTAAAAAACGGTCAACGATTTCTTTACGTAGATGACCAAAATGCTAACGGACGCTCGATCTATCCGCATCAAGGGCCGCTCATTTCTGGCGGTCGTCCTTGCCCCCGATCTTCCCTTCGACGACTGGCTCGTCAGGCTGGATGATCTCGCGGCTCGTTCCGCAGGTTTCTTTCTCGGCCGCCCGGTCGTGCTTGACGTGACCGATCTGCCGATCGATCGCGCTCAGCTGAAGGAGCTCATAACTGAGCTTGCCGGGCGCAACGTCAATATCATGGGCATCGAAGGCGGCCGTCCTTCGATCCTGGGGCAGGGCATGCCTCCGGCGCTCAAGGGCGGCCGGCCGGTGTCGGACGAGGCCGTCGCCAAGGAGCCGATCATCGAGCTGCGCAACAGCGAGCCGAAGCCGTCGGCGCCCGAGGCACGTCCGACCTTGCAGTCCATCGTCATTCGCGACCCGGTGCGGTCAGGACAGTCGGTGATCTTTCCCGAAGGCGACGTGACGATCATCGGGTCGGTCGCTTCCGGGGCCGAAATCATCGCCGGCGGATCGATCCATATCTACGGCACTCTGCGCGGCAGGGCCATGGCGGGGTCGCTCGGAAACGCATCGGCGCGCATCTTCTGCCGCAAGCTCGAGGCAGAGCTGCTGGCAATCGACGGCATCTACAAGATGGCGGACGACATGGCCCCCGGCCTTCGCGGACACTCGGTCCAGCTTTGGCTCGAAGGGGATTCGATCATGGCAGAGAAACTTATTTGAGCCGAAACCGGCCAGCAAACAGGAGAGCAAGATGGGGAAAGTCATCGTAGTCACTTCAGGCAAGGGCGGGGTTGGCAAGACGACCTCGACTGCCGCACTTGGAGCGGCTCTGGCACAGCGAAACGAACGGGTCGTTGTCGTCGATTTCGACGTCGGGCTGCGCAATCTCGACCTGGTGATGGGCGCCGAGCGCCGGGTCGTCTACGACCTGATCAACGTCATTCAGGGTGAAGCCAAGCTTTCGCAGGCGCTGATCCGTGACAAGCGGCTGGAGACGCTGTTCCTGCTGCCGGCGTCCCAGACGCGCGACAAGGACAACCTGACGCCGGAGGGTGTCGAACGGGTCATCACCGAGCTGAGGCGGGTGTTCGACTGGGTCATCTGCGACAGCCCGGCCGGGATCGAAAGCGGCGCAACGCTTGCCATGCGCCATGCCGACATGGCCGTGGTGGTCACCAATCCGGAAGTCTCGTCGGTTCGCGACTCGGACCGCATCATCGGCCTGCTCGACTCGAAGACGTTGAAGGCCGAGCGCGGCGAACGCATGGAAAAGCACCTGCTTCTCACGCGCTACGACGCCAACCGCGCGGAACGGGGCGACATGCTGAAGGTGGAGGACGTGCTGGAAATCCTGTCCATCCCGCTGATCGGCATCATTCCGGAAAGCATGGACGTGCTTCGCGCGTCGAACATCGGGTCGCCGGTCACCCTGGCGGATGCGCGCAGCGCCCCGGCCATGGCCTATTTCGAGGCCGCACGCCGGCTTGCCGGCGAGGTTCTGCCGATCACGGTCCCGGGGGAAAAGCGCGGGATATTCGGCAAGATCTTCGCACGGAGGGCCGCATGACGATATTCAACCTCTTCCGCAAACAGCGCTCCGCTCCGACGGCCCGCGAACGCCTGCAGGTGCTTCTCGCCCACGAACGTTCGTCGAACGGCTCTGACCTCGTATCCGTGCTTCGCGAAGAAATCCTCGCGGTGATCGCCAAGCACGTGCAGGTTGACAGCGACAAGGTGCAGGTCAAGATGGATCGCGACGAGGACGTCACGATCCTGGAGATCGATGTCGAGATCCCGCTCGACGCCGTCAGCCAGGCTGCCTGAGCCGGTCGCATTTGACCGGACCTTAAGTTTCGAAACGCGGGCAACCCGGTTGTCCGCGTTTTGCATTTTGCGCCTTCCGCCGCTGCATCTTCTAATCTTGGCGGCCGTTCGAGGATTGACAAAAAAACCTCTCCGTCCGATAGCTCAGGGATATTCCGAGGGGGGCATCTTGACGATGCTGAGATGGCGGTGAGCCGGACCCTTGAACCTGATCCGGGTCATGCCGGCGTAGGAACGGAAACAGGCGTCCTCCGACGATTTTTCTCTTCTCCGCTTCACCTGGATCTCCGTGATTGAGCTGATCTGGAGATCGACGATGACATCCATTCTTTCCGCATTCCCAAGCCCGTTTCCGGTCGTCACATCCGGCGCTTAGCATCATGCGGGCGTCCCACGCGGTGATTGGCCTCGTCCTGCTTGTCGCTCTATGGCAGGCTGGCGTCTGGCTTTTTACTCCGCCCCGCTACATCCTGCCGTCTCCGATTGAGGTGGTCTCCGCCTTCTGGCGTCAGCCGGGGTTCCTGCTGAGAAACAGCGCAGTTACGCTGACGGAAATCGCGCTCGGCCTGGTCATCGGCGGCACCTTCGGCATCGCGACCGCCTTCGGGGTCGCGGCATTGCCGCGGCTTGGGCGCCTCGTCTGGCCGATGGTTCTCGTCCTGCAGGCCTTTCCCGTCTTCGTTCTCGCGCCGATCCTGGTTCTCTGGCTCGGTTTCGGGCTCGCCTCGAAAGTGGCGATGACGACGATCATCATCTTCTTTCCGGTCGCCTCGGCCTTTGCCGACGGCCTTCGCCGCACAGATCAGGAAATCCTCGACGCCGTATCGCTGGAGGGCGCGAGCCACTGGCAGGCGCTGGTTGCGATCCGCGTGCCGCTGGCGATCCCGAGCCTCGTCTCGGGCCTCAGGGTTGCCGCGCCTCTGGCACCGCTCGGGGCGGTCGTCGGTGAGTGGATCGGGGCATCCGGCGGGCTCGGTTTCGTCATGGTCCAGGCGAATGCCCGCATGCAGACCGATACGGTGTTCGCCGCCATGGTCGTCCTCGCCATCCTTACCCTCGCTTTAAGGCTTCTCATCGACCGGCTGACCGCAGGCCTCGCCCCCTGGGCCAGCGAAGCCGATCCTGCATCCTCATCCTCATCCGCATCAAGGAGCTCCGCCCAGTCATGATCCGTATCCTCACAGCGTCCGTCATCGCGCTCGCCACCTTGGCCGCGCCCGCTTCTTCGCAGGCGGCCGACAAGCTCGGCGTGCTGCTCGAATGGTTCGTCAATCCGGATCACGCTCCGATGGTCATCGCCGCCGAGCGCGGCCTGTTTGCCGATGCCAATCTCGACGTCGAGCTCATCCCGCCGTCCGACCCTTCCGCGGTGCCGCGCCTCGTCTCGGCGGGGCAGGCGGATATCGGCATTCATTACCAGCCCAATCTCTATCTCGATCACGAGGCCGGCCTGCCGCTGGTGCGGTTCGGCACGCTGGTCGAAACCCCGCTCAATACCGTCACGGTTCTGGCGGATGGCCCGATCAAGAGCCTCAAGGACCTGAAGGGCAAGAAGGTCGGCTTTTCCGTCACCGGCTTCGAAGATGCCATGCTGAAGCGCATGCTGGCTTCCGAAGGGCTCTCGAACGACGACGTGGAACTGATCAACGTCAATTTCTCGCTGTCGCCTTCGCTGATCGGCGGCAAGGTGGATGCGACGCTCGGCGGTTTCCGCAATTTCGAGCTGACCCAGATGAAGCTGGAAGGCCATGCGGGGCGCGCCTTTTTCCCCGAGGAGCACGGGGTTCCCGCCTATGACGAGCTGATCTTCGTCACCCGCCGTGATCTGGCCGCCGACAGCCGGCTGCCGCGCTTCCTGCATGCGGTCGAACAGGCCTCGATCTTCATCACCAACCACCCGCAGGAGGCCTGGCAGCTTTTCGCCAAGGCCTATCCGAACCTTGACGATGAGCTGAACCGCACCGCCTTCTTCGACACGCTGCCGCGTTTCGCCAAGCGTCCGGCCGCGCTCGACCAGGGCCGCTACCAGCGTTTCGCGACCTTCATGCAGGAGACCGGGCTGATCAAGGCCGCGCCTCCGGTCGCGGACGTCGCAGTGGAAATCAGGTAGGCCAAGTCGCTGATCTTGTTGGATTTCGGTTCCGGTTCGCGTAACGTGACTTCCATATTGGAGACTTTTTCACGTTACGCGCCCCGGAGTTTGCTTGACCATCGGACTTGCCCATGCGGAACTGATCGCGGTTCTTTCCGCCGTCACAGGCGACGAACCGCGCGTCATGACAGTTCGCTCCGGCGATGCGCTGCCGTCCGGCCCTTTCGAGCTCGGCCATCGCAGCCTGCAGGCCGGGCTCCGCGAATGGGTGGGAGACCAGACGGGCCATCCGCTCGGCTATCTCGAGCAGCTCTACACGTTCGCCGATCGCGACCGCACCCATGAGGATGCCGGGGAGCGGACGATTTCGATCAGCTATCTCGGCCTCGTTCGCGAACAGGCAGCCCCCGGTGCCGGAAAGCCCGGCTGGCACGGTTGGTACGAATATTTCCCCTGGGAGGATCATCGCGGCGGGAGGCCGGAGATTCTGGCCGGCATTACCGGCCGGATGCAGGATTGGGTGGCGGCCGAACCCGCCCGCCGCGAACACCGCCAGCGCCGAGTCGATTTCGCCTTCGGTCTCGATGGCGCCGCCTGGAACGAGGATCTCGGCCTGCAGCGTTACGAGCTGATGTACGAGGCGGGGCTCGTGACCGAAGCGGGCTCTCCGTCCGCGAAGAATTTCGGTCGCTCGATGTTTGCCGATCACCGCCGCATCCTGGCGACAGGGATCGCGCGGCTGCGCGCCAAGATCAAATACCGGCCGGTCGTGTTCGAACTGATGCCTGAGAGTTTTACGCTGTCGCAATTGCAGCGCACCGTCGAGGCGCTGGCGGGGCTCACCCTGCACAAGCCGAATTTCCGCCGGCTGATCGACCAGCAGGAGCTGATCGAGGAAACCGGGGAGGCGACCAGCGAGACAGGCGGCCGGCCTGCCAAGCTCTTCCGCTACCGTCACGCGGTCCTTGAGGAGCGCGCGCTATCGGGTTCGAAACTTCCGCTTTCACGCAATTGACATAAACTCGAATCGAGAATATCTCTTTGCGCCGGATATACTCACTTCGAGTATAAAAGGAGTTGCTGATGAATTCTCCGCTTTCGGTTTCCTCGCTTTACGATCGTGTCAGCCGCGTCATCCCCAAGGCCGAATGGATGAGCTACGAGGCGGATGTCGCAGCGATCCTCGAACTCAAGCGAACGCGCAACGCCGTCATCCTGGCGCACAACTATCAGACACCGGAGATCTTCCATGGCGTCGCGGATATCGTCGGCGACAGCCTGGCGCTCGCCCGCAAGGCGATCGATGTGGACGCGGATGTCATCGTGCTCGCCGGAGTGCACTTCATGGCGGAGACGGCAAAACTCCTGAACCCGGAAAAGACGGTGCTGATCCCCGACATGGGAGCGGGCTGTTCGCTGGCTGATTCGATCACGCCTGCGGATATTGCCCTGCTGCGGCAGGCGCATCCGGGTGTGCCGATCATCACCTATGTGAATACGTCTGCGGCGGTGAAGGCGGCGTCCGATATCTGCTGCACGTCCGGCAATGCCAGGCAGGTGGTGGAATCGCTCGGCGTTCCCAAAGTGCTGATGATCCCCGACGAATATCTGGCGCAGAACGTGGCGCGCGAAACCGATGTCGAGATCATCGCCTGGCATGGCCATTGCGAAGTACACGAGTTGTTCAACGCGCAGGATGTCCGCGATCTGCGCGAGGCGCATCCGGGCGTGATGGTGCTGGCGCATCCGGAATGTCCGCCGGAAGTGGTCGCCGAGGCCGATTTTGCCGGTTCGACCGCCGTCATGTCGGACTATGTCGGAGCCAAGAAGCCGGCTCGGGTCGTGCTTCTGACCGAATGCTCGATGAGCGACAATGTCGCCGTGCATCACCCGGACGTGGAATTCGTGCGGCCGTGCAATCTCTGCCCGCACATGAAGCGCATCACGCTCGGCAACATCCGCAAGGCCTTGGAGGAGAACCAGCACGAGGTGACCGTCGATCCGTCGATCGCCGCGGATGCCCGCCGCGCAGTCGAGAGGATGCTCGCCATATGACCGAGATCCTCGACCATCTCGCCGGCCGTGTCGCGATTGTCGGCAGCGGTCTGGCGGGGCTGGTGACGGCGCTGACCTTGGCGCCGGAGCCCGTCGTCCTGATCACCCGCGCGGCGCTGGGTGCGGAAACTTCGAGCGCCTGGGCGCAGGGCGGCATCGCCGCGAGCCTCGGCGCCGACGACAGCGCGGACCTGCATCTGGCCGATACGCTCGCAGCCGGCGACGGACTTTGCGACGCGGCGGTTGCAGCTTCGATCCTGAGGGAAGCCCCGAACGCCATCGCCATCCTGGAAAGGTTCGGCGTGCGTTTCGACCGTGCCGCAGACGGCTCGCTTTCGCTCGGCCTCGAAGCCGCCCATTCACGCCGCCGCATCGTTCATGTGGCGGGTGACGGCTCGGGTGCGGCGATCGTCCGGGCTCTGGTCGAGGCCGTTTCCACAACCCCGTCGATCACCGTGCTTGATGGCGTCGAGGTTCGTCGGCTTCTGATGAATGGCGATGCGGTATCCGGCCTGCTTTGCGCGACGGCCAAGGGCACGGCCATCCTGCCGACTTCGCGCGTGGTTCTTGCGACCGGCGGCGTCGGCGGGCTCTATGATGCGACCACCAATCCCACCGGCAATTTCGGCCAGGGCGTTATGCTTGCCGCGCGCGCCGGCGCGATGCTTGCGGATATGGAATTCGTGCAGTTCCATCCAACGGCGCTCGATTCGCCGCGACGGCCGCTGGCATTGGTCAGCGAGGCCGTGCGCGGGGAGGGGGCGGTGCTTGTGAACGAGAAGGGCGAGCGTTTTCTGGCCCGCGAACCGGGTGCGGAACTTGCTCCGCGGGACATCGTGGCGCGGGCGATCAGCGCCGAGATCGCCCGGGGCGGGCGTGTCTTCCTCGATGCGCGACCGGCGCTCGGAAGCGGTTTCTCCAGGAGGTTCCCGTCGATCGACGCACTTTGCCGGGAGGCGCGCGTCGATCCCAATTCCGAGCTCATCCCGGTTCGTCCCGCCGTTCATTATCACATGGGCGGCGTGGCGACGGATGAGAACGGCCGCAGTTCCCTGTCCGGCCTCTGGGTGGTCGGGGAGGCAGCCTCGACCGGTCTCCACGGCGCCAACCGACTGGCCAGCAACTCGCTGCTCGAAGCCGCGGTCATGGGCATGCGGGCCGCGCAGGACCTTTCCGCCACATCCGCCCCAATAGTGCATCGGGTCGCCGACGCCGAACTGCCGGTGCCGGCGGATATTTCCGCCGTGCGGCCGATCGTGTCGCGGCATCTCGGCGTTCTGAGAAATGCCGGCGCAATCCACGGCGCGATTGCCAGCCTGTTGCCGCTCGTCGAGAGCGAAGGGGCGGCGGCCGATCCGGCGATCGTCGCATTGTTGATCGCGGTATTTGCATCGCTTCGGAAGGAATCCCGTGGCGCGCATGCGCGCACCGATTTTCCGTTGAAGCTCGTCTATGCGGAGCGGCGGCGGATGTGCTTCGCCGATGCGCTGGAAATTGCCCGCGGGACTGCCTCCCATCCCCTTGCCCGGAGTGCCTGACATGACCCTTGCCGCCCTTCCGCGACTTCTCGTCGAACCGCCCGTGCGCGCAGCCCTTCTGGAGGATCTCGGCCTTGCCGGAGACGTGACCTCGACGGCCGTCATTCCAGCCGATCATCGCTCGACCGTCGTCATGGCGGCGCGCAAGCCGGGTGTCATCGCCGGCCTCGATGCGGCGGAACTCGCCTTCCAGCTCGTCGATCCGAAAATCGTCATGACGCGTCATATCGAGGACGGCGGGGCCGTGAAGCCGGGTGACGTGATCGCGACGATCGAGGGCCCCTCGCGCGGGCTTCTGACCGGCGAACGCACCGCGCTCAACTTCCTCGGCCATCTCTCCGGCATCGCCAGCGTCACGGCCGGCATCGTTACGGCGATCGAAGGCACCAAGGCCTCGGTCGTCTGCACCCGCAAGACGACGCCGGGACTGAGGGCGCTGGAAAAACATGCGGTACGTGCCGGCGGCGGCATGAATCATCGCTTCGCGCTCTATGACGCGGTGCTGATCAAGGACAATCACGTGGCGATCGCGGGCGGCATCGCGGAAGCCATCCGCCGCGCCCGGTCGGGCGTCGGGCACATGGTGAAAATCGAGGTAGAGGTGGATACGCTCGCCCAGCTTCACGAAGCCATGCAGGTCGGCGTCGATGCGGTGCTGCTCGACAACATGACGCCGGGTGAGCTTCGCGAGGCGGTCGGCATCGTCGGTGGCCGGGCGATCACCGAAGCCTCGGGCGGGATCACGCCGGCGACCGCTGCGACTGTCGCCGCTTCGGGTGTGGACCTCCTCTCCGTGGGATGGATCACTCACAGCGCGCCGACGCTGGATATCGGACTCGATTTCCGGTCCTCAAATTAAGGGTGGCCGGCGGCGTCCTGGTGCTTCCTGAGCCACTGAAAACAGTGCTACATCCTTGATCCGAAATGACGAACGGACAAGGAGTGCAAGATGCCGAGACTATCCAGGGACCAGATCGACGCCGTGCTGGCTCTCGTCGATGCCGATATCGACAAGAGCCTCGCTCGCCTCTTCGATTTGATCCGCATTCCGAGCATCTCCACCGATCCCGATTATCGCGAGCAGTGCAAGGCTGCTGCCGAGTGGCTGAGCCGCGACCTTGCCTCGATCGGTTTCGACGCGTCCGTCCGGCCGACGACGGGGCATCCGATGGTCGTTGCGCACCAGAAGGATGCGGCCGGGCCGCATCTGCTGTTCTATGGCCATTATGACGTCCAGCCTGTCGATCCGCTGGCGCTATGGGTGAGCGACCCGTTCGAGCCGCGGCTGGAACCGCTGCCCAACGGCGATACCGCGATCGTTGCGCGCGGCGCTTCGGACGACAAGGGCCAGATGATGACCTTTGTCGAGGCCTGCCGCGCCTGGAAGGCCGTGACCGGAAAGCTGCCGGTGCAGGTCAGCATTCTTTTCGAAGGCGAGGAGGAGGCGGGCAGCCCAAGCCTTGCGCCATTCCTCGACGCGACCGCCGAAGAGCTGAAGGCCGACATGGTCTATGTCTGCGACACCGACATGTGGGACCGCGAAACGCCGGCCGTCACCACCATGCTGCGCGGGCTCTACAGCACCGAGATCGAGATATCCTGCGCCGACCGGGACCTGCATTCCGGCATGTTCGGCAATGCCGCCCGCAACGCGTTGCAGGTGCTGTCGGATGTCGTCGCGAGTCTCAGGACGCCAGATGGCGGCGTCGCCGTCGAAGGGTTTTACGACGGCGTGAAGGAGCTGCCGGAGGCGATCAAGGCACAGTGGCAGCGGCTGCCGTTCGACGAGAAGGGTTTCCTTGCCGATATCGGGCTGAATATTCCGGCGGGCGAAGCGGGCCGGTCGATCCTCGAACAGGTCTGGGCGCGTCCGAGCTGCGAGATCAACGGCATGAGCGGTGGATATACGGGCGAGGGGTTCAAGACGGTCATTCCGGCCAAGGCGACCGCCAAGATCTCGTTCCGGCTGGTCGAGGGCCAGGTGCCGGAGAAGATCCGCGATGCCTTCAAGGCGCATGTCGAGGCGCGGATTCCGGCCGACTGCTCGGTGACCTTCAAGGATTTCGGCCTTGCGCCGGCGACCGTGATGCCGATCGAGAGCCCGTTCCTGACCAAGACGCTGGCGGCGCTTTCCACAGAATGGGAATGTGAGGCCGCGCTTGCCGGAACCGGGGGCTCGATCCCGATCATCGGAGAGTTCAAGCGCCGGCTCGGTTGCGATGCCCTGCTGGTCGGCTTCGCCCGTTTCGACAACCGCGTTCACAGCCCGAACGAGAAATACGACCTGTCGAGCTTCCACAAGGGGATCCGCTCCTGGGTGCGCATCCTCGCCGAGCTCGCCGATTGATCCCGTTGCCGCTCAGGCTTTTTCGAAGAGCGGCGAGATCACCATTTCCGGCACCAGCACAAGTCCCTTGTCGGTGATACGGATTTCCGGAATGACCGACAGCGGGATGAGGTTGAAGCCCATATAGGCGATGGTGCAGCCGGCCTTTTCCCATTCCAGCTTCAGAGCCTTCACCTCTTCGGCGACGTCGTGGACGCGCTTGTCGGAGAGCAGGCCGGCGATCGGCAACGGCACCATGGCCGTGACCTTGCCGTCCATCACGACGCAGACGCCACCCTGCGTTTCCTCGATTGCGTCAAGCGCCACCTGCATGTCCGCCTCGTTGGTGCCGGCAACGATGATGTTGTGGCTGTCATGGCCGACCGAGGAGGCGACCGCGCCCTTTTTCAGGCCGAAACCGTTCAGCAGCCCGTGCGCGACGTTGCCGGACGATTTGCCATGCCGCTCGACGACGGTGACGAAGCAGAGGTCATGACGGTCGAAATGGGCCTGCCAGTCGTTGGCGGGTTCGAGCGTCACCGTGACGTGGCCGAGCGTGATGCCGGGAAGCTCCGTGCGGATCGTATGGGCGGTGACGGTGTCGATGGGAAGGTCGGGCGTCAGCTTGAGGTTTTTCGGCAGCTTGACGGTGTGATAGGCGGCCTCGGGATAACGATAGGGTTTCGACAGGGCTTCATCAAGGACCGGCGTGATCTTGCGATTGTCGACCACCAGTTCGCCGCCATACCAGGTGCTGACCGGTTTCAGATCGTCGGACAGAAGCACCAGATCGGCACGGCGGCCGCCGCCCATGCCGCCGATCTCGCCCTCCATGCCGAAACGGGTCGCGCCGTGCAGCGAGCCCATCGCCCAGGCCTGTTCCGGCGTCATGCCGGCCTTGATGGCTTCGCGTGTCACCCAGTCCAGGCCGAAGGCGAGCAGGTCCTCGGCATCGCGGTCGTCGGTGCAGACGGCAACGCGCTTGTGCGAGGCGCCGAGTTCGGTGATCGTCTTGATCGCATGCGGCAGGGAATGCCACGGCGTCGTCGGCGGTCCGCCGCGCAGGAAGAGCCAGACGCCGGCCTCGAGCAGGTCGTCGGCGATGTCGCGATCGATCGCCTCGTGGGTATCGGTGACGCCGGAAGCGGCATAGGCCGCGACGAACTCCCGGCCATAGACGTGGCCCGAGACCGGCCGGCCGCGCTGCAGGGCTGCGGCGAGGATCGCATGGCTGCGTTCGTCGCCCATGGCGACCGGCACGAAGTCCATCTTTTCGCCGAGCGCCACGGCTTCCGGCCATTTGTCGAACAAAGCGGCGATCTTGGCGGGCGTCAGGTCGCCACCGGCGGTTTCGAGCTCCGGCGACGTTGCCGGCACGGTGCTCGGGACGGTCAGGAAGATCGACAGCGGCGCCTGGCGTGCGTCTTCGAGCATCGCCTCGACGCCTGCCACGTCCATGACGTTGCCGATCTCGTGGCTGTCGCAGAAGATCGTCGTGGTGCCGTTGAGAAGTGCGGCCTCGGCATAGGCGCAGGCCGTCACCATCGAGGATTCGATGTGGATGTGCGGATCGACGAGGCCGGGGGCAATGATCCCGCCCTTGGCGTCATAGAGTTTTGCCGAGCCATTCCGGTAGCTGCTGGCAGGCTTCACGCCTGCGATGCGGCCGCCCGAGATCCAGACTTCGCGACCGTCGAGAATGCGTTCCGAATAGGTGGAGAGCACGCGTGCGCCCTGAATGACGAGATCCGGATCGTGGCGGGCGGAGGCGACATCCGCCAGGCGGCGGGTCATGGTCGAAAGGGGCTGGACGGAGAAGCGGGTGAGGGCGGGCATGAAAACCTCATTTCCAGGATTCGCGGAGGACAAGCGTGATTGTAGGGAAAGCCATCAGGGCAAGGAAGCGCGAATAGGAAATGAACGCAATCGGGGTGTTGCCTAAATTCGAATGCTTGCTGCGAAATATGCTTCTTTTCAGCAACGCTGAGGTTTGGGATAGTGCGCCAAAGGCAATGAGAGGCGAACGATCCGATGGCCTACATCATCACCGAACCTTGTATCGACGTTAAGGACGGCGCCTGTACCGCGGCCTGTCCCGTCGACTGCATCTATGAGGGCGGCAGGATGTTCTATATCCATCCGGACGAGTGCATCAATTGCGGTCTCTGTCTTTCCATCTGTCCGGTCGATGCCATCGCCTATGACGAGGAAGCGAGCGAGGCGCAGATGGCCTTCGTTCCGGTGAACCGGGACTATTTCGGCCCCGAGGTCACCGGTTTGGGATCTCCGGGCGGCTGGGACAAGAGCCGGACGCGAAATGTCGATCACCCGGTGGTGACAGCCATGCCCATGCGCGAGCCGGCCCATTAATTATCTGCCCAGCTTTCATAGTAGGCGCGGGTCGCGGCAATCAGCTTGCCGCATCGTTCCCGCTCGATGGTGAGGCGAGGCAGATCGGCTCTGGCCTGCGCCAGCAGTTCCTTGCGGGCGGCGTCAAAATCGACGTTGAGAAGCTCGCCGTCCCGCATCACCGGGCGACCGGCGACATAGGTCGCCTTGGCATGGGCGGCCGACATGCGGTTCAACAGCACTTCGGCCTCGTCGAGATCGTCGAAGACGCTGTCGGCGAGCAGGGCTTCGTAGTCGATGACCGTGAAATCCTCTCCGAGCGGCGCGTTGATAACGGCGGCTCCGGTGCGGATCGCGGCGTCGAAAATGTCGGCTGCCGTAAAGCTCCGTTCGAGTTCGCGGCCGCCATGCAGAAGATAGAGGAGCCGCATTTCGCGCCAGAGATCCTGGTCGTCGTCGAAGGCGCTGCCGTCGAGCCCGATGCCGAAGCGCAGGCCGCGTTTGACGGCAGCCGCCAGCGGGGCGATGCCCGAGCGAAGGCGCAGGTTGGCGGATGGGTTGGAGACGAGCTGGACACCGCGTTCGGCCAGCAATTCGTATTCGTCGGGCCGCAGTTGCACGCCATGGGCAACCGCCAGCCGGGGCGAGAGGAAGCCGATCTCGTCGAGATAACGGACGATGCCCTGCGGAAAGCGCCGGTCCAGCCAGGCCCTCTGCCGTGGGCTTTCAAGCAGGTGCATGTGGATGCGGCGGTCGTTCGTGGCGGAGGCATCGGCGATCGCTTCGAGGAGCGCGTTGGAGCACCATTGCGGGCCTATCGGACCGTATTGGACATCGACAAGCGGATTGGTATTCGCGGCGGCGACTGCGTCGGCGGCGGCGAGCTGTTCCCGGAAAGGCGCGTAGCGCGGGGCGAGCGGGGAAAGGGCTTCCCAGTCCGCCGCGCTCAGGAACGGCTTCAGCCTTTCCGGTCCGCCATCATAGGCCCAGGCGTCGTGGTCGAGGAGCGGGCAGGAGAGGCCGAGCCGGATGCCGACATCCTTTGCCGCGCGGATCACTTCCAGCGCTTCTTCGACCAGGCGGGCTGCATTGAGCGAATTATGGCAGTGGATGGTCGCGGCAACGCCGGTCTTCGCGAGGCGTCCGAAGGCGACGAGGGCTTCGAGATAGGCCTCGGTGCGGGGCCGCAGCCGCATCGTCGGGATCCAGGCCTCCAGCGCGTCGTCGAGACTGCCGAAATCCAGTGTGCGGATGCCATAGCCGTGGTCATGAGCGTTCACCGGCATGGGCAGAATGAGGTCGCCGGGGGCAAGCGGAATGGCTGAAGCGAGGGTGGGAAGGGCAGCCGGAACGGCGTCGCCGCGCAGGGCTTTTTGATGGCCCGGTTGCTGCAGGAAGCGCCAGTCTTTTATCGATGTCACCGTCTGATGACCTCCGCGATCTGGTTGCTGAATTTTTCGAGATCGATGCTGAGCGCCTCGATCACCGCTTCGGTGGCATGGGTGAGCTGACGGTTATGGGGCGCGACGATGCCGACCTCCATGTTCTGCAGGCGGGAGCCGGCGATCGGCAGGGCCACGACGTCACCGGCCTTCAATTCCTTCAGGAGGCCGAGCGGGGTGAAGAAGGCAACGCCTGCACCCGACAGGATCAGGGGTTTGAGCATCATCTGGTTGTTGGTGGCGACGAAGGTGCGGCCGACACGGTCGAGCGAGGCGAGCTCTACGGCGATCATCGAGCTCATCACCTCGTTGTCGAGCTGCAGCAGCAGCTTGAACTGGGCGCATTCCTGCAGCGTCACGCTTTTCTGGCGAGCGAGCGGATGGTGTTTGGCGACGATCACCATCAGCGGCATGCGCACGCCATGCACCAGCTTGATATCGTGCGGGCGGGCGAGATCGAAGGTAATGCCGATATCGCAATCGCCTTCGGCGACGAAATGGAAGATGTTGTTGAAATTGTCGGCGCGGATGCGGAAGTCGACCGCCGGGTTCCTGTGGTGAAACGCCATGACGAATTCCGGCATGAACTGCACCGCGAGGCTGTCCAGGCAGGCGATATGGACGCGGCCGGTGCGCTTGCCCTGCAGGTCGCCGAGATCGGATTTCATGATCTCGTAATGGTGCATCGTTTCCTTGGCGTGTTTCAGCACCACCTTGCCGGCGGAGGTCAGGCGCAGGCCATCGGAAAAACGTTCGAACAGCGGGGTGCCGAGCTCGTCCTCAAGCTTGCGGATCTGGCGGCTGACGGCCGAGGTCGCCACATGCAGCTCTTCGGAGGCCTTGCGGATCGAGCCCGAGCGCGCGACTTCGACGAAATATTTCAGGATACTGGCGTGCATACTCATCCCCCAAGATCCTGAAATTCATACCATGCCAGAAGCGTGTTGCGATCCTTCGGATTCGCTTGCCACGCTCCCGTTCCTTGTCCGATGCATGTCCTTACCGCAAAACCGCTGCGCACTTTTGCGCGACATGCGTCAGCGGCCCTGCCAAACCGGAGCGCGTTTTTCGCGGAAGGCCGTGACGCCTTCCATGGCGTCCTCGCTCTGCAGCGCGCGGACCAGCGCGGGGGTGCGCAGGCCCTGGGCTTCGGCGGGGCTCAGATGACCGGTGCGGTTGACCGTCTGCTTGATCGCCTTCAGCGACAGCGGAGCGCAGGCGACGATATCGCTCACCCATCTGTCGACGGCCGCATCCAGTTCGTCGAAGGGAACGATTTCGTTGACGATGCCGAAGCCCTGCATCTCGGCGGCGGTGAACTGCCGGCCGGTCAGCATCACGGCCATGGCGAGGTTGTGGGGGATTTTCCTCTGCAGCATGACCATGCCGCCATCGAGCGGCATGCGGCCGACGCGGGCTTCCGGCAAGCCGAATTTCGCGGTGTCGGCGGCAATCACGATATCGCAGCCGAGCACCATCTCGAAGCCGCCGCCGAGCGCATAACCGTTGACGCGGGCGATAACCGGCACGTCCAGCGACTTGCGGAAGGCAAGGCCGCCAAAACCGTTGGCGCGGCTTTCGGCCCAGTATTCGAGGCCGGACTTGGTCGCACCACCCTTGAGGTCAGCGCCGGTGCAGAACGCCTTGCTGCCGCTGCCGGTCAGGACCACGCAGGAAATGTTGTCGCGCGCCTCGATCTGCGACCAGATCGCGTCGAGTTCCTTTTCGGTCGCGGCATCGACGGCGTTCATGCGGTCCGGGCGGTCGAGCGTCACCCTTGCGACACGGTTCTCGACGGAAAATCCAACGGTCATGCCGCATCCCCGCGACGAGCATCCAGCGAACCGAGGATCTCGTCATTGTGCTGGCCGAGGCTCGGCGGGGAGATGCGGACCGAAACCGGGGCCGCCGACATGTCGATCGGCGAACCGATCAGGCGGATCGGGCCGGCTGCGGTCTCTCCGGCTTCGAGGATCATCTTGTTGATGACGGTCTGCGGGTCCTGCAGCGCCTCGCCGAGATTGCGCACCGGGGCGCAGAGGATGTCGACCTCTTCCAGGCGCCTCAGCCAGTGGGCATTGCTGTTTTTCGCAAAATTCTCGCGGAAGATCGCCTGCAGTTCCGGGCGATGCGCCATCTGGGAATCGAAGTCCTTGTAGCGCGGCTGGGCGGACAAGTCCTCGATCTCCAGCGCGTTGCAAATGTCCTGCAGCGGGTTCTGCTTGAAGGCGCCGACCATGACGATCGCGCCGTCGGTCGTGTCGAACACGCCGGTCAGCGGGAAGGCGCCCCAGTTGAGGTCCTTCTCGCGCATCATGTGCGCAGCACCTTCCTGCATCTGCATGGCGAGCATGGAATTGTAGAGGCTGACGGCAACCTGCTGGCCTTCGCCGGTCTTTTCCCGCTGCAGGATGGCGAGCAGGATGCCCTGGACGAGATGCATGCCGGCGGAATAGTCGGCCAGCGGCGTGGCATAGATCGAGGTGGGGTGGGCGCTATCCGACTTGCGGCGCATGACGCCCGAGAGCGCCTGGGCGAGAATGTCCTGGCCGCCCTTGTGCTGGTAGGGGCCGGTGAGGCCGAAGCCGGTGCCGACGGCATAGATCAGCCGCTTGTTGATCTTCTTCAGGTCCTCGTAGCCGAAGCCCATGCGTTCCATGACGCCGGGGCGGAAGTTGTTGACCACCACGTCGGCGCCCGCGATCAGGGTGAGCACGGCGTCGCGGGCTTCGGTCAGCTTCAGATCGAGCGCCAGGCTCTTCTTGTTGCGGTTCAGCGAGCAGAAGACCGGGTTGTTGAGGCCATCAGGATCGGAGCCCAGCGACCAGCGGGAGAGGTCGCCGATCTTGCTCTTTTCGATCTTGATGACTTCGGCGCCGTAGTCGGCGAGCGTCTGGGTGCAGCAGGGGCCGAGCATGACCTGCGTGAAATCGATCACGCGGATGCCATCGAGGGGTAGAGAGTTCATTCAGCAGCCTCCAGGAATGTTGCATTGTCGGAGGGCACGTCGCCGGGATCAGCACCCTGCGCCCTCATCTGTTTCTGGATCGCCCGAATATCGGCTTTCCGCACGGTGGTTCCGGCATTGAGCGCCACGACGGCGGCAACGCCGGCTGCCTCGCCCATGGCCATGCAGGGCGGGATCTCGCGGCTGGATTTCTGCGCCTGCGGTGTCGCCGAGTAGTGACGTCCGGCGACGATCAGCTGGTCCACTTCACGCGGCAGCATCGACCGGTAGGGCGTGTAATAGTCACGGCCGCGGCAGACGGTGTCGGAGAAGTGGATGCGGTTCATGACGTCGTCCTTGGTGACGACATATTCGCCTTCCAGCAGCCGCGTCTGGCGCACGCCGGTCTGCGGCGCGAAATCGACGACATAGGCCTTTTCGAAACCGGGCATTTTCTCGCGGGCGAAATCGAGCAGGCGGGCGATGCGGTTGCGGCCTTCGAGTTCGGCCTTGGTCAGGTCCTCGGTCTTCAGGCCGGACAGGTTCGGCATGTGCGGGCAGTTGAGCCAGACGACGCCCGGCAGCGGGGTTTTCAGCCACCAGAAGGACCAGCAGCCGCCGATCAGGCGCTTGGCCTCGTGGTCGATCTTCTTGAAGGCTTCGGGCTCTTCGAATTCGAAGTGCTCGGCCGCATCCGTATCGACGCCGCCCCAGCGCGAAACCGTGGTCAGGATGAAGTTGGATTCCACATGCGAGGCGCCGGCCGAGGCCGCGACGTCGAGGTCGCCGGTCGTGTCGATGACGACATCGCCGAGGATCGCTTCCATGCCCGATTTGGTCTGGCAGATGACGCCCTTGATGGTCTTGCCTTCCATGATGGCAGAAGAGAACCAGCTGTGGGTGCGGAGCTTCACGCCGGCTTCCGTGAGCACGTCATAGGAGGCGCGTTTGAAACCGTCCGGGTCGAAGGCGGCGGAAAAGCAGATCGGGTGCGGCATCGACTGGGTGTGGAAGTCGAACAGGCCCCAGCGGGCCCAGCGCCGCCAGGCTTCCGGCGTCTCGCGGATGTCGAGTTCGCGGTCGCGGCCGGTCGGGGTGACGCAGAGATCCCATTTCTTCATCCGCTCGATCATTTCCATGCAGATGCCCTGCACGGTGATTTCGAGCTGGTTGATCATGTCGTCGAGGACGAGCACCATGCCGCCGGCGGCAAGGCCGCCGACATAGGGGTAACGTTCGAGAAGGGTCACCTTGGCGCCGTTGCGGGCTGCGGAAACGGCGGCGGAAATGCCCGCCGGTCCTCCACCGACCACTACCACATCGGAACGGTCGACCACTGCGACGTTGCGCGCCGCCTGAAGAATTGTCTGTTGCATTGGTTCAAACTCCCAAAGAACCGGGTCTGGTAACGTCGTCGGACGAGAGCGGTTTCGCTTCTAGTGCGAGCCGGCCGGCTTCCAGCGGATCATCCGTGCTTCGACCACCGAGACGATGAAGAACAGGACGACGGCAAGGACCGCGGCGATCACGACGGTTGCGTAGAGCAGAGGCGAGCGGAAATTGTAGGTCGCCTCGATGATGAGGGCGCCGAGGCCGAAGCTGGAGCCGATCCATTCGGCGACGATGGCGCCCATGACGCTGCTGGTGGCGGCGATCTTCAGCGCCGCGAACAGGAACGGCATCGAACTCGGCAGCCGCACCTTCCAGAGGATTTCCGTGTTGCTGGCGGACAGGACCCGCATCAGGTCCAGCATGGCGGGGCTTGCGGATTTCAGGCCCTGGACCATGTTGACCAGCGTCGGGAAGAAGCAGATCAGTCCGGCGATGATGATTTTCGGCGCCAGCCCGTTGCCGAAGATCAGCACCAGGATCGGGGCGAGCGCGATGATCGGGATCGCCTTGATGAAGACGGCGATCGGGTAGAAGGCCTTTTCCGCCGTCGAACTGTGGACGAACCAGATCGCCAGAAGGATGGCGACGAGGTTGCCGAAGACGAAGCCGAGGAAAGCCTCCAGAATCGTCGGCAGCATGTTGGTCCAGAGGATGCCGGCGTTTTGCTGGAAGGCATAGGCGACATCGACAGGGCTCGGGGCCATGAAGGTCGGGATCTTGAAAGCCCACACGACGAACTGCCAGAGGACGACGAGCCCGACGGCGGCCGCGATCGCCGGCATGTGTTTGGCGAGCACACCGGCGGTGGCATCGAGAAGCGCGATCTTGCGATCCGCCCCGGTCTTGGCTGCGGAGGAAACGACGTGGCTCACAGGCATTCCTCCAGAAGGCGGCGCAGATGCGCTGTAACGCCGATGAACTCCACCGTGTCACGGACGGCAAGCGAACGCGGGAAGGGCAGGTCGACCTTCATGAACTCCTTGACGCGGCCCGGATGGGCCTGGAGCATCAGCACGTTCTGGCCGAGGAAGGCCGCTTCCGGGATGGAATGGGTGACGAACAGGATCGTCGTTCCCGTTTCCTGCCAGACGCGCAGCAGTTCCTCGTTCAGCCGGTCGCGGGTGATCTCGTCGAGCGCCCCGAAGGGTTCGTCCATCAACAGGATGCGCGGCCTGGTGATCAGCGCGCGGGCGATCGCCACGCGCTGACGCATGCCGCCCGAGAGTTCGTGAGGGAGCGCATTTTCGCGCCCCTTCAGTCCGACCATGGCCAGCAGTTCATGCGGATCCGCATGATTGCCGGTCTGGGCGTGTTTTCCGACTTCCAGCGGCAGGCGGACATTGTCGAGCACGTTCCGCCAGGGGAGCAGCGTCGCATCCTGGAAGACGAAGGCGAAGTCGCGGCCCTCGCGGGCCTGTTGGGGGCTTTGGCCGAACACGGAAATCGAACCGTCGCTGATATGGACGAGATCCGCGACGCATCTCAGCAGCGTCGATTTTCCGCAGCCGGAGGGGCCGAGCATGGTGACGAAGGCGCCTTCCGGTATGTCGACGGAAACGTCGGAAAGGGCCGTGAATTCGTTGTTCCTGTCACCGAACCGGACGGAGAGGTTTCGGATCGAAACCGCCGTGGCTGCCGGCTCGGTCAAGGGAACGCTCGGCATCAACTTCGCCGCTCCTGACATGGCCATCATCCTACCTGTTTACGAACGTCGGTCGTGGCTTCGAGGATGGAGAAGTTCGCGACGTCGTCAACCGTCGGGACCGTACCCTTGAACTGCTTGAGATCGGCATAGGCCTTGATCTGCGCCGCCCAGTTCTCGCGCGTCATGGTGCCCCAGCCGGAGGCCTTGGTGGTCGGGCCGAAGGAGAAGTCGACGCAGGGGCCGACGGCGCGAAGCTCGCTTGGCTTGTCGAGGATCGGGTAGGCGGAGCAGAGCATCTCGACCGCTTCCTTCTGATTGTTGCGAACGTAACCCCAGCCCTTGGCGGCGGCGCGGGTGAAGCGTTCGAGGACGTCGGAGTGCTTGGCGATCTGGTCGTCGGTCGTGTAGTAGACGTTGGCGTAGAGCTGCAGGCCGCTGTCCCAGAGCATCATGTCGACGCGGTTGTCGCCGAGCACGTCGAGGGCGTTGACGTTGGTGAGCCAGCCGGTGACCGCATCGGCCTGGCCGGTGATCAGCTGGTTCATGTCGGAACCCATGTTGACCATCTTCACCTGATCCTCGGCGATGCCGTTCTGGGCGAGAAGCGCGCGCAGCAGGATGAAGGCGGTCGGCTGGGTGGCAATCGTCTTGCCGATCATGTCCTTCGGAGTCTTGATCGCCTTGTTCTTCAGCGAGAAATAGGTGAAGGGGTGTTTCTGGTAACCGGACAGGAAGGCCTTGACCGGCAGGCCGGCCGAACGCGCCAGCATGACGGACGGGCTCGACGAGATCTGGCCGGTCGCGGACTGGCCCGATGCAACGCCCGCAACGCCATCGACGCTCGGCCCGCCGGGGACGATCTCAAGCTCGATACCCTGTTCCTCGAAGAAACCCTTCTTGATGGCGGCGACTTCGCCGAGGACGCCGTTCGATACGAGCCAGCCGAGCTGCATGCGCACCTTCGCCACGTCCTTGGCATTGCCGGCGGTGATGCCGAGGAAGCTGGAGGTTGCGGCGAGCCCGCCTGTGGCCACGGCATTGGAGATAAAACGGCGACGATTCATGGTGAAATTAGACATAGCGTTCCCCTGTTGGCCTTAAGGCCTGATACATTTTCGCTTGACTAGAGCCGGTCTCACTGCCGGATTGCGAAGAGGATGGCGCAATGTCGCGTTCTAATAAAGAACAATATTTAGCATATTTCGTTGCCGAAAAGGCAACGCTTTCGGCGATGCCGTCTTAGCGAACCGAAAGCCGAAGCCGTCTCGACCAGCCAAGGGTGTCCGCCGCAGGATCCCGAACGCAGTAAAAACGGCCGGTTGATAGTAGACGTTTTATTTATTTATCCACTCAAGATAGAAAAGGCTTGCAGAGTACTCGGCAACTTGTCGATGATAGGATACGAATAACACCCTGAGTAACCCAGCGTCGAAGAAATGGTCCTGCTGTGAGCAAAGCACCGAATGCAGCCGACAAGGAAGTTGGAAAGCGTATCCGCCTCCACAGGCGGGAAAGGAAATTCACCCAGCCGCAACTCGCCCACCACGTGGGCATCACGTCTCAGCAGCTCCAGAAATACGAAAGCGGCGTGAACCGGATCGCCGTGGGTAAGCTTGTGGAGATCGCGACGGCGCTGAAGGTCGAGATGGTGGCATTCTTCGACCGGATCCCGACGGTCGAACCGTCGAACGACAATCAGCTCGAAAACCCGCAGTTCGATTTCACCCATGAGGCCTTGCTGATGAGCACTGCCTTCATGAGTATTTCCAAGCCTCTTCTTCGCAAGCGCATCCTGGAGCTGGTTCAGTCGGTTGCCGCCAAGGAAGTCGAGATGGATGAATTTGAGGCCGAGATCGAGAGGCAGCCGGCCGAGTGACCGGATCCTGACTTTCTAAATCCTCGGACCATCCTCATCGAGCGCCAGCTTGGTCTTGCTGCGGAATATCGCACTCAACTTCGCACTCTTCTCGTTCTCGGGGCGAATGCCTTCCCAATCGAGCGAGAGTTGCAGAAGAGCCATGTTCGTCAGGTGGACGACCGTGGAAAGGTGAAGCGATTCCGCCTCCTTGTTGACCGCGGAGAGCATGCGGAACAGGCGGGCATATTCGTCACTGGCGACGTCGTGTGCGAGATCAATCATTCATGGATCCTTGCGCCGAGTCCACCTCGTCGCGCAGTTTTTCCCAATGGGCGGTCTGTGCGAACGTCCACTTGGAGTGTTTACGGGAATTGGAGATGCCGTTGAGCCAAACGAGAACGGCTCTTGCATCCTCACGCTTCAATTCCACCTTGTGGCGTTTGATGTCGTGAAGGATCACCGCGCTTCGCTGAGGATCGCTGAACTCGCATCGTTCGAGGATGGCCTGGTAGGTCCGCTCGGTGTAGTGCATGAAATTGGCGGTGAGGAAAAATCTCTCCCGTTCGGCCGCCGAAATGAGCCCCATCCGCCCAAGCTTGCGGATCGTCGCCTCGTAGTCGACGCGCGGCACCGAGAGCGGCATCCAGCCGAGTTCCTCGGGACCGTGGATCAGCGCGACGGCTTCGTCGTCGATCAGCCGGCCTGCGGCATAATCGGAATAAATCCGGCCGATGCCGGTCATGCCGAATGCCTCGCATTCCGCAGCGCGCAAGGCTCCCATGCTGGAGCCTCCGCCGATGGAGACATCCCGGCTCAGCGCATAAAGGATCTCCTTGTGCCACACGGAAGCGGACTCGCCGAAATATCCGTCGATCAGGGCGATCGCCTCGGCGCCGTCCTCTACCGCCTTCAGAATGTCGCCGCGCGCCGCGGGGCCTCGGAAGGTCAGCGCGGGAAACCGTTGCTTCATCTGGCGGATCGACGATCCGAGGCTCGGCCCGACAAAAACGACTTTCAATGCCGTGACCTCCTTATCGCGTTTGCAGCGCGGATGCCGAGCTGCAAATATTGGCCGGAAAGTTCGACTTCCAGACCAGGAACGATGACGCGGACGACCGAAACGGGAAGCCCGGCATCCTGCATGGGAACCGCGACGACCTGCCGGATGCCGGCCAGTTTCAAACGTCCGAGGATGTGATCGATCGTGCCGTTGATGGAGTGGCGAGCGGCGTCGACCTCGCGGTAGTGAACCCGCCGCCTGTCCTGCGACGACAGCGCCACCAGGCGGCTGAGGGCGTTATCGGCGCGCATGTGCTGATAGATGCGCGGCGAGAAGTCGTCGCGGCTGCCGGCAATTGCGGTCAGGCGGCTCTGGGCGGCCTCGGTGATGGCGCGCAGCATGGCGCGCACCGGGTCCGGATGGCAACCGCAGCCGCCGCAAACCTGGCTCCAGCGCGGATCGGACCGCTTGGCCGTCGAATCGGGAATGAGGACTGCCAGGAATGCCGGAACCTGGAGATCGGTCGTCATGTCGAGCAGGACCAGCTGCATGCCGGCGTCGCGAAGGCGTCCGACCATCAGGTCGAGCAGAGCATCCTCGACCGTGGCCGGATCGACAAGGCAGGCATTCAGCTCTTGCTCGGACTTGAGCTGGACGAGGGTCCAGGCGTCTCGTTCGACGAGTTCGCAGAGCCCGTGCAGAAGTGCCTCGGCCTGTGAGTTTCCGGATGCGAGACCATCGCTGGACTGTTCGAAACCGGCGGGCCGTTCGCCGCGGTGGTCCATTCCGGCCAGCCACCAGGGCACCATGATCTGATTGCCGGAAAGGATATCAAGACCGGTGACCCACGGTATCTGCCGATCGCCAATTTCGGACGGGACGCACCGCGCGGTCGAATGAAGATCGATCATGGCTGTTGGGGAGCCAGCGACCTCGCCGACGGTCGCCCAGGTGAGCGATGACGGCTCGATTTCGGCAACCCGCGTTTCCAGGGCCTCCATGGCGGCCGAGGTACGCGCGGCATCGGCATCGACGCCTTTGCCCTGGAAGACCGAGAGGGTGTAGCTGTTCGGCCTCGTCGCGAAGGCGACGGGAATGCCCACCGTGTCGAGGCCGGTCAGGAAACCGACCCGGGTAATGCCGAGATCGCTGAAAAACGGCCTGATCGCTTCGAAGGTTTCCGCCGGCGAAACGCGTCTGTCGTGATACGTGCTGAAGCCGTGCTCCCGCTGCGTTAGGGAAGCTGCAAACTTCTGTATCGTCTGTGTCGATGACTGGATCTGCATCGTCGTTTCCGGCTGCCAAAATTCAAGGGACCCTGAACTCGAATGAGATAGGGCGGGCGACTGCCGGGTCTGCAAAAGCGATTGCGATGCCCTACTCATCCCGTCGACTCGTCCCTCTTGAGATCTCCATGAGAGAAGAGACCAAAGGCACCGTGACTTGGGCGTGACAGGCTTGTGAGGGAGGCGAGTTTGGCGGCTGAAAGATCTTCTGCTTGGTCGGCATTCCGGAGCCGTCGCGGCTCGCGGTTAAGCCCAAGGCAACCATCGGCGCCTTGGGCTTTGACGCTCATTACTGGTATCTCATTGCATGCGTGACCTGGGAGAGCGCGTTCGGCGCAATCTCGGTCTGACGGCCAAGGACGGCTTCGGCAGCGGCGGAAAACCGCAGGGTCGGGGCCGAGGCAGTGGATTCAACCGGCTTGGAGGTCTTGAACTTCGTTTCCATCTTTCTCTCCGCTAAAAGGCAGCCTGTGCTGCGAGCATCGAGAAATCACCACACCGGGTGTTATTCCAGCGTGACAGGCATTTTCACGCCCCTCAGGGCAGTCCGGCGAGCTTGAGGCCGTGAATGAGAAGTTCGGCGTGCGCCGGGTCGCGGTCGGGCACGAAATAACGGATATCCTCGCTGCGGAAATCCGGGAAATTCTCCCTGACGATCGCCGCGTAACCGCGCGCCGCGGCCATGTCGCCAGCCATCGCGTGGCTGGCGGCAAGCAGCCGCGCAGTCGCGTGTTTGGTGCGGACCGGGTCGATGGTATCGATCGCCTTCGAATATTCCTGGCGGACGTAATAGGTGGAGCCTAGTATCCAGTAGTAATAATCCGGCGGCAGCGGGTTCAGCTTGAAGGCGGCAAGCCCGAGATCGAGTGCCTTGTCCAGGTCGCCGGCATGCGACAGCGCGTCCGAATAGTCGACCAGCACATCCGCATCGCTGGGGTTGAGGTTCTGGGCTTCCTGAAACAGGTCGAGGCTCTCGTCGAAACGCCGCCGATAGAGGGAGATGAAACCAAGCTCCCGGAAGGCGCGGCCGCTGCCGGGATCGAGATCGCGCGATGCACGGGCGGATTGGTTGGCCACATCCAGCAGCTCATGATCCTTCATGCCGCGGACCAGCCATTCCATGCCGAGCGAGCGTGAAATACCCGCATGCGCCGGCGAGAAGCTGTCACACCGCTTGACCGCCGACTTGAACCATTTGCGCGCCTGGCGCAGATGCTGGAGGTCCGTGCCGGAGAGATAGCGCTTCCCTTCGAGGTAGAGGCGGTAGGCGGACGGATCGACGTCGTCGAGCGACTTGGCGATTTCATGCCGTTCGATCACGTCCGTCAGGGAGGCCGAAATGCGCCGCGCCAGCTGACCAAAGGAAGCGCTCATATGCTGGACGTCGAGCGGCAGGTTGATGGCCCAGAGCACTTCGCCGGTGCCTACCCTCGTCAGCCGGCAGGTTGCGAAAATCTCGTCGCCTTCGCCCTGGATCGTTACGAACACGGAATAATCGAACTGAAGATCGTTGAGCACCGACTGGCGCTGCTGCGGGTCGGCCGACCGGTTGACGAGTTCGAAACTCGTATGGGCGGCGATGATCTTGAAGACCCGCTGGTGGCTGAGGCCGATCGTGACGTCTTCGAGCAGAGCTCTGCCGAGACGCTGAACAAGGGCATCCTGAACGATCGTTTCGGGCGGCAGGATCACCACGCGCGGCTGTACCGGCATGACGCCCTTCGGACGCTCGTCCGCCGGCATGGGCTCGGAGGTCGGCCGGCTCAGGATGCCGAGCTCGCGGGCGAGCCCAACGGTCTCCGGTGTCGGCGGCGTGTCGTAGTCGGCCCGGAGCTGGTCCCGGCATCTGCCATAGGCCTGGCGGGCGGCGGCGAAATCGCCCTGGCCGACATGATATTTCATCAATGCCCGCGTGGCCCCCTCGTGGGAGGCATCGAGCTCGATCAGGCGATTGGCAAGCAGGGGCAGGGATGGGGACCGCTGGTGAACCGGCATCGCAAGCAGGGTTTCGATATGGCTCGATCGCCAGTCTCCGACCTTGCGCCGGGCATCCGAAAGCCAGTCTTCCGCGCCGCCGGTCGGGGCTTCCACGGCTTCCAGCAGTTCGCCACGGATCAGATCCCAGCGGTCTTCCCTCAACGGGCCCGGTTCCATCAGGGCGAGAAGATCGACCTCCAGCCGATCCGAAGCGAGCTGAAGCGCGTCATCGTCGGTAACGAGGATCGAGGGGGCATTGGGGCCGATTGCCTTGGCGATACGTGCCAGAAGCTGGCGCAGGCTGTTGGCCCGCTTCTCCGCGTCGTGGGAAGGCCACAGAAGCCGACGTACGGTTTCGCGGTCGACGGTCAATCTGGGGGCCATCGCGACGACAGCAAACAGAAAATAGGCTTTTTCCGGCAGCGCAATGTTCTGGCCGTCCCACTCAAGGGAGGGGCGACCGAGCAAACGGATTTTTAGCATCGTATTTTCGAGCATTGTTTGCTGTTCGGAACTACGCGTTGTTGTCGAAAATATGTATCGTTATGAGGACTGGCTGTACACGTATTTTTGATACTGTTGAGCCCGTAAGATACAGTTCCCGCGCGCTTCGTCAAATCATCGTTTTATCGTCATGGTCGAAGGCGCGTTTTTAGGTCTCCGCTTTCGGTTGAATCGGGCGCAAAGGCGGGCACGCCCAGGATAGCGGTGCCGGCTCAGCCGCAAATCACGCCGGCGTCGGGCTTGCGAGGAACTGGAAATAGGCCCAGGCGAGAACGAGACAAGCGACTATGATCACAATGACCGCCAGCTTGCGCAGCAGCGGGTTCGGCTCTCGCGGTGGTGGTTCCGGGCGTCGGAATTTGATGACGTTGTCGTTCATGGATCTGCTTTTACCGCCGAACTTCCCGAACCGCCACTGTCGTGTTGCGATTGTTCACGGCGCTGCAGATGCAAGCGCCACACCGACCGGCATAACAGCATGCCGATCCGCATTCAACCTGTCGTATAGTGACAATCCCGGCGCCTGCCGGCCTATTTCACAGCTCCCGCGGTCATGCCGTTGATGAACTGGCGTGACAGGACGATGTAGACGATGATGACCGGGGCCGAGGAAAGCAGGAGCCCGGCAAACAGCACGCCCCAATCGGTCGTATATTCGCCCATGAAGGTCGTCAGGCCCTGCGGCAGGGTCTTCAGCGCGTCCTTCTGGATAAAGATCAGCGGGAAGAAGAAGTCGTTCCAGATTGGCACGACGTTCTGGATGCCGGCGATCACCATCGCCGGCCGTACCAGCGGCAGCATGACCGACCACATGATGCGCGGTTCGCTGGCGCCGTCCATGCGGGCGGCATCCTCGAGCTCGTTCGGCAGGGTGCGGATGAAGCCGGTCATGATGAACACGGTGGTCGGCAGGCCCATCGCGACGTAGATGATCACGAGCGAAAGCTGGGTGTTCAAAATGCCGAGATCGCGCATCAGGATGAAGAGCGGAATGATCGCGAGCTTCAGCGGCAGGGTCAGTCCCGCCACGAAGAACATCAGCACGAAGCCCGAGCCGCGGAAATTGTAGCGGGCAATGCCATAGGCCGCCATGGTGCCAAGCGTCAGGATGAGGACGATCGATGAACCGGTGACGATGGCCGAGTTTATCAGATAGCGCAGGAAGTTCGTTTCGGTCCAGATCTTCACGATATTCGCGACATTCGAAAAATCGGGGATCGAGAACGGAGACTGGAAGATCTGGGCGTTGGTCTTGAATGCCGCGAAGAACATGATCACCAGCGGCCCGAGCATCACGATCGTATTGAGGATCAGGATGATCTGGATCAATCCGTCGCGACCAAGCGTCTGCAACAGGCCGCGGCGGTCGTAGTAGCTTTCGGTTGCCGCGCTCATATCTGGATCTCCCGGGCTCTAAGCCGGAAGGTGATGAAGCCGGCGACGATGGCGATGAACAGGAAGATCAGCACGGCAAGCGCGCTGCCGGCGCCGAAATCCTGGCCCGAGCCCGACTGGTCGCCGAAGGCGGTGCGGTAGAAATAAAGGCCCAGGACGTCGGTCGCCTTGTGCGGCGAGCCGTCGACGCCGGCCATGATGTAAGGCAGTTCGAACCAGTTGAACGAGCCGACGAAAAGCAGCGTGAAGACGACGGTCGCGCTCGGCGCCACCAGCGGCCAGACGACCTTGCTGATCTTCACCCACTCGCTTTCGGTCTCCATGCGGACCGCATCGAGGATCTCGCCGGGGATTCGCTGCATGCCGGCGAGGAAGACGAGTGTCGGGAAGCCGACCATGTGCCACGCATTGGCGATGATCAGCGCCCAGAGCGCCGTCGTATCCTGCCCGAGCCAGGGCTGGGCAAGGCCGCCGAGGCCGGTGCCACGCAGGGAGATGTTCACCACGCCGAAGAGCGGGTGCAGAAAGAGCTTCCAGAGGAAACCGACGATGATGGTCGACAGCACGACCGGCAGGAAAACCGCGATGCGGTGGAAGGCGGCACCGGGCAACTCGCGCCACAGGCAATAGGCGAGCAGAAAGCCGACGCCGTTCTGCAGCACCATCAGCGCGAAGAACACCAGCACGTTGTGGGTGAACGCATTCACCGTCCAGTCCGCATAGGGCTGGGTGAACAGGACCCGATAGAAATTCGCGAAGCCCACGAATTCGCCGCGCGCCAGCCCATGCCACTGGAAGAAGGCATAGGCGAAGGCGGAGATGATGGGATAGACGACGAACAGGGCGACGAAGGCAAGCGGCGGCACGATCAGCGCCGTGATCCATAAACGTCGCGCCATGAGGGGCGATCCGGGCATCACAGGTCTCTTTGATTGGAAGGGATGGGGAGCGGCCTAAGCATCTGGCCGCTCCCTTTTCGATTACTTCTTGAACGGTGCGTACCAGGCGGCGAGGCCGGTCGTCAGGTTCTTGCCGACCTCTTCCGGGGTCGCCTTGCCGCCGAACAGCTTCTGGATCTCGCCCTGCAGCAGCACGGAGCCGGAAGGCTCGCCGTAGCGGAAATGCACCAGCATGATGTACGGGATAGAGTGCTTGTTGAGTTCGGCGACTTCACCGAGCAGCGAATCCTTGAAGTTGACGCCCGGCACCGCCGAGATGTTGTTCAGGTCGTCGGCGAACATCTGGCCAAATTCCTGGCTGGCGAGGAAGTTCACGAACTTCAGTGCGGCTTCCTTCTTGGTGGTCTTGGCATTGACCGCATAACCGCCGTCGAAATACTGGGCGACCAGCTTTTCGTCGCCGGCCTTCAGGCCGGGCATGGCGAAAATGCCCATGTTCATCTTGGGGTTCTGCTTCTTGAAGTTGGCAAGCTCATAGGAGCCGCCCACGAACATGCCGGCCATGCCGGACGAAAAGAGCTGCTGCGAGGAAGCATAGTCGAGGCCGATGAAGCCGTCCGGGAAATATTTGGTGATTTCCTTGAGCTTGGTGAGTGCCTCGACGTAGCGCTTGTCGGTGAAGTCGGCCTTGCCGGCCATCAGGTCTTCGTAAAAGCTGCGGCCCATCAGCGTGGAAGCGATGCCGCCGACCATGACTTCGTTCTGCCAGGCCGTTGCCGTGCCGTTGCCGAACGGCATGACGCCCGATGCCTTCAGCTTTTCGGCGGCCTTGACCAGATCGTCAACGGTTTCAGGCTCTTTCAGGCCGTTCTTGTCGAAGATGTCCTTGTTGTAGATGACCAGCATGGTCTGGCTGGCGAAGGGCACCGCATAGGTGATCTTGCTGGAACGGACCGTTTCGGCAGCGACCGCGGCAGGCGCGAATTTTTCGAGCGCCGGAACGTTGGTTTTGTCGAGTGGCAGCAGGTATCCCGCGTTCGCGACATTTTCCAGGCCGCCATAGGCGCGGGCGAACATCAGGTCCGGTCCCGAACCGCCGGCAAGGGCCGTCGACAGGATGGTGTTGTAGTTCGTCGCCTCGAACGTCTCGAACTTGACGGTGATGCCCGGGTTCTTCGCCTCAAAGACGTCGATGAACTTTTCGTACTGGGCCTTGTCTTCCTGACGCCAGCTCCAGAAAGTCAATTCCTGCGCCATCGCCGGCAAGGCGGTCGCAAGGGCCCCCAGGGCTACTATCGTGCTGCAAACTAGCTTTTTCATCTGGTTCCATCCTCTTGGTATTTATAGGAGACGAAAAGTGCTTTCAGGCCGCCAACCTCTCCCTCGTTGCGCGACTGAAATAGTGGATTTCCTCGGACGCGACCGCGATGACGACCGGCGTGTCCGGAGGCAGGTCGACGGAAGCCGACGAGCGGATGCCGACCAGCGTGCCGTCGCCGAGGCGCACGTAGACATACGTGTTCTCGCCCAGGTATTCCGTATAGACGACGCTACCCTTGAAGCCTTTGGCATTCTCGTCAGTGGAGACCGCCATCGCGTCCGGCCGGACGCCGATGACCAGTTCCCGCTCGCCGGACTGGGGCAGACGGGAGACATTGACCGATCCGGAACCGGCAAGCGCCAGATTGCTGCCGTCGCGCTCGACATTCAGGAGCGACATGCGCGGCGAGCCGATGAAGGTCGCGACAAACGTATTCGCCGGCCGTTCGTAAAGTTCGCGCGGACTGCCGAACTGTTCCACCTTGCCGTTGTTCATGACGACGATCCGGTCGGCAAGCGTCATGGCTTCCACCTGGTCATGGGTGACGTAGATGGTGGTGCCGCCGATCTCGCGGTGAAGCCTGGCGATTTCCAGTCGCACGTCGGAGCGCAGCGCCGCATCGAGGTTGGAAAGCGGCTCGTCGAGGAGCAGCACTTTCGGTTTTCTGACCAGCGCGCGGCCGATCGCAACACGCTGGCGCTGGCCGCCGGACAGTTCCCGCGGCTTGCGCTTCAAGAGCGGATCGAGCCGCAGCATCCTGGAGGCCTCGTCGATGCGCTTTTCGACCTCGTCTTTTTCGAGACCCATCAGGCGCGCGCCAAAAGCCATGTTTTCGTAGACATCCATATGCGGATAGAGCGCATAGGACTGGAAGACCATGGCGATGCCGCGGCGCGACGGCGCCACCTCGTTCATCCGGCGGTCGTCGATGTGAAATTCGCCGGAACTGATCGTATCGAGGCCGGCGATCAGTCTCAGCAGCGTCGACTTTCCGCATCCCGACGGGCCGACGAAAACGACGAATTCCCTGTCGGAAATCTCGAGATCGATGCCATGCAGCACGTCCACGGATTTAAAGCTTTTCTTGATACCGCTGAGGGTCATTCGAGCCATGCCGAAACTCCGTGCTCGTCAATTCAAAGTGTGCCCGGCGGCAAGCGCCGTGAGCAATTCAGCTGTTTCAGCCGGGTCGCGATGGACGATGCAATGCTGCCATCCGATCTCGCGTGCGGCCAGGACGTTTTCCTCGATGTCGTCGATGAAGAAGACATCCTTTTCGGAACATCCTTCCGCTTCCGACACCGCCTGGAAAATCATGCGGTCCGGCTTTTCGAGGCCCATTTCCTGGGACAGGTATTCGCGATCGAAATAGCCGCTGCCCAGGAGATTGTCGCTGATATAGCGCCAGTGGATCGGCTGATTGTTGCTGAGGCAGACGACGCGATGGTCCTGCCTGAGTTTGCGAACAAAACCGATGAACTCCTCAAAGCCTTGGGCGACATAGGCATGCTCTGCTGCATAGACGCTTTCGGACGGCACGCCGAATACCTTGGCGAGCGCCTCGACGTAATCGGGCTCCGCCGACCGCCCCAGGCGGAAATCGCGGAAGATCGCTTCCGGCACGTCGCCGTATCGCAGGGAAGGGCTGGCAATGTCTTGCCTGGATACGGCGCGGTCACGCGAAGCCGGATCGAGCTTCACGAACACGCCGCCAATATCGAAAATGAAGATTTTTTCGCGTTTCTTCATCAGCCGGCTCCAGGCCACTCCCTTACCCTTGAGTGTTAACAACCTATTAGATAATTCCGTCCTGTCAATTAAGCATGGAATTTTTTATTCGTACCAAATGATTTCAACAGGCTAATCCGCCGCGACCTCCAGTTCGACTGGCTAAAAACCGCAAGTGGTCGAATGAATCAAGATGAAAAGCGGGTAGTAAACCCGTCGGCAGGCCGCGATTCCGGTATTCTACCGCACGCTGCCGGGTGGCTTTCTCGTGAATGAAGAATGGAATATAAAATTCTTAAGATTGTTGTCGTTCGGAATTTTATATCGTAATCGTTCACATGATGGGGGGTGCCACCGAAAGGCCTGGGAGAGGATCATGTCGGAGTGTACCTTGCAGACGATCCATATCCGCAAGGCTGGGACAGCGGCGGCCGACCAGGCGGGTTTCTGATAGGACGAAAACGTGATGACAAAGGCTGGCAGCGACGGCGTGACAGGCGCAGCGGGACGCGCCTTCGCACTTGTGCGCTCAGCGATCGAAAAGGGCCGCATTCCCGGCGGAGTGCTGGGCATCGTCGACCGGAACGGCGGCCGGACCGTTCTTGCCCACGGTAGCGCGCAAGTGTTTCCCGATCGCCGGCCGATGACGCGGGAAACGTGGTTCGATCTCGCTTCGCTCACCAAGGTGATCTTTACGACGACCCGGATATTGAAGTTGGCAGCGGCCGGCGCGATCGATCTGGATGCATCCCTGACTTCGGTCATTCCGGATTTTCGCCAGCAGGATATAAGCGCGTGGGAGCGACAGGTGACCTTCCGGCAGTGCCTCGGCCACCTAACCCATTTTCCGGCGACCACACCGCTTTATATCCAGGGATTGTCTCCGCATCTGCTCAGGACCTTTGTGCTGCAGCGCGAATGGCCGAAGGGCGAGAGCGTCTATTCCGACATGAACTTCATTCTGCTCGGATTCGTGCTCGAGCGGCTGATGGGCGAGGGGATCAGGGACATGGATGCGGGATCGGGATTTGCTTTTTCAGCACCGCTCGAACTTTCCGCGGCCACCGAGCAATGCCCGTGGCGGCAGCGCATGATCTGTGGCGAGGTTCATGATGAAAACTGTGCTGCGCTCGAAGGCGCTGGTCACGCCGGCCTGTTCGGCACCGCGGACGCGGTTCTCGATTTCGCAGCCGGCGTTCTGGAGGGCGACGTCAGGGGCGATCCGGTCGTCCAGCTGATGCGCCAGCCTCTTTCCGACAGGAGAACCCATGGATGGGAGCGGCACCATGCCGGCTGGCCGGGCGGAGACGTTTGCAGCGCCGCTACCATCGGACATACCGGCTTTACCGGGACAGGCCTCTGGATTGATTTCGAACGCGGGCGGGCCTGGACGCTTCTCACCAACCGGATCCACCCCACACGCCATTTCGACAGCGGCATTTTTGATCTGCGCCGCCAGGTCGGCGACGCGGTTTGCGCTTCGTAATCCTCCCGGTCGGGCGCCCGCGATCTTTTCGGGACCGCGGGTGCGGGAAAGCGCCCTGATCGGCGACGGTTAAGCCGCGACCGGCTGGGCGGGTGCCTTGGCGCCGGTCATGAAGGCGACCGCGTCGGACATTGTATAGTCCTTCGGGTTGATGACGGTGAGCCGTCGTCCGAGCCGATGGATGTGGATGCGGTCGGCCACTTCGAACACATGCGGCATATTGTGCGAGATGAGCACGATCGGGATGCCGCGCGAGCGCACGTCGAGAATCAATTCGAGAACCTTGCGGCTTTCCTTGACGCCGAGCGCGGCGGTCGGTTCGTCGAGGATGATGACTTTCGAGCCGAAGGCCGCGGCGCGCGCCACCGCGACGCCCTGACGCTGGCCGCCGGAGAGCGTTTCCACGGCCTGATTGATATTCTGGATCGTCATCAGGCCGAGCTCGGACAGCTTTTCTCGGGCGAACTTGTCCATCGCCTTATGGTCGAGTTTGCGCAGGACACTTCCCATGAAACCGGGTTTGCGGATCTCCCGGCCGAGGAACATGTTGTCGGTGATCGACAGGGCGGGCGAGAGCGCCAGGTTCTGGTAGACGGTTTCGATGCCGGCGTCGCGGGCTTCGAGCGGTGACCTGAAATTCACCACCTGGCCTTCCAGCTTGATCTCGCCGCTATCCGGGCGGATGGCGCCGGAGACCGCCTTGATCAGCGAGGATTTGCCCGCACCGTTGTCGCCGATGACCGCGAGGATCTCGCCCGGATAGAGGTCGAAGTCCGCATTGTCGAGCGCTGTCACCCGGCCGTAACGCTTGAAGAGGCCGCGGCCGGAGAGGATGGGTTCCACATTGGACTGCATGGTCGGTTCCATCAGACGCCTGCCTTTCTGATCCACTGGTCGATTGCGACGGCGGCGATGATGAGCCAGCCCGTCAGCATGACTTTCCATTGCGGGTCGGCGCCGAGCATGTTCAGCCCCATCGATACGACGCCGACGAGCATGGCGCCGAACAGCGTGCCGAGGATCGAGCCGCGCCCGCCGAAGAGGGAAATGCCGCCGATCACCGTCGCGGTAATGGCCTGCAGGTTGTAGTCGGTCACCGCGGCGGAGGGCGAGACCGAGCCGTTGCGGCCGATCGAGACCCAGGCTGCGAAGGCGGCGATGACGCCGGCGATGGTATAGACACTCAAGAGCACCTTGCGGGTCTGGATGCCGGAGAGCTTTGCCGCTTCCGGGTCGTCCCCGACCGCATAGACATGCCGGCCCCAGGCGGTGTGGTTCAGCACGTACCAGAGAATGCCGACCAGCACGACCATCGAGATGACGCCGAGGGTGAGGATGGCGCTGCCGAACCTGAAGTTGACGGCGAAGAGATGGAGGAGCGGCGCGGTCGCATCGACGTCGGCGTCACGGATCGTCTGGTTGGCCGAGTAGATGAAATTCGTCGCCATGACGATGTTCCACGAACCGAGCGTGACGATGAAGGGCGGTAGCTTGACGATTGCCACGAGGAAGCCGTTGAAGAGCCCGCAGAGCCCGCCCGTCACCATGCCGGCGAGAATCGCGATCGGTGCCGGCAGGCCGTGGGTCACGGCGAAATTGCCCATGATAACGGCGGAGATGACCATCACCACGCCGATCGAAAGGTCGATGCCGGCGGTGAGGATGACCAGCGTCTGCGCCGAGCCGAGAATGCCGACCACGGCAATCTGCTGCAGGATCAGCGTCAGCGTGTAGGACGAGAAGAACCGCCCGCCGATCGCCAGTCCGAAGATGATGATCGAAAGCACCAGCACGATCAGCGGCACGGCAGCTGGCGTCGAGTGCAGGAAATGCTGGGCCCGCTTCAATGGCGAGATGTTCTGGTGTTCGAAGGAAGCGACGTTCTTGTCGCTGCCGTCGAGCGCGCGCTCGAACTCCTGTATACCGCTCATGTTTCCTCCTCCGCCTGTCGGACCATCTACGAAACATAGGTTTGGACCGGTGTTTGGCCGGCCTGGTCGAAAGGGCTTGTAAAGTCTGTTCGGAACGGCCGGAGCTTTCGCTCCGGCCGGCTGAAGGTCAGGGGATCAGCCCCAGCACTTGTCCGTGCCTTCCTTGACGCTGATCGACTTGACGCCGGAGACCGGCTTGTCGGTGACCAGCGAAACGCCGGTATCGAAGAAGGACTTGCCTTCGGTCGGCTTCGGCTTTTCCTTGGTATCGGCGAACTTCTTGATCGCTTCGATGCCGAGCGAGGCCATCAGCAGCGGGTATTGCTGCGAGGTGGCGCCGATCTGGCCGTCCTTGACCGACTTGACGCCCGGGCAACCGCCGTCGACCGAAACGATCAGCACGTTCTTTTCCAGTCCGACGGCCTTCAGGGCCTGGTAGGCGCCGACGGCAGAGGGTTCGTTGATCGTGTGGATGACGTTGATGCCGGGATCCTTCTGGAGAAGGTTTTCCATGGCCTTGCGGCCGCCTTCCTCGTTGCCGTTGGTCACGTCGTGGCCGACGATGCGCTTGTCGGTTTCGTCACCAATCTTGTCCGGGTTCTTGGGGTCGATACCGAAGCCGATCATGAAGCCCTGGTCGCGCAGCACGTCGACGGTCGGCTGGTCCGGCGTCAGGTCGAGGAAGCCGACCTTGGCATCCTTGGCCTTGTCGCCCATGGTTTCCTTGGCCCACTGACCGATCAGCTTGCCGGCGAGAAGATTGTCGGTGGCGAAGGTGGCGTCGGCAGCATTGATCGGATCGAGGGGGGTGTCGAGGGCGATGACGAGAACGCCGGCGTCACGGGCCTTCTTGACGGTCGGCACGATGCCCTTGGTATCGGATGCGGTGATGAGAATGCCCTTGGCGCCGTCGGCGATGCAGCTTTCGATGGCTGCGACCTGGCTCTCGCTGTCACCGTCGATCTTGCCGGCGTAGGATTTCAGTGTCACGCCCAGTTCCTTGGCCTTGGCCGTCGCACCTTCCTTCATCTTGACGAAGAAGGGGTTGGTGTCGGTTTTGGTGATCAGGCAGGCGGATACGCCCGCGGCTTCGGCGGGGGCGGAAAACGCGACGCCGAGGGCGAGGGCGCCGAATGCGGCGGACAATACGGATTTCTTCATGGTCTCCTCCCAGAGTTAAGACTGTCCGTCACGCGGACCAATGTTCAGACATAGGAATGGGCACCGGCGCCACCGAGTTCGACAGGTGCCTCCTCCAAAGCCGTCCTGTGCCCTTACACGTCTAATTAAGAACGAGTTGAAATAGACTGTCAATAATTAATTCCGATTGAATTATTTATTTCTCGTGCCATAGTTCGGCGGAGTGGAGGTTCGAATTCCGACGATCCGTGTGCGGTCTGTCTTGCCGTTTGTCGCGGGATATCAAAAAGATATCCGTATTCACGATGCGGTGGCCACGTCGATTCGAGGCTTCTGGGAGGAAAAGCCAATGTCGGTTTCAGATGGCGTGGCGCAAGGCCATGCGCTGCTGGGCAATTTCACCGGCGGTTCCAATCAGGTGCGGGTGCGGGCCTATAACGAGCGGCTCGTGCTTTCGCTGGTGCGTCTGAACGGTTCGATGTCGAAGGCGGATATCACCCGCCGCAGCGGGCTTTCGGCCCAGACCGTCTCCGTCATCATGCGGTCGCTGGAGAAGGACGGGCTTTTGCTGCGCGGTGAGCCGGTACGCGGCCGAGTGGGGCAGCCTTCGGTGCCGATGCGCCTCAATCCAGACGCCGTCTATTCGTTCGGCGTCAAGATCGGCCGGCGCAGTGCCGACCTCGTCCTGATGGATTTCCTCGGCGATATAAGGCTGCAATATCACGAGACCTACGCCTATCCACTTCCTCTAAAGATCATCGAGATCATCACGTCCGGCATAGCACGGCTCGAAGGCCAGTTGGACGAGGCGCAACGCGGCCGGATCGCCGGGATCGGGATCGCCGCGCCGTTCGAACTCTGGAACTGGGCCGAGGAGGTGGGCGCTCCGCAAGGGGCGATGGAGGCCTGGCGCGGGTTCGATCTGCAGGCGGAAATCGCCAGCCGGGTCCAGCATGCTGTCTATCTGCAGAACGACGCGACCAGCGCCTGCGGTGCGGAACTGGTGTTCGGCGTCGGCCCGTCCTACCCGGATTTCGTGTATTTCTTCATCGGATCGTTCATCGGCGGCGGGATCGTGCTGAACTCGGCGATTTTTTCCGGACGAACCGGGACCGCGGGGGCGGTGGGGCCGCTTCCGGTGCGCGGCAAGGATGGCGAGACGCGCCAGCTGCTGGACATAGCCTCGATCTTCGTTCTGGAGAATCTTCTGAAGGAGCAGAATATAGATCCCCAGCCGCTCTGGTATTCCGCCAATGACTGGATCGATTTCGGCGAACCGCTCGATCTGTGGATCCGGCAGACCGCGAATGCGCTTGCCCAGGCGATCGTCGCGGCCGCGTCGATCATCGATTTCGGCGCGGCGGTGATCGACGGCGGTTTTCCGGCCTGGGTGCGCAAGCGGATCGTCGCCTCGACCATCGAGGCGGTGGCGCGGCTCGACCTTCAGGGCGTCATCATTCCCGACATTATAGAGGGAATGGTCGGCTCCCAGGCGCGGGCGATCGGCGGCGCCAGCCTGCCGATCTTTGCCAAATATCTCACCGACCAGAGCGTGCTCTTCAAGGACCTGCGCGAAATACCCGTAGGCGCCTAAGCGTTTGCCTGTCGGCCATTCATGATGCCGGCTCCATAATTCCGCGATCCTGAACGAAGGACGGCGCCGGGGGATGCCCGGCGCCGTGTCGTTCGGATCAACGGCGAGGCCGCGGCTCAGCGGCCTTTGGCCTCCCGCCAGCGGGCGAAATCGGTCTTGGTTTCCTCCTTCGTCGCCGGATAGAGACCGATGATCGAGCGGCCGTTCAGGACCTCCTCGGTGACGAAGTCCTCGAATGCGGTCATCTCGACCACCTCGTCGGCGATTTCGTCGGCGATATGAGCCGGAATGATGACGACGCCTTCATTGTCGCCGACCACCACGTCGCCCGGCCAGACGGCGACATCGCCGCAACCGATCGGCACATTGATGTCGAGCGCCTGGTGCAGGGTGAGGTTGGTCGGGGCAGAGGGCCGGTTGTGATAGGAACGGATGCCGAGCTGGGCGATTTCGGGGCTATCGCGAAAACCGCCGTCCGTGACCACGCCGGCGACGCCGCGCACCATCAGGCGCGAGACGAGGATCGAGCCCGCCGAGGCGGCTCGCGGATCCTTGCGGCTATCCATGATCATGACGTGCCCGGGGGGGCACTGTTCGACGGCTGCGCGCTGCGGATGCTGCGGGTTCTGGAAGGTGGAAAGCTGGTTCAGGTCTTCCCGGGCCGGGATGTAGCGCAGGGTGAAGGCCTGGCCGACCATGTTTGTTGGCTTATCGGAAAGCGGTCGGACATCCTGGATGAACTGGCTGCGCAGGCCGCGCTTGAAGAGCGCGGTGCAGATCGTCGCGCAGCTCACGCCTTCGTATTTCTTGCGCGTCGTCTCGGAAAGAACGTAATCGGTCATGGGGTCTCCACTCGGAAATACCTGGGGTCTGGAATAGGGGCTCAGAAGATGTCGGGCTCGCCGGCGGCCGCGCCGAACTCCCGTTCGAGGAAGTCGAAATCGCAGCCTTCGTTGGCCTGCTTGATGTGTTTCGAGAACATCCAACCGTAGCCGCGTTCGTATTTGTCGGCAGGCGCCACCCATTCGGCACGGCGCCTGGCGAGGGTCTCTTCATCGATCAGCATGTCGATCGAGCGGTTCGGCAGGTCGACGCGGATGATGTCGCCGGTGCGCACCAGCGCCAGCGGGCCGCCGATATGGGCTTCTGGCGCCACATGCAGGATGCAGGCGCCGTAGCTCGTGCCGGACATGCGGGCATCGGAAATGCGCAGCATGTCGCGATAACCCTGTTTGAGGATCTTCTTCGGGATTGGCAGCATGCCCCATTCCGGCATGCCGGGGCCGCCCTTCGGGCCGGCATTGCGGAGAATCAGCACGTGATCCGCGGTGACGTCCAGGTCCTCGCGGTCGATCATCGCCTTCATCTCGGGATAGCTGTCGAAGACGAGGGCAGGGCCTTCGTGGACCCGCAGCCGCGGTTCGCAGGCGGAAGGCTTCATGACGCAGCCGTCCGGTGCGAGATTGCCTTTGAGAACGGCAAGCGAACCTTCGTGGTAGATCGGGTTGGACAGCGGGCGAATGACATCGCTGTTGTAGACTTCCGCACCCTTCAGCGTCTCGCCGAGCGGAAAACCGCTGACGGTCATGGCGTCGAGTTTCAGCAGATCCTTGATCTCGGCCATCAGGGCGCGCAGGCCGCCGGCGTAATAGAAGTCCTCCATCAGATACTTGTCGCCCGATGGGCGGATGTTGGCGACGACCGGCGTCGTGCGGCCGGCCTTGTCCAGATCATCCAGGGTCAGCGGCACGCCGGCGCGGCGCGCCATCGACAGGAGATGCACGACCGCATTGGTGGAACAGCCGGTCGCCATGGCGACGGTCGTCGCATTGTGGACGGCGTCGGGCGTGATGATCTTGTCCGGGGTGAGGTCGTCCCAGACCATTTCGACGATCCGCCTGCCGCAGCGGGTGCTCATGCGCATATGGTTGACGTCCGCGGCGGGAATGGAGCTCGCGCCGGGGAGGGTAAGTCCGAGCGCTTCGGCGATCGCCGTCATGGTGCTGGCAGTGCCGAAGGTCATGCAATGGCCGTAGGAGCGGGCGATGCCTTCCTCGACGCCGGTCCATTGCTCTTCGGAAATCGTACCGGCGCGGCGTTCGTCCCAGTATCTCCAGGCGTCCGAACCGGAGCCCAGCCATTCGCCCTTGTAGTTCCCGCGCAGCATCGGGCCCGCGGGCAGGAAGATCATCGGAAAACCGGCGCTGATGGCCCCCATGACGAGAGCCGGCGTTGTCTTGTCGCAGCCGCCCATCAGGACTGCCCCATCGACCGGGTGGGCGCGCAACAATTCTTCGGCCTCCATGGCAAGGAAGTTGCGGTAGAGCATGGATGTCGGCTTCAGCGCGCTTTCGGACAGAGACTGCACCGGCAGCTCCACGGGGAAGCCGCCCGCCTGAACCACGCCGCGCTTCACATGTTCGACGCGATCCTTGAAATGGGCGTGGCAGGCGTTGAGGTCGGACCAGGTGTTGAGGATGGCAATGATCGGCCTCTTGCCCCAATCCTTTTCGTCGTAGCCCATCTGCATCATGCGGGAGCGATGTCCCGACGAACGGAGATCATCCGGCGCGAACCAGCGGGCGCTGCGGAGATTGGTTACTTCCTTTGTCATGCTTGTCTTCCAGAAATCCTGCCATCGTTCCGCGATCCGTCATCGTGCGATCCCGGGGACGGAGCTCCTCCCGCCCGGCGCCAGCTTAAACACCGCTCGCGCATATTGATATATCAAATTTCAGATCGACGCCTTGATATATCAAATTTCAGGTGATAGATCGACGCCAACAATGAGAATGGAGATGGGAATGGGAGGTGGCGACGCGCTTCTGCCAGTGGAGCCGGTTTTTCTGAAAAGCCTGCGCGACCACGTTTACGGCCTGGTGCGTGACGCCATTCTTTCCGGCCGCCTCAAGGGCGGCGAAAAGCTCAACGAGCGCCACCTCGCCAGCCAGCTCGGCATCAGCACGACGCCGCTGAAAGAGGCTTTGCGGGTGCTCGAGGCCGAAGGGCTGGTGCGGTCGGAGCCTCGCCGCGGGATCTATATCACCTTCAATGCCGGCCAGGCGGAAGAGATGATGCTTGCCCGTGCCGCGCTTGAAAGCATGATCGCCCGGCAGGCCGCCAAGCGTGTCAAAGATGAGGATGTGGCCCTGATGCGCGAGCTCATCGTCGAAATGCGGGCCGGCCTCGAGACGGTGGACGTGCTGCAGCTCATCGCTCTCAACGAGCGCTTCCATAACGTCATCCATGAAGCATCGGGCTGCAGTTATCTCCGGCGGCTACAGGGTGGCCAGAACATCTACACTCATGCGGCTCGTCTCAGCGTGCTGTCGGAAGAGCGGGAGCGCTTCCTGGCGGTCGAGGAGCATGAGGCCATCGCCAACGCGATCGCAGCCCGCGAGCCCGATCTCGCCGAGCGGCTGATGCGCGACCACGTCATTCGCTCGGGCGAGAAGCATCTTCTTCGCGTGTAGCAAGTCGGCAACCAGGGAAACGGACATGAATATCCGCGATTACAAGCGCGCCCTCATGGGCATTTCGGGCGTCCACGTGACCGCCTATGACAACGAGGGGGCGATCGATCCCAAGTTGACCGGCAAGATCATTTGCCGAATTGCCGATGCGGGTATTCACAACATCGTCTGCGGCGGCAATACGGGCGAGTTCTACAGCCTCCGGCACGAGGAGGTGCTTCGCCTGCAGGCGATCTGCGTCGCGGCCGTGGAAGGCAGGGCGGCGGTGACCGCCGCCGCCGGCCGTTCGGTCGGCGAGGCGATCGCGACCGCGAAGGCCGCGAAGCGTGAGGGAGCTCAGGGCGTGATGGTCCATCACCCGCTCGATCCGTTCGCCGCACCCCGCTCGCAGGCCGATTATTTCATCGCCATCGCCGAGGCTTCGGAACTGCCGCTCGTCGCTTATGTGCGGTCCAATACGATCGCCGCCGACGATCTCGCCCGCATGGCGACCCATCAGAATATTGCGGGCGTCAAGTTCGCCTCGACCGACATGATGCTGTTTTCCGAATGCGTGCGGGCGACCGAAGGCACGGACGCGATCTGGATCTGCGGACTTGCGGAAGGTTGGGCCGCACCTTTTTACGCGCTCGGTGCCAAGGGTTTTACGTCCGGCCTCGTCAACATCGATCCTGCCAGGTCGCTGGCGATCTGGAACGCGCTCGAAGCAGGCGACTATGCCAGGACGCGGGCGCTGGTCGCCAAGATCGCCGGCTTCGAAATGCTGCGCACCAAGTTCAACAACGGCGCCAATGTCACGGTGGTCAAGGAGGCTTTGGCCTTGCGCGGCGAAAACCTCGGGCCGGTGCGCCTGCCGGGCCTGCCGGCGCTCGATGCCGCCGACCGCGATCGCCTCGAACAAATCTTGAAGGGCTGGGAAACGGTCGCCGCCTGAGCGGCCAGGGAGGCCGCGCGAATACCGGCCTGCCCGGCGCCGGAGTGGATCAAGCCAGACATTGAGTGGAGGAGCTCTAAATGAACTGGAAATTCTCACGCTGTGGATTCCTCGGAGTCGCGGCTGCCTGTAACGGCCTATCGCGTGCAGGCACTCTCAAGGGGCGCGGGGTAACGATCAGCTGCCATCCGTCCGGCCCGTTGACTAGCTACATGCCGGCCAAGGTGAAGACAGTGCCGAAGACGGCCGAGTAGCTTCTCGACTGGACCCGGCAAATGGCGCTGCGCTTCGTCAACCTCACCCGGATCGTCGCCCGCGGCAACCAGTCCGCGATTGCCCACTGATCTCGCCCCGGCGGGTCTCCCGCCGGCCCGTCCTCGCGTTCAACCGGATAGACCCATGAAAATCACAGCGCTCGAAACCGTCCAACTTCCCAGCCTGAACAATATCATCTGGCTCCGCATCCATACGGACGAAGGCATCATCGGCCTCGGCGAGACATTTCGCGGGGCGGATGCGGTCGCGACCTATCTGCATGCGGAGGTCGCGCCGGCGCTGATCGGCAAGAACCCGCTGGAAATCGACCGGATTTCCAAGCAACTGACCGAGACCTATGTGGGCTTCCGTTCGTCCGGCGTCGAAATCCGCGCTGCCTCGGCCGTCGACATCGCCCTGTGGGACATTTTCGGCAAATCGGCGAACCTGCCGATCCACCAGCTGCTCGGCGGCCTCTCGCGGCCGTCGATCCGCACCTACAATACCTGCGCCGGCTATTCCTACAACAGCCGCGGTTCGCGCCGTTATATCGGTGATGCGGACAAGCCGCAGGGCCCCTATGACGATCAGGTCGCGTTCACCAACGATGCGGGAGCGCTTGCCGAGAGCCTTTTGTCCGAAGGCATCACTGCCATGAAGATCTGGCCGCTCGACCCGTTCGCGGTCGCCAGCGGCGGCAATTTCATTCATCGGGATGACCTCGAAAAGGGGCTCGAGCCATTCCGCAAGATACGCGATGCGGTCGGCAACAAGATGGAGGTGATGGTTGAGCTGCATTCGATGTGGGATCTGCCGTCGGCGCTGACGATCGCCCGCGAGATGAAGCAATTCCGGCCGTTCTGGATGGAAGACCCGATCAAGATGCAGGATACCGAGGCGCTGGCGATCTATGCTCAGCGCTCGGGATTGCCGGTCTGCGCCAGCGAGACACTCGCGACCCGCGCCCAGTTCGTCGAACTGCTGCGCAAGAACGCCGTCGATTATGTCATGCTCGACATTTCCTGGTGCGGGGGCTTGAGCGAGGCCAAGAAGATCGCGACCATGGCAGAGGCTTTCCAGCGGCCGATCGCGCCGCATGACTGCACCGGCCCGGTCGTCTTCACCGCCTCGATCCATCTGGCGCTCAACGCGCCGAACGCGGTCTTCCAGGAGTCCGTGCGCGCCTATTACTCGACATGGTACCGCGATCTCGTCACCGTGATGCCGCGGATCGAGAACGGCCAGATCTATCCGTTCGAGGGAGCCGGTCTCGGGCTGGAACTCAGCGACTACGTTCTCGACAATCCCGACGTCATCCGCCGCACCACCAAGGGCAGCGACCTGTGATAGGCTTCGCGCCGATCGGAGGGCTCAGTCTTGGGCTCGGCGAAAGCCCGATCTGGGACGAAAGACGCAATCTCGTCTTTCTCTGCGATATCCCGACCGGCCGGCTGCTGGCGATCCGGCTGGACGGGGGCCTCATCGACGAGTGGGTTCTCGGCACGAATGTCTGTTCGATCGGGCTCTGCGACAGCGGCAGGCTCATCGTATCGTTGACCCGCGAGATTATTCTTTTCGATCCGGACACCGGCGCCCGCCAGACGCTCGCGCATCTCGAAGGAGAGCTCGAGACCAATCGGCTGAACGACGGCAAGGTTGGGCCTGACGGTGCCTTCTGGGTCGGCACGACGGACCAGCGGCCGGAGAGACAGCCGGTCTGTTCGCTTTACCGCATCGGGGCGGATGGAAACCTCGTCCGCAAGAAAAGCGGTCTCTTGATCTCGAACGGGCTCGCGTGGTCGCTGGACGGCACAGGCATGTATCATTCGGATTCGGGTGGCCACTGGATCGAGCGGCATGATTTCGATATCGCGACGGGGGAGATGGGCGAAGCTGTCCGGATCGCCACACCCGGCGAAGCGGACGGACGACCGGATGGCGGTGCGACGGATATCGACGGTTTCTACTGGAGCGCCGGCGTTTCGGCCGGCTGCATCAACCGCTATTCTCCTCAAGGCGCGGTGGTCGAAAAATATCCGGTGCCGGTCGCGACACCGACAATGCCGTGTTTCTGCGGCCCCGGCCTGAAAACGCTGCTTGTCACCTCGCATCGCTATCTTTCGCCGGAGAGGCTGGAGGCCTATCCTTTGAGCGGCGCCGTGCTGGTCGCACCGGCGCCGGTCGCCGGGGTGCCGGTCATGCGCATGAAAGGGTTTTGACCATGAGCTCCGACAGGGACGACAACACCGATGACTGACGATTCCATCTATCGGCTCAAGGCGGGCCGTTGCGACCTGGTTGTCGATGCCGCCCACGGTGCGAGCCTCACTTCCTTCCGGTGGCGGAAAGCGGATGGCGACTGGTTCGAGATCCTGCACCCCTGTCCGCCGGCGCAGGTCGCCCTGACCGGCGGCTCATTCGTGATGGTGCCGTTCGCCAACCGGCTCGATGCCGGCCGCTTCCCGAGCCCCGACGGCCCGGTCGAGGTTCCGGTCAACCGGCCGGAACAGAACATGGCGCTGCATGGGTTTTCGCGAGACAGGGCCTGGCAGGTGGTCGCCGCTGCGGAAAACGCGCTGACCCTGGTCGATGAATTCGTCCACGAGACGATCCCGTTTGCCTATCGGCTGGTGCAGCGTGTCTCGGTCCGCCCCGACGCCGCCGAGCTTTCGCTGACCCTGACCAATACCGCCGATCGTACGCTTCCCTATGGAATGGGTTTTCACCCCTGGTTCCGCAAGGATGAGGACACCTGGCTGAGCTTCGATGCCGCGACCGCTTTCGTCCGCGACGAGCGGGGCCTGCCGACCAGGCCTGTCCCCGCGGATGGGGGGCCAGCTTTCGCCGAGGGCCTCGATACGTCGAAGATGCCGTGGTTCGACGGACATTTTGCCGACTGGGTATCGCGGAATGCAGTCGTCGAGTGGAGGCGGGCCGGGGTCAACATGAGGCTTTCGGCGACGGGTGCGCTGACCAACCTGCATGTCTATGTGCCGGACGACCGACCCATTCTTTGCGTCGAACCCGTCAGTCACGTTCCCGACGTCCACAATCGGCGCGACCTGGCGGACTATGGCGATCTCGCTTGGCTGGCTGCCGGGGAGACGATCGAGGGCTCCATGGTGATGCAGCTCGCCTGACATAGCCGTCGAAAGAGCTTCCTCCGAAAGGATAAGACGTTATCTGCCTTTTGGATTGTATCGGCATATCGAGACGAAGAATTTCGAACTTTCGGCGTAGTCAATAGGCATTACGGACAGGCCCGTCGCAGTTGAACTGGAAGGCTGCTTGTCTTGCAGGCCAGAAAGAACTTTGAGACCATCCGGTGCATCTTTGATGGACGGGCCCGGAGTATTTCATGTCGAAAGTGTTTAGCCTCGATGACATCGAGGGACGCCTGGCTTCTCGCACCGGCGGGTTTATTCTTGCGGCGTTGACGCTGATCTTGTGCCTGGCCTATGTGATGCGCCTGGCGATGAGCCATGACGTTGCCGGGGATTTCTGGCATTTCTGGGCGGCGGGAAAGCTGTGGGCCATGGGCGGGAACCCTTATGACGCTGATTTCAACGTCCGGGTCCGCACCGAATTCGGCTTTGAAGCAATCAACGGCTGGTTCTATTCCCCCCATACCTGGCTCCTGTCGCGTCCGCTGGCGATAGTTGGTTTCGATACCGCGCTGCTTGTCTGGCGCGTCCTTTCGGTCGCGGCGCTTGCCGTCGGGACCGGACTGGTGGTTTCGTTGAGATCCGGGGAGGGACGCGGCTGGAACCGGCTGCTCTGGGCGGTGCTGCTTGTTTGGGCCGCGACCTCCCAGCCGGGTTCGATCAACTTCACCATCGGCCAGTTTTCCGCCTTTCTCTTCCTGGCCGTCGTCCTTTTCTTTTATGGTGTCCTGCGCCACCGGAACTGGGCGGTCGTCGTCGCTCTCGTCCTGCTCAGCATGAAGCTCAGCCTCGCCTTGCCCTTCATAGGTTATGCCGCGGCAAACCCGCGGCTGCGCCTTCCGATGCTGCTGGCGGGCGGTATTGCGCTCGTGGCTTCGGTACCGGCCTTTCTGGCGGGCGGAACGTTCGAGACCGTCACGGGATATTTCAACGGGATCGCGCAATATACCAAATTCGACGTCAACGGTCCGCTCGAGGTTACCGGTCTGCGCAATCTGTTGATGCATTGGTTCGGGATTTCCGTCTCCGGCATCGTGCTTTCGATCGGAGCAGGCCTTCTGGGCATGATCCTCGGCTGGTTCAGCTGGCGAAGCCCGGAGCGGATGTCTCCGGCGCTCAGTCTCGTACTGCTGCTGGCCTGGACGATGCTTCTCATCCCTCAGCACCGCTACGACCTGCTGATCCTGCCGGCATTGTTGATCCAGGTCGGACAAGGCTGGCTGTGGGCGAACCTTGCGGTAATGGCACTGATGTTCAGGGCACATATTGCGACGAATATCATGAGACTGCCGGACATGGCCGTCCACGCGCCGGGCAGCTATCTGTTCTCGCTGGCGATGCTGGGGCTTTGCGTCTTCCTTCACTTGCGGCTCCTGAAAGCCGGCTCGGTCAAGGACGGGTCATTCCTCGGCACGGCATGAACGGGCGTGTGCCTTATGAGGCCAGATCGATCGCCGTTCGCAGCGCACAAAATATTTGCTCGATGGGCACGTCCAGAACTCGCACATTCGCCAAGCCGCCCTACATAACCTTGGCTTTTGTATGTTCCAGGCCAAGTCAAACGCGTCGGCCGGCGATCCGGAGGGAAATTCTGTCATGTCTTTGAAAAAGAAACTTTTGGGCATTGCTTTTGCGCTTGGCGTTTCGGCCACCATGGCCCAGGCGCAGGTCGTCGTCTCGTCCAAGATCGATACCGAGGGCGGCGTGCTCGGCAATATCATTCTTGCCATGCTGAAGGCGAACAACATCCAGACCACCGACCGCATCCAGCTCGGCGCGACCCCGGTCGTACGCAAGGCGATCACCGCCGGCGAGATCGACATCTATCCGGAATATACCGGCAATGGCGCGTTCTTCTTCGAAAAGGGCGACGATCCGGCCTGGAAGAACCCGCAGAAAGCCTATGAAGCGGTCAAGAAGCTTGATTACGATGCCAACAAGATCGTCTGGCTGACGCCGTCTTCGGCCAACAACACGTGGGCGATCGCCGTCCGCAAGGATGTCGCCGACGCCAACAAGCTGAAGACGCTGACCGACTTCGGCAAATATGTCGCCGGCGGCGGCAAGATCGTGCTCGCGGCATCGTCCGAATTCGTCAATTCGGCCGCGGCACTTCCGGCCTTCCAGACCACCTACGGCTTCAAGCTGAAGCCCGACCAGCTGATCACGCTCTCGGGCGGCGATACGGCGGCCACCATCGCCGCTGCCGCCAACCAGACCAACAATGCCAACGCGGCCATGGTCTACGGCACCGATGGCGGCATTGCGCCTTCCGGCCTCGTGGTGCTCGAAGACGACAAGGGCGTTCAGCCGGTCTACCAGCCGACCCCGATCATCCGCGAAGCGGTGCTCAAGAAAAACCCGAACATCGAGGCGGTGCTGAAGCCGGTCTTCGCCAAGCTCGACCTCGTCACCCTGCAGGACCTCAATGGCCGTGTGCAGGTGGGCGGCGAGCCGGCCAAGGCGGTTGCCGAGGACTTCCTCAAGAAGAATGGCTTCCTGAAGTAATTCCTTTTCGGCGCGGTTTCGTGCCAACATGGGCCGGGCGTTCGAGCGCCCGGCTTTTTCATCGGTCATGGGTCGGCAATGAGGGCAGGGGGCGGTTTGAGAGTTCGGTTCGATAAGCTCGGTTTCGTCATCGCCCTTCTTGCCGCCTATGGCGCCCTCTGGTCGTCCTTTGCGACGCTCAAGCCCAACCGCATCGTGCAGGGACAGGCGGAGGCCATGCTGCAATCGCTGCCGGTCTGGGCGGGCTGGAGCCTGGCCGGCCTGCTCGTTGCCGCGACTGCCGCGGCACTGTTTCGTACGTCGCCGTGGATTAAGCTGCTTGCCGCCGTCGCAGCACTTGCGGCGCTGACGCTTGCGATCGGGTATGCGGCGACCTTCCTGACGCCGGCCGGCAATACCTATGCCCGTGTCTCTCCCGCCTCGGGCTTCTGGATCCTGCTGTTCGCCTTCGCGCTTCTGGCCGCCGATGCCATCACGCGGCTTGAGCCTCCGCCGGGAATGCGGGTGCTGTTCCTGATCCTGGCGGCGGTCGGCGTCGGCGCTCTGCTGGTGTCGGGGAGCTGGAACGGGCTGTCGATCATGAAGGAATATTCCGGCCGCGCCGATGTCTTCTGGGTCGAGGCGGGCAAGCATGTGGAACTGGCGCTCGGCTCGCTGTTTGCGGCGGTTCTCGTCGGGCTGCCGCTCGGCATCCTCTGTCATCGGGTGACGCCGCTCAGGGACGGCGTCCTCAACACGCTGAACCTCGTTCAGACCATTCCGTCTATCGCGCTTTTCGGCTTGCTGATCGCGCCGCTCGGCTGGGTTGCCGCGCACATGCCGGGTGCGGCGGCGATCGGTATCCGTGGCATCGGGGTGGCGCCTGCCTTCGTGGCGCTATTCCTTTATTCGCTGCTGCCTGTTGTCGCCAATACGGTCGTCGGGCTTGCCGGCGTTCCGCGCGCGGCCAACGACGCCGCACGGGGTATCGGCATGACCGGCCGCCAGCGGTTGTTCAAGGTCGAGTTTCCGCTGGCGCTGCCGGTCATCCTGACGGCGATCCGTATCGTGCTCGTCCAGAACATCGGCATGGCGACGATTGCCGCGCTGATCGGCGGCGGCGGTTTCGGCGTGTTTGTCTTCCAGGGCATCGGCCAGACGGCGATGGATCTGGTTCTGCTCGGCGCCGTACCGACCGTGGCGCTTGCCTTTGCCTCGGCCGTCGTCCTCGACGCGCTGATCGAAATGAACTCCCGCGTCCCCAACGGAGCCAGATCCGCATGATCGAGATCGACGCCATCACCAAGCGCTATGACGGCGTAACCGTCGTCGACAATGTCTCGATGGTGATCGAGCCGCGCACCGTCACGGTCGTCGTCGGCACGTCCGGTTCGGGCAAGACGACGCTGATCCGGATGATCAACCGGCTGGTGGAGGCGAGCGAGGGCGCCATCCGGCTCGACGGCGAGGACAACCGGTCGATCCCCGGCTACGAGCTGCGCCGCCGGATCGGCTACGCCATCCAGGGGCACGGCCTTTTCCCGCACCGGACGGTGGCGCAGAACATCGCGACCGTGCCGGGCCTGCTCGGCTGGACGAAGGCCCGGATCGACGCCAAGGTCGAGGAATTGCTGACGCTCTTTCAGCTCGAGCCGAAGACGTTCGGACCGCGCTATCCGCACGAACTTTCGGGCGGCCAGCAGCAGCGCGTCGGCGTTGCCCGGGCGCTCGCGGCCGAGCCGAACGTGCTGCTGATGGACGAGCCCTTCGGGGCGCTCGACCCCATCATCCGCGCCAAGGCGCAGGAGGACCTGCTGGCGATCCAGAAACATTTCGGCACGACGATCGTGCTCGTCACCCATGACATGAACGAGGCCTTCCATCTGGCCGACAAGATCGCGGTAATGGACAAGGGCAGGGTGGTGCAGTACGGGCCGCCGGCCGAATTGGTATGTTCGCCGGCCACGCCCTTCGTCGAAACCCTGATTGGCGATGCGGAGCGGCCGTTCCGCCTGCTGTCGATCGCAAAAACCGGTGCTGCGGTCGAACCGGGCGAGGCGGAAGGGGCGCCGATCCGCGAAGACAGGAGCCAGCAGGAAGCGCTGGCCGATCTCATCTGGAGCGGCCGCAACGCGCTTCCCGTCATCTCGAAGACCGGTACACCGATGGGCCGGGTCACCCTCGACGCAATCCTCAAGCGCGCCGCGAGGCAACGATGAGGGAGTGGGTGCCGACCCTTCTGCGAGGCCTTCTGCTTGTCGTGCTGCTCGCTTTCCTGCTGTCGCCGGGAAGCTTTGAGCCGCTGCTGAAGCCGCTTGTACAGCCGAACGCGCCGGCGATCTACAATCAGGGCAGCCTGCTCAGCCTGACGCTGCTGCATCTGCGGACCGTGTTTATTGCGACGCTGGCGGCGACGATCATCGCCGTGCTTCTGGCGATCCTCGTCACCAGGCCGTTCGGGGCGGAGTTCCTGGCTCTGTCCCGCAGCCTGGTGAATATCGGCCAGACGTTTCCGCCGGTCGCGGTGCTGGCGCTCGCCGTGCCGGCCGTCGGTTTCGGCGAAAAACCGACGCTGATCGCGCTGTTTCTCTACGGCCTTCTGCCGATCTTCGAAAATACCCTGACCGCACTCACCAATCTTCCGCGGTCGGTAATGGAGGCGGCACGAGGTTCCGGCATGACCCCTTTCCAGCGGCTCCTCCAGGTGGAACTGCCGTTGTCGCTGCCGATCATCGTCGCGGGCGTCCGGCTTTCGGTGGTGATCAGCCTTGCGACCGCGACGATCGGTTCGACGGTCGCCGCAAAGACGCTCGGCGAAGTGATCATCGCCGGGCTGCAGTCGAACAACCTGGCCTTCGTGCTGCAGGGCGGCCTGATCGTCGGCGCGCTTGCGGTGCTGATTTATGACGGGCTCTCGGCCGTCGAAGCGATGATCGCCCGTCGGACGGGGACGGCCTAGCCGTGGCTGGAATCGGTCGGAACGACCGGCTCCGCATCCTGTTTCAGGTTGCCGCGATGGAAGATGAACAGTCCGGCAACAACGATGATGCCGGCGCCTGCAAGCGTCTGCACATCCGGAAAATCGCCGAAGAAGATCCAGCCGAGCACGATCGCCCAGAGCAGCAGTGTATATTGCAGCGGCGCGAGAACCGAGGCAGGCGCGAGCTTCAGCGAACGGGTGATCAGCAGATGCGCGGCGCAGGAAACGATGCCGAGCAGCAGCAGGGCAAGCAGTTCGCCGGTATTGAACGGGCTCCAGTTGCCGATGGTAAGGAACGCGCCGGCCACGAGGCAGGCGAGCGTCTGCCAGGTGACGAGCGTCGCGTCGGGCGTCGAGCGGAGCATGCGGTTCAGCACCAGCGTCAATGCAAAGGAAAGGCTGCCGATGAGACCGAAGATAGACGGCAATGACAGCATTTCGGAAGAGGGACGCAGCGCGATCACAACACCGATGAAGCCGATCAGGACCGCGAGCCAGCGCCGCCAGCCGATACGCTCGCCGAGCAGGAAATGCGAGAGCGCCGCGACATAGATCGGACCGGCCATATAGAAGGTCATGACGTCCGCGAGCGGCAGGTAGGCGACGGCGGCATAGAAAAGCCCGGTATCGGCGGTCGAGAGGACGATGCGCAGCACATGCAATGGCGGCTTCTCGACCTTGTAGAGCGCCGAAACCGGCTGGCGGCTGAGCATCGGCCCGAGCACGAAAAACGCCCCGATCGAGCGGATCAGCAAGACCTGGCCGACGGAGAAGCTCGCCACCAGCCATTTGCCCATGGCATCGTTCAGCGCAAACATGAAATCGCCGAGCAGCATCAGCAGGATGCCTGCCAGTACCGCATTGCCCGTTATCGCCGAGGCAGCTCTTCTGTTCATAATGCCCGAGCGCTCCCGACTCTGATCCCGTATTTCGAAAGCCGGGACTTACCCGGCGAGCCGGCCACCTTGCAAGGGCTTTGGTGCACCGGTGGTTGTCGGAAAGCTGATCGGCAGGCCGCGCAAAACGCGTACCGCGAGAAACGCGAAACATTCGGCCTCGACCGCGTCGCCGCGCCAGCCGAGGGTATCGGCGGAAACGGCTTTGACGCCGGCGCGGCTTTCGATCATCGACATGATCGTCGGATTGTGGCGGCCGCCGCCCGAGACGATCAGCCGCTTCGGACGGTGCGGCAGAAGATCGAGCGCCTTGCCGACGGCCGATGCCGTGAAGGCCGACAGCGTCGCCGCGCCGGTGGCATCGTCGAGACCATCCGCCATGGCGGCGGTGAAGTCGAAGCGGTCGAGCGATTTCGGGTAAGCTGCCGTGAGATAGGGATGCTGGAGAAGCTTCGCCAGGCGTTCCTCATCCACTTTCCCGGAGGCGCCGAGCGCGCCATTGCGGTCCATCTCACCGAGCCCGCGCGCCTTGATGAAATCGTTGAGCGGCGCATTGGCCGGACCGGTGTCGAAGGCGATAACCAAGTCCTTGCCATCCCACCAGGTGATGTTGGCGACGCCGCCGAGATTGAGCACGGCGGTATCGCCGCTCGTATCGACGCCGCGCAGCAGGGCGGAATGATAGGCGGCGGCAAGCGGCGCGCCCTGGCCGCCGGCGCGAACATCCGCCGAGCGGAAATCGTAGGCGACCTTGGTGCCGAGGATCGACGCCATAAGTTCCCCATCGCCGAGCTGGCGGGTATCACCGATCCGCTCCTTCGTCGGCGCCCGGTGCAGGACGCTCTGGCCGTGGAAACCGACGATGCCGATATCGGCCATGGTGAGCCCCGTGCTCTCGACAAGGTCCCTGACCGCGTAGGACTGCGCCTTCGTCAGCGCTTCCTCGGCCTCGCGAAAAATTGCCGGATCCGGTCCTTCGAAATTCCAGACCCGGGCCTGCGCGAGCGTTTCCTCGAGCAGGGTGCGGATTTCCGGCGGATAGGGGGCGAGCGTATAAGCGCCAAAAGTCTCGATCGTCTCGCCGTCGGTCTTCAGGAGAGCCACGTCGATATTGCCGTCGAGAACGGTTCCGGTCATCAGGCCGACGGCCCAGATTGGCTCCATGGTCCAGCTCCTCTCAAGACTGGTAGACGAGATTGCCGACCGCCTGTCTCAGCGCCAGGATGCCGCTGTCGAAATGGCGGGTCGGATGAATGCGGTTGGTCAGCAGTGTTGCGGCGCGCCCTCTGTCGAAATCGACCAGCAGGCTTACCCCGGTGAAGCCGGTATGGCCGATCGTGGCGGGGCTGCAGGTCGTGCCGCCCCACCAGTCGGCATAGGGATGTTCCCAGCCATGCGTCCGCCTGTTGGAGAGCGGCGTGCGCATCAATGCGATAGCGCTTTTCGAGGCACCGGTGCCGTCGAGCAGGCTTTCGGTGAAATCGAGAACCGACGTCACCGTGCCGAACAGGCCGGCATGGCCGGAACCTTGAAGCGCCGAGCAGTTGTCGTCATGCACTTCGCCTGACAGCAGCCGATGCCGCCAGGTGCAGTCTTCGGTTGCGGCCGAATGTTCCGGATCGGCGGACCAGGCGAAGCCCTGGCCCGGGTCGAGGTCGCGCAGCGTCTTTTTCGTCAGCCGTTCCAGCGCGAAGCCGAGCAGGATGAAGTTGATGTCGGAATAGACCGGCGGGCCGGCTCTCCAATCCCGCTGCAGGATGAAGGCGCGCAAAAGGTCCGGGTCGCGGCCGTAGGTATAGATCGGCTCAACGGCAGGGAAGGGCGTCTGGTGGCCGAGGCACTGGCGGAAGGTGATCTTCCGCTCCCAGGCATCGGCATCGTACTGGCGCAAATCCGGCAGCAGGGCGGTGAGCGGAGCATCGAGATCGATGACGCCTTCATCGGCAAGTTTCAGGATGCGCGTCGTGGTGAAGATCACCTTGGTGAGCGATGCGAGATCGAACCAGGTTTCCTCGGTCATCGGGCGGGTGGCGGGAACGACCTGCGCCGAGCCGATGGCACGGGTCAAACGGCCATGTTTGAGATCGACGATGCCGAGCACGCCACCGGGGATGCGTTTGTCGCTTACGGCCGCCGCGAGCGGGGCGAAGGCACGTTCGAAGACGGCGGCAAGTTCGGGACTGGCGGAAGCTCTGTCGCCCATGATGCTCGATCCTCAGCCTTCCGCCCTGACTTGGTGATCGGCCCCATATGTCCGCCACTTGGCGGGCGGCGGTTCGAAGCCTTGCGGGCGAACCAGCGACGGGACCTGGCGTGTGTCGAGTTCGAAATGCTGGTTGCGGCGTTCGATGCTCGGCACGGCGGAAATCAGGCGCTTCGTGTAAGAGTGCTGCGGGTTCGACAATACCGATGCGGCGTCGCCGATCTCGACGATCTGGCCGGCATAGAGCACAGCAATGCGGTGGGCGATACGCTCGACGACCGCCATGTCATGCGACACGAAGAGGTAGGCGAGGCCGTATTCGTGCTGCAGGTCGACCAGCAGTTCCAGCACTTTGGCCTGGACCGAGACGTCCAGCGCCGAGACCGCCTCGTCGAGCACGACGATCGACGGATTGAGCATCAGCGCGCGGGCGATGCAGAGGCGCTGGCGCTGGCCGCCGGAAAATTCGTGCGGGTAGCGCAGCAGGCTGTTTTCGGGCAGGCCGACGCGCTTCAGCAGCGCGACCATTTTCGCGCGGGTCTCGGCGTCGATCCGGCCGCCGGCGGCGATCACCGGTTCCGCGAGAATGCTGTCGATCCTCAGGCGCGGATTGAGAGACGCGTAGGGGTTCTGGAAGACCATCTGCACGGAGGGATCGCTGCCGTCGACGATCGCGCCATTATTGGCGGAAAAGCTGCCGCGGGTCGGCTTCACGAGGCCAAGGATGGCGCGCGCGGTCGTCGATTTGCCTGAGCCGCTTTCGCCGACGATCGCCAGCGTCTCGCCCGGCATCAGGTCGAAGCCGACATTTTCGACCGCATGGACCGAACCCGGCGAGCGGGTAAGAATGCTGCCCGCGACCTTGAAGCGCACCGTCAGTCCGTCGACCTTCAGGGCGGGTACGATCGCCTCGGATTTTTCCCGGCTGAAATCGGAGCGGGCGGCGCGGCCGGATTCGAAATGCGGCACGGCGCTGAGGAGGTGCCGGGTATAGGGATGTTTCGGCTGGTCGAGGACGTCGCCGAGCGGTCCCTGCTCGACCGCCTCGCCGGCCTGCATGACCATGACCTTGTCGGCAATGCCGGCGACCAGACCGATATCGTGGGTGATGAAGATCATCCCCATGTCGGTCTCGCGCTTCAACTCCCCGAGCAGCGCCATGATCTGCGCCTGCACCGTAACGTCGAGTGCGGTCGTCGGCTCGTCTGCGATCAGCAGGCGCGGATTGCAGGCGAGCGCCATGGCGATCATGACGCGCTGGAGCATGCCGCCGGAAAGCTGGTTCGGCGTGTATTTAAGGCGTCGCGCGGCATCGGGAATGCGGACGCGGTCGAGCGCGTCCTTTGCGGCAGCCGTCGCCTGCGTGCCGGTCAGGCCGCGATGCAGTCGGAAGGATTCCTCGATCTGGGTGCCGATCGTCAGTACCGGGTTGAGCGAGGTCATCGGTTCCTGGAAGATCATGCCGATCTCGGAACCGCGGATCTTTTCGAGCACAGGCTCTTGCGCCCCGGTGATGTCGAGGATGCTGCCGTCGGCGCGTTTCAGGGCGATCGAGCCGCCGATGATGCGGCCGCCGCCGAAATCGACAAGCCGGTTGACGGAGAGCGCGGTCACGGATTTGCCGGAGCCGCTTTCGCCGACGATCGCCAGCGTTTCGCCGGCATCGAGGTCGAAGCTGACGCCCTTGACGATCTCGTTTGCCCGAGGATCACGGCCGAAACCGACGCGCAGGCTGGATACCGAGAGAAGCGGTGTCATGGCGCGGACCTCCGCGTCTTGGGGTCGAGGATATCGCGAAGGGCGTCGCCGAGCAGGTTGAAGCCGAGGATGCTGATCATGATGGCGACCGCCGGGAAGATCAGCATCCAGGGCGCGTTTTCCATCAGGTTGCGGCTGTCGGCGAGCATCAGACCGAGCGAGGAGGCCGGCGGCTGGGTGCCGAGGCCGAGGAAGCTCAAACCGGCCTCGGTCAGCAGCGACCATGCCAGCGCCAGCGTCACCTGGACGGTCAGCGGCGCGACGAGGTTGAGGAGCAGGTGCCGGGTCAGGATATAGCGCCGGCTGGAGCCGAAGGTCCGTGCGGCGTCCACGAATTCGCGGGCCTTGATGGAGAGAGCCGGGCCCCGCACCACGCGGGTGAAGATCGGCGTGTAGACGATGGCGATCGCCGCGACGCTGGTCCAGGTCCCGGGGCCGACAACGGCAATGATCAGCAGGGCGAGCAGGATGGCCGGGAAGGCGAGCAGCACGTCCATGATGCGCATCACGAGCCCGTCCCAGGCCTTGCCGAACCAGGCGGCCGTGAGGCCGAGCACGGTTCCGGCAAAGGTGGCGATCGCCACCGAGCAGAAGGCGACGAGGAAGGACTGGCCGATGCCATTCATCAGGCGGCTCGCGACATCGCGTCCGAACAGGTCGGTGCCCATCCAGTATAGGGCGCTCGGCGCATGCAGGCGGTCGATGCGGAACTGCTGCAGAGGATTGTGCGGGGTGATGCCGGACATGCCGAGCAGCGCCACGACGATGTAGAGCAGGACGATGGTCCCGCCGATCCTGCCGCTGGGATGGCTGAAAATTGCACGCAGCATCGACATCAGTTGCCCTCTCCGAGCCGGATGCGGGGATCGAGCGTCACATAGAGGAGATCGACGAGCAGGTTGACCACCAGGAAGTTGAAGGCAATGAAGAGGACGCAGCCCTGCACCAGGGCGTAATCACGCTGCAGGATCGCTTCGAGGACGAGACGGCCTAGGCCGGGCAGGGCGTAGATCTGCTCGACCAGCACGGCGCCGCCGAGCAGGTAACCGAATTCGACGCCGCTGAGCGTCACGACCGGGATCAGCGCGTTCGGCAGGGCATGGCGCCAGATAACGCTGCGTTTCGGCACGCCCTTCGAACGGGCGGTGCGGACATAGTCGTCGGAAAGCACATCGAGCATTGCGGAGCGCGAGATGCGGGTGACCGAGGCGGCGAAGGCAAAACCAAGCGTGATCGCCGGCAGGATCATCTGGCCGAGATTGCGCAAGGGGTCGGTGAACAGCGGCGTGAACTCGCCCATGGTCGGCAGGATGCCGAAACCGGCCGACAGCGCGTAGATGATCAGCAGGCCAACGACGAAATTGGGGGTCGACTGGCCGATCATCGCGAAGATCCGCACTGCAAGATCGGACATCTTTTCGTTGCGGGTGGCGGCGAACACGCCGGCCGGCAGGCCGACGAGAAGCGCCACGCACATCGACATCAGGGCGAGCTGCAGCGTCAGCGGGAAACGTTCGAGGATGATGGCGAGGGCCGGCTTGCCATGGATGACGGAAATGCCGAGATCGCCCTGGAGGACGCCGAGGAGCCAGCTCCAGTATTGTACCAGGATCGGCTTGTCGATGCCGAAATAGGCGGCCAGCGCCGCCCTCTGGGCAGGCGTCAGAAGGCCCGCCTCGGTGCCGAGCATCGCGGTGATCGCGTCGCCCGGCACCATGCGGATTGCGAAGAACACGAGGATGGAAACCCCGAGCATCACGAGCGGAAACGTCAACAGCCGTCGCGCCAGGTAACTCATTCGTGCAACAACCTCGTATCCGTCATGCTTTCGCGATTACTGCAACGTGACCTTGCTCAGGCCGAACAGCGAACCTTCCGGTGTCGGCACGAAGCCCTGAACGTTCTTCTGCTGGGCGGTATAGCTGTAGGACGTATAGAGCCAGACCCAGGGCGAGACCTCGACGAGGTGCTTTTCGAAATCGGCGAAGATCGCCTTGCGCTTGGCCGGATCGGTCTCGACGCGGCCCTTCTGCATCAGGCTGTCGAGCGTGTCGTCGATATAGTTCGCCACCTTCTGCAGGTTGCCGGTCTTCGTCCAGTAGCGGTTATACATCGGATAGGGGTCGGCGCGGCCGCCGTTCAGTGCCACCGCCATGTCGAAATCGCCCTTCAGCCAGGTGTCCACATAGACGTTGAGCTCCATCATCTTGATGTTGAGCTTGACGCCGATCTCGGCGAGCTGCGACTGCAGGACCTGCGCTTCGGCGGCGGCCGTTGCCGGTTCGCCGTTGGCGGCGATCACGGTGGCGGAGAAGCCGCTCCCGAACCCGGCATCGGCCATCAGCTTCTTCGCCTTGGCGATATCCTTCTTGTAGCAGAACAGCGTCGAGGCATCGCTGGTATAGCCCGGCATGGTCAGCGGGCCGGTGACCTTGCCTTCGCCGACGGAAGCCGTGTCGAGCACGTCCTGGCGGTCGACGGCGCAGGAGATCGCCTGGCGGACGGCGAGGTTGTCCATCGGTTTGCGCGACGCATTGAGCTGCAGCACGTGATAGGCGAGAACCGGCATGCGGTTCAGTTGCAGGCTGGGCTCTTTCGGCACGAGCGTCGCGACGAGCGGATCGTTGATCAGCGCGAAATCCACCTGCTTGGTGCGGAGCGCCGCGAGGATCGCGGTCTCGTCCGGCAGGACGCTGATGTCGATGCCGTCGACCGCCACCTTGCCGCCGGCCCAGTCCTTGTTGGCGGAGAGCGTTTCCTTGGAGTTGGGCTCCCACTTGTCGAGCTTGAACGGGCCGGAGCCGAGTGCCTTGGTGCCGATCGTGCCTGCGGCGATCTCGGCAGCCGGGACAATCGCAGCGTTGATGCTTGCCATGGCGGCGAGCAGCGGCACATCGGGCTGCGACAGCTTGAAGACGACCGTCTTGTCGTCCGGCGTCTCGATCGAGGCGATCGACAGGTAGTTGGCGCGCGCGGCGGCGGCGGTCTTTTCGTCGAGAACGCGTTCGAAGGACGCCTTGACGTCGGCGGCGGTGACCGGCTTGCCGTCCTGGAACTTTGCATTCGGGTTGAGCTTGAAGGTCAGCTGCTTGGCATCGGGCGTGAATTCCCAGGAGGCCGCGACGGCCGGGACGATCTGCAGATCCTTGTCGAAGCGAACCAGCGGCTCATAGATCAGCTCCAGCAGGCGGATCGACGAAAACGCGGTCTGCTTGTGCGGATCAAGGCCGGTCGCATCCTGCTTCCAGGCCATTTTCAGCGAGGCGGCGGATGCCGGCGAGGCGATTGCCGTCGCGCCGATGGCGACGGCCAGTGCGAGGCCGGACAGCAGTTTGGTCGAAAGATGTCTTCCCATTTTATGCTCCCTCTTTTGAGATCTCTTCGTCATCCCGGCCACTCACATTCAAACGGCCGCGGTCCTCATTCAGCAGCTTTACGCTGTCTTCCCATCAATTGCCTTGCGGAGGAAGCCTCCGGCATCGTCGAGTGCTGCGCGCGCCGCATCGACATCCATTCCCGTCAGCGCGATCAGGATCGCCAGTTTGACGTCGTTGCCGGTGAGGTCAAGCGCGCGGCGCGCCTCCTCGGCCGTGCAGCCGGTCGCCTGCATGACGATGCGCGCGGCGCGGGCGACGAGCTTCTGGTTGCTGGCGTGCACGTCGACCATCAGGTTCTGATAGGTCTTGCCGATGCGGATCATGCTGGCGGTGGTCAGCATGTTGAGCACGAGTTTCTGGGCGGTGCCGGATTTCAGCCGGGTCGAGCCGGTCAGGATTTCCGGGCCGACGACCGGTGAAATGGCGATGTCTGCGATATCGGCGATGACGGCGTCGGGATTGCAGGAGAGGGCCACCGTTCTGGCGCCAAGCTCCCTGGCGTAGTTCAATGCGCCGATAACGTAAGGAGTGCGGCCGCTGACGGCGATGCCAACGACGACGTCGTCGGCGGTCAGGCCGATGTCCAGAAGGTCCTGCCGGCCCTGTTCCGGGCTGTCTTCCGCACCTTCGACGGCATGGCGTAGCGCGTAGTCGCCGCCGGCGATCAGGCCGACGACCATGCCTTCCGGAACGCTGAAGGTCGGCGGGCATTCGGAAGCGTCGAGGACGCCGAGACGGCCGCTTGTGCCGGCGCCGATATAAATCAGCCGCGCGCCCTTTTGAAAGGCGCGAACCACTTCATCGACGGCTTCGGCGATCTGCGGGATGACCTTTTCGACCGCAGTCGCGACACCCTTGTCTTCCTCGTTGATCTCGCGGAGGACGTCGACGGTCGGTAGCAGGTCGATATCCATGGAGCGGGGATTGCGGTCTTCCGAAACAAGTCTTTCCAGTTCGGATATCAGCCGTTCGTCGCTCATGACCCTGCCTTCGAGATCGGGGTCCGGTGCAGCGCTTCGCAGGATCTGCGTCATACGAGGTTGCTCCTCACCCTTCGTTGCCTTTCCCAAAGGATTAGGATCATCCATTCCACGAGTCAATCGAGTATTGGAATATATTATTCCTTGTTGCCTGGATTTATCGGGGGAGCAGGATCGAGGCTCAGGAAGCTTGTAGGGCCTTGCGGGCGAGGATGATCGCGCCCGAGACGGCATCGCCGTCGGCGGGTTTCAGGCGGCGGCGGACATCGGGTGCCAGCCAGGCCTCAAGCGGGCTCGACAGGCCCCCCAGCAGCGTCACGCGAGGGGCCCCCTGGTCGAACAGGGTGCGCACCAGCGTGTCGATCTGTTCGGCGGCACTCTGGACGATACGGCGGCCGGCGGAATCGCCCTGGTCCGCATGGCGCATGACCATCGGCGCGAGCGAGGCGTAGTCGGTTGCCGAGGAGCGGTCCATCCAGGCGATGGCTTCCGCGGGATCGTTCTGGAAGCGCTGCATGACTTCGATCAGAAGAGCGGTCTTTTCCATCCGCCCGTCATTGGCTCGCAACGCAAACTGGATGGCTTTCAGGCCGAGATCGGCGCCGCTGCCTTCATCGGAGATCGGGAAGCCGTAGCCACCGACGCGCAGGCTGCGCCCTTCGGCGAAACCAAGTCCGATCGAACCTGTGCCGGCAATCACGATCGCGCCGTCGCGGCCCGAATGGGCACCGAGGCAGGCGCCCATGCCGTCGCTAACGAAATCGATGCTGGCGAATGGATGCGGGATCGCCATCAACGCTTCGACCGACCCCTTGCGTCCGGTGCCGGCAAGGCCGACGCCCACATGGGTGCGGGCTACCTCGTCGGGTCCGAAGCCTGCTTCGTCGAAGGCTGCGTTGAAGGCGCGAGAGATCGAAGCCCAGGCCTCCTCGATACCGAGACGTGTCGTGGCGGGGCCCGAGAGGCCTTGTCCCAGCACCACGCCGGATCCGTCCTCGATGCGGGCGCGGCAGCCGGTCCCGCCGCCATCGACGCCCAGGAAAAAGTGCTCTGTTCCGGTCGTCATGCGCTGAGCCGCTCGATATCGGCGCCGCACTGGCGAAGCTTGCGGTCGAGTTGCTCGTAGCCGCGATCGAGATGGTAGACCCGGTTGATGATCGTTTCGCCCGATGACACGAGCCCGGCCAGTACCAACGACACGGAGGCGCGCAGATCCGTCGCCATCACCTGCGCGCCTTTCAGCGGCGCGCCGCCGCGCACCAGCGCGGTGGTGCCCTGCAGCGCCACGTTGGCGCCGAGACGCATCAGTTCCGGCACGTGCATGAAGCGGCTTTCGAAGACCGTTTCCCGGATAAGCGACGCACCTTCCGCGCAGGCGGCAAGCGCCATGAACTGTGCCTGGAGATCGGTCGGGAAGCCCGGATAGGGTTCGGTGGTGATGTCTGTCGCCCGGAGCGGCCCCTCGCGCGAAACGACGAGGCCGCGGTCGCTCGGCCAGATGCTGACGCCCATCGCCTCCAGCACCTGCACGATCGAGGCCATGTTTTCCAGGCGCGCATTGGTGAGTTCGAGCATGCCGCCGGTAATCGCGGCCGCCACGGCATAGGTTCCGGCTTCGATCCGGTCGGGGATGCCGTGATGTTTCGCCGGCTGCCAGGTCGTGGCACCTTCCACCAGGATGCGATGGGTTCCGGCGCCTTCGATGCGCGCGCCCATGGCGATCAGGCAGGCGGCGAGGTCGGCGACCTCCGGCTCGCGGGCGGCGTTGAGAATCTCGGTTTCGCCTTTGGCGGCGGTGGCTGCCATCATCGCCGTCTCGGTGGCGCCGACCGAGGGAGAGGGAAGCACGATGCGTCCGCCCTTCAGGCCGCCCGGTGCCGAAGCGACGATCAGGCCGCTCTCGATATCGATATCCGCTCCGAGCGCTGCGAGCGCCTTGATATGCATGTCGACCGGACGCGCTCCGATGGCGCAGCCGCCGGGGAGCGAGACGCGCGCCTGGCCGAAACGGGCGAGCAACGGCGCCAGAACCAGCACGGTCGCGCGCATCTTGCGGACGGTGTCGTAGGAGGTTTCCTTCGAGACGATCGCCTTCGCATCGACGATGGTGGACTGGCCGTTGCGGGTGACGGCGGCGCCATGCAGCTCGACCACGCCGAGCATGTTTTCCACGTCGCTGACCTGCGGCAGGTTGGTAAGCTCGACCGGATAGGGGCTCAGCAGCGTTGCCGCGATCTGCGGAAGGGCCGCATTTTTCGCCCCGGCAATGGTGACGGCCCCCTGGAGGCGATGACCGCCGACGATCCGTAATCTGTCCATGACGAAACCTGTCGAAGAGGTGCGGTGAATCTCAAATCACTCTACGCTTTCCCGAAACTAAACCACCCGGCGTTCCTGTCAATCTTTCGGAATTTTTTATTCCTTTGGGCGGTGTTATCTGCGATAATCCATCCTGGGGTCGAGAATGGAAACGGTGTTGCAGACGGGCGTTGCGGTGCTATCCTCCGCCATCGTCCAAACCGTATCGCGAAGCTTCCGAAGGAACGCATGTCAGTCTTAAAGAAGATCAACGCGCAGCTTGAGGATATGGCACCGGCGGACCGGGAGATCGGCCAGTTCATCCTCGACAATCCGGACCAGATGCTGCGGCTTTCCTCCGCGGCCCTTGCCGCCGAAACGGGGCGCAGCCAGTCGAGCGTCGTCAAGTTCAGCCAGAAGCTCGGTTTTGCCGGTTACCAGGAACTCAAACTCGCCGTCAGCGAGGCGAAGGCTCAGGAATGGCATGCGCCGCCTGGCATGATCCACGGCTCGATCGAGGTCGGCGACAGCTACCTGACGATCCTGCAGAAGCTGATCGGCAGCAAGATGCTCTCGATGCAGCAGACGCTTGCGGTCAACAACGAACAGGAGATCGAGCGGGCGCTGACCGCACTCAACGATGCGCGACGCATCCATATGGCGGGCGTCGGGGCCTCGTCGCTGGTCGCCCGGGACTTTTCCTACAAGCTGATGAAGCTCGGCCGCAACGTGCTGCATGACAGCGACAGCCATGTGCAGATGGCCAATGTCTCGACGCTCAACAGCCAGGATGTGCTGCTGGCCCTTTCCTATTCCGGCACCAGCATCGAGACGCTGAGGATTGCCGAACTGGCGCGGCAGCGTGGTGCGACGGTGATTGCGATTACCGGTCTCAACGGCAATGCGTTGATGCAGGCGGCGGATATCCGGCTTTATACGGTCGCCGACGAGGAGCGCGTGCGGTCTTCGTCCATCACCGCACGAGACGCGCAGCTGATGCTGACGGACCTGCTGTTCATCCTGCTCGTCCAACGCCAGCCGGACGCCAACGAATATGTGCATAACAGCGAGCTTGCGGTCTCGGTACTGAAGACAAAGTGACCCGAGTTCAGGCGCTCAGGCGGTGCTTCAGCCGCATGACCTTGAAGAAACCATTCGGAAAAACCCGGCGGATACCTGCCACCTCGAAATCTCCACGGCGCTCGGCCCATTCGACGATCCGGGAGATGCGGAAGGACGAACTCCAACCCACCCGGTGGACCAGCGGTGCGACGGCTTCCTCGATCGCTCCCTGCAGGCCGCGCCCGTCGCCGAGTTTGCTCGCGACGATGATCTCGCCGCCGGGTCGTAGCACGCGGGCGCATTCGTCGAGCGCGCGTTCGGGATCCGGGATCAGGGTGATGACGAAGGGAAGGCAGACGGCATCGAACGAGTGGCCTGCAAAGTCGAGGTTGTGCGCATCCATCACATGCAGCGATTCCACATGGCCAAGCCGGTGGCGGGCGACTTTTTCGCGCGCCTTGGCTATCATGTGTTCGGAAAGATCGATGCCGGTCACACGGCAGTGTTTCTCATAGTAGGGCAAGACAAGCCCGGTGCCGACGCCGACCTCGAGGATGTCCCGGCCCGCCTCGGCGGCGAGCTTCGCAACCGTGCGGTGCCCGTCGCGCAGCAAGCCACGATAGACCCGGTCATAGACCGGCGCCCACCGTTCATACACCTTCTGCTGATGTTCGGCGCTGTTGCGGATCACTGCCAAGCTAGTCCCCCTCCGGTTTGCCCTGCTCGGACTGCAACTCAGGACGAAAACGATAGTTCCGCTTCACGACGCTTTTGCGACGGTTTCTAACCTCAGAGGGCACGCATTGCGTCGATGAATTCTTTCGCCTTTTGCCCGATGGAGGCGATATCGGCGCCGGGTTTGTAAAGGGAGGAGCCGATGCCGAATCCGGCCGTGCCCGCCTGCGCGTAGACCGCCATGTTCTCAGGCGTGACGCCGCCGACGGCAAGCACCGGGATGTGCTTCGGCAGCACTGCCTTCCACGCCTTGATGACATGGGGCGGGATGGCTTCCGCCGGAAACGCCTTGATGCCGGTGGCGCCGGCCTCGATCGCCGCGAAGGCTTCGGTGGGGGTTGCGACACCCGGCAGGCTCACCATGCCGGCCACGCGGCTGGCCTTGATGACCTCGACATTGGCGTTCGGCGAAATGATCACCCTGGCGCCGGTCGCGGCGACGTCTGCGACTTGAGCGGGCGTCAACACGGTGCCGGCGCCGATCAGCGCCTGGTCGCCAAAACGTTTGACGAGCTTTTCGATGCTCTTCAGCGGATCGGGGGAATTGAGCGGCACTTCGATGATCCGCCAGCCCGCCTCGACCAGCACCTCGCCGACGCTTTCAGCCTCTTCCGGCTTGATGCCGCGTAGGATGGCGACCAGATTGCATGCCTTGAGCGCCTCTTCGAAGGTCATCTCGGAACTCCCTTTATTTCTTTGCAGTAGCGTGTGCGGCGATCAGCAGGATGCCGCGTTTGGCGGCATTGTCCGGGCCGGGTTCGACCGTCAGCCCGAACAGGGGCGCGATGCGGCCGTAGCGGCTGTTGAGCACGTTGTTGCCGACGATACCGATCGCATCGCCGGTCCTGAACCATCCGGCGGCCCGGGCCTGGCGGAATTCCGAGCCGATGACGAGGCCAGAGACGTAGTCCAGAATATCCTCCGGCTTCAGCTTGCCGTCCAGAATGCCGGTGCGGGCGCTGAAGATCGCCGAGAGAAAGGCGTCGGCGGAAGCCGAATCGCTTGCCGCGAATTCGGCGCCCCGATCGAAGGACTTCCAGTCCGGCTCGGCGCCGGGTTGCGGCTCCAGGGCCTTGGCGATGAACGAATGTTTGGTCAGAAGCGCAAACACTTCGCCGGTCGCGTAGGTCTGGAAGCCGTCGATGCGGTTATCCCTGATCCGGGCCCATTTGCTGTGGGTGCCGGGCAGGACAAGCGTGCGGTCGCGGTCGAGGCCGTAACCGACGATCTGGGTTTCCTCGCCGCGCATCACGTCCGGAAACGGTTTCGCTGCCGGATCGCGCATGCCGGGCAGGAAAGTGATGACCGCGCCGTTCGCCAGCGTCAGCGTCTTCGTTCCCGCGGCTAGTTCGGCGACACCGCCCGGCGTATCAACGTAGGGTACTTCCACCCAGCCGTTGCGGCTGGTGATCATGCCGCTTGCCAGAACCGGCAGGGGACCATGCGCCGAGAACCATTCGCCGACGGTCCCCATCAGCGCCGCCTCGAAGGCGCCGTCCTTGACGAACTGGATGCCGCCGCTCGACGTATCCCGGGTATCGAGCGTCTCGCCTGTTTCCGAAACCAGCATGGCGCGCAACGAGCTCGTTCCCCAATCGAGGATGATCGAGGTTGGTATTGGCATGTCACATTTCTCCCGAAGCGGCTTTCGCCCCTTCGATAGCCCGTGACCCATCGCCCTGTCGAGAGGCGACCCGACGGAAACCGGCGGCGATATCGGGCGTAACGAGATTTGCCTGTCCGCCGAAGAGCTCGATCGCCGTCTTGTAACGACCGGCAATCGCGGCGTGGCCGACGATATTGATTTTCTTCGATCTGTCGGCCCCAAGCGCTTCGGAGATTTCCCCGCCGATCATCAGTCCTGCGAGATAATCGGCGATCTCTTCGGGCGCCAGCCGGTCGAACAGCACGAGACTCCGGGCCGAAAAGATGCGGGCGAGGATGCGGCCGGGCAGGGTGTTCTCTTCATAGGCCGTCTGGACGCCGCGGCGAAATGCCTCCGGGTTCTCTTCATAGGTCGCGGGGATGAGGCGGGAGACGAGCGAATCTTTTTTGAGCAGATTGAGGATTTCGCCGGACATGTAGGTGGTGATGGCGATGATGCGCCCGCCTTCCATCGTCACCCACTTGGCATGCGGCCCGGGGAGCACGAAGACGCCATCGGCTTCCGCGAGGCCGAAGAGCGACATTTCCTCGCCGCGCATCACGTCCGGAAGCGGCTTCGTCTGGGCGATGCCGGGCAGGAAGATCAGCGGCGGCAGGCCTTCCACCTGATGGGTGATCGCCTGCGCCAGGAGGTCGGCAGGGCCAGCCGGCACGGGCGCAAACGGGCTTTCGATCCAGCCGTTGCGGCTGGTGACCATGCCCGAGAACAGGATCTTTTCAGCCTTCTCGATCCAGTCCCCGAGTTCTTCCCTGAGCGCGGTCTCGAAACCGCCGGTGGCGACCCTGGTGGTGCCGCGATCGCTTTTCTTTTCACCGAGTGCCGTTTCGTCGTCGAGAAGCAGTGCCCGGAAAGTGGCGGACGTCCATTCGATGGCAATATGCATTGGAATTATTCCTATCGGATCAGTAGGCGGGTTTGACGGGGAACCAGTCCTTGCGCGCGGTATCGAGATAGGCGCCGGCAATGCCATCCACCCGGTATTTTTCGAGCATGTCGATATCCACCTCGACGCCGAGGCCCGGCCCTTCCGGCACCTGGAACCGACCATCCTTCAGGACCGGCGGATTGGGCGAGACATCGCCGCCGAGATAGGCGCGTTCGGTATCGATGGCGATCGACATGTTCGGCAGCGAGGCTGCGAGGTGGATATAGGCGGATTGCGACAGGGCGAGTTCGGCGCCGGAATGCAGCGTCACCGACATGCCGACTGCCTCGCAGATCGCGGCCGCCTTGATCGTCTGCCACAAGCCGCCGGCTTCGTGCGGATCGAGAAGCACGACATCGGCGGCATGGGCGCGGACGATATTTCCCACGTCGGAGAGCGTATAGGCGCTTTCGTCGAGCGCGATCGGCACGGCGGAGTTTGCGACGAGTGCCCCATGGCCGGCAAGATCGTCGAGTTCCAGCGGCTGTTCCACATAGGCGGGATCGAAGGCTTTCAGCTTTTCGAGCTGGCGCTTGGCGGTTGCGGGGTTCCAGGCACCGTTGACGTCCAGCCGCAGCGGATGGTCACCGATCACCTTTCGCGAGGTTTCGGCGAGCATGATGTCGCTCCTCTCGTCGAAACCGATCTTCACCTTGAAGGTCGTGTAACCGAGATCGAGGAAGCGCTTCAGCCGTTCGGAGAGACCTTTGGGATCGTTGGTGAAGAGATAGGCGGCAGCTTCCACATCCTGGCGCCAGCGGCCGCCCCACATGGCATAGAGTGGCAGGCCGGCCTGTTTGCCAAGCGCGTCCCACATGGCCATTTCCATGGCGCAGATCGCCATCACCGCGGCGCGCTTGTGGTGATAAAAGCCGGCGCCGAGCACATGCCGGTGGAAACGCTCCGCATCCGCGACCGGATAGCCGATCGCCAGCGGCGCGACGATATCGGAAAACACCGCAGGCACATTGGCGATCAGCGAGATCGTTTCGCCCCAGCCGACGATCCCGGCATCCGTCTCGATCCGGCAGATCAGCCGCGTCGTGCCTATCCGCCGGCCTGAACCCCAGAGAATGTCCTCGGTAAACGGCATACGGACCAGCCAGTGATCCACTTTGGTAATGCGCAAGATATCCTCCCTTGGGCAGCCGTTTCCGCGGCCGCTTCAGTTTCACTGTTGACATGGAACTTAGTTCCAAGATAACTCTCTTGGCAAGAGCGAGGCAAAATGCTGTGCCGGTGGGTGGCAAAATCACCCTGGCGCATCGACCAAAATCGACCCGATTTTTGGTCGATGCGCCGTTTTAAGATTGAGAGCGTCCTTTGTGCGTCCGAACGAACGCACGGCGCTGTCGGGAGAGGACATGGCCAAGGTACAATTGGAAGCGATCGACAAGGATGTCGCCAACGACACGCATGGCGTGCCGGGCGTGCAGGCACTGACGCGCGGCATCCAGATCGTCGATGCGGTGGCTGCGGAAGCCCGCGGCCTGCGCTTCACCGAACTGCTCGATCAGACGCAGCTGCCGAAGGGCACGCTGCACCGTCTGCTGCAGGCGCTGGTAGACGAACGGTTGCTTGCCTTCGATACCCGCGATCAGGTCTATCGTTTGGCGCCGCGCCTCTTCCAGTGGGCGCACAAGGTCTGGGACAACTTTGACCTGCGCGGTGCCGCGGAACCGGAATTGGCGCGGCTTCGCGACCTGACCGGCGAGGCGATCCGTCTCGGCGTGCTCGATGGCGACAGCGTTCTCTATATCGACCAGCGGGAAGTGCCGCAGCCGCTGCGCCTCAACAATGGCGTCGGATCGCGCGCCGCGCCGCATGCGAGCGGCCTTGGCAAGGCGATCCTGGCGCATCTGTCGCTCGAAAAGCGTCGCGCCCTGCTCGATGGCGTCGAGCTGGAACGGCTGACCCCGAATACGATCGTCAATGCCGAGGAACTCAGCCGGCAGCTCGATCTTACCAAGGCGCGTGGCTACGCCGTCTCTATCGACGAGCAGCATATCGGCATTTCTTCCGTGGCGGCCCCGGTTCTCAATCATCGCGGCGAGCCGATCGGGGCGATCGGCATCATCGGCCCGTCTTTCCGCCTGCCTGTCGACCGGCTCCACGCTTTCGGCCGCGACGTCATCGAGGCGGCGCGCCGCACCTCCGGCAATTTTGGAGAATTCGCCATGTCGCTTGCGGTCAAACCGCGTCCTCTCGGCCCGGACCGCGCCGATGTGCGCTGTGTCATTCCCGCAAGCACGTTCCTTGGCGAAGGCCCGCACTGGTCGCCGGAGCACAAGAAGCTCTATTTCGTCGATATCCTGGCGCCCGCCGTCCATACCGGCGATCCGTCCAAGGGCACCTATACGTCCATGCAGGTGCCGGAACTAATCGGTTTCGTCATTCCGCGTTCGCGCGGCGGTTTCGTTGCCGCCATGCATGGCGAGATCCGCGGCATCGATCTGACGACAGGCGACATTACCACCATCGCCCGGCCGGAAGCCGACCGCCCGGGCAACCGGTTCAACGACGGCAAATGCGACCGCCGCGGCAGGCTCTGGGCGGGTACTCTGGCGATCGACACGTCGCCGGACCAAGGGCGGCTGTGGCGGCTGGATCCGGATGGCCGGTCACAGGAAATGGACCGCGGCTTCCACGTCTCCAACGGCCTCGGCTGGAGCCCGGACGACCGCATCCTGTACTTCACAGATACGGCGAAGCAAACGATCTATGCATATGATTTCGATATTGAAAGCGGTGATATCGCCAACCGCCGTCCGTTCATTGTCGTACCGGAGGCCGAAGGCAAGCCAGACGGCATGACGGTGGATGCGGAAGGTTTCGTCTGGGTCGCCCATTGGGACGGCTGGTGCGTCACCCGCTACGATCCTCAAGGGAAAGTGGAACGGGTGATCAACCTGCCGATACCGCGCCCGACAAGCTGCGTTTTCGGCGGCCCCGACATGCAGACCCTATTCGTTACGTCTGCCCGTATCCGGCTTTCGGCCGCCCAGCTTTCCGAAGCGCCGCTCTCCGGCAGCGTGTTTTCCATCGATACCGGCATCAAGGGGCAGGCAGCCCAGATGTTTGCGGGCTGAGAACTCAAGAGACATCCATGGCCAAGCTTGAACTCAAAGACATCCGCAAATCCTTCGGTTCGGCCGAAGTGCTGAAGGGCATTGACCTCACCGTCGAGGACGGCGAATTCGTCGCTTTCGTCGGCCCGTCGGGCTGCGGAAAGTCGACGCTGCTGCGGCTCATCTGCGGCCTCGATGAAATCACCTCGGGCAAGATGGCGATCGACGGCGAACTGGTGAATGACGTGCCGCCGGCCAAGCGCGGCATCGCCATGGTCTTCCAGTCCTATGCGCTTTATCCGCATATGACGGTTGCCGAAAACATGGGCTATGCGCTTCGCCTTGCCGGCACGCCGAAGCAGGAGATTGACGCGCGCGTCTCCCAGGCGGCCAGGAAACTCCGCATCGATACCTATCTCGACCGAAAGCCCCGTCAGCTCTCCGGCGGCCAACGCCAGCGTGTTGCAATCGGCCGCGCCATCGTGCGCGAACCGCGCATCTTCCTGTTCGATGAGCCGCTTTCCAACCTCGACGCCTCGTTGCGCGTGGAGATGCGCATCGAGATCGCCCGGATGAAGGACACGCTCGGTACGACGATGGTCTATGTGACCCACGACCAGATCGAGGCGATGACGCTGGCCGACAAGATCGTGGTGCTGAATTCCGGCCGCGTCGAGCAGATCGGCTCGCCGCTCGATCTCTACAACAAGCCGGTCAACCGTTTCGTCGCGGGCTTCATCGGCTCGCCGCGCATGAATTTCCTGAAGCTCGGCGCCAGGAAGGGCGAGGGCGGTTTTGCCGTGCCGGGCGGCGAAGTCCGCCTGCCGCGTGACCTGTCCTCTTCACCTGTCGAAATCGGCATCCGGCCGGAACATGTGGAACTGGTGGGCCGCGGCGCACCGGATTCGCTTGCCGGTATCGTCACCATGACCGAGCACCTCGGCAGCGACACCTATGCCTATGTGGCGCTGGAAGGGTCCGAGGAGATGGTCGTCGTCCGCCTGTCGGGCGACCGCGCCGTCAAGCGAGGCGAGCCGATCGGCGTGCATGTCGATCCGGCGATGATCCATGTCTTTTCCGCCGATGGCCTTTCGCTTGCCTCCGCGCGTGCCGTTGCCCTGGAGGCCGCATGACCATCCATCCCGAACTCATCGCAAAGGTTCAGGTCGAGACCGCGAAGTACCCGAGCCTCAAGGGCAAGGGCGTGCTGATCACCGGCGGCGGATCGGGCATCGGCGCCTCGCTGGTCGAGCATTTTTGCGCGCAGGGCTGCAGGGTCGGTTTCCTCGACTTGAATGCTAATGTGGCCGACGAAACGGCCGAAGCGATCGGCAGGAAGACTGGTAATGCTCCGTTCTATCATGCTGCGGATCTGCGTGACATCGACGCCCTGAAGGCAGGGATCGAGGCGCTCCGCTCCGAGATCGGGCCTATCCGGGTGCTCGTCAACAATGCCGGCAATGACGACCGCAAGCCGCTCGAAGACGTGACGCCGGACTATTGGGACGAACGGTTCCAGACCAACCTGCGCCACCAGTTCTTCGCGGTTCAGGCCGTGGTGCCGGAAATGGCGGAAGCCGGCGGCGGGTCGATCATCAACATGGGATCGATCTCCTGGATGCGCGGTGCTGCGGGCCTGATCTTCTACACGACCGCGAAATCCGCGGTCGTGGGCATGACCAAGTCGCTCGCCCGAGAGCTCGGCGAGCGGAATATCCGCGTCAATTCCATCGCGCCCGGCTGGGTGCTCACCGAACGCCAGGTGGAGCGCGCCAAGCGCGTCTACCAGGGCAAGTTTTCCGAATACCTCGAGGTCCAGTGCCTCAAGGAGCATCTGCTGCCGCCCGATATTGCCCGCATGGCGCTGTTTCTGGCGGCGGATGATTCCCGCCTCATCACGTCGCAGACGTTCATTGTCGATGGAGGCGTCGTCTAAGGGGGATCAGGCGGAGACCGGCGCTCGCCGCTTGTTCTTTTTCAAATTGAAACAGAGTTCCATCATCATCGTTTCGGGAGGATCTGATGAATACCTTTACCAGACTGATCGGCACCGCTGCCATCGCTCTCACGCTCGGCTCGGGTGCCGCCAAGGCGGCCGATTTGAGTTTCATGAGCTTCACTTACGCGGAGGAGGCCAACAAGGCGATCGTCCAGGGCGTCCTGGACAATTTTCAGAAGGCCGAGAAGCTGACGGTCGAGCCGCTCGGCTTCGCCTGGGGCGATATGCAGAAGAACATCTTTTTGCGCGCCCGGTCCAAGACCTTGCCTGACATCGCCCAGCTTTCCGAACGCTGGCTGCCGACCTTCGCAAGCCTTGACAACCTGGTCGACCTGAACACGGTCTACGGCAAGGACAAGCTTGAAGCTGCGTTTGCGCCGGATGCGCTCGCCATGGGCAATATCAACGGCAAGCAGCTGGCGCTGCCGCTTCTGTCCGGGTCGATCGGCATGGTGGCCAACAAGGAAGTGCTGACCAAGGCCGGCATCAACGACGCGCCGAAGAGCGTCGACGACTTCAGGAAAGCTCTGGTCGCGGTGCGCGACAAGGTGCCCAACTCGGTGCCGTATTCCATGGCGACCAAGAACAACGGCTCGATCCTGATCGACTTCATGGTCTGGAACTGGGTGCATGGCGGCCGGATCATCGACGACGCCGGCAAGGTCGTCGTCGACAGCAAGCAAAGCCGCGATGCGCTCACCTTCATGGTCGGGCTGATGAAGGACCGTCTGGCGGCTCCGGAAATCGACCGCCCGGACTCTCGTCGCCTGCTGGCGCAGGGCGCTTCGGCCTTCTATCTCGACGCGCCGCAGACCCGCACCTTCCTGCGTGATTTCTCCGGCAAGGGCCAGGCTTTCGACGCCAATGTCCTGCCGATGCCGACCCCTGTGCTGAAGGCTTCCGACAAGCCTGTTTCCGTCCAGTGGGGGCATCTGCTCGTGCAGTTTGCCAGTGGCGGCAAGGCAAAGGCGGACGATCCGGCCGACAAGTTCCTGACCTACATCATTTCGGACAAGGTGCAGACGGATCTTCCGCTGAAGATGAGCGCGCTGCCGGTCACCAAGTCCGCCCGCGCGGCGGTTGCCGATGACGCTTACCTCAAGAACTGGTCGGCCGCGACGGGTGACGCCCGCCGCAACGAAGTCGGGATCTGGTCGAATGCCGCCGACCTCACCAACATCATCGGCGAGGAAGTGCAGGGGGCGCTGCTCGGCCAGAAGTCTGCCGACGACGCCATCAAGTCGATGCAGGCGCGGCTGACGACCAGCATGGAGAAGGCCAAGAAGTCGGAGTAATGCCGCTTCTGCAGCCTCATTCGAAGGCGGCCCCTCACCCTAACCCTCTCCCCGCCCGCAGGGAGAGGGGACGTGTCCTGAGCAACGCCGAATGTGGCGGAGAGGGTACGGCATATGTCCTTCTGCCCGCATGCGGGGAGAAGGTGGTGGCAGCCGGATCAGGGGCTGCCGCCTTCATTCAACAGGAAACCACCCCATGGCCGTGATCGAAAACAACGTTGGTGCCTATCCGGTTTCGCCGCATGCGAACCGCGGAGGTTTGAAAGCAGGGCAGAACCGCATCGGGCTTCTTCTGCTGCTGCCGGCGGCGACCGGCTTTTGTGCGATCATCCTCTATCCGTTTCTTTCGGCGCTCGGCCTGTCGCTGTTCGAATATACCGTCGAGATGATGGAGCCGCGGTTCATCGGCCTTGAGAATTTTGCGAAGATTGCCGCCGACCCGGATGTCTGGGCGGCCTTCTGGACGACTGCGATCTATGTGGTGCTGTCGACGACCGGGACGCTGATCGCCGGCCTCGGCTGGGCGCTGATCATGAATCAGCCTTTCGCGGGCCGCGGCGTGCTGCGTTCGCTGTCGCTGCTGCCATGGGTTCTGCCGGCGACGGTCAGCGCCTTCATCTGGGGCTGGATCTTCAATTCCCGCTACGGTGTGCTGAACGCCTTCCTGATGGAACTGGGCCTGATCGATTATCCGCAGGCCTGGTTGTCGACGCCCGAGGGTGCCATGCTGGCCGTCGTGCTGACCAAGGTCTGGCTGTCGATCCCGCTGTTCATGTCGTTCTTCCTCGCCGGCCTGCAGAACCTTGACAAGGAGCAGATCGACGCCGCCCGCGTCGACGGCGCCGGCAACTGGGCGGTGCTGCGCGACCATATCCTGCCGCATCTTCGCCCCGTCCTGATGATCGTCGTGGTGCTCGGGGTGATCGGCAATCTGCAGCAGTTCGATACGATCTATGCGTTGACCGGCGGCGGGCCGGTGCGGGCGACGACGGTGCTGTCGGTCGAGGTCTATCGCCGCGCCTTCGAGCAGTGGGATATCGGCTTTGCGTCCGCCGTCGGCGTGCTGTGGGTCGCGGCCCTCCTGCCGCCGGCTTTCCTCTATCTGCGCATGCTGGTGAAAGGAAACTGACATGTTCGACCTTTCCTCCCGACAGGCCAAGATCGTTTTCTTCGCTGCGCTTGCGGTGATCGGCTTCTTCCTGTTCTTCCCGCTCTACTGGCTGGTGATCTCGTCGCTGAAGGCGAATGCCGAGCTCTATCGAGTGGTGCCGACGCCGTTCCCGACCATGCCGAGCCTCGAGCATTTCGTCCGGGCGCTGACCACCGGCAAGCTGCCGATGTACCTGACCAACAGCCTGATCACCTCGACATGCAGCGCTTCGCTGGTGACGCTGCTGGCGCTCTATGCCGGTTTCAGCTTCGCGAAATACCGCTATTTCGGCCGGCAGCCGGTGATGCTTTTCATGCTCTCGGCGCAGATGTTTCCATTCGGCCTGCTGCTCATCTCCATCTATCCGATGATGAGCGAGCTGAACCTGCTCGATACCCGGCCGGGACTGATCCTCAGCTATATCGTCTTTGCGCTGCCTGTCTCGACCTACATGCTCTACAGCTACTTTTCCCAGGTGCCGGACGAGTTGATCGACGCGGCGCGGGCGGATGGCGCGAGCGACCTCAGGATCTTCCATACGATCGTCATTCCGATTTCCATCCCGCCGATCGTCACCGTCTTCCTCTATTCCTTCATGTGGTCCTGGAACGACCTTCTGTATTCGATGACGCTGATCGTCTCGGACGAGAAGCGCACGATCGGGCCGGGCCTGCTCCTCACCTATCTCAACGAGGTCAATGCCGACTGGGGCGGCGCCATGGCGGCCTCGCTGGTCGCATCCGCACCCATCGTCGCGGCCTTCATGTTCCTCCAACGTTATTTCATTCAGGGCGTCACCGCCGGAGCAGTCAAATGAGCAAGATTTTAGCCGGAGCCTTTCCCGTTCTTCCCACGCCTTTCCGTGACGACGGCTCGATCGACGAGGCGGATTTCCTGTCGATCATCGACTTTGCCCTGGAGAGCGGGGTGGATGGCGTCGTTTATCCGGGCGTCGCGAGCGAGGTGGACACGCTTTCCCCGGAAGAGCGCAAGCGGCAGGTGGAATTGCTGGCGGAGCGCATCGGCGGCCGCATCCCAATCATCATCGGCGCCAGCGACCCGGATCCGAAGGCGGCAGCGAAACATGTGGCGCAGGCGGCCGAGATCGGGGCAGGGGCGGCCATGGTGATGGCACCGCTTTCGCTCGGGAACGACATCCCTGCGCAGACGGCCTATTTCAAGGAGGTCGCCGCGAATGCCAGCGTGCCGATCATGCTGCAGAACCAGCCGAAGCCGATCGGCGCCGGTCTGACGCCGGAAGAGGTGGCCGCTGTCGCCAATGCGGTGCCGGAAATACGTTACGTCAAGGAAGAGACCGCACCTTGTGGCCAGCACCTGACCCGTATCAAGGCGGCCGCCAACGGTTCGCTCGACGCGATCTTCGGCGGTGCCGGCGGACGTTACGTTACCGACGAACTGGCGCGTGGTGCCGCCGGCACCATGCCGGCCGTTGAGCTTGCCGATATCCATGCGCAGATGATCCACGCCTGGCAGAAGGGCGACGTGGCGACCACGCGAAAACTCTACAACGTCTCGCTGCCGCTCCTGAATTTCCAGGCGATCTTCCGTATGCACATGACCAAGGAAGTGCTGCGCCGGCGCGGTGTCATCCAGCACACGTTCGTGCGCGGCAAGGGGCCGAAATTCGATGAGGGCGACCTCAAGGAACTGGCGCTGCTTCTGGCAGAGGCCGATCTGCCCTATACCAATCACAAGCCGAACTGAGCCGGGACCCCATGCTAAGATCTAAGCCGAAAAACGTCGTCGATGCGATCGTCTCGGTCGAGACCTTCATCATCTCCATTCCACGAGAGGTGCCGTATCTCGGCCCGCTGAAGGAAGGTGAGGCGATCAACGCGCGCGGTTACCTGATCCGCAAGGGCAACCGCACCATCTATCCCTCGACCGACATGACGCTGCTGATCAAGGTGACCGGCGAAAGCGGCAAGACCGGCTGGGGCGAGTGTTACGGCATCGTCGCGCCGGAGGCGACCAAGGCGATCATCGACGACGTGCTCGGCCCGGTCATTATCGGCCGCGATCCGGGCGATGCAGCGGTCATCCATGAAGACCTCTACGACCTGATGCGGGTGCGCGGTTTCTTCGGCGGCTATTATCTCGATGCGCTGGCGGGCGTCGATATCGCCCTCTGGGATCTGACCGGCAGGAACCTGAACGTGCCCGTCTCGACACTGCTGGGCGGTCGGCGACACGATACGATCCGCGCCTATGTTTCCGGTCTGCCGAAGGCGACACTGAAGGAACGCTGTGATCTCGCGGCTTATTGGGTGGCCAAGGGTTACAAGGGCATCAAGTTCGCCGCTGTGGTGTCCGAAGAGGATATCGTCAAGGAAATGGCGGCTTTGCGCGAGGCGGTCGGGCCGGATATCGACCTGATGGTCGACCTGCACTGGAAGTTCGAGGCGGGCGAGGCAATCCGCATCATCCGGCGGCTCGAACCTTACAATCTCTACTTTGCGGAAGCGCCGGTTCAGCCCGAAAACCTCGAAGGTCAGGCAAGAGTGGCGGCGGGCATCGGCGTGCCGCTGGCGCTCGGCGAGGAATTGCGCACCACCTACGAATACCGACCCCGTTTCGAGAAACGGGCGATGAGTATCGTGCAGCCTGAAATGGGCCATACGGGCATTACCGAATTCATCCGCATCGGCCAGATGGCGCAAGCCTTCCACATGAACATCATGCCGCATGCCTCGATCAGCGTCGGCATCTTCATGGCGGCGAGCCTTCAGGCCTCGTCGGCGCTGCAGAACGTGCCCTATCACGAATACCAGCACTCCATCTTCGACCGGAACCTGACCTATACGAAGGGCGACATGGCTTCGGGCGAGGGCACCTATGTGGTGCCGACCGGTGCCGGCCTCGGCGTCGAACCGAAAGAAGAGGTTTTCGAGTTTGCCATCCGGCGGTGATGACGGTTGCAGAGAACTGCACGAGTCAAGATCGTTGGCGATCTGGTTGTTGGTGTGCGCGGATTGAATTTCTTCGGTCGGATCGCCATTTTAAGGCAAATCCGAAAACCGAAGGAGGAAAGCATGACGACGTCTACCGAACGGGCCGTTCTGGCTGGCGGCTGTTTCTGGGGCATGCAGGACCTGATCCGGCGTCTGCCCGGCGTGGTTTCGACCCGCGTCGGCTATAGCGGCGGCGATGTGCCGAACGCGACCTACCGCAATCACGGTACCCATGCCGAAGCGATCGAGATCGTTTTCGATCCGGCCAAGACCAGCTATCGGGATATTCTGGAATTCTTCTTCCAGATCCACGATCCGTCGACCAAGAACCGCCAGGGCAACGATATCGGCACGAGCTATCGCTCGGCGATCTATTACGAGGACGACGAACAGAAGCGCGTCGCCGAAGACACGATCGCCGATGTCAATGCATCGGGCCTGTGGCCGGGCAAGGTGGTGACGGAAGTGGAGCCGGTCGGCGATTTCTGGCAGGCGGAACCGGAGCACCAGGATTATCTGGAGCGTTATCCGAATGGCTACACGTGCCATTTCCCGCGGCCGAACTGGAAGCTGCCGAAGCGCGCCAGCATCGCTGCCGCCGAGTAATCTATCTCAGCTCATCAATTGGAGGCGCTGCCATTTGAAAATGGCAGCGCCTTTTTTTGTTTAGGCCAGCGTGTAGGCGGTCTTCACCACGGTGAAGAATTCGGCGGCATACTTGCCCTGTTCGCGCGGACCGAAGGAGGAGGCCTTGCGGCCACCGAACGGCACGTGGAAGTCGACGCCTGCCGTCGGCAGGTTGACCATCACCATGCCGGCCTCCGAATTGCGCTTGAAGTGGGTCGCATGCTTGAGGCTGGTGGTGGCGATGCCGGCGGAGAGGCCGAACGGCGTGTCGTTGGCAATCGCCAGCGCTTCTTCGTAGTTCTTGGCACGGATGACCGATGCGACCGGCCCGAAGATTTCCTCGCGGGAGATGCGCATCTGGTTGGTCGCTTCGGTGAACAGCGTCGGCTGCAGGTAGAAGCCGGGGGTATCGCGCTTGACGAGTTCGCCACCGAAGGCGAGCTTGGCGCCCTCGTTTTTGCCGATCTCGATATAGTCGGTGTCCTGCTTCAGCTGCTTGTCGTCGACAACCGGGCCGATATGGCTGCCGGCCTTCATGGCGTTGTCGACATTGAGCGTCTTCAGCCTTTCGGTGAGGGCCGCAACGAACTTGTCGTGGATGCCTTCCGTGACGATCAGGCGCGAGGAGGCGGTGCAACGCTGGCCGGTCGAGAAGAAACCGGAATTGGCGGCCGCTTCGACGGCGACGGAAAGGTCGGCGTCGTCGAGGACGACCATCGGGTTCTTGCCGCCCATTTCGAGCTGGAACTTGCGGTTATGCTCGATCGAGGCGAGCGCCACGCGCTTGCCGGTGCCGGTGGAACCGGTGAACGTGATGCCGGCGAGGTCCGGGCTTTCGAGCATGGCCTGGCCGACCACCGAACCGCGGCCCATGACGAGGTTGAGCACGCCCTTGGGCAGGCCGGCGCGGTGCAGAATATCGACGATCGCCCATGCGCAGCCCGGCACGAGGTCGGCCGGCTTGAAGACTACCGTGTTGCCGTAGCAGAGCGCCGGCGCGATCTTCCAGGCCGGAATGGCGATCGGGAAATTCCAGGGCGTGATGATGCCGATGACGCCGAGCGGTTCGCGGGTGATCTCGACGCCGATGTTCGGGCGTGCGGACGGCACCATCTCGCCGGTGAGCCGCAGGGCTTCGCCGGCGAAGAAATCAAAAATCTGGGCGGCGCGGGTGACTTCGCCGATCGCTTCGGGAAGGATCTTGCCTTCCTCGCGGGCGAGAAGCGCGCCGAGCTCTTCCTTGCGGGCAAGGATCTCGTCGGAGGTCTTTCTCAGGATCGCGTGGCGTTCCAGGATGCCGGAGCGCGCCCAGGCGGGGAAGGCAGCCTTGGCAGCTGCGATTGCCTGCTTGGCATCGTCTGCGCTGCCCTGGGCATACATGCCCACGACATCATTCGTGTCGGACGGATTGATGTTCTTCGAAGCGTCCGAGCCGACCCATTCGCCGGCGATCAGGTTCTGGTAGATGGTCATGGACCTCTCCTTTCATGTGAAAGGTCCCGCCAGGGAGCGGGACCGTCAGGTAAAGCTTGTTCGGTCGCTTATCTGAAAATGCTTGGCAGCCAGAGCGACAGGGATGGGATGTAAGTCACGAGCAGCAATACTGCGATGCTGGCTCCGAAGAAAGGCCAGATCGTGCGCATCGCTTCACGTATCGTGATGCCGCCGACCGCGCAACTGACGAAGAGCACGGTTCCGACCGGAGGCGTGTTGAGGCCGATGCCGGCATTGAGGATCATGATGACGCCGAAATGGACCGGATCGATGCCGAAGGCCTTGACGACGGGCAGCAGGATCGGCGTCGATATGATGACCATCGGCGCCATGTCCATGAACGTGCCGAGCACCAGCAGGATGACGTTGATCATCAGGAGCACGACAATCGGATTGTCCGAGATCGCTCCGATCGCCGCGATGATCAGCGTCTGGACCTGCAGGAATGCCATCAGCCAGCCGAACGAGGCGGCGGTGCCGATGACCAGCAGAACCATCGCCGTGGTGCGCACGGCGCCCATCACAGCCTCGACGAAACCTTCCCAGTTCAGTTCCCGATAGACGAGCATGGCGACGAGGAAGGCGTAGAGGACGGCAATGCAGGAGCTCTCCGTTGCCGTGAACACGCCGGAGCGGACGCCGCCGAAGATGATGGCGATCAGCAGGATGCCGGGCAGCGAGGCCAGCAGGTAATATCCCACGCGGGCAAAGCCCGGGAAGGGATCGGCCGGATAGCCGCGTTTGACGGCAACCCACCAGGCGGTGAACATCAGCGCCCCGGCGAGCAGCAGGCCGGGAATGATACCGGCGGTGAAGAGGTCGGCCACGGAGACGTTGCCGCCTGCTGCGATCGAATAGAGGATCATGTTGTGCGAAGGCGGGATCATCAGCGCGATGATGGCGGCGTTGGCCGTCACGTTCACCGCATAATCCTTGTCGTAACCGCGGGCGGCCATCTGCGGGATCATCAATCCGCCAACCGCCGATGCGTCCGCCACGGCCGAGCCGGAAATGCCGCCGAACAATGTCGAGGCGACGACATTGACCTGGCCGAGCCCTCCGCGCATATGGCCGACAAGGCCGGCCGCGAAACGTATGAGCCTGTGGGCAATACCGCCGCGCACCATCAGGTCGCCCGCAAAAATGAAGAACGGGATCGCCATCATGGCGAAGACGTTCATGCCGGAATTCAGCTGCTGGAAAACGACGATCGGCGGCAGGCCCATATAGAGGACCGTCGCGAAGGACGCGATGCCGAGGCAGAAGGCGATCGGCATGCCGATCAGCATCAGGAGGGTGAACGAACCGAAAAGAATGGCGTAGGCCATCACGCGGCCTCCTGCACGAGAATGTCGGCGGCCACTTCCTCGCCGATTGCGACGTCGACGAAGCGCTCAAGAGCGAAAAGGGAAATCATGGCGCCGCCGACGATCATCGGGAAGAAGTCCGTCCCGCCGGGCCAACCTAGAACGGGGATAGTCGCCGACCATGTACCCATGGCGAGCAGCGTCGAATAATAAGCCATGCCGATGCCGAACAGCACGATCAGGCCAAGGCTTATGAGATCCATGGTCTTCTGGACAACCGGCGGCATGACGTAACGAACGATATCGAGCCCGAGATGAACGCTCTCACGCACGCCGACGGCGGCTCCGAGCATGATGAACCAGGACATCAGATAGAGCGACAACGGCTCGGACCAGCTGGGCGAGTCGTTCAGGATGTAGCGGCCGAATACCTGCCAGCCGACGATGATGGTCATGGCGATGATGCCGAGGCCGGCGATATAAAGCGACAGGCGGCTCAGCCCGCCCAGAATTGGTTTGATGGCCAACATGAAGTTTCTCATGACCCAGTCCTCCTCGATCCGGCGAACGCTCCCAGGCACCGGAAATGAAAAACCGGCCCTCGTGAGGAGGGCCGGTCCTTGTTTCTTTGAGTTACTTGACCGCCTGGATCTGTTCCAGCAGTGCCTTCTGCTTCGGATCGGTCACGAACTTGTCGTAGACCGGCTTCATGACGGCCGAGAACTCGTCCTTGTTGACCTTGATGACATTGGCGCCGCCGGCGCGGACCTTGGCTTCCGAGGTCTTTTCGCGGGCTGTCCAGAGTTCGCGCATCTTGCCGACGGAATCCTTGGCTGCCTGGCGGACGATCTTCTGGTCTTCCGGCGTCAGCTTGTCCCAGGAGATCTTCGACATGACGAGGATTTCAGGGTTCAGCGAGTGCTCGGTCAGGGTGTAGTTCTTGGCGACTTCATAGTGACGGGCCGATTCATAGGAAGGCCAGTTGTTTTCAGCACCATCGACCACGCCGGTTTCCAGCGATGAATAGACCTCGCCCATCGGCATCGGGGTCGGATTGGCGCCGAAGGCCTGCATCATGGCGATCCAGAGGTCGGACTGCTGGACGCGGATCTTCATGCCTTTCAGGTCGGCAAGCTTGGTGATCGGCTTCTTGGTCGTGTAGAAGGAGCGCGCACCGGAATCGTAATAGGCGAGACCGATCAGGCCGTGCTTTTCGAAGGCGGCGAGGATCTGGTCGCCGATCGGGCCATCGACGACCTTGTGCATGTGGTCGGTCGAGCGGAACAGGAAGGGCAGGCCGAGAACGGTGGTTTCCGGCACGAGGTTGTTGAACGGCGCGGCATTGACGCGGTTCAGGTCGATGACGCCGAAACGGGTCTGCTCGATCGTGTCCTTTTCCTGGCCGAGAACCGAGTTGTTCATCACCTGGATCTTGATGCGGCCGTTGGTGCGCTCGGAGACGAGCTGGCCCATGTATTTGACCGCGTCCACGGTCGGATAACCGTCCGGATGGATGTCCGCCGAGCGGAGCGTGACCTGGGCATTGGCAGCGGTCGCGGCGAGCGCGATGCCGAAGGCGAGGCCGAGCATTTTGGTGAGTTTCATATTGTCCTCCTCCGTTATTCGCCGGCGCCTCCACGCGCCGGTCGTTTGGGTATTCGTCTCCCGTAGCCGCCGCCCTGCCGTTTATTGCGCGGACAGGCCGTAAAGCTCTTCGGGGTTTTTCACGAGCGCGAGCTGGCGCGCCTTGTCGTCCGGGAGCCAGCCCAGCACGGTATCGGTGAGCGCCACGTCATCGGGATAATCGGCCTGTTCGCGGGCAAGGTTGTGCGGCCAGTTGGTGCCCCAGACGATGCGTTCCGGCGCGTATCTGGCGATCTCGCGGGCAACGGCTGCGACATCGGCGTAATCCGGGCCGCCGGCTTTCGAGGATTCGTAGACGCCGGCGAATTTGAACCAGCATCTGCCGCCGTCGATCAGCCGCTTGACCGCGCCGATCTGGGCGCTGTCGGGCGTGACGCCGGCGAAGAATTTTCCATGGTGATCGAGGACCCAGCGGGATTTCAGCTTTGCGAGCCGTGCCTCGTGATCGAGAATGTTGCTCCCGTCGAACTGGACGGCGAGCATCCAGCCTTGGGATGCGGCCCTGGCATCGACGGCTTCGAGTTCGGAGAGGTTCACCGCGCCGCCGGGCAGATCCATGATCCGGGCGCCGACATTGCCGGCGGCGGAAAGGCGCTCCAGCTCGGCGTCCGATGTCGTCGAGTCGATGACGCAGACGCCGCGGGCGATCGAGCCGAATTCCGCAAGGCAGGCATTGAGATTGGAGTTGTCGCGCTGCTGCGCATTGCCCTGGGTGACGATCACCCGGTCGATGCCGAGCCAGCGCATGAATTCAAGGTATTGGGCCGGCGTCGGCAGGTCTCCCGCGGGCAGGCCGGGACCCCCGGGCAGGGAAGGGTAGCCCGGCAGATAGGCGTGCATCTGAGCATCTACCGCGCCCTTGGGCAGCTTTGTCTTGGGCGGTGTGCCGGAAAGGGTGCGGACGAGCATCAGTTGTCTCCCATGCGGAATTCTTTGAGCGCATCGCGGTTGATTTCGATTCCAAGCCCTGGGCCGTGTGGAATCTGCACCACGCCGCGCTCGTGTTCGATCGGGGTTTTGATCACCGCCTGACGGAACGGATTGTGGGTACGGTCGAATTCGAGGATCGGTTCGATCGGGTTGACGCGAACCGGGCTCGGGATCATCGCCGCCATGAACTGCAGGGCGGCGGCGATATGGACGGCGGTGCCCCAGACATGCGGCACGACCCGGATGCCATGGAGAGCCGCCAGATCGGCGACGCGTTTGGCTTCGGTAAAGCCGCCAACGCCGGCAAGGTCGGGCTGGAGAATATCGACGGCGCGGGTTTCCACCGGCTCGCGCATGCCCCAGCGGCTGTGCCAGGTCTCGCCGCCGGCAACCGGGATCGGCTGGCGGGCGCGGACTTCGCGATAGGCGGCAAGCTGTTCCGGCACGACGGGTTCTTCGAACCAATCGATATTGAGCTCCGCAGCCGCCTGCCCGAACTTGATCGCCTCGATGGCGTCATAACCATGGTTGGCGTCGACCATCAGGCGCATGTCGGGGCCGACGGCATCGCGCACGGCACGGATGACGCGCAAATCTTCCTCGATGCCGAAACCGATCTTGATCTTGCTGGCGTGGAACCCATCGTCCCAATAACGGGCGACGTCCGTTGCGTTGTCTTCGACCCGGTCGACGCCGTCGCGCTTGAAGCTGCCGGTCGCATAGGCCTTGACGCTCTCGCGGAAACGACCGCCGAGCAGGATCGAGACGGGCACGCCGAAATGTTTGCCCTTGATGTCCCAGAGCGCGATGTCGATGCCCGAAAGTGCGGTGACGGCAAGGCCGCGCTGGCCCTGGTCGCGCAACGCGTTATAGAGCCGCGCCCAGATCTTTTCGGTTTCGAGCGGGTTTTCGCCGATCAGCCAATTCGCATAAGTCGCGACCACGGCAGCATTTGGCCGGGCCGGGCCCAGGCATTCGCCCCAGCCGATCGTGCCATCGTCACACTCGATCTCGACAAGCACATGGGCACGGCGATCGAAGCGCATCGAGGCGCTTTCGAAGGCGACGTCGAGCCTGTGTTCGAGAAGATGTGTGCGGACCGAGACGATCTTCATGGCGTTACCGCTTGTGGGAGCCGATGAGCTTCAGAAGCATGTCTTCTTCTTCCGCCGTCAGGTCGTCGAGCGGCGGGCGCACCTTGCCGGCATCGAAGCCCTGCAGGCGCACGCCTGCCTTGATGGCGGCGACGGCGTAACCCTTGCGGCGGTTGCGGATCGCCATGAAGGGATAGAAGAAGTCCTTGAGGATCTCTTCGCAGCGGGCGCGGTTGCCGGCTCGCAGCGCCTTGTAGAATTCAACGGCGAGGCCCGGCACGAAGTTGAAGACTGCCGAGGAATAGGTGGTGAAGCCGGCGCCGAGATAGGCTTCGGCGAACAGTTCGGCCGTCGGCATGCCGCCGAGATACATCAGCCGGTCGCCCATCGTTGCGGTGATCTGTCGGACAAGTCCGATATCGCCGCTGCCGTCCTTGAAGCCGACCAGGTTGGGGCACTCGTCGCAGAGGCGCTTCAACGTATCGACCGAGAGAATGGAGTTGTCGCGGTTATAGACCATGACGCCTATACCAACCGACTGGCAGATGCGCTTCACATGCTGGTAGAGGCCTTCCTGCGGCGCATCGATCAGATAATGCGGCAGCAGCAGGATGCCATCGGCGCCGGCCTTTTCGACCGCGCGGGCCATTTCGACGCCGACATGGGTTCCGAAACCGCAACCGGAGACGATCGCGGTCTTGCCGGCCGCTTCCTTGGCCGCGGAGACGATCGCGGGGACTTCATTGGGAGACAGCGAGAAGAATTCGCCCGTGCCGCCGGCGGCAAACAGGACCGGTGCGTCAAAGCCGGACAGCCACTCGACATGGCGGCGATAGCTTTCCGGTTGGAACTGGCCTTCCTTGTCGAAATGGGTGACGGGAAAGGACAGCAGGCCGGCACCAAGTGCGACCTTGATTTCTTCAGGCGTCATCATGCGGATTTCCTTTGTAAGCGTCTCCTCCAGACAAAAATTGTCGTACAGGTTGCGCAGACTTGTGTCAACAAGTCATCTTACAGATTCGCGGAGCTCCCGAAGCAGGGTGCGATAACGCAGCTGCGCACCCCTCAGATGCCGGCGCATGGCGTCACGGGCACGGTCTTCGTCGCCATCGGAAATCGCCACCACGATGGCGTTGTGCTCTTCGTCGAGCAGCTTGATATAAGCAGCCTGATCGGGCTCCGAATCGTCCGGGCGCAGGGCTGCGCGCGGGATCAGGCTGCGGCCGATCATCGTCAGGAACTCGCGGAAGCGGGGATTGTTGGTCGCTTCGGCGATCGCCAGATGCAGCGCGAAATCGGCCTCGCTGGTCGGTTTTGCCGCCTCGAAACAGGCCCGGACCGCGTAATGGCGGTCGAGGATGACCTCTTCCTGGGCGGGCGAACGGCGAAGGGCGGCGAGGCCCGCTGCCTCGACTTCGACGGCGGTCCGGAGCTCCAGGAGCTCGATCATCGAGGATACGCGGGCAAGATCGATGTTCGAAAGGGACAGCAAAACCGGCTGTGCTGCGCCTGAAGGCTCCAGCACGAAGACGCCGGCGCCCTGGCGGGCCTCCACCAGCCGGTCGGCGCGCAGCGACGCGATCGCCTCTCGCACGACGGTGCGGCTGACACCATGCGCCTCGGTCAGCTGCGCCTCGCTCGGCAGGCGCGAGCCCGGCGGAAACTGCCCTGCCGCGATCGCCTGGCGCAACGTCTCTCCGAGGCGGGAAACAAGCGTTCTCGATCCCCTGCCGGTATCGAGTTTGGTTTCAACGCTCATTTCATTCCTCCCTGCTCGGTGGCGCATGACAATATGGCGCCGACCTATATCTCAAGTGGGTGACCACTCCAAACCGGCTTCAACTTATTGACCGGGTTTCTTCAACATGTATGATAAGTATCGACCCTTGTCACGAACAAGTTGGCCGCCAGGCCGGCCGATGAATTGATTGCCGCGGTCGACAGACCGCTTTCGGAGGATGATTTCTTGAAAAGACTTTTGATCACCGGTGCCGGCGGCGGCCTCGGACGCGCCATGCGCTCGCGCCTTGCCGGTTTTGCCGAGACGCTTCGGCTCTCCGATATCGTCGATCTCGGCACCCCCGGTCCGAACGAGGAAGTCGTCACATGCGACCTCGGCGACCCGGATGCGGTCATGAAGCTGGTCGAAGGCTGCGACGGTATCCTGCATCTCGGTGGCATCTCCGTGGAAGACAAGTTTTCCAAGATCCTCAATGCCAACCTGCTCGGCCTCTACAACATCTACGAGGCGGCGCGGGCCCATGGCCAGCCGCGGATCCTGTTTGCCAGCTCCAACCATGTCGTTGGCTTCTATCGCCAGGACGAGCATATCGACGTCAAGGCTCCGATGAAGCCGGACGGGCTTTATGGCGTGTCGAAATGCTTCGGCGAGGCGCTGGCGCGGATGTATTTCGAAAAATTCGGTCAGGAGACGGCCCTCGTCAGGATCGGCAGCTGCTTCGAGAAGCCGATCAACCACCGCATGCTGTCGGGCTGGATGTCCTATGACGACTTCGCATCCCTGATCGACTGCGTGTTTCGCGCGCCGATGCTCGGCTGCCCGATCATCTGGGGCATTTCCGACAATGACAGCAAGTGGTGGGACAATTCCCACGCGTCCTATCTCGGCTGGAAGCCGAAGGACAATGCCGAACGCTTCCGTGCCGAGCTCGACGCCAAGGGGCGCCCGGAACCGACATCCCCGGCCGCAGTCTACCAGGGCGGCATGTTCACCCAGGACCCGATCTTTTCGGAGAGCTGAGCCGGCTAAAGCGGGGTTCTTGTTTCCGGCTTTCGAACCCACCACATCAGCTCCTTCAAAGACCTTCTCTTGTCCGAGAAGGTGTTTTCCGGAGTTCTTGTCATGGGATTTATCGATATCAATCCTCCCGTCCCCGAGGATGGCGCGCTTCTCGACGCCTATTCGGAGACGGTTGCCGGCGCGGTGGACCGCGTCGGTCCCGCCGTCAGCCGCATCGAGCGGCTCGGCGGCGTTGACGGCCAAGGAGGCCATGGATCGGGCTTTGCGATCTCGCCCGACGGCCTGATCATCACCAATCACCACGTGGTGGCAGATGCCAGGACCGTGCGGATCCGCAGCGCCAATGGCGCGGTCGGGCAGGGCGCCGTTCTCGGCCGCGACGCCGATACCGATATCGCGCTGGTACGCGCCGACATGGACGTGCAGGCCTGGGCACGGCTCGGCGATTCCCAGAAATTGCGGCGCGGCCATATCGCGATTGCGATCGGCAATCCGCTCGGTTTCGACTGGTCGGTGACGTCAGGCGTCGTCTCCGCGCTCGGCCGCTCGATGCGGTCTTCCACCGGGCGGCTGATCGATGACGTCGTGCAGACCGATGCCGCGCTCAATCCGGGCAATTCCGGCGGACCACTTGTGTCGGCCTCCGGCGAAGTGGTCGGCGTCAATACCGCGGTCATCCGCGGCGCGCAGGGCATCGCCTTTGCTGTGGCCTCCAACACGGCCAACTTCGTCGTTTCGGAAATCCTGCGTTTCGGTCATGTGCGGCGCGCCTTCATCGGCATCGTCGTCGATACGACCGCGCTTCCGCGCCGCGTCGCGGTGAAGGCAGGGATGACCCAGGAAACGACGGTGCGCATCCGCCGCATCGACCCGGGCAGTCCGGCCGACCGCGCAGGCTTGAAGGAAGGAGATTTCATCCTGGCGATCGACGGCCAGCCCGTCGGCGGCGCGGATGATTTGATCCGCCTGCTGGACGGAACCCGGATCGGCAAGGATACACCGATCTCGGTCTACGATCTCGACTCGCGGATCGTCGATCGCGTTCTCGTTCCAGCCGCTCGGCCTCACAACGGCGGGTAACAGCCCGATGCTGATGCGCTGGCCAATCCCGTGACGATTTTACCGGCAGCGGCAATCGGTTGCCGGCCGAGGTGCTTTCCGACACTCTTGCCCGCCACGCGGTTCTAGGACAGGCGGCTCCTCAGCCGTGCCATCGCCGGTTCGTCGAAACCGAGACGGATGAGGTAGTCCCGCACGCTGCCGTAGTTCCTGGCGATATGGTCGAGCGCCTGGCGCATGCTGCGCGGCTCGGAGGCCAGGACGATATCGACGAGATCAGCCGGCGTGCCGCGGCCAAGTGCGCGTTCCCTCAGCCTTGCGATCAGCGGCCCGGAAATCGTCGCCGTCAGGGCATAATCCTCGACAATGGTTGCTTCATCGACGCCGGCGTTGGCGAGCAACAGCGCAGAGATAACGCCGGTGCGGTCCTTGCCGGCGCTGCAATGGAAGAGCACGGCTCCTTCGGGCGCGTCGGCGATGGTTTTCAGGACTTCGGCGATCGCCGGCTGGCAGTCGTCGATCGCCTGGCAATAACGATCGCCCATGTCGAAGCTCAATGCGGCATTCGCCATCATCTCGACCGGTGCCAGCGCGGAAAACAGCGGCGTGTTGTGGTAGCGAATTTGGGCATGGTTGGTGAAGGGATTGGCTTCGACCGCGATCTCGTGGGCGTTGCGCAAGTCGATGACGGTGGCGAGCCCGTTGTCCAGCAAGGTGTCGATATCGGCCTCGCTCAGGCGGTGCAATGCGTCGCCGCGCAGGATCGACCGCCAGCGGGTCAGGCCGCCGTTTGCGGTTCTGTAACCGCCGAGGTCGCGGACATTGTGGGCGCCTTCCAGCGCGATCAGGCGTTCATAGCTCAGCATATCAGCGGATTCCGGATTTCATGAAGGATTCGATGACGTGGCGCTGCAGGATCAGGTAGATGACCAGGATCGGCAGGCTGGCGAGTGCAGCGGCCGCCATCAGCGGCCCCCAGAGATTGCCCTCCTGGGTCATGAACATCTGCAGGCCGATCTGGACGACCGAGTTTTCCGGCTTGCGCGACAGGAGCAGCGGCCAGAAATATTCGTTCCAGGCGGAAATGAAGGCGATGATCGACAGCGAGGCGATCGGCGCGCCCATGTTCGGCACGACGATCTGCCAGAGGATCTTCCAGCTTCGCGCGCCGTCGATGCGCGCCGCTTCGAGGATCTCGGTCGGAAAGGAGCGCATCGCGTTGTAGAGCAGCAGGATCGCAAAGGCATGCGCCGCGTTCGGCACGATGAGACCGGTCAACGTGTCGAGGAGGCCCAGCCGCGAGGCGAGCACGTAGTTGGGGATCATGGTGACCTGGAACGGCACCAGCCAGGAGAGGGCGATGAGCCCGTGGATGACGCCGGACAGGCGCATGCGCCAGCGCACCAGCGCATAGGCCGCAAACAGGCCGGTCACCACTTGGAGAAGGGCGGTCGCCGCGGAGACGACCGTGGTGTTGATGAGCATCCCGATCATCGGAATGCGGGTCAGCACGAAGACATAGTTTTCGAGCGACGGGTTCGACGGCCAGAGCGAGGTGGAGAAGATCTCGTTCTCCGGCCGAAGCGAAGTGACGATCATCCAGTAGATCGGAAAGATCGACAGGAAAGACAGGAGGATCATCACCGCATGCACCGCGAACCGTCGGGTCCTGCCGGACTTCGTTTCCGCAGAAGCGAGCGCGATCGAGGCATGGGAAGCGTCAATTGTCATAGACCGCAAACCTTTTCGTGAGCCACATGCAGCCCGCTGCGATGACCGCAAAACCAGCAAAGGCGATCATGCCGGCCGCCGAACTCCAGCCGGCCGACATGGTCTGGAATCCGTATTCCCAGAGCAGGTAGAAGATGTTGGTGGTCGATTTCAGCGGGCCGCCATTGGTGAGCACGTTGATATAGGCGAAGCTCCACTGCGCCCCGAACAGGATCGTCATCATCGACAGAAGCAGGATGGTCGGCGACAGCAGCGGCAGTCTTATATCGCGGATGATCCCCCAGCGGCTGGCGCCGTCGATGCGCGCCGCTTCGATATAGGAGGGATTGATGCCGGCATTGGCGGCGGAAAACAAAAGGGTGGAAAAGCCGATCAGCTTCCAGCCCGTGATCCAGGTCAGCGTCGCAAGCGCGTATTTCGGATCGGTCAGAAAGCCGATGCGGCCGAGACCGATCGTCTCCAGCCCGAGCGTGATCAGCCCCTGATCCTCGTTGAGCAGCCAGCGCCAGAGGATGGCGGCGACCACGGGGGCGACGATCATCGGCACGAAGATCAGCGCGCGGTAGATCGTCCGGGCGCGGCCTTCGAGATCCTGGGTCCAGATCGCCACGAAGAGCGGAATGATCACCGACATCGGGAACAGGCCGAGAATGTAGAAAAGCGTGTTCCAGAGGGCGGCGCGCATCTCCGGCAAGGCGAACAGGCGCTGGTAGTTGGTCAGGCCCACGTAACGCTGCGGCGCGGTCGGCAGCATGTTCCACTGGTAGAAGGAAAGCTGGAACGCCTCGACCAGCGGCACATAGGTCCACATCATCAGGAGACAAAGCGCCGGTGCCAGATAGAGCCAGGGCTGCACGGTGAAGGTCGTGCGCTGGCGGGCAGCCGCGGGCACCCGGGCAACGGAGAGCGGTCCTGCGAGATCGGCCTGGATGTCGGTCATGGAATTTCCCCGAATGATCCCAAGGGGACAATGACGCCGGACGGGAAAGCGAGACCCGCCCGGCATCTCCTCGTGATGGTTACGGCATCAGCTCCTGGCCCTGGTTCTGGGCGGCCTTCAGCGTCGCGACCGGATCGCCCTGGCCGAAGACGGCTTCGCGCACCGAGTCCATCATCATCTTCTCGACCTGGCGGTAGTTCGGGCCGGGGAAGGCGACGTTGGCGGTGAGACGGTTCAACTGTTCCAGGTTGGCGCGGAACATCGGGTTTTCCTTGACCCAGGGGCCGAGGTAGTTCGGGTCGTCGACGATATCGAGGCGCAGCGGCAGGTAGCCGATCTTGCTGGTGATGATCGTGTAGGCTTCCTTGCTCGTCAGGTATTTCAAGAGCTCGTAGGCGGCGCGCTGCTTGGCGGGGTCCTTGCTGAAGACAAAAAGGGCGCTGCCGGAATTGGTCGGAGCAGTCGGTTTTTCGCCGAAGGACGGCATCGGGGCGATGCGCAGGTCGAACTTGCCGGCCGAAGCCTTCTTGTAGGCGCCGAGCGTCGCGGTCGTATAGACGAACATTCCGAGATTGCCGGCGGCAAAGGTGTCCGAGCCGCTGGCCGGGTCGATCTTGGCATGAGCGCCGCTATCGACCATATCGCGCAGCATCCTGACGGCTTCCGCCGCGTTGGAGTCTGCGAAGGTGAGCTTGTCGCCGTCGCGCACCTTGCCGCCGTTCGACATGACGATCGCCTGATAAACGAAGGTGCCGTCGCTCGGGCCGTAGGCGCCGGGGAAGAAGCCATTCTTGCCGGTCTTTTCCTTGATCGCCTTGCCGGCGATGTTGACATCCGCCCAGGTCTTCGGCGGGTTGTTCGGGTCGAGGCCGGCCTGCTTGAAGAGGTCGCCGTTGTAATAAAGGACGGGCGTCGAGAAGGTGTAGGCGAGGCCATAGGTCTTGCCATCGACCTTGCCGAGTTCGAGACCCTTGGGGATCATGCCGCTGAGATGATCCTTGAGTTCGGCCGGTTTCACCATGTCCTCAAGCGCGTTGCCGCCGAGGTCGCTGGCGATGAAGATCAGGTCGCGGAAGGTCAGCTGGGCGACGTCCGGCTGCTTGCCGGCGACGATATCGGCCTGGACGCGGTTGATGATCTCGTTCGAGGGAACGGCGATCGTCTCGACCTTCACGTTCGGGAACTTCTTCTCGAAGCCGGCGATCAGTTCCTTGGTGGCCTCGGAGCCGATGCCGGCAGAGGCGAGGTTGTAGTTGTAGAAGCTGATGGTGACCGGCTTGTCGATGGTTGCCGGCATTTCGGCAGAGGCGCCGAGCGGCAACAGGGAGGCGGCGGTGAGCGTCGCCATGAGCTTGAGCGTGGTTCTGCGCAGCATGTTGCGTGTCTCCGGGTGAGGTTATTCAGCAGCAACGGGCATCGCCCGCGCCATCAGCAGTTCGAGCGGATAGGTGTTGAGTTCGGCGCGATCGGACGGCAGCGGCACGAAGGCCATGGTGAGGCCGGACGGGCGGATGGTGCCGATGCCGAAGGAGGCGCCGCGCACCATGCGCAGGATGTCGGTGCGCAGGATGTCGGTGGCGGCATGCTGGCCGGTGCCGACGACGACCGGGATGCCGTGCCAGACCGAGACGCGGTCGTGATGGATATGGCCGCTCAGAATGCCGATGATGTTGCGGCCCTTCAGCAGCTCGCGAAAGCGCTCCGACTGCGGGAAATGGATCGTCCGCCAGTGAGCGGCATCGGCTTCCTCGCCGAGCGCCGGCGGGTGATGGACGACGATCAGCTTCGGCAATTCGGGATGGCTGTCGAGCGTCGAGGCGAGCCAGTCGAACTGTTCCGGATCGATCGTGCCGCCGATCAGGCCGGGCGTCGTGGAATCGATGGTGATGATGTGGATGCCGTCGATGATGGTGTCGTGGTCGTAGGGCGCATCCGGATCATGGGCTTCGATGCCCATGCCTTCGTAGAAGCCGGGGCGGGTGTCGTGGTTGCCGAGCGCATAGATGACCGGAACGTCGATCTTGGCGTCGATGATCTCTTTCAGGCGACGGAAGCTTTCGGCATCGCCGCAGTTGGTCAGGTCGCCGCTGGCGATCACGAATTGCGGCTTCGGCGTCACGGTGGCGACGAGGTCAAGCACCTGGTGCAGCGTCTCGGTGGTGTCGCTGTGCAGGTGGCTGTCGTCGGCGGTGCCGATATGCAGGTCGGTCAGATGGATGAATGTGGTTTCGCGTCGCACCGGAGGCCTCCATGGAAGACGGTTTCGTCAGGAGGACCGTTAGAAGGGGTTTATTTCCTGCGCGTGACGGATTTCGAATGCCGTTCGAAACAAGTTCAGCGGCGGAACATCGGCGCGATCACCTCGACCATGCGGGCAATGACGACGTCGGGATCGTCAAGGTCGATACTGTAATTGGTCAGTACTTCCGTGCGCGATCGTGAGCGTGTGACCTGTGAGCGGATGCCGAGCGCGCAATTGAGCCGCCAGCCGATATCGACTTCGTCGAGCCAGGGCGCGATCCGCTTCAGGTGCGGGACGAAAGCCCGATGATGTTCGACGTTGTCGATGATGCGGCGGTAATGGGGCGCGCGTTCCCGGTGCGTCTTTGCCATCGAGGTGAAATGCGACAGGACCGGATAACTGGAGGTGGGATCGATGCTCCAGCGGATCGACGGGCCGACAAGGGCCGCGATGACTTCATCGAGATCGGGTGGATCGGGTGCCCGGCGGTCGGCGGCCCTGCGCAGCAAGCTCAACCGCTCGGCATTGAGCCGTCGATAGACCCGCTCCGCGACCGCTGCGACAAGTTCCTCCTGGGAGCCGAAATGATAGCTGATGGCGGAGGGCGTCGCATGCGCCTCGATGGCGATCCGCCGCGCGGTCAGGTCCTCCAGAGCCTCGGCTTCGCAAAGCAGATGCTCGCAGGCATCCATGAGCCTCATGGCTGTGAGATTGGCGCGGCCGTGCATGAACTCACCCTCGATGAGGGCAGCCTAGACAGCTTCTGTGTAGGGCGGATGACAGCGCGGGAAAACCTCTAGGCCAAATCCGGGCGAGCCGTTTCCTTGTCGAGCGAGCGGGCGAAAGGCGCCGGCCACGCATCCCTGTCATCGCCATCCTCGCCGTCCCGAAGCTCGTCCATCCGGTGTTTGATCGCCAGCGCATAGATCGTGTCGAGGATGTTGCGGTCACGCAGGTGAGGGTCGGTAAGGCCGAGCAAAGCTGCCCGGACGATCTTCTTGCTCGATGTTTTCGGGCAGCGTTTGCTGACGAACTTGAACAAGGCGTCGTCGGTGAGGCCATCCATGGCGCCGTCGACCAATGCCTCGTAGACCTTCCGCTTTTCCCCCATTAACTCCCCCGCCAAATCACAATGCTTTGTCACATAACTGTCATCATCCATTTTGAAGGAAATATGGCAAGGCCCGGAACAAAAGTCGTGATGGATAGCGTTCACTGAAACACATCTGGCCGATTGAAACTGCGACTCCGTCTTCGTAGGTTCTCGGCAATCGAAACGGGAGGATATGTGTGAGGGTAGGTGCAGCAATTCTCTGGGCGGCGGTTGGTCTTTCGCTGATGCCGGCCAACGTGTCGGCGCAGAGCCAGTGGCAGCCGGTCGAGCAGATCCAGACCTATCCTGTCACGGGTGATTCCGGCGTCGATCTTTATGCCTCTATCGGCGAGCGCGGCCCGAAGATCGGCAGGGAGGTCCGGGCCATCGCCCATACCAATTTCAAGCTGACCTGGACGCGGGATTACCGGCCGCAGCCGGACGGCGCCTGCACGCTGGTTTCGGCGCGGCCGAAGCTGATCATCACCTACACGCTGCCGAAACCGGCATCGGCGCTTTCCCCCGAACTCAAGAAGAAATGGGATGTCTTCATCGAAGGCGTCCGCAAGCACGAGCTACTCCACGGCGTCATCATCACCGACATGGTGAAGGAGATCGAGCGGGTGAGCGTGGGCTTGAGCGTCGCCGACGATCCGAAATGTGCGAAGATCAGGACCGAGCTGACGGCCAGGCTCGGCGAAATCTCGAAAGCGCAGCAGAAGCGCAGCAACGACTACGACCGGATGGAGATGAGTGAGGGCGGCAATGTCCACCAGCTCATCCTGCAATTTGTGAACGGCGCCGGCAAATAGGGCGCCGCTCGCAATGCTTCATCCGCAGTTAGCCCGATCGCGACGGCACCTATCGCCTGCGCATCACGTTGACGACGAGCACGCCGATGATGGCCATGACACCGCCGATTGCGCCGATCAGGGTCGGCACTTCGCCAAGCCAGAGGAAGCCGATCAGGGTCGCGGTTGGAGGCACGCCGTAGAGGAAATTGGCGGCCCGCGCGGCGGACAGCCGCTTCAAGGCGATTGCCCAGGTGACGTATCCGATCGCGGTCGGGAAGAGCACCAGGTAGACGATGCCCCAATTCACATCCGCCGGAGCGGCAGCCAGCGCCTGCAGGGTGGACGGAACAGCCGGCAGCAGCGGAATGGAGCCGATCAGCATCAGCCAGGCGGTGACGGCGAGAGCCGGCATGCGGCCGAGGATCGGCTTCTGCAGCACGCTCGCAATTGCCGAGCAGAGCGCCGCGCCGAGAATGAGGATGGCGTTCGGATCGAGGTCGAAACCGTCGTCGCCGGAGGCCGCGATCAGCGCCACGCCGGCAAACGAGATACCCGTCCCGACCCAGCCCCAGCGGCCGAATCTCTCACCGAGCGCAAACGTGGCGATCAGCGCTGTAAAGACCGGCATCGTGTTGATGATGAAGCTCGCCGGCCCTGCCGCCACCGTTCGCTCGCCCATGTTGAGGAGAATGGCATAGGCGGCGATGAAGAGCACCGCTGCGACGACGAGGCGAAGCAGATCGCTTTTGGCGGGAAGTGCCGGCCGGGCGGCGACAAGATAGAAGGCCGCGATCAAGGCAGCCGGGACATAACGCGCCGTCGCAAGCCCGATCGGCGTCAGCGGCCCGAGCGCGACGCGGATGACGGCGAAAGACGAGGCCCAGAAGACGATGGTCACCAGGATCGCCAGGAAGGCGATCGCATCAAATCCCTGTCTCTCGTCCGTTCCTGCATTCATGGCGACCGTGCTCATCTCTTTTCTCCATCGAAGCCTGGAGGAGATTTAGACCCTCTGATCCGTGCTTGAAAAGCACCGCGATCGATGATCATATGTGCTTATGGTTCACAGCTCGCAGACTTTGCCACCACTGGATACGCTCGAGACTTTTGCACGCGCCGCCCGGCTGGGATCGTTTTCCGCCGCGGCGGAGGAAGGTGGCGTCACTCATGGCGCCGTCTCGCGACAAATATCCCGGCTGGAGCGCTGGATGGGCGTGCGGCTCTTCGCACGCGAGGCCCGCGGCGTGACTTTGACGCCGGAAGGCATGCGGTTTTTCTCCCGCGCGGAAGAGGCGTTGGCGCTGCTCGGCGATACGGACGAGCGGTGGCTGCCTCGCCGCAACAAGACGGTGGTCCGGCTTTCGGTGACGCCGTCGGTCGCCTCGCTCTGGCTGTTTTCGCGCTTGCCGAAGCTGGAGGCCGCTGACATCCATCTGGAACTGATCCTGGAACACCGGCTGGCGGATTTCAGCGAGGGGATCGACCTGGCCATCCGTTGCGGCAAAGGGCCGTGGGCCGGTGTGCGCAGCCTGCCGCTCTGGCAGGAAAAGCTGGTGCCGATCGCAGCGCCTGCCGTCGCCGAACGTCTGGCTGGGCGGTCGGATGCGAAATCCCTGCTGGAGGTGCCGATCCTGCACGATTCCAATGTCGAGGCATGGCGGCGCTGGCTGGCAGTTGAAAATGTCGACTACGTGCCGCGCGGACAGGACCGGCGCTTCGAGGATTATAACCTGGTGGTCGACGCCTGCGCGCAAGGGCTCGGCGTCGCGCTCGCGCGGCCGCCGCTCGCGGATGCGGCGCTTGCGTCCGGCCGGGTCGTCGCCGTGTCGGAGAGGACGATCGATCATCATGTCGCCTTTCACCTGATCCGGCCGAACGACGGCATGAAGGCTTCCGCAGCCGAGTTTGCCCGGCGTTTCCTGCAGGAAGCCGGGCTCGATGAAACGGCAATCGCCGCCTTCGTCGCGCCGGGGCGGGGGAAGGGGTAGCATCTTTCCTGTTGGCAACCGCGGTTCCGGCTCTAATTGCTCCGCGAAACCGGAGTGAGGAGCACCCCATGAGTACCAAGGCGACGATTGCAAGGATCTGGCGCGGCCGCACGCTCGCGGCAGTGGCCGACGAATATGAAGCCTATCTCCGCGAAACGGGTATTCCGCCGCTCGTCAAGACCGCGCTTTCGGTCCAGCTTTTCCGGGAGGATCTGGGCGACGAAACGGAATTCGTGACCACGTCCTACTGGCCGGACTTCCAATCCATGGCCGCTTTTACCGGTGGCGATCCGAACAAGGTGCATCATCTCGACCGCGATCCGCACTATCTCGTCGCGTTGCCCGAACGCGTCGCGATCATGAAAATCCTGGTCGACAGGGCCTAGGACAGATCGAAGCCGAACCGGATGCCTTCGAGGCGATGGCTCGATCACCGAGCGCCTTACAATACGGATGGGATGTTTCGCGGTTGGGCGACGCCGGGGGGAATTCCATGTCGCCACCCATGACGAGGTTTTCCGATCAGGCCCTCAATCGCGAAAGGTTTTGACACGCAAAGCCCGGCGGAATGACCGCCGGGCCTTACGCCCCTCCAAAGCCGTTCTCGCTATTCGGCGGCTTCCCGCGGTTTCAAGACGCCGCGGCGGATCTGGTCTTCCTCGATCGACTCGAAGAGGGCGCGGAAATTGCCCTCGCCAAATCCCTCGTCGCCCTTGCGTTGGATGAATTCGAAGAAGATCGGGCCGATCACCGTCTTCGAGAAGATCTGCAGCAGGATCTTGGTCATGCCGCCATCGACGACGCCTTCGCCGTCGATCAGGATGCCGTGTTTCTTCATCCGCCCGATCGGCTCGTCATGGCCGTGCACGCGGGTGCCGGACATTTCGTAATAGGTGTCCGGCGGGCCCGGCATGAATTTGAGGCCGTTCTCGGCAAGCTTGTCGGTCGCTTCGTAGATGCCGTCGGTGCCGACCGCGATGTGCTGGATGCCTTCGCCCTTGTACTTCTTCAGGAATTCCTCGATCTGGCCGGTCTCGTCCTTGGACTCGTTCAGCGGAATGCGGATCTTGCCGCAAGGGGAGGTGATTGCCCGGCTCACCAGACCGGTGATGCGGCCGTCGATGTTGAAGAAATGGATCTGCTTGAAATTGAAGAGTTCGCGGTAGAAATCCCACCACTTGTCCATGTTGCCGCGATAGACGTTGTGGGTCAGGTGATCGAGATAATAGAAACCGACGCCCTCCGGTTTCGGGTTCGGCCCGCCGAGCCATTCGAACTCGGCGTCATAGGCCGAACCCTTCTCGCCATAGGTCTCGATGAAATAGAGAAGCGAACCGCCGATGCCGACGATGGCCGGTACGTCGAGCGTCTTGTCGGTACCTTCATAGGGCGTTGCGCCCTTGGCGACCGCGTGATCGAAAGCATGTTTGGCATCGACGACACGCCAGGCCATGGCCGGCGCGCAGGGGCCGTGTTCTCCGACGAAGCGCATGGCATGGCTGCCCGGTTCGGCATTGACGATGTAATTGATGTCGCCCTGTCTCCAGACGGTGATGTTCTTGGTCCGGTGACGTGCCACGGGCTTGTAACCCATCCGGGTGAACAGCTCTTCCAGCTTCTGCGGCTCCGGATGGGCGAATTCGACGAATTCGAAACCGTCGGTCCCGGCCGGATTGTCTTTGGTGATCTCAGAAACCGGCGCATCGTGCGGGAAAGGCCCCATGGCAAACTCCTCCTGTCGGTCGATTGCCATGATGATGCAGGAGAGGCGCATTGTGCTTGCAATCTTTGCCCGGTTCTGCTGGATTTGTGCATGAAGCATGCGGAATTTACGGATTGGATGCACGATGGACGCGCTGGACGGATACGACCTGAAGATCCTGAGCCATCTGCAGGCGGATGGGCGGCTGACCAATAACGAGTTGTCGGAACTCATCGCGCTGTCGCCGTCGCAATGTTCACGCCGTCGGGCACGTCTCGAAGGCGAAGGGTTCATCCAGACCTATCGGGCGCATCTCAACCGGCAGAAACTAGGGCTCGACCTCATGGTGGTGATCGCTGTCACGCTCGCGACCCATAACCGCGACAATGCCAAACGGTTCGCACGCCTTGTCGAAGACCTGCCGGAAGTGCTGGAATGTTTCTCACTGACCGGCGAGATGGATTATCACCTGAAGGTGGTGACGCGGGATCTCGCGGGCCTCTCCCATTTCGTCAACGATGTGCTGCTGCCGCACGAAAGCGTGCAGCATGTCAAAACATCGATCGTTCTCAGCGTGTTGAAGGATTTTGATGGGATTCCGATTCAGCGGCCCGCCAAGGGTTAGGCCTCGTCCGGTTCCGGCAGCTTTGCCTTGCCCGAGCGAATGATGACCTGCTCGATTGCCGCAAGGCCGGTCGCCAGCATCCTGATGCCGCTTTCGCCGATTTCCGCCTCCAGCTCGGCCTGATAGCCGCGGGCAAGTTCGATCAGTTCCCGATAGGCCTGCTGCCCGGTGGCGGTGAGTTCGAGATGCTCGAGGCGGCGGTCCGTTTCGTCCTGACTGCGCTTCAGCCAGCGGCGCTGTTCGAGCGCGAAGACGGCGCGGCTCACCTTGGTCTTGTGCATGCTGGAATGAATGCCGACTGCTTTCGATGTCATGCGGCCCGAACTGCCAAGCGCCGCAAGGGTGCGCCATTCCGGCCGGGTCATGCCGTATTTCGCCTTGTAATGCGCGGCAAAGCGCAGGCCGACAAATTCGGCGGCGCGATTGAGCCGGTAGGGAAGAAACTGCTCGAGTTCGAAACTATCCGTCGTCATGGCATCGATGCGGCGTTGATGGTTACAAAAATGATGGTTACATTTGCAACCATATCGTCATCATGGGAGGAAACAAGCCATGCTGGACAAGGTCGATCCGACCACCGCGTTAGGCACCGGGGCGAATGCCGAGGTGCTCGCCTATATGCCGGGTTTCGGCAATGATTTCGAGACCGAGAGCCTGCCCGGCGCTCTGCCGCAGGGCCAGAACAGCCCGCAGAAATGCAATTATGGGCTTTATGCGGAGCAGCTTTCCGGTTCGCCGTTTACCGCGCCGCGCGGTACCAACGAGCGGTCCTGGCTCTACCGCATCCGCCCGAGCGTGCGGCATACGGGCCGGTTCCGGAAGATCGACTATCCGCTCTGGAAGACGGCGCCTCACATCGCCGAACATTCGCTGGCGCTCGGCCAGCTTCGCTGGAGCCCGCTGCCGGCGCCGAGCGAGCAGTTGAACTTCCTCGAAGGCATCCGCACGATGACGACGGCGGGCGATGCGCTCTCCCAGTCCGGCATGGCGGCGCATGTCTATGCCTTCAACACTGACATGGTGGACGACTATTTCTTCAATGCCGACGGCGAGATGATGATCGTGCCGGAGGTCGGTTCGATCCAGGTTTTCACCGAGCTCGGCAAGATGGATCTCGAGCCATCCGAAATCTGCGTCATCCCGCGCGGCACCATGTTCAAGGTCACCCGGCTCGGCGAGGAAAAAGTCTGGCGAGGGTATATCTGCGAGAATTACGGCGCCAAGTTCACGTTGCCGGATCGCGGCCCGATCGGCGCCAACTGCCTTGCCAACCCCCGCGATTTCAAGACACCGGTGGCGGCTTATGAGGACAAGGAGACGCCCTGCCGGGTGCAGGTGAAGTGGTGCGGCTCCTTCCATGTGACGGAGATCGGCCATTCGCCGCTCGATGTGGTTGCCTGGCACGGAAATTACGCGCCCTACAAATACGACCTGCGCACCTTCTCGCCGGTGGGTGCCATTCTCTTCGACCATCCCGATCCGTCGATCTTCACGGTTCTGACCGCCCCCTCCGGCGAGGAGGGAACCGCCAACGTCGATTTTGTCATCTTTCCGCCCCGCTGGCTGGTGGCCGAGCACACGTTCCGGCCGCCCTGGTACCATCGCAACATCATGAGCGAGTTCATGGGCCTGATCTATGGCCGCTACGACGCCAAGGAGGAGGGTTTCGTGCCGGGCGGCATGAGCCTGCACAACATGATGCTGCCGCACGGACCCGACTTTACAGGCTTCGAAAAAGCCTCGAATGGCGAGCTGAAACCCGTCAAGCTCGAAAACACGATGGCCTTCATGTTCGAGACCCGTTTCCCGCAGCAGCTGACCCAATTCGCGGCCGAACTGGAGACCCTGCAGGACAATTACGTGGATTGCTGGTCCGGGCTGGAGCGAAAGTTCGACGGTACGCCGGGGATCAAGTGAGGCGGCGCTACATTCCGGTTGCCTTCTTGCGCGATCTCCACACATTCTGTGGGCAATACCAACGATAAAACGGGAAACACTCATTCATGAAGCTCGCGACATTGAAGGATTCCACCCGCGACGGCCGCCTGGTCGTCGTCTCGAAGGACCTGACCCAATGCTCGGAGGTCGGCCATATCGCCCGCACCCTCCAGGCGGCGCTGGACGACTGGGCATATGTCGGTCCGCGGCTCGAGCGGGTCGCGGAGGGTATCGAGACTGGTGCGCAGCCGACCATTCGTTTCCACGAACATGATGCGGCATCGCCGCTGCCGCGCGCCTACCAGTGGGCTGACGGATCGGCCTACCTCAACCACGTCGAACTGGTGCGCCGGGCGCGCAATGCCGACATGCCGGAAAGTTTTTGGACCGATCCGCTGATCTATCAGGGTGGCTCCGACAGTTTCCTCGGTCCCCGCGATCCGATCCTGCTCGGCGACGAGGCCTGGGGTGCGGACATGGAAGGCGAGATCGCCGTGATCGTCGGCGACGTGCCGATGGGCGCTTCTCCCGAAGAGGCGCGCGAGGCGATCCGCCTCGTGCTTCTCGTCAACGATGTGTCGCTGCGTGGGCTGATCCCTTCGGAACTCGCCAAGGGTTTCGGTTTCTTCCAGTCGAAGCCGTCCTCGGCCTTTTCGCCGGTCGCGGTGTCGCCGGACGAGCTGGGTTCCGCCTGGGATGGCGGCAAGCTTTCCCTGCCGCTCAAGGTCGATCTCAACGGCAAGCCCTTCGGCCGCGCCAATGCCGGTATCGACATGACCTTCGATTTCCCGCAGCTGATCGCCCATGCGGCGAAGACCCGGCCGCTGGTGGCGGGCACGATCATCGGTTCGGGCACTGTCTCCAACAAGCTCGACGGCGGTCCCGGCAAGCCGGTTGCCGATGGCGGCGCCGGGTATTCCTGCATTGCCGAAGTCCGCACCATCGAGACGATCAATCTTGGAGCTCCGAAAACGCCGTTCCTGCATTTCGGCGATACGGTCCGGATCGAGATGAAGGACGACAAGGGGCATTCGATCTTCGGCGCGATCGAACAGACCGTGACGAAATACGAGAAGGCGTGATGAGCGAGACGCTGCTCTACGACTACTGGCGGTCCTCCGCCAGTTATCGGCTGAGGATCGCCCTCAACATGCTTGGCGAGACGTTCCGTTCGGTGCCTGTCGATCTCCTCGCCAAGGCGCACCGGTCGCCGGAGCATCTGCAACGCAATCCGCAGGGGCTGGTGCCGGTACTGGAGATCGACGGCCACAGTTTCACCCAGTCGCTCTCCGTGATCGAATATCTCGATGAGACGCGCGGCGGGGCCTTTCTACCGGGCGATCCCGCCGGCCGGCAGCGGGTGAGGGCGCTCTCCTATGTCATTGCCATGGAAATCCACCCGGTCTGCAATCTCAACGTTACGGGCCATGTCATGTCACTGACCGGCGGCGGCGATGAAACGCGGATCGCCTGGATGCAGAAGTTCATCGGCGAGGGGCTGGCCGCCTTCGAGACGCTTCTGGCTTCACCTTCAACCTGCACGTTCTGCCATGGCGAGCGGCCGAGCATGGCGGATATCTGCCTCGTGCCGCAGGTCTACAATGCGCGGCGGTGGAGCGTCGATCTCTCGGCCTGCCCGACGCTCGTCGCAATCGCCGACCGCTGCGCCGGGCTGAAACCGTTTGCCGATGCGCATCCCGACAATGCTCATCCCGACAAGGCGGCGCGTTAGATCTTCAGGTCACTGAACTCAGGCCTTGCTTGTCACATAGTTTCGCATGACCGTGCCGAGCCTGGCGAGGTTGGCCTTCAACTCGTCATAACCCGCGATCTTCTCGCGGGTCTCCTCGTCCATGTAGAGCTTGCGGTTGAGCTCGATCTGGATGCTGTGGCGGTTTCTTGCCGGCGCGGAATACGCCGAGACCAGCTCCGCGCCTTTGAAGGGCACGTTGAGCGAGACCGAATAGCCAAAACCTTCGAGGGTCTCGGCGACGAGCTTCACGAAGTCCGGCTCGCTCGACAGGCCTTCGTAATCGCCGACCACGATATCCTTGCGGACCGTGCCGGCCGGGTCGGGCGAGAGAACGTGGCCGATCGCCGGCATGGAATGGCAGTTGACGTGATAGACCTTGCCGAAGGCGGCATGGGTCTCGTCGAGCAGCCGCACCAATTCGCGGTGATAGGGCCGCCAGTAGGTGTCGATGCGCTCTTCGAGCTCCTTCACCGTGAACTTGCGGCCGTACATCGGCGTGTCGCCCCAGGCGTAACGCCAGGTGATGCCCATGCCGCGGCGGGCCGAGGCGCTGTCGCGGACCGGATGCGGCCATTGCCCTTCGACCATTTCCAGGTCGACATCCTGCAGCGACCGGTTGAGGTCGAGAAAGCTGCGGGGGAAATGAGCCAGCAGCAGCGGTGCGCCGATCGAGGGGGCGAAGCCGAAGAGGTCGTCGACATAGGTATCGGCCGCCACGCGCACCAGTTCGTCGGAAACCGTGCGCTCGAAATCCGGCAATGTCAGTCCGCTATGCGGCGAGTCGAACACCATCGGGATGGACGGCACGGTCGGCGGAATGATCTTGAGGACGCCGTCGATTTCGACGGGGGCGAAGGTCATGTCGGTCATCATGGTCTCGTTCAGGCTGTCGCCGCATAGGCAGCGGGGTAGGTGATGTCGGGCATGCCGACAAAGGCATTGCCGCGCCTGCCGACCATGCCTGGAGCGGCAAAGGGCCGGGGATAGACGACGGCTGCCGCGGGCTTCACCTTCGCGATCTTTTCGAGCGCTTCGATCTGCTCGGCCGGCATGTCGACATTGACGATGATGTCGGCATTCGGTCCGGTGGTCATGCGTGGCATGTTCATGGCCTCCTCGATATCGAGGCCGGCATGCAGGATCATGCCGGTGAGCTGGGCGAGCGACGGAACGATCTGATTGCCGCCGGCGGCGCCATAGGCTGCGAAAGCGCCGTTTTCGTCGGTGATCGCCACCGGGCACATATTGCTTGGCGCATAGGCGTTGGGCGTCAGCGAATTGGCGCGGCCGGGCGTCGGGTCGAACCAGGACATGCCGTTGTTGAGCAGGATGCCGGTCGAGGGAGACAGGGCCCGGGCGCCGAACCGGTTGAGCAGGGTGAAGGTGATCGCCACCATCCGGCCTTCGTGATCGACGGCGTTGACCTGCGTCGTGCTGGTTTTGTTGGTCGTTTCGGCCGGGTTGAGGCGCTTGCGATGGGCGCCGAAACTTTCCCAGAGGGCCTCGGCCATGGCGGTAAAGAAACCAGCGTCGACCGGGCCTTTGCCGCGCTTCCTGTCGAAGTGATCGAGCGCGTCGAAGAGCCGCTGGCCGGCGCTGGTTTCCCCCGCCACATGCACGGTCTTGCCCTGCAGCGGCATGGTCCGGGACGGGTAGAGGAGGGGGGCGTAGCTGGCCAGGTCCTCCAGCGTGATCGAGCTGCCGCCGGCATTGAGGTCGGCGACCAGCATCTCGCCGATCGCGCCGCCGTAGAGCGCGTCCGGGCCTTCGCCCGCGAGACGTTCCAGTGTTTTGGCAAGCCGGTCGAGCGGCAGCGTCGTTCCCGGCTCTGGTGCATGGCCGCCTGGCAGGAAGACCGAACGGGCGCCGGGATCCAGACCGAGGTCGCCTTCGGCAATCGCGATCGCCAGCGTCGTGTGCCAGTCGACGAACATGCCCTTGCGGGCGCGATCGATGGCGGGCTGCAGCGCCCGGTCGAAGCCGATCGTGCCGTAACGCTTCAGCGCTTCGGCGAAACCACGCACGCAGCCGGGCACGACGGCGGCGGTAAAGCCGCGGACGTTACGGTTGTCGATCGAAGCGGGGTGGCCGATGAAAGTCTTGATGCTGGGATCGGGCTTGTAGAACTCCTCGTCGAACGTGGACGGCACGCGGCCGGTGAACTCCACGACTTCGACTTTTCCGTCGGGCTGGGCAATCAGCATGTAGCCGCAGGCGGCGAGGCTGGTCATCCAGGGTTCGACGGTCTGCAAGGTGAAGGCAGCGGATACGGCTGCGTCTACTGCGTTACCGCCGGCTGCAAGTACTGCTGCGCCTGCCTCGGCCGCCGCATAATGCTGGGAGGTGACGACGCCGCGCTCGCTGACGCCGGCCACTTTGCGATAGACGCCGCGCTCGACGCGCAGGTGATCGTATTGCGGATTTTCCATCATTTCGGCTCCAGCGCGGCGGCGACCATTCGGCTTGCACCCGACAGGTCGCCAAGCTTTTCGCCTGCAGCGATCTTGTCCTTGTTGCGGCCCGCGCGTGCCTGGCGCGCGATCGCCTCCTCGACGACCTCTTCGGCCTCATCGACCGGGATCACGACGATGCCGCTGGCATCGGCGACCACGACATCGCCCGGAAGCACCGGCACGTTGCCGCAGGAGATCGGAAGGTTGAGCGAGCCGCCGAGATCGTTGAGCCTTGTGGTGATGCCCGATACGCCCGACGACCACAACGGCAGGCCGAGTTCGACGATTTCCTCGACATCGGTGCAGGGGCCGTCGATCGCCACACCGATGGCGCCCGCCGTCTTGATCGCAAAGGCGACGCCGCCGCCGATGCAGGCATGGCGATCGTCTCCGAGCCGGTCGACGAACAGGAAGTCGCCGGGGCGCAGCAAGCCGACCGCATGATGGAGGAGGGTGGAGTCCGTCGCCGGGATGGCCACCGTCACCGCCGTGCCGACCAGCGTCCTGCCCGGCTCGACGACCGGGGTGATCGAATGATGCACGAAACCGCGATGGCGGAAATGGCCGATCGTCGCCACCTCGACGCTCTCGAACCTGGCGATGAGTTCCGGGTCGACCTGTTTCGGCACATTGCCGACGTGATATTTCTTCATGGGGTTTCCTCCCGGGACCTTACCGTCCCGGCCTCGTTCTCACTGGCATGGTGCTGCCAGCCCTTGCCGGGCACGGCGGCGAGCAGTTCCTTCGTGTAGGTTTCCTTCGGCGCACCGAAGAGCGATGCCGGATCGCCCCGCTCGACGATGCGGCCGTTTCTCATCACCGCGATATTGTCGCAGATCTGGCTTGCGACCCTGAGGTCGTGGGTGATGAACAGGATGCCGAAGCCGAGCCTGGCCTGCATGTCGGCAAGCAGTTTCAGCACCTGTGCCTGGACCGAGACATCAAGGGCGGAAACGCTCTCGTCGGCGATCAGCAGCTCGGGTTCGACCGCGAGTGCCCGGGCGATGCAGATGCGCTGCCTTTGGCCGCCGGAGAACTCGTGCGGAAAGCGGTCGGCGGAGGTCCGGTCGAGGCCGCAGGCTTCGAGCAGGTCGAGGGCGCGGGCCCTCGCCGCCTTGCGGTCGAGGCCGTGGATGACCGGGCCTTCGGCAATGGAATCGCCGACCTTCTGGCGCGGATCGAGTGCCGTATAGGGGTCCTGGAAAACGATCTGCACCTTGCGGCGCGCCTCGCGCAACGCCTTGCCGGAAAGGCCCGCGAAATCGCCACCGGAAATCAGGATATCACCGCTCTCCGGCTGCACGAGGCGGATGACGCATTGCGCCAGCGTCGACTTGCCGGAGCCGGATTCGCCGACCAGGCCGAGCGTTTCGCCGCGGCGGATGGTGATATCGACGTCGTCCACCGCCTTCACCGTGCGGCCGCCGCCGAAAAGGCCGGAGCGGGTGAATGTCTTGACGATGTTTTTTGCGATCAGCACCGGATTGCCGAGGCCTTCGCGTTCCTTTCGCGGCGTCAGCGTCGGCACGGCGGCGAGCAGGCGGCGGGTATAGTCCTCCTTCGGATGGTTGAGGATGTCGTCGCGGGTGCCGATCTCGACCAGCCTGCCCATCTGCATGACGGCGACGCGGTCGGCGATCTCGGCGACGACGCCGAAATCATGGGTGATGAAGATGATGCCGGTATCGTGCCTCGCGCGAAGCTCCAGCATCAGCTTGAGGATCTGTGCCTGGGTGGTGACATCCAGCGCGGTGGTCGGTTCGTCGGCGATCAGCACCGATGGATCGAGCGCGAGCGCGGTGGCGATCATTACCCGCTGGCACTGGCCGCCGGACAGCTGGTGCGGATAGGAATGGAAGATCTGCTCCGGATTGGGGAGCTGCACCTCGCGGAAGAGGTCGATGACCTTCTTGCGGATCTCCGCCTGGCTGAGCGACGTGTGGATGCGAAACGTTTCCGATACCTGCTCTCCGACCCGGAAAATCGGGTTGAGGGCGGCGGTCGGCTCCTGGAAGATCATGGCGATGCGCCGGCCGGTGATGTCGCGGCGGGTCGCCTCGTCGAGGGTGAGCAGGTCCTTGCCCTCGAACACAACCTTGCCCGTCGGCCGTCCGAGATTGCGGGGCAGGAGGCCCATGGTGGCAAGCGCAGTCAGCGACTTGCCCGAGCCGGATTCGCCGACGATGCAGAGGATTTCGCCCTTGCTGACCGAAAGCGACAGACCCTCGACCGCGAAGGCACGATCGGCGCCCCGCGGCAACGGCACGCTCAGATGTTCGATGGACAGCCGTTCGTTGCTCATGATGCCGCCTTCTCCTCTTGCGGTGAAAAGGCCTTGACGGAGCGCATGTCGCAGCGGCGCAGGTGTTCCACGAACCGGGCGCAGAAGCCGACCAGATGTTCGACCATCTTCTGGCCCTTTTCGGCGCTGGCGAGCAACGGATCGCCGCCGAGCATGCCGTCGGCATTCACCTCGTGGCAGTTCAGCGGCACATGCACCGGCATTCCTTCGAACTGGACATTGTTGACGCCGCCGGTCGGCAGGCCGAAGGCCTTTTCGCGCACCGAGGGACGGGCAAGATCCATGCGCATCAGTTCGGGGAAGAGATGCAGGTAGATCGAGGTCAGTGGATCGCCGCCATGGCCGCGGGCCGCCGCGACCGAAGGACCATGCAGCTCCTTCCAGAGCGCATCGGGGATCGCCTGCCAGAGATTGATGAAGGCGACCGACACGCCGCGTTCGGCACGGATGCGGCGGAGTGCCTGGTCGAAGAGCGGCGCATTGCTGGTATGGCCGTTGAGGATCAGGATATGCTCGATGCCGTGATCCAGGAAAGCGGTCACGGTGTCCTCGACCACGGCCGAGAAGGTCGAGGGCCGCAACTGGATGCCGCCCGGAATGGTCTTGAAGAAATCGGCATAACCGAAGGGAATGATCGGCGCGACGATCGCGCCGGAGGCTTCCGCCACTTGTCCGGCCACCGCTTCGGTCAGCATGAAATCGCCCATCGGGGCGTGGGGTCCCTGTTCCTCCTGGCTGCCGAACGGCAGCAGGATGACGGGCTTTTCGGAAAGACGTTCGCGGAATTCCGCGAACGTCATATCCTTCAGCGCATGCTTGCGTTTGCTATCCATCATACGAACTTGAAGTAATCGCCGTAGATGCGCATCTCGCCGTTCGGCTTGAACTTGAACTGGATGCCGGCGCGGTGGGCGCAGTTGTAGACGCTCTTCCACATGTAGTAGCCGGGCGTCACCTTCTGCCATGCGTCCGAAAGTTCCAGATAGGCCTTTTTGCGGTCCTCGAACTCGATCGCCTCGTCGAACTTCTTGCCTGCCGCCAGATATTCCGGGGTCGGGTCCCAGGTCTTCCAGGTGGCAGTGGAGCGGGATGCGGTCGGACCCCAATCGAGCCACAGCGGCTGGTAGGGATCGCCGGGGATGAAGTCCGAGCTCATCGACATGTTCATCAGGTGGTAGGGGCGGCGATAGACGAGTTCGAAATTGTCGAGGATCTGCGCCTCGACATTGATGCCGACCTCGCGCCATTGTTCGACCATGATTTCGGCCGCCGCCTCGTAGTTCGGATAATACTGGCGGGTGATATGCCAGAGGAGCTTCTCGCCCTTGTATTGGGTCTTGGCGACCAGCGCCTTGGCGGCCGCGACGTCGTAGGGGAGTTTCACCGGCGCCTTCGGATCGTAGAACTTGCCGTATTCCGTGAAATTGAACGGTACCGCCGGGTGTTCGGTCGTGCCGTTGAAGAGTGCCTGGACGATGGCGTTCATGTCGATCGCCTGGACCATGGCGTAACGCAGGTTCGGATCGACCAGCGGATTGTCTTCCGGATCCGGACGGGTGTTGAAGGCGAGGGCGGGGTAGTTGTCGGCGAGAACCCGCTTCAGCGTGACACCCTGGTATTTCTCGAGCGCCGCTTCCTGGTCGGTCGGGATGTTGACGATGAAGTCGAATTCCTTGGAGACGAGACCGGCCATGCGGGCGGCGAATTCCGGGACGATCTTCCAGGAGATCTGCTTGACCGGCGGCGGGCCGTCCCAATAGTCGTCGAAGGCTTCGAGAACCATGATTTCGCCGGAGCGGAAGGTTGTCACCTTGTAGGGACCGGTGCCGATCGGCTTCTGGCCGAAGGCGTCGACGCCGACTTCCATGTAATATTTCTTCGGCACCACGAAGCCGATATAGCCGGTGAGTTTGCTCGGGATGTTCGGGTCTGGACGGTCGGTCTCGATCTCGAACGTGTATTTGCCGGTCGCCTCGACGCGCTTGAAGCCGGCGGTAAAGGTCTTGCCGCGCGGTTCGAAGGGCTTTGCGCCCCAGAGGCGTTCCGGCGACAGGGTGAAGACCGCGTCTTCCGCCGTCATCTCGGTGCCGTCGTGGAACTTGACGCCCTCACGCAGCGTGAACTTCCAGACGTTGCCGTTCTGCTCCCATTTGGTGGCGAGCTTCGGCGCGAAGATCAGGCCGTTCTCGTCCTTGATATAGTCGCGGTCGACGAGGTTGTCGTAGAAGTTCGGGAAGATACGGCGCGACGTGGTCGAGATGCCGTTGATGGTCGCCATGTTGGCCCAGAGATTGTCGACCGCGATAGTCAGCGACGGCCGGTCCGCGGCATTTGCCTTCGGGAGGCTGCCGACCATGGACAGCGCCCCCGCGCCGAGAATGAGACTTCCTACTTCACGTCTTGTAAACATCGTTCCACCTTCCCTTGTTCATGTATGTTCGAGCGGCATTTTTCAGGTTGTTCGGGCGCGCAGCATCGGATCGAGGCGGTCACGCAGCCAGTCGCCGACGATGCTCATCGAAAGAGTGACGAGAAAGATGACCAGGCCGGGCCAGACCGAGATCCACCAGGCGGTCGAGAGGTAGTCGCGGCCGTCGCCGAGGATCTGGCCGAGGCTGGTCTGCGGGGCCTGGATGCCGAGTCCTAAGAAGCTGAGCGAGGTTTCCAGAAGGATGATCTGCGGGAATGTCAGCGTCACCTGGACGATCAGCGCGCTCGCCACGTTCGGCAGCACGTGTTTGAGATAAAGCCGGCCATTGCCCGCGCCGAGCGCGACGATCGCCTTGGCATAGGGCTGGTTGATCGCCGACAGAACCACGCCGCGCGACAGGCGGGCATATTTCTCCCATCCGAACAGGCCCATCAGGATGATGAACAGCACCATGCTGTTGCCGAAAAAGGCCAGCAGCGTCAGCGTGATGAGGATGAAGGGCAGGGACGCCTGGAAGTCGACCAGCATCATCAGCAACTCCTCGACCCAGCCGCGGAAATGCGCGGCGACGAAGCCGATCGCCGAACCGAAGACGGCGCCGATGATCGTGCCGGCGATCGCCACCGAAAGCGACATCTGCAGGCCGGCGATCACCCTTGCGACCATGTCGCGGCCGATGCGGTCGGTGCCGAGCGGGAAGCTCGGATTGCTGCCGGTCATGAACGCCGGGGGCTTCAGGCGGGCGAGCAGGTTCTGCTGCGACATGCCATGCGAGGTAAAGACATTGCCGATGATGGCGACGACAACCGTGATGGCGAGGACCGCGATGGCGAAAACGAGAACGGGAGAAACGCGTTTCATCTGCCGGCCCTCAGTTCTGCACGCGGATGCGCGGGTCGAGAAGCCCGTAGAGCAGATCGACGACGAGGTTTGCGAGCACCATCGTCACGGCCATGATCAGCACCAGTCCCTGCACGACCGCAAGGTCACGAGAGGAGACGGCCGTCACCAGCAGGCGGCCGACACCCGGCCAGGCGAACACGGTTTCCACGACGATGGCGCCGCCGATCAGTTCGCCGAGATTAAGGCCGATAATGGTGACGAGCGGGATGCTGGCATTCGGCAGAGCGTGGAAGATGATCCGCTTCCAGTAACCGACGCCCTTGGCGGCGGCGGCGCGGATATAGAGCTTGTCCAGCACTTCGAGCATCGCCGAACGGGTGAAACGCGCGAGCGTGCCGGCCGTGAAGGTCGCAAGCGTGATCGCGGGCATGATCAGGTGCCAGACGGTGCCCGTGCCGGAACTCGGCAGCCATTGCAGGCTCAAGGAAAACAGCAGGATCATCAGGATGCCGAGAAAGAAGTTCGGCAGCGCGAAACCGAAGACGGCGGTCGCCATGATCAGGTTGTCGAAAGTCGAGCCGCGCTTGATGGCGGCGACGATGCCGGCCGGCACGCCGATCAGGATCGCGCCGATATAGGAGAAGAGGCCGAGCATCAGGGTCCACGGCACCCGCTCGACGATGATGTCGAGGACCTCGCGGCCGTCGCGATAGGAAATGCCGAACTGGCCCGTCGCCATCTGGAAGACGTAGCGGAAATACTGGACCCAGAGCGGGTCGTCGAGACGCCAGAGCTGGCGGAACTGCTCCACCTCCTCGGGCGTGGCATCGGCGCCGACAAGTGCCACGACGGGGTCGCCCGAAGTTCTGAGCACCACAAATGCGAAAGTCACCACGAACCAAAGCGTCAGCACGGTTCGCAGAATTTTTAACACCCAGAAACGCGTCATCACGCTCCGTTTCGGGAGCCGAAGCTCCAGCTGTTCCAATTCTTATTGTCGTTTTTTGAAAACTAATCACGGGAATAAATTATTATCTATTACAAAATCAAAGCAGCATTGATATGTTCCAGATATGAAATACGGCATCGAATTTCGTCACCTCCACTATTTCGCCTGCGTCGCCGAAGAGCTGCATTTCAGCCGCGCCGCCGACAAGCTCGGCATGGCGCAGGCTCCGCTCAGCCAGCAGATCCGGCAGCTCGAGGACCGCCTCGGCACCAAGCTTTTCCGCCGCACCACGCGCCGCGTGAAGCTGACCCCGGCCGGCGAAATCTTCCTGCGTCACGCCCAGGAAATCCTAGGGGGCATCGACCGGGCGGTCACGCATACCCGTTCCATTTCCGGGGACGATAGCGGAACGATTTCCGTCAGCGGCGTGCACGTGGCGCTCTCGCATGTCCTGCCATTGGTCATTTCGGACTTTCGCAAACGCTATCCGGCGATGACCGTCGACGTGCAGGTGCTCGGCACCGCACAGCAGCTCGAACTGCTTCAGAACAACAAGGTGCAGGTGGCCTTCATCCGCCCGACCAATCCGGCCGGTTTCCTGAAGACGGAACATATCCTGGAGGAGGGTTTCGTCGCGGTCCTGCCGAAGCATCATCGGCTGGCGGGCAAGAGCGACCTGACGGTCAAGGATTTCGCCGGCGAGCCGATCATCACTTATGCGCCGACCGTCGGCGCCAGCTATTACCATGCGATCATGGATGCGCTGCGTCGCGCCGGCGTCTATCCGGTCATCGTGCAGGAAGTCTCCCATACCCTGGCGATAGCGACGCTGGTCGCGGCTGGCGTCGGGATCGCAATCGCGCCTTCCTGGCTGGCGCATAACCCAAGCCCTTACCTGGTCTACCGGCCGCTGGAAGACATTCCGGCCGAAGTGGAACTGCTGGTCGCCTGGCAGGCCGAGGAGAAGTCGCGGATCGTGCTCGATTTTGTCGAAACGACGCGGCGGGTTATGGCCGAGGCCGGCAACAGCCTCATTCGAAGCGAGCGTTTGGAACCTGCCTGATCCTGTCTCGCGCCATTTCGCCAGCGCGAAGTTTTCCGGAAATTCGCGTCAAGCGACGTATATGGCGGCCGGGTTTTCTGGCATAGCGCTGCCCTGACCTGTTTTGAAACTGGAGAGGAGATTCCATGCTGACGATCAAGCGGTTGAGCCTTGAGGATGCGCGTGTGCTGATAGCCGGTGCCCGCGCCAAGGCGGAGGAGATCAAGGTGCCGATGTGCATCGCCATCACCGACGAATCCGGCCAGCTGATTGCGTTCGAACGCATGGATGGCGGCAAGATCACCAGCACGATCATCGCCCAGGACAAGGCCTATACCGCAGCCGGCGCCAAGCGCACCACGGAAAGCTACGGCACCGCCAGCCAGCCCGGCAGCCCGGCCTATGGCATCAATTCGGCGATCGGCGGGCGTATCCTGGTGGTTGCCGGCGGCCTGCCGGTCATCGTCGACGGCGATGTCGTCGGCGGCATCGGCCTCAGCTCCGGCACGCCGGCGCAAGATACGGAATGCGCCCAGGCCGGCGTCGAATCCTTCCTGAAGTCGCTCTCCGCCTGACATCGGCGGCCATAGGCGGGATCGATATCGGGCTGCCTATTCGGGGCGCCGGTGATTTTCGCCGGTTACTCGGGCAACGGGTCTGGCGATCCTGGCTCGGCCAGCTATAGTGGCCGGGCCGCGCCTTCCGCGGCATCATCCCCCGCCGAAGAACGCCCAAGGTAATTCCCATGACGCTTGCCATTTCCGCCAAAGACATCGACGACAAGGCTCTTATCGAGGAGCTGAAGCAATGGGTCGAGATCGAGACCCCGACGCTCGATGCGGCTGCGGTCAATCTCCTGGCGGATCGGGTCGAGGCGATCGGCAAGGCGGCGGGCCTTGAGACGGAACGGCTGCCGGGCACGCTCGGTTTCGGCGATATCCTGGCGGTCCGTTCGCCGCGCCCGGCGGGCAGCAACGAAAAGACCGTTCTGATCCTCGCGCATCTCGACACCGTGCATGCGGTCGGCGTGATCAACAACCAGCTTCCGCTGCGCCAGGAAGGCGACAAGCTTTATGGCCCGGGCATCTACGACATGAAATCCGGGGCGCTGATGGCGCTCGAGGCGATGAAGCTTGCCGTCGGACATGGAGCGAAGATGCCGATCGACCTGATCTTCGTGCCTGACGAGGAGATGGGCAGTCTCTCGTCACGCGCCTTCATGGAAGAGGCGGCCAAGAATGCCGGTTATACGCTGGTGGTCGAGCCCGCCCGCGATGGCGGCAAGGTCGTGATCGCCCGCAAAGGGGTCGCTATGTACGACATCACCGTGCGGGGACGCGCGGCGCATGCGGGCGCGCGGCCGCAGGATGGACGTAGCGCCATTCGTGCTGCCGCAAGGTTGGTCCTGGAGCTTGAGGCACTGAACGATACGGAGCGCGGCGTGACCGTGACGGTCGGCACGATCCAGGGCGGCACGGGCCGCAACACGGTGCCGGCGGAATGCCGCCTTCAGGTTGACGTTCGTGTGCCGGACGATGCGATCGCCAAAGAAATCACCGGCAGGATCGAGGCGATGAAGCCTGTCGATCCGGATATCAGCTTCGAAATCGACGGCCGGATGAACCGCCCGCCCTTCGCGCAGTCGGAAGAGGGTAAGCGCCTGTTCGACGTGGCGGCGGAGATCGCGGAAGGCCTCGGCATCACGCTCGAAGGAATGGCGACGGGCGGCGGCTCGGACGGCAATTTCACCGCGGCGCTGGGCGTGCCGACGCTTGACGGCCTGGGTGCCGATGGTGCCGGGCCGCATACGTTCAACGAACATATCTTCGTCAGCAGCGTTGCGCCGCGCACCGCGCTGCTCGCCAACCTGATGATTTCGCTGGAAGCGAAATAAGCCGCCTCAGGCCGGCAAGGTTACTTCGAACGAGTTGGCAATGCGGCTTTTGCCGACCTCGATGACGTGGCGCATCGCGGCGATCGCCCGGTCCGGATCGCGCGAGGCGACCGCATGAGCGATCCGCAGGTGATTGGTGGCGACCTCGTCGATCTTTTCCGGCGAGGCGGCAGGCGAGGAGAGCTGGAAGGAGATGGCGAGCGCCGCCTCGATCAGCGCGCTCGCCGAGCGCATGAACGGATTGCCGGACATGCGGGCGATGGCAAGGTGGAATTCGAGGTCCACCTTGGCGATGGTTTCCGGCGTATGGGAGAGATTGTCGAATTTCGCGGCAATCGCGTAGAGCGCGACAATGTCGTCGCTGGAGGCGCGCAGCGAGGCTGCGGCGGCCGCTGCCGGCTCCAGCGCCATGCGCATCTCGGCGAGGTGTTCGATGAATTCGAAATCAAGCCCGGATTCGAATCGCCAGCCGAGCACATCCGAATCGAAGAAATTCCAGCTCGCCTTGTCGAGCACGCGGGTGCCGACCTTGGCCTTGGCCTCGACCAGCCTCTTGGCGGCGAGCGTCTTCATGGATTCGCGCAAAACGGTGCGCGAAACCCCGAAGCGGGCGGAAAGCTCGGCATCGCCGGGCAGAAGCGAACCTTCCGGGATCTTGCCGGAAACGATCCCCCGGCCGAGCTCCGCCACCACATGCGCGTGGTTGCTGCGGCGCTTTCGCCCACTGATCGTTGTTTCCAGAAGTCCCAACTCAGATCTCCTTCAGCCGTCCCTCGGCAAGTCGCCGGTTTGAATACCAGATGATTCCGCGCTGCAATACAATGAAGACGAACAGCAGGATGCCGATGACGATTTTCGTCCACCAGGACGACAGCGTGCCGTCGAAGACGATGTAGGTCTGGATCAGCCCCTGGATCAGGATCCCGATGAAGGTCCCGGCCACCAGCCCGACACCGCCGGTGAGCAGCGTGCCGCCGATGACAACGGCCGCGATCGCATCGAGCTCGACGCCGACCGTCGCCAGCGAATAGCCGGAGGAGGTATAGAGCGTATAGGCGATGCCGGCGAGGCCGGAGAGGAAGCCGGAGAGCGCGTAGATGCCGACCGTCGTGGAGCCCACCGGAACGCCCATCAGCTCTGCCGACTGCTGGCTGCCGCCGATCGCATAGACATTGGCGCCAAAGCGTGTGCGGGCGGCGATGAAGGCTCCGACGATGAAGACCAGGAGCATGAGCATGGCAAGCGCCGTCAGCCTGCCGCCGCCCGGGAAGCGGAAATAGAAGCCCTGGATCGCGTCGATCATCTCGTGCGAGATCGGCACGGATTCTGTCGAGATCAGATAGGCGGCGCCTCGGGCCAGGAACATGCCGGCGAGCGTGACGACGAAGGGCGGTATGCCGAGATAACGGATCATCGCACCCATCAGGCTGCCGAACAGGGTCGAAATGACCAGCACGGCCGCGAAGGCGATGAGCGGATGGACGCCGAGTGAGCCGACGAGGACCGCGACGAAGACGCTGGTGAAGGCGATCACCGAGCCGATCGACAGATCGATGCCGCCCGACAGGATGACGAAGGTCATGCCGACCGCAGCGATGCCGAGAAAGGCGTTGTCGGTCAGGAGATTGCCGATCACCCGGGTCGACAGCATGTTCGGGAACTGCAGCACGCAAAGCGCATAGGCGATGACGAAGATGCCGAGCGTGGTGACGAAGGGCAGGTTGCGGGTATGGATCATCGGACCGTGCCCTCCGCCTTACGGGATGTGTCGCGGGATACCGGGTCTGCCTTGTGCCGCGGAGCCTTGACGAAGCCGAGCAGCGCCATGATCGCCGGCGACTGCAGGGTCAGAACGATCATGATGATGCCGGCCTTGATGATCAGGTTGAATTCCGGAGGGAAGCCGGACACCAGGATGCCGGTATTGATCGACTGGATGATCAGCGCGCCGATCAGCGATGCGGTGATCGAGAAACGCCCGCCATTCAGCGAGGTGCCGCCGATGACGACGGCGAGGATGGCGTCGAGCTCAAGCCACAGGCCTGCATTGTTGGCATCGGCGCCGCGGATATCTGCGGTGACGATCAGCCCGGCGATCGCCGCGCAGATGCCGGAGATCGCATAGACGAAGAACAGCAGGAAGCGGGCGCGCACTCCGGCAAGCGTCGCGGCGCGGCGGTTGATGCCGGTCGCCTCGATCAGGAAACCGAGCGCCGAGCGGCGCACCAGCAGGCCGATGATCAGCGCGGCGCAGACCCAGATGAGGATGGGGATCGGGATGCCGGCCAAGGAGCCGGATCCGAGTGCCGCGAAGCTGTCATTGTTGAAGGTGAGGATGACGCCCTCTGTGATCAGCTGGGCGATGCCGCGGCCAGCCACCATCAGGATCAGGGTGGCGATGATCGGCTGGATGTCGAGGAGGGCGACCAGCACGCCGTTCCAGAGCCCGCAGACGAGGCCGACGCCGAGTGAGATCACGATCACGACAGGCAGCGGGTAGTCCTTGCTGATCAGCGTTGCGGCAACGGCACCGCAGATGGCAATCACCGCGCCGATCGAGAGGTCGATGCCGCGGGTGGCAATCACCAGCGTCATGCCGATCGTCAGCAATGCGACCGGGGCGGCGCGCACCAGGATGTCGATCAGGCTGCCGTAGAGGCGGCCGTTCTGGAACGAGACGTTGAGGAAGCCCGGGGCGACCGCGGTGATCAGGGCGATGATGACCGCAAGCGCGATGATCTGGGGGGCCAGCCGTTTCAGCCGGCGGGTGAGGCGGTTCATCACGCGGCCTCCGTGCGGGTGGCGATGGCCTGCATGATGTTGTCGGCGGTCACCTGATCGCCCTTGAGTTCGGCGATATGCTTGCGGTCGGACAGCACGATGACGCGGTGGGCGATGGCGGTCAGCTCCTCCAGTTCGGAGGAAATGACGACCAGCGACATGCCGTCGGCGCAGAGTTTTTCGATCATTTTGAGGATTTCCGCATGCGCGCCGATATCGATGCCGCGGGTCGGTTCGTCCAATATCAGCAGGCGGGGTTCGGTCGCCAGCCAGCGGGCGAGGATCGCCTTCTGCTGGTTGCCGCCGGAGAGGAATTTCATCTGCCTGTCGGCATCGGCCGGGCGGATATCCAGCGACTTGATGAAGTTTTCGGCGAGCGCTGCCTTTTCCCGCGACGAGATGGGTTTTGCCCAGCCCTGGCGGGCCTGGACCGCAAGCGCGATATTATCGGCGACGGAAAAGTCGCCGATAATGCCGTCCGTCTTGCGTTCTTCCGGGCAGAAACCGAAGCCGCTCGCGATCGCCGCCTCCGGGGAGGAGAGGGCGACCTCTCGATTGTCGACGGTCGCGGTGCCGCTATCGGCGCGGTCGATGCCGAACAGCAGGAAGGCCGTCTCGGTGCGGCCGGAGCCAAGCAGGCCCGCGACGCCGACGACCTCGCCGGGGCGGATATCCAGATCGAACGGCGCGACGCTGCCGCGCTTGCCGTAGCCCGAAAAGCGGATCGGCGCCTCGGCGGCGGAGATGACGGTCTCTTCCTGCGCCTGATGTTCGCGGGTGATGTGCTGTAGCTCACGGCCGAGCATCATCGAGATCAGCTCGAGCCGCGGCAGTTCCGCGAGCTTGCGGGTGCCGACGAGGCGACCATTGCGCAGAACCGTGACGCGGTCGGCGACCGCATAAACCTGATTGAGAAAATGGGTGATGATGATGATGCCGAGGCCTTCCTCGCGCAGGCGCCGCAACACCGCAAACAGCATCTCCACCTCGTGGGCGTCGAGGCTGGCGGTCGGTTCGTCGAGCACAAGAACCTTGCCGGAAAGATCCACGGCGCGGGCGATGGCGACGATCTGGCGGACGGCGACGGAATAGGACGAGAGCAGAGCGTCGACATCGATGTCGAGGCCGTAGCGTTCGAGCAGCGTTTTCGAGCGTCGGCGCATTTCGCCGCGGTCGATCAGCCCGAACCGGCGTGGCTGGCGGCCGAGGAAGAGGTTTTCCGCGACTGTCAGGTTTTCGAGGAGATTGACCTCCTGGTAGACGGTGCCGATGCCGAGGCCTTGAGCCTCCGCGACGCTGGAGGGGGTGACCTCCGCACCTTCGAGGCGCATGGTGCCGTGATCGCGGCTGTAGACCCCGGTCAGGATCTTGATCAGCGTCGATTTTCCGGCGCCGTTTTCGCCGAGCAATGCATGGATTTCGCCGCGTTCGAGCGTGAGGTCTACCCCGTCGAGCGCCGTGATGCCGAGGAAGGCCTTGCCGATGCCCCGGGCTTCCAGAAGTGAATTCTTGTCAGACATGCCTAAAGTCCCGCATCTATCGAAGAACCGGAGCGGCGAAGGTGCACCGCTCCGGTTGCTGGAGGCGCCCGGCCCTGAAGAGAAAGGAGGCGGAGCCGGGCGGCGGGAGATCAGTAACCGAGGCCCTTCTTGGCTTCGTAGACCTTCATCGGGTCATCCTTGGCGGTATAGAGCTTGGATTCGGTCTGGATCCACTTCGGCGGGGCCTTCTTGTCCTTCAGGTAGGCGTTGAGGGCTTCGAAGGCAGGGCCGGCCATGTTCGGCGTCAGCTCAACCGTCGCATTGGCTTCGCCCTTGGCCATGGCCTGGAAGATATCCGGCACGGCGTCGATCGAGACGATCTTGATGTCGATGCCGGGCTTCAGGCCGGCTTCCTTGATCGCCTGGATGGCGCCGACCGCCATGTCGTCGTTATGGGCGTAGACAGCGCAGATATCCTTGCCGCCGCCTTCGGCCTTGATGAAGCTTTCCATGACTTCCTTGCCCTTGGTGCGGGTGAAGTCACCGGTCTGCGAGCGGGCGATCTTGATGTTGGAGTGTCCGGCGATCGCCTGTTCAAAGCCCTTCTTGCGGTTGATGGCAGGCGAGGAGCCCGTGGTGCCCTGAAGTTCCATGACCTTGCAGTTCTTGGAGCCGATTTCCTTGACCAGCCAGTCGCCGGCAACCTTGCCTTCGAACACCTGGTCGGAGGTGACGGCCGTCAGGTAGAGGTCCTTCGGCGATTCGATGTCGCGGTCGAGCAGGATGACCGGGATCTTTTCTTCCTTGGCTTCCTTGAGAACCGCATCCCAGCCGGTGGCGACGACCGGTGCGATGAAGATCGCGTCGACCTTCTGGGCGATGAAGCCGCGGATCGCCTTGATCTGGTTTTCCTGCTTCTGCTGTGCGTCGGCGAATTTCAGGGTGACGCCGCGCTTTTCGGCTTCCTGCTTGGTGACCGTGGTTTCGGCGGCACGCCAGCCGGATTCCGAACCGATCTGCGAGAAGCCGACGGTCAGGGATGCGGCGGAAACACCGGATGCCAGGGACAGGGTAAGGGCGGCTGCAGCTGCCGCGAGAGCTCTTTTCATCTTAAATCCTCCCAGAGATGAGAAAGCGAACTGACGGCTGAAAGGAATGGCATATAATATTACTTTTTCAAGCGCTAATTTCAAAGAAGTTGCGAGAAATGTGCCTCCCACCCGTCTGCGCGCCAAACAATCGATTGAATCCTTGTGATAAAGGTAGTTTTTTAGAAACCTGCGGATTGCCAAAAGAGTGTTTTCTTATCCTTGACAAGGCCGATGCCAATCCAATAGTCGTATTAATGACTGCATCGGACCAAACGGTTCTGATGGGGGGAGTGGCATGGCGACAGGAGACGCCGTGTCGGTATTGGAAGCATTTGGGTGACGAAATCGATGTTGCGGGTTCTTCAGGTCGTGGATGGCGCTGGTGCGTCGATTGTTGTTGCATGGGATGGCGAAGGTGCCGCCCGTGCGGTCAAGGGCGTTTCGTCCACCTATGATCTCGCCATGCAGGCCATTGCTGCCGGCCAGACCCTGGCTGAGCGGATCGATGCCGCCGGCCTCGGCGACAGCATCGACCTCGAAAAGGCCGCGGCCGAGGGGCGTCTTGCCCTGCCGATCACGCACCCGGATCCGGCGCATTTCGTCGTCGCCGGCACGGGATTGACCCATCTCGGCTCGGCCGACGGTCGCGACAAGATGCACAAGGCTGCGCAGGCGGCCGAAAAGCCGACCGATTCCATGCGCATGTTCCTGATGGGCGTCGAGGGCGGCAAGCCGAAGCCTGGCGAAGTCGGCGTCCAGCCGGAATGGTTCTATAAAGGCAATGGCTCGCAGCTTCGCGCCACCGGCAGCGATCTCGTTTCGCCTGCCTTCGCGCTTGACGGCGGCGAGGAGCCGGAACTTGCGGCGATCTATCTGATCGGACCGGACGGCACGCCGTTTCGCGTGGGCTTCTGTCTCGCCAACGAGTTTTCCGATCATGTGACCGAGAAGGGCAACTATCTCTGGCTCGCCCATTCGAAGCTGCGCCAGGCGGCACTCGGCGCTGAACTGATCGTCGGCGACCTGCCGCAGCATGTGGAAGGCACGTCTCGCGTGCGCCGCGGTGACAAGGTGATCTTCGAAAAGCCTTTCCTGTCGGGCGAAGCGAACATGTCGCACACCATCGCCAACCTAGAACATCATAACTTCAAGTACGACGTCTTCCGCCAGCCGGGCGATCTGCACGTGCATTTCTTCGGTACGGCGACGCTGTCGTTCTCTGATGACGTAAAGACGGAAGCGGGCGACGTGTTCGAGATTTCAGCCGCTCCCTTCAAACTGCCGCTCGTCAACCGGCTCGCCATCGCGGCGGCTGAGCCCGTGACGATCAAGAAGCTCTGAGAAATGTCCATGGCTCCCATTCGTGTCGCCATCGTCGGGCTTGGAAAGATCGCCAGAGACCAGCATCTCGGCGCGATCGAAGCGACCGACGGCATCGAACTCGTCGCTGTCGCCAGCCGCCACGCCAAGCTCGATCGGATCGCCTGTTTTCATGAGATCGGCGATCTGCTCGCCTCCGATGTCAAGTTCGATGCCGTCTCTCTCTGTACGCCGCCGGTGGGGCGCTTCGAGCAGGCGAAGGCGGCGCTCGATGCGGGCAAGCATGTGATGCTCGAAAAGCCGCCGGGTGCGACGCTTTCGGAAGTCTATGCACTGGAAAAGCTCGCCAAGGCGAAGGGCGTTTCGCTGTTTTCGACCTGGCATTCGCGGGCGGCGGCTGCCGTCGAGCCGGCGCGGGGGCTGCTCGCAAAGCGGAAGATCCGCAGCGTTGCGGTCGAGTGGAAGGAAGATGTCCGTCATTGGCATCCGGGCCAGGCCTGGATCTGGGAGCCGGGCGGGCTCGGCGTCTTCGATCCCGGCATCAACGCGCTGTCGATCGTCACCCGCATCATGCCCGAGAGTTTTCATCTGACCCGTTCGGAACTGACCTTCCCGGCCAACCGGGCGGCGCCGATTGCCGCGAGCCTTTCGTTCGAAACGGATGGCGGCATTCCCGTCTCGGCCGAATTCGACTGGCGCCAGACCGGCCCGCAGACCTGGGATATCCGCGTCGAGACCGACGAGGGCCTGATCGTCCTGACCCATGGCGGCAGCCGCCTTTTCGTCGATGGCGAAAGCGTGATCGTCGAGGAAGACCGGGAATACCGCAATCTCTATCGTGATTTCGTGACGCTTGTGACCGAGGGTCGCGGCGATACCGATTTCTCGCCGCTGGTGCATGTCGCCGATGCCTTTATGCTGGGCCGGCGCATTCAAACAGATGAATTTGAGGACTGATGATGACCAATTCCGAAAACGTAACCTCGAACGAGATCGCCGAAACCGACAATCGTCGCCAGGAGGTCCGAAAGCTTCGTTCGCGTGCATGGTTCGACAATCCTTCGAACGTCGACATGACGGCGCTTTATCTCGAGCGTTACATGAATTTCGGTCTCAGCCAGGCTGAACTGCAGTCCGACCGACCGATTATCGGCATCGCCCAGACGGGTTCGGACCTTTCGCCGTGCAACCGTCATCATCTCGAACTGGCGCATCGCCTGCGCGAGGGCATCCGCGAGGCGGGCGGCATTGCGATCGAATTCCCGGTTCACCCCATTCAGGAGACGGGCAAGCGCCCGACTGCCGGCCTCGACCGTAACCTCGCCTATCTCGGCCTCGTCGAAGTGCTTTACGGCTACCCGCTCGACGGCGTCGTGCTGACGATCGGCTGCGACAAGACCACGCCGGCCTGTCTCATGGCCGCAGCCACCGTCAACATCCCGTCGATCGCTCTCTCGGTCGGCCCGATGCTGAATGGCTGGTTCCGCGGCGAGCGCACCGGTTCCGGCACGATCGTCTGGAAGGCCCGCGAACTGCTCGCAAAGGGCGAGATCGACTATGCGGGCTTCGTGAAGCTCGTCGCCTCTTCCGCGCCGTCTACCGGCTATTGCAACACGATGGGCACGGCGACGACCATGAACTCGCTTGCCGAAGCGCTCGGCATGCAGCTTCCCGGTTCGGCAGCCATCCCGGCTCCCTATCGCGACCGGCAGGAGGTCTCCTATCTGACCGGCCTTCGCATCGTCGAGATGGTCAAGGAAGACCTGAAGCCCTCCGACATCCTGACCAAGGAAGCTTTCGTCAACGCCATCCGCGTCAATTCGGCGATCGGCGGCTCGACCAATGCGCCGATCCATCTGAACGCGCTCGCCCGGCATATCGGCGTCGAACTGACGGTCGACGACTGGCAGGCTTACGGCGAGGAAGTGCCGCTGCTCGTCAACCTGCAGCCGGCCGGCGAATATCTCGGCGAGGACTATTATCATGCGGGCGGTGTTCCGGCCGTCGTCAACCAGCTGATGACCCAGGGCCTCATCCATGAGGATGCCATGACGGTCAACGGCAAGACGATCGGCGAAAACTGCGGCGGCGCGATCATCGAGGACGAAAAGGTCATCCGCCGTTATGACGAGCCTCTGAAGCCGGCTGCCGGTTTCCGCGTATTGCGCGGCAATCTGTTCTCGTCGGCGATCATGAAGACCAGCGTCATCTCGCCGGAATTCCGCCAGCGTTATCTTTCCAATCCGAACGATCCGGAGGCCTTCGAGGGCAGGGCGGTCGTGTTCGACGGGCCGGAGGATTATCATCACCGGATCGACGATCCGTCGCTCGAGATCGACGCGCATACGATCCTGTTCATGCGCGGCGCCGGCCCGATCGGTTATCCGGGGGCTGCCGAGGTCGTCAACATGCGCGCGCCGGACTATCTGCTGAAACAGGGCATCTCGTCGCTCGCCTGCATCGGCGACGGCCGCCAGTCGGGAACGTCCGGCAGCCCGTCGATCCTCAATGCCTCGCCGGAAGCGGCGGCCGGCGGTGGCCTGGCCATTCTGCGGACCGGCGACCGCGTGCGCATCGACGTCGGTCGCGGCACGGCGGACATCCTGATCTCCGACGAGGAGATGGCGGAGCGCCGCAAGGCCCTGGAGGCCGACGGCGGGTATCATTATCCGGAGCACCAGACGCCGTGGCAGGAAATCCAGCGCCACTATGTCGGCCAGCTGGAAACCGGCGCGGTGCTGGAGCCGGCTGTCAAATACCAGCGGATTGCCCAGACCAACGGCATTCCCCGCGACAACCACTGACCGGTTTTCGGTCCCCAGGGCGGCGGGAGGCCGCCCCAGACAAGATTGGCGGCTCGAAGGGAGCCGCTCCAAAGGAGGAGTAATCCATGCGAATGTTCAAATATCTCGCGACCGCAGCCATGCTGGCTGGTCTGGCCATCGCGGCTCCGGCCGGGGCCCAGGAAAAGGGCCTCGTCGGCGTCGCCATGCCGACCAAGTCTTCGGCGCGCTGGATCGCCGATGGCGACAACATGGTCAAGGTTCTGAAGGAACGCGGCTACAAGACCGATCTTCAGTACGCCGAAGACGATATCCCGAACCAGCTCGCGCAGATCGAAAACATGATCACCAAGGGCGCCAAGGTTCTGGTCATCGCCTCGATCGACGGCACGACGCTTTCCGACGTGCTGAAGCAGGCGCACGACCAGGGCATCAAGGTTATCGCCTATGACCGCCTGATCCGCGACACGCCTAACGTCGACTACTACGCCACCTTCGACAACTTCCAGGTCGGCGTGCAGCAGGCGACCTCGCTGGTGAAGGGCCTCAAGGCCGACACCGAAAAGGGCCCGTTCAACATCGAGCTCTTCGGCGGTTCGCCGGACGACAACAACGCCTTCTTCTTCTACAACGGTGCGATGAGCGTTCTGCAGCCGCTGATCGACAAGAGGGTTCTGGTTGTCGGCAGCGGTCAGGTCGGCATGGACAAGGTCGCGACGCTCCGCTGGGATCCGGCAACGGCCCAGGCCCGCATGGACGCGATCCTGTCCTCCACCTATTCCGGCAAGAAGCTGAACGGCGTGCTTTCGCCCTATGACGGTCTCTCGATCGGCATCCTCTCCTCCGTGAAGGGCGTTGGCTACGGCTCAGGCGACATGCCGATGCCGATCGTCACCGGCCAGGACGCAGAAGTCCCGTCCGTCAAGTCGATCATCGCCGGCGAGCAGTATTCGACGATCTTCAAGGACACCCGCGACCTCGCCAAGGTGACCGTCGACATGGTCGATGCTGCGATGAGCGGCAAGGAGCCGACCGTCAACGACACCAAGACCTACGACAACGGCAAGAAGGTCGTTCCGTCCTACCTCCTGAAGCCGGTCGTGGTCGACAAGTCCAACTGGAAGCAGGTTCTGGTCGACGGCGGTTACTACAAGGAATCGCAGGTTAAGTAAGCCTTTTAATCCGCGCGGTGGTATTCTGCCGCGCGGACCCTTTTTTGTTTCGGAGTGATCATGCTCGATCCCGTTCCGCTTGTCGAAAAGCCACCCATTCTCGAGATGCGGGGGATTTCGAAAAGCTTTGGCGCCGTGAAGGCGCTTTCTGATGTCAGCTTCGCCGTTCAGGAAGGCGAGATTCATGCGCTTGTCGGCGAAAACGGCGCTGGCAAATCGACGCTGATGAAGGTCCTTTCCGGCGTTTATCCGCACGGCTCCTACGAGGGGTCGATCCTGTTTGCGGGTGAAGAACGCCATTTTCGCGACATCAACGATTCCGAAAAGCTCGGCATCATCATCATTCACCAGGAACTGGCGCTCATTCCGCTGATGTCGATCGCGGAAAACATCTTCCTGACCAATCCGCCGGCACATCGCGGGGTGATCGATCGGAGCGAGCGGCATAGGCGCACCCAGGCCTTGCTTGCAAAGGTGGGGCTCACCGAACAGCCCGACACGCTGATCACCAATATCGGCGTCGGCAAGCAGCAGCTGGTCGAAATCGCCAAGGCATTGTCCAAAGACGTGCGGCTGCTGATCCTCGACGAGCCGACCGCTTCGCTCAACGAGACGGACAGCGCCGCGCTTCTGGAACTCCTCAAGGAATTCCGCCGCCACGGCATTACCTCCATCATGATCAGCCACAAGCTGAACGAGATCACCGAAATCGCCGATCGCATTACTGTTTTGCGCGATGGCCGTACCGTCGGCACCATGGATTGCCACGCCGGCCCGGTCGACGAGGACGAGATCGTGCGCCGCATGGTCGATCGCGATCTCGATAGCCGCTATCCGAAGCGCGATCCGAAGATCGGCGATGTGATCTTCGAGGTCGAGAACTGGTCCGCCTACCATCCGATGCATTCCGACCGGCAGGTCGTCAAGAACGTCTCGCTCAAGGTGCGGGCCGGCGAGATCGTCGGTATTTCCGGATTGATGGGCGCCGGGCGCACCGAATTCGCCATGAGCCTGTTCGGCCGGTCCTGGGGACGCCACGTCACCGGCACCGCCAGGCTGCACGGCAAGGAACTCGACCTTTCCGATGTCCACAAGGCGATCAAGGCAGGCCTTGCCTATGTGACGGAAGACCGCAAACAGCTCGGCCTCATCCTGCCGGAAGATATCCGCAAGAACGTTTCGCTCGCCCATCTCGGCGGCGTTTCCTCTCGCGGTGTCATCGACGACATCGCCGAGATGAAAGTGGCGCAGGAATTCCGCAGCCGGATGCGGATCCGCAGCCACAACGTCTACCAAGAAACCGGCAAGCTTTCGGGCGGCAACCAGCAGAAAGTGGTATTGTCGAAATGGCTGTTCACCGGTCCTGACGTGCTCATTCTCGATGAGCCGACGCGCGGTATCGATGTCGGTGCGAAATACGAAATTTACACGATCATCAACGAACTCGCCGATGCCGGCAAGGCGGTGATCGTGATCTCGTCGGAAATGCCCGAGCTGATCGGCATTTGCGACCGTATCGTGGTCATGCACGAAGGTGCGTTTGTCGGCGAAGTGGCCGGCGAGGAAGCCACGCAGGAAAATATCATGCGCGCCATCATGCGGCGCAAAGGGAGAGAATAATGAGTACTCCGCAGGAAACGATATCGGCGCCTCAGAGCGTGGGCGGTTTTCTGAAGGACAATCTGCGCGATTTCGGCATGCTGATCTCGCTGGTCGTGATCGTCATCTTCTTCCAGATCGCCACCGACGGCGTTCTCCTGAAGCCGCTCAACGTCACCAACATCGTGCTGCAGAACTCCTATATCGTCATCATGGCGCTCGGCATGCTGATGGTGATCGTCACCGGCCATATCGACCTGTCGGTTGGGTCGGTTGCCGGCTTCATCGGCGGTTTTGCCGGGTTGCTGATGGTCCAGTGGGGTATCAATTTCGCTGTCGTCATCCTTATCAGCCTTGCCGTCGGCGGCCTGATCGGGGCGATCCAGGGCTATTTCGTCGCCTATTTCAAGATACCGTCCTTCATCGTCACGCTGGCGGGCATGCTGGTCTTCCGCGGTCTGATGATCGCCATCCTCGGCAGCCAGGCGATCGGGCCTTTCCCGACGATCTTCCAGAAGCTTTCGTCGGGTTATGTCGTCGAGCTGATCTCGTCGGCCGGCGGCCTCTACATCACCTCGTTCCTGCTCGGGCTGGTGCTGGCGGTCATCCTCATCGTGCAGAATTTCGCAAGCCGCAAGCGGCGCGTTTCGCATGGCGTCGAGACCGAGCCGTTCGGCTTCTTCGTCGCCAAGAACCTGCTGATCCTCGCCGGCGTCGGCTACATCGCCTTCCTGATCTCGTCGCATCGCGGCATGCCGAACGTGCTGATCATCATGGCGGTGCTGATTGCCGCCTATAGCTTCCTGACCACCCGCACGATCATCGGCAGGCAGATCTATGCGGTCGGCGGCAATGCCCGCGCCGCCGAACTCTCCGGCATCAAGACGACGCGGCTGGTGTTCTTCACCTTCGTCAACATGGGTGTATTGGCGGCGCTTGGCGGCCTCGTCGTCGCCGCGCGTTTGAACAGCGCCACGCCGAAGGCCGGCACCGGGTTCGAGCTGGACGTCATCGCGGCCTGCTTCATCGGCGGCGCATCGGCCTATGGCGGCGTCGGCAAGGTGACGGGTGCCGTCATCGGCGCCTTTCTGATGGGCGTGATGAACAACGGCATGTCGATCCTCGGCATCGGCATCGATTACCAGCAGGTCATCAAGGGCCTGGTCCTGCTCGGCGCCGTTTGCGTCGACGTCTACAACCAGCGGCGCTGAGGCGCCGTTTTCCCTTCAGGATTGCCCAAGAAACTCGAAAGCCCGGATGCGTCAGACGCCTCCGGGCTTTTTTGTTTCTGGCTGGTGACTGGGTCGCCTCCAGGGCGAAGGAGCGGACGGGTCGAAAACCGGCCTCACGTCGCAGATTCGGTCACGGCCTCTTCGATGACATCTTCCGGGATGTCGTCGAAGGACGAGTAGTTGAGGTTGTAGAGCTTCGAATAGAGCTTTTCATTCCTCATCAGCTCGCGGTGATTGCCGCTTTCGATCAGCTCGCCGTTCTGGAGCACGATGATGCGGTCGGCCTCGCGGATGGTGGCGAGGCGATGGGCGATGACGAGGCCGGTGCGGCCTTCGAGCAGCTTGACCAGCGCCTTCTGGATCAGCATTTCGGTATAGCTGTCGATATTGGCGGTCGCCTCGTCGAGCACCAGGATTTTCGCGTCGGCCACCAGCGCCCGGGCAAAGCTCAGGAGCTGGCGCTGGCCGAGCGAGAGATTGCCGCCGCGCTGGCCGAGAATGCTCTCGTAACCGTCCGGCATGCGCATGATGAAATCATGGGCGCCGACCGCCTTGGCGGCCTCGACCACCTGTTCGCGGGTCGCATCCGTCTTGTGGTAGCGGATGTTCTCGAACACCGTCCCGGTGAACAGGAACGGCTCCTGCAGCACCATGGCGATCTGCCGGCCGAGCGATTCCTGCGTCAGGTCGCGCACGTCGTAACCGCCGACCAGGACCTGGCCCTGCTGCGCGTCGTAGAAGCGGTGGATCAGCGACATGCAGCTCGACTTGCCGGAGCCCGTCGGGCCGACAAGTGCCACCGTCTCGCCCGGGTTCACCTTGAAGCTCACGTGCTTCAGGACCGGGTGCTTGGGATTGTAGCCGAACACCACGTCCTTGAACTCGACCGAGCCATCCATCTCCGCCGACAGGATTTTGGCGTTTGGTGCATCCTTGATGTCGACCGGTACGTCCAGCACCTCCGTCAGGCGCTGGCCGGACGCCATGGCGCGCTGCATGACCGAATATTGCAGCGTTAACGACCGGATCGGGTCGAAGAAGCGCTGGATGTAGAACAGGAAAGCGACCATGACGCCGACATCGAGCGCCTGGTTGAGCACGCGGGCGCCGCCGACCACGACGACGAGAGCCATCGCAAGGCCGGTGAGCGAATCGACGATCGGCACCATGACCTGGGCGTATTTGGCCGCGTTCAGATGGGTGTTGAGATTGGCGCGGGCCTTGTCGTCATAGAGCATGAAGTTGACGCTCTGGCGGTCCATGCTCTGGACGGCGCGCACGCCGTGGATGGCTTCGGCAAGCGCGCCGTTGGCGATCGAGTTGGTCTCATGCGCCGCCATGAAGGATTTTCGCGCACGCGGCAGCCAGAACAGGCGCACCACGAACAGTACAGGCAGGGCGCAGAGCGTCAGCAGCCCAAGCTTGAAATCGAGCGTCAGCATGACGAAAACGATGCCGAACAAAAGCGTGATATCGCCGACCGACAGAACCGAGGTTTCCAGGAATTCCTGCATGGAATTCACGTCGCCCTGCAGGCGCGACATCAGCCGCCCGACCTCCGTCTTGTCCATCCAGGAGAGCGAGACGCGCTGCAGATGGGTGAACATCGCCTTGCGGATATCGAAGAGCACGTCCTCGGCGACGCCGCCGACCAGCGTTTCCTGGGCATAGCTGGCGGCGAAATTGATGAGGATTGCGACCAGAAAGGCGGCCATCGACCAGATCAGCACGGATTGGCTGTCGCTGCCGGACTGCATGCCGTGGTCGATCGCATAACGGATGATCAGCGGAATGAGGAGCTGCATCGCCGTGAAACAGAGCACGGCCAGCACCGCCCAATAGATCTTGGTGCGATAGGGACGCACGAAGGCCCAGATGCGCTTGACGATATTCTTGTCGAAGACCTTGCCGAAGATTTCCTCTTCGATGCGATGCGACCCGACCACCGCGCGGGGCGGGCGCCTGCCGTCTTCGCGGACGTCGGAGCGTTCGGTTTCCAGTTCCTCGGCCATAAATCCTCCCTCAGGCGCTGAGCGCGTCGTCGCCCGGACGTACCTGCAGATCGTAAAGCGCCTTGTAGCGGCCGCCGAGCGCAAGCAGCTCGTCATGCGTTCCGCTTTCGACGATGCGGCCCTCTTCCATGAACAGGATGCGGTCCGCATGCATCAGCGAGCTCAGCCGGTGGGCGACGATGATCGTCACCCGGTCGGCAGCGTATCTGCGCATGGCGCTGCGAATGCGCTGCTCGGTGCCGGCGTCGATCGCGGCCGTCGAATCGTCGAACACCATCACGGCGGGGCGCAGCATCAGCGCGCGGGCGATCGACAGCCGCTGCCGCTGGCCGCCGGAGAGCGATACGCCGCGTTCGCCGACGATGGTGCCGTAACCGGTCGGCAGGCCGAGCACGTAGTTATGGAGCTGGGCGCTCTCGCTGGCCCGCTCGATGCGGCCCTCTTTCGCCCAGGGGTCGCCATAGGCGATGTTGTTCTCGATCGTCGTCGTGAACAGGAAACTGTCCTGCTGGACCACGGCGACCGACCGGCGCAGCGATTGCAGCGTCGCGCGGCGGATATCCTGGCCGTCGATAGTGATCCTGCCGCCCGTCACATCGTAGAAACGCGGGATGAGGTGGGCCATGGTGGACTTGCCGCTGCCGGGCGGGCCGACGATGCCGATCGTCTCGCCGCGCTTCGCCTCGAAGGATACACCGGTCAGGACCTGGTGTTTCTCGGCATTCGGATAAGCGAAATCGACATTCTCGAACCGCAGCGTGCCGTCCGTGACTTTCAGCTCCTTGGCGCCCTTCTCGTCCTTGATGGCGATATCGAGGTCGAGCAGTTCGAACAGGCGTGCGCCGCAGGTGGAGGCGCGGGCAAAGGCGTTGACCATCAGGCCAAGCTGGCGCACCGGCATCTGCAGGATGGTCATGAAGGTGAGGAAGGAGGTGAGCGTGCCGACGGTCATCTCGCCCGCCATCACCTTGTTTCCGCCGACCCAGAGAACGAGGCCCATGGCGGCGAAGAAGGAGAGCGTCATGGCGCTGGTATTGGCGACCCGGATGCCGACGCGCTGGTGGGCCAGCGTGACTGCGCTCTTCGATGCCGTCTCGAACTTGTCGAGCTCGTGATCCTGGGCGGCGAAGGCGCGCACGACGCGGATGCCGCCGAGGTTTTCCTCCATGACGCGGGTCAGTACCGAGAGCCGTTCCTGGAGGTCGAGCCAGGTGGCGCGCAGCCGCAGCTGGGTCACCGACGACCGCCAGCCGACAAACGGCACGAAGCTCAAGGCCAGCAGCCCGAGTACGACGTCGGTCGACAGCAGCAGATAGGCGCCGAAACCGATCAGCACGGTCAGCAGCACCATGCGCACCAGCGCCGTCGAAAAATACATGCGCACGCCTTCGAGATCGAGAAGCCCGACCGTGATCAGGTCGCCCGAATGCATGCTGTCATGGAAGCTGAAGGAAAGCCGCTGGATCTTCTCGTAACAGGCGAGCCTGAGACGATAGCCCATATGATGGCCGACGGCTTCGCTGTAATAGTTCTGGAACAGGGTGAAGATGCCGCGCAGGACGCTGGCGCCGAGCAAGAGCAGGGCGGTCGTCAGCAGCGCGTCCTGCGCCGCCTGGCCGGCATCGCCGCCGGTCAGCGCCACCTGGGTGTGATCGACCGCTTGCCCTAGTAGCCGCGGGATCATCAGCTGGAACGCGGAGGCGATCAGGGTCGCGCCGATCGCGAAGCTCGATTGCCACGGATGACGGAAGGCCATGACGGTGATGCGGGTCAGTATAGAGAAGCCCTTGCCCCAACCTGCCGCATTCACCAGCGCCAACGAAGCCGACGGCTTCGCGACGCGAACTGTTGCATCGCTGCTCACGGATCTATTCCAAAAATGAATCACAGGGCCGGATAAAATTATCCGGGAAGACGGCCAATATGAGATGAAGATTCGGACCGGGATCTAGCCTGCATACTGACGCTGATCAGTCAATCGAATTGGGCCGAAAACCGGGAGCCCGGTGGTGATTTTTTGATCTGTGTGGCGCCTGAATTTTGAGCATGCGTGCTTTCGGTATTCCAGTGCCTGAGCGGTGCGGGCAAGGGAGTGAAAAGCCCGCCGGCCGATCTTTTTGAAACACCATCGGGAGGTTTCCACGGGTTCTTTTCAGCCTCGCATATCGCTAGGTGAAGTCCGGGCTGATATCGTTGCGCTGTGTTCAGTATAAAAAGGTTCGACATTCGCATGACAAGTGGCCTGCATCACATCACCGCCATCACCCGGAAGATCCAGGCGAATGTCGATTTCTACGCGGGTTTTCTTGGCCTCAGGCTCGTCAAGCGGACCGCCGGTTTCGAGGATGCCCGCCAGCTTCACCTGTTCTACGGAGACGGGGCGGCGACGCCGGGCTCGCTGGTCACTTTCCTTGCCTGGGAAGACGGCTCGCTCGGGCGCGTCGGACACGGGGCACCGAGCGAGATCAGCTTTTCGATTGCACCCGAGGCCATCGGTTTCTGGCTGACGCGGGCGCTGCAGTTCAACGTCAAGCTTGCCGGCCCCGCCCAGGAATTCGGCGAAACGGTGCTGCGGCTGACCGACCCGGACGGCATCATCGTCAAGCTCGTCGGCGTCGAGGAGACGACGCCTTGGGTCTGGTGGAGCGGCGGCGGTATCGCGGAGGCAAATGCCATCCGAAAGCTCCACGGTGCGACGATCCTTTCCGAAAAGCCGGAGCAGACGGCGCAATTCCTGACACGCCACATGGGGCTCAGGCCCGGGCCGAAGGAAGGCGGTATCCAGCGGCTGGTGTCGGATGCGCAGGATTTTATCGACGTCCGCGATGCGGGTGGTTTCTGGACCGCGGCGCCCGGCACCGGCACGATAGACCACATCGCCCTTCGCGCCGTTGACCGGCCCCAGGTCGAGGTCGTGCATGCGGGATTGCTGGCGGAAGACGCCGGCGAGATGAACATGCACGACCGCCACTATTTCTACTCGCTTTATGTCCGCGAACCGTCAGGCACGCTGATCGAGCTTGCGACAGACGGGCCCGGTTTCACGGCCGACGAGCCGCTTGAAACGCTCGGGTCAGAACTGTTCATCCCGGCGCATTTCAAGGAGGACCATGATGTCCTGCGGGTCATGCTGCCACAGTTCGGCCTTCCGGGCGAAGAGCGCATCACCTATCGCGACCTGCCTTTCGTGCACCGCATCCACATGCCGGAGAGTTGGGATGGGTCGACGCTGGTTCTGCTGCACGGCACCGGCGGCAACGAAACCACCATGTTGCCTTTCGGACGCAAGGCTGCGCCCAATTCGATGCTGATCGGGGTGCGCGGGCGCTCATTGGACGAGGGGCATCCACGGTATTTCCGCCGCTTCACGGAGACGACCTTCGACCAGAAGGAAATCGCGTCCGAAGCGGAGGCCTTCGTCGCCTTCGTGGAGGATCTCGCCCCCGCCTATGGCATCGATCCGGCGCGGACGGCCTTTGCCGGCTGGTCCAACGGCGGCAACATGATCGGCGCGGTGATGCAGCTTCATCCGGGCGTGATCCGCAAAGCGGTCCTGCTGCGTTCGATGAACTGCCTGGAAGCCCGGCCCGCCGTCGATCTTTCCGGCACCCAGGTCCTGTCGCTCAGCGCGACCGACGATTTTTACGGGGCGCTGGCTGAGGAAATCGAAGAACGGCTTCGCACCGCAGGCGCGGAACTCACCGCCAGAACGCTCGACACCAATCACGGCATCGGCGCCGAGGACGAGATGATCGCCCATGACTGGCTGATCGAAAGAGGTTTCTGATCAATCGCCGTAATGCAGCGCGATCGTATCGACGGCGGCAGATATGTCCGCTTTGAACCCCCGTCTTCGGAGCGCCATGCCATAGGCCGTCAGGTTTCCGAGCACGATATCGAAACGGGCTCGCTGGCCGGTATGGTTCAGCCGGATCAGCCGCTCGGCGCCAGGCCCGACGCCGGCGGAAAGCTCGATGCCCTGAGGCGCGACGGAAAGCAGCGCGGCCGGATCGGCTCCGGCTGGAAGTCTGGCGGTCGTGACCAGGTTCGAGCCGTGCAGGGCGCCGATCCAGGGTTCGCCACCCATGGCAGCGAGCGCTGCACGGGTCGCGCGGGCGGCGCGGACATGCCGGGCGACGATCGCATCCACGCCTTCCGCCTCGACTCGATCGAGGGCTGATTCGAGCGCGAAAAATTCGAGTGGCGCGGTGGTGCCGGAGAGCGCGCCGCGACCGGTTTCAAGCCAGATCTTCTGGTCGAGAAGCGACAGGATCGAATCCCTTGGGCCGCCGTCTGCCGAAATCAGCCTCCAGGCCGCGGGGCTGACCGAGAGCGCCGAAAGCCCGGCCGGTCCGGCGAGCGCCTTCTGCGGTCCGATGATTGCGATGTCGATGCCGAGTTCATCGATGTTCAGCGCATGGCCGCCGACCGAAGCGACCGCGTCCACCACGGTGACTATGCCGCGCGACCGGGCCATTGCGACGATCTCCTCCAGCGGGTTGCGGATGCCGCTTGCCGATTCCGCATGGACGAGGGCCAGGACCTCGATGTCCGGATGCGCATTCAGCGCCGCCTCGACCGCTTCGAGCGCGATCGGGCGGGCTGGTTCCGCTGCAAGATCGATCACCTCGGCGCCGCCGCGCCGGAGCCAGGCGCCGAACCATCCGCCATAGATGCTGGTCACGATGTTGATCGCCTTCAGGCCGGGACGGGCGAGGCTGAGTGCCGCCGCCTCCAGCGCGACGACAGCCTCCGCCTGGATCAGCAGCACGTCGTTGCGGGTCTTCAGGATCCTGCCGATCCGGTCGGCGAGCGTGGCATAACGCGCGGTCGGGAAGGGCGGCACATCGTTCAGCGGGTTCCAGCGGTCAAACGTCACGGTATGGTCCTTCCGTCGGTTCGGTCACGAGGCGCGGTACGGCATGGATCAAGGCCATTGCCGCAGGCGATTGCGGGTTTTCGATCACCTGCCGCATCGGCCCGGTCTCGGTGAGCCGTCCGGCATCCATGACGGCAATCCGGTGCGAGACGGCGCGCAGGACGGCAAGATCGTGCGAGACGAACAGATAGCTGATGCCACGCTCTTCCTGCAGCTCGACCAGCAGTTCGAGTATCTTGCCGCGGATCGAGACGTCCAGAGCCGACACCGCCTCGTCGAGCACGATCAGCGACGGTTTTGTGGCGATGGCGCGGGCAATTGCGATGCGCTGCCGCTGGCCACCGGAAACCTCGCGGATCGACCGGTCCGCATAGCTGGCGGGCAGGCCGACGCGATCGAGGAGTGCCGCGATTTCCTTGGGACGCTCTGCCTTCGGCACGATGGCGTGGATGCGAAGCGGATCGTCGAGCACCGAAGCGACCGTGGCGCGCGGATTGAAAGCGCCGAGCACGTCCTGAAACACCATCTGCATCCTCGCCCGGCGGCGCCGCAGGTCGGCGCCGGAAAGGGCCAGCCAGTCCTCGTCCTCGAAACGGATCGAACCGGCATCGGCCGGCAACAGCCGCATCAGGATGCGGGCGAGGGTGGATTTTCCGCTTCCCGAGGCGCCGACAAGCCCAAGCGTCTCGCCCGGTTCGAGCGTCAGCGAAACGTCATCCACGGCCGCGACCCGGCGGCCGCCGGAGGAAAAACGCTTCGAGAGGTTTTTTATCGCGAGCAGGGTCACAATCCGGCCTCCCGGATGAGCGGAGGCGTCGTGAGATCGCGATGGCTGGCGATCAGCGTTTTCGTATACGCCTCCCTGGGAGATGCAAGGACAGCGCCGGTCGGGCCGGTTTCGACGAGCCTGCCATCCTTGAAGATCGCCACCCGGTCCGCAAAGCCTGACGCGAGCGCGATGTCGTGGGTGATGAAGATGAGGGTCATGCCGGCTTCGCGCACCAGTTCGTCGAGCAGCGAAACGATCTGCGCCTGCACGACCATGTCGAGCGCGCTGGTCGCCTCGTCGGCGATCAGGATGCCGGGTTTTGCGGCAAGCGCTGCCGCGATGGCCACGCGCTGCCGCTGGCCGCCGGAAAGCTGGTGCGGAAAGGCGTTCATCACCTTGCCCGGCTGAGGAATATGCACGCGCTCCAGCATTCTTAACGCGTGCGCATGGGCCTCTTTCCACGAGAGGCCGAGGTGCCGGCGAGCACCCTCGGCCACCTGTTCGCCGATCGTGAGGACAGGGTTGAGGCTCGCGGATGGATCCTGGAAAACGAAACCGAGGTCGCGGCCGGGAGCGGGCGCTTGCCCGGAGGACCAGCGCATCTCGCCCGAAAGCCTGATACCGGGCGGCAAAAGTCCGGCGATGCCGCGGGCCAGCGTGCTTTTTCCCGATCCGCTTTCGCCGATGATCGCCAGCCGCTCGCCGGTGACGATATCGAGCTCTATCCGGTCCAGCGCCGGCACCGCCTGGCCGCGATAGGTGACCGACAGGTCGCGGATCTCGCAAAGTCGGTTCACGGCTCCAGCCTCCGCCCGGCAAGCGCCTTGGTCAGGCCTTCGCTGAACAGGTAGACACCGACGACGGTCACGACCAGCGCTATGCCCGGAAAAATCGACAGCGACGGCGAGGAGCGCAGGATGTTGCGGCCCTCGGCGATCATCGATCCCCAGGTGACGACATTCGGATCGCCGAGGCCGAGGAAGGAAAGGGCTGCTTCGGTGAGGATCGCCGCCGCGACGATGATGGCCGATAGCGCCAGAACCGGCGGCAGGGCGTTGGGCAGGATTTCGCGCAACGCGATCTCGGCGGGATGCATGCCGATCACCCTCGCCGAGGCGACGTAATCCCGCTCGCGGATCGAAAGCACCTGCGCCCGCGTCAGCCGCGCCGGATCGGCCCAGGCGCCGAGCGCGATCGCCAGCACCACGACCGGCACGGAAGCGCCGATGACGCTGACGAAGGCGAGCGCCAGAAGGAAGCTCGGGACAATCTGGAAGGCATCGACGACACGCATCAGCCCCTCGTCGACCAGCCCGCCGGCAAAACCGGCCGTCAGGCCGACGCAGAGGCCGATGGCGATCGCCGCAAGCGCCGCAGCAAGGCCGACGGCCAGCGATGTGCGGGTTCCATGCAGGATGCCGGCCAGCACGTCGCGGCCGAGCCGGTCGGTTCCGAGCGGGAAGGCGGGGTCGGCAAAGGGCGGCAGCAGCGCCCGGCCGGCGATGCGCAGCGGATCGCCCGGCGACAGCACCGGCGCGAACAACGCGACGAGTACCAGGGCCGCGAGGATGGCGAGCCCGATCGCCCCTTCGGGCGTGCGGACGAGATGCCGAACGAGCCTCATGCGCGCCCTCTCATGTGCCGCGCTCCGAGGCGCCGACGCGCGGGTCGAGGGCAGCGTAAACGAGGTCGATGATCAGGTTGACGCAGATCACCAGAACGGCGCTGACGACGATGATGCCCATCAGCAGCGGCGCGTCGCGGCCGCCGACAGCCTCCTGCGCCAGCCGGCCGAAACCGGGAATGGCAAAGATGCTCTCGATGACGACGCTGCCGCCGAGCATGGCGGCCGATTGCAGCCCGAGCATGGTGACGAGCGACAGAAGCGCGTTGCGCGCCACATGGCGCAGCACGACGCGGAAACGGGACAAGCCCTTGGAGCGGGCAAACAGCACGAAATCCAGTGTCCAAACCTCCGCCATGCCCCAACGCATCACCCGCAGGAATAGCGCCATGTAGATCAGCGCAAGTGCGGCGACCGGCAGGACGAGATGCCTTGCTATATCCATGGCGCGTGCAAGACCCGTTTTGCCCGAGGCGATGGTCTCGATGCCGGAGGTCGGCAGCCAGCGAAGCTGCACCGCAAAGACGATGCTGAGCACCAGGCCGAGCCAGAAGCTCGGTATCGCGTAAAGGATGAGGGAACCGGTCGAAAGCGCTCTGTCTCTTACGCTTTCAGGCTTTGATCCGGCGACGATGCCGAGCGCCGAACCGAACCCGAATGAAAGCGCGGTGGCGCTGCCCATCAGGAGCAACGTATTCGGAAGGCGTTCCAGAACGAGGTCGAGGACGGGCCTTCCGAAGGCGACCGACCAGCCGAAATCGAACCTCGCCAGCGACGAGACATACAGCCACAGCCGGGCAAACATCGACTGGTCGAGGCCGTAAGCCTGACGCAGCGACTGGGCGACCGTCGCATCTCCGCCGCCGATCGACAGGAGATAGGCGTCGACCGCATCGCCGGAGGCGGATTCGAGCAGGAGGAAGGTCAGGACAACGACGATCAGCAGCACCGGAATGCTGCTGATCGCGCGACGTCTGATCAATCGAATGGCTCGGTTCACGCCGAAAAGCGCCTCTGAATCGGATAGTCCCTGAAGATTATCACGATTTCAGAGCCGTATCCGACCAGTTCGACACCGCCCAGCGCGGATTGTTGGAGACGTTCTGCACCGTGTCGCGCGCCACCGTGATAAAACCCCATTCGGCGACGTTGATCAGCGGCAGGTCGGTGGCGACGATCTTCTGGAACTGCTTGTAGAGCTCGGTGCGGGCCGCCGTGTCGATCGTTTCGGACGCCTTGGCGATGATGCCGTCGAGCTCCTTGTTCTCGTAGCCGCCCTGGTTGGAGAAGGGCACACCGGCCGGAATGCCGGACTGGACGAGAATGGTCGTCGAGATCGCCGGGTCGCCGCGGAAGACCGGCGGGCCGATGGCGAGATCGAAATCATGATCCGTGTAGACCGCCTTCTGGTGGGCGGCGGCATCCGCATTGACGAGCTGCGCATCGATGCCGACGGCCGCAAGCGCCTGGCGCAGATAGTCGCCGAACTGCTTTGTCTCGTTGAAATAGGGCGCTGGGCGCAGTTTCAGCGAGAAGCGGGTGCCATTGGCGCCCTTCTTGTAGCCGGCCTCGTCGAGCAGGGCATTCGCCTTGGCGGTGTCGAAGGCGTAGGTGGGTACGCTGGCGTCGTAGAATTCCGGGGCGTTTTTCGGCACCGGACCGGTGGAGGCGGCGGCGTAGCCGAGGAAGATCGTGTCGACCACGAACTTCCTGTCGATCGCATGGGCGATCGCCTGCCTCACCTTGACGTCGGCGAGCTCCTTGCGGCGATGGTTAATCTCGACGACGAGCTGGTAGGTCAGCGCTTCGTAGCCCTTGGAGATCACCTTGATGCCCGGCACCTTGGAGATGCGGGCGAGATCGGTGAGCGGCACCGCGGAAAAGGCGGCGAGCTGGATCTCTTCCGCCTCCAGTGCGGCACCGGCGCCGGCCCGGTCCGGCAGGACGCGGAAGATGATCTCGTCCAGTTTCGGCTCGCCCTTGCCCCAGTAATCGGCATTCCTGGTCAGGCGGTAATATTCGCCCGGCTTGTATTCGGTCAGCTTGAAAGGGCCGGTGCCGACCAGCTTCACATTGGCGGGGTTGGTGGCGATATCCGTGCCTTCGTAAAGATGTTTCGGCACGACGCTGCTGACGACCGGCAGGGCGTTGCGGATGAGCTGCAGCGGCGTGGGTTTTGAGAACTTGAAGACGGCCGTTGTCGCGTCCGGCGTCTCGACGGTTTCGAGATTGGCGAAGACGAGGCGGCCGAGGTTTTGCAGCGGCTTCCAGATGGCGAGCGCCGAATAGGCGACGTCGGCCGACGTGAACGGCTTGCCGTCATGCCATTTCACGCCTTCGCGCAGCTTGAAGGTGACCGACTTGCCGTCGGCCGAACCTTCCCAGGAGGTTGCAAGGCGCGGTGCAAGGCCATCCTTGCCGTCGAAGGAGGCTTCCGCAAGCGGCTCGACCACCTTGCTGGCAATGAAGAAGACGCCGTTCGAGGCGACGATCGCGGGGTTGAGGTTCTTGGGCTCGGAATCGGCTGCGACGACCAGACGTCCACCGGCGGGCGCCGCCTGAGCAAGCGTGAAAGTGGGCAGCGCCGTCGAGGCCAGCAGCAGGCCGCCTGCCTGCAAAAGGGTCCGTCGGGATGGGTTGGCGATCGTCATGGCTCTCTCCTGCATTCAGCGTTTTGGGAGATATTGCCAGCGAAATCGACGGCCGCACAGGCAGGAAATTCCTGCCGTTTCACTTTCGGGAACAAATTCTTGGAGCAGGCCGGGGGAGCAGGCCGGGACCGCCGGAGTATTTCCGTTGCGGTATAACGACTTAGTGGCGGGTTTCCAGCTCGTCGCGAAGGGCGGCGAGGATCTCTTCCGCCAGCGGCGCATCGCCGACCGCACGGGCAAGCGTCAGCCCTCCGACCATCTGCGACAGGATGGCGATCGACCTGCGGCGCCGTTCCTCGTCGCCATTGCCGTCGACGATCTCCTGGAGCAGCTGCAGGTGGTTTTCGATGCCCTCGGCGAACACGGTTTGCACCGCTTCGCCCTGGCGGGAGGCGTCGGCGCAGAGCGAGGCGAAGGTACAGCCCTTGGCCCTGACGAGCAGGTTCGGCCGGGAAAGATACATGCCGGTGATCGCCTTCAAGGCCCTGCCGCGGGCGCGGCCCATGGTCTCCCGCCAGAGGGCGACGTTGAGCGCAAGCGCCTGGCGCGACGCCTCGGCAGCCAGATCGACCTTGGATCTGAACTGGCCGTAAAATCCGCCATGCGTCAGGCCCGCCGCCTTCATCAGGTCGGCTATGCCGATGCCATCGAAGCCGTATTCGCGGAACAGTTCGCCGGCTCTCAGCACCACGCGGCTGCGGTTCTCCTCGGCTTCCTGGCGGGTCACCTTCATCATCTTCTCCTTCAAGCCATCTTGACTCTTATATTTTGATCGTCATGTAAAAGGGCGATATATGATGATCAAAATTTAAATCGAGGTGAAACATGTCGGCAAGATCGAACGCGGGAAGAGTGGGCGACAGGATAGTGATCACCGGCATGGGCATGGTTTCGCCGCTTGCCAGCGGGGTCGAAGCCACCTGGCGCCGCCTGATCGAAGGGCGTTCCGGGCTGCGCCGGCTCTCCGACGACATGGTGCCGGACATCGACGCCAAGGTCGGCGGCGTCGTGCCCGGCATCGACGAGGACGAGTTCGGTTTCGACATGGATCTCGCGGTGCCGCACAAGGACCGCAAGAAGATGGACCGCTTCATCGCATTCGCGCTCGAAGCGTCGCGGCAAGCGCTGGAACAGTCCGGCTGGGTGGCAGATACGGATGACAGGCAGGACCGCACCGCGACCATCATCGCCTCCGGCATCGGCGGTTTCCACACGATCGCCGAGGCGGTGCGCACGGTCGATGCCCGCGGCGCCGGTCGGCTGTCGCCATTTACCGTGCCGTCCTTCCTCGTCAACCTTGCGGCCGGCCATGTCTCCATCCGTTACGGATTCAAGGGCCCGATCGGCGCGCCGGTGACCGCCTGCGCCGCAAGCGTCCAGGCGATCGGCGACGGCGTACGGATGATCAGGAGCGGCGAGGTGGATGTGGCGCTCTGCGGCGGCACCGAGGCCTGCATCAACCGGGTGGCGCTGGGCGGGTTCGCGGCGGCCCGCGGCCTTTCCACCGCGTTCAACGAGACGCCGGAAAAGGCATCGCGGCCGTTCGACGCCGCGCGTGACGGTTTCGTCATGGGCGAGGGCGCCGGCATCGTCGTTATCGAGACGCTGGAACACGCGCTGGCCCGCGGCGCGACGCCGCTGGTCGAAGTCGTCGGCTACGGCACCAGCGCCGACGCATACCATTTGACGGCGGGTCCCTCCGACGGTTCGGGAGCCCAGAGAGCCGTTCGGAGGGCGCTGCAGATGGCCGGTCTTCCACCGGAAGCGATCGGTTATCTCAACGCGCATGCCACGTCGACGCAGGTAGGCGACGCAGGCGAGCTTGCGGCGATCAAGGCGATTTTCGGCACCGAGAACGGCCCGGCGATCTCCTCGACCAAGTCGGCAACCGGGCATCTGCTCGGTGCGGCGGGCGGTCTGGAAGCTATCATCACGGCGCTTGCGCTGCGCGACGGCATATTGCCGCCGACGCTCAATCTCGAAGATCCGGATCCGCTTGCCGAAGGCCTCGATCTCATCGGTCCGCAGGCGCGGGCGCAACAGGTCGAATACGCGCTCTCCAACGGGTTCGGCTTTGGCGGCGTCAATGCCAGCGTCATTCTGCGTCGCTTTGATGAAAACGCAAACTAGGAGCTACCATGTCTGAAGTTGTCATCGTCCAGCCGGTCCGTACCGCGATCGGCAAATATAACGGTTCGCTCGCCGGCATTGCGGCCGTCGACCTCGGTGCCGCGGTGATCCGCGAGACGATCGCGCGCTCCGGTCTCAGCGCCGGCGACGTGGCCTCGGTTACCATGGGCAATGTTGTGCAGGCCGGCAATAAAATGAACCCGGCGCGGCAGGCAGCGATCCACGGCGGACTGCCGGTCTCCGTGCCGGCGGTCACCGTCAACCGCGTCTGCGGTTCGGGTGCCGAGGCGATTGCGAGTGCCGCCAAGGATATCTGGCTCGGCCATGCCAAGGCCGCGGTCGCCGGCGGCATGGAGAACATGGACCGCGCACCCTACCTGATGAGCGGCGGCCGCTGGGGTTATCGCATGGGCCATGCGGAGATTTTCGACAGCATGCTGCTCGACGGTCTTCACGACGCATTCTCGGACAGGCATTCCGGCTGGCACACGGAAGACATGATCGCCTCACAGCAGATCAGTCGCGCCGATCAGGACCGCTGGGCGGCGCGCTCTCAGCAGCGGTTCAGCGCGGCTCAGGCGGAGGGCAGGTTCGCAGCCGAGATCGTCGGCATCGATATTCCGGTGAAGGGTGGCGTGAAGAGTTTTGCCGCCGATGAAACGCCGAGGCCGGATACGACCATCGACTCGCTCGCCAAATTGAAGCCGGCCTTCCGCGACGACGGCACGATCACCGCCGGCAATGCGCCCGGCCTCAACAGCGGTGCCGCGGCAATGATCGTCGCCGACCGGGCTTTTGCGGAAAGCAAGGGCCTGCGGCCGATGGCGAGGCTGGTGTCCTATGGCGTCGCCGCCGTCGAACCCGGCATGTTCGCGCTCGGGCCGATCCCGGCCGTCAACCAGGCGCTGGAACGGGCCGGCTGGACGGTCGGCGATATCGAGCGGATCGAGATCAACGAGGCCTATGCCGCGGTGCCGCTCGCGGTGATCAAGGGGCTCGGACTGCCGGAGGACATCGCCAATGTCGAGGGCGGGGCGGTTGCGCACGGCCATCCAATCGGCGCGACGGGAGCGATCCTGATGACCAGGCTTCTTTATTCGATGCAGCGCGACGGTCTGAAGCGGGGCGTCGTGACGCTCTGCATCGGCGGCGGTCAGGGCATTGCGCTGGCGCTCGAAATGATCTGACCAAGCGAGCAAAAAGCGCGGCAAGAGGGATTGCCGCGCTTTTCGTCTATCCAGGCAGAGAGGACCTTTACGGATAGAGCCTTGGTTCTTCAGATCTCGACGACGACATAGTCCTCGTCGATGGAGACCGGGAAGGTTTCGGCCTGATAGGGGCCTTCCGTCAGCGCTCCGCCCTTGGCGACGGAAACGTCGAAGCTCTTGACCCTCGTGCGCGCCGGGTCGCACCAGGATTTTCCGGTGCGGATGTCGAATTCCCAGCCGTGCCAGGGACAACGGATGAGTTCCCCGTGCCGCGTCATGCGAACCTTGCCGGGCTCGTCGGATTCGGCAAGCCCCACGACCTGGCCGCGGCACAGGTCGGCACCTTCGTGCGGGCACCGATTGGCGATGGCGAAGAACTCGCCCTTGACGTTGAAGAGGGCAATGTCGCGGCCTGCGACCTTCACCAGCTTGGATTTGCCGATGTCGAGTTCGTCGACCTTGGCGATGACATGACGGGCCATTCTCTGTTCAATCCATCGATGTTGACTGCGTTTTCCGGAGGAGCTGACGTTGCACTCCGTGTTCAGGGCAGACGGTAGACGCTTTTTGCATTGTCGCGAAAGATCCTTGCGCGCTCCGTCGGTGACAGCGGCACCTTGAAGGCATAGCGCGGATCGTCGAAATCCCAGTGCGGGTAGTCGGTCGAGAACATCAGCCGGTCGGTGCCGACCCAGCGCAGCGTGTCGAGCAGGTGGCGGTTGTTCTCTGGCTCCTCGATCGGCTGGGTGGTGAACCAGACGTTTTCGCGGATATATTCGGACGGCGGCCGCTTCACATGCGGCACCTCGGAGCGCATCCGCTCCCACTGCTTGTCGAGCCGCCACATCAGCGGTGCCGCCCAGGCGAAACCGCCTTCGACGACGACCAGTTTCAATTTTGGGAAGCGTTCGAAGACGCCTTCGAAGACCATGCTGGTCACGACGCTCTGCAGGCTGTGCGAGAAGGCGTAGTGTTCCTCGATATAGAAGTTCAGCCAGCCTGCGCCGCTGTTCGTATGCTGGCCGTAGGCGGCCGAATGCATGCCGATCGGTATGTCGTAATGCTCGGCGGCCTCGTAGATCGGCCAGTAGCGGCGGCGGCCCGCCGGTTCGATGGTGCGCGGCGGAATGGCGATCTGGGCAAAACTCCTGTCGCCGATGCGCGCCTCGATTTCGGCGAGAGCCGCCGTCGCATCTTCCTGGGTGACGCAGATCGATGCCTTAAGGCGCGGGTCCGGACCTGTCCACTTGTCGAGCTGCCAGTCGTTGACGGCCGCGCACATGGCGGCGCCCAGTTCCTGGTTCAGTGTCGAGGAACCGGCAGCGAGCGGCTGCAGGATGCCGTATTCGATGCCGAGCGGGTCGAGCAGCTGCTCCTGAAGATAGGCAAGGTCGGAGGCCGGCGGTCCGCCATTCGGCGGCCAGGCGTCGCGGCGCATGCCGTTGCCAGGTGTCATGCGCGGATAGGGCAGGGTGCCGACGACCGGATTGGCGCTGCGCTGGCCGTAGTCGGCCAGGTGGTCGCGCCAGCGCAGGGGCAGGAATTTCGCAAGTTCGGTGGGCGAGCCGAAGGCCGGGTGGATGTCGCAATCGACGATCCCGAGCCTGGCTTCGCCCTCTTTTTCGAGAGTGGTGTCCTTTTCCAGAACGGCCTGGTTCATGGCTTAGTCCTCCAGTCCTGAATTGCGGGGCAGTCGCGGATAGGTGGCGAGCGCATTGTCCCGAACCAGCCGGTCGAGCAGGCGTTCCGGGAAACCGGCAGGGATGGCGGCCTCGCCTTCGAACTGCGCATGCGGATAATCGGTCGAGAACAGCAGCATGTCGTCGCAATCGAGGTGTTCGATGATGCGTTCCAGTTCGGCCGGGTCGCGCGGCGCGTCGAAGGGCTGCGTCGTCATGCGGATCTGGCGGCGGACCAGTGCCGACGGCGGTTCCTTGACCCAGGGGATTTCGATGCGGGCGCCGCGCCAGTCCTTGCTCATCCGCCACATCTGGCCGGGCAGCCAGGAGACCCCGGATTCGATCAGCACGATCTTCATGTCCGGGAATTTGCCGAGCACGCCTTCGGCGACGAAGCTGCCGACCTGGGCCGCAAAACCCTGGATCTGGTGGACATAGTCCTCGGCGAGATAGGAGAGGAATCCGCTCTGGCTCGGCGCGTGGCGATAGGCGCTGCCGGCATGGACGCCGAGCGCAAAACCGTGCCGCTGGGCAGCCTCGTAGATCGGCCAGTAGATGCGGCGGCCGAGCGGCATCTCGCCCATGCAGAGCGCCAGCACCTGCACGAAACGCTTGTCGCCGGCAAAGCGTTCGATCTCCTCGATGGCGGCTTCCGGGTTCTGCATCGGCAGGACGAGCGAGGCGCGCAGGCGCGGGTCCCGGTCCAGCCATTCCGCCTTCAGCCAGTCGTTGGTGGCGCGGCAGACGGCGGTTGCGAGGTAGGGATCGTAGATCGCATGCACGGCGGTGACGCAGTTCAGGATCGCGTATTTCAGACCGAACGGATCGAGCAGGTTTTTCCGCAGCTTCTCGACGCCCTTGCCCTCCGTCTTCTTCCAGTCCTCCCGGAAGAACGGCTTGGTGCGGGTCGGAAAGTTGGTGAGCTCCAGGCGGTCGACATCGCGCGTGGTGACGATTTCGCGCCAGTAGTCGTCGAAATAGGGCAGGAGATCGTCGCGCCCCGGTGCATCCGGATGAACGTCACAATCGATCGCGCCCAATTGCGAAAGCACAGGGCGCTGCTGGGTGACAGCAGTATCCACCGCTTAAACCTCCCTCGTCTTATTGACCGGCCGCTCCTCGTCGATCAGCGGCGGGCCTGAACCTCACTCCCGGGCAGCGCCTCAAAAGACGGCGCCCTCGCATCAGTGATGCGTTTCCTCGATTTGGGAGGGTAAGGGGCACTGGGAGCCAAGAGAATATACTTTTTCATCGTAGCGGCTTTCTCGAATCGAGAAAGCTAAACGGCTTTCAGCTTTTCCTCTCTGGCAAAGATGGCGCATTCAGGCGGCGCGATTGCCGATCACGAGAGCCGTGTGCATATGGATGCGCAGCCACTCCATCAGGGCGCGCACGGTGGGTTTGCGTGCCTGGGTCTGGGGGATGAGCGCCTTCAGCCAGAGCTCCGCGACCGGAAAGTCCGGCAGCAGCTCGATCAGCTTGCCGCTCCTGATCGATTCTTCCGCCACGTAGCTCGCCACCATGGCGACACCCCGGCCCCTGAGCGCCAGGTCGTGCAGGATCTGGGTATCGTTGGCGCTGAAGGCCGACCGCACCTCGACGTCGATCGGCCCGCCGGGGCTCAGGAACGACCAGGTCGAGCCGGTCGCATGGAAGGTGAGGCAGATGTGGTTGACGAGGTCACGCGGATGTTTCGGCAGGCCGCGATTTTCGAGATAGCCGGGAGCGGCGCAGAGTTTTCGCGGGTAGGGACAGAGCGGCTCGTCGATGACATTGGAATAGGAGGCGGGCAGGGCGCCGAGCGCGATGTCATATCCCTCTTCAGCCGGATTGACGGAACGGTCAACCAGAGCAAGGTCCATCGTGACGTTCGGGTTCTCCTGCTGGAAGTCGCTGAGGATGCGGGCGAGGAAGGCGATCGTCACCGTCGTCGGCGCCTTGATCCTCAAATGTCCCTCGATGCGCTGGGCAACGGCGGCCGCTCCGCTCACGGCATCGTCGATCTCCTTCACCAGAGATTGGTAGCGCGGCAGGTAGCGCTCGCCGACCTCCGTCAGAATGATCTGGCGGGTCGAGCGGATGAAGAGTTTCACCCGCATCTGATCTTCCAGACGGCTGATGCGTTTGGTCACGACGGACGGCGCGACGCCGAGATGTCGGCCCGCCGCCGAGAAGCTGCCTGACCGCGCAACGGCCAGGAACGTGCGGATATTGATGAGCGTATCCAATGTTTTAGTTCTCCCATGCCGCTCTCCCGGGCGGCCCTCCGCATAAACGGTAACACGATTCATCTTTCTATTTTCGAGAAAAGTGAATGTAAAAAAATGGTGCTTTTCCACTGCTCGGGAAAAGGTCAATCTAACAGAAGAGGGAATTCCGGTGCCGGGCGGCATCGTTGCGGCCGGCGGGGAGAGCCGGCGCAGATCGGAATTCAGAAAAGGGAGTTTGCAGTTGGCTGAGGCGGCCAATCCTGCCCGAACCGAAGGTCCAGTCGCCCCGTATCCCGGGGCGTTTATCAGGGACCTTGTCAAATGCGATAGATGCGCCAGATCGCGTCTGGAACGCCCGGTGGACGGTCAGGCACAGACGAGCTTCTGCGGCCGCCACGACGATGGAAGGTTCAGGCGGGAAAGATGGCGGGGCCGTTCGGGAAAACGGCACTGCCCGAGGTGAAAAAGGAGATCGCGGCCGTTGGCCGCAGAAATTTTGAGCGTCGAGTGCCGGGATCTAAGTCCCGGGCGCGACGCTCGATCGTCAGTTCCAGGGAGGAGAGACACGTGACGACAAACACATCCATGACTTCGGTCATTCAGAAGACTTCGGCCATTCAGACATGGTCGCGCCGGTTTTTCATGGCGGCTGTTGGCAGCCTTGCCATTTCGGCGGCGGCCGGCATGCCTGCCTTCGCGCAGGATGCCGAGTGGCAGAAGGTGATCGACGCGGGCAAGAAGGAAGGCTCGCTCGTTCTTTATACCGCGCTCGTCGGCCAGCCGAGCACCAAGCAGATCGCCGAGGCTTTCACCAAGCAGTACGGAATTTCCGTCGAAGTGCTTGAAGCGCGCGCCTCGGAAATCCGCGAACGCGTCCGCGTCGAGCAGGCCGCCGGCCGCTTCGCCGCCGACGTGATGTTCACCAGCGAAGGGCAGACCATGCTCTACGACAAGGAGGACAAGTCCGTCGATCCGCTGCCTGTGACCCCGAATTCCCAGAAGATCGGCGACAAGTTCAAGCTCAAGGTGCCGATGGCCTCGGTGATGACCATCCCTTATGGGATCATGATCAATACCGGCCTCGTCAAGCCTGCCGACGAACCGAAGAGCTGGAAGGACATTGCCGACCCGAAATGGCAGGGCAAGATCCTGTCGGACGATCCGCGCGCGATCGGCGCCGGTTACCTCTGGTTCTTCTCGACCTATGACAAGATCGGCGAAGACTATGTGAAGAAGGTCGCGAGCCAGAAGCTGGTCTTCACCCGCGACCAGCGCGAATCGCAGCGCCGCACGGCGCGCGGCGAATATTCGATCTACATGCCGGTCATCATGACCGACTTTTCGGACCTGAAGGGGCTGCCGGTCAAGTTCATCATTCCCGAGGAGGGCGTTCCTTACGTTCTCTACGGCAACGTGATGCTCAAGAAGGCTCCGCACCCGAACGCCGCCAAACTCTATCTCGATTTCATGCAGGGCCCGGTCGTGCAGAAGATCTATGCAGGTCTCGGCTATGGTCCCGTCCTTGGCGGCATGACCGAAGGCCTGCCGGCGGACGTCAAGGCGATTTCCGAAGCCAAGCTCTACGGCACGACGGATACGACCCGCCAGAACGAGATGCTGGCCAAGTCCAAGGACATCTTCAAGTAAGCCTCCCAGGCCGCCGCCGGTCCGATAATTAAGCCGGCGGCGGTGCCGTTTTCATACCCGGAACCGTGAGGATTCCATGACGATCATTCATAACCGCCCATTGGACGATATCGCCGAGACCGCGCCGACGCTGGGCGGCAATGCCTTCACGCGCGCCTTTTCCGGCGGTTCGCTGTGGCGTCTGATCGGCATGCTGGTGCTGATCCTGCTGCTCGGCTTCCTGACGATCTATCCGCTTGCCATGCTGCTCTACGGCAGCCTGCATTCGACACCGCCCGGCATGGCCGGCGAGTTCAATCTGAACGGCTATCGCTCGATCATGACCACCCAGAACCTGATCGTTCTGGCCAATACGGTCGGCATATCGCTTGCGAAAACCATACCGTCGCTGACGATCGCGGTGTTTCTCGCCTGGATCGTCGCACGCACCGACACGCCCTTCCGCGGCGCGCTGGAAGTGCTGATCACACTGCCCTTCTTCATTCCGCCGATCCTGACCGCCATGGCCTGGGGCATGCTCGCCAACCCGCAGGTGGGCGTCATCAACATGGTCTGGCGCTGGGCGACAGGCGCGACAGATCCGCTGGTCAACATCTATTCCTATGGCGGCGTCATCTGGCACATGTGCCAGTACTCGATCCCGTTCCTGTTCCTGTTCATGGTCGACGCCTTCCGGGCGATGGATCCCTCGCTCGAGGAATCGAGCCGCATGTGCGGCGCCTCGCGCTGGACGACGTTTCGCAAGATCACACTGCTGCTGATGCTGCCGGTTTTGACCAGCTCCTTTATGCTGAGCTTCATCAAGGGCATCGAGACCTTCGAATCGGCACTCTTCTTCGGCCTGCCTGCCGGCATCAAGGTGATCACCACCGACATTTACGAATCCATCAACCACCGCGCCACGCCCGACTACCAGTATGCGACGTCGCTTTCCTTCGCGATCATGGGGCTGATGTTCCTGCTCGTCATCTGGCAGTGGTGGATGCTGCGCGGCAAGAGTTTCCAGACGGTCACGGGCAAGGGTTTTCGCCCGAGCGTCATGGAGCTCGGCCCTTGGCGCTGGGTCACCTTCGCCATCTGTCTCATGTTCTTCTTCATCACCGTCGTGCTGCCGATCGGGCAGCTGATGCTCGGCTCGTTCTTCCGCTTCTTCGGCTTCTACACCTATGACATGCTGACGCTGGAGCATTACAGGGCCGTCTTCGCCAACAGCGAATTCTGGCGGGCGGTGCGCAATACGATGATGCTCGGCCTGCTCGGCGCCACCGCGACCATGGCGCTCGGCGCGATCGTCGCCTACATCTCGGTGCGCACCCGCTGGCGCGGCCGCAGCCTGATCGACGGCATGGCCTGGCTACCCTGGATGATGCCGGGCATGGTGCTCGGCGTCGGTTTCCTCTGGGCGTTTGCGATGCTGCCGGGACCGATCCCGATCTACGGCACCGTCTGGGCGCTGCTGCTCGCCTATATCGCGCTCGGCACGCCGGTCTCGGTCAGGGTGATGACCGGCGCCTATCATCAGCTTTCCTATGACCTGGAAGAATGCTCGCGCGTTCACGGCGCCAGCTGGTTCCAGACCATGTGGCGGATCATGGTGGCGCTTGCCTGGCCGGCCTTCGCCGTCGGCTGGGTGCTAACCTTCTTCGGCATCATGCGCGAACTGTCGGCATCGATCCTTCTCTATTCGGTCGGTTCGGAAACGCTCGCGGTCGTGCTGATGAAGCTCTGGGCCAACGGCAATGCCGAACAGGTCAGCGTCATCGGCCTGATGATGATGCTGCTGGTCATCGTGTTCCGCTGGGTGCAGCTCAGTTTCATCAAATCGCGCATCAGCAAGCTCTAGGTCCTGACGACCATTGCGCGGCGGCCTGCAGTCGCCCGCAACCCCCGTATGTTTTCAATAAGCGGATTTCTGCAATCCGTGTTCGACAAGGAAGAGAAATATGGCTTCGGTGACGCTCGAAAACGTGAGCCGCATGTATGGCGCGGTGACCGCCGTGGACAACGTGAACCTGAAGATCAAGAGCGGCGAATTCGTCACGCTGCTCGGGCCCTCGGGCTGCGGCAAGACGACGACGCTGCGCATGGTGGCCGGGCTCGAAAAGAATACCGGCGGCCGCATCTCGATCGGCGACAATGTCGTGTCGGATGCGGATAAGGGCTATTTCGTGCCGTCCGAACGCCGCCGTCTCGGCATGGTTTTCCAGTCCTACGCGATCTGGCCGCATATGACTGTGTTCGACAATGTCGCCTATCCGCTGCGCATCCGCCGCCGTCCCGACACGGAAATCCGGGATCGCGTCATGAACGCGCTGCGCCTGGTCGAGATGGATCAGTATGCCGAGCGGCCGTCGCCGGCGCTTTCCGGCGGCCAGCAGCAGCGCGTCGCGATCGCCCGGGCGCTGGTGTTCGAGCCGGAAGTGCTCTTGCTCGACGAACCGCTTTCCAACCTTGACGCCCGGCTGCGCACCCAGATGGGCGACGATTTTCGTGCGCTGCAGCAGCGCCTGAAGATCACCGCGCTCTACGTCACCCACGACCAGGCGGAGGCCATGGCGCTGTCCGACCGGGTCGTCGTCATGCATGGCGGCAGAATCCTGCAGGTAGGCGCGCCGGAAGAGATCTACCGCCGGCCGGAAAACCGCCAGGTCGCCGCCTTCTTCGGTACGCCAAACCTGCTCAATGCGACGGTCAAGGACTGCCGCCCGAATGGCGGCCAATATTACAAGCTGTCGGTCGAAGGCCAGGGCTGGGCCGGCGACTGTCATGCGGCAACCGAAATGCCGAAGGGCGCCGATGTCACCGTGATGGTTCGCCCCGAAAACCTGCATGTCCGCAATGCGGGCGAGGTGAACGGCGATCTTTCCTGGTCGGGTGAGGTGTCCCAGGCGATCTTCCGCGGCTCGCACCGCTCGATCATGGTCAAGACCCCGGCGCAAACCCTGCATGTCGAGGCTTCGTCGCTTTCCCATGTGGATATCGGCCGCCCGGTCACGGTTGCCGCACCCGTGGAGGCCGCCTGGGCCGTGCGGAACTGAGCGTTCCGGGCTGCCGGGCCTATCCGGCGCGGGTTCGGGCCGGAGATATGGAAAACTTGCGTTTTGTCGCAGATATTCAATATTGAAGCGATGTTCCCGCCGGCCGTTTCCCGTCCGGCCCGATCCGCATGTCGATATGGCGCAGGCGAGGCCCAAACATGACCACAGGCACCCGAACTCAGAACCCTTCCGGGCCTGAGAAACAGGAAACCCGCCAGCAGCACGTGATCGACAAGCTGAGGACCTGGGCGAGCAACGGCACGATCGATCCGCGCAAGAAACTCTCCGAATCCGGTTTGGCCGAGGCGCTCGGCGTGTCGCGCACGCCGATCCGGCATGCGCTGGCCGTTCTCGTCGAAGAGGGCGTGCTGCAGCGGGTCGGTGCCCGCGGTTATCGTGTCCGGGCTTACAAGGTAGCCGACGTCATCGAAGCAATCGAGCTGCGGTCGATGATCGAAGGATATGCGGCCAAGAAGATCGCCAGCGAAGGCCCGTCGCCGACGCTGCTCGCCGAGCTCAAGGACTGTCTGCGCGAGGGTGACGACATTTTCGAGAACGGCGGTTTCGACGATCCCGTCAACGAGGAGCGTTACGCGGCGATGAACCTGCGTTTCCACACGCTGATCATCGAGGCTGCCGGCGGAAACCTGCTGCATCAGCTCACCAGCCTGTTCGATCGGGTGCCCTTCGGCGCGCCCGATTCGATTCGTTTCGACAACATCACCCGCAAGGAGCGGGCGCAGCATCTGCATTACGCGCACTGGCAGCACCATCACATGGTCTCCGCGCTGATCGCCCGCGACGGCGCGCGTGCCGAAAGCCTGTTCCGCGAGCATGGCGAAGGCGTCAAGATCAGCCTCGGCATCAGCAAGGGGCTTTTCGCGATCGACGGCTCGCGCATCCTGCCCATCTTCGACCTCGACAGTCCGGCGGGCCATATCAATGGCCTCATGCAGGACGACAACGAGGACTGAGCCGATGCGTCCCGGATAACTCTGTTGCATTTGGGATCCCAAATTCACCAATTTGTCGATGAATGACGACAATCCGGATCCGGTTGGTTTTTCCGCACTGCATCAATTCTGACCGATATATTATAGATCCTGCGCAATTCTAATGGGTTGTCGCAGCGCTTTTCGCCCCTGGGCCCAAATCGGGTATTGTATCCCAAATCCTATTGCTCTATGAATCGCTTCGACCGGGAGGAGGCCTCGATTTCCGCCAAGCCGTCGAGGCGAGGTTCGAGAACCGGGCTTTTAGGAGGAGATGGCGGGAGGAGACCGCTGACCCTCGTTTGCATGAGACATCTTGAGACGATGCATATCGTATCCCGAACCGGTTTTGCCCGGCGGGCGGCATGCAGGAGAGAACCCGAGGGAAGGTTAAGTTAATGGCTAAGAATCTCACCCAAGTCCTGAAAGAGAAGGGCAATACTGTCGAGATGCTGCGCAATTCGCGCATCGGCATGTATATCTATCCGGTCGTCGCGCCGGAATTTTCCAACTGGCGCACCGAGCAGATGGCATGGCGCCATTCTGCCGTCCTCTTCGACCAGTCGCACCACATGGACGAACTGATCGTCGAAGGCCCGGATGCGGCAAAATTCCTCGAAAGCCTGGCGATCAACAGTTTTGCCAATTTCGGCACCAACCGCGCCAAACACTATGTTCCGGTCACGCCGGCCGGCCACGTCATCGGCGACATGATCATCTTCCGCGAAACGGAACAGAAATTCGTTCTCGTCGGCCGGGCGCCAACCGCCAACTGGCTGCGCTACAACGCCTCGCTCGGCAAGCACAATGTCAAGCTCACCCACGACCCGCGTTCGCCTTCTCGCCCAGACGGCAAGGAAGTCAACCGCGTTCACTATCGCTTCCAGATCCAGGGGCCGGACGCCAACAAGATTTTCGACCAGATGAACGGCGGTCCAATCCAGGACATCAAGTTCTTCCATGTCGACTGGATCAATATCGGCTCCAAGAAGGTCCAGGCCCTGCGCCACGGCATGGCCGGTGCTCCCGGTCTCGAAGTCTGGGGTCCCTATGCGGAGAAGGACGAGGTCCGCGAGATCATCGTCAAGGCCGCCAAGGATGCCGGCGTTGATCTCTACCTCGTCGGCGCGCGCGCCTATTCGACCAACACGCTGGAATCCGGCTGGATCCCGTCGCCGCTGCCGGGCATCTATACCGGCGCCGAACTGCAGGGCTATCGCGACTGGCTGACGGAAGACAGCTACGAGGCGACCGGCTCGATCGGCGGCAGCCTCGTCTCCGACAATATCGAGGACTATTACGTCAACCCGTACGAGCTCGGTTACGGCATCTACGTGAAGTTCGACCACGATTTCGTCGGCCGTGCTGCTCTTGAGGCCATGAAGGACAAGCCGCAGCGCAAGAAGGTCACCTTCGAGTGGAACGCGGAAGACGTCATGAAGGTCATCGCCTCCAACTTCGTTCCCGGTGAGCAGGCCTACAAGTGGATCGACCTGCCGCAGCCGAACTATGCCTCGTCCAGCGCCGACAGGATCATGCATGGCGACAAGGTCGTCGGCATGTCGATGTTCAACGGCTACAGCTACAACGAACGCTGCATGCTGTCGCTCGGCATCGTCGATGCCGACGTCCAGGAAGGCGACGTCCTGACGCTGATCTGGGGCGAACCGAACGGCGGCACGTCCAAAACCTCGGTCGAAAAGGGCCACAAACAGGCCGAAATCCGCGTCCGCGTCTCGGCTACGCCCTATGCCGCCGAAGCTCGTGAAAACTACGCCGAAAGCTGGCGCACCAAGAAGGCCTGATGGATTGAGATTGCCTCCCAGGGCTGGAGACGGAAGCGGCGTCCGAAAGGGCGCCGTTTCTGGTTTGGGGTGGGCGGCAGTTGTATCTAGGCGATGGAGTCAAAAGTCTGGAGGAGTTCGGGAGCGCATTGCTCAACCAACTGCATGTATATCCATCCCCGCTTATTCCGTCGCCGCCGGCATGGACCTATTCCTTTTGACACGCAGTCAGGGCATCTTTTCGCATTCTCGCTGAGGATGCGGTGGCCCATCCGAAGTATTGATATACGCGACACGGACAGGCACCTTGAGCTCTTTACCCAAATCGCGTCCATCTTTAAGCGCTCTCGGGTAACTGGATTCAAGCTTAACCCGAGAATCATCTGGGCTGACGACAAATACTGGCTTTGCTGTGTATTTTGAAACGCAGGCAAAACCGGCCTCAAAATCAGAATATTTCAGATACTTAGGGGTAATGGTAATTATGCAATTCAATCCAGTTGCGCTGCCCACTACCACCACCCAAACCGTGTCATTGGTTGGGTAGGATGCAGACTCGCCACATCTTTTGCTTTTGAATGTCTGAGTAAAGAAGGCCTTAGAATTGCTTGGCGCCAAATTGGCGGTCTGAACCGAAGTCCCCAGAAGACTAAAGAGTGTCATCACGACAAATATCAACTTTAGGAATATCCGCATTTGCGCCTCATTATACAGTGTTGTTGCTCCTAACGCACGAATGCGATGTAGGCATCGCATATCCGCCGAGGGTGCCCCCGGCTGCAATCGACCGGGTAGACGCCTGCACGTACGGTCTTGACTTGTCGCGAAGCAGCCGATCCGCTTTGAGACCGCGAATTCTTCTTAGGCTCAACCTGTTTTTCCGGATCAGGCCGGACTACGGCAGGCGGCTTGAGTGAAATATTCTCGCGCGGTTCGATCGAAGCGACTTGCCCCGAGCGCGTTGGGGACATCTTGGCGACAGGGCCAAATTCTGGCAGGGTGGGCCAAATCGCGACCTCCGGTTGGGCCGGGACAAAGAGCTGTGCCGAAGCCATTGGTTGTTTAGCGATTTCCGGCGGAGCCGGAACTACAGACTTTGACGCAACCTCTTGCTGGATCGAAGCCACCGGCTGGGCAATGATCGCGTTACCGGCGGTCTTGTCGTCGTCAACCTTGCTCGAAAAGCTGCTAACTGAACAAGGGCTACCAACGATAACGCCCCCAAAATTATAAACTACACAGGAATGCCCGTCGGAAGAACTCTCGTGAAAACTCTTTTCTATGATCGGAAAAATCTTATCAAACAAATCTTTGCGACACGCGCGTGTCTGATTAAGTTGATCCGCAAGCTGCGTCTGCGGAACGCCAACATATTGCTCGCTCTTGATCTCACCCGTGCCCTTGACGCCGAAATCAGCAAGTTTTTTGAGCAAATTGTTCAATTTAGCTGTAGCGTCGCCCGATACCACCATAGATTCTGAACTGCCGCTATGAGTAAATTCGCTACAAATCTGCGGCAATGAACTGTTTAAGAGGTCGGTCGCCTCTTTCATTGTGTCAGAGTTCAAAGCGAACGACGGAAGCGCCTGTAGGGCTGACATTGCCGACGCCAGCAATAACATCTTGCCATGCTTAACCATCATCATAAGCCGATCAACGCTTGAGTATAACGCTGCGTGTATGTTGCACGATAGAGACTAAAAGTTGAAATTTCAAGAGAGTTTATGACGGCCAATTAGACGAAGCGTGACGTCCCGCTGATTATCCCAGATATTTCGTCCTGCTTCTTCTTATCCATGACAAAGGCCAATCATCAAATGATAAGGCGCCCGCAATCATGGGGCAAGCGCAGATGGCGGCGAATTTACTTGGGAGTACTCGGCGCCAAGGTTAGGTTGGTCCGTGAGTATTCCGGCCATTCGCTTTTGTTTGGGGTGTTCGCCATTCGAAACGATTCACTGGATCGTTTCGTCGGCTACGCCGACCCATCAGAACCCATCTTCCCCGGGTTCATGATCCCCAGCGGATCGAGCGCCTTCTTGATCTTCTTCATCACATCCACCGCCTTGCCGTGTTCCTTGCGCATGAATTTCAGCTTGGCGATGCCGATACCGTGTTCGCCGCTCGCCGTGCCGCCGACGGCAAGCGCCCGTTCGACGACCCGGTCGGCCATTTCGTCGGCTTCCTTCAGGTGGTCCGGATTGTTCGGATCGATCAGGTAGGCGGTGTGGAAATTGCCGTCGCCGACATGGCCGATGATCTGGCCCTTCAGCGAGGAAGCGTCGATATCGGCGCGGGCCGCGACGATGCTTTCGGCAAGCCTGGAGATCGGCACGCAGATATCGCCGGTATAAAGTTCGTAGCCCGGAATGATCGCCTTGGTCGCCCAGTAAAGATCGTGGCGGGCCTGCCAGAGTTTGGCGCGCTCGTCGGCATCCGCGGTCCAGCGGAACGAGATCGCGTTGTGTCCGCGGGTGATCTCTTCGGCAAGCTCGGCCTGTTCCTTCACCCAGGCTTGCGTCCCATGAAACTCGAAGAACAGCGTCGGGGCGACGGGCATGTCGAGCTTCGAATAGCTGTTGACGCCGGCGATCGCCACCTCGTCCAGGAATTCGACGCGGGCGACCGGGATGCCGTATTGCACCGCCTCGATGACCGCCTCCACGGCGTTGGCGACGGTCGGGAACGGGCAGAAGGCGACCGACACCGCTTCCGGAATGGGATGCAGGCGGACCGTCAGTTCGGTGATGACGCCGAGCGTGCCTTCGGAACCGACGAACAGATGCGTCAGGTCGTAACCGGAAGAGGATTTTCGGGCTCGCGAACCGGTCCGGATGGCCTCGCCGTCCGGTGTCACCACGCGGAGAGCCAGCACGTTTTCGCGCATCGTGCCGTAACGGACGGCGGTCGTGCCGCTGCCGCGCGTCGATGCCATGCCGCCGATTGAGGCATCCGCCCCCGGATCGACCGAGAACATCAGGCCGGTGTCGCGCAGTTCCACATTCAGCTGTTTGCGGGTGACGCCCGGCTGCACGACGGCCAGGAGGTCCTCCGGCCGGATTTCGACGATCCTGTTCATCTCGCGGGTATCCAGAGAAATGCCGCCGTGGATCGGGATCGTGTGGCCTTCCATCGACGACCCCGCGCCGAAGGGTACGACGGGGACGCCATGCGTCGCGCAGGCCGAAACGATCGCCTGGACTTCCGCCTCGTCGCGCGGAAATACCACGGCATCCGGCAGGTGAGGGGCAAGCCGCGAGGTATCGTGGCTGTGATGTTCGCGGACGGCGGCTGACGTCACCAGCCTGTCGCCGAGCAGGCCCTTGAGTTGCGCGATCACCCTTTCGACCGGCGTGCCGAAATCATCCATGTGTTTTCCTCCCTGATACCGCGATGATGAATTGAATAGTCATGCCCGAGGCTCGATTCCGGTTGCCGGTCGAGGCAACCGGGCCGAAAATTTCCGCCTGTTCCGGCGGTTCCACGCAACGGTGTCTGACGCCGATACGGTATCCCAACCGATCGGCGGGTGGCTGGTTGCGAGCGAACATGGCCTCCTGCCGACCGGGGCCTCCCAACCCTGCTCTCCTGTCGCATTCCGTCTTTCATGTATGCATGAAGAAGCGCGCCCGAACATTCTAGACAGTTTGGGCGCCGGGTGAAGAGCCTATCGGAAAAATCTCAGGCCACCTGATTTTTTGGATCCCAAACGAAATGGCAGCTTGTTGTTTCAAGCCGGATGTGTTGAAATTCACCTGCTCGGATAGGCGATGCCAGGAGGAAGGCGTCACCTTGGGAGACCGGGCGTGGGAGGAAATCGATGTATACAAAGCTGTCCATGGCAGTTGCGGCTGCTATGGACGTGGCGGGTTCGGTTTCGGCTGCGGAGATGGCGCGCGGCGCCATCGCGGCAGAGCCTTCGATGCATCGCGCGCCGGCTGGTTTTCTGCGTCCGGCAATTGCGTCCCTTCGAGGAATTTCCAACGGCCTTGCCGATCTGCCCGGGACGTGAGTCTGCGGTCTGATCGGCGGGATATTCACCGGCCGGAACGGGGAGGGAGTCTCGCCGGCCTCTGATCTCAACGGGAGGAGAACACATGAAACTGAAGGCATTGCTTGCTTCGGCCTGCCTCGCGGCGCTGGCCGCGGCCGCGCCGACCACGACCGCACGGGCCGCCGACGTCGAACTGACATTGTCGCACTGGGTGCCCGCCACCCATGCGCTGCAGCCGGGCGGCATGGAAATCTGGGCGAAATCGATCAGCGACGCCTCGGGCGGGCGCATCAAGATCACCATCTACCCGGCCTCGCAGCTCGGCGCCGCACCCGACCATTACGACATGGCGCGCGACGGCATCGTCGATATCGGCTTCATCAATCCGGGTTATCAGCCGGGCCGGTTCCCGATCATCGCGGCGGGCGAAATCCCGTTCCTGATCTCGAACGCCAAGGGCGGTTCGCGGGCGCTCGACGAGTGGTATATGCAATATGCCGCCAAGGAGATGAAGGACGTGCAGTTCTGCATGGCGATCGTCCATGATCCGGGCACGCTGCACGGCACCAAGGGACCGATCCAGGTTCCGGCCGATCTCAAGGGCAAGAACATCCGGCCGGCGCATGCCACCATGGCACGTCTGGTCAATTCGCTGGGTGCGGCCTCCGTCCAGGTGCCGGCCGGCGACATGCGCGAGCTGATCTCCAAGGGCGCCGCCGACATGACGGCGTCTCCGTGGAACTCGATCTACACGTTCGGCCTGCAGGACGTCACAAAACATCACCTCGATCTGCCGTTCTACGTCACGACCTTCGCCTTCGTGATGAACAAGGCCAAGATCGATGGCCTGTTGCCCGCCGACCGCAAGGTGATCAACGACCACTGCACGCCCGAATGGGCGGAGAAGATGGCCTCCAAATGGGCGGATGCGGAAGCGGCCGGCCGTCAGAAGATGATCGATGCCGGCGGCCACACCATGTACAAGCCGACGCCTGATGAAGTCGGGCTCTGGAAGAAGGCGACCGGCTCGCTGCAGGGCGAGTGGGAAGCGGCTGCCACCAAGGCCGGCATCGATGCAAAGGCTGCGTGGGCAAATCTCGGCGAGACGCTGAAGAAATACAATGCCGACCTGAAGTGAAGGTTTTCAGGGATCGAACCGGGCGGGCGTTTCGGCGTCCGCCCTTCCTGTCATCCGTATTTCGAGCCAGACATGAACCGATATCTCGAACGCTTCACCGAGGCAGTCGATATGATCGCCGGCCTCCTGCTGGGGCTGTGCACGATCCTGATCGTCGTCTCCACCATCGGCCGCTACATCTTTTCCTGGGCGATCCCGGACAGTTTCGACCTGTCCCGTTACCTGATCGGCGCCTGCATGATGTGGGGTTTCGCCTCGATCGGTTATCGCGGCGGCCATATCGCGGTCGATCTGCTTTACGAACCGCTGGGGCCGAGGGGGCGCCGGGTTCTCGACTTCATCGCCTGGAGCACGCTGCTCGCCTTCACCGTGCTGCTCGCCTACATGATGTTCTTCCGCCTGACGAGCGCCTACAACAGCAATGAATCCACATTCGATCTGCGCATTCCGGTCTGGCCGCTGATCGGGCTGATCTGGCTTGGCTGCGCGTCGGCCGTCGTCACCACGGCGATGGTTCCCTTCCTGCGGCGCAAGGCCGAGGAGACCAATCCGCTCGAGGGCCATGGCGTATGAACACCGCTGATCTCGTTGCCATCGGCGGCTTCGCCGCCATGTTCGTGCTGATGGGCTTGCGCGTGCCGCTCGGCGTCTCGATGGGCCTTGTCGGCATTTTCGGGTTTGCCGCCATGCGCGGCATCTCGCCGGCGCTCAACCTTTTGACCACCTCGCCGATCCGGGTGATCACCGATTTCAACCTGACGCTGGTGCCGTTCTTCATCCTGATGGGCGTGTTCGCCACCAATTCCGGCATGTCGCGGGAACTGTTCAGGACGGGGAACGCGTGGCTCGGGCAGTTCCGTGGCGGGCTGGCGCTGTCGACGATCGCCGCCTGCGCCGGATTTGCGGCGATCTGCGGCAGTTCGATCGCCACCGCCGCCACCATGACCCGCGTGGCGCTGCCGGAAATGCGCAAGGCCGGATATGCGGACGCGACTTCCACCGGCGTGATCGCGGCCGGCGGTACGCTCGGCATCCTCATCCCGCCCTCGGTGATGATGGTCGTCTATGCGTTCCTGACCGAAACGGATGTCGGCCAGCTGCTGATGGCAGGCGTCGTTCCTGGCATTCTGGCGACACTCATGTACATGGCGACCGTGCTGATCGCGCATGGCAAGCGCCTGCCGCCGGGTCGCAAGTTCGATCTGAGGGAGGCGTTCGCCTCGCTTCGCGATGTCTGGGCTGTGCTGGTTCTTTTCCTGGCGGTCATCGGCGTCATCTATCTCGGCATTGCGACGGCGACGGAAGCAGCCGCCGTCGGAGCGACGCTGACGATGATCATCGGCATCCTGCGCGGCCGGCTGAACTTCAAGCTGATCATGCAGAGCCTCGTGGAGTCGCTGCGCACCTCGGTGTCGCTGTTCAGCGTGCTGATCGGCGCCATCCTGTTCGGCTATTTCCTGGCGATCACCCAGTCGCCGCAGAAGCTGACGGCCTTTCTGGTCGGCATGGATCTCGGCCCTTACGGCACGCTGACGCTGATCCTGGTAATCTTCTTCATCGCCGGCGCACTGATGGACGAGATGGCGATGATCATCCTGCTGGTGCCGATCGTGTTTCCGGTCATCACCCATCTCGGTTTCGATCCGATCTGGTTCGGCGTCATCATCGTCGTTGCCTGCGAGCTTGGGATGATCACCCCACCGGTCGGCATCAACGTCTTCGTCATCAACTCGATCGCCAAGGACGTGAAGATAACGACGATCTATGGCGGCGTGATGCCGTTCATCCTGACCGACATCATCCGCCTCATCCTGCTCGTCCTGTTCCCGGCGATCGCGCTGTGGCTGCCGACGACGATGCGATAGGAGAGTGGAAATGCAGGCTCCGATACCAGCCCCGGCCCTGAGGCAGCTTTGCGAAATCCGCGCCGAGCTCGGCACGCCGATCGAAAAGGGAGGCGGCCCGGGTGGCCGCTGGCGGATCATCCCGATCATCGGCGGCGTGGTGGAGGGCGAGCGGCTTTCCGGCCGCGTCCTCAATCTCGGCGCGGATTGGCAGAGCGTCTATGACGCCGGGTATGCGGAGCTCGATACGCGCTACGTGATCGAAACCCATGACGGGGCGATGATCGACATCCGCAATTTCGGTTTTCGCCATGGACCGGCCGACGTGCTGGCAAAGCTCGCGGCCGGCGAGACGGTCGATCCGGCGCTCTATTACATGCGAACCAGCCCCCGCCTGCAGACCGGCGATCCGCGTTACTCCTGGCTGAACCATACGATGTTCATCGGCACCGGCGAACGTCTGGCCAGTGCGGTCAGGATTGGCGTCTTCGAAGTGCTCTGATCCGCCGGCTAGGCCGGCTCTGGACCTTCTGAGAGATCAGAAGGTAAGCCACCTTGCCGTCATCCTTATCTGTTGCGTTGGTTTTGCTTTGGGTTGAATCTGGGCAAGCCGGCGGCGTACCTTCGTCATCCTCGGGCTCGACCCGAGGATCCAGCATCCGCAGTGCCAGGGGCGTGGATCCTCGGGTCGAGCCCGAGGATGACGACGAGTGGGGAGCCAGTCCTGACAACAATTGAAAGGCCGCCGGATCATGAACCCGGCGGCCTTTTTTGTTCTCGATGAAACCCGGTTGGCCTCAGGCCATGTGGATGGTCTTGACCTCGAAATAGTTTTCGAGCCCTTCCGGACCGCCTTCGCGGCCGACGCCGGACTGTTTGAAGCCGCCGAACGGATGGTGGATGTCGACGATCATGCCGTTGACCGTGACGCTGCCGGTGCGCATGCGGCGGGCAAAGGCGTAACCGCGTTCCGGTTGCGACGTGAAGACCGCGCCGGAGAGGCCGTACGTCGTGTCGTTGGCGATCTTTGCCGCTTCGTCCTCATCCTTGTAGGTGATGATCGACACGACCGGGCCGAAGATTTCCTCCTGGGCGATCTTCATGTCCATGGTCACGTCGGTGAAGACGGTCGGTTCGATGAAGTAACCGCGGTCGAGGCCCTTCGGGCGGCCGCCGCCGCAGGCGACCGTCGCACCGCCTTCGCGGCCGGCGGCGATATAACCTTCGACGCGGGAAAGCTGGCGCGCCATGGTGAGCGGACCCATCTGGGTGGTCGGATCAGCCGGATCGCCCACCTTGATGTTCTTCACCGCTCCGACATAGAGGTCGATAAATTCCTGTTTGCGGGATTCCGGCACGAGGATACGGGTGAGCGAGAAGCAGACCTGGCCGGTGATCGGCATGGAATAGACCATCAGGGCCGGCAGGGCCTTGGTGAAATCGGCGTCGTCCAGAACCACGGCCGCGGACTTGCCGCCGAGTTCGAGGCTGACGCGGGTCAGGCGGTCGGAGCAGGCGGCGGAGATCGCCTTGCCGGCAATGGTCGAGCCGGTGAACGACACCTTGTCGATGCCCTTGTGGCGAACGAGGTAATCACCGCCTTCGCGGCCGGCCGGCACGAGGTTGAAGACGCCCTTCGGAATGCCGGCCTGCTCGATGCATTCGGCGAGCAAGTAGGCATCGAGCGGGGTTTCCGGCGAGGGCTTGGCGACAACGGTGCAACCGGCTGCCAGCGCTGCCGAGACCTTGTAGTTCAGCAGTACCATCGGCGCATTCCACGGCGTGATCGCCGCGCAGACGCCGACCGGTTCGCGCACGACGCGGACTTCGCCGCCATCGGCGCGCTTGCGGTGGCTGACGAAATCGTCGTTCTCGATCAGGCCGGCATAGTAGTTGTAGAGGCCCGGGTTCTGGCCGACCAGCTTCTTGGTGAGGAAGATCGGCGCGCCGACCTGGGTCGTCCAGGCATTGGCGATCTCGTCGAGCCGGGCGGTCAGGAGGTCGGCGACCTTGCGCAGGTAACCGGCGCGCTCCTTGAAGGTCATGCGCGGCCACGGGCCGTTGTCGAAGGCGTCGCGGGCCGCCGCCACGGCCTTGTCGATATCGGCGTTGCTGGCTTCCGGATAGCTCATCAGCACTTCTTCGGTCACGGGCGAGATGACGTCGAGCTTGTTGGTGCCGAGCGGGGCGACCCATTCACCGCCGATGAAGAATTTTTCGGGGGTTTTCAGAACCTGTTCGTTTCTGACAGCGACATTCATTTCAGTCTCCTCCTCTGATAGAATGATTTCCAAAAGCCGCGGCCCCTTCATCTTGAGAAGGTCCCGGAGGCATGACGACAATTCATCGCCCTTTTCGCAGCGGACGGCCTTACAGCCCTGCGCCTCGGCGATTTTTACGAAATCCATGTGGCCGATATCGACACCGTCGATGCGGCCGGAGCCTGCCCTTTCGGCAATCCCCTTCAACACCTTGTAGCCGCCGTTGTTGAGGATGACGATCATCAGATCGGCATCGTATTCGACGGCGGACCAGATCGACTGGATGGAATAGAGGCTCGACCCGTCGCCGATCACGGCGATGACCGGCTGTTCCGGCCTGGTCAAGGCGGCGCCGACCGAGCCGGGCAGGGCATAGCCCAGGCCGCCGCTGGCGGTCGCGAAAAAGCCGCCGGGCCGTTGGATCGGGAAGAAATCGTGCAGCGCGTCGCGGCCGCCCGGCGCTTCCTCGAAGACGATGCTGTCGGGCGAACGGACGTCCGAAAGCGTCTGGTAGAAGAATTCCTGGGTGATGCCCTTCGGCTGCTTCAGGCGCGGAATGGTGCGGGCCGGACCGCCGGCGCGCGGCGAGCGGCAGCGGAGGCGATAGACGAGGCTTTCGGTCGCGGCGCGCAGGTTCGAGACCATGGCGTTGCCGACGATGGCGCTCGCCGCCTGGGCCGGATCGTCGGTGATCAGGAAGAGTTCGGCGCCCGCGGGGATATCCGGGCCGGAGCCGGCGAAATGATAGGTGAAGGCCGGCGCGCCGAGTACCAGCACGAAATCGGAACCGTGCAGGCAGTTCGAAAGCTTCGGCTGGAAGGCCGGCAGGAAGCCGGCAAACAAAGGATGGCGTTCCGGGAAGCTGCAGCGGGACGAGAGCGGGCTCACCCAGACCCTGGCCTGCAGGATTTCCGCCAGCCGCACCGTCGCATCCCAGGCGTCGTCGAGATCGACGCCCGGTCCGACGACCAGCACAGGCTCGCGGGCCTCGTTCAGCCGGCGGGCGAGATCGTCGATCGCCGAGGCCGGTCCGCTGATCACCGTTTCCACGTCGCGGACGGCGATCGGAGCGGCTTCGGCCTGCCAGTCGCCGAGCGGAACCGAGACCATGACCGGGCCGCGCGGCGCCTGCATCGCCATGTGATAGGCGCGGGCGATCGCGGCCGGCACGTCCTCGGCGCGGGCGGGTTCGCAGGCCCATTTCACATAGGGTTTCGGAAAGTCGGTCGGGCTCTCGGCGAACAGGAAGGGATCATGCGGCAGCAGTTCGCGGCTCTGCTGGCCGGTGGTGATGATCAGAGGCGCCCGATTGCGATAGGCCGTGTAGATATTGCCGAGCGCGTGCCCGAGGCCGGCCGCCGAATGCAGGTTGACGAAGGCCGGCTTGCGGCTCGCCTGCGCATAGGCGTCGGCCATGGCGACGACGATCGATTCCTGCAGGCCGAGCACATAGGAAAAGTCTTCCGGCACGTTGACGAACATCGGCAGTTCGGTCGAGCCGGGATTGCCGAAGATGCGGTCGATGCCCTTCTGTCTCAGAAAGTCGAAAACCGCCTCGCTTACCGTCTGTCCACGCAGCTTCGTGCTGCCGGACAGGAAATCCAGCGACATCTTGTTCATGACTTCAGGCCTCCTCCCGGCCGGCAGGGTTCGCACCCTGAGCGCTTCTCCCAGCGCGGTGAGTGTTGCAGATGGCGCCCTGTCTTGGAATTGAAGAATTTCCAACAATCCATTACACAGAGGCATGACTTTGGATGTACGATCGGCTCAAATCGTTCTGGAATGCGCGCGGCGCGGAAGCTTAGGCGCGGCCGCGACGGCGCTCAACATGACGCAGCCGGCGATTACCCGCATGCTGAAGCGGCTGGAAGACAGCTATGGCGTTCCCCTGTTCGAACGCACCACCCGCGGCGTGGTGCCGACTGTGTTCGGCGATGCGCTGCTTCCCTATGCCAAGCTGGTCGTTTCCGAGATCGGCAATGCGACGGATGTCATACAGCAGATGCGGGGCGCCAGCCGCGGGGTGGTCAGGATCGGCGGTGTCGCCAGCGTCGTCAGCGGCTTCATCATCGCCGTCATCCGCGAGATGCGCGAACAGCACCCGGAAGTGCAATACCAGGTGATCGAGGATCTAGAGGATCGGGTGCTGGAGGGGCTGAAGGGCGGCACGATCGACATCGCCATCTCGCCGGAGCCCTATCTCGACGACGACATCATCATCGCGACGCCTGATTTCATGCACGACACGGTGTCCGTCTTTGCACGGTCCGATCATCCGGTCGTCCTGCGGGAGCATGTGACGCTTGCCGAGGCGGCTCGTTTCGGCTGGGCCCTGCCGCCTCCGGGAACGCCGACGGTGCGGGAATGGCAGCGGCGCTTCCACGACAACGCGCTGGAGCCGGACGCGCCGTCGATCGTCTCCCGTTCGGTGCCGGTCCTGAAGGCCGCGGTGCTTTCGGAGGCGCTCTGCTGCTGGATGCCGCTGCCGCTCGTCCGCGAAGAGGTCGAACGGGGGAACATGGCACGCGTGAACGTGCCCGAACTCGACTGGCAGCGCACCTTTCGCGTCTACCGCCGCAAGAAGGGCCTGATGACGCCGCCGACGGTCAATCTACTGCAATGCATCCGTCGCGTCAGCGAGACCTGGACGATGTAGGGCAGGGCGATTTGCGCTCTACTTCTGCTTGGCGCCGGCGCTCTTGCCGTCGGAGCTTTTCGACCTTTCCTCGAAACGGTCGGCGCCCTTGGCGAGATCCGAACCCTTCCTGGCCTCGACCTTCTTCTCTTCCTTACGGGTGCTCTGTTTCAGACCGCGCGCGGATTCCTTGCCCTTTTCGGTTGGTGCCTGTTCGATACCCATGATTTCTCCTCCAGCGCCCGACCGGCGCGCCATCTGAACGGCCGGTACCGGAAGGTGTTCCCGGCATTCGCAGCTTTTAGAAATGCTCGTGTCCTAAAAGGTGGCTTATATGACATTTGAGCCAAGGCGTTCTGAAGGTAGTTCTTCCTCAGGCGCATGGGGCGCCCAGGAGAACCACAATGTCCACTCTTTCGAAGGGCGCTGCCCTCATTACCGGCGCATCGTCCGGCATCGGGGCCATCTATGCGCAGCGTCTCGCCCGCCGCGGTCACGACCTGATCCTCGTCGCCCGCAGTCGCGACAAGCTTGATACGCTCGCCCGCCGCATCAGCGACGAGACCGGCCGTTCCGTCGAAGTCATCCCGGCCGACCTTTCCGACAAGGCCGATCTCGCCCGGATCGAAGAGGTGCTGCGCAACGATCAGAGCATCGGGGTGCTGGTCAACAATGCCGGCCTCGGAGCCACCGCGCCGCTGCTGTCGTCGGATATCGGCAAGATGGAGGAGATGCTGGCGCTCAATGTCAATGCGCTGATGCGGCTCACCTATGCTGCCGCCCCCGGCTTCGTCGCCCGCGGCCGCGGCACGATCATCAACATTTCCTCGATCGTGGCGATCGGCCCGGAAGTGCTGAACGGCGTCTATGGCGGCAGCAAGGCCTTCGTGCTCGCCTTCAGCCAGTCGCTGCATCACGAACTCTCGGAAAAGGGCGTGACGGTTCAGGCCGTGCTGCCGGGAGCGACCGCCACCGACTTCTGGGGTGTCGCGGGCACGCCGCTGGAACACCTGCCGGCCGAGATCGTCATGTCCGCCGAGGATATGGTCGATGCGGCGCTTGCCGGTCTTGATCAGGGCGAACTGGTGACGATTCCCGCGCTTCCGGATCTCGCCGACTGGCAGGCCTATGAGGCGGCTCGCCAGAAGATGCTGCCGAACCTTTCGCGCACCCTTCCTGCCGACCGCTACAAGGTCGTATCGAAAGCGGCGTAGATCCCGGCCCGGAAATCGGCCATTCTGCACTGACATGAGTGAGGTCTGCCATGCATCGTATCGGTTTCGTCATTTTCCCGGATTTCCAGGTCATGGGATTTGCCGCGATCACGGTGTTCGAAGTGGCAAACACGATGCTGGACGATGATGCCTATTCGATCACCATGCTGTCGGAGGAGGGTGGGCTTGTCCGTTCCTCCGCGGGTTTTGCCGTCGATACGCAGCGCTTCGATGCGACGGAATTCGACACGGTGATGATCGGCGCCGGCATGCAGGTGCCGTCGTTCTCGCCGGGCCTCCTCGATTTCGTGCGGAGGTCGGCGACAACCGTGCGCCGGCTTGCCGCTCCCTGTATTGGTGCCTTCGCGCTGGCGGAGGCCGGCATATTGTCCGGCCGCCGCGCCACCACGCACTGGGCCTTCGCTCGCGAGCTCCAGTCAAGATTCCCGGCCGTCTGCGTCGAAGAGGACCGCATCTTCATCATCGACGGGACGGTCTGGACGTCCGCCGGCATGACGGCCGGCATCGATCTGGCGCTGGCCATGGTCGAGAAGGATCACGGGCCGGAGATCGCGCGCTCCGCCGCCCGCAAGCTCGTCGTCCACCATCGCCGCAGCGGCGGCCAGTCCCAGTTTTCGAGCCTGCTCGAACTCGAGCCTAAATCCGACCGCATCCAGAAGACGCTGATCTATGCCAATGGCCACCTCAAGAATGCTTTGTCGGTGGAGGAACTGGCGGATGTCGCAGGCTTGAGCCCGCGCCAGTTCAGCCGCGCCTTCCGGGCCGAGACCGGTCAGTCCCCGGCAAAGGCGGTCGAGAACATCCGCGTCGAGGCGGCGCGCCTGCTGATGGAGCAGGGCCGCCATTCCATGGACGTGATCGCCGACGAAACCGGCTTTGCCGACCGCGAACGCATGCGCCGGGCTTTCCTGCGCATACTCGGCCAGCCGCCGCAGGTCATCCGCCGCAATTCGAGGGCAGCCTGACCGGCGGATGCCGGTCAGCCGGCCTTGCCGACCCGCTGGAGCGACGACAATTCCTTGATATAGGCGCGCCAGCCGCCATAGGTCGTGATGTCGAGTGCGCCCTGAAGCGCGAACGGTTCGGCCAGAAACCCCTTGGCCGACGTGCCGTCCGACAGCGTGACGGTGCCGATGCCAAGCGGCGGCGGGATTGCCGCGACGAACAGGCCGAAGGCCGCAGGCGTGAGCTTCCAGACCTCGACCTCGATCTCGCCCCCTTCGCCCTCGGCGACGCGGATCATGCCGGGTTTCGGCGGCATCGTGCCGGCCAGCGCGTAGAGCTTGTAGGCGGCGGACGTCCGGGCGGTGCGGGAAAAGGTGCCGCCGAGATCGGTGAGCTGGTGGTTGAGCGGCATGCCGGAAAGGTGGGCGCCGACCACGACGACGTCGATCAGGTCATCGCCGGCGACGGCCGCGGGAATTTCGGCCGGCGCGGGCAGCGGCCAGCCGGTGGCGCCGAGCGTGAGGCCGCTTGCCTGGTGAAGGTCACGGGCCAGTGACGCGGTGAGGCCGTCGCTGCCGAAGGGGGCGAGCAGCGTGACGCTGGCCGGCAGACCGTCGGCACGGGTGCCGGTCGGCACGGCGATACCGCACATGTCGAGCAGGTTGACGAAGTTCGTATAGGTGCCGAGCCGGGAGTTTTCCCGGATCGGCTCCGCCGCGAGATCCGCGCGGGTATAGTGGGTCGGCGCGGTCGGCACGCAGAAGAGGTCCACCGAGGCGATCCGCGGCGCCAGCGCTTTCCTGAGCGCCTGCAGCGCATAAAAGCCCTTGAAGGCATCGGCTGCGGAGAGCGATTTGGCGCCGCCGTAGATTTTTCGCGTGACCGGGTGAAAACTTTCTTCCCTGGCGTCGAAGAAGGGTTTTACCGCCGCATAACGTTCGGCCACCCAGGCGCCTTCATAAAGAAGGTTGGCGACCTTGTAGAACTCGCCGAAGGGCACTTCGACGATGCGATGTCCGAGCCTTGCGAGCATCGACAGGGCGTCGCCATAGGCTGCTTCCATGACGGTGTCGCCGAAGAACTGCAAGTCCGTTTTGGCCGGCACGCCGATGGTCAGCACCGGAGGCGCCGAGCCGAAGCCGCTAACCGGAACGGCCTTCGAATAGGCGTCCGTCTCGTCGTATTTTGCGGCGACGGAGAAGACTTTCCAGGCATCGTCCGCGGTCAGCGCGAAAATCGAGACGCAGTCGAGCGTGCGGCAGGCGGGAATGACGCCTGTGGTCGACAGCGCACCGACGCTCGGCTTCAGCCCGACGATATTGTTGAGGCCGGCCGGGATGCGGCCGGAGCCGGCGGTATCGGTGCCTAGAGCGAAACTGACGATGCCTTGCGCCGTTGCGACCGCCGAACCGGAAGAGGAGCCGCCGGGTACGAGCGTCGCGTCGATGACATTCCTCGGAATCGGATAGGGCGAGCGGACCCCGACGAGGCCGGTCGCGAACTGGTCGAGATTGGTCTTGCCGATGACGAGGGCGCCGGCCGCCTTGAGCAGCTGGACGACAGTCGCATCCTTTCCGGGCACATAGGCATAATCCGGGCAGGCAGCGGTGGTCGGCAAACCGGCGACATCGATATTGTCCTTGACGGCAAAGGGAATGCCGAACAGCGGCCGTGCCGGATCGAACGCCCCGAGTTCGGCGGCTTCGGCCAGCACCGCGGCCCTGTCGGCCAGATGGATGAAGATGCCTGGATCATCCACCTCGGCGATGCGTGCGAAAACCGCTTCGACGATCTGCGCTACGCTGCCGCCATCCTGGTAAAACGCGTGCAGCGAGGCGATATCGAAGGCAGGTGTCTTTTCCGGCAGGCTCATGCCATTTCCTCTTCCAATATTGTCACCGGCCGATCCCACTGGATCAGCACGACGCAGCCGGTATCGCTCCAGACGGAGTGTTCGGTGCCCGGCGCATTGACGATATAGCTGCCGCGGCCGTAATCGCCAGCCTCGTCGGACTGCACGCCCTCGAGCACGAGGATGGTTTCGAGCCCCTCGTGGCGATGGCGCGGCACGCCGGCGCCGGCCTCGTATTTGAGGAGTGCCACGCCGGGCTGGTCGCCTTCGAAGGGTCTGATCCAGTGGATCATAACCTCCTTGCGAAAAGGCCAGAATTCCAAGTCTTTCCAGCCACCTAGCGTTAGGAGTTCACGGGTCGATTCAGGCATTGGTCATCCCCTTTGGCACAATCCCTGCCAGAATGTCGTCCACATGCGCGGTCCAGCCGACGATGGCGCCCTGGGCGCGGATCATGGCGATGGCGGCGGCCTTGAACTCGGGAAAATAGCTTTCCGTTGCCTCTTCGGCGAGCAGGCATTCGTAACCGCGGTCGTTCGCCTCGCGCATGGTCGTCTGCACGCAGACTTCCGTCGTCACGCCCGCGAAGACGAGCTGCTTGATGCCTTTCGCCTTCAGCACTTCGCCCAGTTCGGTGGCGTAGAAGGCGCCCTTGCCGGGCTTTTCGATCACTACCTCGCCATCGACCGGTGCGAGCTCGGACATGATCGCCGTGCCCGGCTCGCCCGAGATCAGCACGCGTCCCATCGGACCGACATCGCCGATCCTGAGCGTTGGATTTCCGCGATCACGCTTGGCGGGCGGCAGGTCGGAAAGGTCCGGCTTGTGACATTCCATTGTGTGGATCACCGGCAGGCCGGCGGTGCGAAATCCCTGGATCAGGCGTTTGACATCCGGCACGATTTTGGTAATCCGGCCGACGTCATTGCCGAGGCTCGCTCCGAAACCGCCCGGCTCGGCGAAATCACGCTGCATGTCGATGACGATCAGCGCCAGAGCCTCGGGTTTCGCCGGGAAGGCGAAGGGTTCTGCCGTGATCTCGATTATCCCCTCGGCCATCAGTGATGCCCTGCCATATGAGCGCCGATGACGCCGATATCGGCGGCGCGGATCGGGGTCTCATAGACCAGTCTGCCCTCCGAAATCACCATGATGCGGTCGGACATTTCCAGCAGTTCGTCGAGATCCTCCGAGAGCAGCAGCACGGCGGTCCCCGAATTGCGGGCCCGCATGATGCGGGCGCGGATTTCCGCAACGGCCGAAAAATCGAGGCCGAAACAGGGGTTGGAGACGATCAGCAGGTCCACGTCGCCGGTGAGTTCCCGGGCGAGTACCGCGCGCTGCACGTTGCCGCCGGACAGGGCGGCGATCGGCGAGGAAGACGAGGCGGTCTTCACCTTGAAATCCGAGATCAGCGACGAGGCCCGTTTCTTCATCTCGCCCTTGTTCAGCCAGATCGCATCCTTGCCGTCGCTCTTCAAGTCGAAGGTGCGGAAAGCGAGGTTTTCGCTGACCGTCATCTTTGGCGCACAGGCATTCTGCAGCGGTTCTTCGGGAATGAACCGGACATTGTTCCTGCGGGTCTCCGGCCTCGTCGCGCCATAGCTCTCGCCGTTGACGGTCACGGTTCCTCTGTCGGTCGGGCGCTGGCCGGCGAGGATTTCGGTCAGTTCCTTCTGGCCATTGCCGGAAATGCCGGCAATGCCGACGATCTCGCCGGAACGGACGGTCAGGCTATCGATCTCGATGGTCTTGAGGCCCGAGCGGTCCGGCGCCTTGACCTGCTCGACCTTCAGCACCGATTTTGCTTCCTCCGCCACCGGCAGGCGACTGTCGAGTTCGGCGAGCTTGACGTCGCCGATCATCATCGCCGCCATCTCGGCGGTCGACAATTCGCCGACCTTTCCGGTGCCGACCAGCTTGCCGCGGCGCAGGATCGAGACCGCATCGGCGAATTTCGTCACCTCGTGGAACTTGTGGCTGATCATCAGCACGGTCAGCTCGCCGCGCTCGGTCATGCCGCGCACGATGCCGAGCATTTCGTCGGCTTCAGCAGGCGTCAGCACCGAGGTCGGTTCGTCGAGCACCAGGAAGGAGCGGCCGAGATAGAGCTGCTTGACGATTTCCAGCTTCTGCTTCTCGCCGGCCGCCAGCTCGCTGACCGGCCGTTCGAGCGGGATCTGGAAGGGCATGCGCTCCATGAAGGCGGCGAGATCCTTGCGCTCCTTCGCCCAGTTGATCACCGAGGGCACGGCGGTGCGGCTGATGACGAGGTTTTCGGCGCCGGTCAGCGAGGGTACGAGGGTGAAGTGCTGGTAGACCATGCCGAGCCCGTAGGTCGCCGCATCCTTGGGAGAGGCGACCGAAACTTCGCGGCCGTCGACCGACAGCGAGCCCGAGGTCGCGTGGTAGAAGCCCATGATGCATTTGACGAGCGTCGATTTGCCGGCGCCGTTTTCGCCGAGCAGCGCGTGGAACGAACCGGCGGGTACACGGATCGAGACGTTGTCGAGCGCGGTGAAGGAGCCGAAACGCATGGTCATGCCGAGCGTTTCGATGCCGACCGCCTTGCCGGCCTGGGGTAGGGGCGTATCGCGGACGATGTTGTTCATGGCAGCTGGCTCACAAAGGTGACGGAGTTGGAGACGGAGCCGAACACGCCGCCCTGCATCTTGACCATCTTGATGGCGGCGAGGTGGTTGCCGTAATCGGTGGCGCCGCAGCAGTCCTCGAGCATCAGGCATTCGAAGCCGCGGTCGTTCGCCTCGCGCATGGTGGTCGAGACGCAGACATCGGTGGTGATGCCGGTCAAAATGATATTCTCGATGCGCTTCTGGTGGAGGATCAGTTCCAGATCGGTGGCGCAGAACGAGCCCTTGCCGGGCTTGTCGATGATGACTTCGCCCTGGATCGGATAGAGTTCCTCGATAATGTCCCAGCCGGGCTCGCCCCTCGTCAGGATGCGGCCGCAGGGGCCGGGATCGCCGATGCCGGCGCCGATGCGCTGCGAGCGCCAGCGCTTGTTGGCCGGCAGGTCGGCAAGATCCGGGCGATGGCCCTCGCGGGTGTGGATGATGTGGTAGCCTCGCGCACGCATGGCGGCGAGCACCGTCTTGATCGGCTCGATCGGGGCCTGCACCAGCGACAGGTCGTAACCCATATGATCGACGTACCCGCCCTTGCCGCAGAAATCGGTCTGCATGTCGATGATGATCAGGGCGGTGTTTTCGGGTCTGAGATCGCCGTTATAGGGCCAGGCATAGGGATCGGCGTCGATATAATGCCCTTTGGTTTCAACCATCGCGTCCATCATTGTCTCTCCTATTCGCCAGCCAGCTTGAAAGTCTCGCCATAAGACCGCACGGGTTTGTCGAAGCCGCAGGAGGTGCCGTCGGTGACCTTCACCGCGTCCTCCCAGGGCAGCCTGTATTTCCCGGCAATCAGGTCGTGCATGTAGGTATACGGCGCATCACCCGCGCCGCCGGATACCGCGACGTAGCCGCGATGGCCGAACTGGTAGATGTTGTTCTCGACGCCCCAGCCGAGCCGCGCCTCGCGCACCAGGTCGGGGCGCACTTCGGCGGTGATGATCTCGTTGACGCGGCCGGACGTGCCGTGGGCGATGATCGAACCGTCGAAATTGCAGACCATGCCTTCGCCCATCGAATCGAACGTGCCGTCCGAGCCGCACATGCACACGCTTGCCGTCACCATCAGGTTGCAGAAGGCGTTCGACTGATTGGTGAAGCGCCAGGCCTCGCGGATCGGCGCGGTGTATCCGGCGGTGCGGATCATGATCTCGGCGCCCTTGTAGGCGCATTCGCGGGCCATTTCCGGGAACATGCCGTCATGGCAGATGATCAGCGCCAGCTTGGCGCCCTTCGGGCCGTCGATGACAGGAATGCCGAAATCGCCGGGTTCCCAGGGCTCGACCGGCACCCAGGGATGCATCTTGCGGTAATAGAGTTTCAGGTCGCCGCTATCGTCGATGACGATGCCGGAATTATAGGGCATGCCGCCGGGATTGAGCTCCATGATCGAGAAGCAGCCCCAGATGGCGTTGTCCCGGCAGGCCTTGCGGAAGACCGCGACTTCCGGGCCGTCCAGCGTGCACATGATCTCCGGATTGATATCCATCGAAAGCCCATGCAGGGCGTATTCGGGAAAGACTACGAGATCCATGCCCGGCTGGTTGCGCCGGGCCTTGGCGACGAGATCGACGATCACCTGGGTCTGCCGGGCGAGGTCCGCCCGGGTGACGGTCACCGGAAGCTGGAGCTGCACGAGGCCGATACCGACGCCGTGCTCCGATTTGTTGAGGCCGCCCAATCCGTTCATGGTCGTTTCCCCTTATTTCGTCAGCGACAGCGCGCCCGGCGCGCCGGCAAGCGCGCGGGTGGGCGAGGAGGTGGCAATCAGGATGATCAGGGTGAGCACGTAAGGTGCCGCGTAGAAGAGGTAATAGCCTTGGGTGACGCCGACCGATTGCAGGGCCGGGCCGAGCGCGCCGGCGCCGCCGAACAGCAGCGCGGCGAGGAAGCAGCCGATCGGGTTCCAGCGGGCGAAGATGACCAGCGCCACCGCCATCAGACCCTGGCCGGAGGAAATGCCTTCGTTCCACGAGCCGGGATAATAGAGCGACAGGTAAGCGCCGCCGATCGCGGCCAGCGAGCCGCCGGCGGCGGTTGCCAGAAGGCGGACGCGGTCTGGGCTGATGCCCATGGCGCGGGCGGCATCGGTGCTGTCGCCGACCACGCGCAAGATGAGGCCGACGCGGGTGTTTTTGAACGCCCACCAGAGGAACAGGGCGAGGGCGGCACCGATGAAGAACAGGACATTGATGTTGAGTGCCGCCTGGACCTGCGGCACGGCCGACCAGGAGCCGAGCGGAATGGAAGGCAGTTTCGGCGCCACCGGCTGGATGAAGGATTTTCCGAGGAAAAAGGCGAGGCCGAGGCCGAACTGCATCATGGCGATGCCGATGGCGATGTCGTTGACCTTGGGCCATTTGCAGATCCAGCCATGGATCGTGCCGAACATCGCGCCGGTGGCCATCGCCGCCAGCACGCCAAGCGTCGGCGAGCCGGTCATGACCGCGACCGCGTAAGCCGTCATGGCGCCGAAGACGAGCGTGCCTTCCAGCCCGAGATTGATGCGGCCGGAGCGTTCGGTGATCGTCTCGCCGAGCGAGACGAAGATGAAGGGCGTGGAGACGCGGATGGCGCCCGCGAAAATCGCCAGAGGCACGCCCCAGAGGCCGATACCTGTGTCTTCCATCGGTCAGCTCCTTTTCCAGAGGTCGGGATTGAAGATCTTGAAGCGGCCGTAGAAGGTCTCGCAGAACAGGATGACGATGAAGAGCGTGCCCTGCAGCACCAGGACGGTGGCATCGGGCAGGCCCATGCGCCGTTGGATCAGGCCGCCCGAGGCGGAAATGCCGCCGAGCAGGATGGCGACCGGAATGATCGCCAGCGGATTGTGCCGCGCCAGGAAGGCGACGAGGATGCCGGTGTAACCGTATCCGGCGGCAAGCGAGGCATTGGCGCTGCCCTGCACCGCGGCGACCTCGATCATGCCCGCCAGACCCGCAAAACCGCCGGCAATCGCGGTGAAGCCGACGATAAGCTTGCCGACCGGCAGGCCTTGAATTTGGGCGGCGCGGACATTGCCGCCGGCAATGCGGGCGGCAAAACCGAAGCTGGTGATCTCGATCAGCACCCAGGAGAGGATGCAGGCGACGACGCCAATGACCAGGCCCCAATGGACGTCCATGCCGGGGATCTGGCCAAGCATGTAGTCTTTCGGAAGGGGCTTGGTGGACGGCTTGTTGAGGCTCGCCGGATCGCGCAGCAGCCCTTCGACGAACTGGTTCATCAGGGCAATGGCGATATAGGCCAATAGCAGCGAGGAGATCGTCTCGTTGACGCCGCGATAGTGGCGCAGGAAGCCGGCAAAACCGATCCAGATGCCGCCGACGACCGCGGCGGCGAAACCCATGAACAGGAAGAGCACGACCGGCGGCACGATGCCGACGAAGGGCATGGCGCTGGCCGCCGCCGCGACGCCGCCGAGGACGACCGCGCCCTCGGCGCCGATGATGACGAGGCCGAGCCGTGCCGGCAGAGCCACGCAGAGTGCCGTCAGCAGCAGCGGGGCGGCGCGGGACAGGCTGTTCTGGATCGAGAACCAGCTTCCGAAACCGCCCGTATACATGAGCTGGAAGAGGGTGATCGGCGACTTGCCGATCGCCAGGATGAACAGGGAGAAAAGCGCCAGGCCGATCAGGATGGCCACGAGCCCGATCGCCACGGGCTCGGCCCGTCGCGCCAGCCATTCGAGAAGGGGGCGGAGCGAAGCTCCGCTTCCCGCCGCAACCGATAGTCCCGGATCGTTCGCTTCGACCGTCATGGCGCTTCTCCTTCGCTTCAAGGTTCAGGACGTCGAGCCGACGACGCCCTCGACCAGGTAGGCCATGCTCTCGAGATCGATCGCGTCTTCCGCATAGGCCTTGTCGGCGGTGATGACGACATTGCCCTTATTGTCCTTGATCGGTCCCTTGAAGACCGAGAACTTGCCGGCCATGATCTCGGCGAGCGTCGCCTCGAATTTCTTGCGGCCCTCGGCGGAGACGGCCGGGCCGAGCGGGCTCATCTTGACGAAACCGTCCTTCAGGCCGCCGCGGACGAAATTGCCGAGCTTGCCGCCGCTCTGGGCCGCCTTGATGAAGTTGGTATAGACATTGCCCCAGGCCCATTCGGCGCCGGTCAGGTACTTGTCCTTGGCGAGCGCGCTCTGGTTGGCGTGGTAACCGCAGACGAAGGCGCCGCGGCCGGCGGCGGTCTCGGCGACCACTTTCGGACTGTCCACATGGCAGGTGATGACGTCGGCGCCCTGGTCGACCAGCGCGTTGGTGGCCTCCGCCTCCTTGACGGCGAGCGACCATTCGCCGGTGAAGATCACCTGGCAGGTGATGGTCGGATCGACCGAGCGGGCGCCGAGCAGGAAAGCATTGATGTTCTGCAGCACCTGCGGAATGGGTTTTGCGGCGACGAAGCCGATCTTCTTGCTCTTCGAGGCATAACCGGCCGTGACGCCGTTCAGGTACTGGCCCTGGAAGATATAACCGAAATAGGAGCCGGTATTGGCCGGATTTTTGCCCTCGGTCCACAGACCGCCGCAATGGCGGAACTGGATCTTCGGATATTTCGCGGCCATGGCCAGCATATGAGGGTCGAAATAACCGAACGAGGTCGGGAAAAGCAGGGTGGCACCATCGAGGTTGATCATCGATGCCATGGTCTTCTGGACGTCGACCGTTTCCGGAACGTTTTCCTCCTCAACCAGCGTGATGCCCGGCATCTTCTTGATGACGGCGGCACCCTCGGCATGCGCCTGGTTGTAGCCATAGTCGTCCTTCGGACCGACATAGATGAAGCCGACGGTGAGCGCCGTCTGGGCCAAGGCCGGCGAGCCGATCAGGCCGGGCGCGACACCGGCGGCGAGGCCGGCGGCGGAGGCCTGGAGGAAATTGCGGCGGTTCATGGAAAGGAGTTTGGTCATCGGGATGCTCCTTGCGGCGCTGGGCCGGTTTCGAACGGGTACAATAAAAGTGCATGCAATGTGCATGCCAGACATCAAGCTGTTGTTATTGCATTTGAATTTTGGTGACCGGAAACGGCAGGATGAAAAGTGCATACAGATTCATCGCGGCTTCGATTAAGAAATAGTCAATAGATATTATTTGTTCAGCAAACGGGCAGGGCGGGCAATACGGCAATTGCCGGTGCCGTTTTCCGGCCTCCGAAAGCCGAAAATTACCAATGGTTTGCCCTCGTCATTTGACTTATGGAGTCGGGAGCGGCATCTGTATGCAAGTTTTAGGAGTTCAGTAGAATCGTTCCCGTGAAGCAGGTCAGGCGCAGAGAAGTCATCCGTACCGGAACCACCGTCGAGCAGATGGTGCGGGCGATCGCCGACATGATCGTCACTGGTGCCCTCCTGCCGGGCGAGAAGCTCGACGAAATATCGCTCGCCTCGCGTTTCGAGGTATCCCGTACGCCGGTGCGCGAGGCGCTTCGTGAGCTGGGGGCAATGGGGCTTGTCGGGCGCGAGCCGAACCGCAGCGCCGTCGTCACCAACGTCACCGAAACTCACCTCCACTCGATGTTCGAGGCGATGGCCGAGCTCGAAGGCATCTGCGCGCGGCTGTCGGCGGAGCGGATGACGGTGGACGAGCGGCGGGCGCTGGAACTCGACCATCGCGGCTCGATGCGGCTCGTCCATGCCGGCGCCGAAGAGGACTATGCGGCGCACAATACCGAATTCCACACCAGGCTCTATCGCGGCGCCCACAACGACCATGTCTTCGAGATGGTGACCCAGACGCGGGCACGGCTCGCCCCCTTCCGGCGGGCGCAGTTCCGTCTGCCGGGCCGGCTGGCGAAATCCTATGAGGAGCATGACCGGATCGTTGCGGCGATCATGCGCGCCGATGCCGCTGCGGCGGGGCAGGCGGCTTATTCCCATGTGGAAATCGTCAGCGATGCCAGCGCCGTGTTTGCGACGGCGGGGGAATAGGGACGCGCCCTTTTGTTTCAGTGTCGACGCGGTTGTGCGACCCTCTATGTCTATAGAGGGTTGTATTTTCGCAGGACTCCGAGCCAAATGAAGACGGGTTGATCGGCCGGTTGGAAAATAGGCGGGGGTGGGAAGATGAGTGATGTCAATAGCAGTCCGGCTGCGGAGATCCCGGATAAACCGAACGGGAAGACGCTGGCTTCCCTTTGGAACGGCACTGCAAACGTCTGCGGCGTGCTCGGTCTCGTGATCGGTGTTGCCTGGACGTTCCCAAGTGAAATTTGGGAAGCCTATTTCAGCAGCCAGGTCAAGATGGAAGAGGGCGTCAAGGAAGCCATCGTGCAGATGGCTTCCGTCTACAAGGAATTCGCCTTGTCCCAGGGAGCGAACCTGAACGATCAGGCCCGGTTCATGCTGAACTCAATCGCCATCGTGCAGATCAGCTATCATCTCGACAAGATCAGCAAATATCCGGATGAGATATTTGCCAGGTCGAGTTATTTCGAAAACCTAGCGCTGGCAGGCCTCGCCTATCAGGTCCAGAGATATGATGATGCTCTGCGATTCAACAAATCGGCAATTATTGCTGCCAATCGCGAGAAGATCGAGCCACTCGAAGCCTATACCGGCATCGCCAACGCGACGACCGGGCGAGATGGCGCCAGCGCCATACAGGAAGCCCGGGAAAGTTACAAACTGGCTCTGAGGGCAGGGTTCAAGCGCCAGAAAACCGGACGGGCAGACTATGCCATGGCTCCTCTGTCCGTGATGATCGACGCATCGCTTACGGAGCTTAAGATCGGTTCGTGGGAATGCGGCAATACCCTTGCAGGTCTGGTCGAGCTTCAATTGACCAAACCTGAGATGAAGACCGTGGCAATGGCTCAAACCGCGCTGTCGGTCTTCAAGAGCATCAAGGCGACGATCACACCCGTGGCAGGAAGATCTGCTTTCGCCTGCGACTATTTTTCATCGCTGAACTAGCCAAGGTTTTCAGGACTTAGCGCCCGCCGACCTTGCCGAATAAAACACCTGCGGCTCGAACGTAAAATCCTTGTCGAAGGGGTAGGTCGGCTTCAGCTTGCGATGGCGTTCCAGGCGTTCGACGAACTGGTCGACGACGCCCGGTGACAGTGCCATGAGGTTGGGGTTGGCGATCGGTGCCAGTTCGGGGGAGAGATAGCCGGATTTTACCACGATGATCTTCGCACCGTTGGGGTCGAGTCCGAGGCGGGTGAAATCGGCGATGTAGTGGTAGGGGCGCCGCTTGGCGGAAAGGACGAGTTCGATGCCGCCGATGGCGACCACCGCCTGTCGGTCGGCCAAGTCGGTTGTCTCGTGGAGGAACTGGACCCTCACCTTGGCCTGAACCGGCTTGCTGCCGATCGTGTCCAGCGAAGCGCCGATCGAAAGGTCGAATTCCGCTCCGACGCCGGCGGCATAGCAGGCCTCAGTCGCTGCCTTGTCGGCGATGCCGGCGAAGACGACACCGGTGGCATTCCTGGCCATTAGCTCGGCCAGCACCTCGGCGCGGTCGCCGACGCCGCCGCCGGTCGGGTTGTCGCCGGATTCGGCGAGCACGACCGGTGCCGTCTTCGAGGCGATCGCCTTGTCGACGCATTCCTGGATCGAGCCGGTCTCGCATCCGAACACAAATTTTTCGCGCGCATCCCAGTAGGCCCTGGCGACGCGTTTTGCCTCGCGCTCCAGAACGGCCCGGTCGGTGCCGGTCATGATCGCGGCGGCGGTGCCGCGGGGTTCGTCTGCCCAGACGTAGCCGACCATCAGCGAGGCATCCCAGACGCCCTCGATCGCGTCGATTTCCGGCATCATCTCGTACAGGCTCTTGGCCGGCTCATCGACCGTCGAGGTGCGTTCGCCGGGCAGCACGACCGGGATCGGCGCCCAGAGCAGCACCGGCCGGACGCCGGTCTTCAGGCTTTCGACCAGCATTTTGACCGAGCGGCGCATGGTCTCCTCGACGTCGATATGCGGCGCGGTGCGGTAGGTCGAATACATGTCGAGCGCGTCGACGATCCGCTGGCTGACATTGCCGTGCAAGTCGTAGCTGGCCGAGATCGTGCAGTCGGGGCCGACGAGATCGCGGGCGGCGGTGATCCAGTCGCCCTCGGCATCCTCCATGCCCTGGACATACATGGCCCCGTGCATGGCGAGGTAGAGACCGTCAAGTGGCAGAAGCGGCTTCAGGCGATCGAGGAACTCGGCCTTGAAACGTTCGTACGTGGAGCGGGAGACCGGCCCGCCGGCAATGGCGCGGCAGTGGATGGTGGGCAGGAATTCGGCGTCATAGTCCTTGAGAAAGGCGAAATAGGGCGCCGCCGTCAGTTCCTCGCCGCGCACGATGCGGAAATCCTTCTCCTCGTTGAGGACCGGATTGTAGGTGCTGCATTCGATATGGATGCCGCCGACAGCGATACGCAAGGACCTGGACATTCGGGGAAAAACCTCAGTTGGAGTTGGGACCGATCAAAAAATTATGGGCGGCGATGCTGGCCGCGCCGCGGGCCCAGACATCGCCATCGACGCGCTTGACGCGGATCGGCGTCTGGCCGGCGTAACGCGGCAGGACGTTGGTTTCGATCGCCTGGTTGACCACCGTGCCGAACAGGCCGTCGAAGGAGCCCTCGACATGGGTGATCAGGATCATGCCGGGGTCGTTCATCTGGATCAGGTTGGCGATGGCAAGGCCGAGCGCGGAGCCGGCCCGGTGCAGGATGCGGATCGCGGCGGCATTGCCGGTCGAGGCCTCGTGTTCGATCTCGGAGAGCGACGTGCATTCGAGGCCCTCGGCGCGCGAAACTTCCTTGATCGCCTTCATCGATGAGACGGTGTCGAGGCAGCCGCGCTTGCCGCAGCGGCAGGGGGAGCCACCGGGTTCGATGGTGCAATGGGCGATTTCGCCAGCACCGCCGTGATTGCCGCGATAGAGCTTGCCGTCGATGAAATGCGCGCAGCCGATGCCGTCGCCCAAAGAGACGACGCTAAAGCTCTGGATCTCGCGGGCGCTGCCGAAAAGCTTCTCGCTGACGGCAACCGCCTTGGCATCGTTCTCGATGAAGGTCTCGACGCCTGAGCATTCTCGGATGATTTTTGCGAGCGGCACGTCCTGCCAGCCGAGCAGGGTCGATTGCACGCAGTTCGACTGGGTCTCGTCGACGAAGCCGGAGAGGGCGACGCCGATGCCGGAAAGCTTTTCCTTTGCCTGCGGATGGGCTTCGAGCAGCCTCGGCAGGCCCTCGGTGATTGCCTGGGCGATGACCTGGGGATCGCGCGACAGCGGCATAGCCTGGCGGGCGATGATCTTGCCATTGAGGTCGCTGAGGATCATCGGCGCCGGATCCTCGAGCAGCGAGATGCCGACGAAGAAGGCGCATTCCGGATGCAGGTCGAGGCGGACGGACGGGCGGCCCTGGCCATAGACGGTCTCGGTTTCGTGCAGCACGCCGAGGTCGATCAGCTCGCGGGCGATGCCGCTCATCGCTGCCTTGCTGAGGCCCAGCAGGTTCGCCATCTCGGTGCGGCTGAGCGGGCCGGACTCGCTGATGACGCGCACGAGCTGGCGCTGGGAGGAGGTGAGCAGAGCGTTCACGGCGACTGTTTTCTGTTGGTGAATGTGGCTTGACACTAAGTTCAGAAAATGAACAAATCAACGCCAATAAATTATAAAAATGATCTAAGGCGGCGATAACCGCCCTCATGTCAACAAAACCAAGGGTGAACAATCATGACCATGTTCTTGAAAAGTCGTCATTTTGCGCTGGCCTGCGCGGTGGCCGGCAGTCTCGTGTTTCCGATCGCCGCCCACTCCGCGACGCTCAACGTGATGCAGACCGAGGCGCCGCGCTCCATGGATCCCGGCGACCAGACTGCGACCTACACCGCTGCCCTGCTCGATCCGATGTATGAGGGGCTTCTCAAGCGCGATCCCGATCTGTCGCTGAAGCCGGCGCTTGCCACCGAATGGTCGGCGGACGCTTCCGGCCTCGTCTGGACTTTCAAACTGCGCCAGGGCGTCAAGTTCCATGACGGCACGGCTTTTGACGCGGATGCGGTGGTCAAGAATTTCACCCGTCACCTCGACACCAAGCGCGGCCTCGCCGCCAGCGGCCGCCTGCGCACCTTCCTTGAAGGCGTCACGGCGGTCGATCCGATGACCGTGCAGTTCAAGCTGAAAACGCAGTATCCGGCGTTTCTGGCGCTTCTGACGACCGGTCCCTGCCTGATGGTCAGCCCGACGGCTGACGCCGCGGGCACGATCGGTTCCAAGGCGGTCGGTACCGGTCCCTACAAGCTCGCGGAATACAAGTCCGGCGAATACGTGATCCAGACCAAGAACAGCGAATGGTGGGGCGGGGCGCTGAAGGGCGAAGACCAGATCAAATGGACCTGGACGGCCGAACCTTCCGTCATGAACATGGCGTTGCAGACCGGCGATGCCGACGTCATCAACCCTTTCCCGGCCGCATTCGCCACGCAGGTGAAGGCGAACCCGGAGATGAAGCTTTCGACGACCGACGGTTCGGCCGTCTTCTGGGTTTCGCTCAACACCAAGCTGAAGCCGCTCGACGACGTTCGCGTCCGCCAGGCGCTGAACTACGCGACCGACCGCGACGGCATCGTCAAGGCGTTCATGAACGGTTTCGCGACGCCGGCCAACTCGCCGCTTGCGCCGGTCACCCCGGGTTACGACAAGTCGCTGTCGCCCTATACCTATGATGTCGAGAAGGCCAAGCAGCTCCTCAAGGAGGCCGGTTATCCGGACGGTTTCGCGATGTCGACCATCGTGCAGGAGCAGGAAGCGCGCATCGGCGAACTGCTGCAGGCGATGTGGGCCAAGGCCGGCGTCAAGCTCGAAGTGCGCAAGATGGAAGGCGGTGTCTGGTCGAAGGCGGCGTTCCAGGATCCGGCCGGCAAGGAAAAGGACAATATCGGTTCGTCCATCGCCTCGTGGTCGTCCGGCGTCAACGGCGCCGACCTGCAGTTCCGTCCGCTCTACTACTCGAAGAGCGCTTCGCCGGCCGGCGCGAACCTCGGCTTCTTCGCCGACGCCAAGCTCGACGAGCTGATCGACAAGGCCGCTTCGACGCTCGACGAGAAGGCCCGCAACGCGATCTATGTCGATGCCCAGAAACTGGTGAACGACCAGGCTCCGCACGTCCTGCTCTATACCAAGCAGGACCTTTTCGCGACCCGCGCCAGCGTCAAGGGCGCCTGGGTGATCCCCGGCGGCCTGATCGTCGTCAAGGATGCCAAGAAGCAGTAATGTAAGTTGCCGATGGTCCCTCTTTTCCCGGCAAGGAGGGAGGGGCCTGTTCGAAAGGCCGTGTGCTCTTGCTTTCGTCATGCTCATCCTCGGGTTTAACCCGAGGATGTTCCGAGTATCTGCAACGTTCATGTCGTGGACGTGGTTGGATCCTCGGCACAAGGCCGAGGATGATGTCGGGTATGTCGAGGGGCTGTTCGACAGACCGCAAGGTTTTCTCGATGTGATACGGCCCAGGATAAAAACGTAGAAGGCGCATGAAAGCCTATATACTCAAGAAATTGCTGGCCCTGCCGCTGATCCTCATCGGCGTGTCGCTGCTAGTCTTCGTGGCGATCCGCGCGCTGCCGGGCGATCCGGCACGGCTGATGGCGGGGCCTGAGGCGACGCAGGAAGCAGTCGACAACATGACCGTGCGGCTCGGCCTCGACCGCAGCCTGCCGGCGCAATATGCGTCGTTTGCCTATGGAGCGGTGAGGGGCGATCTCGGCACCTCGATCAAGTCGAAGCTCCCGGTCGTCGCCGAGATCGCAGAACGCCTGCCGTTCACCATCGGGCTGGCGATCACCGCCTATCTGATCGCCATCGGCATCGGCGTGCCGGCCGGGATGATCGCGGCGATCTACCGCCATGGCTGGCCGGACCAGTTCGTGATGATTCTTGCCATTGCCGGCGCCTCGATCGCCAATTTCTGGCTGGCGCTGATGGCGATGAACACGTTTTCCGTCCAGCTCGGCTGGCTGCCGCTGCTCGGCGCCAGTTCGTGGAAAAGCTTCATCCTGCCGTCGATCACGCTTGCGGTGCTGCCGACCGCCGTCATTGCCCGCATGACGCGCTCCAGCATGATCGAGGTGATGAGCCAGGACTATATCCGCACGGCCTATGCCAAGGGCGTGGCGCCCAGCAGGATCTACTGGAGCCATGCGCTGCGCAACGCGCTCCTGCCGATCATCACCATTGTCGGCCTGAATTTCGGCAGCCTGATCGGTGGCGCGGTCGTCACCGAGTCCGTGTTCAACTGGCCGGGTATCGGACGGTTCCTCGTCGATGCGGTGCGTTATCGCGATTATCCGGTCATCCAGGGCGTGACGCTGGTCGCGGTCACCGGCGTGGTGATGATGAATTTCCTTGCCGAGCTTTTGATCGCCGTCCTCAACCCGAAGATAAGGTTCGACTGATGGCGTCCGCTGACACCGATATCGCGCCGCGCCGGTCTGTCCTGGTTCGCGGGTTGCGCTGGATGGCGAACCACCGCAGCATTGCGCTCGGCGGGTTTTTGATCGGCATGATCGTGCTGGCTGCGATCTTCGCGCCGCTGATCGCGCCTGCCGACCCCTATATGCAGGACCTGCTGGCCACCATGGAGCCGCCGTCGCTGGCGCATCCGTTCGGTACCGATGACAACGGTCGCGACATCTTCGCCCGGGTCATTTTCGGAGCGCGCATCTCGTTGCTGGAAGTGGTTCTGGCCGTGGGGCTCGCCGTGCTCGTCGGCGTGCCGCTCGGTATTCTCTCCGGCATGAGCGGACGGTATGTCGACCAGACGATCATGTGGACGATGGACATCCTGTTTGCCTTTCCGGGCATCGTGCTCGCCATCCTGATCGTCAGCGTGCTCGGCTCAAGCCTGATCAACCTTTTGATCGCGATTGCCATTTTCTCCGTGCCGGTCTACGCCCGGCTCAGCCGAAACCTGACGCTGGGCCTGAAGCGCATGGATTATGTCGAAGCCGCCGTCTCGCTCGGCATCTCGCGCCGCCGTATCATGAGCCACTACATCCTGCGCAATGCGATCGGGCCGATCATCGTGCAGTCGACGCTGACCGCCGGCACCGTGATCCTGTCGGCCGCCAGCCTCTCGTTCCTCGGCCTCGGCGCCCAGCCGCCGCTGCCGGAATGGGGCGCGATGATGAGCGACGGCCGCAACTATCTCGGCCTCAACATCTGGATGTCGCTGTTTCCAGGTCTTGCGATCATGATCACCGTGCTTGGCTTCAACATCCTCGGCGACGGTCTTCGCGACCTTCTGGATCCGCGCAAATGAGCACCGTCGCCAACCCCAATGTGACAGGCCAGCCGGCAATCGGCGGCGGCGGGCCGGCAAGGCCGGTCTTCTGCGTCGATATCGGCGGATCGTTCATGAAATTTGCGGTCTCTCCTGCGCCGGGCGTGCTGGTGGCACTCGAAAAGGTGGCGACGCCTGCCGCGAACTGGGACGATCTGGCAGCCTCGCTTTCGGCGCTGATCGCGCGCAACGCGCAGTCGGGCGATCCGGATTCGCCGCTGGCGCTGTCGATCGCCGGCCTCATCGATCCCGGAAACGGCATTGCGACTTCGGCCAATATTCCCTGCATCACCGGACGGCGGATCGGCGACGAACTGTCCGTCATTCTCGGACGGCCCGTGCTTGCCGCCAACGATGCCGATTGCCTGACGCTCGCGGAAGCCAACGAGGGTGCCGGACGCGGTCATTCGGTGGTGTTCTGCGCCATCATGGGGACCGGCATCGGCGGAGGGCTGGCGATCGACGGGCGGCTGGTGCGCGGTGCGGGCGGCGTCACCGGCGAATGGGGCCATGGCCCGATCCTCAATACGAGTGTCGAACTCGACGGAGGGACGATCCATGTTCCGCGTTTTTCCTGCGGTTGCGGCCAGTCCGGCTGCGTCGACACGATCGGCGGAGCGCGCGGCATCGAGCGACTGCATCATTTCCTGCATGCCTGCGAGGAGACGAGCTACCGGATCATCGAGGACTGGCAGGCGGGCGAAGCGAAGGCGTCAAGGACCGTCGCCGTCTATCTCGAGCTGATCGCGGACCCGCTGGCGCTGTCGGTGAACGTTACCGGCGCGTCGATCGTGCCGGTCGGAGGCGGGCTCGCCTCGGTGACGCCGCTGATCGACGCGCTGGACCGGGCGGTGCGCAAGCGTATCCTCAACCGCTTCGATCACCCGCTGGTGACACCGGCGCTGCGGCAGGAGGATGGCGGGCTGGTTGGCGCCGCGGTGCTCGGGCATCAAAGCCGCGGTCATGACCGCGAAAGCGCCGTCTATGGTCGCGAAAATGCCGTCCATGGCCGTGAGAGTGGCGTCCGCGGCCACGAGAGTGGCGGTCATCAAGGAGACTGATTCTGTCCATCCTGCTCGAAGTCTGTGTCGATAGTCCCGAAGGCCTGGCGGCCGCCATCGCCGGCGGCGCGGACCGCATCGAACTCTGCGCCGCGCTCGATGTCGGCGGGCTGACGCCGCCGCCCGGCATGATCGCGCTTGCCGCACGGGCGCCGATCCCGGCCTATGTGATCATTCGCCCGCGCGCCGGCAGCTTCGTCTACGACGCCGACAACGAGGCGGCGATGATGGCCGATATCGATGCGGTGCGTGCTGCAGGCCTTGCCGGAGTGGTCATCGGCGCGAGCCGTGCGGACATGAGGCTCGACATGCCAATGCTCGGGCGGCTGATGGCGCGGGCTCAGGGGCTCGGCGTCACGCTGCATCGCGCCTTCGATCTGGTGCCGGATCCGTTCGAAGCCCTTGAGCAGGCGATCGAGCTCGGCGTCGAGCGTGTCCTGACCTCCGGCCTGAAAGTCAGCGGTCCCGAGGGGATCGACATGCTGACGACGCTGGTGGAGCGGGCAGCCGGCAGGGTGTCGATCATGCCGGGCGGCGGCATCAATCTATCGACCGTCGAACGGGTGGTCCGGGAAACCGGCGTGCACGAGATCCACAGCTCCTGCCGCCGGCCGGTCGAAAGCATGGACGAGCGTGCCATCGCCTTCGGGTTCCAGGCGCCTGTTTCTCATGAGACGAGCAGCGATGTCGTGCAGAAGATGCGCGGCCTGCTCGATGAGCTCGGCGCAGCGCGCGGTTGATCCTCCGTGGACACGACTTTGCGGCAGGCCGTCGGGGGGACGACGACCTGCCGCTCAGCAGTCAGGGAGAGAACTATTGAAATCGAGGAGATATGCACTTTCAATTTCAACGGACGGCCGCCGCTCGCCCGTTCATGCACTGCCATTTCACTGCCATGCGAATTGCTATTTCAGTCTCATGCGCAGAGGCTGCGCAGCGCTTCGTGCTTCTTGATCTCGATGCAACGAATGCTCCGCAGTTTGATAAGGCCGGCCGAACGGAGCTTTGCGAAAACGCGCGACACCGTTTCGATCGTCAGGCCTAAATAATCGGCTATATCAAGCCGGGTCATGGGTATGTCGAAATGTTCGAGGCCGCCCTGGCGTTCCGCCATGTCGATCAGGAAGCCGGCGATCCGTTCCACGGCCGTCTGACGGCCGATCATCATGATATGTTCGTGAGCGCGCAGCATGCCGCGCAGCGCCAGCGAAAGCAGTTCCGGCAAGGCCTGGTCATTGGCGGCGCGGTTGATGGCGCGCAGGCCCGTCGCGGCGATGGCTTCGGCGAAGAAACTATGGGTTCCGTCAGCCTCGAAGCCGAAGGTTTCTCCGGCCAGATGGAAGGCGATGACCTGTCTGCGCCCGTCCGACAGCAGGCGGTAGATCCGCACGGCACCGAATTCGACGTGATAGAAGGTTCCTGCCTTGTCGCCGGGGGCATAGATCTCAGCGCCGGCATCGAAAGTCGTTACGGTATTGGCGCGGAGGAAGCCCGCGGCCTGGGACGCGATCACGATCTGGCTCTTGGTGAGCTCCAACTTCGTGGCATGAGCGGCTGCGGTCTGCATCTTCACGTCTCCCTTGCTGTAGTCTCAAGATGACAGAAGTCAGTTCCGTGCAAAATTCGGTTGTATCACTACGGGTATTTACGTAGGGGGGCGGTTGGAGTCTGCGGGAGAGCGGTCTGCGAAGTGGCTCAGGCGGCCACTGCAAGGCTTCTGACGAGGCCCAGGAGATCGGCGCCGTTGAACGGCTTGGCGAGGCTGAGGATCGGGCCGAGTTCGTCTTCGATGGACGGAGACATGCCGTCGGTCAGCAGGATCACGGCCTGGCCCGATTGGCGCAGATGCTTGCGGGCATTGGTACAGGAGCGCAGCACCTGGTCGTCGACGATCATGCACAGCGTCTGGCCGACGACGACATTGCCGTTGCACCAGGAATCATAGGCTTCGACGCGGTAACCTTCCACCTCGAGAGCAAATGTCAGCGATTGCCTGAGACCGTGGTCGGGCGCGATGACGACTATGTTTCTCGATTGTGATAACACCAAACTTCTCGCGCAGGTGGGGCAGCTGCTGGGCCGCTCAAATCAGACATCTAGTTCCTGCACGGGGGTCTGCGCTTTGCGATAGATCAAGAAATCCTCAATTAATTCTCGGGGTATTCAATTGGGGCCGAAACCGGCGGCTATTGCCATGCGAACGAGCTGCGGCAGGCTTTTCGCCTTCATCTTGGCCATGACGTTGGCGCGGTGCACCTCGACGGTGCGGGGGCTTATGTCGAGATCGTAGGCAATCGATTTGTTCGGCAGCCCGGCAACCACGGCCGCCAGCACCTGCCTCTCCCGCTCGCTCAGGCTCTCCAGCCGTGTCTGAACCTCGGCCAGGTCGTCGGTGTCGATCATCTTGTCCGACAGCAGCTCGGCCGCCCGCTGGATAGCTTCGATGATGACCGTGTCGCCGAAGGGTTTTTCGATGAAGTCGACAGCGCCTGCCTTCATCGCCTCGACGGCCATCGGCACGTCGCCATGGCCGGTGATGACGATCGAAGGGATGCCGGCGCGGCTGTTCGTCAGCTTGCGGATCAGCTCGACGCCGGTCATGTCCGGCATTCTGAGGTCGGTGACCAGAACGCCGTTGCGGACGCTCGGGGCGAACTGCAGGAAGGACGAGGCGGTTTCGTGCATGCGCACGGCAAAACCGTTCATGGTCAGCATGAAGGCGAGGGACTTTCTGACGGGCTCCTCGTCGTCGACGATATGGATCGTATAGTCACCCGTCTGCATGCTCGAGCTCCTCCTTGTCGATCGGGAGTGTGAAACGGAACGTCGCGCCGCCGGCCGCATTGCGCGTCACGGTCATCTCGCCGCCATGGGCCTCGACGATGCGCTTGGAAATCGAGAGGCCTATTCCCATTCCGCCGGCCTTGGTGGTGATGAACGGTTTGAAAAGCTGTTCGGCGATCTCTCCGGGAATGCCGGGACCGGTGTCCTGGACGATCACCTCGATCATGTCCTGGTCTTCCTGGCGGGTGCGGATGACCAGTTCCCGGCGGGGACAGTCGCGCATCGCCTCGATGGCGTTGCGCATCAGGTTGGTCAGCACCTGCTGGACCTGGATACGGTCGACGATGACCATTTCGGCCCCCTGCGCGAATTCGAAAACCGTACGGACCCCTTTTTCGCGCGAACCGACCAGCGCCAGGGCGCCGGCTTCCTCGACAAGGCGGCGGATGTTTTCCGGCGCCTTTTCCGTTTCGCCCTTGGTCACGAATTCCCGCAGATGCTTGATGATCTGTCCTGCCCGCAGCGACTGGTTCGCCGTTTCTTCCAGCGCTTCGCGCATGCGCACCGCCACGGTTTCGTCGAGGTCGCGCAGAAGCCGTGCGCAGCCGTGTACGTAATTGGCGATCGCCGAGAGCGGCTGGTTCAATTCGTGGGCGAGGGTGGATGCCATTTCGCCCATTTCATTGAGGCGGGCAAGGCGTGCGAGTTCTCCCTGGATCTCCTGAAGGCGTGCGGCCGATTCTTCGCGTTCGGTCAGGTCGCGCACGAACCCGGTGAAGAAGGTTTCGCCGCCGCTGTGGGTCTCGCCAACCGCGAGCTTCATCGGGAAGGTCGAGCCGTCCTTGCGGCGGCCGACGACCACGCGGTCCATGCCGATGATCCGTTTTTCGCCGGTCCTCAAATACCTTTCAAGATAACCGTCATGCTCGCGATGATAGGGTTCCGGCATCAGCATGCGCAGGTTCTGGCCGATCGCCTCCTCTTCGCTGTAGCCGAACTGGCGGATCGCCGCGGCGTTGAAGGAGACGATCGTGCCGTCCCTTGTGCTGACGATGCTGGCATCGAGGACCGTGTCGAGGACGGAGCGAAGATGCGCCTCGCGGGAATCGGCCTTGGTCTGGGCTTTTCCGATCGCCTTGCGGGCCGTATGCAGGATTTCTCCGACCAGCGCGATGACTACGCCGACGATGGCGATGACGGCCATTTCCGAAAAATTGGCGCCCCGCGGCGTCAATTCCTTGATGATGTAGGCGGCCAGAACCGAAAGGGCCACCGCAAACAGCGAGGCGCGCATGCCGCCGATAAGGGCGGCAACAAGGATCGGCGGAATGAAGAACGTGAAGGGGGCCTTGTCGTCGAGCAGGCCGTGCAGCGAGAAACGCAGCACGAAGGCGATCAGCACGCCGGCGGTCGCAATAAAATAGACTTCCCCGGCCGAAAACCGGCGGCTCAAGAAAGACTGAATATAGTCATCCTTCTTCTCGGCGATGGTCTTGGGCGCCATGTTGCTTTACCCGCGATCGATCGTTTGCAGGAAGAACTCCATCCCTTTGTCCATGTGAAACCCGACAGCCTGTCCCTGAACCGGTTCTAGCATGAGGGCGGATGCGACGTCCAATGGCGGGAACCGTCGCCATCCAAAAAAACAGATGATCCTCAAAGTTTTCGCGGGTCAGCGACGGAGGCGCCGTCCTGCGTCCGCCGCAAGACTGAAACGGCGCCCGAGACGCCGCTTCCTGCCTGCGGAGTGACCTGCGGGGGCGGCCGTTCACTGTTGCGGGATATTGGCGACCTTGACGTAATCTGCCCAGGCCGCGACTTCCTTCTTCAGGTAGTCCTGGCCTTCTTCCGGCGTCGAAACGAACACGTCGCCGCCCTGGTCGGTCACGAACTTCTTCACGTCTTCCTGAGCGAGGACTTGTCTGGTCCAGCCGTTGATCTTGTTGACGATATCCTTCGGCGTCGCCGAGGGGACCATCATCGCGAACCAGCCGACCTGGTCCATCGGATAACCGGCCTCGGTCATGGTCGGGACGTCGGGGGCACCCGGAATACGCTTGGCGGAGCTGACCGCCAGCAGGCGATAACGGCCTTCGCGAAGCTGCGACAGCGAGAAGACCGGATCCTGGGCGGCAAAGGCCATGGCGCCGCTCATGATGTCGTTCATCGAATCCGCACTGCTCTTGTAGGCGACCTCGACCGTTTCGAGGCCGGCTTCCTGCTTGTAGATGGCGGCAAGCACTTTGCCCGACGTGTTGTTGATGGCGTAGCTGGCGTTCGAGCCTTGCTTCTTCAGGTATTCGGTCAGTTCCTTCATGGTCTTGATCGGGCTCGACACCGGAACCGCGATCATGTGCGGCTGCTTGTTGACGGTGGCTGCGACCTGCAGATCCTTCACCACGTCGAAGGGCGGCGTCTTGAACATATGCATGTTGCCGGCAACCGCGCTGCCGGTGTGGAAGAAGATCGTATAACCGTCCGGCTTGGAGCGCGTGACGTACTGGCCGGCAATGTTGCCGCCGGCGCCGGGCTTGTTTTCGACGATGACGGTGGCGCCCGACACCTTGGCGATCTTCTCGGCGAAATAACGGACGATGACGTCGGCGCCGCTGCCTGCGGGAAACGCGCAGATCATGCTGATGGTCTGGTTCGGATAATTCGCCTGGGCCGCAGCGGGCGAAAGACCAAGCGCGGTCGCCGCAACGGCGACCGATGCGGCAAGCACAAAACGACGAGTGGTGGTCTGCATAAATTTCCTCCCATGGATGACCTGGTCTTGCAGTCGACGCTGGTCGGCCGCACCTCCCCGATACGACCTGATACAACATTGTATAATTATATTTGATTTAATCAACTGTTCTGGATAGAAATCACCTCACGCAGAAACGCGTTTTCGGGAGAGGACAGAATGACCGTCAATACGCCAACCCAATCCGCCGCCGCGCTCGATCTCGACCGTTTCCGGTTGAAGAATTTCGTCGAAGGCCTCAGTGCCGACGAGCTGGAGATCCGCGACGAGAAGGTCGATCTGGCCGATGTCGCGGCGATCCTGCAGAACAATCCGAAGGCGGTCTGGTTCAAAAATGCCGGCCCGGAAGGCCAGGAGCTGATCGGCAACGTGGTCGGCAGCCGTTCCCGTCTCGCCAAGGCTTTTGGCGTGCCCGCAGGCGAAGTGGCGCTCGAGATGCGCCGCCGCCTGTCGCTGAAGCCGGAACTGGTCAAGCTTTCCAGGGACGAAGCCCCCGTGCAGCAGGTGGTGCTGGCCGGCCCGGACGCCGATCTCCTCAAGCTCCCGGTACATGTGCAGCACGCGCTCGACGGCGCGCCCTACATTTCCGCGACGATCGACTATACGATCGACCCGAAGGACGGACGCTACAATTGCGGCATGCGCCGGCTGATGCTGCGCGGCCCGCAGGAAGCCGGTGTCGACCTGATCGCGCCGAGCGACCTGCGCGTCATGTACATGGCCGCTTCCGGGCGTGGCGAGCGGCTGAACGTCGCCTACGTGGTCGGCTGCCATCCGATCGACATGGTCTCGGCGACGATGAAGGAGCCGGTCGACGAGCTGGAGCTGATTTCCTCCCTGCGCGCCGCGCCACTGCCGGTCGTCAAGTGCGTCACCAGCGACATCATGGTTCCGGCGGACGCGGAAATGGTCATCGAGGGCTATTTCGACGAACGTGGTTATGTCGAGAAGGAAGGACCTTACGGCGAATATCTCGGCTATTACGGCGTCGTGAAGACCAACCCGGTCTTCCATGTCACCGCGATTACCCACCGCAAGGATGCGCTGTTCCAGACAGCCACGATTTCCGGCAACCGAATGGACTACACCGATACGTCCAATCTGGAAGCGCTGCGCATGGAGATGAACGTCTGGAAGACGCTCGGCGACGTGGTGCGCCAGCCGGTCGCCGTTTATGCGCCGGTTGCCGCCGGCGGGTCGATGAGCATGCGCTTCTCCATCCGCCAGACCTATCCGGGCGAGGCGCGTTCGGCGCTTTACGCCGTTCTCGGGGCGGTCGGCGTCAAGAACGTCTTTGTCGTCGACCCGGACATCGACATCTTCGACGACAGCCAGATGGAATGGGCGTTCGGCACCCGCTTCCAGGCGGACCGGGATCTGGTGATCGCCACGGGCGTGCGCCTTTCGCCGCTCGATCCGTCGCTGCACGGCGCCCGCTCGGGCGCCAAGGCCGGTTACGACCTGACCTGGCCGATGCAGCACGCCCAGAACTGGGAACTCGTCACGCCGCAGGCTCCGACCTATCCGGGCAAGCGCTTTCCCTCGCTCGAGGCTGCATTGAAGGACGGTGCCAAGCACTTCGAGGAACTGATGGCAGCCGTCGGCAGCCGCGACGGCCGCGACGTCGTTCGCGAACTCGACACCTTCCGCTCCAGGGGCCTGGAACGCGACGAGCGCGGCCGTTACTATCTTGCGGAATGAAACCTGCCCCGTTTCGGCACGTTGTACCTTGTCGCTACAGCCTTCCGGATGTCGAATCCGGAAGGTTTTTCATTTTGAATCGAAAAAAAGCCGTTCAGGACTGTCTAACGAATATGCCCCCCGGCAAATACCATTCATTTCTTGGGGTCGCGTCGTTATGCTTTCTCTAATTGATGGATTTCTATGGTGTGGTTCCGCCGCCGGTTCCTGGAGCAGAGATGTCTTACGCCGATAGCATCGATAGTGCAGAGCGCAGACGGCTCGGCGCGTTGCAGGACTACCGCATCGCGGGCTCTGGGCCTGAAAACCGTTTCGACCGCATCTGCCGTTTTGCTTCGGAGCTGTTTTCCACGCGCATGGCATTCGTCACGCTGATCGAAGAGGATCGGCAGTGGTTCAAGGCCTGTTCGGGCTTCGATATTCAAGAGACACGCCGGTCGGAATCCTTTTGCGACCACACGATCCGCACGGACGAGGTTCTCGTGGTGTCCGACGCCCGGCTCGACCCACGGTTCTCCAGTCTGCCGATCGTCACCGGCGATCCGTTCATCCGGTTTTATGCCGGTGCGCCGCTGATCTCGCCGGAGGGGTTTCGGCTCGGGGCGCTCTGCATCGCCGACACGCACGTGCGCGAAAACTTCTCCGAGCGGGAAAGGCGCACGCTTGCGGGTCTTGCCGCCATGGTCATGGAGCACATGGAATTGCGCCGCGAGGGCATACCCCAGGCGACGGCTGCCAACTTTGCGAATGCCACCGAACTTTCGCTGATTACCGTCGATCCGACCGGTCGGGTCGAGTTCGTCAACCAGGCGGCGCTCGACATGTTCGGCTTCAACCGCGAGGAAATGGTCGGCAGCTCGCTCGACCTGATCGTGCCGGAGCGTTTCCGGGCCGCACACAATGCGGGGCTCGCGCGCGTGGCCGCGGGCGGCAGCTCCAAGCTCAAGGGCAAGACCGTCGAGATTTCGGCCTGCCGCAAGGACGGCACCGAATTCCCGGTCGAGATGGCCCTGTCGATCTGGCGCGACCAGCGCGGCGTCGGCGTGGGCGCCATCATCAAGGACATATCGGAACGCCGCGACCGCGACGTCCGGCTGTTGCGGCTGGCGAGCCAGGACACTCTGACGGGCCTGTGCAATCGACACCGTTTCGAAGACCTTCTGCGTGAGGAGCTCAGCCGCAGCCGGCCGCTGGCCGTCCTGCTCTTCGACCTCGACGGCTTCAAGGACGTCAACGACCGCCTGGGCCACGGTGTCGGGGATTCGCTGCTGCAGGCGATCGGCGTCAGGTTGCCGGCGGTTCTCGACCGCAATGTCACCGTCGCCCGTTTCGGCGGCGACGAGTTTGCGATCCTCATTCCCGGCACCGGCGACCCGCTCGTCGCGCAGGATACCGCGAACGCCGTCATCGAGGCCTTCAAAGTGCCGTTCGAAGTTGCCGGCCACACGTTCCGCATCGGCGCGAGCGTCGGTTTTTCGCTTGCTCCCAACCACGGTGCGGATGCCGAGGAGCTGATCGCCAGCGCCGATTTCGCGCTCTATCGGGCCAAGCAGGCCGGCGGCCGCGTGGTGCGCATGTTCGAACTGTCGATGCGCAACGAGACCGTGGCCCGGCGGACGCTGCGGGACGAATTGCTGAGGGCGCTGCATCGGCGCGAGCTCGTCCTGCATTATCAGCCTCAGGTCACGCTCGATACCGGCGAGGTGTTCGGCGTCGAGGCGCTGATCCGCTGGCAACATCCGGAGCGCGGCCTCCTGTCGCCAGCCGCCTTTCTTCCGGCCCTGGAGCAGAGTTCGCTCGCGCTCGACGTGGGCTTCTGGGTGCTGGATGAGGCGGGCCGGCAGATGGCTGCCTGGAATGCGGCCGGCTATCCGCCGATCAAGATGGGCGTCAACCTGTTTCCCGCCCAGGTCCGCGGCGGCGATCTGCATCGGGGCGTTTCCGAGCTGATCGCGCGTTACCGGCTGGACCCGAGTTTCCTCGAGATCGAAATCACCGAGACGGTCACCCTTAACGACGACGACCAGTCGCTCGAATCGATCCAGGCACTGCGCGAACTCGGCGTCGGAATCGCCTTCGACGATTTCGGCACCGGCTACGCGTCGCTCGGTTCGCTGCAGCGCTATCCGCTGACGACGCTGAAGATCGACATGGGCTTCGTTCGCCACCTGCTGACCAAGCCGCGCGATGCCGCCATCACCCGGGCGCTGATCATGCTCAGCAAGGAACTCGGGCTGAAAACGATCGCGGAAGGCATCGAGACCGCGGAGCAGGAGGAGGCGCTTCGCAGGATGGGCTGCGAGGCGGGGCAGGGCTATCGCTACGGCAAGGCGATGCCGGCCGACGAGGTCGCCCGGCTCTTCGAGCCGATGGAAATGCGGCGGATCCGGATCAAGTAGTTCCGGGCGGCCCCGCGCCGGCCAATGCCGAAACCGGCCTCGAAATTGCGGGGCCGGATATGCTTTGACGGCAGCAACAATCCCGTGGGACATTTCCCGAACCGTCTTGATTCCAATTGTCAATAATGGCGGAAACTCTATAACCTGACGGTGCATTGGCATCAGGGACGGCGCATGTTCAGACTGACGGAGCTTTCCGCAATCGATCTGAATCAGTTGTTCAATCTCTCGCCCAATCCCTATGTCATCCTCGACCGGGAATTGCGGCTTGTCGGGATGAACGACGCTTATCTGGGGGTGACGGGGCGCAGCCGCGAGGAGCTTGTCGGCCGCGCCATATTCGACGCGTTTCCGAGCGATCCGAGCTCTCAGCCCGGCCGGCTGCTGCGCCAATCCTTCGCCAAGGTGCTTTCCACCGGGCAGGTGGACCACCTGCCGCTGATCCCCTATCCGATCCCGGGTCCCGATGGAGAGCTGGAGGAACGTTACTGGAGCGCCACCCACACGCCGATCAAGGACGAGGCCGGTCGGCTCACTTTCATCCTGCAGCACACGGTGGACGTGACCGAACTCCATCTTCTGCGCAGCCGCTCCGCGGGCGACCTGAAGGTCCATACCGACCTGATGCGCCGGGCCGATGCGGTCCAGGGCCAGAATGTCGCGCTGGGCGAAGAGCGGGAATATCTGCGCATGCTGTTCGAGCAGGCACCCGGTTTCATGGCGGTACTGCGCGGTCCCGAGCATGTTTTCTCGATCGTCAACAGGTCCTATCGCGCGATCGTCGGCCGCGAGGACATGATCGGCAAGACGGTGCGCGAGGCTCTGCCGGATCTCGACGGCCAGGGGTTTTACGAACTGCTGGACGAGGTGTACCGGACCGGCACGCCCTATAGCGCCTACGGCGCGCGCGTCATCCTCCAGCCGTCGGACAGCGTTCAGCCGGAAGAGCGCTTTCTCGATTTCGTCTATCAGCCGATCCGTGATCAGGACGGCTTGGTGACCGGCATTTTCGTCCAGGGACAGGACGTCACGGAGCTTCGCCGCGCACAGGAGGCGGCCCGCGAAAACGAGGACCGTTTCCGCACGCTCGCGCAGTCGTTGCCGACGCATGTCTGGACGGCGACCCCGGATGGGCGGATGCAATGGTGCAACGACCAGATCTTCACCTATAGCGGCCTGGAATCCTTTTATTTCGACAGGGAGCGTCGCTCCGACATGCTGCATCCGGAGGATTCGCCGCGCATCGCGGCGGCCTGGGGCGAGGCGCTGCGTGCCGGAGGGCGCCTGGAGACGGAGATCCGCCTGCGCCGCCACGACGGCGTCTATCGTTGGTTCATTACCCGCGCGGTGCCGATCAAGAATGCCGAGGGGGAGATCACCCTCTGGGTCGCCACCAATACCGATATCGACGAGCAGAAGAAGACCGAATCGGAGCTTTCCAACCTCGCCGAAACCCTCGGCCACCGCGTCGAGGAAAGAACGATCGAGCTCGAGCGGACGCAGGAAGTGCTTCGCCAGAGCCAGAAGATGGAGGCGATCGGCAATCTCGCCGGCGGCATCGCCCACGACTTCAACAATCTCCTGCAGGTGATCACCGGCAATCTCCAGCTTCTCAGCCGGGAATTCGCTGGCAATGAGACCGCTGAAAAGCGGCTCAACAGCGCGCTTGCGGGCGCCTCGCGCGGCGCGCGGCTCGCCTCGCAGCTGCTCGCCTTCGGCCGCCGTCAGCCGCTTTCGCCGAAGGTGGTCAATCTGAGCCGCCTGATCCGCGAGATGGATCATCTGCTCAGGCGCAGCCTTGGGGAGGCGATCGAGATCGACACGATCGTCGGCGGCGGGCTGTGGAACACGCTGGTCGACCCGACCAATGTCGAGAACGCGCTTCTCAACCTGGCGATCAACGCGCGAGACGCCATGAACGGGCAGGGCAAGCTGACGATCGAGCTCGGCAATGCCTATCTCGACGACGCCTATGCGCGCCACACGTTCGATGTGGAGGCCGGGCAATATGTGATGCTCGCCGTTTCCGACACGGGTGCGGGCATGACGGCCGATATCCTCGACAAGGTCTTCGATCCGTTCTTCACCACCAAGCCGGAAGGCAAGGGGACGGGGCTTGGGCTGTCGATGGTCTACGGTTTCGTGAAGCAGTCCGGCGGCCATATCCGCATCTACAGCGAGCCGGGCAGCGGCACGACGGTGCGGATCTATCTTCCGCGGTCGATGGAAGACGAAGACGTGGTCGCCGAGAATGGCAGCGGCGCCGCATCGGGCGGTCACGAGACGATCCTCGTCGTCGAGGACGACGAGGCGGTTCGGGAGATCACGGTCAGCCTGCTTGCCGAACTCGGCTACCGGGTCCTGCGGGCGAGGGACGCCGATAGCGGGCTTGCGATCGTCGAAAGCGGCGTGCCGATCGACTGTCTGTTCACGGATGTGGTGATGCCGGGGCGGTTGAAAAGCCGCGATCTCGCCAAGCGGGCCAAGGAGCGGCTGCCGCATCTCGGCGTGCTGTTCACCTCGGGTTATACCGAAAATTCGATCGTCCATGGCGGGCGGCTCGATCCGGGCGTCAACCTCTTGAGCAAGCCCTATACGCGCGAGGCGCTTGCCCGGAAGATCCGTCAGGTGATCGACCAGAACCGGCAGGCTCAGCCAAAGCCTCTGCCGGAAAGTCTTCCCGAGATACATTCGGCGAAGCCTGCTGCTGAAACGCGGCCGGCGCCGGAACTGCCGATCGCCGTCCTGCTGGTGGAGGACGAAGCGCTGATCCGCATCTCGACGGCAGATTTCCTGCAGGATTCCGGCATGACCGTGATCGAGGCCGGGACGGCGAACGAGGCGCTTGCGGAGGTCGGCGGCCAGGCGATCGACATCCTTGTCACTGACGTGCATCTGCCGGAAATGAGCGGATTGCAGCTTGCGTTGAAACTGCGGGAAACGCTGCCGCGTCTGCCGGTGATCTTCGCGACCGGCGACCGCAACGTGCCGGGATCCGAGGGGCTCGGCGACACGGCGCTGATCACCAAGCCTTACGACTACGAACTGCTGACGACCCGCATCCGGTCGATGGTGACGCCGCGCCGGGGCGACTGAGGCGCATTTGTCTTCGCCGCCGGGACGCTATTCATCCTTCATGCCAGCCGCCACTTCGGTCTTGCGCAGCAGCCAGAGGATGAGGAGGCCGGCGCCGGTCGCCGCCACCGCCACGATCCACATGCCGAGGCCGACGCAGAGCCCGATCGCGCCGGACAGCCACATGCTGGCGCCCGTCGTCAGGCCTTTCACATCACCACGCATCTGGAAGACGACGCCTGCGGCGAGAAATGCGATGCCGGCGGTGACCGCCTCGATGAGGCGGATGGGATCGAACTGGACCGTATCGGGCTGATTTCCGAATTCATGCATGACCTGCAGCCCGACCAGCGTGAAAACGGCAGCCGCGAGGCCGATCAGCATGTTGGTGCGCAGGCCGGCGGAATTGTTGCTGAGCTCGCGTTCGAGGCCGATGAGGCCGCAGAGAAGCGCGGCGCCGATCAATCTCACCAGAAGCACTTCGAGCGCTACGGGCGCATCGTGCGAAAACTCCTTGGCAAGCGTGTCGAGCATGGCGCGATGTTCCGATATGACGGTGGCGTCATGTCGGAAACCGGCGAAGGTCGGGATGGTTCCGTCACCGTCGGGTGACGTCGCCCGAACGTCTCAGATACGTCCTTCGGCCTCGGCGATCACCCTCGTCAGGCTGCCGTTTGCCGGGAAGAGCGGAATGAGGCAGGCCTGCAGGGCGTGATAGATGTCGCCCTTGCCGGGGAAGAGGGTATGTGCAGGCACGAGGTCCTCGGTCAGCTCCTCGTGCCAGCCGCCGTTCTTGTGATCGATGAAGCGGTTGGCGATCGTGCCCCAGATGCGCCGGTAGCTGTCCTCGTAGAAGCCGTCGGCCGGCAGGTGCTCGTTGAGGAAATGCGCGGCGCCGGCTGCCTCGCACATCGGCCACCAGAGCTTGTTGGTCTTGGCCGGCTTGTCGGCCCAGTCGAGCGTATAAAAGAAACCGCCCTTCTCCTTGTCCCAACCCAGTGACATGGACTGGACGAAAAGCGATTTCGCCGCATCCGGCATCCAGGCGTGCTTCTTGCCCCCGAGCGTCCAGAGCTGCAGCAGGAGCCGCGACCATTCGAGCCAATGGCCGGGCGTCGTGCCGGCCGGCCGGAACATTTCGTCGGGATGGTAATAATCCTTGTCGATCGTCCAGTCGGGATCGAAATGTTCGGCGACCCTGAACCCGACGCTGCCGGCGGAACGACGGATGACGAGGTCGGCAATGCCTTCCGCCTTGTCGAGATAGGCCGTTTCGCCGGTCGCCTCGAAGGCGGCCATCAGCGCTTCGGTCAGGTGCATGTTGGAGTTCTGGCCGCGATAGCTGCCGCCATCGATCGGCGACCAGTCGCGATTGAATTCTTCCGCGATCGCGCCGTGGCGCGGTTCCCAGAATCGGGTTTCGAGAATTTCGCCGATATCGGCCAGCATCTTGTCGGCGAGCGGGTGGCCGGCGACCTTTGCCGAAGACGCGGCGAGCAGCACGAAGGCATGGCCATAACCCTGCTTGTTGGAATCGACCGCGCCGTCATCGTTGACCTGCCAGAAATAGCCGCCATATTCGGTATCGCGATGGCGTTCCCACAGGGTGCGCATGCCGTGGTCGATGATGTCGCCCGATCCCGGCCGGCCGAGCAGGTAGCCGATCGAGAAGCAATGAACCATACGCGCCGAAGCGTGGATGCCGCGGGTCGGATTGGCGCCGCCAAGGGCCGAGCCCTGGTCGTCGAGATCGAAGAAACCGCCCTTGGGGTTGATGGCCCGGTACTGAAAGAAATCAAAGAGCCCGTCCGCCTGATCGAGGAGCCAGCGACGATGATAGGGAAGGCTCGCCCAGTTGGTTTCTTTCTGACGGGTGTCGCTCATGAAAACCTCGGAATCGGAGTTGGGCGGATGTCGCTCAAGAACGCCTATAGCGCCCCGCAGGTTGCGTGTCATCGCCCTTGTCGGATCGATTATTCCAGGCATGCCGACATGAAGCGTTTGAATCGTTATATATTGACATAAAGATATCTTTATGCGGTTATTGAGCGAAATCGGAACGATGAAGGGATGTGCCATGTTCGACGAACTCTTTGGCCCCGAGGCTGCGGCGCGTGATGGCGCCGAGATATTGGCGGCGCTCAAGGCGGCTGCGCGCGAGCGTATCCTGGTCATCGACGGGGCCATGGGTACGGAAATCCAGGGGCTCGGTTTCGACGAGGGACATTTCCGCGGCGAGCGGTTTGCCGGCTGCGCCTGCCATCAGCAGGGCAATAACGATCTGCTGATTCTGTCGCAGCCGCAGGCGGTCGAGGACATCCATTACCGTTACGCGAAGGCCGGCGCCGACATCATCGAGACCAATACGTTCTCGTCGACCCGTATCGCCCAGGCCGACTACCAGATGGAGAATGCCGTCTACGACCTGAACCGCGACGGCGCCCGGCTGGCGCGGCGCGCGGTGCTGAGGGCTCAGAAGGAGGACGGCCGCCGCCGGTTCGTCGCCGGCGCCATCGGCCCGACCAACCGCACCGCCTCGATCTCGCCCGATGTCAACAATCCCGGTTACCGAGCGGTGACATTCGATGACCTGCGCATCGCCTACGGCGAACAGCTCGACGGCCTGATCGACGGCGGCGCCGACATTATCCTGATCGAGACGATCTTCGATACGCTGAATGCCAAGGCGGCGATCTTTGCCTGTGCCGAGCGCTTCGAGGCGAAGGGCATCCGCCTGCCGGTGATGATTTCCGGTACGATCACCGACCTTTCCGGCCGCACCCTGTCCGGCCAGACGCCGTCGGCCTTCTGGTCTTCCATCCGGCATTCGAAGCCCTTCACCGTCGGTCTCAACTGCGCGCTCGGCGCCGACGCGATGCGGCCGCACCTGCAGGAGCTTTCGGGCGTCGCCGATACGTTCATCTCCGCCTATCCGAATGCCGGCCTGCCGAATTCCTTCGGCGGTTATGACGAATCGCCGGACGACATGGCCCGCCAGATCCGCGGTTTCGCCGAGGAAGGGCTGGTCAACGTGGTCGGCGGCTGCTGCGGATCGACGCCGGACCATATCCGCGCGATTGCCGAGGCGGTCGCGCCGTTCAAGCCGCGCGAAGTGCCGGAGCACCGGCCGTTCATGTCGCTTTCGGGCCTGGAACCTTTCGAGTTCACCAAGGACGTGCCGTTCGTCAATGTCGGCGAACGCACCAACGTCACCGGCTCGGCGAAATTCCGCAAGCTGATCACCGCGGGTGACTTTACCGCCGCGCTGGCGATTGCCCGCGACCAGGTGGAAAACGGCGCTTCCGTCATCGACATCAACATGGACGAAGGCCTGATCGACTCGCAGCGGGCGATGGTCGAGTTCGTCAACCTGATCGCCGCCGAGCCGGATATCGCCCGGGTGCCGATCATGCTCGACTCGTCGAAGTTCGAGATCATGGAGGCGGGCCTGAAATGCGTCCAGGGCAAGGCGGTCGTGAACTCGATCTCGATGAAGGAGGGCGAGGAGAAATTCATCGCCCAGGCCAAGCTCTTGCGGAAATACGGAGCTGCCGTCGTGGTCATGGCCTTCGACGAACAAGGCCAGGCCGATACCTACGAGCGCAAGGTGGCCATCTGCGAACGCGCCTACAAGCTTTTGACCGAAGAGGCGGATTTCCCGCCGGAAGACATCATCTTCGACCCGAACATCTTTGCGGTGGCGACGGGTATCGAGGAGCATAACAGCTACGGTCTCGCCTTCATCCAGGCGACCAGGACGATCCGCGAGCGCATGCCGCTCGTGCATGTCTCGGGCGGTGTTTCGAACCTGTCCTTCTCGTTCCGCGGCAACGAGCCGGTGCGCGAGGCGATGCATGCGGTGTTCCTCTATCATGCCATCCAGGCAGGCATGGACATGGGCATCGTCAATGCCGGGCAGCTCGCGATCTACGAGAACATCGATCCGGAACTGCGCGAGGCCTGCGAAGACGTCGTGCTCAATCGCCGCGACGACGCGACCGAGCGTATGCTCGAAATCGCCGAACGCTATCGCGGCGCCGGATCGAGGGAAGCCAAGGAAAAGGATCTCGCCTGGCGCGAATGGCCGGTGGAGAAGCGGCTTTCGCACGCGCTCGTCAATGGCATTACCGAGTTCATCGAGGCGGACACTGAAGAGGCGCGCCAGAATGCCGAAAGGCCCCTGCATGTGATCGAAGGCCCGCTGATGGCCGGCATGAACGTGGTCGGTGACCTGTTCGGCTCCGGAAAGATGTTCCTGCCGCAGGTGGTGAAATCCGCCCGCGTGATGAAACAGGCCGTGGCCGTGCTGCTTCCCTACATGGAGGAAGAAAAGCGCTTGAATGGCGGCGACGAGAAGAAGTCGGCCGGCAAGGTGCTGATGGCGACCGTCAAGGGCGATGTGCACGATATCGGCAAGAACATCGTCGGCGTCGTGCTCGCCTGCAACAATTACGAGATCATCGATCTCGGGGTGATGGTGCCCTCGACCAAGATCCTCGAAACGGCGATTGCGGAAAAGGTCGATATCATCGGGCTTTCCGGCCTGATCACCCCGTCGCTCGACGAGATGGTGCATGTGGCGTCGGAAATGGAGCGGCAGGGTTTCGACATTCCGCTTCTGATCGGCGGCGCGACGACCAGCCGTGTTCATACCGCCGTGAAGATCCATCCGCGCTACGATCGCGGTCAGGCGATCTACGTGACCGACGCCAGCCGTGCCGTCGGTATCGTCTCCTCGCTTCTCTCCGAAGAGGCGAAGCCGAGCTATATCAGCACGGTGCAGGCCGAATATGCCAAGGTGGCTGCCGCGCATGCCCGTTCGGAAGCGGAAAAGACGCGCCTGCCAATCGCCCGTGCCCGCGACAATGCCGAGAAGGTCGACTGGTCGTCCTACCGGCCGACCAAGCCGCAGTTCACCGGCACCAAAGTGTTCGAGACCTACGATCTGGCGGAATTGGCGAAATATATCGACTGGACGCCGTTCTTCCAGACTTGGGAACTGAAGGGCCGTTTCCCGGCGATCCTCGAAGACGAAAAGCAGGGCGAGGCGGCGCGCCAGCTCTATGCCGATGCGCAGGCGATGCTCGACAAGATCATCGCGGAAAAATGGTTCCGGCCGCGGGCGGTGATCGGCTTCTGGCCGGCCAATGCCGTCGGCGACGATATCCGCGTCTATACGGATGAAACCCGCGCCGAAGAACTGGCGACCTTCTTCACGCTGCGTCAGCAGCTTTCGAAGCGGGACGGCCGGCCGAACGTGGCGCTGTCGGATTTCGTCGCACCGGTTGCGACCGGCCTCGAGGACTATGTCGGCGGCTTCGTCGTCACGGCAGGCATCGAGGAAGTGGCGATTGCCGAACGGTTCGAGCGGGCCAACGACGACTATTCGTCGATCCTCGTCAAGGCGCTGGCCGACCGTTTTGCCGAAGCGTTTGCCGAATGCATGCACGAGCGGGTCCGCAAGGAATTCTGGGGTTATGCGCCCGACGAGAATTTCTCTTCCGAGGAACTGATCACCGAAGCCTATGGCGGCATCCGGCCGGCGCCCGGTTATCCGGCACAGCCGGACCATACGGAAAAGGCGACGCTGTTCCGGTTGCTCGACGCGGAAGAGGCGACGGGCGTGGTTCTGACGGAAAGCTACGCGATGTGGCCCGGCTCCTCTGTCTCGGGCCTCTATATCGGCAATCCGGCCTCCTATTACTTCGGCGTGGCCAAGGTCGAGCGCGACCAGGTCGAGGATTATGCCAAGCGCAAGGGCATGTCGGTCGAGGAGGTCGAGCGCTGGCTCGGTCCGGTCCTCAACTACGTTCCGTCGTCTGGCCAGGATGCGGTGGACGACGCGGCATAAACCGGGCACGACCGGCTGCGACAATCAAAAAGGGGCGCCAAGTGCGCCCCTTTTTGCCGAGCCACGGATGATGGTGCGGCATGTCCTGCTTGCGGGCGGATCAGTCCCTGACGATCAGGAAATCGTGGGCGTTGAAGCGCAGGGTCAAGGTCTCGCCCGGTTGCGGCAGGACGGCGTCCGGCGAGTTGAACATGTCGAAGGAAATCTGGTTGCCGCCGACATCGAGCTTGGTGCGGATGACCGATCCCAGAAAATGTGACGAGATCACCTGGCCGGTCAGCGAGGTATCGCCCTTGGCGCTTTCGGACAGCGAGCCGGCCTCCGGGCGAAGGGCGATGGACAGCTTGTCGCCGCCTTTCAGCGCGCCGATCGATTCCCTCAGCCGGATCGTGTTCTCGCCCACCTGGACGGTGTTGGCGGCGGGATCGATCACCGTCGCCTCGATGATGTTGAGCGTGCCGACGAAGGAGGCGACGAAACGGGTGGTCGGGCGGTTGTAGATTTCCGACGGCGTGCCGATCTGGTCGGCGCGCCCGGCATTCATGACGACGATCCGGTCCGAGATCGACAGCGCTTCTTCCTGGTCATGGGTGACGAAAACGGTGGTGATGCCGAGCTGGCGCTGGATCTGGCGGATTTCCTCGCGCAGCGAAACGCGGATTTTTGCGTCGAGCGCCGACAGCGGCTCGTCGAGCAGCAGGACCTGCGGTTTCGGGGCGAGCGCGCGGGCGAGTGCGACGCGCTGCTGCTGGCCGCCGGACATCTGGTAGGGATAGCGGTCGGCCAGGTGGTCTAGTCCGATCAGCTTGAGCATTTCCTTGACGCGCGTTTCGATCTCATCCTTGGACTTGCCGGCCACCTTCAGGCCGAAGGCGACGTTGTCGAAGACGTTCATGTTCGGAAACAGCGCATAGGCCTGGAAGACCATGCCGATATTGCGCTGGTTGGTCTTCAGCGTGTTCTGGTTCCGGCCGTTGATCGAGATGGCGCCGTCGCTCGGGCTTTCGAAGCCGGCGATCATGCGCAGGACGGTCGTCTTGCCGCAGCCGGACGGCCCGAGAAAGGAGACGAATTCGCCCTTCTCGATGGACATGTTGAAGTCCTTGACCACCTGGGTGGCGCCGAAGCTCTTCTTGATACTTTCGAGAACGAGAAACGACATCAAAATTCCTTACGGCCGGGACGGCGTCAATTTGCTGAAGCGGGAAACGAGCTGGATCAGACCCATCGAGAGCCAGGTGATCGCAAAGGCGATGACGGCGAGCGCCGAAGGCTCGTAAGCCTTGTTGGCGCCGACCAGCTGGAGATAGGGGCCGAAGGCCGGACGGTTGAGAAGGGCCGCCATGGTGAATTCGCCCATGACGATCGCAAGCGTAATGAAGGCGCCCGAGAGCACGCCGGACATGACGTTCGGGAAAATGCAGCGGAACATGATCGTCGGCCATTTGGCGCCGAGGATTTCCGCGGCCTCGGTCAGCGTCCTGACATCAATGGTCCGCATCGCCGTGTCGACCGAACGGTACATGTAGGGAAGCGCCAGCGTCACGTATGAGAAGGTCAGCAGGATGTTGGTGCCCTGCGTCGAGCCGGTGAACGGGATCCAGGACGAGGAATTGTAGAGACGCAGGTAGCCGAACACGATGACGATCGCCGGGATGACAAGCGGCAGTAGCGTGATGAATTCGACGACCGGCCGCATCTGCGGCAGCCGCAGCCGCACCCAATAGGCCGTCGGCACGATGAGCAGCATGCCGACGACGATCGTCACCAGCGCCATCAGCATGGAGAAGCCGAAGGTGGCCCGGAACTGGTCGTCGGTGAAGACCGACTGGTAGGCGTCGAAGGAATAGACGCCGCGCCGCATGCGCAGCGAGAATTCGAACGTGCCGATCAGCGGCACGAAGAAATAAATCGCGCCGATGGCGATCGCAAGCCAGGCGAGGATCTTGGACGCCTTCATTTCTGCCACCGTTCGGCGCGGGTGCGCAGCCAGATGTAGAGGACGTTGGAAATGCCGGTGATGACGATCATGCCGAGAGCAAGCGCATAACCGAGGTTCGGATTGTGCAGCACGTCGCCGCGGATCTGGGCGTAGAGCAGGATCGGCACGATGTTGAGCGAGGCGCCGGTCAGCGCAAAGGCGGTGGCGATCGCTCCGAAGGCGTTGGCGAAAAGGAGAAGCGTCGCGCCCATCAGGCTCGGCCACAGGATCGGCAGCACCACCATACGCCAATATTGCCAGCTGGACGCGCCGAGGATCTCGGCTGCCTCGCGCCATTCCTTTTTCAATCCGTCAAGCGCCGGGGTGAGGATCAGCACCATCAGCGGGATCTGGAAGAACATGTAGGTGATGGTCAGGCCGAAGAACGAGAGAAGGTTGAAGCCGGTCGAGTAGAGATTGAAGCCGAACCAGTCGCGCATGAAGACGGTGACGAGACCGGTCCGGCCAAGCGTCGCGAGGAAGGCGAAGGCGAGCGGCACTCCGGCGAAATTCGAGGCAACGCCGGAAAACGTCAGCAGGCTGGAGCGGATCCAGGACGGCACGCCGCCGAGCACGACGGCCCAGGCGAGGAAGAAGCCGATCAATCCGCCACCGAGCGCCGATGCCACCGAGACGCGGATACTGATCCAGTAGGCGCCGAGGATGGAAGGCGAAAAGAGATCGACAATATTCTGAAACGTGAATTCGCCGGCCGGATTAAAGAAGGCGCCGACGATCAGGTAGAGCGTCGGAATAATCAGGAAGGCGAGCGCAAATACCATGAACGGCACGATGCCGAGCCAGTCTATGACTGTCCGGCGATCGACGAATGACGTGGAAGCGGTGGTCATGAACGGTGGCCATCCAGGGAAAACGGGAAAACTCCCGCGCCGGGCGGCGCGGGAGGTCGGTCTTGTTCGGGTTACTTTGCGACGTTGGCGCCGACGACGCTATCCCATTTCTTGGTGATCGTTTCCTTGGCGGCGGCCTGCTGTTCGAGCGTCGGGAATACGGCCTTCTCATAGGCTGCTGCCGGGGGCAGGGCGTCGAGCAGGTTCTTCGGGATCTTGTTGTTCTTGGCAAGATCGTTGAAGCGGATCGGGTGGCAATATCCCTTCAGCCAGCCGAGCTGACCTTCGTCGGAATAGAGGTATTCCATCCACAGTTTCGCAGCGTTCGGATGCGGCGCAAAGGCGGAGATCGCCTGGACGTAGACGCCGGCAACGACGCCCGATGCCGGAACCACGACCTCGAAGGGCGGGTTGCCCTTCAGGCTTTCGCCCCAGGAGAGCGCGTTATAGTCCCATGCGACGATGATCGGCGTGGTGCCCTGCGCGAACGGTGCGGCCTTGCCGGTGACCGGGACGAAATTGCCCTTCTTGTTGAGTTCGGCGAAGAACTTCAGGCCTTCGTCGCCGGCCTTGGCGGAGTCGCCCTTGGCGCCGGAGAGGCCGGCGGCATAAACGCCCTGAACGGCCTGGTTGGCGCTGCGCGGATCGCCGGCAAGCGCGACGGCATTGGCGTAGTCGGACTTCAGGAGATCGGACCAGTCCTTCGGAGAGGTCTTGACGAGGTCCTTGTTCACCAGGAAGGCGAGAACGCCGTAATAGTCGCCGTACCAGAAGCCGTCAGCATCCTTGGCGTCGGCCGGGATCGAATCCCAGGTGGAGACCTTGTAGGGCTGGATCAGGCCTTCGGCCTTGGCGCTCGGGCCGAAGGAGAGGCCGACGTCGATGACGTCGGGAGCCTGCGGGCCCTTGTTGCCCTTGTTGGCCTTGATGGCTTCGATTTCGTCGCCCGAACCGGCATCCGGGTTGAGTTCGTTGACTTCGAGACCGTACTTCGCCTTGAAGCCGGCGATGACGTCGCCATAACCGCACCAGCTATGGGGCAGGGCGATCGTGGTCAGCGTGCCTTCCTTCTTGGCGGCTGCGATCAGCTCGGCGCTCGGCTCGGCGGCGGCGATGGCGGTGGAGGCGATGACGAGGGCGGTCGTCAGGGAAAGAAGACGTTGGGTCTTGTTGAGCACGGTATCCTCCTTGAGGGTTCAGGTCGTGTGGTCCGGATCGTTTCGGCGCGACTCGTAGAGCCAGTTTATGTATCGTATATGACAGGCCGGAGGATGAGCATTCGCTCATGAAACTCCCGGATTACCGGCATATTTCGGGTCCCCGACGGTCAGTCGGGACGGCTCTGGCGGCCCGGCCGGCGGAACAGCATCGTCCGCTCGAAAAGACCTTCCAGAGAGTTCATGCGTTCGCGGGTTTCCTCCCAGGTCGCGCTCTGCACCGCCTCGATCAGCGCCTCGACGACGAACAGGGTGATGACGGAGCTGTCCCAGGCCGACGGCGCCTCGATCCGCACTTTGAATATATGCTGCGCGTACTTGGCGACAGGCGAAGCCCAGACATCGGTCAGCAAGACGATCACCACGCCGTTCGCCCGCGCGGCTTCCGCCAGCGTCGCCATCTCCTGCTCGTAGCGGCGGATATCGAAGATCACCAGGACGTCGCCGGCACTCATGTTCAACACGTGCTGCGGCCAGGAACTGGAATTGGTGGAGATCAGCGTCGTCTTCGGACGGATGACCTGCATGTGGGTGAAAAAATACTCGGCCAGCGCCCCGGTAATGCGGCCGCCGACGAAGTAGATGCCGCGGTTGCGATCACGCAGAAGTGTGGCCGCACCCTCGAAAGTGGTGGTGTCGAGATCCGAAAGCGTATCGCGCAGATTGGCGGTGATGGCGTCGGCGAAGCGATTGAGGATATGGGTGCCCGGCGCATTGGAAGCCCAGCGGTCGTGCTTGGCGATCGGATTGGAGATCGTCGCCTCGAGCTCCTGGTGGAGATGCGACTGGAATTCCGGATAACCTCGATAGCCGAGCTTCTGCACCATTCGCGCGACCGTCGGCGTCGAAACGCCGGCGTTCTCCGCGATCACAGTGATGCTGCCGAGCCCCGACACCGGATAATTCTCCAATAGGCTGTCGGCCAACTGTTTTTCCGCGCGCGTCAGGCTGTCGTAACGAACACGAATGACATCTGATACGGTGCGCGCAGTTGCTGGCACGAAAGCTGTTCCCTCCGGTCTTCGCCGGTTTATGACACGAGTTAAAAGTACTTTTGTGACAGGTGTCAATGGAGCGGGTGAAGAGAAAATTTCAGAATCACGTTGACGGCGGCCGGAAAGTGAAGAATTCTCTTCTTAATCCAATTTAAACGATTTTTTCCGGAACGCGTTCATGCTGGTGCAGTCGGAATTCTTTACGGAGGCGGATGGCGAGCCCGTTGCCGTGGACGATGCCGACGCTCGCGGAGAGGTGCTTCTCGTCTGCGAACATGCGTCGCTGCGCCTGCCGGAACGTTACGGCGATCTTGGGCTTTCCAAGGATGCGCTCGCCTCGCATATCGCCTGGGATCCGGGGGCGCTTGCAGTCTCCCGGCTATTGTCGAAGAGCCTTGACGCGACGCTGATCCACCAGCGGTTTTCGCGCCTCATCTACGACTGCAACCGACCGCCGGAATCGCCTGCCGCGATGCGCGACGTGTCGGAAATCTTCCGGATCCCCGGCAACGAGAACCTCTCCGAGGCGGAGAAATCCCGCCGGACCACGGCGATCTACCTCCCGTTCCACAGCCGCATCCGCGAGGAGATCGCAGCGAGGCGGGCGAGGGGGCAGAAGACGGTGCTGGTCACCGTTCACAGCTTCACGCCGGTCTATTTCGGCAAGGAACGGCCAGTCGAGATCGGTGTGCTTCACGATACCGACAGCCGGCTTGCCGACCGGATGCTGGAAGCCGCATCCGACACCCATCTCTACCGCGTCGAGCGCAACGAGCCCTATGGGCCGGCGGACGGCGTAACGCATACGCTGGAAGTCCACGCCCTGCCGGCGGGGCTTCTCAACGTCATGATCGAAATCAGGAACGACCTCATAACAGACGAAATCGGCCAGGGGGTCGCGGCCGATTTTCTGACAGGATTGCTGCGGGAAAGCCTCGCAGACGTCCAAAGATAAAGACCCGGGGAGCAGCAGCTCGCATGCCCGCGATCAATTCCGCGGGAAGGACAAACCGGATGGCCGCGATGGCGCGGTCTTTCTGCCAACAGGGGGAAGTCATGTCCGATTATACCGAAGGCGATAAAAAGCAGGATATTCATATCCTGCATTCGATGGGCTATGCGCAGGAACTCGAGCGGCGCATGAGCTCCTTTTCCAACTTTGCAATTTCCTTTTCCATTATCTGCATTCTCTCCGGCGGCATCAATTCGCTGGGCCAGGCGACCGCCGGTGCCGGCGGCGCCTCGATCGGCATCGGCTGGCCGCTCGGCTGCCTGATTTCCGGCATCTTCGCGCTCGGGCTGGCGCAGATCGGCTCGGCCTATCCGACGGCCGGCGGCCTCTATCACTGGGGATCGATCCTCGGCAACCGCTTTACCGGCTGGCTTTCCGCCTGGCTCAACCTGCTCGGCCTCGTCACCGTGCTCGGCGCCATCAATGTCGGGACGTTCTATTTCTTCTTCGGTGCCTTCGGACCGACTTTCGGCATCGAGGACACGCTGACGCACCGCGTGGTTTTCGTTGCCGTCATCACCGGGCTGCAGGCCGGCATCAATCATTTCGGCATCGGCCTGACGGCGAAGCTCACCGACTTTTCCGGCTATCTGATCTTTGCCACCGCGATCCTGCTGACGGTCGCCTGCCTTATCGCGGCCCCCGGCTTCGATTTCGCGCGGCTCTTCACCTTCGCGAACTATACCGGCACGGAAGGGGCGGCGCTCGTCTGGCCGAACAGCGTTTCGGGCACCATGGCCTTCCTTCTCGGCCTGCTCCTGCCGATCTACACGATCACCGGTTATGACGCCTCGGCGCATACGTCCGAGGAAACCGTCAAGGCGGCGGAATCGGTGCCGCGCGGCATGGTCTCGGCCGTCGTGTGGTCCGCCGTGTTCGGCTACATCATGCTGTGCGCCTTCGTGCTGATGATCCCCAACATGGACGACGCGGCCAAGCAGGGCTGGAACGTGTTCTTCTGGGCGATGGACGCGCAGATGAACCCGACCGTGAAGAGCATCCTGTATTTCCTGATCTTCATCTCGCAGCTGCTGTGCGGGCTGGCCACCGTCACGTCGGTATCGCGGATGATCTTCGCGTTCTCGCGCGACAAGGGCCTGCCTGCGTCGTCGGTGCTCGCCAAAGTCAGCCCGAAATACCGTTCGCCGGTCGCGGCGATCTGGACCGGCTCCATCCTCGCCGTCCTGTTCGTCTGGTTCACTTCGGCGATCACCATTGCCGGCACGCCGGCCTATTCGATCGTCGTGTCCTGCACGGTCATCTTCCTGTTCCTGTCCTTCGCCCTGCCGATCGCGCTCGGCCTGTTCACCATCGGCACCGCGAAATGGCCGAACATGGGACCCTGGAATATGGGCGTTCCGGTCTACAAGCTGGTCGCTGTCCTGGCGATCATCTCGATGATCGTGATCTTCTTCATCGGCATCCAGCCGCCGAACGACTGGGCGCTCGAAATCACCGTCGGCTTCCTGGTGGTGACCGGGGTTGTCTGGTTCGCCTTCGAGAACCGGCGCTTCATGGGGCCGCCGATCGGTGACGCCATCGCCAAGCGGCAGGCCGAGATCGCCGCTGCGGAAGCGGCCGTCGGAGAAAGGTAAGAGCGACCGGGCCTGAAGCCCCTATGATCCCGCCGCCACGACACGCGAAAGGTCGTGGCGGTTCACCCTCTTGAAATGGATGTGAGGCATGACCCCGATTTACTCCTTCGACGACCTGAAGCGCGATGTCGCCGACGGCAGCATCGATACGATCATCGCCGCCCAGGTGGATATGCAGGGCCGCCTGATGGGCAAGCGGTTCCAGGCGGAATATTTCGTCGAAAGCGCCTACAAGGAAACCCATAGCTGCAATTATCTGCTGGCGACGGATATCGAGATGGAGACCATCTCCGGCTACAAGGCGACGAGCTGGGAGCAGGGCTACGGCGACTATACGATGAAGCCGGATCTCTCGACATTGCGGAAACTGCCCTGGCTCGAAGGCACGGCGCTGGTGCTCTGCGACGTGCTCGACCATCACACCCATGAAGAGGTGCCGCATTCGCCGCGCGCCATCCTCAAGGCGCAGGTGAAGCGGCTGGAAGCAATGGGCATGTCGGCCTTCATGGCGACCGAACTCGAGTTCTTCCTGTTCGACCAGAGCTATGACCAGGCCCGCGAAAACGGCTATCGCAACCTGAAGCTCGCGAGCGGTTATAACGAGGACTACCACATCTTCCAGACCACCAAGGAAGAGGAGGTCATGCGGGCGATCCGCACCGGGCTGCAGGGCGCCGGCATTCCGGTCGAAAACTCCAAGGGCGAGGCGTCGGCCGGCCAGGAGGAAATCAACGTCCGTTATGCCGATGCGCTGACCATGGCCGACCGGCACGTGATCATCAAGAATGCAGCCAAGGAAATCGCCTGGGGCAAGGGCAAGGCGATCACCTTCCTTGCCAAGTGGAATTATTCCGCCGCCGGCAGTTCGTCGCACATCCACCAGTCGCTGTGGAGCGCCGACGGCAAGACCCCGCTGTTCTTCGACAAGGACGGCGAGCACGGCATGTCGGAACTGATGAGGCATTACATCGCCGGACTGCTCGCGCATGCGAGCGAGATCACCTATTTCCTGGCGCCCTACATCAATTCCTACAAGCGGTTCATGGCCGGCACGTTCGCGCCGACCAAGGCCGTCTGGTCGAAGGACAACCGCACCGCCGGCTACCGTCTTTGCGGCGAGGCGACCAAGGGAATCCGCGTCGAATGCCGTGTCGGCGGCTCCGACCTCAACCCCTATCTCGCCATGGCGGCACTGATCGCCGCCGGCATCGACGGGATCGAGAAGAAGATGGCGCTCGAGCCGGCCTTCGTCGGTGATGCCTATGGCGGCAAGGGTATCCGCGAAATCCCGCGGACGCTGCGCGATGCGATCGATCTTCTGAACGGGTCGGAGCTGCTGCGTTCCGCCTTCGGCAACGACGTCATCGACCATTATGTCCGCGCCGGCCAATGGGAGCAGGAGGAATACGACCGCCGCGTGACGGATTGGGAAGTGGCACGCGGCTTCGAGAGGGTGTAGATCTCTCCGCACACATCAAAAACGCAATGGGAATACCGATCATGACGATGATCCAATGTATCTCGCCGGTCGACGGTTCGGTCTATGCCGAACGTCCGGCCATGTCGCCAGAGGCCGCAGCAGAGGCCGTCGGCCGGGCTCGGCATGCGCAGAAGGCCTGGGCGAAGCGGCCGCTCGACGAGCGCGTCCAGCTGGTGCTCAAGGGCGTTGCACGTCTTAACGAGATGGTCGACGAGGTGGTGCCGGAGCTTGCCTGGATGATGGGCCGGCCGGTGCGTTACGGCGGCGAGTTCAAGGGCTTCAACGAGCGTTCCAACTACGTCGCCTCGATTGCGGCTGATGCGCTGGCGCCGCTGCGCGTCGAAGACAGTGCGTCTTTCGAGCGCCGTATCGAACGCGAGCCGCATGGCGTCGTGTTCGTCATCGCGCCGTGGAACTATCCCTATATGACGGCGATCAACACTGTCGCGCCGGCGCTGATGGCAGGCAATGCGGTCGTCATCAAGCATGCCTCGCAGACACTGCTCGTCGGCGAGCGTATGGTGCGTGCCTTCGTCGAGGCAGGGGTTCCGGAGGATGTTTTCCAGAACATCTTCCTCGACCACGCGACGTCGGCAAAGCTGATTTCGGAAGGGCTGTTCAACTTCATCAATTTCACGGGCTCCGTCGAGGGCGGACGGTCGATCGAACGCGCCGCGGCCGGCACCTTTACCGGCATCGGGCTCGAACTCGGGGGCAAGGATCCGGGTTACGTGATGGAGGATGCCGATCTCGACGCCGCCGTCGACACGCTGATGGACGGCGCGACCTACAATTCCGGCCAGTGCTGCTGCGGCATCGAGCGCATCTACGTGCACGAATCGCTCTACGACAGCTTCGTCGAGAAGTCGGTCGCCTGGGTATCGAACTACAAGCTCGGCAATCCGCTCGACAAGGAAACGACGCTCGGGCCGATGGCCAACAAGCGTTTCGCCAAGGTGGTGCGCCAGCAGATCGCCGATGCGGTGGCGAGCGGCGCCAGGGCGCTCGTCGATCCCAAGCTTTTCCCCGCCGATGACGGCGGCGCCTATCTGGCGCCGCAGGTTCTGGTCGATGTCGATCATTCCATGGAGATCATGCGCGAAGAGACCTTTGGCCCGGCCGTCGGCATCATGAAGGTGAAGGACGACGAGGAGGCAATCGGCTATATGAACGACAGCCGCTACGGGTTGACGGCGTCGCTGTGGACCCCAGATGTCGATCGTGCCAACCGGATCGGCAGCCAGCTCGAAACCGGCACGGTGTTCATGAACCGCGCCGATTACCTCGACCCGGCGCTGGTCTGGACCGGCGTCAAGGAAACCGGGCGCGGCGGTTCGCTCTCCGTCCTCGGCTTCCACAACCTGACCCGCCCGAAATCCTATCACCTGAAGAAGGTCACGAAATGAATATCGTCGCGAACTGGAGCTATCCGACCGCCGTCAAACTGGGCCGCGGACGGATCAAGGAACTGGCGGACGCCTGCAAGACGCTCGGCCTCAAGAAGCCGCTTCTGGTCACCGACCGGGGACTGGCCTCGATGGCGATTACCGGCCATGCGCTGGACGTGCTCGAAGAGGCAGGCCTCGGCCGGGCGATCTTCGCCGATGTTGATCCCAACCCGAACGAGAACAATCTCGAAGCCGGCATCAAGGCCTACAAGGACGGTGATCACGACGGCGTCGTCGCCTTCGGCGGCGGCTCGGGCCTCGATCTCGGCAAGCTGATCGCCTTCATGGCCGGCCAGACCAGGCCCGTGTGGGATTTCGAGGATATCGGCGACTGGTGGACACGCGCCGATGCTGCCAAGATTGCGCCGATCGTTGCCGTGCCGACCACGGCGGGCACCGGGTCGGAGGTTGGCCGGGCAGGGGTGCTCACCAATTCCGTCACCCATGTGAAGAAGATCATCTTCCATCCGAAACTGCTGCCGGGCGTCGTCATCTGCGATCCGGAACTGACCATGGGCATGCCGAAGGTGATCACCGTCGGCACCGGCATGGATGCCTTTGCGCATTGCCTGGAAGCCTATTCGTCGCCCTTCTACCACCCGATGTCCGGCGGCATCGCGCTCGAAGGCATGCGGCTCGTCAAGGAATTCCTGCCGCGCGCCTATAAGGACGGAGCGGATCTCGAAGCCCGCACCAACATGATGTCGGCCGCCGCCATGGGGGCAGTCGCCTTCCAGAAGGGGCTCGGCGCCATCCATTCGCTGTCGCACCCGATCGGCGCGGTCTACAACACCCATCATGGCATGACCAATGCGGTCGTCATGCCGCCGGTGCTGCGCTTCAACCGCCCGGCGATCGAGGACAAGATCGCCCGCGCCGCCGCTTATCTCGGCATTTCAGGCGGCTTCGACGGGTTCTACGATTACGTCCTGTCGCTGCGCTCGGAACTCGGCGTACCGGACAACCTTACGGCGATGGGCATCAAGCCTGACCGAATCGATGAGCTGACGGCCATGGCGATGGAAGACCCGAGCTGCGGCGGCAACCCCGTCACCATGACGATGGAGAACACCAAGGCGCTTTTCCTCGACTGCTTTTAAGACTTCTCGATCGTCGCAAGATCGGCGTTAACGAAGCCCGGAGGCCGAAACCTCCGGGTTTTTCCGCATTTTAGAGCCGGAAGCTAAATCTTTTGGGTTATATTAATGGAAGCGAAATTTGCAATTCGTTAACCATGTTTGGAAAGGATGGCGTTTATGACACCATGCTTCCCGGTGTCCTCGTGAGCGATGTGGCTCTAGACTTCTTCGAGGACCGACAATGCCAGTAATTTCCTTTGCCAATGCCAAGGGTGGAGCCGGAAAAACGACCGCCGCGCTCCTGCTCGCGACCGAACTCGCCCATCAGGGTTTTCGTGTCACCGTCATCGATGGCGATCCCCAGCGCTGGATCAGCCAGTGGTTCGAAACCTCTGGCGCGGTACGCAACATCGAGGTGGTATCGGAAGTCACCCTCGCATCGCTCCAGTGTCACCTGCGGGAAATGGCATCGCGCACCGATTATTTCATCATCGACCTCGCCGGCGCCCGTGATGCGCTGGTGACCACGGCGATCGGCCTTTCCGACCACGTGATGATCCCGGTTCAGGGTTCGGCCATGGACGCCAAGGGTGCGGCGCAGATCCTCGACCTTCTGTCCTACATGAAGGAGAAAGCCGGCCTGGTGATCCCGCATTCGGTGGTGCTGACGCGCGTCACCTCGATGGTGACCACCAAGGCGCTTCTGACCATCAAGGGCCTGCTTGCGGCCCGCGGCGTTCATGTCCTCGATACGCCGATCGGCGAACGCATCGCCTTCAAGGAACTGTTCGAGACCGGCGGCACGCTGCACACGCTCGACCCGGCCAAGGTCAGCAATGTCGACAAGGCGAAGGAAAATGCCGGCGCCTTTGCGAAGGAAGTCCTGCGCCTCATGCCTGTGAAGATCACCCGTTCGGCCGCGTCGCGCCTCTTCGGACTGGGCCGCCACGCCGCCTGATCACCACCCGGGGGCCGGCGATCCCAAAATTTCGCTCAGGAGGCGGTCGGTTCGAAAGAGCCGACCGCCTTTGCATAGGCGCCGGCCGCCTGGGTCGCGGCGGCGGCGGTGGCGATCAGGTCCGGCTCTTCCTGATTGGCCGGGATTTTTCGCGCGGCGATGAACCGGTCGCGCATCCGGCGCCAGTTCTGCTGGGCGAGGTTGCCGATGTCACCCGGAGCCATTCCAGACGTCGTCAGGATCTCGACCGTCAGCAGGTCGAACCGATCCTGCGAATGCATGTAGCTCCAGCCGATCAATCTGCTTTGCGGAAGCGAGTCGACGAGGACATGCAGCATTTGCTCGAGCGCGACCCGCTCGGGAGCGCCCAGCAGGACTTCGTCATGGGCAAGCGGTATGGCGATCGTCTTTTCGTGATCTTTTTCCGCATGGCGGCGGAAGCCGGGCGGGCCCTGATGCTCCAGCATGACCTGGGTGCAGACGATGACGCAGCGATTGCAGATCGCTGTCGCTGCCGGACCGGCAATGATCATTTCGACGGTGCGGCGGTTTTCGCCACAAAAGGAGCAGACGGCTCCATCGTCCCCGCGTCCGAAGAGAAGGGACAGGGCGCCTTTCAGTCTCGTTGGGAAATCCATTCCATCCACCGCCGATATACATGCCTCTGGCGAAAAACTAGGGTCGCTGTCGCACGAAGCCAATTGCCGGGCAAACAAAAACCGCCGGCAACGGGTGCCGACGGCTCAAGCGTTGTTCTGGAACCTTATTCGATGAATTCGACCGTTGTGCCGGGCTTGACCATCTTGGCGAGTTCCCTTGCATCCCAGTTGGTCAGGCGCACGCAGCCATGGCTGTTGGTCTTGCCGATCTTGGAGGGTTCCGGCGTGCCGTGGATGCCGTATGTGGGCTTAGAGAGCGCGATCCACACAGTGCCGACCGGGCCGTTCGGGCCTGGCGGGATCTGCAGGATCTGGTCGTTATTGCCCTGCTTGAAATTGATCTTCGGATTGTAGGTATAGCCCGGATCGAGCGCGATGCGTTCGACTGTATGGGTTCCTGTCGGCGAGGGCGTGTCGGTCGAGCCGATGGTCGCCGGATAAGCCGCGATCAGCTTGTTGTCGGCGCCATAGGCAAAAACCTGTTTCTTGCTCTTGTCGGCGATGATGCGGGTGACCTGCCCGACCTTCGGCTGGCCGGGATTGATGACCTTGATGGTCGAGCCGGGGACGGTGAAATCGACGCCCGGATTGAGCGCCTTGAGATAACCTTCGTCCATGTGGAACTGCTCGGCGAGCTTTTCGGTCACCGACGTATAGGACATGGCCGGCAGCTGCGACTTGTGCGCATAGTCTTCCGGGATCGAGGCGACATAGGGGCCGGCGGCATCGGCCGGCGTGATCGTGTAGTCGACGATCGGCAGGCCGCCCGAATAGGTCAGCCGCTGCAGGATGTCCTCGGAATTGTTCGGATCGAGCGTCTCGCCGGTCATTTCCTGCCAGGCGGCGATCGCCTTGTTGACGTTGTCGCCGAGATGGCCGTCGATGACGCCGGGCGAGATGCCTTCGCGATCGAGGAAGACCTGAAGTGCCGCGATCTGGGCCTGCGGCTTCTTGGTGACGGCGATGATCGGCTTCTGCGGCAGAAGTGTTTCCGCCGGACGCTGGTCCGGCTCGATCGAGGCTTCCTGCGGATAGCCGTCGTCGGCGCCGGGGAGGGCCTGATCATCCAGCGGCATGCGGCTGACAGAGCCTCGCCCCGGGATGCCGCCGGTAATGGCTCCGGGTTCGCCGGGCCGGTATTCGCGGTAATCGCGATAACCGCCGGCATCCTGCTGGTAGCCGCCCGAATCGCGCAGAGAACGGTAACCGCCCGGCGCCGGCGGATATTCCTGCCTCCGGTTGGAGCGATAGGTCTCCTGGCGGATTTCGGTCGCGACGACATTGCCGAAATGGTCGATCAGTACGCGGCGGCCCATGCCGTCGCGGCTGATGATGACGTCGCGGCGGTCGGGTTCGTAATCGAGGATCGAGCCGTCAGGAGCGACAAGCATCGTTTCCGAGGGATAGCGGCCATAACGGTTCTGGGCCTCGGCGGAGGAGATCCCCTGCGCCGCGGTCAAGATCATCAGGCTTGCACATGCAAAAAATAGCCGCTTCACGATGTCACCGACTTCCTTGTTTCCTACCTACACGTAATCGGGAAATCGGACATTGGTTCCCGCCCGTGCGCCTGTCGCCACAGACAAGGTAAATTTGACCGTAGTGTGGAAAAAGTGAATTCGTCATGAACACACCGTTAAATTCACATCACGATGGGTTAGAAGTTTTGACGAAACCGTGAAGGGAATGATTATGAAGGCTTTTTCGGCTGCCAACGGACCGAGGATTTTCCTCGACGAGAGCTCGGTTCTCGATATCGGAGGCTGTTTCATCGGCGATGTGGACCTCGCGCCGGGCCGGGCCATTCCCGATGACGGCGATCCGCGAATCGATCATTCGCTCGAAGGCTTTCTCTTCACCTGCGGGCCGGACCATATCCGTCATCCGGAGGCCATCGAAGGCTCGGCCGACGGCCGCAAATATCCCCTGCACGGATCCTTCTCCTCGCACCCGGCCGAGATCCTGTTCTGGGACGCGCAGGGGCCGGATGCCGAATGCCGCGCGCGCGTGCCAGTGACGCTTGCGACGGGCGAAACGGCGCTTCTGGAAAGGCATTGGCGTATCGACGGCGCGACCGGCGAGGTGAGCCTGTCGGACAAGGTCACCAATACCGGTTCGAAGCCGTTCGCGCGGGTGCATATGTACCATATGAATATCGGCGCATGGCTGTTTGACGACCGGGTCAGGCTTACCGGCAGGATGCTCGAAGGCGGCGGCTTTCCCTGGACCTTCGGCGGCGAGACCGGCGGCATATTCTGCGTGCCGGCGGCGGTCGAGGGCGAGCAGTGGGCCGAAGTGGCGCTCGGGCCGATCGCGGCGATCGGCGGGCTGACGCTCAAGGTGAAGTTCAGGACCGACACGCTGCCGCATCTGCAGGTCTGGCGCAACCAGAAGGCGCCGGCGCACGTGCTCGGGATCGAGCCGGTGTCGCATCGCATGGCAAGCCGCGGGGAGCTTGCCGGGAGTGGTGAACTCGGCTTCGTCAAGCCGGGCGAAAGCGTCGAATACGGCCTGCGCTTCTGCTTCGTGTGAGAGATGTCGTTCGGCGATTGACGCCCAAAGGGCACCGTCGTAATGCTTTCGCCTCAATCAGAACGGAGGGCTAAGTCCATGGATATCCGCCAGATCAACGACGAGTATTCCGTCACCGGCCAGATCACCGTCGAGGATCTCGACCAGGTAAAGGCCATGGGGTTCAAGTCGGTCGTCTGCCACCGTCCGGACGACGAGGAGCCGGGCCAGCCGCATTATGCCCAGATCGAAGCCCGCGCCAAGGAACTCGGCCTCGACATCCGCCACATCCCGGTCGGACGCATGGGCGTCGACGAACAGGGCGTCAACGCGATGGTCGATGCGCTTGAGGAATTCCCGCGCCCGATGCTCGGGTTTTGCCGTTCCGGCGCCCGTTCGACCGCGATCTACGAAAAGAGCCAGCATCTGCGCGGCTGAAGACTTCCGCAGCCTCGTGCCGTTCGCGCGGGGCCTTTTCCCGAAGCTCAATTTCTTGAGGAGAATTCCATGAGCATCCAGCGCATCGAGCCGGGCGCCCGCATGAGCGGCGCCGTCGTCCACGGCAACACCGTCTATCTCGCCGGCCAGGTCGGCGAGGGCGAGAGTGTCACCGACCAGTGCAAGGACGCGCTTTCCGAAGTCGACCGCCTGCTGGCCGCCGCCGGTTCGGACAAGTCGAAGATCCTGCAGACGATCATCTATCTCTCGGACATCGCCTATTTCGGCGAAATGAACGCCGTCTGGGAAGGCTGGATCGACCCGGCCAACCCGCCGGCCCGCGCTACCAGCGAAGCCAAGCTTGCCGCGCCGAAATACAAGGTCGAGTTTATCGTTACTGCTGCGATCTAAGCAAGAGCGCCCCTCACCCTAACCCTCTCCCCGTTCTGACGGGGCGAGGGGACTTGCCTCATGCGGCGCTCGGAGGGTGCGGCATATGTCCTTCTCCCCGCATGCGGGGAGAAGGTGGCGGCAGCCGGATGAGGGGCACCGCCAAATCCTCAAGCCTTTTCCCGGATCTGCTTCAGCGTCCGCGCCGGCGTGATCGCTTCCGGATCGAGCCTCACCTCGATGATCGACGGTTTGCCGCTGGCGCGAGCCCGCTCATAGGCGGGGCCGAACTCCTCCGTTTTCTCCACCAGTTCCCCGTGTCCGCCAAAGGCCCTGGCATAGGCGACGAAATCCGGGTTGACGAGGTCGGTGGCGCTGACGCGGCCGGGATATTCGCGCTCCTGGTGCATGCGGATCGTGCCGTAGATGCCGTTGTTGACCAGCACGGTGATGATCGGCAGGCCATAGCGCACGGCAGTGATGAATTCCTGGCCGTGCATCATGAAACAGCCGTCGCCGGCGAAACAGACGACTTCGCGTTCCGGAAACAGCTGTTTGGCGGCGACCGCCGCCGGCAGGCCGTAGCCCATCGAGCCGGAGGTCGGGGCGGACTGGGTGTTGTATTTCCGGAAACGGTGGAAACGGTGCAGCCAGGTGGCGTAGTTGCCGGCGCCATTGGTGAAGATCGCGTCGTCCGGCATGTTTTCCTCGATCCATTGCATGATCGGACCCATCCTGACCGGGCCGGGGCCGGCCTCCGGCGGCGTCGACCATTTGAGATAGGCGTCGTGCAGCGCCGATTTCCGTTCGGCCCAGATCGGGGCGGCGGGCGGCTCCAGGTCCTTCAGCGCGGCGACGAATTCCGCAGGTGCGGCGCAGATCGCCAGATCCGGCCGGTACATGCGGCCGAGTTCTTCAGGATCCGGGAAGATGTGGACGAGCTTCTGCTTCGGATAGGGGATGTCGATCAGCGTATAGCTGGAGGAGGGCATTTCCGACATGCGGCTGCCGAGCAGCACCAGCAGGTCCGCCTCTTTCACCGCCTTGGCGAGCACCGGATTGATGCCGATGCCGACATCGCCCGCATAGGAGGGATGCAGGTGATCGAACAGCATCTGGCGGCGGAAGGAGCAGCCGACCGGCACCTTGAAGCGGCTGGCGAAATCGGCGAAATCCGCATGCGCCTCTTCGCTCCAGCGGGTGCCGCCGAGGATAAACATCGGGCGCTCGGCATTCTTTAGCAAGGCTTCGAACGCGGCGAGCTGGCTTTTGCCTGGATGGCTTTCGACAGGCATGTAGGCGCGCGCCTCGACGGCCTCGACCTCTTCGACCAGCATGTCTTCCGGCAGCGTCAGCACGACCGGGCCGGGACGGCCTGACGTGGCGACCGCGAAGGCGCGGGTGACGAATTCGGGAATGCGGCGGGCATCGTCGATCTCGCCGACCCATTTGGCGAATTCGGTGAAGGCACGGCGGTATTCGACTTCCTGGAAGGCCTCGCGCTCCTTCATGTCGCGGCCGATCTGGCCGACGAAGAGGATCATCGGGATCGAATCCTGCCTTGCGATATGCAGGCCGGCCGAGGCGTTGGTAGCGCCGGGACCGCGGGTCACCATGCAGATGCCGGGCTCGCCGGTCAAGCGACCCCAGCTGTCGGCCATCATCGCAGCGCCACCTTCCTGGCGGCAGACGAGCACCTCGATGCCGCTTTCATAAAGCGCGTCGAGCACGGCGAGATAACTTTCGCCCGGAACACAGGAGATACGCTTGACGCCGTTTGCCTTCAGCGCCTCGACGATGAGCTGGCCTCCGGTCCTGTTGACGGTTTTCATTTCTCACTCCCCCTCTTTTCCATGGCTTCCAGTTCCGCCAGCACGTCGGCGGTATGTTCGCCGAGTGCGGGGCTCGGCCGGTGATAGGCAAGCGGTGTCTCCGACAGCACGATCGGGCTGCGCACGCCCGGAATGACGGTGCCGTCGGCCGCTTCGAGATCGATCCGGAGCCCGCGTTCCTTGACCTGCGGGTCGTCGAACATTTCGGCGATCGAGTTGATCGGTCCGGCAGGCACGGCATTGTCGCCGCAGGCGGCAAGCAGGTCTGCCTTCTTCCATTTCGATGTCTGCGCGAGAATCAGCCTGCGCACTTCGACGCGATTGGCGACGCGTGCCTTGTTGGTGGCGAAACGTTCGTCGTCGACGACCCCTTCGATGCCGAGGATGCGGCAGAGACGGCGGAACTGGCCGTCATTGCCGACCGCGAGGATCAGGTGGCCGTCTTCGGTCGGCACCACCTCGTAGGGGCTGATGTTCGGATGGGCATTGCCGAGCCGTACCGGCGCTTCGCCCGAGATCAGGTAATTCATGTTCTGGTTGGCGAGGATACCGGCCTGGACGTCGAGCAGCGCCATGTCGACATGCTGGCCTTCGCCTGATTTCATCGCGTGGATCAGCGCGCCCTGGATGGCGGTCACCGCATAGATGCCGGTGAAGATGTCGGCGATCGCCACGCCCGCCTTCATCGGCTGGCCGTCCGGTTCGCCGGTGATCGACATGAAGCCGGACATGCCCTGGACGATATAGTCGTAGCCGGCGAGGTTGGCGTAGGGGCCGTTCTGGCCGAAACCGGTGATCGAGCAATAGATCAGCTTCGGATTGATCTTTTTCAGGCTCTCGTAGTCGAGGCCGTATTTGACCAGCCCGCCGAGCTTGAAATTCTCGATCAGCACGTCGGCGGTGGCGGCCAGCCGGCGCACGATGTCCTGGCCTTCCTCGGTCTTCAGGTCGACAGCGATCGAGCGCTTGCCGCGATTGGTGGAGTGGTAATAGGCGGCCGACAGGTTTTCGCCGTTCGCGCTCTCCACGAAGGGAGGCCCCCAGGCGCGGGTGTCGTCGCCGCCATCCGGGTTTTCCACCTTGATGACGTCGGCGCCCATGTCGGCCAGCATCTGGCCGGCCCAGGGGCCGGCGAGCACGCGGGCAAGTTCGATGACGCGGATGCCGGAAAGCGGCAGTTTCTTGGGTGTCTGGGTCATGTCACGGGGTCATGGTTGATTTGGCGGCACTGGTGACCGGCTTGATGGAGGCAACGCGGCGTTCCCGCCAGATGATGTAGAGGCCGGAGCCGATGATGATCGAAATGCCAAGCCATTTGATCGGATCGGGGAAATCGCCGAAGACCAGCCAGCCGAACAGCGTCGCCGAGACGATCTCGAAATATTGCAGCGGCGCGATCACCGATGCCGGAGCGGCGCGATAGGCATAGACGGCAAGGACGCCCGAAAGTGCGGCGAACACGCCGACGCCGGCAAGCCATATCAGGGTCTTTCCGTCCGGCATGGAGGGCATCAGGAAGGCGATGCCGGTCCGGTCGCCGACAGCGAGCAGGATCGCGGAGATCGGAATGCCCCAGAGCGCCATCTGGAACTGCATCGACCACGGGTCTTCCCGATGCGCCAGCGCCCGCGTCAGGAGCGCGAAGATCGCCACGCAGAAGGCGGTGACGATCGGCAGCAGCGCCACGAAGCCGATCTCCTGGAAGCTCGGGCGGATGACGATCATGGCGCCGACGAAGCCGGTGGCGCAGGCGGTGTAACGCCGCCAGCCGATCGTCTCCTTGAGGAAGATGCTGGAGAGAACGGTCAGGATGATCGGTTCGACGAAGAAGATGGCGATCGCATCGGCCACTTCCATGACCGCCAGCGTCGCGACGAAACAGACCATCGAGACGGTGATGAGCGTTGCGCGGATAGCGTGGAAGGCGCTGAGCCGCCAGGAGAATGCCCGCCAGTAACCGTTCCAGAGCACGATCGGCAGCATGCAGAGCGCCTGGAAGACGAAGCGGGCCGCGGTGATGAAGGTGGGTGACGCGGTATCGGTCGCAAGCTTTGAAAAGATGTCGATGAACGGAGCGATCAGCATCGCGACGATCATCAGGCCGAGGCCGTTGACGATCCGGTTCGGGGCTGATGCGGCAAGGCTTGCGGGCGACGAATTCATGGATTTCCTATAGCCGGGACCGGCCCCGGAAGCACTTGATTAAATGTCATGAACTCATTCCGTTTGCTGTCTGGCCGCTTGCCGTCCTGGCCGCCTGAGGTGTTGGCCGCCCGATACGGACCGCCGGTTCAGGCCGTCGTAGCCGGGGCGGGCAGGGAGGACCGCGCCCAGGCGGCGAATTCGGCGGTGGCGCGCGCCCGCACCGTATCGTTCAGCGTCTCGTGGCGCGTGCCGGGCCAGACCTTGCTGGTGACGTTCGAAAAGCCGCGGCTCCTGAAATGCTCCGAGAGCCACAGGATTTCGCGGCCGCCATTGGTTGCCGGGTCCTCGGCGCCGCCGATCAGGTGGATCGGCAGGTTTTTGGCCAGCCGGTCGATCATTTTGGGCGCACGGAAGGTGAGTTCGAAAAGATCGAGCCATAGCGAGACGCTGGCATCGAAACCGCAGAGCGGATCGGCGATATAGGCATCGACGATCTCCGGGTCGTGGCTCAGCCAGTCGAATTCGGTGCGGTGGCCCGGAATGGACTTGCCCCAGGCGCCGAAAGTGAGTTTCGGCAGAAGCCCGCTCGGGACATCCGAGCCTTTCAAGGCTTTTTCGATGCGCAGGATCACCTGGGCGGCGCGGCCCGCGGGGCCCGGATGGAAGTTGGAATTCCAGACCGCAACCGCATCGAAGCTCTCGGGATAATCGACGGCGGCATTGAGCGCGATCAGGCCGCCCATCGAGTGGCCGAAAAGCAGGACAGGCAGGCCGGGATGGGCGCCTGCCGCCATGTCACGCATGGCCTTGACGTCCTCCAGCACCAGGCTGACGCCGTCGTGCCTGGCAAAGCGACCGATCGGTGCATCCGGCGCGGTCGTCTCGCCATGGCCGCGATGGTCGAAGGCGTAGACGTGAAAGCCGTGAGCGGCCATCGCTTCGGCGAAAGGCTTGTAGCGCCTCGAATGCTCGGCAAGTCCGTGCGAGATCAGCAGGATGGCGGCGGGCGGTTCCGTCGCCGGCTGGTAGTGATAGGCAAGGCTTGCGCCTGTCGGGCTCGAAAACCGCCTCGTTTCGTCGAACATCCTCGCTCCCTCGACCGTTCGCGCATTGCTCCCGGCTCCCAATTCGCCTACATAGCGGCAAACCGAAATTCCCCCCGGAGCACTTTTATCCATGGCACGTCAGTTCATCTATCACATGTCGGGACTCAACAAGTCCTACGGCGCCAAGAAAATCCTCGAGAACGTCAATCTGTCATTCTATCCGGATGCCAAGATCGGTATCCTCGGCCCGAACGGCGCCGGTAAATCGACCGTGCTGCGCATCATCGCCGGCCAGGACAAGGAATATACCGGCGAAGCCTGGCTCGCTGAAGGCGCGACCGTCGGCTATCTGGAGCAGGAGCCGCATCTCGATGCGAGCAAGACCGTGTTCGAGAACGTCATGGAAGGCGTCGCCAAGAAGACGGCTGTCCTCGACCGCTACAACGAACTGATGATGAACTATTCCGACGAGACCGCGGAAGAGGGCGCCAAGCTTCAGGACATCATCGACAGCCAGAACCTCTGGGATCTGGAAAGCCAGGTCGAGATGGCCATGGAAGCGCTGCGCTGCCCGCCGCGCGATTCGGAAGTCACCAGCCTTTCCGGTGGTGAGCGCCGCCGCGTTGCCCTCTGCCGGCTCCTCCTGTCGCAGCCGGACCTGCTGCTGCTCGACGAACCGACCAACCATCTGGACGCCGAAACCATCGCCTGGCTGGAAAAGCACCTGCGCGACTATCCGGGCGCCGTGATGATGATCACCCACGATCGCTACTTCCTCGACAACGTCACCGGCTGGATCCTCGAGCTCGACCGCGGCCGTGGCATTCCCTACGAAGGCAACTATTCCGCCTACCTGACCGCCAAGGCCAAGCGCATGCAGCAGGAAGCCCGCGAAGAAGCCGGCCGCCAGAAGGCGATCAGCCGCGAGCAGGAATGGATCGCATCCAGCCCGAAGGCCCGCCAGGCCAAGTCCAAGGCGCGTATCAAGTCCTACGAGCAGCTGGTGGAAGCCGCCGAAAAACAGCGTCCCGGCGATGCGCAGATCATCATCCCGGTCTCGGAGCGTCTCGGCCAGGTGGTGATCGAGATGGAGGGCATCACCAAGGGCTTCGAAGGCCGCACGCTGATCAAGGACCTGTCGATCAAGCTGCCGCCGGGCGGCATCGTCGGCATCATCGGCCCGAACGGCGCCGGCAAGACGACGCTGTTCAGGATGATCACCGGCCAGGAAACCCCGGATGCGGGCTCCATCCGCATCGGCGACACCGTCCATCTCGGTTATGTCGACCAGAGCCGCGACGCGCTCGACGCAAACAAGACCGTGTGGGAGGAAATTTCCGGCGGCGCGGAAGTGATCAAGCTCGGCAAGTTCGACATGAACAGCAGAGCCTATTGCGGCGCCTTCAACTTCAAGGGCGGCGACCAGCAGCAGAAGGTCGGCAACCTTTCGGGCGGCCAGCGCAACCGCGTTCACCTCGCCAAGATGCTGAAGGCCGGCGGCAACGTCCTCCTCCTCGACGAACCGACCAACGACCTCGATACGGAAACGCTGGGTGCGCTCGAGAGTGCGCTGGAAAACTTTGCCGGCTGCGCGATCATCATCAGCCACGATCGCATGTTCCTCGACCGTCTGGCGACGCATATTCTCGCCTTTGAAGGCGAAGGTCATGTCGAGTGGTTCGAAGGCAATTTCGAGGACTATGAGGAGGACAAGGTCCGCCGTCTCGGCCCTGACGCTCTCAACCCGGGCAGCCAGGCCCACAAGCGTCTGACGCGTTAATATCTTTTAGCTTCATCTAAGTTAGAACCCCGGCTTTGCCGGGGTTTTGTTTTGCGCGAAGTTAATAACTGTTGAATTCTGCACCCCCAAAATTATGGGGATTTTTTACGTAGCCTAATAAAGACAATCGCAAAGGTTCCCGACGCACTTTCCGCGCGGGTAGGCCATGTCTGCAGGGGTCTTATCGCTGTCATGATGACGGGCCGCTTCAGAGGGTTTATTTCATGCTGCGTTTGATCGAACGTCTGCCTTTCCGAACATCGTTGACACTTCTTGCTTCCATTCCGCTGGCGGCCGTGATTGGGCTTGGCGCATTCGCAAGCTGGGAATCCTACAACCAGTACCGGGACCTGAACCGTGCGGTCGCTCTCGAAGGCCTGGCGCTTGCCGCCGGCGAGCTGATGAACGCCATTCCGGAAGAAAGTTTTGGTTCCGTAGCGCAGCGTCCGCAGGCCCGCGCTGCGGTCGATGCGGCGGAAAAGCGCCTTGTGAGCCAGTTCAAGGCCATCGATGCGCAGGGTTACGGCGAGGCCAGCCTGCGCGAGCTTGTGACCTCGGCCGACGAGCGCTTCCTGCGGATGCCGGAATATCGCGCCAAGATCGATAGCGGGGACACGAACCAGCTCCTGTCCGCGCAATACGTTACGCCGGTTTCCGAAAAGACGCTGGATATCATCGGCCGTGTCGCGGGGCTGACCGAGGACCGCGATCTCGCCCGCTATGTGGACGGCTTTCATGCGCTGGTCCAACTCAGCAACGGTTACGTCATCATCAGCCGGATGGGGCAGCAATATGCCAAGAACGGCCAGTTGACCGTCGAGGAAGCCGCCCGTTTCATGCAGGGACGGCAGCAGGTCCGGCTTTTCGAAAAGCCGATGCGCGCCTTCCTGTCCCCGAAGCTCATCGCTCAGTACGACGCCTATTTCCAGACGGCTGACGGTCAGCTGATCACCAACACGATGAAGGCCCTCGACAGCCTGAAGCCCTATACGCCGGGTGCCGACGACAACACCGCCTGGGTGCGCGCCATGGAAAACCGTCGCACGTTCACCTCCGGCATCATCGCGCAGGCGGCGAACGAGCTGAAGCAGCTGGGCGATGAGAAGTCCTCCGACGCCGCGTCCAGCCTGCAGATGCTTTTTGCGTCGCTTGCGATCTTCATCGTGGCCGTCATCGGGCTGAGCGTGATGATCGCCCGCAGCCTGTCAGGCTCGATCCGCAAGATCGGCGACCGGATGGCGAGCCTCGCCTCCGGCAATACCGAGGAGGCCATCCCCTATTCGGATCGCAGGGACGGCATCGGCGACATGGCCCGCTCGGTCGAGGTCTTCCGCGAAGCTGCCATCCGCAATCTTCAGCTGGAAGCGGAGGCGGAGGCTACCCGTCGCCGTTCGGAAGCCGAGCGGCTGGAAATGCAGCGCCAGAGCGAGGCCGATGCCGAAGCGAAGCTGATCCAGGCAACCGGCGCGCTCGCCGCCAACCTTCGCCGTCTGGCGGCAGGCGACATGCTGTGCGAAGTGAACGAGGCCCTGGCGCCGCAGTTCGAAGGCCTGCGCCAGGACTTCAACACCTCCGTCCGCCAGCTGCGTGACGCGCTGCTCAGCGTCGGCAACTCGGTCGCCACCGTCACCAGCGGTTCGAGGGAGATCTCCGACGCATCCGACAACCTCTCCAAGCGCACCGAACAGCAGGCTGCCTCGCTGGAGGAAACGGCCGCCGCGCTCGAAGAGATCACCGCAAACGTCGTTTCGACCTCGAAGCGTACCGGCGAAGCCCGCGACGTCGTCCGCGACGCCCGGACACGCGCCGACCAGTCCGGCCAGGTCGTCCGCAATGCGGTCGCGGCCATGGAGCGGATCGAGAAGTCGTCGCAGCAGATCGGCCAGATCATCGGTGTCATCGACGAGATCGCCTTCCAGACCAACCTTCTGGCCCTCAATGCAGGCGTCGAGGCGGCTCGTGCCGGTGAAGCCGGCAAGGGTTTTGCCGTCGTCGCCCAGGAAGTCCGCGAGCTCGCCCAGCGCTCGGCCAACGCCGCCAAGGAAATCAAGGCGCTGATCTCCAACTCGGCGGTTGCGGTCGGCGAAGGCGTCAAGCTGGTCAGCGAGACCGGCGAAGGGCTGAGCGTCATCGAGCAACTCGTCCAGACCGTCAACAGCCACATGGATGCGATCGCGATCGCGGCGCAGGAACAGTCGGTGGGCCTCGCGCAGGTCAACACCGCCGTCAACCATATGGACCAGTCGACCCAGCAGAATGCGGCGATGGTCGAGGAGATGAACGCCGCCGGTGCCGGCCTTGCCCAGGAAAGCGGGAAGCTCAGCGATCTGCTGTCGCACTTCCAGCTCGGCGGCAGCGCCTCCAGCCAGCTTCGCGAGACGGCAAACCGTATGCGGGCGCCGGCTGCTCCGGTCTCCCGTCCGGTTGCCGCTGCGCCGAGCCGCCCGATCCCGGCCCGCGCGCCGGTCTCGCGTGGCAATACGGCTCTCGCCCAATCGGCCGACGAATGGGAAGAATTCTGATCCCACCGGCCACGACCACAATTCAAAGAGGGCGGCTTCGGCCGCCTTCCGCGTTTTTGGCCAATTCTAACCGGCCCATGAGTTGCCCCTTGCATAAGGCCGATAAATCATATAAACATATCTTTATATGTTGATTACATGAGGATGCGGCTGGATGGGATTGTCACTCGACACTCTGGTGGACGTACTGAAAACGGCCGGCGAGCCGACGCGCTTTCGCCTGCTCGCACTTCTGGCTGCCGGAGACCTGACGGTCACCGATCTCACCGAAATCCTGGGTCAATCGCAACCGCGCATTTCCCGGCACCTGAAGCTGCTGGCCGAGGAAGCGCTGATCGACCGCTATCAGGAAGGTGCCTGGGCCTATTTCCGGCTGAAGCAGGAGGGCAAGGCGGCGACGCTGGTCAGAACGCTGCTGGCCGCCGCCTTCGAAGACGATCCGGTCCTGCTCCGCGACAGCGAGCGGCTGACCACGGTCAAGCGCCTGCGCGCCGAGCGCGCCCAGGCCTATTTTACCCGCAATGCTTCCGAATGGGATGAGCTTCGGCGCCTGCATGTCAGCGACGCGGCCGTCGAATCGGCGCTGCTGAAGCTGATCGGCACGACGCCGGTCGACGCGCTCCTCGATCTCGGCACCGGAACCGGCCGCATCCTGCAGCTTCTCTCCAGCATCTACCGCCGCGCCGTCGGCATCGACGCGAGCCGCGACATGCTTTCGGTCGCCCGGTCCAATCTCGACAAGGCCGGCATCGTCAAGGCATCCGTCCGGCAGGGCGACATCCTCAACCTGCCGCTGGAAGGCCAGGATTTCGACCTGATCACCGTTCACCAGGTGCTGCACTTCCTCGACCAGCCGGAACTGGCGATCGCCGAGGCGGCCCGCGTGCTGCGTCCGGGCGGCCGCCTGCTGATCGTCGATCTCGCACCGCATACGCTCGAATACCTGCGCGACGACCATGCCCATGTGCGTCTCGGCTTTTCCCATCAGGTGATGGCGGAATGGCTGGAGAAGATGGGCCTGGAAGTCGAGCAGGCGATCGACCTCGGCTCCGGCAGGGAAGGCGGGCTGACGGCCACCGTGTGGCTCGCCCGTGACCGCCGCCTGCTGATCGCCGCCCATCATGCATCCTCTCTACCGCAAACCGTTCTTTAAGGGAGCTGAACCAATGACCGCCGATAGCGAAACTTTCAGCGTTTCCTTCGAATTCTTCCCGCCGAAGTCGGACGAGATGGAGGCCCAGCTCTGGGACACCGTGGACGAGCTGGCGCTCTGGGATCCGCGTTTCGTGTCTGTCACCTACGGGGCAGGGGGATCGACCAAGGCACCGACGATCAACACGATCCGGCGACTGGTCGGTGAGACCTCGCTTGTCACCGCCGCACACCTGACCTGCGTCGATGCCACGCGCGAGGAAACCCACGCCGTCGTCAACGAATACCGGGCCGCCGGCATCCGTCACATCGTTGCGCTGCGCGGCGATCCGGCAAGTGGTGTCGGCACCGAATATCGCCCGCATCCGCAGGGTTACGCCAATGCGGCGGATCTGGTGCGCGGCCTGACCGAGCTTGGCGGCTTCGATATTTCCGTCTCCGCCTATCCCGAAAAGCACCCGGAAAGCGCTGATCTTTCCGCCGATATCGAAATGCTGAAGCGCAAGGCGGATGCCGGCGCTGCCCGCGCTCTGACGCAGTTCTTCTTCGACAACGACGTTTTCGAACGCTATCTCGAAAAGGTGCGTGCTGCCGGCATCTCCATCCCGATCGTGCCGGGCATCATGCCGATCCAGAACCTTACCCAGCTCAAGCGTTTCGCCGGCCGCTGCGGTTCCTCGGTTCCGTCCTTCCTCGATGCCCGTTTCGAAGGACTGGACGAACGGCCGGAGGATCGCGCCAATGTTGCCGCCGATATTGCCGCAGAACAGATCCAGGACCTTATCCGTCGCGGGATCGGCGACTTCCACATTTACACGATGAACCGCGCACCGCTCGTATCGGCGGTCCTGCAGCGGCTCGGCCGCCGTCAGATCCGCGCGCCGCGTATTGCCGCCGCCTGAGGCGGCGTTTCAGAAAAAACGCATGCTCCTACAAAAGGAGCATGCGTCTTCACTGGAAGTGCTGATTATCAAACGGTGGTGGATGCGATATCTTAGCTGGTAGTGGAAACTGGTGGCGCTCAAATGAAGAGCATGGATGCCACAAACACAAACGCTGCACCGACTACCAAGACATTGAGAGAGTATGTACGTCCCATGTCTGCCTCCTTGCGTTGACGGGCTGACTTTATGTCGATTTTGTGCCGCTTGGGAAGCGTGTTTCTGTGCTGCACTGCCGTCGAGTTATTGACGCCGTGCCTGCCGTGATTTCATAACTGCCTGATTTTTAATTGTAAATCATCCGTTAATCTTAATTTCCGCAAAGTTAAAAAGCCGTGTACGACTGTTAACTTCCGACATATTCCGTGATGATTTCGCTTCGTTATGAGGCTTTCGGCGCCGATTTGCTGCGCCTGCGAAGGAGCCTTCCGTCGAGCAGCATGAGGCCGAAACCGATCAGCAGCATGCCGATCAGGTCTGTCGTCTCGAGTCTCTCTCCGAGAAAAACCGCGCCGAGAAGTATGGCGCTCGGCGGCACGACGAGCGTTACCAGAGAAGCATTGGTGGCGCCCGCCAGCCCAAGAATCCGGAAATACAGAAGGTAGGCGAAGGCGGTCGACAAGAGCGCCAGGCCGAGGATTGCGAGAACGGCATGCGTCGAGGGCGCCGGCAGCGCCCAGGGCTGGTCTGAGATCAGCGACACCGGTAGCATGATCAGGCTGGAGGCGGTGAGCTGTCCGGCGGCGCTGACCGGCGCGGGGAGACCGCGGAAGCGTTTGCCGTAAGTGCCGGCGATCCCGTAGGAGATGGCGGCAAGGACCGGCAGGATCAGCGCCCAGAACGGTACGGAGGCGGCCGCGGTAATGCCCGGGCCGATCAGCACGGCGGTGCCGGCGAGGCCCGCAAGGCAGCCGGCGATCTTGGCGCTCGTCAGTTTCTCGTCGGCGGTCCAGCGATTGGCGATCAGCACCGTCCAGATCGGCGTGCTGGCGTTGAGGATCGAGGCAAGACCGGCGCCGATTTCGGTCTGGCCGAAGAAGATCAGCGTGTGGGGCAGGGCGTTGTTGACGAAGCCCATCACCAGGAACGACCGCCAGTGGGCCTGAAGCGTCGCATAGAACCCGAACCGGCCGCGCAGGTAGATGTGCAGCGCCGCTGCCGCCAGAGACAGGCGCAGGAAGACGAGCGTGAAGGGCGGCACTTCCAGGACCGCTATGCGCGCGAAGAAGAAGGATCCGCCCCAGATCAGCCCGAGCAGCAGGATCAGCGCCCAGACTGTGGCCCCGGGCTTCGAAATGGCGGCGGTTGTCATCTGGCATCTCCCTCGCGGTCAAGGCGAGGGATAACGTTATGGTCAGCGAGTCGCCACCCGATTTCGTTCGGGCGGCGACGATTGCGATTTTTTAGAGAGCGGAGAGCAGCGACTGGGTCGGCCAGCCGTCGGCCGGCAGGCCGAGGCGCGCCTGTTCCTTCTGGACGGCCTGGCGGGTGCCCGATCCGAGAATGCCGTCGACCTTGCCGATATCGTGGCCGAGCGCTTCGAGCTTGGTCTGCAGCGCCTTCATGCCGCCATCGTCGAGACCCTGGTCGGGAGTGCCCTTCTGATAGGTCGGGGCGCCGGAAAGACGGGTCGCGAAATAGGCGGCCGAGGTCGTGTAGATGAACGACTGGTTCCATTCCAGGTAGATGTTGAAGTTCGGATAGGTCAGGAAAGCAGGTCCCTTGCGGCCCTGGGGCAGAATGAGGGCCGCCGGCAGGTTGCCGAAATTGGTGACACCGTCGCGCGGCGTGACGCCAAGCTTGAACCATTCGCCGGCGGGGATTTCGTTGCCGAGCCCGGACTTGTCCCAGGGCAGGTTCTCGGGCAGCGTCACTTCCTGGATCCAGGGCTGCCCAGGCTTGAAGCCCATGCTCTGGATGAATTTCGCGGCGGTCAGGATCGCGTCCGGGGAGCTGTTCTTGACGTTGATATGGCCATCGCCATCTCCATCGACGCCATGAGCGATGATATCTTCGGGGAGCATCTGCACCTGGCCGATCTCGCCGGCCCAGGCTCCCGTATTGGTGGACGGGTTGAGGTCGCCGTGCTGGACCATCTCGATCAGGGCGATCAGCTGCGGGCGGAAGAGTTCGGGGCGGCGGCAATCGTGCGAAAGCGTCACCAGCGCGTTGCGGGTGTTGAAATCGCCCTGGACGGCGCCGAAATCGGTCTCCATCGCCCAGAAGGCGGTGATGACGCCGGGCGGCACGCCGAATTCCTTCTCCGCGCGGGCAAACACGTCCGCGTATTGCTTGATCTTCTGGCGGCCGATATCGAGGCGCGCCTGGCTGACGGTGCGTTGCGAGAATTCGAGGAAGGTCTGGCGGAAGACACCCTGGGCCCGATCGCGGGACAGAACCTTCTGGTCGATCTGGGCACCGGCGAGCGCCTCGTCTGCCGCACTTGCCGATGCGCCCTTGGAAACGGCTTCGGCCTTGACGCCGGCGAGGAACGCGCCGAGGTCGCCACCGCAGGCGGGAGCCGGCGACTGGGCGAGGGCGGTGGATGCGAGGCAACCGGTGATAATGGAAGCAAGGGCAAGACGGCGGACAAAACGAGCGGACATTCGGCGTTCCTAGAATCTGAGTGAGCGCCGTCCGATCTCGGAGAAATTTGTGACCGAAACGTGGAGGACAGCCCTGGTGGCGCAGTTTTTATCGCAACTGCTCACACATTGCCAGACACCTGTTCGCCAACCGAACGACGGCTATTTGCCGGCCGCCGCAAGCCAGTTGTGCCAGTTCTTGGACGTGCCCGCAAAGACGTTGATATCCATCTCGCCCTTGATGCCCGGCACGATGCCCGTCGAGGTATATTGCCAGAAAGCCCAGCGGCGATCCGGGTAGATCTTGGTCGGATGCTGCGCCACGGCACGCAGCCAGAAATGGTAGTTGTTGAACGCGCCGACCAGATTGTCGCGATGGAAATCCACCGAGGTATAGATGATCGGCCGCTTGCCGTAATAGGCTTCGAGGCGATCCATGAAGCGCTGCATGGAGGCCCGCACCGTTTCGGGGTCCGGACGGGTCTTGCAGGTGGGCGACGACTGGTTCCATTCCATGTCAAGGACAGGCGGCAGCTTCACCGCATCCTTGGGGACATTGTTGATGAACCAGTCGGCCTGTTCGTCGGCCGTCGAGCAGAAATAATAGAAGTGATAGGGGGCGTATGGGATGCCCGCGGACGCGGCGCCGCGCCAGTTCAGCTCGAAGGTCGGATCGATGCGATCCTTGCCTTCCGTCGCCTTGATGAAGACGAAAGCGATGCCGGATTTTCTGACGGCGGGCCAGTCGATATCGGTGCCGTTCCACTTCGAGACGTCGATGCCGTGAATCTCGTGCAGGCCCGGATGGTTCTTGCCGAAATCCTGCGGATCATTGTCCTTGAACCGCATCTTCTTGACCGATGAGGTTTCCATCAGGTCATAACTTGAGGAGGTGCATCCCGTGGCAAGGAGCGCGGTCGCAAGGAGGGCCAGAAGGAGCCGAGGCATGAACATCCCGTGTGGTGTCGATGTGGAAGCCTCTTGCCCCGTTCGACGCGAAACAGGGAGGCGTGAACTCCATGTTCACCATAACGTCGTAAAAAATCGGTTAGGGCAAGGGGAATTCCTGCCAGAAATGCCAGGATGTGCGGGATTCAGCTCCGGCGGCGGATGACCGCATGCCAGGCATAACCTCCGCCGATCTCCTCGAAGATCATGTCGGCATCGGCTGCGGCAAGCTTGCTTTCGAGCACCTCGTGCAGGTTCGGCCGCGGCGTGACGTGGAAACGCATGAGCCACGCCTTCAAAAGCCGTCCGAACCAGGCGGGCAGCCGTTCCTGCTGGCCGAAATCGACGATATGCAGCGAACCGTGCGGCGCGAGCGCCGCAAGCGAGGCGTCGATCGCCTTTTCCCAATCGGGAATCATCGACAGGGCGTAGGAGATGAGGATGCGGTCGAAACCGGTGGCGCCGAATTCCTCCGCCGTGAAACTGGTGGCATCGGCGACTTGGAATTCCGGCATAACCGGTTGGCCGCGGAAATTGGCCCGGGCGCTTTCCAGCATTTCGGCGGAGATATCGAGACCATAGAGCCTGGCCGCCGGATAGTGCCGGTGGGCGAGGGCAAGGTTTCGGCCCGTGCCGCAGCCGACCTCGAGCAGCGAGGCATTCGGCGGGACGTTCAATCCCGCAATCGCCCGGTCGCGGCCGAAGAGGTAATATTTGCGGGTGATGTCGTAGATATGGCGCTGGTACCGGTACATCCGGTCCATGCGCTCGGCGTGGCCATTCGACAGGGGGCTGCTCGCCATGTCCGCCGCCATCAGGCTTTTTTCACATAGATGTGGAAGCCGCCGTAGATCGCCGAGCGATCCTCGAGGTTCAGTTCGTTGGAGCGCTCTTCCAGATAGGTCCACTGGTCGAACAGTGCGGATGAAAGGCGGCCGTCGAGGACGCTCTTTTCAGCGGCGGTGCGGAAGATAACGCGCGCGCCTGGGGCGGCGGTGCGGGTGATCTCCGACCAGACGTCGTTCAGCTGTTCGTCGTTCATCCAGTCCTGCGCGTCGAGGAGGACGTAACGATCGACCGAACCGGCGGCCTTCTGGGCCAGAAGCTCGGTGAAGCTGGCATGATGGACCGTGACGCGCTCGGCATTGTCGCGGATGGCTCGGTAGTTTTCCGCCTTGAGGTAGGTCGGCAGCGTGCCTTCCTCCGGCTTCGGATAACGGCGGGCGAAGGCCTGCCAGGCGAAATAGTTGTCGCGCAGCGGGAAGTAGCAGGCGAGCTTTTCGAGGCGCTGACGCAGCACCGGCGCGATCGAGCCATCGGAGGCGAGGCTCGCCAGCTCGTCATATTGCTGCGGCGGAATGCCGAGGCCGAACAGCGAGCTCTTGCGGCTGGTGATCCAGCGGATCAGCGGCTTGTCGAACAGCGGCGCGATACGGTCGTCGAAGAACTGGCGCTGCTCGCGCAGCGACTTGGCATTCGCCATTTCCGTCAGGTTGATGCCGTGCAGGCGGGCGATCAGGTGGCCGGCGCCGATGAATCGGCCGAGCAGGCCCGTCTTGTAGATGTTGCGGTCGAACACTTCGATCCGGCGGCTGCCGGTGAACGAGCGTTTGTCCCAGTAGGCGCGGGTCGCGGCATCGAGGTTCGGGGCGATGAAGGTGTCGTAGCTCTTGCTGTTGGTGCGGACGCCGTCCATGCCGAAATGGCGCACGACATCGCCATGGCCCGGCAGGTGGCGGAAGGCGGCGAGTTTCAGGCGGTTCAGCGCGACGTGATGCGGGTTCAAATCGACCACATCGATCTTCTTCGGCGAGCGCGAGAGATAGGCGAGCATGTTGCAGCCGCCCGAGCCGATGGTGACGATCGAATGCCGGTCAGAAAGCTCCATGGCGGTCATGTCGACCTCAGGGTCTTCCCAGATCTGCGGATAGACGAGCCCGGAGAACAGAAGGCCGAAAAGCCTTTCTGAAAAACCCTGCCGGGAGAGCGCTTTATGCTGCAGAAGCGCGTCCTTGAGCTTCTGGTTTTTCCGAAAACCGGCTTCCTGTGCAATATCCGCCATGGTCGAGTCCCGCCTTGTCCAGAGTTTCAGCGCGTTTAAACCCGTCATGCTACAGATTGATGACGCCGCCTGTGTCCAGTCCGGCAATCGGCGCCGAGCGGCCGATCACCCCTTCCGTGCTCCGAAGAATCCTGATTGCATGCGGCCCTGAAACGGGAGGCAGGCATGCGGTTCTTGGTCCGATTCGTGAAAATCCTCGTCGGTGTCATCGTCGTCGGCCTAATCGGGCTTGGGATCTGGCTCTATACGTCACCGCCGGAACTGCTGAGGGTCGGCAGCGGTTATTCGGCCAAGATGGTCTGCTCGAACGTCTTCCTTGCCGGCCGCGACAGTGGCGAGGTTCTTTCCGTGGACGTGCAGGCGCCGGGCCATCCGCTTCTGCGATTGATGCGGGTCTCCGTCGATCGGACGGAAAAGCGCGTCCATGCGGCGTTGCTCGGCATTTTCGCCGGCAATGACGCGGTCTATCGCGAAGGGCTTGGCTGTGCCGTCACGCCCGACGGAGCGACGGTCGCCGCTGCCAGCGCGCCGGTACCTGCCGTTACGGCAGCCGACCCCTCCGCGCTCTGGCCGGACGGTGGAAAAGTGGAATCCGATCCGTCGGTTACGCGGCTTCTTTCAGATGCGGCGCTTGCCGGTCCGGGCATGCGGGCGGTGGTCGTGGTCAAAAAGGGACGGATCGTCGGCGAGACCTATTCGGCCGGCTTTTCGAAGGAGACGCCGCTGATCGGCTGGTCGATGACCAAGACCGTCAATGCCGCAATCATCGGCACGCTGGTCCGCGCCGGAAAGCTGTCGCTGGAAGACAAGGGCCTGTTTGCGCAATGGCAGGGCAACCAGCGCGGCGATATCCGGATCGCCGACCTCGCCGCCATGGAGAGTGGGCTTGCCTTCAACGAGGATTACGGCGCGGTCGCGGACGTAACGCGCATGCTCTATCTCGAGCCGGACATGGCGAGTTTCGCCGCCGACCAGCCGCTCGAGGCGGATCCCGGCTCGCGGTTCAGCTATTCCTCCGGCACGGCGGTGATGCTCTCGAAAATCTGGATGGACAAGATCGGCGACCGCGCTGCTGCGCTCTCCTATCCCCGCGCCGCCCTGTTCGGCCCGCTCGGCATGACGAGTGCGGTCATGGAGGCAGATGCGGCCGGCACGTTTGTCGGCAGTTCCTATATGTACGCGACCGCGCGCGACTGGGCCCGGATGGGGCTGCTGCTCGCCCATGACGGCGTCTGGAACGGCAACCGGATCCTGCCCGAGGGTTTTGTCGCGCTGATGCATCAGCCGAATGCCGCGTCGAACGGCCGTTATTCGAAGATGCAGACCTGGTTGCCGGGAAAGGACAATCCGGGCATGCCGGCGGATGCATTTTTCCTGCAGGGGCATGACGGGCAGACGATCACGGTCATCCCGTCGCTCGATCTCGTGGTGGTGAGGCTCGGGCTGACGCCGAGCTGGAACCGTTACGATCCGACGCGGCTTGTCGCCGAGGTGGTCAAAACGACAACGGCGCCCTGAGGCGCCGCTTGATCATTTTTTGCTCCCGCCTTTTAGCCCCGGCTCACTTCTCCAGGACGTCCAGCATGTCCTTGCGCTTGGCGTCATAATAATAGCCGCGCGCGTAAAGCTTGATGGCATTGTCGTTCTTGTTGTCGGCGACGAGCCATGCGCCGCGCAGATACTTGATCGCGTATTTGAGGTTGGTCTCGGCGTCGAGCAGGCCGGCCGGCGGGCCTTCGTAGCCCATCGACTTGGCGGTCGAATATTTGATCTGCATGAGGCCCCAATAGCCGTTCTTGTGATAGGCCTTGGGATCGTACTTGCTTTCCCGATGCACGACGCGATGCACCAGCGATTCCGGCACGCCGTACATGCCGGCATAACGCTTGATGAGCTTGTTCAATTCCGGCGGCGCATCGGATGCCGTCGTCGGCATCGGCTCGCCGGGGGCAGGCGGAAATTCCATGGCCGACAATGCGGCAATCGCTCTCGGCTGCGATGCATAGGCAAGCGTCGCGGTCGCCGGGCGAGGGGTCGGTACGACGCTCTGCAACGCGACCATGTCCGGCGTGAGTTCCGGTTCGTCCAGCGCGATCGCCGAGGCGGCTGCCGGCTGGATCCGGCCTTCGGTGACGGCCGGTGCGATCGGCGGCGACACGAGGCGGCCGCCCTTCTGCATCGCAGGGCTTGCCGGCTGGGCCGAAGCGAGGATCGTCGAGGTGGTCGGCGCAACCGGCGGCGGCATCATAGCCGGGCCGGGCGCGGGCGCGAAAGCGACGAGCGGGGCCATGGCGGGCGATGCCATTGCGGCCGACTGCACAGACATCGCATCGGCGGCGGCGGGCATCGGAATGGGAAGCCTGGTGGTCTTGGCCAGCGCCACGGTCGGCTGCATGCCGGCGGTCTGGGCGGTCGAGGCAAGCTGAACTCCCGGAGGGGGCGTCTGGCCCGCGACCTGGACCGGGCCGTAGACGGGCAGGTCGGCCTTATACTGGGTGGTCGTCTGGCCGTCCGCGGAGGCCGTCTGGACAGGTCCGATCGTCTGACCGTTCGCCTGGCCGTTGATCGGGGCGACCGACTGCGTCGCTGCCAGCTTCTGCTCGCGTTCGACGCTCGAACATCCGGCGAGAACCGAGGAAACGGCACAGGCCACAGCCGTCCCGCGGCCGAGGAAACGGATTATCGCCATTGGGTCGCTTTCATGAAAAATTGGTTACCCCAGTCCGCCCAAACGCCACTAAACGAGCGTTTCCATTAACCTATTGGGCGGCGTCCGGCAAGACGGAGAGCGTCAGGCGGCGATCCGGCGATAGCCGGCGGTAACTGCGCGGCGCGAAATGAAGCGCGTCTGGGGCTTGCGCGAAGCGGAATTGAGGTTGGCGGGCCGGCGTTTGCGGCTGAGCACGCGGCGCGGAAAAATCACGTGGATTCCGGCGCCAAGCGCCGCGCAGACAAGGAAGGTCGCCTGCATTTCGAGAAGCTGGGGCAGGAGCGCGCGGTCCGGCTCGATGAACTGTGCGAGCACCGCCGCAAGGACGACGGAATAACGGGCCTGGAAAGCGGACTTGCCGAACAGGCACCCGAAGATTCGCGCTGCACGACATTCCGGAAGATTGTCGTTGTCGGCAATCGGCCCGGAGATTCGCGGGTCCTGGTAGGACCAGAGCACATAGAGCATCAGGTAGCCGAGCCCTGCCCAGGAGATCACGTCGATGAGCTTGGGCAGGTAGACGGCGATCAGGGCCATGGGGATCATCGCGACGATCAGGGCCGCCGACATTCCGACGGCAAGCCCCGGAACCGTGGCGATCGCCGTGCGGCGACCGCGCTGGAGCGAAAAACTGGCGGTCAGGCAAGCGAGAGGGCTCGGAAGGAGGGCGAGAAAGATCGCGGTCGCAGCAAAAGCGAGCCAGATGTCAGCCGTCATTCCATTTCCTCCCGGACGCCTTCGGTGACGCCCGCCAATATTCCTGTCTCAAGCCGCTTCGAAGGGCTGGCCGATATGATCCATCACTTCGCCGAACCATTTTGCCGTCAGATCGAAATGTTTTCCACCCTTGATTCTGGGAAATTCGATCGTGCGCAGTTTTCCGTTCTGATCCTCGTCATGGCCGGTGACGCCCGAAACCTTGTTGAGCGCGCTTTCGACGGCGAGATCCACCATGCCCTGGATGAGGCGCAGGTCGTCGCCGTTTGCCGGCGCCGAGCGCGCGAAATAGCCCGACTTCTGCACCATCGAGCGATCCGCGCCGATCAGTGCCGCGAACTGTTTCTGGAACCAGCCGCCGACATTGATCGTGTCGATCTTTACATGGCCGAAGGCATCGCGCTTGATGGTTTCGCCTGCGGCCTCCCGCTCGGCGACGATCGCGTCGAGGCCCGCGCCTTCCGACACGAAGATCGTCACCTGGCCGCGCGTGTCCATGACGTGCTTCAGTCTGGCGGCCTCCTTGTCGAGGTCGAAGACCATTTCCGGCAGGTAGAGGCCGTCGATATTCTTCAGCGCCGCGTCCATCATCAGGCCCTCGACATATTCGTTGCCTTTGGTCCTTTGAATATAGGCCCGCGCGGTCGCGGCGGTAAGCCAGCCGCAGTGACGTCCCATCACTTCGTGAATCACAAATGTGCGAGGAGCAGCACTCTGTTCGTTGGAAACGTTGTCGAAGAAATAGGCGCCGACCTCGGCAGCCGTCCAGGCGCCGAGCGACTGGCGGATCGGCACGATGTCGTTGTCGACGGTCTTCGGCAAGCCGACGACGGTCAGATCGTAACCGTTGGCCCCGAGATAGGCGGCAAGGTCGGCGGCGGTCGTGTTGGTGTCGTCGCCGCCGATCGTGTGAAGGATGGTGATCCCGTCGGCTGCGAGCCTGTCGGCAGCGACGCGCAGCGGATTTTCGCCTTCCTTGACCAGGCCGCGCTTGACGCAGTCGGCGGCATTGGTGAGCTTGACGCGGCTGTTGCCGATCGGCGAGCCGCCGTAGCGGTGCAGCAAATGGGCCTTTTCGCGCATGCCTGCGGTGATTTCGATGCGGTCGCCGAGCAGGACGCCCTGATAACCGGAGCGGTAGGCGACCATCTCGATATCGGGCGCGACGTCGTTGTAGCGCTCGATCAGGCCGCCGACGGAGGAAGACAGGCAGGGCGCGAGGCCCCCCGCGGTCAGCATTGCTACTTTCTGTTTGGCCATCGATCCTCCTTGACGCGCATGCTCGCGTACAGCTCAAAACCGCTGGAATGGATGCGACAGAGACGGCCCCCTGTAAAGTGAATTTCTCAAGAAAAACCGCAGCTTCGACTTCGTGGCGCAGGAGGGCCTAATATAATCGATTCAACCCTTGCGGCGGCCGAGCCCCGCCTGTGGAAAACAGGTCCGGCAAGGTCATCTCCATTGTCCCGGACTACGGGTCACCTGCCTGTGAGCGCCGTTGATTGTTCGGAAAACATGAACATAGTTTAATCTGAGACGGGCCGTCCATCGCCTTGCAATCGCGCTGGTAATCTGGTCCACTGTTATCATGATCTGGGATTTTGCTTGCCTTCAGTTTTCCTCCCTCTGGGAACGGCTTCTCGGCGCCATGGGCGACGCAGCCGGGAACGCGCTCGGCCGCGTCGTCGAGGCGATCCGCACGATGTTCGAAGGCGATCCCGAAACGCGCCGGCAGGTGTCGTTCTCGGTCGCTATCATCGCGCTGTCGGCCAAGATGGCGAAGGCCGACGGTATCGTCACCGAGGCGGAAGTCAAAGCCTTCCAGCAGATCTTCGATTTTCCCGACGAGGAAGCCCGCAACGTCGCGCGTCTTTATAACCTGGCGCGCCAGGACGTCGCCGGTTACGAGGCCTATGCGATGAAGCTCGCCGGCCTGTGCAGCCCCGGGGCAGGGAAGGCCCATAACTGCCCGATGCTGGAAAACGTCGTCGACGGCCTGTTCCATATCGCCAAGGCCGACGGCCTCGTGCATGAGGCCGAGCTCGCATTCCTGTCGCGCATCGCCGAGATCTTCCGCATCGACGAGGGGCATTTCCGCCGCATCATGGCGCGGCACGTGCATCTGGACGGCCGCGATCCCTATCTGGTGCTCGGCGTTTCGCCGGAAGACGATTTCGCCAAGATCCGCAAGCAGTATCGCCTGCTGGTTTCCGAGCATCATCCGGACCGGTTGATCGCCCGCGGCGTCCCGGCCTCCTTGCATGCCGCCGCCAATGAACGCATGGCCGCGCTCAATGCCGCCTATTCGGCGATCGAGAAAGAGCGCCGCGCCGCATGACGCCGTTTAACGCCGATTGTGCCGGCGCGACGGTAAGGCCTTCCCCCAATCATGGCGAACGTGCCGGCGACCGTCGGCCCGACATGATCATCCTGCATTATACGGGCATGCCGAGCGGCGATCAGGCGCTCTCCTGGCTCTGTAACGAGGAGAGCCAGGTCTCCAGCCACTATTTCGTCCACGAGGACGGGCGCGTGCTGCAGCTCGTGCCGGAGGATCGCCGCGCCTGGCATGCCGGCAAAAGTTCCTGGGCCGGCGAGACCGATATCAATTCCTGTTCGATCGGCATCGAGATCGCCAATCCGGGCCATCCCGGAGGTCTGCCCGAATATCCCCTGGCTCAGATCGAGGCGGTCGTCGAATTGTGTCGAGATTGCGGCGCCCGGTGGCAGATTCCGCCCGAGAGGGTGCTTGGACACTCGGATATTGCCCCTGTCCGCAAGGTCGATCCGGGCGAAAATTTCCCCTGGGAAAAATTGTACCTTGACGGGATAGGTCACTGGATCGATCCAACGCAAATCAGCGGCGGGCGGTTTTTCCAGTTCGGCGAGAGTGGCCAGCCCATCGAGGCGTTGCAGTCGATGCTGTCGCTCTATGGCTACGGAATTGAAATCACGGGTAATTTCTGCGAGCGCACGAAGGGCGTCGTGGAAGCCTTCCAGCGTCATTTCCGGCCGCAGCTGGTCGACGGGATCGCCGATTTCTCGACGATCGACACGCTTCACCGGCTGCTCAAGTCCTTGCCGAAATTCAATTAGCGCGGGGCGTCGCGCCGGGTCGTCGGGATATCGGTCGAACCCCAAAAATCCATCGTGCCACATCATCTCCTTATTAGCCCGGTCTAAAGGACCCGCTAACGGCAGCCACCATGTTGGACGGGGGTTGCAGAGATAAACGACCAGGATCGTTGACACATCGCGCCGTCCATCCGGCGGCGCGGCGAGAGGGTGTTTGCGTAACGACACCCGCGCTTCCTGTTGGTCCGGAGACACTTCACCTACATGAATACACTGATTGTTGCTGCCGCGGCGGGCCTTGCCATGCTGGTCGCGGGAACCGAACTCGTGCGCGCCCAGGACGACGACGTCACCACCTATACCAAGCCGATCATCACTCCATGGGAAACGCGCGAAACCGGCTTTGCCGCGCCCACGGACGAAGCCAAGCGCATGGTTCGGCAGCTTCATTATTCCGAGCTGATATCGAAATACGCCGATGAATACGACGTTCCTGAAGAACTCGCGCTTGCGGTGGTGCGGATCGAGAGCAATTTCCGCCCGACGGTCAAGGGCAGTGCCGGCGAGATCGGGCTGATGCAGATCAAGCCGGCGACCGCCAGGATGATGGGTTACGAGGGCCCCGACTATGGGCTCTACGATCCCGAAACCAACATCCGCTACGGGATGAAATATCTGGCCGGCGCCCACGAGCTCGGCGGCGGCAAGATCTGCGGCACGATCCTCAAATACAATGCCGGCCACGGCGCCAAGCGCATGAACCCGGTTTCCAAGCGCTATTGCAATCGGGTGCAGGCGGTCATCGAAACCGCGGAACAGACTGCGTCGCTTTCGCCTGTGGCATTTTGATTCCGAAAACGGCTAGAAGTGCTTCCAACAGAAGGCATTTCGGCCGGTGGAATCGAAAGGCGAGAGCATGACGGAACGGTTCAGATATATCGTGATCGGGAGGGGCATGATGGGCGCTGCGGCTGCCCGGTACCTCTCGAAATGGACCGACGGTGTTGCGTTGGTCGGTCCAGGTGAGCCGGCGGACTACGGGCGCCATGACGGCGTCTTTGCCAGCCACTACGACGAGGCGCGCATCACCCGGACGATCGATCCCGATCCCGTGTGGGCGCGCCTCGCCAATCGTTCGATCGAACGTTATAGCGAGATCGCCCGTGAAAGCGGCGTGGATTTCTATTCCGAATCGGGCTGCCTGCTGGTCGGCCCGAAGCGCGGCGAGGGGCCATCCTATGTCGCAAATGTCCTCGATGCCGCAGGCCGGCTCGACGTTTCGACCGAGACGCTCTCGGATGCGGATCTTGGCGGCCGATTCGGCTTCTTCTCCTTCCCGAAGGACAGCGAGGGCGTCTGGGAGCCGAAGAATGCCGGGCACGTCAATCCCCGCCGGCTGGTGAAGGCCCAGGCTCTCGTCGCCGAGCGCCAGGGAGCCGCGATCATCGCGGAAACGGTCGTCTCCGTGCGGCAGGACGGCGATTCCGTCACCGTCACGACCGCCGAGGGCAACAGCCTTTCGGCGGAAAAGGTGCTTGTGGCAGCAGGCGGATTCTCGATCAACGAAAACCTTCTGCCCCGGCGTCTGGACCTCAGCGTCTATGCGCGCACCGTCGCTTTCTTCGAGGTCGACGAGGCGGCGATGGACATCTGGGGCAGGGTGCCTTCGCTGATCTGGAAATGGCGCGAGGGCGAGGACGGCATCTACCTGCTGCCGCCGGTGCGTTATCCCGACGGCAGGATCTATCTGAAGATCGGAGGCGATCCGGACGACCTTCTGCTGCCGACAGAGCCCGACATCCGCGCCTGGTTCCGCTCGGGCGGGCGCGAAAGCACGAGGGCGCGGCTGAGCGAAATCATGACGCGGCTGATGCCGGAACTCGATCTCTCCCGCTCGTCGATGGCGGCCTGCGTCACCTCGTTCACGCCGACCGGATATCCGGCGATCGCGATGACGGAGGCATCCCGGATCGGCATCCTCAGCGGTGGTTGCGGTGCGGCAGCCAAAAGTTCCGACGAGATCGGCCGGCTCGGCGCGGAACTGATCTTCCATGGGCAAATCCGGGACGAAGCCTATTCGACGGATTTCCGGGCGGATTATCTCTGAAGCGATTGCCTTCGGCCTATGGCTTTCGTTCCGCATCTCGGTTATGTGACCGCTGCCAGTTGGCCGGGCAGCCGCGCTTTACCAATGCCGAAAGGCGGTAGGGTGAGGAAAGTCCGGGCTCCACGGAAACACGGTGCCGGATAACGTCCGGCGGGGGCGACCCCAGGGAAAGTGCCACAGAAAGGAAACCGCCCCGCTTGCTGTACCGCTTCGAAAAGAGCGGCAGAGCCGGCGGGGTAAGGGTGAAAGGGTGGGGTAAGAGCCCACCGCGCTTCTGGTAACAGCGGCGGCAAGGTAAACCCCACCGGGAGCAAGACCGAATAGGGATGACGCGGGCCCACGCGAAAGCGCGGGCTACAGCCTGTTTCCGGGCCAGTCATCCGGGTGGGTTGCGTGAGGCGATATGCGAATGTCGTCCCAGATGAATGGCTGCCACGTTCCGGTGCTCGCACCGGGGCCATACAGAACCCGGCTTACAGGCCAACTGGCGTTTTCTTCCTTCATTGCGATTCTGTGTGCCCGCCAGATACCGGGCAGGCGTCCCAAAGGGCCCCGTTTGGCGCCTTGTCTTTTATATGAGGAATTTTGAAAGCTATTTTATTTTCCGCAGCTTACTGGGTGTCCCAAACCGACTTGCGGGACGCTGCCAAGGCGGTTTCTTCGCTTCCTCTAATAACCCTTTGTTAAACTTAACAGCTTATAAATAAATCCTGCTTGGGAGTGGCTAGCGGGGCTTCTCCCATTGACGCCCATATGGTCCCATGGTATCCCAAAATCGCACTGCACAAGGGCGAATGAGCGCCCGCCAATCCCAGAGTTTCGGTCGTCCTGCGGCCGGGCGGATATCCGCCCATCCGGACGGCGAAGCTTTGTTTGGTGTGGTGCCAACTGGTGGACGGGTTTCCGTCTTGAACCGTAACGGGGCGGATGTTTGGCGTGATGAGCCGCTTCCTGTCGAATGCGACGAACAGGATCGATGCGAAGGGACGGGTTTCCGTTCCGGCGAGTTTTCGTGCGGTCCTTTCGGAGCGCGGGATCCAGGAGCTTTATTGCCTCCAGGATTTCACCTATCCGGCGATCAGCGTCGGCGGGCCGGATCTGCTCGATCGTTACGAGCGGCAGATCGCCTCCGTCGATCCGTTTTCGCCGGAAGCGAACCGGATGTCGCTGCTCGTTCACGGTGGCGGCGTCTTCATGAGGCTCGATGCGGAGGGCCGGCTGATGGTCACGGATTTTATCCGCGACTTCACGGGAATCAGCTCGGATGTGACCTTCGTCGGGCGCTCGGATCATTTTCAACTTTGGCAGCCGCAGGCGTTTCACGAGGCGCAGGCGGCGGCGAGAGAGGGGCGCTTCGGTTCGCGCCCCGCGTAATACAGGGGAACGGAATGGCGGCGAATCCAGGCGACGGAACAACCGAGCCCGAAGGCGGACCGGTTCGCCACATTCCGGTTCTTCTGAAGGAAGTTTTGCAGGCGCTCGAACCCCGGGCCGGCAAGGTCATCCTCGACGGTACGTTCGGGGCGGGCGGCTATACATCCGCCATCCTGGCTGAAGGTGCCGACGTGATCGCCCTCGACCGCGATCCGAATGCGATCGCCGCCGGCAAGGCGCTGGTCGATGCCCACAAGGGGCGCCTCCACCTCGTTCATTCGCAGTTCTCCCATCTTGCCGATCATGCGCCCGAGGGCGGGCTCGATGGTATCGTGCTCGATATCGGCGTCTCCTCCATGCAGATCGACGAGGCCGATCGCGGCTTCTCCTTCCAGCGCAACGGTCCGCTCGACATGCGCATGTCGGCGAGCGGCGTCTCTGCGGCCGATGTCGTCAATCGCGCCAAGGTCGGTGATCTCACCCGCATCTTCGGTTTCCTCGGCGAGGAAAAGCAGTCGGGCCGCATCGCCCGCGCCATTGAAAAGCGTCGCCTGACCGAGCCGTTCACCACCACGCGCGAACTCGCCAACCTCATCGAGACGGTCAATCCGCGCAAGGCCAAGGACAAGATCCATCCGGCGACCCGCGTCTTCCAGGCGCTCAGGGTCTTCGTCAACGACGAGCTGGGCGAGCTTGCGCAGGCGCTGTTCGCCGCCGAGCGGGCGCTGAAGCCGGGCGGACGCCTGGTGGTGGTCACCTTCCATTCGCTCGAAGACCGGATCGTCAAGCAGTTCTTCGCCGATCGTTCCGGCAAGGCCTCCGGTTCCCGCCATCTTCCGATGGTCGAGGCCAAGCCGGCGATCTTCGACCCGCTCGGCAAGTCGATGATCGCGGCGAGCGACGAGGAGGCGGAGCTCAATCCGCGCGCCCGTTCCGCCAAGCTTCGCGCCGGTATCCGCACGGAAGCCCCGCCGAGGGCCGCCGACATGTCCATTTTCGATCTGCCCGATCTCGCCAGCCTTGCAAAGATGGGAGCCTGATAATGCTGCGTAGCTTCGATCTTGTCCTGATCGGCGTCATGACGGCTGCGGCCGTCGTTACCTATTCGATCAAGCACCGCGCCGACGAGAAGCTCAACGAGGTTCGCCGGCTCGAGGCGGAAATCAAGCTGGAGAAAGACACGATCGACCTGCTCAAGGCCGACTGGGCCCTGCTGACCCAGCCGAACCGCCTGCACCGGCTGATCAACGTCTACAATTCCGAGCTGGCGCTCGCGCCGACCGAGACGACCCAGCTTGCGATGCCGAAGGAGCTGCCGATGCCGAAGGCGCGGCTGCCGCAGCCCGAGACGACCATCGAGGACATCATCGCCGGCAAGAACAGCGAAGTCGCCGCCGCGCTGAAGGGCGTTGCGGCGGCCAAGGCCAAGCCCGCCGCCAAAATTCCCGTGCCGCTGCGGCGCGGTCCCATCGAAGTCATTTCCACAGGATCGGTGAAACGCTGATGTCCTTCCTGTCCCGCATCATGATCGTCAAAAGCCGCGCGCACTTCTCGTCCGGCAGCCGCGGCCGCGGTTCCGAGAAGGCGTCCTTCGAGGGGACCCGCAAGCGCAAGTCCGCCCAGGCGAAAAATCGCGTCGGCCTGCTGATCGCCGGTTTCGCCGTCTTCTATTGCGTCATCGGCGGTCGCCTGATGCAGTATGGCGTGGCGCAGCCCCTGACGACGTCGAGCATCCTGCCGGCGGACCGGCTGCTCGCCTCGCGTCCCGACCTCGTCGACCGCAACGGCGCGGTCCTGGCGACCGACATCCGCACCGTCTCGCTGTTTGCCGAACCCAACAAGATCATCGACGCCGACGAGGTGATCGAGAAGCTCTCGACGGTTCTGAACGATCTCGACGTCAAGGGGACCTATTCGAAGCTGACCTCGAACTCGCGTTTCCAGTGGCTTCGCCGCCAGCTGACCCCGAAACAGCAGAGCCAGATCCTGGCGCTCGGCATTCCGGGCATCGGGTTCCGTCCCGAGAAGCGCCGCTTCTATCCGGGCGGCCCGACGGCTGCGCATGTGGTCGGTTACGTCAATATCGACAATCGCGGCGTCGCCGGGATGGAGCGCTACGTCGACAACCAGGGCCTTGCGGATCTGGCCGCCGTCGGCATGACCTCCAGCCAGCCGCTGGAACCGGTCAAGCTGTCCATCGACCTGCGTGTCCAGTCCATCGTTCGCGATGTGGTGACCGAGGCGATCAGCAAATACAGCTCGATCGGCGCCGGCGCCGTCGTCCTCGACGTGCATACCGGCGAGGTGCTCGCCATGGCGTCCGCACCCGATTTCGATCCCAACAATCCGGCCGAAGGCGGTGAGGAGGGATGGTTCAACCGCGTGTCGAACGGCACGTTCGAAATGGGCTCCACCTTCAAGTCGTTCACCATCGCCATGGGGCTGGATTCGGGCAAGGTGAACCTTCAGAGCACGTTCGACGCGCGTTTCCCGATCCGGATCGGCGGTTTCACCATCAAGGATTTCCACGGCAAGGGCCGCATACTGAGCGTTCCGGAAATCTTTCAGTTTTCGTCGAATATCGGCACCGCCAAGATTGCCGATACGGTGGGCATCGAAGCCCACAAGGATTTCCTGACCAAGCTCGGCCTGCTGACGAAAATGCACACCGAGCTTCCGGAGGTGGCCTATCCGAGCCAGCCGCGCGAGTGGAAGAAGATCAACTCGGTCACCATCTCCTTCGGCCACGGCGTGTCGACGACGCCGCTGCAGACGGCGGTTGCCGGCGCGGCGCTGGTCAACGGCGGCAAGCTTGTCGAACCGACCTTCTTGCCGCGCACGCGTGCGGAAGCCGACAAGGTGGCCACCCAGGTGATGAAGCCGACCTCCAGCAAGGACATGCGCTTCCTTTTCGAATGGAACGGCGTCAACGGATCGGGCAGGAACGCGCGCGTCGCAGGCTTCAACGTCGGCGGCAAGACGGGAACGGCGGACAAGGTCGTCAACGGGCGCTACGCCCATGACAAGAACTTCAACGCCTTCCTCGCAGCCTTCCCGATGGACAATCCCCAGTATGTGGTCCTGACGTTCTGCGACGAGCCCAAGACCGACAAGGGCAATGGCGCGGCTCTTGCCGCGACATCCGCTGCTCCGATGGTCAAGGAGATCATCACCCGGGCTGCTCCCATTCTCGGTGTAAAGCCGAAATTCGGCAATGACGGTTCTGCCCTGCTTGTGTCTTATTGAGCGATAACAACGTGAGCGGACGAATCGAGGGGACGACGCTCAGAATGGACAATCAGCTGATGAAATTGCGCGAACTCGCCGGAGGGGATTTCCCGGAAATAGCCGATCTGATGGCCGGGCCGGCAGGTGATCTCGATGTGACCGGTCTTACTTCAGACAGCCGCAAGGTGAGGCCCGGCATGTTGTTTGCAGCGCTCGCGGGCACCAAGGCGGACGGTTCCGGCTATATCGGCGATGCCGCCGCACGCGGCGCGGTCGCAGCGATTGCGGGGCAGGCGGCCGAGGCGGGCATTCCCGTTCTTGCGGTTTCCAATCCGCGCCGGCTGCTGGCGCTCGCCGCCGCCCGTTTCTACGGCGCGCAGCCGGACACCATGGTCGCGGTGACCGGCACGGCCGGCAAGACTTCCGTCGCCTCCTTCACCCGCCAGATCTGGGCGCATGCCGGCCATGCCGCAGCCCAGATCGGCACGACCGGCGTCGTCTCGCCCACCCGCAACGACTACGGAACGCTGACCACGCCGGATCCCGTCGAACTGCAGCAGCTGCTGGCAGAACTGGCTGCCGAAGGCGTCACCCACGCCGCCATGGAGGCTTCCAGCCACGGCCTCGACCAGAGCCGGCTCGACGGCGTGCGTCTTGCCGCCGCCGGTTTCACCAATCTCGGCCGCGACCACATGGATTACCATCCGACGATCGAAAGCTACATGGCCGCCAAGATGCGGCTTTTCGATACGCTGATGCCCAAAGGCTCGCCGGCGGTGATCTTCGCCGATGACGCCTGGTCGGAGGAAGCGATGCGGGTGGCGACGGCTGCCGACCTCGACGTCCGCACGGTTGGGCGAAGGGGAGACTATCTTTGCCTGAAGCGGGTCGAGCATTTCCGCCACAAGCAGAAGGCCGAGATCCATATCGGCGACCAGATCTTCGAAGTCGATATTCCGCTTGCCGGTGATTTCCAGGTGGCGAACGCGCTGGTCGCGGCAGGGCTTGCCATGTCGACCGGCGTTCCGGCCGCCATCGCCATGGCCGCGCTCGAAAAACTGGTCGGCGCCTCGGGTCGTCTCGAACTGATCGGCCAGACAAAGGACGGCGCGCTTGCCTATGTGGATTATGCCCACAAGCCGGACGCGCTGGAAAACGTGCTGATCTCCGTGCGTCCGTTCACGACCGGCCGCGTCATCGTGGTGTTCGGCTGCGGCGGCGACCGCGACAAGGGCAAGCGGCCGATCATGGGCGATGTGGCGACACGGCTTGCCGATATCGTCATCGTCACCGACGACAACCCGCGTTCCGAGGTAGCGGAAGTGATCCGCTCCGAGATCATGGCCGCGGCCCCGGGCGCGATCGAGATCGGCGACCGGGCAAAGGCGATCCGCGAGGCGGTAGGGATGCTCCAGTCGGGCGATACGTTGATCGTCGCGGGCAAGGGCCATGAGGAAGGCCAGACGATCGGCACCACGGTCCTGCCGTTTTCCGATCACGTCGAAGTCCGCAAAGCGCTGGAGGAACTGAAATCGTGAGCTGGTTATGGACCTCCGAGGATCTGACGTCCGCCATGGGCGGCCGGCCGATCGGCTCGCTTCCGGCGGGCATTACCGGCATCTCGATTGACAGCCGCTCCATCGGTCAGAACGAGGCTTTTTTCGCCATCAAGGGCGACCGCGTCGATGGTCATGATTTTGCGAGCCTGGCGGTCGCCAACGGCGCGACGCTGATCGTCGTCAACGAGGCGAAGCTGCCGGCGCTCGGCAAGCTGAGCGTGCCGATGATCGTCGTCGAGGACGTGCTGGCGGCGCTCGGAAGGCTGGCGCTGGTCGCGCGGGCGAGGAGCCACGCGCGGATCGTCGCCGTCACCGGTTCGGTCGGCAAGACGACCACCAAGGAGATGCTGCGCCATGCGCTCGCGCCTTCCGGCCGGGTGCATGCCGCCGTCGCCTCCTTCAACAATCACTGGGGCGTGCCGCTGACGCTGGCGCGCATGCCGGCCGATACCGATTTCGGCGTGTTCGAGATCGGCATGAACCATCCCGACGAGATTCGTCCGCTGGTGAAGATGGTGCGCCCGCATGTGGCGATGATCACCACGATCGCCGCCGCCCATCTCGGCCATTTCAAGGACCTGGAAGAGATCGCGAGCGCCAAGGCGGAGATCTTCGAAGGCCTGGAGCCGGGCGGCTCTGCAATCCTCAACCGCGATATCAAGCAGTTCGACTTCCTCGAGCAAAAGGCGAAGGATGCCGGTGTTTCGCATATCCACACCTTCGGCCAGCACGCCAAGGCGGATTTCCGGCTGGCGGATTTCGAAGGCAATGCGGAAAACTCGGTCGTCTGGGCGGTGCTGAACGGCGAGACGTCGGAAGTCCATATCGGCGCACCCGGCCGGCATATCGCCGAAAACGCCATGGCGGTCCTCGGCGCCTGCCTGCTGGTCGGCGCGGACATGGCCGGCGCCATGGCGGCGCTCGCGGCGCTGAAGCCGGTCAAGGGCAGGGGCGAACGCCACCGCCTCGGCATCGGCGAGGGCCACCTGACGCTGATCGACGAGAGCTACAACGCCAATCCGGCCTCGATGCGCGCGGCGATCGCGCTGCTTGCCTCTGCGACGCCGGAACTGACCGGCCGGCGGATCGCGGTCCTCGGCGACATGCTGGAAATGGGCGAGTTTTCCGCCCAGGTGCATGAGGAACTGGCTGGCCCGCTGCTTGCCGCCGGAATCGAACATGTCTGGCTCGCAGGAAAAGAAATGGCGGCACTCAAGGAATCGCTGCCGGCAAACGTCCAAGTGACGTATTTCGACAAAACGGCGGATCTCGCCGATTACGCAGTGCGCTCGGTGATGCCGGGCGACGTGGTGATGGTGAAATCCTCGCTCGGGCTCGGTTTCGGCAAGATCGTCGCCGCGCTTATTGACAACTACCCGGCATTCTCCGACACGGAGCGCCACTAATGAGACGGGCTTCTGGAAAGGGCGCTGAATGCTGATCTGGCTTGTGGAACTGGCGGACAAAGTCCTGTTTTTCAACCTGTTCCGGTACATCACCTTCCGGACCGGCGCTGCTATGTTCACGTCCGCGCTGATCGTCTTCCTGTTCGGGCCGATGATCATCGCCTCGCTTCGACTGCGCCAGGGCAAGGGCCAGCCGATCCGTGCCGACGGGCCGCAGACCCATTTCAAGAAGGCCGGCACGCCGACCATGGGCGGCCTGATGATCCTCGCTGGCATCGTCGGTGGCTCGCTGCTCTGGGCGGATCTTTCGAATGTCTACGTGGTAGCCACTTTGCTCGTGACGCTCGGTTTCGGCGCGATCGGCTTTTATGACGACTATCTGAAAGTCACCAAGCAGACCGACAAGGGCTTTTCCGGCAAGGCGCGTCTCGGCATCGAGTTCGTGATCGCGGGGATCGCCGTCTTCTTCATGATGCGCGTGGCGCTCGCCACCGGCCAGTCGGGCAATCCGACGCTCGGCACCTCGATCGCCTTTCCCTTCTTCAAGGACCTGTTCGTCAATCTCGGCGTCTTCTTCGTCCTGTTCGGCGGTTTCGTCATCGTTGCCGCCGGCAATGCGGTAAACCTGACCGACGGGCTCGACGGGCTGGCGATCGTGCCGGTGATGATCGCCGCGGCCTCCTTCGGCGTTATCGCCTATCTCGCCGGCAATTCGGTGTTTGCGGGTTACCTGCAGATCAATTTCGTGCCCGGCACCGGCGAGCTTGCCGTGATCGTCGGCGCGGTGATCGGCGCCGGCCTAGGCTTCCTCTGGTTCAATGCGCCGCCGGCCGCGATCTTCATGGGCGATACCGGGTCGCTGGCGCTCGGTGGCCTGATCGGTTCGGTGGCGGTCGCCACCAAGCACGAGATCGTCATGGCGATCATCGGCGGCCTGTTCGTGATGGAGACGCTGTCCGTGATCATCCAGGTCGGCTTCTTCAAGATGACCGGCAAGCGCGTCTTCCTGATGGCGCCGATCCATCACCATTTCGAAAAGCTCGGCTGGACGGAAAGCCAGGTGGTGATCCGCTTCTGGATCATCGCCGTCGGCCTTGCGATGCTCGGCCTTTCGACGCTCAAGTTGCGGTGACGCCCTGATGATTGCGGTCACCACGTTCAAGGACAAACCGGTCGCGCTCTTCGGTCTCGGCGGCTCGGGGCTCGCAACCGCCAAGGCGCTGGTTGCGGGCGGCGCGCGGGTGGTTGCCTGGGACGACAATCCCGACAGCGTCGCCAAGGCCGCGGCGGAAGGGATCGCAACTGCCGATCTGCGGGGCATAGACTGGTCGGCACAGGTCGCCTTCGTCTTGTCGCCCGGCGTGCCGCTCACCCATCCGAAACCGCATTGGAGCGTCGATCTCGCGCGCGCCGCCGGCGTCGAGATCATCGGCGACGTGGAGCTTTTCGTGCGCGAGCGGCGGGCGCATGCGCCCGATTGCCCGTTCATCGCCATTACCGGCACCAACGGCAAGTCGACGACCACCGCGCTGATCGCCCATATCCTGAAATCCAGCGGCCGCGACACGCAGCTCGGCGGCAATATCGGCACGGCGATTTTAACCCTCGACCCGCCCAAGGATCAGCGGTTCTTCGTCGTCGAATGTTCGTCATACCAGATCGATCTGGCCCCGACGCTCAATCCGACCGCAGGCATTCTGTTGAACCTCACGCCCGACCATCTCGACCGCCACGGCACGATGCAGCACTATGCTGACGTGAAGGAACGGCTCGTCGCCGGCAGCAAGACGGCGGTGATCGGCGTCGACGATTCGTTCTGCGCGCTGATTGCTGACCGCGTCGAGCGGGCCGGGGTCAAGGTGAGCCGGATCTCCAAGCGGGTTGTCGTTGCCGACGGACTTTATGCCGAGGGCAGCCGGATCATCGAGGCGCATGGCGGCGCGACGTCGCTGCTCGTCGATCTCGACGGCATCCAGACGCTCAAGGGCAGCCACAACGCCCAGAATGCGGCTGCGGCAATCGCCGCCTGCCTGGCGGTCGGTGTTTCGAAAGACGAAATCCGTGCGGGATTGAAATCTTTCCCGGGCCTGAAGCACCGGATGCAGCCGGTCGGCCGCAAGGTTCAGGTTGTGTTCGTCAACGATTCGAAGGCGACCAATGCGGATGCGGCAGCTCCGGCGCTTTCCAGCTACGACCGGATCTACTGGATTGCCGGCGGCCTGCCGAAAGAAGGCGGGATAGTCAGCCTCGCTCCACTCTTCCCGCGTATCGTCAAGGCCTATCTGATCGGAGAAGCAGCTCCGGCCTTTGCTGCGACGCTTGGCGAGGCGGTGCCCTACGAGATTTCGGGCACGCTCGAAAAGGCGGTTACACATGCCGCGGCGGATGCCGGAGCCGATACCACACCGTCCGCGGTGATGTTGTCGCCGGCCTGCGCCAGCTTCGATCAGTTCAAGAATTTCGAGGTTCGCGGCGATGCCTTTGTCGGCCATGTCGCGGGCCTCGACGGCGTCACGATGTTGATAGACTTGGGTTGATCGAGTTTGGATTGATCGAGACGGAAAAGGGGAACGACAGATGGTAAGCCGCGCAGACCGTGGACCGCTCGCAGACTGGTTCTGGACGATCGACCGTTTCTTCCTCGTCGCCTTCGTGCTGCTGATGGGGGTCGGCTTCATGCTCTCCTTCGCCGCCTCGCCGGCCGTGGCCGAGCGCATCGGTCTCGACAGCTTCCATTTCGTCGAACGTCACGCGCTGTTCCTCCTTCCCTCGCTGATCGTAATGGTCGGTCTGTCCTTCCTGACGCCGCGGCAGGTGCGCCGGACGGCGATCGTCCTCTTGATCATCGCGCTGGCGCTGATGGTGCTGGCGCTGTTCTTCGGCGTCGAGGTCAAGGGATCGCGCCGCTGGATCGGCGTTGGGGTATTCTCCATCCAGCCCTCGGAATTCATGAAGCCGGCCTTCGTGGTCGTGTGTGCATGGCTGTTCGCCGAGCACGCGCGGCAGCCCGAAATCCCTGGCAACCTCTTCGCCATCATCCTGTTCGGCATCGTCGCCGCGCTGCTCGTCGCGCAGCCCGACCTTGGCCAGACCATTCTCACCAGTGTCGTCTGGGGCGGCATGTTCTTTATGGCCGGCATGCCGTGGCTGTGGATCGTCATGCTCGGCGGCGTCGGCGCCGGCGGCATCGTCACCGCTTATTACATGCTGCCGCACGTGACCGCCCGTTTCGACAAGTTCCTGACCGGCGAGGGCGACCGTTTCCAGATCGAGACGGCGCATGAGGCGATCCTGCAGGGTGGCTGGTTCGGGCAGGGGCCGGGCGAGGGCATCGTCAAGCGCATCCTGCCGGACAGTCACACCGACTTCGTGTTCTCGGTTGCAGCCGAGGAATTCGGCATTATCTTTTGTATGGCACTGGTGGCGATCTTCGCCTTCATCGTGCTGCGCGGCCTGAACCACGCCTTCAAGGAGCGCAACGACTTCAACCGGTTCGCGGTCGCTGGCCTCGTCCTGCAGATCGGCATGCAGTCGCTCATCAATATCGGCGTCAATCTCGAACTCATGCCAGCCAAGGGCATGACGCTCCCCTTGATCTCCTATGGCGGCTCCTCGATGATCGCGATCTGCATCACTGCAGGCTTCATCCTGGCGCTTACCCGCCATCGTCCGGAGAAGCGAGCGCAGGAGCGGAGCCTGTTCCGGGTCGCCCAGGGCGTACCCGCGGAGTAAAGTCGAATGAGCAAGGGCATTATCCTGCTTGCCGCCGGGGGAACCGGTGGCCATGTGTTTCCGGCGGAGGCGTTGGGACACGAACTGAGGGAACGCGGTTATTCCGTGCACCTCGTCACCGACAGCCGGGCCGAGCGCTATTCCGGCACCTTTCCGGCCGACGAGATCCATGTCGTTCCGTCCGGAACGTTCGGATCCAAGAACCCGATCGCGCTCGCCCGCACCGGCTGGAAGCTGTGGACGGGCCTGCGGGCGGCGCGCCGCCTGATTTCCCGGCTGAAGCCGCTCGCCGTCGTCGGTTTCGGGGGGTATCCGACCGTGCCGCCGCTGATGGCCTCGACCGCCATGGGCGTGCCGACGTTGATCCATGAGCAGAACGCCGTGATGGGCCGCGCCAACAAGGCGCTGGCCGCCAAGGTGCAGGCGATCGCCGGCGGTTTCCTGCCCGAAAGCGGCGGTCCCTATGCCGACAAGACGGTGACGACCGGCAATCCGGTGCGCCCTGCGGTGCTTGCGGCCTCAAATGTCCCGTACAGGCCGTCGCGCGGCGGCGATCCGTTCCGGCTGGTCGTGTTCGGCGGCAGTCAGGGCGCGCAGTTCTTCTCGTCTGTCGTGCCGACGGCGCTCAGCCTGCTCGACCAGGTCGAGCGCGATCGTGTCGTCGTCACCCAGCAGGCGCGTCCGGAAGACAAGGATCGGGTCAGTTCCTGCTTTGCGAAGCTGAAGGCGCCGGCCGATATTTCCTCGTTCTTCTCGGACATGGCCGAGCGGCTGGCGACGGCTAATCTCGTCATCTGCCGCTCCGGCGCCTCGACGGTGTCGGAAATCGCGGTGATCGGCCGGCCGGCCATTCTCGTGCCTTACCCGCATGCTCTGGATCATGATCAGGCAGCCAATGCGCAGGCGCTGGTGGCGACCGGCGGCGCCAAGGTGGTGCAGCAGTCGGATCTGTCTCCGGAAAAGCTTGCCGCGATCATTTCGGGTGCGATGAAGGATCCGGACAAGCTCGAGAGAATGGCGGCAGCCGCCAAGTCCGCCGGACGGCCCAACGCCACCGGCCTGCTTGCGGATCTGGTCGTCGCGATCGCCGAGCGGAAATCAATTTCGGAATTCAAGACACTGGCAGACAGGGGAGTGCATTCATGAAGATGCCGAAGGCCATCGGGCTCGTCCATTTCATCGGCATTGGCGGTATCGGCATGAGCGGTATCGCGGAAGTGCTGCATAATCTCGGCCACAAGGTGCAGGGATCCGACCAGGCCGACGGCGCCAATGTCCAGCGCCTGCGCGACAAGGGCATTCCGGTCTTCGTCGGCCATCAGGCGGAAAACATCGGCGACGCCGAAGTGGTCGTCGTTTCGACAGCCATCAAGAAGAACAATCCGGAGCTGGTGGCGGCGCGCGAAAAATCGCTGCCGGTCGTCCGCCGCGCCGAAATGCTGGCCGAACTGATGCGCTTTCGCAATGCGATCGCCATCGGCGGCACGCATGGCAAGACCACGACGACCTCGATGGTCGCGACCTTGCTGGAGGCCGGCAATCTCGATCCGACCGTCATCAACGGCGGCATCATCAATGCCTATGGAACGAACGCCCGCATGGGCGAGGGCGAATGGATGGTGGTCGAGGCCGACGAATCGGACGGCACCTTTCTGAAACTGCCCGCCGACGTCGCCGTGGTCACCAATATCGATCCCGAACATCTCGACCACTACGGCAATTTCGATGCGGTCCGTGCCGCGTTCCGGCAGTTCGTCGAGAACGTGCCGTTCTACGGGTTCGGCGTGCTCTGCCTCGACCATCCGGAAGTGCAGGCGCTGGTCGGCCGCATCGAGGACCGCAAGATCGTGACCTACGGCGAAAACCCGCAGGCCGACGCCCGGTTCTCGAATGTGCGGATGGAAGGCACCAAGTCGATCTTCGACGTGGAGATCCGCCGCCGTCGCACCGGAAGGGTCTTCCAGTTCAAGGACCTGGCGCTACCGATGCCGGGTCGCCACAATATTTCCAACGCCACGGCCGCGATCGCGGTCGCCAACCGGCTCGGCATTTCGGAAGAGGATATCCGCAAGGGGCTTGCCAATTTCAGCGGCGTCAAGCGTCGCTTCACGCTGACCGGCACCTGGAACGGCGTGTCGATCTTCGACGATTACGGCCACCATCCGGTGGAGATCAAGGCCGTGCTGAGGGCGGCGCGCGAATCGTGCCAGGGCCGCATCATCGCCGTCCACCAGCCGCATCGCTACACCCGCCTGGCGAGCCTGTTCGAGGATTTCGCCAACTGCTTCAACGATGCCGACAGCATTCTCCTCGCACCGGTCTATGCCGCGGGCGAGGAACCGATCGAAGGCGCGAATTCGGAAGCCCTGGTTTCGCGCATCCGGTCGGGCGGTCATCGCGACGCGCGATACATGGCATCGCCGAGCGAACTCGCTTCGATTGTATCGGGCATTGCGAAACCGGGTGATTTCGTGGTTCTTCTGGGGGCAGGCAATATCACGCAGTGGGCGGCAGCATTGCCGAAGGAACTGGAAAGCATATCGGGACGATAGGAAATGAAACAGGTGAACGGGGAAAAGCTTCTGGCGTCGTTGGGGGATGACGTCAACAAATTGCGCGGCAGGCTGACGCCGGACGCGCCGATGGATCGTGTCACCTGGTTCCAGGCCGGCGGTCTCGCCGAACTGATGTTCCAGCCCCATGACGTCGACGACCTGGTGACCTTCCTGCAGATCCTGCCGGAAGAGGTGCCGCTGACCGTGGTCGGCGTCGGCTCCAACCTGCTGGTCCGCGACGGCGGCATTCCAGGCGTCGTTCTGCGCCTCTCGGCCAAAGGGTTCGGCGGGGTCGACCTCGTCGGCGAGAACCGCATCAAGGCCGGCGCCATCTGCCCCGACAAGCATATTGCCGCGATGGCGATGGACAACGGCATCGGCGGTTTTGCCTTCTACTACGGCATTCCCGGCTCGATCGGCGGGGCTCTGCGCATGAACGCGGGCGCCAATGGCGGCGAGACGGCGGCACGCGTCGTCGAAGTGCACGCCATCGACCGCAAGGGCGTCAGCCATGTCTTCTCAGGCGCCGAGATGGGCTACAGCTACCGCCATTCATCGGTTCCGGCTGAGATGATCTTCACCCACGCGGTCTTCGAAGGTTATGCCGAGGAGCGGGCGAAGATCCGCGCCGAGATGGATGCGGTGCGCCAGCATCGCGAGACGGTGCAGCCGATCAAGGAAAAGACCGGCGGCTCGACCTTCAAGAACCCGGAAGGCCATTCCGCCTGGAAGCTGATCGACGAGGCCGGCTGCCGCGGACTGGTCAGCGGCGGCGCGCAGATGTCGTCGCTGCATTGCAATTTCATGATCAATATCGGCTATGCCAGCGGCTATGACCTCGAATATCTCGGCGAGACCATCCGCCAGCGGGTCTTCGAACATTCCGGCATCAAGCTCGAATGGGAAATCAAGCGCCTCGGCATCTTCATGCCCGGCCGCGAGGTAAGACCGTTCCAGGGCGTGACGACCGACTGACGGACTGGCCGATGGCGAGGGAACAGCCTTGCCATCGGCGAACCTTCGCAATCAAAAAATTGCTTTTAAAATAAAATCTTGTGACAATTCCCTCATGCGTTTGTTCGGCATGTTTGCAGGTGTGCGCCGTCTCGACGGAATGCGGCTGTTTCAGCGTTTTCTCATTCATTGAGCATTCATGAGCATCTGTTGCATAATGACCCTGTCTTGAATGAGAGTCGCGCCTGAGACCGGCGGGGTGCCGGGGCGCGATCAGGGGGATTACATGTTCAAAAAACTAGCGGCCGAATTTTTCGGCACTTTCTGGCTTGTCTTCGGCGGATGCGGCAGCGCGGTTCTGGCCGCTGCATTCCCGGATCTCGGCATCGGTTTCGTCGGCGTTGCGCTCGCCTTCGGCCTGACGGTGCTGACCATGGCTTACGCGGTCGGCGGCATTTCCGGTGGCCACTTCAATCCGGCGGTTTCTGTGGGGCTGACGGTGGCGGGCAGGTTCCCGGCATCGAGCCTCCTGGGTTATGTCATCGCCCAGGTGGTGGGGGCCATTGTCGCGGCCCTGGTTCTTTATCTCATCGCTTCCGGCAAGGCCGGTTTCCAGCTCGGCGGTTTTGCGTCAAACGGTTATGGCGAACATTCGCCCGGCGGTTATGCGCTGACCTCCGCGCTGCTGATCGAGCTGGTTCTCACCGGTTTCTTCATCTTCATCATCCTCGGCGCGACCGGACCGAAGGCGCCGGCAGGGTTTGCTCCGATCGCCATCGGCCTTGCACTGACGCTCATCCACCTGATCTCGATCCCGGTGACCAATACCTCGGTCAATCCGGCCCGTTCGACCGGCGTGGCGCTGATCGTCGGGGACTGGGCGCTTGCACAGCTTTGGCTTTTCTGGGTGGCTCCGATCGTGGGCGCCGTTCTCGGTGCGCTGGCATGGAAGCTGGTGGACGATTCGGAAGGCCGGGCCTGATATAGGCGAAACGAAACGTTCCGCTGAGTTAAGAAAAGCCCGCGAAGCAGATTGCTTCGCGGGCTTTTTGTTGCCCTGATCTTCCCGGTAGGCGGGCGTGCCATGGGGTACGGGATCGGACGGGCTGAGATAGTGCCCGGCATCATTCGGAAGGCCCGAGGATCGCGGCGCCGAACTTCGCGAATTGTGTGTCGATTCGACCGACTCGCTCATTGCATTGTCGCCATCCCGAACGTCGCCTCAAACTCGGCGTTAATATCTGGCCGGTCGATTTTTCCTTTGTTTTCATGCTTTTGGCTGCCTGGGTTAATCAAGGTAAACGGTTTGTTAACTATATTCAGGCACTAATGCAGGCATGCCTAACGTCCGGCGGGAATCGTCCGGGAAGACAGGTTGGCGCAAGCGCCGCAGTTTAGAGTGAAGTCCTTTTGGCGGGAGTGATTGATGAGTGACAAGCACGTGGCTGTTTTGATGGGAGGGTTTTCCTCCGAGCGGCCTGTCAGCCTGTCCTCCGGCAATGCCTGCGCGGAGGCTCTCGAAGGTGAGGGCTATCGCGTCACCCGCGTCGATGTCGGCCGGGATGTGGCCGCCGTCCTCTCCGAGCTTCGGCCGGACGTTGCCTTCAATGCCTTGCACGGACCTTTCGGCGAGGACGGGACGATCCAGGGCATCCTCGAATATCTCGAAATCCCCTATACCCATTCCGGCGTGCTGGCCTCGGCGCTCGCGATGGACAAGCATCAGGCCAAGCATGTCGCCAAGGCGTCCGGCATTCCGGTCGCCGAAGCCAAGGCCATGAGTCGCTTCGATATCGGCAACACTCACCCGATCAAGCCGCCCTATGTGGTGAAGCCTGTGCGCGAGGGGTCGTCCTTCGGCGTGGTGATCGTCCAGGAAAATCAGTCGCATCCGCCGCAGATCATCGGTTCGTCCGAGTGGCGCTACGGTGATCGCGTTCTGGTCGAGCGTTATATCTACGGCCGCGAACTGACCTGTGGCGTGATGGGCGATGTGGCGCTTGGGGTTACCGAAGTGGTGCCGGTCAGCCACGCCTTTTACGATTACGACGCGAAATACGCGGAAGGTGGTTCGAAACACGTCATTCCGGCGCAAATTTCACCGAATGTTTACCAAAAGATTCAAACACTAGCGCTCAAGGCGCATCAGGCGATGGGCTGCCGTGGCGTCAGTCGCTCCGACTTTCGCTACGACGACCGGTTCTCCGAGAACGGCGAGGTTATCTGGCTGGAAATCAATACGCAGCCGGGCATGACCCCGACATCGCTGGTGCCCGAAATGGCCGCGCATGCCGGCCACTCGTTTGGTGAACTCGTCCGTTGGATGGTGGAGGACGCTACGTGTTTGCGTTGATCGGCAAAAAGGCGGGTGGACCGCGTGGCCGTTCTCAGGCTCATTATCTCGGTGTCGAAGAGCGCCGGGTGCTTCCGCGCCCGCTTCGCCGGGTGTTCCGCTTCTGCGTCAGCCTCGCCACCGGCCGCATCCATATCCCGGCCCATACCGGAACGGTTTCCGCCGCCGGCTTCTTCGCCGCAGTCGGTCTCTATGGCATGTCGCTCGGCGGCCACGGCCAGGTCGTCGCCCAGGCGACCACGGCGGCAGTCGGCTTTGCGATCGAGGACGTGCGCGTTTCGGGCAATGATCAGACCTCCGAGATCGATATTCTGCAGCTCCTCGGCCTCGACGGCACGACCTCGCTCGTCGCCCTCGATATCGATTCGGCCCGCCGCAAGCTCTCGGCGCTTCCCTGGGTCCAGTATGCCGAAGTCCGCAAGATCTACCCGAGGACGATCGAGGTGATGCTGAAGGAGCGTCAGGCTTTCGGCATCTGGCAGCACGGTTCCGAGCTTTCGCTGATCGAAAAGAACGGCAGCGTGATCGCGCCGCTGCGCGACAACAAGTTCGCCTCGCTGCCACTCTTCGTCGGCCGCGATGCCGAGACGGCTGCCGCCTCGTTTGACGGCGCGATGTCCGGCTGGCCCGAACTGAAGAATCGCGTGAAGGCTTATGTGCGCATCGCCGGCCGTCGCTGGGATCTGCATCTCGACAACGGGATCGTCCTGAAGCTGCCGGAAGACAATGTCGCCAAGGCGCTCACCGTGCTTGCAAAGCTTGAAAAGGATCAGGGCTTGCTGGAGCGGGATGTCGCAGCCGTTGACCTGCGGCTTGAGGACCGCACCACCATTCAGCTGACCCCCGGTGCGATCGATCGCCGCAAGGACGCGCTCGATGCGCGGACAAAGGCCCTGAAGAAACTGGGAGAGCAGTCTTGAGCGTATTCGGTTCCTCTCATTTCGGCCTGCCCCGCATGAAGCCTCTGTCATCCAAGCGCAGCCACGTCGTCTCGGTGCTGGATATCGGCTCCACCAAGGTGGTCTGCATGATCGCCCGGCTGACGCCGCGCCAGGAAAGCCAGGTTCTGCCTGGCCGTACCCACAATATCGAGATCATCGGCATCGGCCATCAGCGTTCGCGCGGCGTGAAGTCCGGCGTGATCGCAGACCTCGATGCCGCCGAAAGCGTCGTTCGCCTGGCGGTCGATGCTGCAGAGCGTATGGCAGGGCTTACCGTCGACAGCCTGATCGTCAATGTTTCCGCCGGCCGTATCACCAGCGACGTCTATACCGCGACGATCGATCTCGGTGGCCAGGAAGTGGAAGAGGCGGATCTCAAGAAGGTGCTCGTCGCGGCAAGCCAGCAGTCGCTGCGCCAGGATCGCGCTATCTTGCATTCGCTTCCGACCGGCTTCTCGCTCGACGGCGAGCGCGGCATCCGCGACCCGCTGGCGATGTTCGGCGATGCTCTGGGCGTTGACATGCATGTGGTGGCCGCCGAGCGCGCGACCCTGAAGAACCTCGAACTCTGCGTCAACCGTGCGCACCTCTCCGTCGAGGGCATGGTGGCGACCCCCTATGCCAGCGGCCTTGCAGCCCTCGTCGACGACGAGGTCGAACTGGGCTGTGCTGCGATCGATATGGGCGGCGGCACGACGACGATCTCGGTCTTTGCCGAAGGCAAGCTCGTCCATACCGACGCGATCAGCCTTGGCGGCCATCATGTGACGACCGACCTCGCGCGCGGCCTTTCGACCCGTATCGAGGATGCCGAGCGCATGAAGGTCGTGCACGGTTCGGCGCTTGCCAACGGTGCCGACGAGCGCGACGTGATCTCCGTTCCGCCGATCGGCGAGGACGACCGCGACCAGCCGACCCAGGTGCCGCGTTCGCTGGTCACCCGCATCGTGCAGGCCCGCATCGAAGAAACGCTCGAACTCATTCGCGACCGCATCCAGAAATCGGGCTTCAGCCCGATCGTGGGTAAGCGCGTCGTGCTGACCGGTGGCGCCAGCCAGCTCACCGGTCTTTCGGAAACGGCGCGCCGCATCCTGGCGCGCAACGTCCGGATCGGCCGCCCGATGGGCGTCTCCGGCCTGCCGACGGCAGCCAAGGGACCGGCGTTTTCGACGGCGGTCGGCCTGATGATCTATCCGCAGGTCGCGGATCTCGAAACACACGCCTCGCAGAGCGGCCTGATGGCCTCGCTGGGAAGCGGCAATGGCCGGCTGGCCCGCGTCGGGCAGTGGCTGAAGGAAAGTTTTTGATGCGAGGGGCGTTCAGCCCGCGCGCATCGGAGAAGAGTTGCAATGAATTGGCCGGCGGCGATACGGCCAGCAAAAGAAGGAACTGGTGCAATGACCATCAAGCTGCAGAAGCCTGATATCACCGAATTGAAGCCGCGGATTACCGTGTTCGGCGTCGGTGGCGGCGGCGGTAACGCCGTCAACAACATGATCACCGCAGGCCTCGAAGGCGTCGACTTCGTCGTCGCCAATACCGATGCCCAGGCGCTGACCATGACCAAGGCCGAACGCATCATCCAGATGGGTGCCCGGGTCACCGAAGGTCTCGGCGCCGGTTCGCAGCCGGAAGTCGGCCGTGCCGCCGCGGAAGAATGCCTCGACGAAATCGTCGATCACCTGCACGGCACGCATATGTGCTTCGTCACCGCTGGCATGGGCGGCGGCACCGGCACGGGCGCTGCCCCTGTCGTCGCGCAGGCCGCCCGCTCCAAGGGCATCCTGACCGTCGGCGTCGTCACCAAGCCGTTCCACTTCGAAGGCCAGCGCCGCATGCGCCTTGCCGAATCGGGCATCCAGGAACTGCAGAAGTCGGTCGACACGCTGATCGTCATCCCGAACCAGAACCTGTTCCGCATCGCCAACGACAAGACCACCTTCGCCGACGCGTTTGCGATGGCCGACCAGGTTCTCTATTCGGGCGTCGCCTGCATCACCGACCTCATGGTCAAGGAAGGCCTGATCAACCTCGACTTCGCCGACGTCCGCTCGGTGATGCGCGAAATGGGCCGCGCGATGATGGGTACCGGCGAAGCATCCGGCCCGGGCCGCGCCATGCAGGCCGCCGAAGCCGCGATCGCCAACCCGCTGCTCGACGAAACCTCGATGAAGGGCGCCCAGGGCCTCCTGATCTCGATCACCGGTGGCCGCGACCTGACGCTGTTCGAAGTCGACGAAGCCGCGACCCGCATCCGCGAGGAAGTCGATCCGGACGCCAACATCATCCTTGGCGCGACCTTCGACGAAGCGCTCGAAGGCCTGATCCGCGTGTCGGTCGTCGCAACCGGCATCGATCGTGCCGCCGGCGCCGTCGACATTCGTGCCGCTGAAATGCGCGCTGCCGCAAAGCCGATCATCCGTCCGTCGGCGGCGATCGCTCCGGCCCCGGTTGCCGTCCAGCCGGCTCCGGTCATGCAGGCAGCCCCGGCTCCGAAGCCGGTCGTCGATCCGATCGCCGAGACGATCCGCATGGCGGAAGCGGAGATGGAACGCGAGCTCGCAATCGCCGAACCGCAGCAGCAGTATGCGGCTCCGGCACCCCAGCCGGTCGTCCAGCAGCCGGTCATGCAGCAGCAGGAAGAGTTCCGTCCGCAGAGCCGCATCTTCGGTGCTGCTCCGGTCGAAGCTCCGGCACCCGTCATGAGCCGTCCGGCTCCGGCTCCGCAGCCGGCTCCGGTTCAGCATCACCTGCAGCCGCAGCCTGCGCCGATGATGAGCCAGCCGGCGCCGCGTCCGGCACAGCCGGTCTATCGCGAGCCGGTCGCGCCTTCGATGTCGCAGGTGGTCGAGCCGGTTCGCATGCCGAAGGTCGAGGATTTCCCGCCGGTCGTGAAGGCCGAGATGGATCATCGCGCCCAGCCGGTGAGCCACGTGCAGGAAGAGCGCGGTCCGATGGGCCTCCTGAAGCGGATCACCAATTCGCTCGGCCGCCGCGAAGAGGAAGAGCCTGCTCACGTCGAGCCGGCAGTACCCGCTCCGGCCCCGCAGCAGCGTCGTCCGCTTTCGGCGGAAGCGAGCCTCTATGCACCGCGCCGCGGCAATCTCGACGATCATGGACGTGCGGTTCCGCAGGCCCATCACGAGGAAGACCAGCTCGAAATCCCGGCCTTCCTGCGCCGTCAATCGAACTGATTTCGACTTGAATTAAAGACGGTCACGAAATGTGAAGAAGGCCCGGATCACGCATCCGGGCCTTCGCGCGTTTTGTCAATCAAGACGCAGAGTTAACAACGTAACAATCCGAAATGAACAGTGATTTGGATTGTGCCAAACGGCTGCGTATGAAGGATGCTAAGGGACGCCAACAGAGATCGACCGATTCAGGCGATCGGTCCGGATGGCGAGAAAGAATTTCGGATCCATTTTCTTTACGGATCCGGCGAAAAGAAGGCAGCAGGAATGACCATCGGACTGTTCGGTTTCCAGACCACCATCGCTTCCCCGGTAACCCTGAGGGGAATTGGTGTTCATTCGGGAGCCCCCGTCAGCCTCACTTTTCAGCCTGCCGAAGCTGGTACCGGCGTGATCTTCACGCGTCTTCTGGAAGACGGCAGTTCGGTCGAATACCGCGCCGTTTCCTCCCAGGTCGGCAATACCGATCTCTGCACCGTTCTCGGCACCTCGCTTTCCCGTTCCGTCGCGACCATCGAACATGTGATGGCCGCGCTTTACGCGCTCGGCGTCGATAACGTCATGGTCGAAGTCGACAGCGGCGAGATGCCGATCATGGACGGCAGCTCCTATCCGTTCATCGAGGCGATCGAGCAGGTCGGCATCGTCAATCTCGGCATCAAGCGTCGCTACATCCGCGTCCTGAAGCCGGTCCGTATCGATGCCGGTGCTTCCTGGTCGGAATTCCGGCCCTATGACGGCACGCGTTTCGAGGTGGAAATCGATTTCTCTTCGCCGCTGATCGGCCGCCAGAGCTGGAAGGGCGACCTGACCCCCGAAACCTTCAAGCAGGAACTTTCCCGCGCCCGGACCTTCGGTTTCATGCGCGACGTGGAACGTCTCTGGGCAGCCGGCTTCGCGCTCGGCTCCTCGCTCGAAAACTCGGTGGTCATCTCCGACGACGACACGATCGTCAATGTCGAGGGCCTTCGCTACAAGGATGAGTTCGTCCGCCACAAGACGCTTGATGCTGTCGGCGACCTGGCGCTTGCCGGTGCCCAGTTCATCGGCTGCTACCGGTCCTATCGCGGCGGCCACAAGATGAATGCCAATGCGCTGAAGGCGCTGATGAGCGACCCGACGGCTTATGAAGTCGTCGAGGCTCCCTCGTCGCGGGCAGCGCGGGTGCGTGCACGGGAGTTCGTGCCGGTCAACGTGCCGGAACTGACGTCCTGGTTTGCCTGAGACAGTTGATCCAGTCGACTCGGCCGCTTCCTTGGAAGCGGCCTTTTTCTTTTGGAGACATGTTTCGATTTAACCTTGAATTGCCCTATTGCGGCGGCGTGCCACAAAAATGCATTAATGCCGCAGCATTGCGTTGCTCTCCCTTTGCTTTTATGGCTAGAACGGCCTGCTTGGGCAGCGGGCTTCTCAGGCGCGGGACGATCAGGAATTGTCGAATGAACCATGTAAGGTCTGTTGGAATGCGTAAGACGGCAAGAGTAGCGCTTGTGTCGCTGGTGCTGGCCGGCGCCGGCTTTGGCATGACCGCCTGCCAGTCGGATCCCGATATCGACATCACCAAGCTCGGTCTCGAAACGGATGCGCCGGAGACGCTCTACAACCAGGGTCTCGCCAACATGAAGGCCGGCAACCTTGCCGAAGCGGGCCGCAAGTTCGACGCGATCGACCGCCAGAACCCGTTTACCGAATGGGGCCGCAAGGCGCTCGTGATGAGCACTTTCACCAAGTACCGGCTCGGCCGCAACGACGAGGCGGTCGCCACCGGCAACCGCTACATGAGCCAGTATCCGCAATCGCAGGATTCGGCCTATGTCCAGTATCTCGTCGGCCTCGCCTACTCCAAGCAGATCGCCGACGTGACCCAGGATCAGCGCGCCGCGGTGCGCACCATCGACGCGATGAACAAGGTCGTGACCAACTATCCGAGCTCGGAATATGTCGAGGACGCACAGGCGAAGATCCGCTTCGCGCGCGACCAGCTGGCTGGCAAGGAAATGCAGATCGGCCGCTACTACCTGGAGCGCAAGGAATATCTTGCCGCGATCCAGCGCTTCCGCAACGTCGTCGAGCAGTTCCCGAACACCAACCAGGTGGAAGAGGCGCTGGCACGTCTGACCGAGGCCTATTATGCGATGGGCATCACGGAAGAGGCGCAGACCGCTGCCGCCGTCCTCGGGCGCAACTATCCCGACAGCCAGTGGTATGCCGATTCCTTCAAGCTGCTGAAGGGCAATGGCGTCGAGCCCCGCGAGAATCGCGGCTCGTGGATTTCCCGCGCCGGGGCCAAGCTGATCGGCGCATAAGGTCTCAAGACATGCTGATCCAGTTGTCGATCCGCGATATCGTTCTGATCGAGCGGCTGGATCTTGCCTTCGAGACCGGCCTTTCGGTGCTGACCGGCGAAACCGGCGCCGGCAAATCGATTCTTCTCGACAGCCTTTCGCTGGCATTGGGCGGCCGTGGTGACGGCGGCCTCGTGCGGCATGGCGAGGACAAGGGCCAGGTGACGGCCGTGTTCGATGTGTCCGGCAGCCACGGCGCCCGAAAACTTCTCCGCGACAACGGCATCGACGACGACGGCGACCTGATTTTCCGGCGCATCCAGTCTGCCGACGGGCGCACGCGCGCCTCGATCAACGACCAGCCGGTCAGCGTGCAGCTGATGCGCCAGGCCGGCCAGCTGCTCGTCGAGATCCACGGACAGCACGACGACCGCGCCCTGATCGACACGGACGCGCACCGGACCCTGCTCGACGCCTTTGCCGGTCTCGGCGAGGAGGTTCAGCAGCTTTCCGGCCTCTACCGCTCCTGGCGGGATGCCGAGCGCGCCTTCAAGACCCATCGCGCCAAGGTGGAGGCTGCGGCCCGCGAGGCCGATTATATCCGCGCCTCGGTCGAGGAACTCGAGGCGCTGTCGCCGCGCGACGGCGAGGAGGACGAGCTTGCCGAGCAGCGCTCGCGGATGCAGAAATCCGAGCGCATCGCCGGCGACATTTCCGAGGCCTCCGAATTCCTGAACGGCAATGCCTCGCCCGTGCCGCTGATCGCCTCGATGGTGCGGCGGCTGGAGCGCAAGAGCCACGAAGCGCCCGGCCTGCTCGAAGAGACGGTCGAGCTTCTCGACCAGGCGCTCAACTATCTCTCCAATGCGCAGATGGAAGTCGAGGCGGCGCTGCGGCGCACCGAGTTCGACCCGCGCGAACTGGAACGGGTCGAGGAGCGGCTGTTTGCGCTGCGTGCAGCCGGCCGCAAATATTCGATCCCGGTCGCCGACCTGCCGGCGCTCGCCGAAAAGATGATATCGGACCTTGCCGATCTCGATGCCGGCGAAGAGAGGCTTGGCGAGCTGGAAAAGCTGACCACCGCCGCCAAGGCCGCCTATGATGAGGCAGCCGTGACCCTATCCGGGAAACGCCGGCATGGCGCCGAATCGCTGGCAGCGGCCGTGATGGACGAGCTGCCGGCCTTGAAGCTCGAACGGGCTCGGTTCATGGTCGATGTGGCGAGCGATCCGCAGACCGCGGGCGCCGGGGGCATCGATACCATCGAGTTCCACGTCCAGACCAATCCCGGCACGCGTCCGGGTCCGATCATGAAAGTCGCTTCGGGCGGCGAACTGTCGCGTTTCCTCTTGGCGCTCAAGGTGGCGCTCGCCGACCGCGGTTCGGCCCCGACGCTGGTCTTCGACGAAATCGACACCGGCGTCGGCGGAGCGGTCGCCGATGCGATCGGCCAGCGGCTGAAGCGGCTGTCGGACAAGGTGCAGGTTCTCTCCGTCACCCACGCGCCGCAGGTGGCCGCGCGCGCTGCGACGCATCTTCTGATCTCCAAGGGGCCGGCAGGCCAGGGCACCGACAAGATCGCCACCCGTGTCGCCACGATGGAGCCGGAGCATCGTACCGAAGAGATCGCCCGCATGCTCGCCGGAGCCTCCGTCACCGACGAGGCGAGGGCGGCAGCGAAGCGGCTTTTGGCGGGGAACGGCTGAGGCAAAAAGAAGGGGCCTGCTCCTGCCTTCGAACGCAAGACAGGTGCTCGTGGCGGTTAAGCCGCTTTCGAGATATCCGGGATGTCGATATGGACGTCGGCATAGGGAAAGATGACGCCATCTTCAGCCCTGTCGAGCAGCCCGATCTTTATCATTGCCGTGATGTCGGCGTGAACCGGGCGGAAGTCGCGACCGACGAGCCGGGATACTTCCCGCATCGTCATGCTTCCCTTGTCTTTCATGGCCGCCAGGATCGCGACCCGGTTGGGGGTGAGGGCGGAATGCAGGGCTTCCCATGTCGGAAAGCTGTAGACCGATTCCCCGAGATGCCGGCCGGCTTCGAAATCGGCGATGATATCGTCTTGCGAGGCGATATTGATTCTAAGAGTTTTCATCGTCTTCCATCCTTTCGACGTCTGCGAAGAAATCCCGCAACAACGCCGATACGCTTCGAAACGAATAGGCGCTCTCGATAGCACCGAGATGCCTGTGGTCTCCTTTTCCCGCCTCGTTGTCGTACCGCATGACGCAGACATCATCGACCACATAGGCCAAACGGTATTTATAGTGGTGGGCGCTGCCCTTGAGCGGGGCCGGCACTTCGAAAACGGAGATATCGACAAACGATCTCGACGTACGTGCCTGCCGTCTTTTCAACAGAAGTGTTGCGTTTGCCATGATGACTTCAATATCATCAGCAGATGATGACTTCAAGAGCATCGCAGGCGTCGCTTGTTTCTTGGCGGCTTTGCGAGCCGCGATCCTCTTCCCCTCGGGGAAATTTGCTCTACAAAACGTACCCTCGCCATCCGAGGAGTAGATCGCATGCCCGCCGAACAGACGCCCGTCGAAAACCTGACCGAAGAACAGGCCGCAGCCGAGCTCGCCTATCTGGCGGCCGAGATTGCCCGCAATGACGAGCTCTATCACGGCCATGACGCGCCGCAGATTTCGGATGCGGAATACGACGCGCTGAAGCGGCGCAACGATGCGATCGAGAAGCGGTTTCCGCAGCTGATCCGGGCCGACAGCCCGTCCATCCGGGTCGGCGCCACACCCTTGCCGACCTTCGCGTCAATCACCCATTCGCGGCCGATGCTGTCGCTCGACAACACGTTTTCCGATGACGACGTGCGGGATTTCGTTTCCTCCGTCTACAGGTTTCTCGGCCAGCTTCCGGACGGGTCCATCGCGTTTACGGCGGAGCCGAAGATCGACGGGCTTTCGATGTCCATTCGTTACGAGAACGGTCGGCTGGTGAATGCCGCCACCCGTGGCGACGGTACGACCGGCGAGAACGTCACCGAGAACATCAAGACCATCAAGGAAATCCCCAATCGCCTGCCGGCCGGCGTGCCTGACGTGGTGGAGGTGCGCGGCGAGGTCTATATGACGAAGAGCGACTTCCTGGCGCTCAACGAGAAGATGGCCGCGGAAGGCAAGCAGACCTATGTCAACCCGCGCAACACGGCCGCAGGCTCTCTGCGCCAGCTCGACGCCAAGGTGACCGCCAGCCGCAATCTCAAATTTTTCGCCTATGCCTGGGGAGAAATGTCGGAAATGCCGGCCGATACCCAGATGGGCATGGTGGAAAAGTTCAGGGAATGGGGGTTTCCGGTCAATCCGCTGATGAAACGGCTGCACGCGGTCGAGGACATCATCGCCCATTACAGGGATATCGGCCTCAAGCGCCCCGACCTCGATTACGAGATCGACGGCGTCGTCTACAAGGTCGACCGGCTCGACCTGCAGGCTCGGCTCGGCTTCCGCTCGCGTTCGCCGCGCTGGGCGACGGCGCACAAGTTTCCGGCGGAGCAGGCCTTCACCCATGTGGAGCGGATCGACATCCAGGTCGGCCGCACCGGGGCGCTGACGCCGGTCGCGCGCCTGACGCCGGTCACCGTCGGCGGCGTGGTCGTCACCAATGCGACGCTGCACAACGAGGACTACATCAAGGGGCTCGGCAATTCCGGCGAGCCGATCCGCGAGCCGGATCACGATATCCGCGTCGGGGATACCGTCATCGTGCAGCGGGCAGGGGATGTCATCCCGCAAGTGCTCGACGTGGTGATGGAGAAGCGCCCTCGGGAAGCCGTGCCTTACGAATTCCCGAAGAAGTGCCCGGTCTGCGACAGCCATGCGGTGCGCGAGCGCAACGAAAAGACCGGCAAGCTCGATTCGGTCACCCGCTGCACCGGCGGTTTCGTCTGCCGGGCGCAGGCGACCGAGCACCTGAAACATTTCGTCTCCCGCAACGCCTTCGATATCGAGGGCCTCGGATCCAAGCAGATCGACTTCTTCTTCGAGGCGGAGGACGAGGCGCTGAGGATCCGCACGGCGCCGGACATCTTTACGCTGAAGCGGCGGCAGGAAGCGTCCGCGCTCACCAAGCTCGAGAATATCGAAGGTTTCGGCAAGGTGAGCGTCAAGAAGCTCTTCGACGCGATCGACGAGCGGCGCGAGATCGCGCTGCACCGCTTCATCTATGCGCTCGGCATCCGCCATGTGGGCGAGACCACCGCCAAGCTCCTGGCACGCGCCTACGGGACCTACGAGGCGTTTGTGAAGGCCATGCAGGACGCGGCCGAGCTTTCCGGCGATGCCTGGGATGATCTGAACAATATCGAGGGGATCGGCGAGGTCATGGCGCGCGCCATCGTCGAGTTCTTCAAGGAGCCGCGCAATGTCGAGGTCATCACCCGGCTTCTGGAAGAGGTAACGCCACAGGCCGCGGAACAGATCGCCGCCAGCAACAGCGTGGTCGCCGGCAAGACGGTCGTCTTCACCGGCTCGCTTGAAAAGTTCACCCGCGACGAGGCCAAGGCGCGGGCGGAAAGTCTCGGCGCCAAAGTGGCCGGGTCGGTCTCCAAGAAGACCGACTACGTGGTTGCAGGCCCGGGCGCCGGCTCCAAGCTCGACAAGGCGAGGGAACTCGGCGTCCAGGTGATGGACGAGGATGAGTGGCTGGCGTTCATCGGCTGACGTCAGGCCCTGAAACGCGCCATCGAATAGGCATCGGCGAACTCCCCGTCGCGGAAGGCGAACTGCCTGAGATGCCCTTCCTTGACGAAGCCGTTGCGCTCATAGAGGCGGATGGCTTTTTCGTTGTCGGCATAGACCGTAAGCTCGATGCGCTTCAGGTTCAGCCAGCGGTCGGCGATGGCCAGGGCTTCACCGATCAGCGCGCGGGCGATGCCTCGGCCCTGGTAGGCATCATGGACGCCCATGCCGATGCTGCCGGCGTGGGCGCGGCGGTTGAGATAGCGATTGAGGCCGGCATCGCCGACGATCATGTCGTCCATGACGGCGACAAGGCCCATGTTGTTGGCCGGCGGGCTCTCGATGTATTTGCGGATTTCCTCGACGGTGTGGTGTGGCGTGCGAAGGGTGCCGTAACGATAACCGGGCATGTTGTGCAGCGCGGCAATACCGGCGGCATCGGACGGTGCGCGGGCGCGGATCGACAGGCCTTCAGGCCATCGGGCGTCGGGATCCAGCGGCGGGGCATCGAATTCACTCATCTTGCTCTCCTTGGGGCATTTGCCGAGGCAGAGCGGAAGAACCGAACCCTGCCATGTTTCGGCAGGGTTGGTGGACGGATGACCGATTAACGCGCCATACCCGCCACGCACCCCGCAGGGCGAATGGTCACGGTAAGATGCATGTGGGCGGCGAAACGGGTCATGGCGCGCAAGGTCTCAAACAACAGCCGTATCGTCAAGGGTGGATGAAACCCCGGCCTTCTTTGCCGAATCGGACTGCGGACTGTAGAAGTTCTGCGACATTCATCCGGGACGTGCTCTTGAAAACCATCGCCATCGATTTCGAAACCGCCAACGAGCAGCGCGGCAGCGCCTGTTCGGTCGGGCTTGCCTGGCTGGAGGGCGATGAGGTGGTGCGGGTGGAGGAACGGCTGATCCGTCCGAAGGATATGCGTTTCTCTTCCTTCAACATCGCCATCCACGGCATCCGGCCGGAACATGTCGAGGATGCGGGGGAGTTTCCCGAGGTGATGGACGAGTTCATCGACGATTTCCGGGGTGCGACGATGATCGCCCACAACGCGGCCTTCGATTTCAGCGTCTGGCGGGCCTGCCTCGATGCCTATCGGCAGAGCTATCCGGAACTCTCCTATCTCTGCAGCGTAAAAATGTCGCAGAAGGTCTGGCCGCATCTCGGTTCGCACAAGCTCAACGTCCTTGCCCAGCATCTCGGTCTCAGGTTCGCCCATCACAACGCGGCCGAAGATGCCGCCATTTGCGCGCGGGCGACGATCGCGATCGCCAAATCGCTTGCCGTGCCTGATATCCGCGACATTCCGGGGGCGATCGGCATGAAGGTGGGGCGGCTGTTTTCCGGCGGTTACGCGCCCTGCACCTGCCGGATGAAATAGAAGTCCCGGGAGCGCCGGCTTGTTTCCGCGCCGGCAATCCTTATCTCAGATCACGGATCGTTTACCGGAGCCGTGCCCCCATGAAAGCCCCCATCCATCGCCTTGCCTGCCTCGCATCTGCCGCCGCGATTTCGCTTAGCGCGCTTGCCGTGCCCGCCTCCGCCCAGGTGGTCGGGGAAGTCGGTGTCGACTGGACCGGCAACGACATCATCGTCGAGGCGGTCGCCGATCCGCAGATCAAGGGCGTCACCTGCCACGTCACCTATTTCGAGCGCGGCATCATCGACCGGCTGAAGAACGGCAACTGGTTCGAGGACCCATCCAACAATTCGATCGCCTGCCGGCAGACGGGCCCGATCGAGATCGGCGAGATCGATCTCGGCAAGGGCGGCGAGGAAGTGTTCCGGCAGGGGCGCTCGCTGATCTGGAAGGACCTGCTCGTCAAGCGCATCTACGACAAGGCGAACGACACGCTGATCTATCTCGCCCACTCGCGCCAGGTGGTGGATGGTTCGGCCAAGATGGCGATCTCGACCATCCCGCTTTATAACCAGAACGTCACCTGGAAGAACGGCAAGCCCAAGCCGTAAATCACGGTTCAGGCGAGCGCGCTTGCGGCCGCCCGACCGGCCGTGCGGCCGGAAAACAGGCAGCCGCCGAGAAACGTGCCTTCGAGCGCCCGGTAGCCGTGCATGCCGCCGCCGCCGAAGCCGGCGGCCTCGCCGACTGCGTAGAGCCCCGGAATGGCCTGCCCGTCCTCTGCAAGCACGCGGGCCGAGAGGTCGGTCTCGATCCCGCCGAGCGTCTTGCGCGTCAGGATATTCAGCCTCACCGCGATCAGCGGTCCATGCGCCGGATCGAGGATACGGTGCGGTTTTGCGGTCCGCACCAGCTTTTCGCCGAGCGAACGGCGCGCATTGTGGATGCCCATGATCTGCGGGTCCTTGGCGAAGGGATTAGCCACCTGGCCGTCGCGGGCAAGAATTTCATGTTCGATATCGGCAAGGTTCAGGAGATCGCCGCCGGAGAGCCGGTTCATGCCTGCCACCAGTTCGCCAAGGCTGTCGGCGATCACGAAATCCTCGCCATGTTCCTTGAAGGCCTCGACCGGCCCGGCCGCTTTCCTGCCGATCGCGCGGCGTGCCGTGAGCTTCCAGTCCCGGCCGGTCAGGTCCGGGTTCTGTTCCGAGCCCGAGAGGGCGAATTCCTTGCGGATGATGCTCTGGTTCAGCACGAACCAGCTGTAGTCGTAACCGGTCGCCATGATGTGCTGCAGCGTGCCGAGCGTATCGTAGCCGGGATAGAAGGGGGCGGGCAGGCGCTTGCCGGTCGCGTCGAACCACATGGAGGAGGGGCCGGGCAATATGCGGATGCCGTGGTCCTGCCAGATCGGGTTCCAGTTCCTGAGGCCCTCGGTATAGTGCCACATCCGGTCGCGGTTGATCACCTGCCCGCCTGCCGCCCGCGTGATGCCGATCATCCGTCCGTCGACATGTTTCGGCACGCCCGAGACCATGAAGGCAGGCGGCCTGCCCAGCCTTGCCGGCCACATCTGCCGCACCAGGTCCTGGTTGCCGCCGACGCCGCCCGATGCGACGATGACGATCGGAGCCCGGAGTTCGAAATTCCCGACCGGTTTCCGTGAGGTCTCCTCGCCGCGTTCGGCCGCGCTGGCTTCGAGGATGGCGCCTACAACCCCTGTCACCGCCTTTCCGGTCTTCACCAGATTGTCGACGCGGTGCCGCCAGAGGAAGCGGATCTTTCCGGCCTTTTCCGCCTCGCGTGCCCGCCGCTCGAAAGGTTCGACGACGCCGGGGCCGGTGCCCCAGGTGGTGTGGAACCGCGGCACGGAATTGCCGTGTGCCGTCGCCGAGCCGCCGCCGCGCTCGGCCCAACCGACCACCGGGAAGATGCGATGGCCCATCTGCCTCAGCCAGGCGCGTTTCTCGCCCGCCGCAAAGGCGACATAGGCTTCGGCCCACAGGCGCGGCCAGTGGTCTTCCTCGCGGTCGAAACCGGCAGTGCCCAGCCAATCCTGCCAGGCAAGGTCGAGCGAATCACGGATGCCCATGCGCCGCTGTTCGGGGGAATCGACCAGGAACAGCCCGCCGAGCGACCAGAAGGCCTGGCCGCCGAGGTTCTGTTCCGGTTCCTGGTCGAGGATGATGACGGAGCGGCCGGCATCCGCAAGTTCGGTGGCGGCCACCAGGCCCGCCAGGCCCGCGCCCACCACGATGACGTCAACTCTGTCGCTCAATCACGCTTCTCCCCCAGCGTGGGATGCAAGTCATGTTGCATCCCGTCGACGAATACAGTCATGCGGTGCGGCCGAGGTCAACAGGATAGCCGCCAGAACGGCAAAACCGGGCCTGCCTGAGCGGGCCCGGTTTTGAAGCGCGAGGTGCAGACGGGGGCGAATCAGCGGACGTAGACGATCCGGCTGCCGTCGGCGGCGGTATCGATCCCGACGACATTGTTGAGTTCGACATTCTGGCTCAGAAGATTGGCGCGCAACGCGGGGTCGGCCTTGAGCTCGTCCTGGGCCTTCTGCACCATTTCCGCGGTCGGATGGATGACACTTTCGGGCACGTCGAGACGCTTGGCGCTGTTATCGATTTCCGGGTTGGTATAGACGATGTTGACGTCGCTGGCGGACTTGGTCGCCATGCTCTTATCCTGGGCATAGGCGGTTCCCATCGTGGCTGCGGACATCAGGACTGCGAGAGCAAAAGCCTTGTTCATGGTCGTTCTCCTAGTGTTGGTAACCAGCCGATGCGTTTGTTGCGGTTCGGTTGGGCGTTTTGCGACGAGAGAACGACACGGCCAGTATTTCAGTTCCGGCCGAAATTATTACAAATAAGCAATGATTACAACGCGTTAATCTTCCGTCACATTCGCGTGTGACGGAAGATCCGGACTTGATTTTGCACCTTTTGGGAGCCGCAGAATTATGCCGCTTCGCGGGCCAGTTCGTCGGCAATGACGGTGTCGAGGTTCAGGAAGCAGACCATGGTCTTTTCCAGCGCCACGATGCCGCGGCAGAAGGCGCGCTGCTCTTCCGGAATGATTTCCGGCGCCGGCTGCAGGTCTTCGCTGCGGATGGTCATCATGTCGGATACCTGTTCGACCAGAAGGCCGACCAGCTTGCCGGCGATGTCGGTGACGATGATCGCCGAACGCTCGGACGGTTCGGTCATCTTCATGCCGAGACGGCAGGCCATGTCGATGACCGGGATCACCGCGCCGCGCAGGTTGATGAGGCCGAGCACGTAAGGCGGTGTGTGGGGCATCGGGGTCACCGGCGCCCAGCCGCGGATTTCGCGGATCGCCATGATGTCGATGCAGAATTCCTGGTCTCCGAGGTGGAAGGAGACGATTTCCAGGTAGGCGCCGGACTGCTTGATGGCATTGCTCATGTCAGAACTCTTCCCATTTGTCTGAGGATCCCACGGCCTTCGGCTTGGCGGAGGCGGGACTGTTGCTGAAGGCTCCCGCGAGCTTGTTCATCAAGTTCAGGGCGGGGGAGGGTTTGGCTGGTGTGGAAGCGCTCGCTGCCTCGACGGCGCGCGGGCCATTGCCTCCACGGATTTGAAACTGGCTGATCAGCCGGTTGAGGTTTTCGGCGTCGCTGGCCAGCGAATGGCTGGCCGCAGTGCTCTGCTCCACCATCGCGGCATTCTGTTGCGTTGCTTGGTCCATCTGGCCGATCGAGGTGTTGATTTCTGTCAGTCCCGTTGATTGTTCGCGCGCAGAAGTGAAGATCGCGTGAACGTGGTCGTTGATTTTCAGCACGTCGTCGCCGATCCGGGTGAGGGCGTCGCCCGTCGCCTTGACCAAATCGACACCGGTCTTGACCTCCTGGTTGGAGCGGGTGACCAGAGCCTTGATATCCTTGGCCGCACCCGCCGCACGCCCTGCGAGTTCGCGCACTTCCTGGGCGACCACGGCAAAGCCCTTGCCGGCCTCGCCGGCGCGGGCCGCCTCGACGCCTGCATTGAGCGCCAGGAGATTGGTCTGGAAGGCGATCTCGTCGATGACGTTGATGATCTTGCCGATCTCGGCGGTGGCGTCTTCTATCCGCCCCATGGCGGCCGTGGCATCGCGGACGACGCCGGCAGACTGTTCCGTATAATCCTTGGCATGGCTCACCATCCGGGTCGCCTCTTCGGCGCGGCTGGTGGCATTGCGTACCGTCGAGGTGATTTCCTCAAGGGCTGCGGATGTTTCCTCGAGCGAGGCCGCCTGCTTCTCGGTGCGCTTGGCGAGATCGTCGGCAGCGGAGCGCATCTGGTTGGCGTTGGCGCCGATGGAACTCGAGCTGGTGGCGACCTCGGTCATGATGTGGCGCAGACGTTCGACGACCCGGTTGAAATCGGTGCGCAGGCGCTCCAGGTCGTCGCGGAAGGGGCGGTCGAGGGCGGCGGCAAGATCGCCCTCGGAGAGGCGGTTCAGCGCGGCTGCGAGCGAATCGACGGCGAAGTGGAGCGCTTCGGCTTCGGCCTTCTGCTCGGATTCGCTCGTCCGCCGCCGGGTTTCGTTCTGGCGGCGTTCGTCTTCCAGGTTGACTTCGAGGGTTCGGCGTTCGACGGCGGAAAGCCGGAAGACGTCGGTGGCGCGCGCCATCTCGCCGATCTCGTCGCCACGGTCGATGCCGGGAACGGGTGTTTCGTAGTCACCGCCGATGATGCGCTGCATGCTGGCGCGAACGCCGTCGATACCGCGCCGGATGGCGCCGCCGTGAATGCTCTGCAGGATCGCCATGGCGACCAGTGCGATCAGGCCGCAGCCAAGCTGCACGTAAAGAGAGGTCGAGGAACGGGCGTTCGCCTCCTGGACCCGGCTGCGGACCAGTTTTTCGCCGGCGCCGGCCGCCGATTCGAGCATTGCGCCAAGCCGTTCGCCGGCGCCGTCGATGACGTCGTCGATTCTGTCGTAAGCGTCGTCGGATGCGCCCGTTTCGACCATTTTTCTGAGATCGACCTGGATCGCCGTGGAAACGGCTGCAAGATCCGTTTCGAAGCTTGCCACGAGACCGGGATTGCCGATTTCGGCCCCCAGTTTCTTCAGGTCGCTTGAGGAGCTTTTCAGCCTGTCGGACGAATCCGCCATCGCCTTCAGCCGGCTCGGATCGACGCGTTTGTCGTCGCGGTCGACGATCGTGTCCATCGCCGCCAGGACAAGTTCCAGATTGGCGATTCGCATCGCGTTGACGGTATCCACGTGTTCCTGAATCTCGGTGGCGCGCTGCAACGCGTCGTCGACCTGGAGGCCCTGGTACCAGCCGACAAGCAGCATGGCGCCGATACCGGCAAAGGCGGAGCCCGCCAGCGTCCATAGCCGGTGGTTGACCGACAGCGACTTGCGGATGGGTTTTGCGGTCATGCCGTTGAAATTCCTCCCGGCGCCGGGCAGGCCCGGCAGGCTTCGGATAGAGACGGATACAGGAAGCGAACCGATGTCGGCGACGTCATGTCTGTGGGCGGATCGGACGATATCGCGGCCCCCAGTGCGATGCATGAAGCATCCCCACTCCCATTCGCCGCAACGATTCGTAAACCACCTTCGCCTTTATAAGGTCTCAGAGAGATATTAATCTTCCGCTAAGCTTGTTTGGAGCTGCCGGACCTTCCGGAAGGCCGGAAAAGGTTGTAGATTGAACGCCATGGACCGCATCTCCTCCGATGGCTACCGCCTGCCGCTGATCGCCGCCGCGAGCCTGCTCCTGTTCGGGCTGGCAGGCGTGACCTTTTACGGCTGGCTGGCCTTCGGCTCCTCCATCCTGCTGACGCTCGGCGAAAACGGCCTTTCCTGGTGTCTTTGACCGGTTCTCCGGTCGTTGAGACAAATCAGCGCGATACCTTTCGAAAACGACTTCTTGAATTGCGTGTCCGCTGCCTCGGGTCTATCGCTCCGTCAACGTAGCCCGAGCTGAAGAGATACCGATGAAGAGCTTTCGCACCATCCTGTGGATCGCCGTCGTGGCGCTTGCCGGCGTGCTTGTCTGGCTGACGATGGAAGTGACGCGCTCGAAACAGCAGCTCGCGGAGGGGCCGTTCGGGGTTCCGTTCCAGCTCGTCGCCCAGAATGGCCAGCCGATCACCGAGAAAGCCTTTCAGGACAAGCCGACCGCGCTGTTCTTCGGTTTCACCCATTGCCCGGAAGTCTGCCCGACCACCCTGTTCGAGCTGAACGGCTGGCTGCACAAGGTCGATCCTGACGGCACCAAGCTCAACGGCTATTTCGTCAGCGTCGATCCGGAGCGCGACAGCCCGGAACTGCTCGGCCAGTACATTTCGAATGTCACCGACCGGGTGAAGGGCATTTCCGGCCCGCCGGAAAAGGTCAACGAGATGATCAAGGGCTTCAAGGTCTATGCCAAGAAGGTGCCGGTCGACGAGAAGGTGCCGAACGGCGACTACACGATGGATCATACCGCCTCGGTCTTCCTGCTCGACAACGGCGGACGTTTCGCCGGCACCATCGCTTACGGGGAAAATCCCGACGTCGCGGTCAAGAAGCTCGAAAATCTCATCAAGGGCTGATGCGTTTGCCGTTGAAGCCGACCCGGCTTCTGTGGCAATCCTCTCCGCCACCGTTTCGAACAGCTGAGAGACCCTTCCTTGAGCGAAATCCGCCTTTACGTCACGTCCACCGAAAAAGGTGCGACCGAGATCCTCGATATCCTGTCGGAGGTCTTCGGGGAGGAGGATTTCGCCATCGCCACCACCGAGGTGGACGAGAAAAAGGACATATGGGAAGCCTCGGTCTATATGATGGCGGAGGACGAGGAGGCGGTGCGCGAGCGTATCGCCGAAGGTCTCGCTCGGGCCTTTCCGGCCCTTGAAATCCAACGGGAGATCATCCCGGATATCGACTGGATCGCCAAGTCGCTGGAAGGTCTGAAGCCTGTCAGGGCCGGGCGGTTCATCGTCCATGGCTCGCATGACCGCGACAAGGTGAAGGTCAACGATATCGCCATCGAAATCGATGCCGGCCAGGCTTTCGGCACCGGCCATCACGGCACCACGGCCGGCTGCCTCGAAGTGATCGAGGAGGTGATGCGCGCGCGGACCGTCCGCAACGCGCTCGACCTTGGAACCGGAAGCGGCGTGCTGGCGATTGCCGTGCGCAAGCTGCGCAACATCCCGGTGCTCGCGACCGACATCGATCCGGTCGCGGTGCGGGTGGCGCGCGAAAACGTCCGCCGCAACGGCATCGCCACCGGCATCCGGCTCGAGACCGCGCCGGGATTTCATTCGCCGTCGTTCGACCGGGAAGGGCCTTTCGACCTGATCATCGCCAATATCCTGGCGCGGCCATTGATGAAGATGGCGCCGCAGCTCGCGGCGCATCTGGCACCGGGCGGGTCGGTGATCCTCTCGGGCATTCTGGCTGCGCAGCGCTGGAAGGTGCTGGCCGCCTATGGCGGCGTCCACCTCGCGCATGTGCGCACCATCTGGCGCAATGGCTGGGTAACGATCCATCTGCGCCGGAATTGATTCTATCTCGCAGTGCAGCATTGATATCCGCGCATGGCTGCCGGAGCCGGACAGCAAAAAGGCGGCACCAATGGTGCCGCCTTGCGATCAGGTTTGACGCTGATCGAACCCGCGAGCCTGAGGGAGGGAGACGCTCGAGCGGGGCCTCGTATTCTGGAAGCCGGGCGGGTGAGGGAGGAGATCCCGCGCCGGCCCTGTGATCAGAACACGTAGCTTTGCGCGCCCTTGCGGCGCAGTTCCTCGCGGCTGGTGCCGAGGCCCTTCAGCGTTTCCTCGTCGAGGTTCAGGAGCGCGCCGTTGACATAACGGGCAACCTGACGCTCGCGGGCTTCGACGATGCGGTTGAAGGCATTGCGGAAGAAAGAGTTGGCCATGATGGAAGCGATCCTTTTGATACGGGCCTTGTCCGGCGCCCGTTCGATGATGTGAATATAGCGATTGCTGCACTGCACAGTGAGAGGGCTTCTCTCATTGGTGATATGCGTTTGGTGCATAGGATGCCCAGATAAGCGCCGGGCCTCCGAGCGGATGCACAATCCTCGATCATCCGCCCTCGATCATCCGCGGGTCGGCTGGCATTGTCCGCCGAAGATCGGCTAACATGGCCCGAACCCGTTGGAATCAAGCAGCCCGGAAATTCAAGCCCATGTTCCAGTCCTTCGAAGTGAAGTCCGCCCCGCAGTTCGGCCGCGATCGCGTCAGCGCGCTCCGGGCAAAATTCGCCGATCTCGGCATTGACGGTTTTCTCGTTCCCCGTGCCGACGAATATCAGGGGGAATATGTGCCGGCCTCGGCCGAACGCCTGTCCTGGCTCACCGGTTTTACCGGATCGGCCGGCATGGCGCTCATCACGCAGCGTGAGGCCGTGGTTTTCGTCGACGGACGTTACGTCACCCAGCTTGCCGAACAGGTGGACGGTTCGGTGTTCAGCCCCGGCGATCTCGTCAACGAGCCGCCGCATGTCTGGCTGCCGCGCCATGGTTCCAGGGGATTTCGGCTCGGCATCGATCCCTGGCTGCATGCGGGCGCGGAAGTGCGGCGGCTTGAAAAGGCGCTGGCCGAGATCGGCGGTTCGCTCGTGCTTCTCGACGCCAATCCGCTCGACGCGATCTGGGCCGACCGGCCGGCGGAGCCGCTCGGCGCCGTTTCGATCCAGAAGCAGGAACATGCCGGTACGCTGGCGAGCGAAAAGATCGCGGCGATCTCGGCACAGGTGAAAGAGAAGGGGGCTGCCGCAGTCGTCATAGCCGATCCGACATCGGTCGCCTGGATTTTCAACATTCGCGGCGATGACGTGCCGCACACGCCCTATCCTCTGTCGCGGGCGATCATTCCGGCCGAGGGCAAGGCCGAGATTTTTCTCGACCGGATGAAGACTGGCATCGAGCAGGCGGCCTATCTCGCCCAGATCGCGGTGCAGCGCCCGCCCTCCGAGTTTCTCGCACGGCTTGCGGCCTTGTCGGCGGATGGTGCGAAAATCCTGATCGATCCGGAGCTTACGCCGCTGGCACTCACCAAGGCGATCGCGACCGCCGGCGGCGAGGTGGTCGAGGCTTCCGACCCGGCAAAACTGCCGCGCGCCTGCAAGAACCGGGAAGAGCTTCAGGGTTCGGCCCAGGCGCATCTGCAGGATGGCGCGGCGATGGTCGAATATCTCTGCTGGCTCGACGCCCAGGCGCCCGGCACGATCACGGAGATCGATGCGGTGAAGGCGCTGGAGGCGGCGCGCGGCCGCGTCGGCCAGGCCATGCAGAACCCGCTGAAGGACATTTCCTTCGACACCATCTCGGGTGCCGGCGAGCACGGCGCGGTCATCCACTATAGGGTGACGACCGAAACCAATCGCCGGCTCGAAGCCGGCGAGCTTTTCCTGGTCGATTCGGGGGCGCAATATGTCAACGGCACCACTGACATCACCCGCACGGTGGCGGTCGGCTCCGTTCCGGACGAGCACAAGCGTTTCTTCACCCTGGTGCTGAAGGGCATGATCGGCATCAGCACGGCGCGTTTCCCGAAAGGCACCCGTGGCTGCGATCTCGATCCGCTCGCCCGCATCGCGCTGTGGAAGGCCGGCGGCGATTATGCGCATGGCACCGGCCACGGCGTCGGTTCGTATCTCTCGGTGCATGAAGGGCCGCAGCGGATCTCGCGGCTGGCGACGCAGGAACTGCTGCCCGGCATGATCCTCTCCAACGAACCCGGTTATTACCGTCCGGGCGCCTTCGGCATCCGTATCGAGAACCTGATCTATGTGAAGCCGGCGGAAGAGATCGACGGTGGCGACCAGCCGATGCTTGCCTTCGAAACGCTGACCTGGTGCCCGATCGACCGACGCCTCGTGCTGCCGGCGCTGATGACGGCCGAAGAACTGTCCTGGCTCAACGGCTACCACGCCGCGGTGCGCGAAAAACTGCTGCCGCTGATCGACGACGAAACGGTCAAGGCCTGGCTGGCGAAGGCAACCGAGCCGCTTTCCTGAACCAAGCCTCTTTCCCGTATCGGGGAGCGCCTGAAATCAGAAGCCAAGCAGGTGGCGGCAGATCATCGCCGCCGCCCAGCCGGCGCCGAGCAGCAAGAGGCCCGGATACCGGATGCCGGCGACGAGGGCCACGAGCATGGCGATCTTGACGTCCCAGCCGCCGTTGAAGAAGGCCGGGGCGACGAGCGTCGTCAGCACCGCCGCCGGCACGGCGTTGAGCGCCTGTTCCATGCGCGGCGGGATCGTCTTCATCCGGGTGATCAGCACGTAACCGCCGATCCGAGTGAGGTAGGTCGCAACCGCCGCGGCAAGGATCAGAACAACCGTCTCCGTGGAAAACAGATCGGCCATGTCAGCTCTCCGTTTCGCTGGCGGCCGTCACCGGCACCGATTCCGGTGGCAGGAGGGCGGCGACGATCACGCCCAGCGCAGCGCCGATGCTGACATGCCAGGGCGAGCCGACGAAATGATAACCGAGCACCGAACCGAGCGCGCTCGCCGCCACCACCGGATAGAAGCCCGGCTTGCGGCGGAAGCCGATGACCAACCCGAGGAAATAGACCGGCAGCAGAACGTCGATGGCGAGCGTTCGCGGATCGCCCATCATCCGCCCGAAAAACGCGCCGACGACGCTGAAGAACAGCCAGGGAAAATAGACTGCGGCACCGAAGCCGATATACCAGGGAAAACTGATGCGCCCGCCGCTTTCGCCGTGCTTCACCGCCTCGGCGAACTGCGGGTCGGTCAGCACGAAGAAGGCGAAGAATTTCTGGACCGGCGAGAAGTGGACGATGAACCGCGTCAGCGCCGCCGAATAGAGGATATGGCGAAAATTCACCGCGAAGACCGACAGCACGATCAGCCACGGCGCCACATGGTGGCCGAAGAGCTCGATGCCGACGAGCTGGCTGGCGCCGGCATAGACGGTGGCGCTCATCAGGCCTGCTTCCATGACAGTCAGGCCGTTGTCGCTCGCCACGGCGCCGAACAGGACCGCGAAGGGAGCCGAGGAGAGCGCGATGACGAGGCCGCCCCTCAGTCCCTGATTGAATTCGCTGCGATTCATCGAAGAAGATCCTTTACGCACCGGCTTTAGAGCCCTGCGGGACCTGGCGCAATTCAATTGGGCTGATGTTATGATCGATTCCGCTGAACAGTCGGGTTCGGCCGGTCCGGCTTCAGTTGCGAAGGATGTCCCTGCTCGAGACGATGCCGATGCCTTTCTCCTTCATCTCGGCGATGGCGTTCTTGACGCCCTGCGGATCGATGCCGCGGCTTGCATCCTTGATGAAGCGCACCTTCACGCCCGGCAGCATCTCCAGCGCATCCAGCGCCGAAAACTTCACGCAATAGTCGGTCGCAAGTCCGCAGAGGTCGAGTTCGGTTACCTGCTGGGCCCTCAGATAACCGGCGAGCCCGGTTATGGCGGCCTGGTCGTTATCGCGGAAGGCCGAATAGCTGTCGACCGCGGGGTTTTCGCCCTTCTGCTGGATATAATCCACCGCCTCGATATTGAGGTCGGGGTGGAATTCCGCGTCCGGCGTGCCCTGGACGCAATGGTCCGGCCACATGACCTGCGGCTGGCCGGACAGTTCTCCCATCTCGAACGGTTTCTTGCCGGCGTGCCGGGAGGCAAAACTGCCATGGTTCTCCGGGTGCCAGTCCTGCGAGGCGACGACGACGTCATATCCGCCGTCCTCGATCAGCCGGTTGGCGACCGGCACGATTTCGTCGCCATGGGCGACGGGCAGGTTACCGCCTGGACAAAAACCGTTCTGGATGTCGATCAGGAGCAGCGCTTTCATCGGTCATTCTCCGATTCCTGGATCGGCGGAGGATGCCAAGGGCGGAGCACAGGATCAAGGCCGTTATGTTTTGCAGTGCGGTCGTCGGCGCGGTTGGGTGTCGAATTCCTCGACAGAAGCCGCGCCGGAGAGAGCGATCCTTGTCTTCCGGAACGCCGTCGCTGCAACGCTGTCGGGTATTTGCAGTTGATTGGGGAGAGGGTTGTCTGCGGGCTTTGCGGCAGCCGGCGACGACCTGGTTTTGGTGCTTTTGACCCGCTCATGTTGCCCGCTGCGAAGCTGTTTCCGATCACCCGTAAACGGCTTCGGTATACATCTAGGGGCCCCGCGATGACGGGCAATGGCGGGACGCTCGGGCGGCAACGCGCGACTCGAGGCATCCGGTGCCAGAGAAGGAATTGGTATAAAAATCGTATCAAGCCTTGAAAGAATAAGATTTTGTGGCTAAACAGCAACGGTCGCTGGCTTGACTAGCCTCAATTGGGCACCCGGGGGACACCCTGTTGCCGCAATTCGGTTAAACTTCCGACGGCATGCGCTTTTATGTGCACCACCGAAACCAAATCGGGGCGGCGTAAAGACATTGGTTACCATAATCGTTCATTCTCACATGCAGTCGATAGGCGGCGGTGGGCAGATTCTTCTTATGCTCAGTGCTCGCCGAGGTTGTGTTGGCAGTCTCGCGGAAGCGACGCCTGCCGGTGTGAGTAACGGTTCGGGTAACGAGTGATGGCGCGTTCGGTCCAGACGTCGGTGAATGGCAGGCATGCGGGCAAGGCGCCGCAGCGCCGCAAGAAATCCCGCTCTCTCCTTGTCAATGTCACGGTCGGTTTCGGTCTGACGGTCGCAGCCCTGATGGGGGCGTCGATGGTTACCATGGCGACCGCGGTGAAGTCGGCAGCCGACGTCAAGTTCGAAACGGCGCTGACGAAGCCGATCGCGCTTGCCGCGGCCGTATCGCGCGAACGCGAAATCGACGTCTCGAAATTCTCACGCCTGCCGGGCAGCGCGCCCGCCGGTCCGAAGGGCAAGCGCCTGGCCGGAGCCGACGTGGCAGCGCTTGAAGCGCGCAAGCCGGATGTTTCTAGCGTCAGCCAGATGCTCAACGTGGCGATGTCCAAGGCTGCCCGCCACCAGGAACACGAACAGCAGTTCGCAGCACTCGAAAAGATCCGTCCGGACGCCAATGCCATCCGCGCCGTGCTCGCGCCGGCGATGGAAAACCTCGTCGTGGTGGCGCCCCGCACGCCTAGCGGCGCCCTGCCGGACATGATCCAGGACGCCCAGACGGTCACCACCGTCGCCGGGCTCAAGGATATGAAGCCGGTCGAGATGGCCGCGCTTGAGGAAACCGCCCTCGAAGAGGACGCGGACGAGGGCACCGACGAAAGCGAAGTCGCGATGGTCGAGGAGGCCGTTCCCGCGGCGCCTTCCTATGCGCTGCCGAAGGCCGGCCCGCTGCCGGTCATCCGTCCGGGCTCTACCGCCGAAAAGCCCGCCAAGCCGGCAGCGCTTGCCGCGATTGCCGCGGTCGCGCCGCAGAAGCCCGCCAGGGCGGACGACCGCGACGAAAAGCCGACCGCGCTTGCCTTCGCCAAGCCCGACAATCCGATGCGCGAGGAGCCCACCCGTCCGTCGCAGTCGGCTCCGGCCTGGCCCGGCATCGGCACGAAGGTCGCGGTCTACGATATTTCCGGCGGCATGGTCTATATGCCGAACGGCTCGAAGCTCGAAGCGCATTCCGGCATCGGCAAGATGCGCGACAACCCGAACTTTACGCATGTGACGATGCGTGGCCCGACGCCGCCCGGCACCTACAAGCTGTCGATGCGCGAAACGCTGTTCCACGGCGTCGCCGCGATCCGCCTGACGCCGGTCGACGGCAAGGCGCCGCAGGGCCGCACCGGCCTGCTCGCCCACAGCTTCCTGCTGCGGGTGCGCGGCGACTCGCACGGCTGCGTCGCGTTTGCCGATTATCCCGCGTTCCTGAAAGCCTTCCAGCGCGGCGACATCACCCATATGGTGATCGTGCCCAAATGGGACGGCAAGCGTCCGGGCCGCGGCACCAATGGCGGCTTCATGGCCAAGCTGTTCGGCAATAACGACGCTTAGTCGGAGCCATGATGGTGACGCCGGATGACGGCGTCACAAACGGCGTTTCAGCCCAGAATATCTCTCGCCACGCGCATAAAAATCTTGGTGCCGATCGGGATCAGGTCGTCAGGGAAATCGTAATTCGGGTTGTGCAGGTTCGGCATGTTTTCGCCGGCCCCCAGAAAGAACATCGCCGATTTCGAGACGGTCGCGAAGCGGCCGAAATCCTCCGAGCCGCGCATCGTCTCGCCTGCATCGTGGGGAACGCCCTCGGCTTCCATCGCCGCCCGCAGCATCTCGGTCGCCTGCGCATCGTTTTCGCACTGGCCGAAGATATCATGGTAATCCATTGCGTATTCGAGTCCGTCGGCGGCGGCGATCTCGCGGACGAGGGTTTCTGCCCTCGCCATCAATGCTTCCATCTGGCCGTCGGTCATGGTGCGCAATGTCACCCAGACCTCGGCACGGCCGGGCGCAATGCCGAAGGCCGGTTCGCCGACGGAGGCATGGGTGACCGTGGCCAGCACCATGTCGCCGGTTTCGATCGAGCCCTCGCTGAGCGCCGTCAGCGCCGGCATCAGCGCTGCGACCGCAGGCACCGGCGAAATGCCGGTTTCCGGCATGGAGGCATGCGCCGTGCGCCCGGTGAGGACGACCTTGAGGCCGCGCGACGCGCAGTTGACGATCCCCTGCTTCAGCCAGACGCGCCCCAGCGGCAGGCCGGGCATGTTGTGCAGGGAAAAACTGTAATCCGGGATAAGGCCCTGGAATTTTTCGTCGGCGATGACCGCCGCCGCACCGGCGCCCGTCTCTTCGGCCGGCTGGAACATCAGGATGACGCGGCCGTGCTTCGGCTTTTCGCGACCGAACTGACGACCGAGCGCCGCCAGCATGGTCATGTGGCCGTCATGCCCGCACATATGGCCCTTGCCGGGAATTTTCGAGCGATAGTCCGGCGTACCGACCTCCTCGATCGGGAGCGCGTCCAGCTCGGCGCGAAAGAGCACGGTCGGGCCGGCAAGGCCGCTGTCGTAAACGACCGCGACGCCCGTGCCGCCGAGGCCGGTCACGATCCGGTCGGGCTTGGTATCCGCGAGAAACCCCTGCACCTCGGCAGCGGTCGCGACCTCCTCGCCGGACACTTCCGGCATGGCGTGCAGCTTGCGCCGCCATGCGGTGAGCTCGATGACGTCCTGGTTGGTGAGAAACATGGGGCCGCTCCCTGATCGCCGGGTTTGTCCCGAGGTAACCGGGGCAGGGGTTCTCCGCAAGGAAAACCTCTGCCCGACCAATCACCACTCGATGCCGATCTTGCCGAAATGGCTGCCGCTCATCTCGTAGCGGAAGGCATCGGCCAGGTTTTCGAGCGCAAACACCTTGTCGATCACCGGGCGGACGAGGCCCGTATCGAGCGCCCGCACGAAATCCTGCTGCTGGCGGCGGCTGCCGACCAAAATGCCCGACAGAACCGCCTGCTTGCCCATCAAGGCTGCGGTCGGCACCTCGCCGCGCGGGCCGGTCAGGACGCCGATCATGGTGATATGGCCACCCATCTTCACCGCCTGGATGGATTGCCCGAGTGTCGCCGGGCCGCCGACTTCCACCACATGGTCGACGCCGCGGCCGCCGGTCCAGTCGAAGACCTGTTTGCCCCAGTCGGCTTGCTCCTTGTAGTTGACGGTAAACTCGGCCCCGAGTTTTCCGGCGCGCTCCAGCTTGTCGTTCGAGGACGAGGTGATCGCCACCCGTGCGCCCATCGCTCTTGCGATCTGCAGCGCATAGACCGACACGCCGCCGGTGCCGAGCGCCAGCACCGTCTCGCCGGCCTTCAGCCGCCCAAGCTCCACCAGCGCCCGCCAGGCGGTCAGCCCCGCGGTGGTGATCGTCGCCGCTTCCACATGGCTGAACCCTTTCGGAGCGAGCGTAAAGGCCGCCGCCGGCCGCACCGCATATTCGGTCGCGAACCCGTCGATGCCATCGCCCGGCGTGCGCGAAAAACCACCCGCCGGCGGCGGGCCGTCCTGCCAGTCGGGGAAGAAGCAGGAGACCACATGATCGCCCGCCTTGAACTCGCCCACGCCTTCCCCGACCTCCTCGACCACACCGGCGCCATCGGCCATCAGCACCCGCCCATCGGTCGGGGTGCGGCCGCTCGCGACGCTCAGGTCATGGAAATTGATCGAACTCGCATGCAGCTTCACCCGGATCTCGCCACGGCCGGGTCTGCCCGGGTCGGGCCGATCGACGAGTTTCAGGGCATCAAGCCCGCCGGGGGCGGTGACGATCGCTTTCATGAATTCCTCCCTTAGAATTCGAAAATCTTCGGTGCTTCAGGTAGTGGGAGACAGGGAGGCTGACAAGGGCGTGATAGGGGGTAGCGTGCCGCTTGGTCACCCGAATAGTCACGGGTGCGCTAACCTTGACGATGTTCGATTGCAAATTTCTCAGATCCAACCTATCCGTTAAAACAATGCCAAGCTAATTAGATGGTGAGGGGACTGCATGGTCGGCGAAATTGACTACAAGCGTTACGTCGAAAAAATGGACGCTCTCATCAGGGATAAGCTTCACGAGCTGGAATGCCAGCCTATTTTCTTCGTAGGATCAGGGCTTTCGAAAAGGTATCTCGGTACACCAAGCTGGCTAGAACTCCTCGATGCAGTAGCCAGCTTTATTGGAACAGAAAAATCGGCCTTCAATTATATACTTCAAAAGCGCAGGGGCGATCCAATTGCCATCGCTGACGATGTTGAAGACATGGTTTTTGAGTGGGCCTGGAGAATTAAGCCTGCTCTTTTTCCCTCATCTTACTTTGAAGCGGATTTAGATAAATCAATATATTTCAAGACTGTAGTATGCAAAATCATCGATGATCTTTCAAAGAAGAATATGATTAATGCTCAGCTGAGCGAAGAGGTCGCTCTTCTTCGGGCATCAAATCCTCACGCAATAATTACAACCAATTATGACTGCTTCCTCGAAGAGGTTTTCATAGGCTATGAACCGGTAATTGGTGATAAGGTCATAAAATATAACCTGAATTTGGTTGGTGAGATATTTAAAATTCACGGATCTATAACAGATCCGGCATCAATCGTCATGAATTCAGATGATTATCGTGATTATCGAATAAGAAAGAAGTATATATCCGCAAAACTTCTGAAATATCTTACTGAACATCCAGTTTTTGTTTTTGGATACGGATTTAATGATCCGAATATATCTGAAATAATACAGGATGTAGGTGAGATAGTGGGGAATGATGGGTTTATCGACAATATATTCTATGTGAAATGGGAGGCTGATATCGGGAAGCTTGCAAGCTTAAATGAAGAGTATGTGGTCGGTACAGGGACTACCCAATATAGAGTACGTGCGATCAGCACACATGATTTTTCATGGATATTTAAAGCGATCTCTCAAGATAAGGAATTTAACCCAATAAATACAAAGATTTTGCGTGCTTTGGCGGCTAGAACATATAAGCTTATCAGAAAAGATATTCCCCAGAAGACTGTTGAGGTGGACTACAAAAATCTTGAAAGCATTCTAGATGTAGATGAACAGCTTCCGAAACTCTTAGGTATCGTATCATCCAGCAATTCCAATATGACCCATCCTTACACGATAACTCAACTTGGCCGTAGACTTGGATTTCCCGGGTGGCATGGAGCAAGGAAGCTTATCGAAAAGGTGAATAAAGAGAAGCTTGTAAATATAAGCTCATCGGACAACCAATATCATTGCCTTGTGAAGACTGGTGATAAATCTCGAACAGCCAAATATTCGAAAGAAGCTCTTTCCCTTCTCGAAAAAGTTCGAGACGGAGATGAGTACAATATTCATATTAGTTAATGCTACTATACTCGCTCCACAAACCCCTCGAGCACCCGCTTCTGCCCGGCCTTGTCGAATTCGATGGTCAGCTTGTTGCCTTCGATGGCCGAAATATTGCCGTTGCCGAACTTGACGTGGAATACCCGGTCGCCCACCGAAAACTGGGACGGCGTGTCGGCGACCGACTTGGCCACTAGTTCGCCATCGATGGTGCGCGTGCGCGGGCCGCTTTCGCCGTAGCCGATGCGTTCCACGGCATGGCCGGAGCGGGTGCCCCAGTTGTCGCGGGTGGCGTCGGTCCTGTTGGCCTGGGCGCGTTTCCAGCCGGGTGTCGAATAGGTGTTGGCGAAGGGATCGGCCTTGTCGAAGCGCGACTGGCCGTAACCGCCGCGCCCGCCATAACCGCCGTAATTGCTGTCGGAGGCCGCCACGTCCACATGGGCGGCCGGCAGTTCGTCGAGGAAGCGTGACGGCATGGTCGATTGCCACAGGCCGTGAATGCGGCGGTTGGAGACGAACCAGATGTGGCAGCGGTGTTTTGCGCGCGTCAGGCCGACATAGGCGAGGCGGCGTTCCTCTTCGAGGCCGGAGCGGCCGCCCTCGTCGAGCGCCCGCTGGTGCGGAAACAGGCCTTCCTCCCAGCCGGGCAGGAAGACGGTGTCGAATTCCAGGCCCTTGGCCGAATGCAGCGTCATGATCGACACCGCGTCGAGGTTCTCGTTGGTCTCGGCATCCATGACCAGCGACACATGTTCGAGGAAACCGCGCATGCTCTCGAACGCCTCCATGGAACGAACGAGTTCCTTGAGGTTTTCCAGCCGGCCCGGCGCCTCGGCCGATTTGTCGTTCTGCCACATGGCGGTATAACCGCTTTCGTCGAGGATCTGCTCGGCAAGCGTGGTGTGCAGGGTATTTTCGAGCAGTCCCTGCCAGCGGCGGAAATCCGTGACGACGTCGAACAGCGCCTTGCGCGCCTTCGGCTTCAGCTCGTCGGTCTCGATGAGATCGGCTGCGGCGGCAAGCATCGGGATGTCGCGGGCGCGGGCGTAATCGTGCAGGTAGCGCACGGTCGTGTCGCCCAAGCCGCGTTTCGGCGTGTTGATGATCCGTTCGAAGGCGAGGTCGTCGGACGGCTGGCAGACCATGCGGAAATAGGCCATGGCGTCGCGGATCTCGAGCCGCTCGTAGAAGCGCGGGCCGCCGATGACGCGGTAGTTGAGGCCTAGCGTCACGAACCGGTCTTCGAACTCGCGCATCTGGAACGAGGCGCGCACCAGGATCGCCATGTCGTTGAGCTTGTGTTTGCCGCGCTGGAGGTTTTCGATCTCCTCGCCGATGGCACGCGCTTCCTCCTCCGAATCCCAGGCGGCATGCACCACCACCTTCTCGTCGTCGGGGTTGGCGCGGTCGGTGAACAGGGTCTTGCCGAGCCGGCCTTCGTTATGGGCGATCAGGTGGCCGGCGGCCCCGAGGATGTGTTCGGTGGAGCGGTAGTTGCGCTCGAGCTTGATCACGTTGGCGCCCGGAAAATCCTTCTCGAAGCGCAGGATGTTGTCCACTTCGGCGCCGCGCCAGCCATAGATCGACTGGTCGTCGTCGCCGACGCAGCAGACGTTCTGGGGCGTGCCCTGCGGCCTCTGGGCGAGCAGCCGCAGCCACATGTATTGGGCCGTATTGGTGTCCTGGTACTCGTCGACGAGGATATAGCGGAACCTTGCGTGATAGTCCTTGAGGAGATCCGGGTTCTTGCGGAAGATCGCGATCGGATGCAGCAGGAGATCGCCGAAATCGCAGGCGTTGAGGGTGCGAAGCCGCGCCTGGTAGGCGGCGTAGAGTTCGCGCCCCTTGCCGTTGGCAAATGCGCGGGCGTCGCCTTCCGGGATGTCGGCCGGCAGCAGGCCCTTGTTCTTCCAGGTGTCGATCATGCCGGCGAATTGTTTTGCCGGCCAGCGCTTGTCGTCCAGACCTTCGGCCTGGATCAGCTGCTTGATCAGCCGCACCACGTCGTCGGTGTCGAGAATGGTGAAATCGGAGCGCAGGCCCGCCAGCTCCGCGTGACGGCGCAGCAGTTTGACGCCGATCGAATGGAAGGTGCCGAGCCAGGGCATGCCCTCGACCGCGCCGCCGACCAGAACGCCGATGCGTTCCTTCATTTCGCGCGCCGCCTTGTTGGTGAAGGTCACCGCGAGGATCTGCGAGGGGAAGGCGCGGCCGCTCGCGAGAATATGGGCGATACGGGTGGTCAGCACGCGCGTCTTGCCGGTGCCGGCGCCGGCAAGCACGAGGACCGGGCCGTCCAGGGTCTCGACCGCCTGGCGCTGTTCGGGGTTGAGGCCGGAAAGATAGTCGGGCGCACGGTGCTGGTCGCGGGCCGCCATGGCGCGGGCGGCGATGCCGAGGCCGCCCTGGCCCGCGGCCGGTGCGGGGGCCTTGCGTGGCGCCTGCTGGGGTTCTTCGTCGAAGAACGGAATGTCGTCGAAACTGTTCGTCATGCGGCCAATGTAGTGATTCGGACCTGAAAGACCAGAAAATGTTCTGCTTTCATTCCAAGTCTCCACACAAGGCAAGGCTAAAGTATGGAGAGGCCGGCGGTTGCTCTCTGCCAAAACGGCAATTTTAGGAGTATATGTATGCTTGCCGTCTAACATACCCGTGAAATTTCGTGAGGTTACATTTCCGTAAGGTTGGCGTTGCCCCATTGCGTGAGCACCGGCAAACAAGGATACTCCGGGGCAATATGGCCTTTTGCTGCCCCGTCGGAGAATTGAATGCGGATTTGGAAACAGCTTCTGCTCTGTCTTGTCGTCCTTGCAGGAGCACTGGCTCTGTGGGTCTATCTTGTGCCGAGCGCCGGGGAAACGCTTGCCAGGATGGGCGTGCCCGGTGAGGTGATCGCCGCCATCCGTCCGAAGCCGGCAAGTTCCTCCGCACCTGCCGCAAACGGCAATGGCGCGGCGCGGCCGCAGGGCCAGGGCGGCGCGCAGGGCAATGCCCAGGCGCAGAACGGCCAGCGCGGAGCCGGCGGACAGGGTGGAGGCCAGGGCGGCGGCAATCGGGCCACGCTCGTCGTCGCCCAGCCGGTGGCGATCGGCACGGTCAACGACCGCCTGTCGGCGATCGGCAGCGGCGAGGCCATCCAGTCCGTCGTCGTCATGCCGCAGTCCTCCGGCACGGTCGACGAGATCATGGTCACATCCGGCCAGAAGGTCACCAAGGGGCAGGTGCTTGCCCGTCTCGATGACGAGGAGCAGATCATCGAGCGCGAAAAGGCGCAGGTCGCGCTGCAGAGCGCCCAGGAAAAATCCGCCTCCTACCGGAACCTGCAGTCGTTCTCGCGGCTCGACGTGCTCAACGCCCAGATCGCCGAACAGGCGGCGAAGCTTGCGCTCTCCACCGCCGAACTCAATCTCAGGCGCCGCGACATCGTCGCGCCCATCGACGGCGTCGCCGGCATCGTCGCGGTCAATATCGGCGACAATGTCACCACCCAGACCAATGTCGTGACGATCGACGACCGGACGGCCATTCTGGTCGATTTCTGGGCGCCGGAACGTTTCGCCGTCGCGATCGAACCGGGCGCGCCCGTCGAGGCGAGCTCGATCGCCCGTCCGGGCCAGGTGTTTTCCGGCAAGGTCGAGGCGATCGACAACCGCATCGATCCGGCAAGCCGCACGATGCGCATCCGCGCCAGGGTCGAAAATCCGGGTGACGTGCTGCGCGCCGGCATGGCCTTCAATGTCGGCATGCGTTTTGCCGGCGAACGCTATCCGGCGGTCGATCCCCTCGCCATCCAGTGGGACGGCGAGGGGTCCTATGTCTGGCAGGTCCGGGACAACAAATCGGTCAAGACCCGGGTCCGCGTCGTCCAGCGCAATCCCGATGCGGTCCTCGTGGGCGCCGAACTCAAGGAAGGCGACCGGATCGTCACCGAAGGCCTGCAACGGGTGAGGGAAGGGGCGTCGGTCCGGATCTTCGGGGCGCCGGAAACGGCTGAGGTGGCGCGCCAATGAAGATCGAACTTCCGGGACATGGGCCGGCCCACGGCCATGACGACGACGGCAAGGCCTTAGCGGAGAAATCCGGCCAGAGCTTCACCGCTCTGTTCGTGCGCCGGCCCGTGCTCGCGGCGGTCCTGAACACGCTGCTCGTCGTCGCCGGTCTTGCAGCCCTCGCGGGCGTCGAAGTGCGCGAACTTCCCGACGTCGACCAGCCGGTCATCACCGTGCGCACCAATTACGACGGCGCGTCGCCGCAGACCATGGACCAGGAAGTCACGCAGGTCATCGAAGGCGCGGTTGCCCGCGTCTCCGGCCTCAAGGCGCTGTCCTCGCAGTCGCAGTTCGGCTCCAGCCGCGTGACGATGGAATTTTCCGACAGCGTCGATCTTTCCGAAGCCGCCAACGACGTGCGCGACGCGGTCGGCCGGGTCGTCAACAAGCTGCCCGACGATGCCGACGAACCCCGCATCGTCAAGGCGGATGCCGATTCCGACGCCATCATGCGTCTTGCGGTCACGTCGTCCAAGATGTCGATGGAAGACCTCACCCAGCTCGTCAACAACGAGATCGTCGACCGGCTCGCCGCCGTCGAAGGCGTGGCCGACGTCGAACTTTATGGCGACCAGGACAAGGTGTTTCGCGTCGATATCAACCAGGCGGCATTGGCCGGCCGCGGTCTGACGGTTGCGGATGTCTCCAAGGCGCTGTCGAGTGCCGCGCTTGACGTTCCGGCCGGCTCGCTGAAGAGCACGACGCAGGATATCGTCGTTCGCGCGACGGCGAGCCTCACCAAGCCGCAGGATTTCGAAAACGTCCTGATCGGCCCGAATGTCCGCATCCGCGATGTGGCGACGGTCGCGCTCGGCCCTGACGACGGCACGACCGTGCTGCGCGCCAACGGCGTGCAGGGCGTCGGCCTCGGCATCATCCGTCAGGCGCAGTCGAACACGCTCAACATTTCCCAGGGCGTCAAGGCCGCCGTCGCGGAGATGCAGAAGACCCTGCCGGAAGGCACCCGCATCGCCATCACCGGCGACGACGCGATCTTCATCCAGGGCGCACTGCACGAAGTCGAGACCGCGCTGATGCTGTCGGCGGCGGTCGTCGTCGTGGTCATCTACCTCTTCCTGCGCGACTGGCGCGCGACGCTGATCCCTGCGATCACCATGCCGGTGGCGCTGATCGGCACGCTGGTGGCGATCTATCTGGTCGGCTTCTCGATCAACATCCTGACGCTGCTCGCCATCGTGCTCGCGACCGGCCTCGTGGTCGACGACGCGATCGTCGTGCTCGAAAACATCGTGCGACGGCGAGCGGAGGGCATGGGACCGCGCGCCGCCGCCGTGCTCGGCACCCAGGAAGTGTTCTTCGCCGTCATCGCGACGACCGCGACGCTTGCGGCCGTCTTCATTCCGCTCTCCTTCCTGCCCGGCCAGATCGGCGGCCTGTTCAAGGAATTCGGCTTCGTGCTCGCCTTCTCGGTCGGCCTGTCGTCGATTACCGCCCTGACGCTTTGCCCGATGCTCGCCTCGCGCATGCTGACCAAGCCGATGAAGGAGGATCACGGTCTGCTCGGCGCCTTCGGCAACGCGTTTGCCAGCGTCTATGCCGCCGCCTTGCGGTTCTGCCTCAATGCGCCGCTCGTCGTCATCGTCGTCTCGGTGGTTTTCTCGATCGCAGCCTATAACGTCTTCGGCCTCGTCAAGAGCGAGCTGACGCCGCGCGAAGACCGCGCGACGATCATGCTGCGCGTCACCAGCCCGCAGGGCGTCAGCCTCGATTACACCCGCGACCAGATGCAGCGTCTCGAAGAGAACCTGAAGCCGCTGCGGGATTCGGGCGAGATCGCCAACATCTTCTCGATCTCCGGTTTCGGTGCGAACACCAATAGCGGCTTCATGGTCCTGACCCTGGCGCCCTGGGAAGAACGCTCCCGCACCCAGGACCAGATCGCCGCCGACGTCAATGCCGCGGCCCTGCGCGTGCCGGCCCTGCGCGGTTTCACCATGCAGGCCAACAGCCTGAAGATCCGCGGCGCCGGCAACGGCCTGCAGATGGCGCTGGTCGGCAACGACTACGACGTGCTGACCGCGACGGCCCTCAAGCTCGTATCGCATATGGAAAGCGAAGGCGGCCGGTTCTTCGATACGCCGCGGCTCACCAACGAACCGACCCAGGCGCAGCTTTCGGTGGCCATCGACCGCGAGCGGGCCTCCGATCTCGGCATCGACATCACCGGCCTGTCGACCGCCATGCAGTCGCTGCTTGAGGGCCGCTCGATCGTCGACGTATTCGTCAACGGCGACGCGCTGCCGGTCAAGCTCACCTCGACCACGAGGCCGATCGACGATCCGACCGACCTCGAAAACATCTTCCTGAAGACCGGCGACGGCAAGATCGTGCCGATGTCGACGATCGCGACCCTCAAGGAAGGCGCTGTCGCGCCGCAACTCAACCGCGAACAGCAGCTCGCCTCGGTCGCCATCTCGTCGAACCTGCGCGACGGCGTGGCGCTCGGCGATGCGGTCAAGCAGGTGACGGCGATCGCCCAGCCGCTGCTGCCGCCCGGCGTCCGGCTGGTGCCGATGGCGGAAGCCAAGACGCTCGGCGAAAACTCCAACGCCATGCTGATGACCTTCGGTTTTGCGATCGCGATCATCTTCCTGGTGCTGGCCGCGCAGTTCGAAAGCGTATTGTCGTCGATCATCATCATGTCGACCGTGCCGCTCGGCCTTGCCTGCGCGGCGATCGCCCTGGTGCTGACCGGATCGAGCCTCAACGTCTACAGCCAGATCGGCCTCGTGCTTTTGGTCGGCGTCATGGCGAAAAACGGCATCCTGATCGTCGAGTTCGCCAACCAGCTGCGCGACCGCGGCTCCAGCGTGCGCGAGGCGATCGAAACCGCCTGCGCGATCCGCCTGCGTCCGGTGATGATGACGATGATCGCCACCGTCATCGGCGGCGTGCCGCTGCTGCTCGCCCAGGGCGCCGGCGCGGAAGCGCGCATCGCGCTCGGCTGGGTCATCGTCGGCGGCCTCGGCTTCGCGGTTCTGGTGACGCTGTTCATCACCCCCGTCGCCTATCTTCTGATCGCCGGCTTCGCCAAGCCGCATGTGCACGAGGAAGCCCGGTTCCATCAGGAACTGGCGCATGCCACGCGCCGCAGGCAAGAAAAGCAGGACAACGACGAAGAGGATGGCAAGGAACAGCTGCTCGCCGCCGAGTGAGCCTGTTCAAAAGCGCCGGCGCAGGCCGTCGCTTACCGTTGCGTCGGCGCCAATCCCCGCGGAACCGGCGCCAATCCCTTCGAAAAACGCGAAGGGCCTGCCGGGCTTACCGGCCGAGCAGTGCGTTCAACTGGCCGGCAAGCTCGCCGCCGTCCGTCCGGTCGTCGGCCATCTTCCGAAACAACCCGGCCATTCCTTTGAAGATCAGCGAGGCCGGATCGTCTTCACCGAGGAACGCGGCGATCTCCTCCATCTCCGCCACCCAGCGATAGGCCTTCGCATACATGTCGGGAATGGCGCTCGAGAGCTTCCGGTCGAGGTCGGGTATGCTTTCGGCCATCTCCCGTTTGAGGCTTTCGTCCGCACCCGACCTGATGGCCGCCAGCAGCATGGCGGTGCCGAGGCCGGTCATGCCCTTGTTGATGCCGGCATAACACATCTTCAGCGCCGAGGCCGCTCCGACCGCGCCTTCGATCCGGCGGACCTCGAGCCCGTGCGCCGCGAGGACGGCGCTTCTGCCCGCGCCGTCACCGCTGACATAGAGCTTCGGGCCCGCCTTTCCCGGCTGCGGCGGCAGGCCGATGATCGAGCCGTCCAGCACGTTCGCCTGGCCGGGCCTGAAAGCGGCAGCAACCTCGCTCATCGTGTCCGGCGAGATCGCGTTGCAATCGACGAATGTTACCGGGCTCGGGCGATCACCGATTGCCTCGGACAGGAGACCTGCGACACCGACTGCTTCGGCGGGCGGAACGATCGACAGAACGATCTCCGCGTCGATGATCTCCTGCAGGGGAGCGGGCTGCATTCCCGCGGCCCGCGCCCGCGCATGGGTCTCGGACGAGCGGCCTTCCAGGTAGGTCAGCACCTGGGCGCCTCCTTCCGCCAGCTGCCGACCGATCCCGCTTCCCATCGCGCCCGCTCCAATGATTGCAATCGTCGGCATGGTCGATCCTCCTGAGAAAAAACGTAGAACCCGACTTAGAGCACCAATCGGTGACCTGCGGGTGAACTATTTGCCCTGCGATCACGTTCGGCGCGGCGCTTGGTGCAGGAATTGCCGCCACGCCCCTCGCGGCCGTCGCAGGCAGGTCCCGTGATTCGCGTCGGCTCTTCGATCCGTCGCCACGCCGGGCGGTGAGGGCTTACCCTCGCGCGAGGTGCGCCGAGGGTATCTCCCTGTGGTGGTCGGTTTTGAGACTTCTTGTCATGATGACGGCCGCGACACGGGGCTGTTAAACTTGCGGCAACCTTGGGCATGGCATGGCATATCTCGCCACGCAGCAGAAGGAGAGACGTATGGCGCTGATCGGCTTCAAGAACACCCACAACCAGGCCGTCTATATCAATCCCGCACAGGTGCTTTACGTCACGACCTTTGAAGAGGAAGTCACGATCATCGCTCTTGCACTCGCCAGCAGCGGCGGCAAGCCCACGGCTGTTTATGTCCGCGGCAATGTCGATCAGGTGCAGCAGAGACTGAACGTCGCCATACCCGCATAGTTGGGCATCAGGTTCCGCGTCCGTCATCCCCATTTTTCGGGTTCGTCGGGCAGTACAGTCGCGGGGATGTCCCAAGCGTTACCCGCCTGTCCGCTCAATGACTTAACCCAAATCTCCATCCTCTTTCATCCCCGCATTCCCGACCCATGCCTACAATCCCCCCGTTCCGTCGCGGATACACCGCAAGGCGTTGCGGCGAGGCGGGACCGGCGCGGG
>UCEY01000091.1 GCA_900471605.1 Hyphomicrobiales bacterium | reverse complement strand
CCATTCTCAAATTAAGTGAAAGGGATAATGGGCTGATATCATTGAGTCGCGATTCTCGAAATTAAAGGGAAAGTGACAAGAAGGTACGTCGACGAGATGGGCGGCTCGGCGAGATGTGCAGGTTCCTTCATCGTCGGTGGGTTTCCGGAAAAATAATCTTCGACTAAATCTGAGATCTATGGCACCCCCGCAGCCTGGACTTTGCAAACATATTGAGCCTTCTTGCGCTGTACCGTCACAATAAGCTTGTGCATGTTCAGCGTGCTTTTGATGGCATTCCAACATGAACAGAACCTGAGGCAACACCAATTCGAACAATATGATCGAACCGCATCATTAGCCGAATCCTTTGATTGGCTGTTCCGCCGTAGGCGCGCTCGTTGTCCCTGAGATGACACATCAGGCTTAAACAGCTTTGACGTGATGTTCCGTTGTGTCCACGCAACCAGCGTCGGCTGCGCTCGATAGCCGTGATCTTCATATCACCCTTACATGATATGGCTGCCTTGGTGTCTGCAGAGGAACGTCTGATGTTGTTATTATTCTTGGGAGATGGCATCACCGCCTCGGGTTCTTGAAATGCAAGCCACTATCCGACCCACAGACTGGTACATCCCGTAGAGATTGAACCCGGTCGATTGTATTGGGGACGAAGCGCACTCTTCCGAGCCGACCACAGTTCTAAAGCATGTCGCGCGTAACCGGATTCGGGATTGCCGCTTGGTTTGATTTGTGATTCACTTTGCTCATGAAGGAGAACCGCCATGGGCAAGCCGCATCCGATAGAGTTGCGTGGGCGTGTCGTTGCGTTTGTCGAAGAAGGCAACAGTAACTGTGAAGCTGGCCGGCATTTCCGGGTGTCGCCGCGGTTCGTCAATAACATGATGTTTTTGCATCGGTCGTAAGATTCGCTTGCCGCTGCTAGGCAGGGAAACTCTCGCCTTATAGCCAGTGGATTGCCGACCGTGTGTCGTGCGATGATGAGGTCACGCTGGACGAGCTCTGCGTTGAGCTGGCCAAGCGCTGTATCGAGGTGCATCGGGCCACAGTCGGCCGCTTTCTGCACCGGCTTGGCGTGAGCAAAAAAAAAAGCCTTATGGCAAGCGAAAAACGAAGGCCGGACATCGCGAAAGCGCGTGACCTGTGGATCAGGCGTCGAAAGCAATTCTTCAATATGGTATTGGCGCGGCTGATCTTTATCGATGAGACCTCAACTAATACCCGTCTGACCAAACGCACTAGATGGTCACGCAAAGGCCAGCGACTTGTCGCTTACGCACCTTTCGGAAAATGGAACACGCAGACCTTCATTGCCGGGCTGAGATGCTACGGCCTCACCGCCCCTTCATCGTCGACGCACGGATGAGCAGCCGCATCTTCGAAGTCAGGATTGAGACCCAGCTTGCGCCGACACTATCGCCAGGCGACGTCGTTATCCTCGATAATGTCAGTTTCCACAAAAGCGAGCGGGCGGAGCAATTGGTCAAGGCCAGAGGCGCATGGCTGCTCTTCCTGCCGCCCTATTCTCCCGACCTGAATCCCATCGAAATGGCTTTCGCAAAACTCTAGGTACTCCTGAGAAAGCGCGCGGCCCGCAGCTTCGATGCCATCACCAGCGCGCTCGGTGACATCATCAACCTCTTCTCAGTGTCCGAATGTCGAAACTTCTTCAAGGCAGCAGGATACGAGGCAGAATAAATGCGACACGCTTTAGTTGCGCCTTCACTGCCGCACCTCGTCATGAACCTGCGAATACCCAGCCGCAGTTACACTTGTAGCTTTTAAGAGTTTGCGCATTCGGCCTCCTGGAGATCATTCTGCGATCAATTGAGGACAGCAAGATGCCAGACCGTAAGCGTAAGCTTCCTGACAACGACCTTCAAATGGGGCGCTCTGTCAAAATACTGCGATCACACAAATATCGGGTTCCGCCACCCGCTGAAATTGTGGAGGAGATAATCAATCACACGCTCGACTTTGATCGGGAGCCTCGAGAAATTGCGAGGGATCTGAACAGTATTGCAGCTTCCCAAAAATTCATTCGACAAGCTATTCTCGGAGTGTCCAATAATGACAGCAATGCCGAACTTGAGGGTGGGATAAAGCCTGTTACTAGGTTCATTGGGCGCGTTAAGCGATTGACACTGCTTTCCCACAAGCTTTTTGAAGCTGCGGCTCTCGCGGAACGGCTCCCAGACCGGTGTTCGAGAGACTTGGGTATCCGACGGCGCCGGAACGAAGGTACAGCGGACGGAATCATCGCCGCGGTTACCCCAATCCTGCAGCTTCAGAAGAACAAAGCGAGGCAGAATCTAGTTCGGTCCCTACGATATCTGGGGCCTGAAGCAGCAACTGCTTCGCGACAAGCTTTGGCTCGCTCATCTTTTTCCTTAGACATTGATAGCAAAAGTCTGCTCGGTGCAGATGCCATCAAGTGCTTTTCTGCTTCTCTCACGGAGGAAACGAGGAACGTTTCTGCGGAAGCCATTGTACAACTGGAAAACCACGGTGACCTGTCAATTAATAACATCAGAAGGTTGAATAACGTGCTAGGTAGATCGCCGAAATTAATGAGCGCTTTAAACGACGTTAGATCAAGATTGGCAACGTCAACTGATGCAAACCTTTCAAGGGAGCAAAAACGTGGTGCGACTCAGGCGGAACGGGATCATGAGAACTTAGATGCAAGGATTGAGCTTTTGGAGGGAAAGCTAGCCGCAGCCGAGTTTATGTTTCGTATGCAGTCTGAGCTGGCTATGACGCGTCGAATGGCGGCTGAAATTCCAAAGCTTCTTACAGCGGCGCGTACAGACCTACAGCGATCACGCAGTGGCAATAGTCTTTAGTAATTCATACTGTACGCCGATATTATTGGCTTAACCGAAGTTCGTATTAGGTTATATCTCAGCGAGACCGAAAGACGAGTCGCGGCCATCGTCCCGCGCGCATTGGAGGAAGCGGAACGTCTTATCGCCGAAGGGCTTGCGGACCCGCAGGTTCTGGAAGCGGAGCTTACAGGGTTCATCTCGCGCGAGCCTTTGGCCAACGCCGAAGTGGTTGCCGTCAGGGACGCCTCGACCTTGCAGAAGGTCACAAGGATTGAGGCTCCCGTGGTTGTCGCACTGTTCGTGCGTATCGGCACCACGAAACTCCTCGACAACCGGGTGATTGCGAAAAAAGTTCTGCCTGGAACAGGAGAGGTGCGATGAGTGCCACGAGCTCCCCGAAGCGCCTGACGCCTCCTCGTATCCGGGCGATGAAGGGCGGAACGCCAATCGTTTGCCTGACCGCCTATACGACGCCGATGGCGCGGCTCCTTGATGAACACTGCGATCTTCTGCTGGTCGGAGATTCGCTCGGCATGGTCCTCTACGGCATGGAGAGCACCGTGGCTGTGACGCTCGACATGATGATCGCGCATGGAAAGGCGGTGATGCGCGGTGTTGCCAGATCCTGCGTCGTCGTCGACATGCCCTTCGGCAGCTATCAGGAATCCAAGGAATTGGCTTATCGTAACGCTGTGCGCATTCTGCAGGAAACCGGCTGCGATGCAGTCAAGCTTGAGGGTGGCGAAGAGATGGCCGAGACCATCGCCTTCCTGACCGCTCGCGGCATCCCGGTTCTTGGCCATATCGGCCTGATGCCGCAGCAGGTTCATACCGCGGGCGGATATCGATCCGTCGGTCATTCCGACGAAGAGGTTACAAAGATCCGGCGTGACGCCGATGCGGTCGGCAACTCGGGAGCCTTTGCGGTCGTTATCGAAGGCACCGTCGAAACACTTGCCCGCGAGGTGACGATGGCCATTCCTGTTCCGACTATCGGGATCGGTGCTTCGGTCGCTTGCGACGGCCAAATCCTGGTATCGGACGATATGCTCGGTCTGTTCAACGATTTCACCCCACGCTTCGTGAAGCGGTACGATGAGCTTGGAAAGAAGGTAGCGACTTCGGCCGAGGCCTACGCGGGCGACGTTCGCTCCAGGGTGTTTCCCGCCGATGAGCATACGTTCAAGCGCCGGTCATGAGACTAGTTAAGCTAAGAAATGTGGGTTTACCATCTCAGGAGGTTTGGCACTATCCTGGTGCCAAAAGACTGCTGAAGGCTCGAGCGGGAAAAACGGACGAGCCCTCTTCTTCGAAGCAGTTGTGTTTGCGATGGGCTAAGGGCCTGCGTCCTGGCGGACCGACGCAGGCTCTTGTCAGCCAAGTCCTGAAGCTTGGCGTCGGAAAATGGAAAACCCCGCGATCGCACAATTGCGCCCATTCCGATTTTCTAATTTAACGATGTTGCAAAGACGCACTGGACTCCCAGACTGGACAATGTTTTCTGTCAGGCAGTGAGGTGTGAGGGTCTGGTATGCTTTACGAGTGGGATGGTCGATGTGGGCGCCGTGGGTCATTGATCAAGATGATCTCAGCCTTGCTGGCCGGCGTGATTGTCGCCGGGGTCCCTGTCTGGATCGTAACAAGAGCGATCGATCTTTAGATGGGGCAGTGGAGCCGTGGGGTGATGCGGTTCATCTCACGTTCCGACACCGTTGCCTGCGAGCACAAGCAATGAGTGATTGTCTTCGACTGCGCTTATTGAAAGCGTCTGCGGTGGGCATGTGAACGTGCCGGGCCCCGTCACTATCGGCATGGACCACAAAGGCAATAGTGGTTATTTGCAGGACTTGTTGCGATGCTGATAACATCGCCGAAACATCAAAGCAGATACCGAGGCTTCCAGATTGAAAAAAGTCCAGCGCAGTTTTGCCGTCGAATACAAATCGGGTCGACGAAAACTCAACTCCAATCCGACCTCGATCTGGGGAAACATAGATTTGAAGTCGGTTGCGCAAGATCTGCAGGAAGAGGCAATGCCAGCCCTGCTGGACAACCCTCAGGATAACCAATCCGGCAAAGAGATGTCTTTCGTTGGAGAAGAGCAGGCCGCGGCGTTGTTGACACTGCCGAGAGAGCAGGAGACAAATGCACCGGCTTTACAGGAGACCAGAATGGCCGACGAAAACAATACGATGACTGATGCTGACACGCCGGCCGTAGCTGCGCTCGATGTAGCGAAGAAGGAACGCAAACCTCGCGCCAGAAAGACGGCGCATGAAACCGTCTCGGCGGAAGTTGCGGCGCAGCCGGCAGCGACTTCGAATGCGGTAGCGGATAAGCCGAAGAGAGGCCGCAAGGCAAAGTCTGAGCAAGGTGCGACTACCGCTAAACGTGTGCCGGTCAAACGTGCTCCGAAGGTTGTGCAGGCAGCGACTGCACCGTCGGGGGTGGCGGCAGTTGATGAGTTTGCGGATCTTCTGCAGCTGGAAGAGGAAAACCAAAGACTGCGCAAGCTGCTCGCCGAAAAGCTCCGTGCCGA
>UCEY01000111.1 GCA_900471605.1 Hyphomicrobiales bacterium | reverse complement strand
GGTTGGGAGGGCGGGGATGAGAGAGGATGTGAATTGGAGGTAAGGCGTTGAAAGGATTGCGGGGGATGTCCGGGAGCGTCCGCAGTGAAGTGGCGCGAGGGCATTCCTCCTCCCCATTCGGTCGGTCTGACATTCTTATCAACCGACGGCTAACCCGAGCATTTTCTCTTGGCGAGGTTCATCATGTCTTTATAGAGGGCTTCGATCGTCGCTTCTGGCCAACCTGCGCTTCACGCTTGAAACCTATAGCTTCATTAATTCTACTGAGAACAGCATACCCACTGTTAAATTCCATGGTATCCAAAGCGCTCCTCGTCTGTATTTCAAGAAGCTTTGTCTCTAGATAATCCATAAAATACTTAGCGATAATATTCTTTGTCATCCGATTAATATCTGTTTGATGGTCTGAAATATGCCATCTCTCAGCGATCAAGCGAGCAACTGCGTCGTCAGCAATTGGAGTCACGAGAGCAACAGATGAAATGTAGTCGATTCTCCCGGTCAGGCGTCGGCAATGTACGAAGCCCGAAACGTGGATTCGAACCGAGTCGCCCAACTCAATCGAGCCCGTAACAAATCTCTCTGATGTGATTAAGCCCATTTCCAATAGGCTTTCGATTTCAAGATGAACATCGAGCTCAATGAATCCGACATTTGCAAACTTCTTGATCAGAAATCCAACAGAGAAGAATCCTTCAAAACGAACATCGCCTATCTTTTTCCTGTTTTCTATCAGGAAATCCAAGATAAATATCTTGAGGAAATGACTCCTGTCTTTCGACTCGGGATGAAAATTAAAGATGTTATGTACAAATCCATGCCCTTCAAAAAAATAAAGATAATTTGTACGCATCAGGCTTTTAAGTATTGTCGCCTCTTGGATTTTGGTTTCGCCTTGTGATGCCCCGGCGGAGGTAAAGTCTCTCGTATCGAAATGGGCTGACGTCAGGACTGCACTGAACATCTCCAGGGCTTTTCGAGAATCTTTTCCGGCCAATCCCTCAAGAATCTCAGTAATGGTCCTTTGCTTTCTGAATACGTCCACATAAATAGAATTTAAATATTCACCAAGTTTTGTTTTGGGATAAGTTACTCTTCCTATTCCAGGGATGTCGTATTCAATTTTTTCATTGCTTGATTTAAGGAGATGAGATATTGCTAAATCAAGTCGACGCTTAACCATGTCGATAAATCTTGGCGCTTTAATGTAGAAATTGGTATTCTTTGAAAAAGCATCAAGCGGTTTCTCGCTCTTGTAGTTTTCATATGTTTCATCACGAAGTGTCGTTATGCAAAGAGAGCCGGTTAGATTCATAAACCACTGCGCAGTTTGAAAAACACGTAGCTGCACATCCCGGTCTTTTCTGTCCACGTTATCAAAGATGACAATAAGGCTTTTACCTTTGGACGCAAGAAATCTCGCTATAGCGGACGAAAACAGTTTTTTATCATCAATCCAGCTCAGCATGTCTGAGCCAAGTCTAGTATTGTAATCAGCCTCGCTACTCGCGCGGATAAAGTCGTAGGCTCCTTTTTTATCTCTGATTTCTTTAGAAAATACGCTCCTTAGTCCTTCCGATGTTTGCAACGGAACAGTCTGACTAAAATCAGATCTGATAATCTCGACGAATTCGTCCATGACCCAACTCTCGAAAGCGCTCCCGTCATCTGGCGCTTTGTTGAAGTCAAACCGGCATACAACGAGCTTTTCCCTCAATTTAATGTCGACGAGATGGCGAAAGAACCTTTTGATGAAAGTAGTCTTACCCGCTCCAACATTCCCAATGAGAAGCTGCATATAGGGTTGTCCACCCATCATCTTCTTCTCAAGCATCGTGCCGAAGCCACGCTCGGATCTTTTCGAGGTCGTTACATCAAGCAAATTTGGATTCGTATCAATGGCGCTGCGGTCTCTAAGGAATGTCTCGAAAGTTTTTTCATACTTCGTCGTCTCTTCGGTAGATACATAGCCTCGCTCTATTATTTCTGCTTCGGCTTCCTCATTACGAGCGTCGAAATACCGCCGTAATACGGGGTCAATTTCTTCGAAGAGAGAGTTATAGCCAGCCTTCGCCAATCGAACGCGGTTCTCCCCGAGATGTTCATGCGGGCTGACCAGTTTAGCGGGCTGCAAGGCTTTTCTTACAGATTCCGAATGATCGATCAAACGATCCCAATGAATGTCAGCGCGAATGGCTTCTAGGGAGACAGACGATGGAACTAGCGAGTTTATATTGTAGACTGTCGCTTCCGCTGAATCCCAGTTCCCAATGGCTATCTGTTCACCATTGCTACAGACGACAAAAGCCGCAGGGTTGATTGCGCTGGGATAAGAACTATTGATCTCCAGAGCGTAGAGTTGAGCTTCTTTAAATGCTTCCGATATAGACTCACCAGGTTTTTTCGCTTCCAAAATCATTACAGGGAGACTATCGCAATAAATCAGATAGTCCGGTGTGTACCACCTGCGATTGGCGCCTTTGTCGATTTGAGATCTTTTGATACTAGTTTTTGTAAATACAGACTGCTGAGGGATCGCTAAACTTAATTTGTCTACTAAAAACGGGAATAGGAATTTCTGCTCTACATCGCTTTCCGAGGCGCTCCTATCGAAATGTAGAGTGATCCGTCCCGAATTTGTCATTGTAATTCGCCTCTTCAATCCCTTGCAAAATTTTAAAGGACAAAATGTAATTTGAGAATTAAGTTTCTAATTTATGCACAGATTACTTGATGGACAGAGAACTATTCGCGCTTACAGCCGATTTTGATAACCAAAGTGCTGGTAGATACCATCTGGCCTAAAGTACTGACATCCAGGTTCTCTTCTAAGGCCGGGTGCCTCACCGCCCCGGCCGCCCGGTCTTCCCCTTGGTCCGCCCCTTGCCTTTCCGCTCCCCATCGTCCTCATAACTTCCCGCACCGATCTTGCCGCGCACGAGAGGGCGGGGGTCGTCGGTGGATCCTCGGGTCAAGCCCGAGGATGACGGCGTTGAGGTTGGCGATGACGACGGAGAGGTTGGGGATGACGATGCGGACGACGGGTCGGCGCGTTCCGGCTGGCCTTCCAGGAGCGGCGAGAAGCGTTTGCCGGGGTCGGTGACGGGTTTCGGCGGCAGCTTGCCGGTGACGGGTTTTTCGGTGCGGCCGACGGTCATTTCGTCGAGGCTGTTGCGGCGGAAGAGCGAGCCCTTTGCGGGTTCGGCGATGTCGCGGCCCATGTCGTCGAGGTCGGGTTTGGCGAAGAGGGAGCCGCGAGTCGATCTCCCCCCTTGAGGGGGAGATGACCGGCAGGGCAGAGGGGGGTACCCCACCCACCACGCTCGTACAAAATCAC
>UCEY01000009.1:285558-380104 GCA_900471605.1 Hyphomicrobiales bacterium | reverse complement strand
CCCGTCGAGCGCGCTTGCCTGCCTGCCGGAGGGGCTCGCGAGCGTCTTTCTGCTCGCCGACGTGGAAGGTTTCGCCTATGCCGAGGCGGCCGCCATTCTCGGCATCCAGCCGGATCTCTTCGCTGCCCGCCTTTGCGCCGCGCGTCTCAGCCTGGCAGCCGCCGCCGCCGAAACGAGCGAGCGGAGAGCGTGAGGATGAATATCCCCCAGCCGTCGCTGCTCGAATTGCGCCTCTCCGCCTTTGTCGATGGCCAGGCCGGCGACGAGGAGAGGCACGATGTCGAGGAACTGCTGGTCAACGACCCGCAGGCCCGCTCGCTGCATGATGCGCTGAAGCGCGGCGCCGATCTCGGCCGGCGCGCCTTCGACGACATGCTCAAGGAACCGGTCCCGCTCGATCTGGTGCGCACCATCAAGAATGCGCCGCTGCCGCGCCGGGCCGTGCGCCTTCCGCAGGCCCCGCGTCCGACGCTGTCGTTTAAGCCCTCCGGCCTGCAGACCATCGCCGCCTGCGCCCTGCTGTTCGTGATCGGCGGCGGCATCGGCTACATGATCGGCGGCAACCCGGCAGCATCGCAGTTTTCGATGTTGTCCATGCCGGGCGCCAGCAACCGCGACTGGCTGGACGATATCATCGCCCATTACCGGCTCTATGCACGCCAGACCAATCACCTCGCCGAAATCCCGGCCGAGCGGCCGGCCGACATCCTCGAATGGCTGACCACCAATACCGGCGTCGGTTTCCGTATCCCGGACCTCAGCGACAGCGGCCTGACCTTTGAAGGCGCCCGCCTGTTTGCCGCCGGCGGCACGCCGGTCGGCCAGCTTCTCTACCGGCGCACCGACGGCGACGGGGATGGGGACGTGATCGCCATTTCCTTCACCAAGCTACGGCCCGAGGGCAACCGCTCGATCGAGGAAATCCGCAACGACACCAGCCTCGTCTCCTGGGTCACGCCGCTCGCCACCTATATGGTCGTCGGCCCCTCTTCGGCAGCGGATCTGGACGACATCGCGGCGAAGGCTGCGGGGCTGATCTGACGCCGCAGATTGATCTGGCTCAAACAACCGGCCGACGACCGGACATAGCCTCCGTTCAAATCAACGGAGGTCCTTCATGCCAATCGAAACCATCGTCGTCGTCAGCTTCGTCGTCGCTGCTTTTGTCGTCTTCGCGGCGGCTCTCGCCTTTGCGAGCGTGACGTCGAGCAAATAGCCACCCGCAGATTAAAGATCTTTGGCCGACCGCGAACGCCGACAGCTCGCCAGCCATCCAGTCATTGCGCGGGCTCGTCCCGAGCATCTGCTACGGTTGTTGATCGGCATGCCGCAGGTCGTCGGCACAAGGCCGAGGATGCGTCGGCGAATAACGCCGCTCAAAAGTAAAGCCGCCTGAAGTTCTCAGGCGGCTCTCTTCGTTCCTGACAAACGGGAGCTTCAGCTTACCCCTTGGTGGCCAGCACCCTATTCGCCGCCGAAACGATCGCTTCGAGCGAGGCGGCGACGATGTTCTTGTTGATGCCGGCGCCGAAGAGTTTTCCGTTCGGGTGTTCCATCTCCACATAGGCGATGGCGGATGCGTTCGAGCCGTGCTGCAGCGAGTGTTCGGAATAGTCGGCCACCGAGAGCTCGATGCCGAGATAAGTCGACAGCGCATTGATGAAGCCGTCGATCGGCCCGGTGCCCTGGCCTTCGATCCGCTTCACCTCGCCGCCGTCGATGATCTCGGCGGCAACCACGCGGATGCCCTTGTGGTCGGTGCCGGCCGGATAGGTGTGATGGTCGACGAATTTCAGTCTTGCGCCCGGCTGTTCCACGTAGCGCTCGATGAAATTCTCATAGATGCGCTTGGCGGGAAGCTCCACGCCCTCTTCGTCGGTGATCCGCTGGATCTCCTCGCGGAACTCGACCTGCAGGTTGCGCGGCAGGTTCAGGCCGTAATCCTCGGCCAGGATATAGGCGATGCCGCCCTTGCCCGACTGCGAATTGATGCGGATGATCGCCTCGTAGGACCGCCCGACATCACGCGGGTCGATCGGCAGGTAGGGCACTTCCCACACCGGATGGTTGGCGACCTTGATTGCCTTCATGCCCTTGTTGATCGCATCCTGGTGCGAGCCGGAAAACGCCGTATAGACCAGTTCGCCGACATAAGGGTGGCGTTCCGGAATGACCATCTGGTTGGAATATTCGTAGACAGCCTTGATCCGCTCGATATCGGAGCAATCCAGTTCCGGATCGACCCCTTGCGTGTACATGTTGAGCGCCAGCGTCACCACGTCGACATTGCCGGTGCGTTCGCCATTGCCGAACAGCGTGCCTTCGACGCGGTCCGCACCCGCCATCAGGCCGAGTTCGGTCGCGGCGATGCCGGTGCCGCGGTCGTTATGCGGATGCAGCGAGATGATGAGGTTTTCGCGGTTGTCGAGATTGCGGCACATCCATTCGATCTGGTCGGCATAGACGTTCGGGGTCGCCATCTCGACCGTCGAGGGCAGGTTGAGGATCAGCTTGTCCTCGGCAGTCGGCCTGATGACCTCGGTGACCGCATTGCAGATTTCCAGCGCCACTTCCAGCTCGGTGCCGGTAAAACTTTCCGGCGAATACTGGAAACGAAAACCGCCGCCGGCCTTCGCCGCCATGTCGGTGATCATCTTCGCCGCATCGACGGCGATCTGCTTGATGCCGGCGACATCCTTGGCGAACACGACGCGGCGCTGCAGCTCGGAGGTCGAATTGTAGAAATGGATGATCGGCTTGTGAGCGCCTTCCAGCGATTCGAAGGTGCGGGTGATCAGTTCAGGCCGGCATTGCACCAGCACCTGCATGGACACGTCCTCCGGCACGCCGCCCTCTTCCACGCACCAGCGGGCGAAGTCGAAATCGGTCTGCGAGGCCGACGGGAAACCGATCTCGATTTCCTTGAAGCCCATGTCGAGCAGCATGCGGAACATCCGGGCCTTGCGGTCATGACCCATCGGGTTGACCAGCGACTGGTTGCCGTCGCGCAGGTCGACCGAACACCAGATCGGCGCCTTGTCGATCACCTTCGAAGGCCAGGTGCGGTCGGGAATGTTGATGGTCGGATAAGCGCGGTATTTCACGGCCGCGTCGGGCATACCGGATTTCTGGCCGGATTTCGGGGAATGAGTCTTGGCGTCCATTGTCGTCGTCTCTTCTCGCTTCACGCGTCGCTCGGCATCCGTCAGAGGAATTGCCGTCAGGCGATGCGGACCTTTAGCGGTCTTTTGTGCTCAAGTCTTGAATGTTCGTGAGAGGAGCTCTTATGCCGGGCGGGCTTTCGGCCGCCGGGCGCTCCTCAACGGACCCGGCAACCGCGCGTAAGGTCGAGGCTAAGAAGCGAGGAAAGCGCAAATACCATCGTCCCGGCCGCGATGCGGCGGGTAGACGAACGGTCGGACATGATTGCGCCTGTCATGGTCATGAGGCGCTTATAGCCGCTGGATCGGGCAACGGCAAGCCCACCTCGCCGGTTCGATAAAATCCCCGCCGTCACTCGACCGTCACTCGAAATGCGCGAACTCGGGTCAGAATTTCACTTGACAGCCCCCGGGCCTGATTTAAGGTTAATCAACCTATGGGGGAATATTCCATGGCTGGTTTTTCGTTCGCCGCGACCATCGCCCTGGTCGCGATGCTGTCGGCTTTCGCCTTCGTCACGCTCCTGAAAATGCTGGACGGCAGCATCAGCATGAGCGGCATGCTGGCGACGGGAAAGGACCAGCCGAACGATCCGGAGCGCGTCCTCATGCTGATCGGGACGATCGCCGGCGCCTTCGCCTACTTCTCCTATGGGTTGAAATCGATCGCCACTGGCGGAACGTTTCCGCCTGTCCCGCAGGAAGCGGTGATGGCCCTCGGCGGCAGCAATTTTCTCTACATTTTCGGCAAGATTTTTCGGCCAAGGAAGTGACCCAAGGGAAGTGACCATGTCCATTTTCGACCCGCAATTCATTTCGCGCCTCGTCGCCATCGTCGTCAGCATCATCGTCCTCGCGCTGGCTTTCGCCGTCATCCGGGCCATCTGGAAGAACGACATCAATCTCAATCATCTCCTCAGCGAATCGCCGCAGGCCGGCGCCCCGCCGGACGAGGTGCCGAAGGCGAGCCTCAGCCGCTTCCAGATGCTTGTCTTCACCTTCGTCGTTGCCGGGCTCTATCTCGTGCTTTCGCTCGAAACCGGGACACTCATCGACATACCCGAGGGAACCCTTGCACTGATCGGCATCAGCAGCGGTACCTATGTGCTTGGCAAGGTGATCAGCGGCCAGAAGCCGACACCGCCCGCGGCTCCCGCCCAACCCCAGCCGCCGGCTGGCCCTGAGAAACCGCGGACCACGAGAGCGACCGGCTGACGAAGCAACGGGAGAGCCTGATGCGCAGCGTATTTGGCATTTCAAACGGGTTGACGGCACCGATACGGCTTGCCGCCGCGGCAGGCATGCTTGCCGTCGCGGCGGGCAATGCGCAGGCGGGCGAAGCACTGCCGGCGGACCTTCAGGCCTGCGCTTCGATATTCGATCCCGTAGGAATGCCGTCCGGCACGGATGGAGCCGACGAACACGAATACACGTTCCCGAACGGCAGCGCGCCACCGGTTCCCAATCCGCCATTCCTCTATCGCTGCCATCTCGGCGGCTTCGCATTGCGGTTCAATGGCGTTACCAAGGTGCCGGATTGGGTTGCCGAGGATATCGTCCCCGAAGAAGTCGGCAGCGGCGCCGAACGCAGCGACGACTTCTTCGTCGACGAGACCCTGCCCGAAGGGTATTCCGCGCTGCTTTCCCACTACAAACACAGCGGCTACGATCGCGGTCATCAGGCGCCGGCGGGAGATTTTTCCGCGAGGCAGGATCTGATGGACGAGACCTTCGTGCTTTCCAACATGGGGCCGCAGGTCGGCGCTTGCTTCAACCAGGGCATCTGGCGCGAACTGGAAATGGCGATCCGCAACCTGCTGCCCACCCGCCCCCGTCTCATCGTGTTCACCGGCCCGATCTTCTCGGGCGCGTTGAAGACGGTCGACGACGTCAAGGCCGAACGCCAGGCCAAGGCGGCGAAGGTGGCCCGCCCGCCGACTGCACCCGCAACCAACGCCCCTCAATCCCCGACCACCGGACAGCCAGCCGCTCCGGCATCTTCTGCTGCCGGGCAACCGGTTCCGCCGGCATTCTCAGCCGCCGGACAGGCAACCTCTCCCGCATCCCCGACCACCGGAGAGAAACCGGCCGAGACACCCGCGGCCTCGACCGGCTCGGTGGCGATCCCGACGGCATTCTTCAAGATCGTCTATGCCGTGGAGGAGCAGCGGGCCATGGCCTTCCGCTTCAAGAACGAAGCGCGCTGCAAGACCTCCTATGCGGCGGACGAATTTCGCACGACGATCGACGCGATCGAGGAAGACACCGGGTTCGATTTCCTGCCCGCCCTGTCCGGCCGCCGGCAGGCCGTTCTCGAAAAGCAGGTCTCGCCCTTCTGGACGTGGTGACCGACCGGCCCTCTTCCCCCGCGTTCAAGCCCGGCGTTTCATCGCGCGCTGCAGCACCATCATCACTCCGCCGGCCACGAGGCCCCAGAAAGCCCCGGAAATTCCCGCAAAGGCGAGGCCCGAGGCGGTCACGAGGAAGGTGATCGCCGCAGCCTCCCGCGTTTCCGGCTCGCGATAGGCGGCAAAGGCCGCGTTCGAAAACGCGCCGATCAGCCCCAGTCCGGCGACCGCCTGCAACAGGATCGGCGGCGCCAGCGACACGAAGGCGATAATGCCGCCGGCGATCAGGCCGAACACGATGTAACCGAAGCCGGCGACGATGGCCGCCCAGTATCGCCTTGCGGGATCCGGATGGGCATCTTCGCTGGCGCACATCGCCGCCGTGATCGCCGCCATGTTGACCGGCACGCCGCCGACAAGCCCGCCGAGGATCGAAAAAATGCCGGTGCCGGCAAACATCATGCCCGGCGGCGGTTCGTAGTGATGCACCTTGAGGATCGCCATGCCGGGAATGTTCTGCGAGGCCATGGTGACGATGAACAGCGGCAGCGCCACCGAGATCGCCCCGTGAAGCGTGAAGACCGGCGTGATGAAAGTCAGGTCCGGATGGATCGCCGCGCCGATCTGCGCCATCGCGTCGGGGGCAAGATCGATGCCGAAGATCAGCACCAGGATCAGCGCCCCGAGCGAAGCCGGCACCGCCCACAGCCGCCAGCGCGAAACCACCACCATCCAGGTCAGCACGATCGGCAGGCCGAGCGCGGCATTGAAGGCGACGGCCTTCACCGGCGCGAGGCACAGGCTGAGGAGAATGCCGGCCAGCATGGCATTCGCAAGCGGCGCCGGGATCAGCCGGATCGCCCGGCCGAGCGGCCGGAACAGGCCGGAGAGAATAATCAGCACGCCGCAGACCACGAACGCGCCGACGACCGCCGGGAAGCCGCCTTCGATCACGCTGATGCCGGACAGCAGTGCCGCTCCGGGCGTCGACCATGCTATGCTGATCGGCATCCGGTACCAGCTCGAAAACACGATCGCCAGCACGCCCATCGAGATCGATTGGGCCAGAAGCGCCGAGGCGATTTCCGGTGCAGTCGCACCCATCGCCTGCAGCCCCTGCATGATCACGGCAAACGAACTGATGAACCCGACAAAGGCTGTGAGCAGCCCCATCATCAGGGCCGAAACGGAAAAATCCTTGAACATACGGCACTCGTGAATTTGAAAGTCGGCAATCGAGCATAAGCCTGCCCGCAAAGGCAAGGCGCGTCTGCGGCAAAAGGGTACGGTCGGGGCGAAAGCTTTGGACGGCAGCGGACGGCCCGCCCTTGCCGGCTAGCCGTCTCTTTCCTTCATGTCTGCGAATATTCGCATCTGTTGATAATTTCGAAGGGGTTTGACGGTAGGCTCGGAACTGTGCGCCCGTTGCTTCCGGCCGGTCCGGCCACGCTGCCCCGGGTCACATCGAACACCCCGGGAACCCAATGACGGCATCGCCAGTTCACCAAGCGCCAAGTACCGATATCGGAGGGGAAACCGGATTTTCCCGCGATCAGCTTTATTTCATTCTGTCGGCGCTCCCGGATCCCTGCTTCGTCCTGACCCGCAGCGGCCGTTACGCAGCGCTCTTCGGCGGCAAGGACACCCGCTTCTATCATGACGGCAGCCATCTCGTCGGCAAGAGCCTCTATGACGTGCTCGTCTTCGAAAAGGCGCACCGCTTCACGCGGGAGATCGAAAAGGCGCTCGCCTCGCGGGCCCTGCACATTATCGAATACAGCCTAGCCGGCAGCGACGTGAAGGGGCTGCAGAACGACGGGCCCGACCATCCGATCTGGTTCGAGGGTCGCTTGCAGGCCCTTGATTTCCAGGTCGACGGCGAGGATGCGATCGTCTGGGTGGCCAGCAACATCACGGAAAAGAACGCCGTCGAGAACCAGTTGCGCCATCAGAGCGAGACCGACGAGCTGACGGGCTTCTTCAATCGCCGCAAGCTGATGGACGTGCTCGCCCTGAAATTCGAGCTTTTTCGCGAAGAGCATATCCCGACATCCGTCTTCATGTTCGACATAGATCATTTCAAGACGGTCAACGACGAACTTGGACATGCGATGGGCGATGCGGTGCTGAAGTCGATCGCAGGCGTCTGTCGCCAGGAATTGCGCAAGACGGACTTTCTGTCACGCCTCGGCGGCGACGAATTCGTCGTGGTGATGCCCGCCACAAGGCAGGAGCACGGCACCGTCATCGCCAACCGGCTTCGACAGCGCGTCGCCACCGAGGTCAGGGAGACGCTTGGCCATCATGCCACCATCAGCGGGGGCCTGAGCGAATTCCTGGCGGCGGATGCCTCCTGCGAGGACATCCTGAAGCGCGCCGACGACGGCCTCTACCGGTCCAAGCGCGCCGGCCGGAACCAGATCAGCGCGGTATGATCCCGACATTCCCCGTTCGGCGGTCGCCGGAATCCTTTGCCCGAGGCGAAGGACCATCCCGGCCGCGCCCGTGAAGAGCCGGATCGCAGAACCGCAGCCTGTCCGCGCCTTGCAGCGGCGAGGACAAGCCACCGCCGGAAGCGTTATTTCAGCGGCAGGAACAGGTCCGCAACCGCCTCATGTTCCGGCACCTCCGGGACGAAGCTCAGCCGCTGGCAATAGATCGGAAAGTCGCGCGCCTCCTCGCCGCTTTCCGGAAGCCAGTCGCGATAAAGATAGAGAGCGGCGGGCTCCAGATTGTCTGTATTGCCGACGACGCGCAGCACGGCGCAGCGCCCGCCGGGGATCTCGCCGGCTTTGACCTGCTCGCCGTTCGCCTCGATCGGCCGGCCGGTCCCGGCACAGAGGTCCACGCTGTAGTCGGCAGGCGACGCAGGCCGCCGCTCGGACCGCCAGACGTTGAACGTCGGACTTATCCTGGGGTGGAGGCCCGCGGCCCTGCGCCACGCGATAAACCGCTGGAGGGTGGCACCAAGCGTCGCCGGGTCGCCGCGATGCTCCATGATCGCCACCGGCGTCGCAGGGACATCGCGAATCGTGACGTCGTCGGGGGTATAGGTCTTCTGCATGAGCTTGCTCCTCGCGTTGTCGAGAGGCCCGAAGGCCGAAAGCCACGGCTCCCAGTCGGGAGACTTCCGGAACGACGATGGCGATTGCCCGAACCGTTGCCGAAAGGCGCGGGCGAAGGCGTCAGGCCCCTCATAACCGGCATCCATCGCTATATCCGTGACGCTTTGCGCATCCCCGTAGGCCAGCCGGTATGAAGCGCGCTTCATGCGGGCGAGCTGGATATAGCGATGCACCGGCAGCCCGAACGTCGCCGTGAACTGCCGGTGGAAATGATATTTCGAGTAGGCGGCAACGCTGCTCAGCGCCTCCAGGTCCAGATCGTCGTCGAGATGCCGGTCTATGTGATCCAGCACCCGCTGCATCCGGGCGTGGTAGTTCTGAAGCGCCGCCCTCATCGTTTCGTCCTCCGTGGCAGCACCAGCTAAACGCTACCGGACATTCTCCGCTCGACCGATCTTGCGGTTTTGTCACGGGTTGCGGACTATCGCCCAGTCCGGTTCAGGCGCTCGCCGCGTTTTTGCGCGTCATGCCTCAGTTGACCTAGGCGTAAATTAGACAATCTTAAATTTTGTCGGCGACAGTGGGGAATACCATTGGAAGTCTCCATGATCTCGCTGCCATTCATATCGAAATCGTCTCGTCTTGAGTTCTTCGGCCTCGGCTACTTCTTCCCGGCTATCCTGGCTGTAGCCGGAATGCTGGTCGGGATAGTCCGCGCCGACATCGAGAAACGCGAGCAGTATCATGGGGCGGAGCAGGTCAAGGCAGCCGAGCAACTCGCCAAGGTGGCGGCGAGCCTCGAGACTAATATCCATGGCAACGTCAACCTGATCTACGGGCTGGTCGCCGCGATTGCCGCAAACCCGAATATCAACCAACCGCAGTTCACGGCGCTTTCGGAGCGGATTTTCGACGTGCCGTCGCAGCTGCGCAATGTTGTCGCCGCCAAGGATCTGGTGGTCGGCCTGGTCTATCCCGAAGAGCAGAACAAGAAGGCCCTCGGCCTCGACTACCGCACCAACGAGCTCCAGAGGGGCGCGGTGATGAGGGCCATCGAGAGGCGGTCGCTGGTCATCACCGGCCCGGTCAACCTGGTTCAGGGAGGCCAGGGGCTGATTGCCCGCTACCCGGTCTTCTCGCTTGCCAATGGCCGTTTCTGGGGCGTCGTTTCGGCCGTCGTCGATCTCGACCGGCTTTATGCGGACAGCAACGTCAACACGGAGCGCCAGACGCTGGACATCGCAATCTCCCAGCGGCCCATTCCCGCCGAACGGGACGTGTTCCTCGGGAGCTGGGCGGTGTTCTCGCAAGATCCCGTCAAGTCGAGGATCGATCTCGGTTACGACACCTGGTATCTCGCCGCGGTTCCGAGGGGCGGATGGCAGGGCTTGCCGCCGGACATGTTCGGCTTCCGGGTCACCGCGCTCCTGATCGCCCTCGGCATCGCCATACCGCTGATCTGGGCGGGCCTGTTGATGAAACAGCGCCACCGCAACATCCTCGCACTCCAGCAGCGCGAGGAACAGCTGGAAACCCTGTCGCAACGCCTCGAACTGGCGCTCCAGGCTTCGGGCGTCGGCGTCTGGGAATATGAACCCTCGACCGACACGCTGATCTGGGACAAGCGCATGCGCGAGCTTTACGACGCGCCGCCCGACCGTACTGTCAGCAAATACGCCGACTGGCACAGCGCGCTCCATCCTGACGACGCCGAAGCCGCCGAAGTGCAATTCCGCAAGGCGCTCAGGGATGAGACGAGCTACAGCACCGAGTTCCGCGTCGTGTCCAGCAGCGGCAATATCCGCCACATCCGCGCGCACGGCGCCACCTACCGGACCACGAGCGGTATCAAGCGCGTGGTCGGCGCCAACTGGGACGTCACCAACGACGTCACGCTGCATTCCGAGCTTCGACTGGCACAGACGAAGGCAGAAATGCAGAACGACGAGCTGCGCTCGGCAAGACGCACGCTCGAACATCAATCGCTGCACGATGCCCTGACCGGCCTGCCGAACCGTCGCTTCCTCGACCAGTTCATGGTCGCCGGAGAAGACCAGGCTGCCGGCCACCGGCTGGCATTCATCCATATCGATCTCGACCGCTTCAAGGAGGTCAACGACACGCTCGGCCACGCTGCCGGCGATGCCGTCCTCAAGGCGGCCACGTCCCGCCTGCTTGAACTGATCGACCACGACGAGTTCGCCTCGCGCATCGGTGGCGACGAATTCGTCGTGGTGACCGGCGGCGCGGACCCGCAGCGCCGGGCCGAATATCTTGCCCAGTCGATCGTCACGACCCTTGCCCGCCCCATCGATATCGGCGGACATCAATGTCGCATCGGCTGCAGCGCCGGCATCGCCTGCCAGACCGATACGGGCGAGGAACTGAGCCAGCTGCTGATCAACGCCGACATCGCGCTTTACGAAGCCAAGAAGCGCGGACGCAACCGCGTCGAAGTGTTTTCCAAGGAGCTGCGCTCCGCGGCCGTGCTGCGCAAGCGGATGTCCGACGAGTTCCTGACCGCGCTCGAGAGCGACGAGATCATCCCGTTCTTCCAGCCGCAGTTCGACGCGCATTCGCTTGCCATCGTCGGCGTCGAGGCGCTCGCCCGCTGGCAGCATCCCAAGCGCGGCCTGCTGTCGCCGGACAAATTCCTGGCGATCGCCGAAAGCCTGCACCGGGCGGCCGATATCGATGCGATCATTCTCGACAAGGCGCTCTTCCAGTCGGCGAGGTGGCGCGCTCTCGGGCTCGACATCCCGCATCTCTCGGTCAACATCTCGGCGCAGCGCCTGAAGGACGAAAGGCTGTTCAAGCGGCTGGCCGAACTGCCCATCATTCCCGGATCCCTGTCGTTCGAACTTCTCGAATCGATCTCCTTCGAAGATCAGGACAAGGAGCTGCGGTCCGCCATTCTCAATCTCAAGTCACTCGGCATAGAGATCGAGATCGACGATTTCGGCACCGGCCACGCCTCGATCGTCAGCCTCCTCGAACTGGGACCCAAGCGCCTGAAGATCGACCGCAAGCTGATCGCCCCGCTCGAAGCCGCGGGTTCGCAGCGCCGGCTGGTCGCCTCGATCATCGAGATCGGCCGCTCGCAGGGCATCGAGATCGTCGCCGAAGGGGTCGAGACCACCGCGCATGTGGACATCCTGCGCAATCTCGGCTGCCAGGTCCTGCAGGGTTACGTGTTTGCCAAGCCGATGCCGGCCAACGAGTTTGTTGCCTTCGCGACCGACTGGCAGGCCGGCAACCATTCGCCCTTCGCATCGTCGGCGACGATTTCGAGATAGGCGAACTGCCCGCGAAGAAATTCCAAAACCTCGCACGTTACCTGTTGACCCGGCCCCTGGGGCTGCCCCGATAGGAGGAGCGGTCAACAACCGACGAGGTGATTCCTTGAGTTCTTCCGCACACTACCTGAACCCGTCCGACGCCGCAGACAGGCTCGGTATTTCCCAAAAGGCGCTGCGCCTCTACGAACAGCGCGGCCTGATTACTCCCGTCCGCACCACGGCGGGATGGCGGACCTATGGCCCGGCAGACATGGCCCGCGCCGGCGAGATCGCCGCGTTGCGCGCCCTCGGCCTCAGCCTCGCGCAGGTGGCGCGCGTGCTGAAAGGCGACACGCAGGAGCTCGCTCCGGCGCTCGCCGCCCATCAGGCAAGGCTCGAAACGGAGGCCCGCCGGATCGCCGAAACCGTCGAAAAGGTCCGCATCCTGCGCGCGGGCCTTGCCGGCGGAGAACCGCCCCGGATGCAGGAGCTCGCCCGGCTGGCGCGGCCGGCCTGCGAGGTCGTCGCAACGTTCGAGCTTCCCTGGCCCTGGGGCGGCGAACGCTTCGAGCTTCGGGATGTCAGAGCGATCAACTACATCATCGGCCCGCTCGGCAGCGGCAAGACGCGCTTCGCCAAGGCGATCGCCGAACACCTGCCGGGCGCGATCTTCGTCGACCTCGACCGGGCCGCAAACGATGCGGCCGACGCCCGTGCCCGGATGGAAACCGATCCGGTCCTGAAGCAACGCGTCGAGCAAGCACTCGCCTGGCTTGTCGGAGAAGGCGCGACGGCAACTCCTGCCCTTACCGCCCTCCTCGTCGCGATCGAAGCCGACGATACCCAAATGCCGGTCATCGACATGATCGAGCAGGGCCTCGACCAGGCCTCCCAGGAAGCAATCGCCGCCTACTTGCGCAATCGCGGGCCCGGTGCCCGTCCGCTCTTCATCATGACCCGCTCCACGGCGATCCTCGATCTTGGTGCCGTCGGCCGCGACGAGGCTATCATCCTTTGCCCTGCCAACCACAGCCCGCCGAGCCGCGTCGCGCCGATTCCGGGAGCGCCGGGCTACGAGGCCGTCGCCACCTGCCTTGCCGCTCCCGAGGTCCGCGCCCGCACCGAAGGCGTCATCGCCTGGCGTCCACAAGTGGCATAGGCTGCAGAGACGAAAGCCTGGCGGATTGGTCCGTCAGGCCACGCTCCGCGCCGAGCAGTCGGCACGCAACAAAAAGCCCCGCCGGCATTCACCGGCGGGGCTTTTTCATTCAAATGACCTGAGCGATCAGATTTCGCTCTGCGACGTCACGATCTTCGAAACCAGGCCGTAGGCCTTGGCTTCTTCGGCCGACAGCCAGTAGTCGCGGTCGGTGTCCTTGGCGATCTTCTCGACGGGCTGGCCGGTCGCTTCCGAAAAGATCTTGTTCAGCCGTTCGTTCATCTTGATGATTTCACGGGCCTGGATCTCGATGTCGGATGCCATGCCGCGGGTGCCGCCCGACGGTTGATGAAGCAGGAAGCGGGTGTTCGGCAAGCAGATGCGGCGCTCCTTGGGAGCGGACACGTAGATCAGCGCGCCGGCCGATGCGACCCAGCCGGTCCCGATCATCCACACCTTCGGCTTGATGAACTTGATCATGTCGTGGATCGAGTCGCCCGATTCCACGTGGCCGCCGGGCGAGCTCACATAGATGCGGATGTCGTCGTCGCTGGCGGCCGAAAGCGCCACGAGCTGGGTGCAGACCTTCTGCGCCAGTTCCTGGGTGATCGTTCCGTAGATGAAGATCGAACGCGACTTGAAAAGATTCGCTTCCGTTTCCTTGCCGAGCGGCAGTTCCTTGGTCTTGTCGTCCTTGTCGTCTTCGTCGTCGAGCACGCTGAGAGTCTCCTGCATCAGATTCATCTACCGGACATAATGTGTTCGCAGCCGTAAAACAATGGAGCTCGGAGTCTAAGACGGCACCTTCCACGGACTAAGGTGAATGACGTAGTACCGAGCCGTTTGCAGCGGCAATTGTCGATGGACAGCCATAAAGCGCTTGCCTATCCTCCGACACCATTCCGCATGCAGATAATTTCCAGGGGACCCAGATGCTGAAACGCCTTTCGCTCACCGCCGCCATTCTTGCCGCCGCCGCAGCACCCGCCTTCGCGCATCTCAATCCGGAAGAGCACGGCTCGTTTCTCGCCGGCTTCTCGCACCCGCTGTTCGGCGCTGACCATATCCTGGTCATGGTCGCGGTCGGCCTCTGGGCGGCACAGATCGCCACCGGCAGCAATCGCAACGCGCTCTGGATCGTCCCCGCAGCCTTTGTCGGCACCATGGCGCTCGGGTTCCTGCTGGCGCTCGTCGGCATCGGCCTGCCCTTCGTCGAGCCGGCGATCCTCGCCTCGGTGATCGGGCTCGGCCTGCTGGTCGCAACGGCGGTGAAACTGCCGGTGTCGGCGGCAGCCGCCGTCGTTGGCGTCTTCGCACTCTTCCACGGCCATGCCCACGGCGGCGAACTCGGCTCGGCAGGCGCCCTTCAGTTCGGCATCGGCTTCATGATCGCCACCGCCCTGCTTCACGCAGCCGGCATCGCGCTCGGCCTCGGCATCGCCCGCTTCAGCCCCTATATCGCCCGTATCCTCGGTGCGGCCACCGCACTTCTCGGCCTGTCGCTCGTCTTCGGCTGAACCCGAAGATTACCGAAATGTAAGGGATTCCGGCTTTGAAATGCCGGAATCCCTGCCTACCTTCTTGCCCACGGCAAACGCCTGCAAGGAGGCAAGCATGTCACCGGAAGAACGCCAGCTTCTGACTTCCCTATTCGACCGCGTCCGCACCGCCGCCGCCACGCCGCGCGACCACGACGCAGAAACCCTCATCGACCAGGCGACCCGCGAACAGCCCTACGCCACCTATTACCTGGCGCAGGCCGTCATCGTGCAGGAAAAGGGCCTGGAAGCTGCCGCCAACCGCATCCGGGAACTGGAAGATCGCGTCCACCAGCTCGAGGCGGAGACAAGCGAACACCACCGCGCCGAACAGAGCGGCGGTTTCCTGAGCTCGATCTTCGGCAGCGGCCAGGCCCAGCAGCCAGCGGCCCCGCAGCCCGGCATCCGACCCGGCACGCAAGCCGCCCCTCAATCCGGGCCCCTTCAATCCGGGCCATGGGGTGCTGCGCCCCGCCAGACCTACCGCACCGGCAACGATTACGACGACGGCTATCGCGCACCCCCGCCGTCCGCCGGCCCTTGGAGTGGCCAGGCCGCGGCCCCCTCCGCCGGCGGCAGCTTTCTCCGCGGCGCACTCGGCACAGCAGCCGGCGTCGCCGGCGGCATGCTGCTCGCCAACTCGCTGTCCGGCATTTTCGGCAGCCACACGAACGCGCTCGGCTGGGGTTCTCCGCTCGCCGGCAACAATCCGTTTGCCAGCGGCAACGCCCCGGTCGAGGAAACGGTCATCAACAACAACTATTTCGGAGATGACGCGATCCGCGAGGCATCGGGCGGCGGCGCTTCCGCAAGCGGCAGCGGCGGCTCCGACAATTCGGGATCGAGCGCCGGCTGGCAGCAGGCCGACTACACCGACGACGATTTTTCCGACGACCAGGCCGATTTCGACAACAGCGACATGGGCAACGACGATTCGATGGACGTGTGAACGGGTCGTCCTTTAGCAATCAATCACTTAGATATAAGCCTTTGAATCTGCGCCTCTAACTGCTCTATACGGCTCGTTAGATGCGCAGTTTCACTTGTATGTACGAGTTGACGAACTTCGGCAGCTGTAATCTTAAAACGAAATAGATAGTGACCGCTCAACGATAGATGTGAAGTCCTTACCGTGAAACTTACATCACCATTCTCATCAGAGGTGAGCCCGCGGTAAGTTGCTTGAGGATCAATTATTTTGTGATTGTGACCAGTCCATTTGGATGCCGCATCAGCTGTTACTTTCATTCTTCCCCCCAAATGAAAGATAGGATTACAAATCCAGACAGAATTTCAACCCTATCCTTTTCCTAGGAGCAAAAACACAATGCATCCAGCGCTTCGCCTCGGCTTAGCGCGTTCCGTTTTCAAAACGCTCCAATGAGCATTCTGCCGCCAAGCCCTCGCCCCTCACCCGCGCCCGCGATACGTCGCGACGCCCTGCTCCGGAAGCCATACGCCGGCCGGGGCTTCGCCGGTCTGCCAGAACACGTCGATCGGAATGCCGCCGCGCGGGTACCAGTAGGCGCCGATCCTCAGCCATTTCGGGGACAGCAAATCGACGATCCGCTTGGCGATGTAGATCGAGCAGTCCTCATGGAACGCACCATGGTTCCTGAACGAATGCAGGAACAGCTTCAGCGACTTCGACTCCACCAGGAACCCGTCCGGAATATAGTCTATGACGATATGGGCGAAATCCGGCTGGCCGGTCATCGGGCAGAGCGACGTGAATTCCGGCGCGGTGAAACGCACTACGTAATCGGTACCCTGGTTGCCGTTCGGCACCTTTTCCAGGACCGCGGTTTCCGGGCTCTGCGGCGCGTCCACCTGGGATCCGAGCTGCGACAGCCCGCTGACATCCGTCATCGTCATTTGCCTGTTCCTTCGAATTCGACCTTCTGTCCATGCGGGTTTTCGCTTTCAGGCTCCACATGGATCGCCAATGTTGCGCCCGCAATAATCCCTTTGATCGCATCTTCCAAGCGGTCGCAGATCGCATGTGCCGCCTCGACGCTCATGTCGGCCGGCACGACCAGGTGGAAATCGATGAACGCGGCCGCCCCTGCCCGGCGCGACTTGAGGTCGTGGACGCCAAGCGCACCGACCGAATGGGTGGCGATCGCCTCGCGCACCGCGGCTTCCTCGTCCGGCTCCAGCGCCCGGTCCATCAACCCGCCCACGGAATGCGCGATCACCTTGTAGCCCTGCCAGAGGATGTTGACCGCGACCAGGATCGCAAGCACCGGATCGAGGATCGCATAACCCGTCGCAAGCGCCAGCACGAGGCCGATGAGGACGCCGGCCGAGGTGACCACGTCGGACATGATATGCTGGCCGTCCGCCGCCATAGCCGGCGAATATTGGGCCGTGCCGACCCGGATCAGCGTCGCCGCCCAGACGCCGTTGATGACGGCCGCAAGTCCGTTGATCGCCAGGCCCAACACCGGTGCATCCGGCAGTTTGGGTGCAAGGAGCCCGTCCCAGGCCTCGCTGATGATCAGCACCGCGGCTACGATGATCAGCGCGCCTTCGACCACCGCCGACATGTATTCGGCCTTGTGGTGGCCGAACTGATGGTCGTGGTCGGCGGGCCGCTGGGCATAGCGGATCACGAAATAGGCGATGAAGGCGGCCGCGACGTTGACGAAGGATTCGAGCCCGTCCGACAGCAGCGCGACGGACCCGGTGGCCCACCATGCCAGCATCTTCAAGGACATGACGCCGAGCGACAGCGGCATGCCCCAGAATGCCAGCCGCTCGACGATTTTGACTTCCCTCGCCACCATGTTTTCCTTTTTGCGCGTGCGAATGATTTGCAGGACCGAAGTCCCAAAACGGCGAAACCGCCGCAGCGAGATCGTCTCGCTGCGGCGGTTTCGGATGGCCAGCATATGGCGCAGATGCGCCGGTTTGTCAAAGGCCGTTTGTCAGAGGGCCGGCTGGCGCAATCCGGCTTCATCGGACGGCATGGCGGCCACCAGTTCCGCCTCCTCTTCGAGATCCCCCACCGTCTCGCCTCCCCGCCCGAGGAAGAGGAACACGACGAGAGCCGTCAGCGCCGTGATCGCGGTCAGCAGCCAGAGCAGCGCCGAGAACCCGTCGCTGTAACCCTGCAGCAGGGCCGCCGGCCCCATCGACGGCAGAAGCGCTGCCGCATCCTGCAGGTCGCCGGTCACCAGCCGCTGGGCGATGGCCCCTGCTTGATCGTGGGCCGCGGTTGCGAGATTGGTACTGGTGAGGGCGGACAGCACAGCCGTCACCACCGCAAGCGCCACGCCCTCGCCTGCCACGCGCGTCGTGCTGAAAATGCCCGTCGCCATGCCGGCCCGCTCTTTCGGCACGACGCTGACGGCAAGGCCGTCCATCAGGCCCCAGGGCAGGCTGATGCCGACGCCGATGGTCAGCAAAGGCCCAATCAGCGTCACCGGCTCGGAGCCGACCGGGAGCCGGCTGAGCCAGAACAGGCCGGCCGCCGAAATCGCCAGGCCCGCGCCGCAGATCGTCGCCGGCGCGAACCAGCGGGTCAGCAGCCCCGCCGCGACCGGCAGGACGAGCAGCGGTCCGGAGAGCGCGATCATCATCCGCCCGCCGACGATCTCGTCCATGCCCTCGATACCGATGAACCGCACCGGCAACAGGATGAGCAGCACCACGAACGCATAGGCGGGCGCCGCCGCCAGCAATTGCACGCCGACGAAACGCGGATAGCGGAACAGCGTGAGGTCCAGCATCGGCCGCGCCACGGCCCGTTCGATCAGACCGAAGGCGAGGAAAAGCAGGATAGCGGCGAGAAGCATGACGATGACAAGCGGATCGCCCCAGCCGCTCTCCGGCGCCTGCAGCACGCCGAAGGTGAGCGCGGTCAGCGCCAGCGTGAAGCTGAACGCGCCCTTCCAGTCGAGGCCGGAGGCGGCCGGATCACGTGATTCCTTCATGAAGATCGCGCCGGGGATCAGCGCGATCACGGCAAGCGCCACCACCAGCACGAAGATCGCCGGCCAGCCGAAACTGGCGATCATCAGGCCGGACGCGATCGGCCCGAAAGCAAGCCCGATGCCAAAACTGGCGCCGACGATGCTGAATGCCCGAAGGCGAGCTGCACCGTCGAATTCCTGGGCAAGCGAGGCCATGCCGCCGGAAAAGGCGGCCGCAGCCCCTATGCCCTGCAGCGCCCGCAGCACATCGAACCAGAGGATATCGCCAGCAAAGGCGAGGCCGGCCGAAAAGACCGCGAAGACGGCAAGGCCGGAGAGGAAAATCCGCTTGCGCCCAAAACTGTCTGCAAGTGCGCCGGCCGCCATCAGCGTGCTGCCGAAGGTGAGCATGAAGGCATTGGTGACCCAGTTGAGGGCGATCGGGCTGCCGCCGAGCGCCCGGCTGATGGCGTGCAGGCCGACGGCCGGGCCGGTGAAGGTCAGCGGCATGGCGACCGCCGCGCAGCAGACCGCAAAAAGAACGAACAGCCGTCCGGCTGCCGTTGCAGCATGTGTGTTGTCTCTCATATCGGAGATTCCGCTGTGTTGGAGCAAAGAGAAAGGCCCGCGGCCTTGGGAGAACCGCCGCCTGAACCCGCCCGGCCGGAAGGGTGTCGAATTGACCAACACAAGATAGATTCGACATAATGTTTGGAAAATACCGCGTCTGTTCCTTACATGACGGAAGAAAACGCTCGAATGGGAGACCGCGATGGATCGCCTGGGTGGACTGACAGCTTTCGTGCGCACCGCCGATCTCGGCAGTTTCGTCGCCGCCGGCCGCGTGCTCGGCCTGTCGGCCTCAGCCGTCGGCAAGGCCGTCACCAATCTTGAAAAGGAGCTCGGCGTCCGGCTTTTCCAGCGCTCGACCCGCAGCCTGCGCCTCACCGAAGAAGGCCGGCTTTTTCACGAGCGGTGCCGCCGCGTGCTCGACGACCTGAACGATGCCGAGGCTTCGCTGGCCAGCGCCGTCGCGGTGCCGCGCGGAAAACTCCGGGTCAGCGTGCCGATCGTCACCTATCATCTTCTGCTGCCGGTGCTGCCGGAATTCGTCGAGCGTTACCCGGAGATCGAACTCGATCTCGATTTCAACGACCGGATCGTCGACCTGATCGACGAGGAGGTGGACGTGGCGATCCGCAGCGGCAACCTGCCGGATTCGCGGCTGATGTCGCGGACGCTCAGGCCATTCCAATTGCTCCTCTGCGCTGCCCCCTCCTATCTCGAACGCCACGGCATTCCCGAATGCCCGCGCGAACTCGACGGCCATCTGGCGATCCGTTTCCGGTTTCCGAACAGCCGCAAGCTGCAGGACTGGCCGATCACCTTGCCGCCCGAAGTCGCCGAACCGCGCCTGCACACGGCGCTCACCTGCAACAACATGGAGGCGCTGCGCCACACCGCGATCGCCGGTCTCGGCATCGGCTGCATGCCGGATTTCCTCGCCAGGGAACCGATCGCCGACGGCAGGCTGCGCACCATCCTTGACGAACACCTCAACGCCCCCGGCCAGTTCCACCTCCTCTGGCCTTCCAGCCGGCATCTGTCGCCGAAGGTGCGGGTGCTGGTCGATTTTTTGAGCGAGAAACTGTTTGCCGAGACCTGCGAGAAGCTGTCGGTGGCACCCGAGGCTTCGCTACTGGCCGCATCGAACGGCTGATCCCGAGCCGGCAATCGGCTCAGGATCAAGATCTCCGATACGCCTGAAGGAATGAAATATGCTGAAGGGTTCCTGCGCCTGCGGACAGGTCCGCTATGAAATCCGCGGCCAGCTCATCGGCCCGATCACCTATTGCCATTGCTGGCGCTGCCGCAAGCAATCCGGATCGAGCTTCGGCACGACGGCAGGCCTTGCGCCTTGGGCTCTCCGGTTCGTGGCCGGAGAGGCATTGCTTTCAAGCTGGCAATCCAGCCCTGGCGTCCGGCGGTTCTTCGCGAGCTGCTGCGGCTCGCCGATCTACAAGATCGACGCCTCCGACCCCAGCGAACTCGGCTTCCGGCTCGGCACGCTCGACGACGATCCCGGCATGACGGCTGGAATGCACTTCAGCGCCGGATCGAAAGCGCCCTGGGTCGAGATCACAGACGACCTGCCGCAGGAAACCGGCGGTGCTTCGTTCGAGGAACGGGATTGATCCGTTACCCGAAAACCACCGCCATGCTGATGCTGTCGACAAACAGCCCGTCGATCCTCACCGCATCCCGCGCCACGCCTTCCCTGACGAAACCGACCTTCTCGTAGAGAGCGATGGCACGCAGATTGTCCGCATGTACATGCAACTCGACACGGTGAAAACCACGGTCCCGGGCCTGCCCGACCGCAGCGCGGATCAGCCGCGTGCCGAGGCCCTTTTCGCGATAACCGGGGATGATGCCCATGCCGAGCGTGCCGCAATGGGCAGCGGTCGGGCGGGGATGCCGGCGGATGTCGCACCAGCCGACCACCTCGCCATCGACGACAGCGACAACCTGCGGATGGCCGTTCTCGATGTTGTCGAGCACGAAGGGCCGCACATCCGCAAGCGGCGGCGCCTCCAGGAAGCTCAGGTATTTTCGCTCGCGCGAGACCGTGTCGAGGGCCTTGTGAAAGCTCTCGATATGCTCTTCGCGGATGGATTCGATCGGGATGGCGGCTGTAGAAGTCATGTCTCGTCGTCCAGAAGTTCAATTCTCTCGATATTCGCCCGGATCGTCCCATGGGCTCCGAAACACGGCTCGAGCGTCAGTTCGAATTCGCCCGGCTGCATGCCGACGCCAACCTCCCAAGGCTCGATCCGGCATTCTTCCCTACGCCGGATTGTTAGCCGGTTGATGACATTCTGGTGGCTGAAGCCGCTGAGATTGACGTCGATCCACTGTTTCAGGACGAGGCTGGCGAACGCCTGCCGTGTCCCATCCGTGACCTTCAGGACAAGCGTGCTTGCTCCCGACCGGTCGAGCGTGAGGCTGACGATTTCCGCATCATGGAAATCCGCCACGCCGCCCAGTCTCGCCAGCAGATCCGCGCCGCCGGGCATGCTGCCCAGCAGCGCGGTCGTCTCGTTCAACTTGCCTTCGACGTCATCCAGCGATGAAGCCGACACGGCTCACGCCGCCTGGGTCTTTGCCCGCCGCGACAGATGCGCTACGACGTTCTCGATCATCCGCATGCCGGCATCGCCGCCGAGCGTCATGATCGATTCCGGGTGGAACTGCACGGCCGCGATCGGTTCCTTGACGTGTTCGATGCCCATGATCGTGCCGTCCTCGCTTTCGGCGGTGATCATGAAATCCGGATGCAGCGTCTTCGGATCGGCGAAGATCGAGTGATAGCGCCCGACCGTCACTTCCTTTGCGAGCCCGGAAAAGACGATGCCGGGCTCGAGCACGCGGATGCGCGACGGCTTGCCGTGCATCGGCAGCGCCAGATGCCTCAGTTCCCCGCCATAGGCTTCCGCGAGCGCCTGCAGCCCGAGGCAGACGCCGAAGATGGGCAGGTCCTTCGAACGGGCCAGTTTGATCGTCGTCTTGCAGTCGAAGTCCTTCGGGTTGCCGGGCCCAGGCGACAGCACGACGAGATCCGGGTCGAACCGGTCGAACACCTCTTCCGGCACCGGCGTGCGCACCGTCGAAACGGTGGCGCCCGTCTGGCGGAAATAGTTGGCAAGCGTGTGGACAAAGCTGTCCTCGTGGTCGACGAGCAGGATTTTCACCCCCTGCCCCACCCGCGCCACGTCGCGGCCCACCTTGGCCGCGTTGCCGGCCCTTGCATCGCGGATTGCTGTCAGCATGGCGGACGCCTTCAGTTCGGTTTCAGCCTCTTCCTCGTTCGGGTCGCTGTCGTTGAGCAGCGTCGCGCCGGCGCGCACTTCGGCAATGCCGTCCTTGATGCGGATGGTGCGCAGCGTCAGCCCCGTGTTCATGTCGCCATTGAAGCCGACCATGCCGATCGCCCCGCCATACCACGCACGCGGGCTCTTTTCGTGGTTCTCGATGAACCGCATCGCCCACAGTTTCGGCGCACCGGTGACGGTGACGGCCCAGGCGTGGCTGAGGAAACCGTCGAACGCGTCCATATCGGGACGCAGGCGCCCTTCGATATGGTCGACGGTGTGGATCAGCCGCGAATACATCTCGATCTGCCGGCGGCCGATCACCTTCACCGAACCCGGCTCGCAGACGCGGCTTTTGTCGTTGCGATCGACATCCGAGCACATGGTGAGCTCGGACTCGTCCTTCTTGGAGTTGAGCAGCTTCAGGATCTGCTCCGAGTCGGCGATCGGATCCTCGCCGCGCTTGATCGTGCCGGAGATCGGGCAGGTCTCGATGCGCCGGCCGGACACCCTGACGAACATTTCCGGCGAGGCGCCGACCAGATATTCCTGATGGCCGAGATTGATGAAGAAAGAATAGGGCGACGGATTGATCGCCTTCAGCCGGTTGGAGATTTCCGAAGGCTTCGAATCGCAGCGTTCCATGAACTTCTGCCCCGGCACCACTTCGAACAGGTCGCCGCGTCGAAAACTTTCCTTCGCCTTGGTGACGAGGGCGGCATATTCGCCCGGCCGGTGATCACCCTTCGGTGGGATCGTGTCGGTGCGCTGGAACGGATCGGGAGCAATCTCCTGATCCATGCCTTCCGTCGTCACCCCATCCTTGGAAAAGTCGTAACGGTCGATCCACGCCTTGGCGGCATGGTGGTCGACGACGAGGATTTCGTCGGGCAGGAACAGCACCATGTCGCGCTGGTCTTCCGGCCGCTGCATCGACAGCTTGATCGCATCGAACTGGAAGGCGATGTCATAGCCGAAGGCGCCGAACAGCCCGATCGCCGAATCCGCTTCCGAATAAAACAGATCGACGATCGCCCGCAGCACCGAAAACACCGTCGGCATCTTCGAGCGCTCTTCCTCGGTAAACACCCGGGTCGGCTCGTTGACGGTAACGTCGAGGCGGCGGTCCGTCCGCTCGCCAAGCGTCAGGTCGGCCACGGTCTTCAGCTTGTCGGCGACGAAACCGAGCAGCACCTCGCCGCGGCCGTTGAAGGCCTCGATCCACACCTTGCGGCCATTCGAGGAAATCCCCAGCGGCGGATCCGCGATTGCGGTGTCCCAGCGGGTATAGCGGCCCGGATATTCGTAGTTGGAGGAGAACACCGCGCCGCGCCGTTCGTCGAGCCTGTCGACATAGGAGGAGATCGCATCCGCATAGGGTGCGGCGCGCCGCTGCCGGCTGACCGCAATCCCGCCCCTCGTCTCGTAGACCTCCGAACCGTCATCCCGAATGATCGTTACCATTGTCCTGCCTCTCCAATGTCTTTGCCCGGGTCCCGGCGGCGGATAACAAAAAAGCCGCCTCGGGTTCCGGGCGGCTTTGCGTCTAGTCGATGGACATGACTGGTCAAGGCCGCGTTGAGCGTGCCGGCCACCAGTTAGCGATGTTCATCGAAATCATCATGGGCCGAATTGTTAGCTGGGGTTTTTGAACCACGCAAGCGAATTTCCATGCACCCCGAACAGAATTCTGGCGCCGGCATGCGACCAAATCCGGCGACCGGCGTTTATCGTCCCTCAGGATCGCAGAAACGCAGCCGAAAAGGATACGGCATGCCGCATTCATGGATCGCAATTCTGGCCGGCCTGCCACTGGTGATCGGGGCCGGGCTGCCGCCCGAAAGACCGATACCGCAGGCGCAACACTCCGACGCTCCCGCCGACGTCGCGCCCGGCGTCGTCGAAGTAAACTTCCTCACCCGCCTCCTGCAGGACGGATCGCGGGATCGCGCGCCGCGCCGCCGCGCATCCCCACGATCCCAGGCACGTGGCGCGGTGCCTGAACCGCCGGACCTGGCGACCGTTCCCCTGCCCCTTCCGAAACCGGCCGCGGACGTGGGGAAGCCGGCTGCTCCAGCCCGGCAGGCGGACACCACCGCCGACAAACCCGTCGTTCAGGAGGCCCCGCGGCCCGAGGCGCTGCCGCCCAAAGCCTCCTCATCGGTGGCGCAGAGCCGGTCCGGCGAAACCACGCAAAACCCGCCCGCAAGTCCGGCCCCCAGTCCGCCGGTCGTCGAACAGCCCGGCACCGCCACGGAGCCCGCTCATGAGGCAGAGGTTCCAAAACCCCTGCCGAAGCCGAACAATGCGGCGGCGGACTCACAATCGACGGATAAATCCGATCAGGCGGCCGCCCCAAAGCAGGATGCGGCCAAGCCGGAAGAAGACGCAAACAAGCCCGGCGGTAAGGAAGACGGCAAGCAACCCGCGGAACAACAGGCGGAGGCACCGCCCCCGCCGCCTCCGCCGCCGCTCGTCAAGGAAGACCCCGAAGAGCTGAAGGCCTGCCTTGCCGAACTCACGTCGCTCGGCGCCAAGTTCGAGCCGACCGATCCGATCGACGAGGGTAACGGCTGCGGCATCGAAAGCCCGATCGACGTTGCCGAAGTCCTGCCCGGCGTTTCGCTTGGCGGCGCCACGATGCGCTGCAAGACCGCGGTCTCGATGGCACATTGGCTGAAGGACACCGTCCAGCCGGCGCTCAACATCGCCATGCCGGGCCGGAAAATCACCGGCCTCGTCCCAGGCTCCACCTATGCCTGCCGATTGCGCAACAGCGCCTCGACCGGCAAGATTTCCGAACATGCCCGCGGCAACGCCTTCGACGTCGCCGCCTTCAAGCTCGACAACGGCGAGAAGATGGAGATGAAGCCGCGCACGGAGGATTCCACCATCGAGGGCGCCTTCCAGCGCACGGCGACTGCCGGCGCCTGCCTGCACTTCACCACCGTCCTGTCACCGGGCAGCGACGCCGCCCACCAGAACCACCTGCACCTGGATGTGCTGGAGCGGAAGGATGGTTATCGGTATTGTCGATAGATGACGCCGGGGCCTGTCCTGCAACCGTTCCGTCCCATTTGCCGAGACAGGAGGCGCCTAGCCTCTGGCGCTGGCCTGCCGGCGGATCGCCACGCTGAGCCAGATTGCCGACAGCAGGAAATAGAAAGCGCCGAACCCTGCATAGGGAACGATATCCAGGATCGAAGGCGCAGCGGTCCCGAGGGACCTCGTGATCATGAAGCCCCCGGCCAGCGTCGATTGGGCACCGCTGAGGATCATCACCCATTGCGCACCATAGGCTCGCCACCGTCGCACGCCGGTATAGAGCTGCAGCAGGCCGGACAGGATGGCCCAAACGCCGAAGACGGCCAGAACCGCGTGCATGTCCCTGATCATCGCCAGAATGACCGCGACGGTCGTTATCGAGCTCACGGCGACGTTCAACGCCTGGGAGGAATTCGCCTTCAGACCGCCGTTCGACCGGGCGTCGAACAGGTTGGCGACAGCATCCCATGCGGGATAGATCACCAGCAGCAGCGAGGCCAGGACCGGCTGCCCGGCAAGCACGACCGCAAGCGCGATCCAGGCGACCGAAAAGAACCCGCGGCCGAAATAATAGGACCGCAACCACGAGGTCTGGGATGAGGTTTCATTTGGCATGACAATCTCCCTGTTTGTCTGCCTACTAGTAGATAGACAAACTTCGGGAGTCAATCCTGCCGGCAAAATCCGAGAAAAGCCCTGACCCGGCACGCCGCTTGACAGCCTCCCTACCAAAAGGTAGGCAACACTATGGAACTCACCACATCTGAAAAGATCCTGGAAAAGGCGCAGGCGCTGGTTATCGCCGGGGGCTATAATGGCTTCAGCTATGCCGATATTGCCGATGCGATCGGCATCCGGAAAGCAAGTATCCACCACCACTTCCCCACCAAGGCCGAACTGGTCGCCGTCCTGGTGGAACGCTATACGCGGCAGGCCGAAGCGGGTCTGAAGTCCTTGAGCGAACAGGTTCCCGCCCCCGCGGAGCGGCTGCGGACCTATCTGGACTACTGGCAGGCCTGCATTCTCGATGCCTCGCAGCCGTTCTGCGTCTGCGCGATGCTGGCGGGAGAAATGCCGATGCTGCCGGAGGGGGTTGCACTCCATGTCCGTGCCCATTTCCGTAACCTGGCGGGCTGGCTGACATCAGTCTTGAAGGCCGGCGCCGAACAGGGCCAATTCCGGCTCGATATTCCACCGGAAGAGGAAGCCCAGATCCTGATGGCTTCGGTTCACGGCGCGATGCTTTCGGCGCGCGCGCTCGGCGATCCGCATATCTTCTCTGCGGTCGTCGGCCCACAGGTTGAAAGACTGCGGATCTAGGATTGCCGGAGCCTACCCTCGCCACCCGACCTCGATCAGCACCCGGCCGGGCGCGATGCAATAGAACAGATACCCGCCGCGCATCTCGCGCGGTTCCCCCACCAGCTCGGCATCGCCCGCCTTGAGTTCCCGATAGAGCCTGTCGATCTCGGCTCTCTCCGGCTGGATGAAACCGAGATGATAGGTGACGGCACCCAGTGCCTGCTGCTCGGCCCCGCCGAATTTTTCGACCGGCCGGCTGACGACGATTTCGAGGCCGGAATCGTCTTCCAGGATGGCGAGACCGTTTACGCCGCGCATCTCACGCAGAGTCAGGCCGAAATGGCGAACGAGGAAGGCGCTGGTTGCCGCAACGTCGGGGACATGAATATCGATATGGTTCATACGCATCGTTCTTCTCGCGAGGTTGCCCCGGCGGAATGCGACGCGGAAAGGCCACAAGAATCCGCCGAGAGCGGCACGGGATGTGCCGTTTCTCGTCGCGGGTTCTCAACGGTGGACCGAAGGATCAGAGCTTCCTTGCGGAAGGGGCCGTGCTTACCATATCCGGCCCTGCCTTTTTCGACGGAGGAGCTTTAACACAAGGCGGCTCGGCCGCTCAAGCCCTCAGAACAGCCCTTCCACGAAACCGTCCTCGTTCAGGAAGATGCGTTCCGCGGACGGCACGCGCGGCAGGCCCGGCATGGTCATGATCTCGCCGGTGATGGCAACCACGAAGCCGGCGCCGGCCGAGAGCCGCACTTCGCGCACATGCACGACATGGCCCTCCGGCGCGCCGCGCAGGGCGGGATCGGTCGAGAACGAATATTGCGTTTTGGCGATGCAGATTGGCAGGTCGCCATACCCCTGCTCCTCCCAGGCCTTCAGCTGGTCGCGCACGCCCCGGTCGGTGGTGACTTCGCCGGCGTGATAGATCTTCGAGGCGATGATCTCGATCTTTTCGAGAAGCGGCAGGTGATCGGGATAAAGCGGCTGGAATTTCGCCTGGCCGCCCTCGGCGAGCTCGACCACCTTGAGGGCAAGCTCCTCGATGCCGGCCGACCCTTCCGCCCAATGCCGGCAGACGATGCCGTCCGCGCCGTGGCGTGCCGCGTAATCCTTGACGGCGGCGATCTCGTCTTCCGTATCCGAGGTGAAATGGTTGATCGCGACAACCACCGGCACGCCGAATTTCCGCACATTGGCGATGTGGCGGCCGAGATTGGAGGCGCCGCGCTTCAGCGCCTCGACATTCTCCTGTCCGAGATCCTCTTTTCTCACCCCGCCGTTCATCTTCAGCGCCCTGACGGTGGCGACGATGACGGCCGCATCCGGCTTCAGCCCCGCCTTGCGGCACTTGATGTCGAAGAATTTTTCGGCGCCGAGATCGGCCCCGAAACCCGCTTCCGTCACCACGTAGTCGCCGAGCTTCAGCGCCGTGCGGGTGGCGATCACCGAATTGCAGCCATGCGCGATATTGGCGAACGGCCCGCCATGCACGAAGGCCGGATTGTTTTCGAGCGTCTGCACCAGGTTCGGCTGCATGGCGTCCTTCAGCAGAACCGTCATCGCCCTGTCGGCCTTGAGGTCGCGCGCGAAAACCGGCGAGCGGTCGAACCGGTAGCCGATGACGATATCGCCGAGCCGCCGTTCGAGATCCTTGAGATCGGTCGCCAGACACAGGATCGCCATCACTTCCGAAGCGACGGTGATATCGAAACCGCTCTCGCGCGGAAACCCGTTGGCGACGCCGCCGAGCGAGACGACCGTCTGGCGCAGCGCCCGGTCGTTCATGTCCATCACCCGCCGCCAGCTGATCCGGCGGATATCGATGTTTTCGGCATTGCCCCAGTAGATATGGTTGTCGATCATCGTCGACAGAAGGTTGTGGGCCGAGGTGATGGCGTGGAAATCGCCGGTGAAATGCAGGTTGATGTCTTCCATCGGAACGACCTGCGCGTAACCGCCGCCGGCCGCCCCGCCCTTGACCCCGAAACAGGGGCCGAGCGAAGGTTCGCGCACGCAGATCACCGCCTTCTTGCCGATCCGGTTCAACCCGTCGCCGAGCCCGACCGTGGTGGTCGTCTTGCCCTCGCCGGCAGGCGTCGGGTTGATCGCGGTCACCAGGATCAGCTTGCCGTCAGGCCGGCCGGAAAGCGAGGCGATGAACTCCGCACCGACCTTCGCCTTGTCGTGACCATAGGGAGCGAGCGCTTCGACGGGGATCCCGAGCCTGGCGCCGATCTCGACGATCGGCTTCTTTTTCGCGGCCCGGGCGATTTCGATATCGGATCCGACCTCTGCCATGCGTTCCCCGCTCCCGTTCTTCCGTCGAACCCAAATATGCCTGTCTGGTTATGATTAGCGGGGGAAAAGCGATGTGTGAATAGCGACAGGAGCGGCAGTCACAACTTCTCGCGGTACAGAAAAGGGTGGCGCGATTTCCCGCACCGCCCTACCCCGGCGCCCCCGCCGATATTTGGAATCAGAACCGCTGGGTGAGCGAGACTTTGAACGTCCGGCCGGGTTCGGAATAAAAGGCCACAGGCTGGTTGGTCGCGCTTACGCTGCTGGGGTTGACGCTGCGAGTCCCCACCGCATTGTAGTATCGCGTGTCGAAGATGTTGTAGACCCCGGCCTGGACACGAAGCCCCTTGGCTTGTTCCGGCTCCCACCATCCCGACAGGTTTGCGATCCCGTAGCCGGGTGCCTCAAACGTGCTGCTCTGTCCGTCGGGACGCATGCCGGTGGAGAAAATCCCGGTCAGTTCCGCACCCCAAGTTTCCTGATTGTAGCCGACGCCGAGGATCGCCTTGAACGGCGCGACGGTGCGGATGTATTCGTTTGTATCGGTATCTCTGCCAAAAGCGTACGCCATCGAGGCATGGGCGAAGAAGCCGTTCGCGAATTCTTTACGGACTTTCGCTTCTACGCCGGAAATCTCGACATGTGCGCGGTTACGATAGATGAAGATGGATCCCGGCCCGAACGGAGGGAACGGACTCGCCCAAAGTGAGGTACTCTCGGTCACTTGATCGATGAAGTTCTTGTATCGATTGTGGAACAGTGTGAGCTTGCCGCTCAGGTCGGCGTCTGTGTAAGTCGCGCCGATTTCGAAGCCGTTGCTGGTCTCTGCCTTCAGAGTTGGATTGCCCACCACGGCATAACCCGAGGAGATGTTCGGGAACATCAGATAAAGTTCATTCATCGTCGGAGCGCGATAGGCCATAGCCCATTGCGCGAAGAGTTGCACCTGCGATGTCAGGTCATATGTCGCAAGTAGCTTCGGCGAGAACCGCGACCCGTCGTTACTCGTGGGATAGCCGAGCGGGCCATAGCCGGTATTGCCCGCCAGAGACGCATCCGGATCGTAACTATAGGCATCAAACCGGATGCCTGGCGTTAGAGTAAGGCCGCTGTTGCCGAAAGCCATCTGGTCTTCAAGATAGATCCCCATCGACTTGCCCGAAACATCCGGGATGTCGGATTCGGAAGCCGCAGTCGAACCAGCCGTGTTGGCGTAAAGATATTCGTTAAAGTATTGCAACTGGGCATTGCCGCCAAGGCGGACGGTATGGTTTATACCGTCGGTCGCGAAATCGGACTCCATCCCGCCGGTAATACCGTAGGCATTGTTCTGCATGCTGTCGTGGCGGATATAGGTGGTGCCGTTGTTTCGGAGGCTCCCCGAACCGGACTCCTGTGCAAGGCGCTGCCAGTAGAGCGCGAAATTGGCGCGGCTGATCGGCGACCCGGCTTCCGGCGCCTCATATTCGTAGTCGAGCGACACGCGGTCGCGCTCTCTGGTTTCATTGCCGCGGTATTCGCCGGTGAGATACGAGGTAGGCGTGATCCCGCCCCACAGCGTCCTCAGGTCCGTGTCGCTCTCTGAGAGGAACCGTTCCGCAGTGATGCCGATGCGGTGGCCGCCTTCTATATCATGACGGACCTTGAACATCAGGTTGCTTTGATCGGTGTCGGAAGGATTGGCAACCGTGCGGCTGGCGCCGTCGATATCCTTAACACCCCGATTGTCTTGTTCATGTCCATGCTTATAGGAGCCCTGGAAAAGAATGGACGTATTTTCGATCTTCTTGGTCACGGCAATGGATCCGCCGACGCTTCTATCCCCGCTGTCGCCGGTCGCCTTTGCCACACCGCCCCAGTCCCTATCCGGATCGATCAAATCTTCCGGCTCCAGCGTGCGCAGAACCAGCGCACCGCCAAGCGCACCCGAACCAATGCGGCTGGAATCGGCCCCGCGCACCACGTCCACGGTGGAAAGAGAGGAGAAGTCGAAAGTCGAGTTTGTGCTGCTAAGGCTGGTCGTCGCCTGTCCTGCCCGGGCAAAGTTCTCGAAATACTGAATCGGAATGTTATCGACCAGAGTAACGACACGCGGGCCGCCGAGACCGCGAACAAAAAGGCCGCCCGGTTTGCCGGGCTTGGTATCGACATAGTCGACACCCGCTTCGGTCGTTCTGCCTAGGTCTTGCAGGCTGCCTATTTCCTTCTTCGCAATCTCTTCCGCCGTCGTCGTGCTCGCAAGCGGCGTGTCCGCGGCCACATCCCCCGCCTGCACCCGTTTCCCCTTGAGCACGATCGGCTTCAGCGTCGTGTCCGACTGCTGCGCGGCCTGCTGGGCCGAGGCCCCGTAAGCCAGGGAAAACACCGCAAGCGCGGTGCAGGTGGTGAGGGTCGATCGCAAACGCCGGCTGACCATAACTTTCCTTTCAGGCGGGCACGCGAAACCATCGGCGCGCGCTAACGCACCGGAAAGGCGGCGGCCCTTTTCAAATCTGGCAAAAATGTGGCGGGAGGCAGGAAGTTGCCTTATTCATTGCCAGTAGAAAACATGACTTAAATTGTCAATTATTAAAACATGACTCTGTTGATCATATTTATACGAACCCCTTGCCGTTGTAGAAATACAACAGGAGCGCACGCAAAAGGCCCGCATCGCTCCGGGCCTTTTGGTTTGATCGGTGATCGCGATTGTGGGCGCTTGCCTGGATTGCCAGATCGATTGCTCCGGCTGCGCCGGACCCGCCCGGCGTTCAAAACGCTCCGCTGGAGCGTTTTGCAGGCAAGCCGTCACGCCCGCCGGCGCTTCGCTAGGGCTCAGCGCGTTCGTCACTGCAATCGATTCGCTGGATCGATTGCTCCGGCTGCGCCGGACCGTTCCTCACCCCTCCCCAATCGCGATCAGGCTGGCATTGCCTCCGGCGGCGGCGGTGTTGACCGAGATGACCTGCTCTTCGGCAAAGCGCATCAGGTAGGCCGGGCCGCCCGCCTTGAAGCCGGTGCCGGAAAGACCAGAACCGCCGAAAGGCTGGGTGCCGACCACGGCGCCGATCATGTTGCGGTTGACATAGACATTGCCGGTGTCGAGCGTCTCGGTCACCTTGCGGATCGTCGCCTCGATGCGGCTGTGGATGCCGAGTGTGAGGCCGTAGCCTGTCGCATCGATCGCGGAAAGTACCTTGTCGAACTCCTTGGCCTTGAAGCGCACCACATGGAGAACCGGGCCGAACACCTCCTTGGTGAGCGTCGCGGCGCTGTCGAGCTCGATGATATGCGGAGCGAAGAAATTGCCGGTTTCCGGGGCCTTGCCCGCATAACGCACCTTCTGTTTTTTCGCCCGCATGTCCGCAACGTGATCGGCCAGCATCTTCGTCTGGTTCTCGTCGATGATCGGCCCGACATCGGTATTCTGTTTTACCGGATCGCCGAGATTGAGTTCGGCCGCCGCCCCCTCGATCATCGTCAGCATGCCGTCGGCGACATCCTCCTGCAGGAACAGCAGGCGCAGCGCCGAGCAGCGCTGGCCGGCGGAGCGGAAGGCCGAGACGACGACATCGTCCGCCACCTGTTCCGAAAGCGCCGTGGCATCGACGATCATCGCGTTGATGCCGCCGGTCTCGGCGATCAGCGGCACGATCGGCCCGTCCTTGGCGGCCAGCGCCCGGTTGATCGCGTGCGCCGTCTTCGTCGAGCCGGTAAAGGCGATGCCGGCGAGCCTGGGATGCGCGGTGATCGCCGCGCCGACATCGGGGCCACCCGGCACCAGCGTCAGCGCCTCGACCGGAACGCCGGCCTGGTGGAACAGCCGGATCGCCTCAAACGCGATCAGTGGCGTCTGCGGTGCCGGTTTTGCAACGACGGTATTGCCGGCAACGAGCGCCGCGGAAATCTGCCCGAGGAAGATCGCCAGCGGGAAATTCCACGGCGAAATGCAGCCGAACACACCACGACCGCGCCAGAAATGGCGATTGTCCTCGCCGGTCGGCCCCGGCATCGGCGTCGGAGCGGCAAACAGCTCGCGGCCCTTGTCGGCATAATAGCGGCAGAAATCCACCGCCTCGCGGATCTCGGCGATCCCGTCGTCCAGTGTCTTGCCCGCCTCGGCGGCGAGCAGTGCCAGCAGCCGGTCGCGGTTTTCCTCGAGCAGCCCGGCGGCCCGCTCCAGGCAGGCGGCGCGAATCTCCACCGGCTGGCGCGACCAGGCCCGGAAGGCCTTGGCCGCAGCGGCAAAGGCGGCATCCACGTCGGCCGGCGTCGCATCGCGTACGGTGCCGACGACCTTTGCACGGTCGGAAGGAGACCTCACAGGCTTCTCCTGCGCCTTGGAGGTCACGCCCGCCACCAGCGGCACGGCCTTCACCTCGCCCCAGGATTTCGAAACACTCGCCATCAGCCGCTCGAGTTCGACCCGGTGGCCGAATTCGAAACCGGCGCTGTTCTTGCGGCGGCCGTAGATATCGGAGGGCAGCGGGATCTGCTTGTGCCGCGCACTGATCCCGTCGTCGAGCCCGAGCCGCGCCGACGGTCGCTCCAGCAGCTTTTCGACCGGCACCTGTTTGTCGCCGGCAACCGCCACGAAGGAGGAATTGGCGCCGTTTTCCAGCAGACGGCGCACCAGATAGGCGAGCAGGTCGCGATACCCGCCGACCGGCGCATAGATGCGGCAGGCGATCCGGTCGTTGCTGTCGAGCAGATCGTCGTAAAGCGCCTCGCCCATGCCATGCAGACGCTGGAATTCAAAGCCGGTGCGGTCGGGCCCGGCAAGCTCCAGAATGGTCGCGACGGTCAGTGCGTTATGGGTCGCAAATTGCGGAAAGATCCGCGCCCGCTTGGCAAGCAGCTGCTGGGCGCAGGCGAGATAGGAAAGGTCCGTCGCCGGCTTTCGGGTCCAGACCGGATAGTCCTCGATCCCGCGCTCCTGCGCCCGCTTCACCTCGGTATCCCAATAGGCCCCCTTGACGAGCCGCACCATCATCCGCCGGCCGAGCGTCGTGCACAGCTGGTCGATATAGTCGATGACCTGGGGCGCCCGCTTCTGATAGGCCTGGATCGCCAGGCCGAACCCGTCCCAGCCGGCAAGCGACGGATCGGAGAACACGGCCGCGATCACATCGAGCGACAGTTCCAGCCGGTCCGCCTCTTCCGCGTCGACGGTAAAATTGAGCTGGTGTTCCTTCGCCATCCGGGCGAGGTCGAGAAGATCCGGCACCAGTTGCGCCATCACCCGGTCGCGGTGGGTGGCGAGGTAGCGCGGATGCAGCGCCGAAAGCTTGACCGAAATGCCCATCCGGTCGGGAAGCTGGCGACCCTTGCCATGCTTTTTCATATGCGCGCCGATCGACTGGATCGCGTCCGCATAGGAGCGGAAATAACGCTTGGCATCTTCCGCCGTGCGGGCGCCTTCGCCCAGCATGTCGAAGGAATGACGGTATCCCTTCTCCTCGCTTTTGGCGGCGCGGGAAAGCGCGTCCTTCATCGTCTCGCCGAGCACGAAATGGTGGCCGAGGAAACGCATCGCCTGCTTGGTGGCGCTGCGCACCGTCGGCAGGCCGACACGCTTGACGAGACCGCGCAGGATGCCTTCCGGCGTCTCGCCGGGGCCGATCACCCGCGCCGAAACCGCCAGCGCCCAGGCCGAGGCCGAGACGAACCAGCTCTCGCCGGAGGCTTCATGGGTGCTCCAGCCGCCCTCGCGCAGCTTGTCCTCGATCAGCCGGTCCTGGGTCAGCGCGTCGGGCACGCGCAAAAGCGCCTCGGCCAGCACCATCAACGCCAGCCCTTCGCGGGTCGAAAGCCCGTATTCGCGCAAAAAATCCTCGACGCCGCCGACCTTGCCGGAGCCGTCGCGGATGGCGTTGATCATGCGGCGTGCCCGCTGATCGATCGCCGCATCCTGCGAAGACGTGAAGCTGGTGCGGGCGGCGAACTGCCGGATCAGCCGGTCGTCGTCGCCGGCATAGGGCGCATTAAAGGGAATGAAGGGCTCGGTCAGAATCTGGCTCGCGGGTTGAGTCATGTGGCATCTCCGTTTCATTCTCCCCATAGCGGGAATTCCGTGGTGATTTCAGCGGATTATTGTGGCATTGACGGAATAGATCACGGTAAATTCAGAAAACTGTAGCGAAACATGAAAGACCTCGACCGTCTCGACCGGAAAATCCTCCGCGCACTCCAGAAAGAGGGGCGCCTGAGCAATCTCGAACTCGCCGATCGCGTCTCGCTTTCACCGACGGCGACCGCCGAACGCGTCAAGCGGCTGACCCGTGAAGGTTACATCACCGGTTATAGCGCTTTGCTGTCGCCGGAAAAGCTCGGGCGCAATCTGCTCGTCTTCGTGCAGGTCAAACTCGACCGCACCACGCCCGACGTTTTCGACGCATTCGCCGCCGCCGTGAAGCGCAGCGACGACGTCATGGAATGCCACATGGTGGCGGGCGGCTTCGATTATCTGGTGAAGGCGCGGGTCGCGGGAATGGAGGCCTACCGGCAATTCCTCTCGGAGGTGATTCTCCCGCTTCCGGGGGTCCGGGAAACCCACACCTATGCGGTCATGGAGGAAATCAAGGCGACGGGACATATCCCCGTATAAATCTCATTTCGGTAACCCCATGAATTTATGGAAATAAAGTGAGCGAGTATCGGAAATATGGTGGGTTTCTGCTGCGCTGCACGAAATTTCGCTGGCTATTCAAACAGATTTGTATATTTCTTAACGGTAACATAAACCATCCGCCAGCTTCGCCCGCATGATCACCTTGGAACGGCAATCGATTCTGAACAGCGAGATTTCCGCCGCGGATTCGCGTGTTGAAATATTTGCCGCGATGAAGCGCATCGCCCATGAGTTCGGGTTTCGCCACATCACGCTTTTCGTCGCCACCAGGGCCGACGAGGTACTTTTGTCGCGGATGATCGTCGAGACGACGCTGCCTGCGGCCTATGTGCAAGAGTTCGACCGCCGCCGCCTTTTGAAGCTGTGCCCGGTGGCGCCGATCATCACCAAATCCGCCCTTCCCTTCTGTTGGTCGATCGACGATCCGGAAAGCGTGCGCGGCTTCTCCGTCCCGGCCGAAATGGACGATCTGCAGCGCCGCTTCGAGATCATCTCCAGCGTCGCGATGGCAACGCATTCGATCGATGGCGCCCGGTTCATGCTGCGCTTCGACGGTACCCGGCCTCGGCTGAGCCAGGTGGAGCTCAACGAGATCGGCATGATCGTGCTGCATGCCTTCAATGTGTTCGACAATATCCGCCGCAGTACCCATACCGGCACCGCCGGTCCGCTCACCACCCGCGAGCTGGAGGTGGTCCGCTGGACGGCGCAGGGCAAGACCTCTTCCGAGATCGGCCGGATCCTTTCCCTCTCGGACCACACCGTTAACGCATATATGACCAATGCCATAAAGAAACTGGATTGCGTCAACCGCACCCAGTTGGTAGCTAAGGCGTTGAGATTGAGACTCATAGTGTGAGGTTGGGGCGTTTCTCCCGGCCTATGGGAGAAAAAGATTGACGTTTTGGGTCGAACACACCGAAAAACGCGTCAATACTCAATACCAGGAAGTGGGACTTACGACAGACGAAGTCGTTGAACTTGTCTCAGCCTTCCGTTTCTACGGTTATTGGCGGATCGATCTGGACACCGGCCACTTCTTTGCGACCGAGGATGTCTGTCGCATCCTGGGCCTGGAGCCGAAGGACGGCCCCATGAACATGGTCGCCATCACCTCGCGGATCCATCCCGACGACATGCCGCAATTGATGGAAACCTATGAGCGCGCCAGCGGCCAGCGCCTCACCTATCACAATATCTATCGCGTCAAGGCCGATGCCGAGCACTACAAATACGTCCGCAGCGTCGGCAAGTTCCGTGACAAGCCGGGCACGAGCGGCGAGGTCGTCGGCATCACCTACGAGTTCTTCGCCGAACGTCCCGGTGTAACGTTTTTCCTCGACGAACCCAGTCTTCCGAAGGACTGACCGCGCTCAGCGGTCGAGCACCGAGCGCACTTCCACGAGGTTCGAGCGGACTCTCAGGATATAGAAGCCCATCACCGCCAGGTGGCTCGGCATGATCCAGCCGTCTTCGCGGCCGTTGGAGATGATTGCCGGCTGGATGCGCAGCGCCGACTTGAACTGCGACAGCGTATCGGTCCAGAGCGGCCCGATATTGCGCTCGCGGATCACCTGGGAGAAATCCGCGCCGGCGGCCGTCAGCACGGCGTAATAACCGTACAGCTGGCCATAGGCGAACCAGAAGCGGTCGTCGGCGCGCGTGTCGAACCAGCCGGCATTGTAGTTCTCAGAGCGCTCCCGCAGGATCGCCGAGGTGCCGCCGAGATCGTTGGCGATCCGGTCGATGAACTGGATCAGGTTGTCGGCGCGGCCGTCGAAGGTGGCGTTGCAGGAGGTCAGGTCGGCGTTGAAGGCCCTCAGCTTGCCGATCGCGGCGCGATAATAGCTTGGCGTCGGCGTTTTCGGCCCGAAGGGACTGAGGCCGAAATACCAGGAAAATTCGTCGAACTGCAGGTTGCCGCGCGCGTCCTGGAGATTGTTGTTGATGCTCGACGTTCCGCGCACCCGTCCGAGCGTATCGACGAGCTCGGTCGCGGTGCGCCTGACCGCCTGGTTGACGCCGCGCTGGAACGAAGCCTTGTTGTCGAGGAAAGGCGTGTGATCCCAGTCGATACCGAAGAACCCGAGCCGGTAGAGCAGCATCGAGGATATCCAGGCGTTCTGATTGACGTTCATGTCGGTGAGGTCGGCGGCCGCATCGACGATCGCCGACGACTGGCACTGCCGCGCGCCGGTCGCCGGGGCGCCGGTTGCGGAAGTCGTCGTATTGGCGGCTGCCGGCTTGGAAACCGGAAGTTCCTGGCCGGCCGGCACGGTGCGCTCGGACCAGCGGTAGCTGTCGACGAAATTCGGATTGAAATTGGTCCAGACCTGCGTCTGCCAGAAGAAATAGCCGTAGAGCCCGATCAGCAGCACGAGAAAGGCGAGGATCGGGCCCTTCACCATCCAGTGACGTTTTCCGTACCAGCCATGCGCGGCCATGAAGGGCCAGACGATCCAGGCGACCAGCAATCCCATGCCGCGCCCGACGGCCTGGCCGATCCCTTGAAAGAAGGCGGTAATCCGGTCGAGCATCGCTGTCTCCTCGTGAGGCCGTGTGCATCCGATTGGGCTTGCTCACACATATGTGCTCGGCACCGCAAGCACAACGGGGCGCAACGTTTCGCCGCAACCTGGGAAAGGGCGGGAGGCCGGCCTATCGGGACCATACGGCCCTGAGGCCGGATATCGTCGGCAGCCGAAAGCCGGTTTGCCCGGCCTCCCCTTTAACCGCCTCGCCCGCGGCCTCCGCGGGAAATCGCTCGGCAAAGGCCTGGTCGGCGCGATCCCGCCGCCGGTCGAGGCCGTGCAATGTCAGCATGCCGCTTGTGAACCGTTCAATCTCGGGCACCAGATGCGGATAGAGCTCGGGCTTCAGGCCGGCATCGCCTCGCCCGCCGGCATCGGCGACCACGCGGTAGAGGATGAGCAGGTTTTCGGTATCGGCCATCAGCTTGTGCAGGAGGATGTTGCAGCTGCCTGCCTTCGCGTTGAGCCCGGTGACAAAATCCTGGAAGACCTTGATCGCTGGTTCCGTGCGGCCGATCACCTCCATGCCCGTCATCGCCGCGCCATCCCCGCCGCGCAGCTTTTCGGCCATCTCCGGCCGGTGATCGACGAACGTGATAAGATCGCCCTCGCTTTCCCGCCGCTGCCCGATCAGGAAATCCCGCTCCCGCCGGATCAGTCCGGCCAGCAGATCGGCCCGCCGCAGAAGTTCGCCCAGCCGATCGAGCGGCGCGGGGCTGCGCCAACGGGCCTGCTGGCGGCGATGCCTGGCGGCCCCGGAAACATAACCGATCAATGTTTCGAACCGTGTCGGCACCTCGCGATCGTCGAATTGTCGGGCACAGATGCCGATCTCGTCCGATAAATTCGCGACCAGCCGCGCCATCGCCGCCTCGATCGCCTGACGCTCCGGCATGGCTGCCGTCAGCCGATCGGCCTGCGCTGCGAGCCTCTCCTCATCCGGCAGGTTGAAACCCCTCGCAGTCTCGGCAAGCAGGGCGCCGACCTCGCCGAGCGCCTCGCGCATTCCGGTCAACAGGCCGCCGATCCGCTCGATCTCGCTGTCAAAATTCTGGTTTGCCGCCACGCGCCTTCTCCCGCCGTCGAAGACGAAGATAACGCGGTCGCGAAATTATGCCACGCCACCCCGGCTGGATTGCCGGGAAAAATCAGGTGTCATCCCCTTTCTGGACGAGCCCCATGCGCATGGGGCGGCTTCCGAGCTTCGCTCCCGTCACGGCATCTATGCCGATCGGCTCGATCTCGCGACCCGTTTCGACGTCGATATACCGGGCCAGATTGCCGTCGCAGTTTCGCTGTGCCCAGGCGCCGATCATGATGAGCACCGGCAGGAAATCCCGGCCTGCCTCCGTCAGCACATATTCCTCCCGGGGCGGCCGCTCCGAGTAGAGGTGTTTTTCCAGCAATCCGTCCTTTGTGAGACTCGCCAGCCGCCGCGTCAGAATGGTCGGCGCGATCCCGAGGCTTTTTCGGAACTGGTCGAAACGGGTGAGGCCCTCATGGGCATCGCGGAGGATCAAGATGCTCCAGGTGTCGCCCACGAAGGTGAGGCCACGAGCAACGGGGCATTGGGGGAGTGATTCATTCGATGTGTTCATGAAGTGATTTTTTCTAAGCGTTGATATCGATTTGATAGTGACTTACTACTAAAATGATAGTATCTGATTTTCAGACGATGATCCATACCCAAAAGAGAGAGAGACACACATGAGCGAAAGAAACAGAGGCGTTGCGCTGGTCACCGGTGCATCGTCAGGCATCGGCCTGGTTACGGCGCAATCCCTGGCAAAGGCCGGATACCGGGTGTTCGGCACCAGCCGCAAGCCCGTCGCCAACCCCGCAGGCGTCACCATGCTGGTCTGCGACGTGACGGACGAGACTGCGGTGCAGGCAATGGTCGCGGACATTGTAAAGCGGGCTGGCCGACTGGATCTCGTGGTCAACAATGCCGGCATCGGCCTGCTCGGCGGCGCCGAAGAATCCTCGATCGCTCAGGCGCAGCGACTGTTCGATGTAAACGTCTTCGGAGTGGCGCGCGTCGTCAATGCGACACTGCCCGTCATGCGCGCCCAGAAGAGCGGCCGGATCATCAACATGAGCTCGATCCTGGGCCTGATACCTTCTCCGTTCAATGCCTTCTACGCCTCGACCAAACACGCCGTCGAAGGTTATTCGGAATCGCTCGATCATGAGGTTCGGGCCCTCGGCATCCGCGTCGTGCTCGTCGAGCCCGGCGTCACGCGCACCTCTTTCGAAGAAAATCTGACGCGCGCCGACCAGCCGCTGGCAGCCTACGCCTCCGAACGGATGCGCAGCGAAAACCTGATGCGCCAGTGGGTCGAGGCAGGCGACGCTCCGCAGGTGGTTGCCGACATGGTGGTCAAAGCTGCAACGGCAAAGAAGCCGAAGCTGCGCTATTCCGCAGGCAAACAGTCGCGCCAGGTGCGTTCGCTGCGCCGTTTCATGCCGGAAAGGCTGGTTGACGGCATCCTGCGCAAGTTCAACGGCTTTCCCGCCTGAGTCCCGAAGACCTCATCCGGATCCGTTTTCTGCAAAGAACCCTCGGCTTGACGTCCCGTTCGAGCCGAAGGCTCCCGCAGCGGGGGGGGCGCTCGGTCCGGAAGCTCAAAGCCCCAGCTTGGCGATCTCCGCATCGAGGCGATCCTTCGCCTTTTTCGGCATCTTTGCGCTCTTGACCGCATCGAGATTGGCGGGCGCATCGCCGACGAGGATCACCGCGACCATGCCCATGCCGAAATGAGGCGTGCATTTGAAGACGTAGGCGCCCGGCTTGTCGGCAGTGAAAGACACTTCCTGGCTGATCTTGCCCTTGATTTCGGCAACCCCGTCCGGCACGAGGCCCGGCATCGATACCACGTCATGCCCCTTGTCGACCGGCACGAACTTGATCGTATCGCCCGGCTGCACCTTGACGGCCGCCGGCTCGAACACCATCGCCTCCCCGTCGCTGCCCTTGTTGAGCATCTTGACCTCGATCTCGGCGCTGAGCGCCGGCAGGGCAAACAAGGCGAGGCTGGTGGCGAGCGTGAAGGTCTTGGCGGTCTTGCGCATGCGAGGAAACTCCTGCTGGGAACCACGGCCCCGTTATGCCGGGGCGTTTCTGAGCTGCAACTTAAATATGTTGCCGGCCCCGAACTTTGACCAGCGTCAATTTTGGCTCGTTGCCGCGGCTTTCCACCTCACACGGTAAACGGGAAGTTTAACTCGCGACATCAATCGCAGCGCATCTGGTCTTCCCAGTGCCGCCGGCAGAGCGAGACGTATTTCTCGTTGCCGCCGACTTCGACCTGCGCGCCTTCGCGCACCAGTTCGCCATTCTCGCTCAGCCGCACCACCATGGTCGCCTTGCGCCCGCAATGGCAGATGGTGCGCACCTCCCTCAACTCGTCGGCGACCGCCAGCAGTTCCAGCGAGCCGGGAAACAGCTTGCCCTGGAAATCGGTCCTGAGGCCATAGGTCATCACCGGGATGCCGACCCGGTCGGAGATCCGCGCAAGCTGCCAGACCTGTTCGGGCGACAGGAACTGTGCCTCGTCCACGAACACGCAGGCGATCGGCTCCTCCGCATGCATCGCCTCGATGTTCGAGAAGAGATCGTCCGAGGGCCCGAAGGGAATGGCATCCGAAGAAAGCCCGATCCGCGAGGCAACGCGGCCGTGGCCGGCGCGGTCGTCCAGCGACGCGGTGAAGATCGCCGTGCGCATCCCGCGTTCGCGGTAGTTATAGGACGCCTGCAGAAGCATGGTCGACTTGCCGGCGTTCATGGTGGCGTAGTGGAAATAGAGCTTGGCCATATCTGCCTTCTGATCGCGATCGGGATTCAAGAAAAGCGGGCTTCGCCGAAAACCACAGGAAACTGCAGATCGGGCGACGCCGGGCGAGAAAGTCACAAATGTCGCAAATGCACCCCATTCTCCGCCGCGAATGCGCGCGCTTGCCTCGTCGCAGCATATATTGATAATGGCGGGAACCAAAAAAACGGGAGCAGCCCATGCGCATGACTACCTCACTGAAGACCACGCTCGTCGCTGCCGCATCGATCCTTACGATCGTCGGCACTGCAGCCGCCGCCGAGCCCGAAGCCTGCAAGACCGTCCGCATCTCGGACGTGGGCTGGACGGACCTGGCCTCGACCAACGCATCCTTCATCCAGGTCCTCGAGGCCCTCGGCTACAAGGCGGACGTCAAGACGCTCGGCGTTCCGGTGACCTATTCTTCCATGAAGAACAAGGATATCGACCTCTTCCTCGGCAACTGGATGCCGGCGCAGAAAGATGCGCTGCAGCCCTATATCGACGACAAGTCGATCGAGAGCATCGCCGTCAACCTCGAAGGCGCCAAGTACACGCTCGGCACCAATGCAGCGGGCGCCAAGCTCGGCATCAAGGACTTCAAGGATATCGCCACCCACAAGAAGGAACTGGACGGCAAGATCTACGGCATCGAGCCGGGCAATGAAGGCAACGGCATGATCGTATCGCTGATCGATGCCAACACCTTCAACCTCAAGGGCTTCCAGGTCGTCGAATCCTCCGAGCAGGGCATGCTGACCCAGGTCACCCGCGCCGACAAGGACAGCAAGCCGATCGTCTTCCTCGCCTGGGCGCCGCATCCGATGAACGTTGCCCATGAGATCACCTATCTCGCCGGCGGCGACGATACCGTTTTCGGCCCGAACTACGGCGGCGCGACGGTTTATACCGTGGCTCGCGGCGGTTTTGTCGCCCAGTGCCCGAATCTCGGCAAGCTCCTCAAGAACGTGAAGTTCACGCTCGATATGGAAAACACCATCATGGGCAAGATCCTCAACGACAGCGAGGATCCCAACGCCGCGGCCAAGGCCTGGCTGAAGGCCAATCCGAAGGTCATCGAGCCCTGGGTCGCCGGCGTCACCACCTATGACGGCAAGGACGGCCTTCCGGCCGTCAAGAAGGCGCTCGGCCTCTAACAGTCCCGAAAATGTGTCCGGGGCGGCGCACCGCCTGCCCCGGAGCCCGCCCTTTCTCTCCCTATGGACGGCAGTTTTCTCGTGGATTGGATCGCAGATCATCGCATACCTATCGGTTCCTGGGCGAAGGCGGTCGTTGACTGGTTGACGGCGAATGCCGACTGGTTCTTCGACTGGCTTTCCTCCGTTCTCCTGGCCGTGATCAACGGTCTTTTGTGGTGTCTAGCGACGCCGCATCCGCTGGTCGTCATGGCCGCCATGACGGGGCTTTCCTTCTGGCTGCGCCGTTCCATCGTGCTCGCGGCCTTCACCTTCTTCGGCCTGCTCCTGATCTTCAACCAGGGCTACTGGAAGGAGACTGCGGAAACGCTGGCGCTGGTGCTCGCCTCGACGGCCGTCAGCATGGTGGTCGGCGTGCCGCTCGGCATCGCCGCTGCCCGCCGCCAATGGTTCTACGAAGCCATGCGGCCGGTCCTCGACCTGATGCAGACGCTGCCGAGCTTCGTCTACCTCATCCCGGCGCTGATCCTCTTCGGCCTCGGCATGGTTCCGGGCCTGATCGCCACCGTGATCTTCGCGATCCCGGCGCCGATTCGCCTGACCCGCCTCGGCATCGTCTCGACCCCGAGCTCGCTTCGGGAGGCGGCCGTCGCCTTTGGCGCCACCCCGTCGCAGATCCTGCGCAAGGTGGAACTGCCCTATGCCATGCCGCAGATCATGGCCGGCCTCACCCAGACGATCATGCTGTCGCTGTCGATGGTCGTCATCGCTGCGCTCGTCGGCGCCAACGGCCTCGGCGTGCCGGTGCTGCGCGCGCTGAACACGGTCAACGTCGCCCGCGGCTTCGATTCGGGCCTGTGCATCGTCATCCTGGCGATCATTCTCGACCGCATGTTCCGCACATCGACGGGAGACGGCCAATGACGGATTGTGTTGTTTTCGACAAGGTCGACATCGTCTTCGGCGATAAGCCGGAACGGGCGCTGGCCATGGTGGATCAGGGCAAGACCCGCGACGAGATCAGTGCCGCGACCGGCATCGTCATGGGCGTCGCCAATGCCTCGCTCACCATCCGCGAGGGCGAGATCCTGGTGCTGATGGGCCTGTCGGGCTCGGGCAAATCGACCCTGCTGCGCGCTGTCAACGGGCTGGCCCCCGTCGTGCGCGGCAATGTCAGCGTCGCCACTCCCTCGGGCCCGGTCGATCCATACAAGTCGAACCCCAAAGTGCTGCGTGACCTGCGCATGCACACGGTCTCGATGGTCTTCCAGCAGTTCGGCCTTCTCCCTTGGCGCACGGTCTCGGAAAATGTCGGCTTCGGCCTGGAGCTTGCGGGCGTTGCCGATGCCGAGCGCAGCAAGCGGGTCGGCGAGCAGCTCGAACTGGTCAACCTGACGAAATGGGCCGGCCGCAAGGTCGGCGAACTGTCGGGCGGCATGCAGCAGCGCGTCGGCCTTGCCCGCGCCTTTGCGACCGGGGCGCCGATCCTCCTGATGGACGAGCCCTTCTCCGCACTCGACCCGCTGATCCGCACCCGCCTGCAGGACGAGCTTCTCGAATTCCAGCGGCGGCTGAAGAAGACCATCCTCTTCGTCAGCCACGACCTCGACGAAGCCTTCAGGATCGGCAACCGCATCGCCATCATGGAGGGCGGGCGCATCATCCAGTGCGGCACGCCGCAGGAGATCGTCCGCGATCCGGCCGACCAGTATGTCGCCGATTTCGTGCAGCACCTCAACCCGATCAGCATGCTGACCGCCGGCGACGTGATGCGGACGGGAGTGAGCCCCGCGGCAGGCTCCACGGCGGTCTCCGGGACCGCGCTGGCGACGACGCCGCTCATCGACATCCTCGATGCGCTGTCGCGGCAGCCAGGTGCCATCGGCGTGGTCGACAACGGCACGATCGTCGGCACCATTTCATCCGACGACGTGATTGCGGGCCTCACCCGCCACCGGCTGCGCGACGCCTGATAAGCTGAGCGCTCAAATCACCTTTCGTTTGCCGCCGCCGGATGCTATGCCGGCGGCAGGCCGGTCTTTTGCCGGCAGACGGATGGGGAAAACAACGCGTTGGCGGACGAAGAAAAAACCGACAAGCCGCAGGTGCTGCGCGACACGGATGACGAAGCCCGCCGGCTTGCCCGCACGCTGGTCCGAGGCGCGCGCTACATGGCGCTTGCTGTCCTCGATCCGGAGACCGGTTTCCCCTCCGCCAGCCGGGCGCTCACCGGTACCGATGTCGACGGCGTGCCGGTCATCCTCGTATCCGGCCTCTCCGGCCATACGAAAGCGCTGATCGCCGATCCGCGCTGCTCGCTTCTTGCCGGCGAACCCGGCAAGGGCGATCCGCTTGCCCATCCGCGGATCACCGTTCAATGCCTCGCCGAGGCTGTCGCCCGCGATACGCCCGAGCATGCGCGCATACGCCAGCGTTTCCTCGACCGGCACCCGAAGGCCGCATTGTATGCGGATTTCGGCGATTTCCGCTTCTTCCGAATCACTCCGCAGGCCGCGTCGCTGAACGGGGGATTCGGCCGCGCATACGTGCTGACCGGATCGGACCTGGTGATTCCCGAGCCGGGAATCACTTCGGACTGGCTGCGCCTTCAGGAAGATTTAAAAAATATGACAGACCGAGCCCAGATTTTCGCTGCCCATCTCGGCACGGAAAACGGGAAAACCTGGCGCTTCGGTGGCGTCGACCGGGCGGGAATCGACCTTATCGCAGGTGATGTTCAACTCAGGCACGAATTTGAAACTCTGGCAAAGAACCCGGAAGCCGTTCTTGATTATGTTTTTGGGATCGCTAAAATACTATAATCGGTTACCTGAAATTTAGGGATGTACAATCCCTTTTGCTCCTTGTTAATTTTCTCCCATATCACGATGGGCGATTTTTGAAGCGGGGGGCCGCTTGGAATACGAGGGGAATTTAAAACGTATGGATACGATGGCACTATCTGAGCATTCCAACGCAGCCGCAGGCCTGCTGTCTGCCATGGCAAACCCGAAACGGTTGCTGATCCTGTGTTGCTTGGTCAAAGGCGAAGTCGCCGTTGGCGCGCTCGCTTCGCAAGTGGGCCTCAGCCAGTCTGCGCTGTCGCAACACCTTTCCAAGCTGCGGGCGCAGAAGCTGGTGAAAACCCGCCGCGATGCGCAGACCATTTATTACTCCAGCTCGTCCGAGTCGGTCTTGAAGGTCCTCGAGACGCTGGAAGAAATTTACTGTGCTCCGGTGCAGAAGAAATCAGCAGCCGCGTGAGAATGACAGCGCTGACATGAGGTCACGCTGCCCTGCCCCAGCCCCCGACATGATGGTCGGGGCTGGGGCATTTCCATGCCGGGCCTGCTGACCGGATAGGGAGCCTGCAGGCGCAGGATCGAGGTAACCGCGGCCTAATGCGCGGCCATCCGATGCAATGTGGCGACCACCTTCTGCCAGTCGTAGGGTTTGGAAAAGAACACGCTGCGATCCGGCAGATCCGCTTCGCTCAGACTGACATGTCCCGAAACGATGATGATGTCGATCGGTGGCCAGCGGTCGCGCACGGCAGCCGCCAGCTTCATTCCGTCCATGCTGCCGGGCATGTCGATATCGGTAAACACGATCCGGATGTCCTTGCGTGTCTCGAGAATCCTCACCGCCTCGTCGGCATCGGCGGCTTCGACCGCGTCGAATCCCGCGTCCTCCACCAGATCGATTGCCATCATGCGCAAGAGGGGTTCATCCTCGACGACGAGGACTGCCCTGTTGTTTAGCGGTGTGGACTGTCCCATCCCGTCAATCTGCCTGTGCCAACTGAAGGAGCACAGCCGTCATCTCAGCGCTGAACCCCGGGGGATCATAACTCACGAGGACACCCCCGGTTCCGATCAATCCCATCCGAATGAGCTTTGAGCCGAAACCTCTGCGTTGCGGCTCGCGCGGGGCCGGCCCGCCGGTCTCCCGCCAGGAAAGGCGGAAGATCGCGTCCTGCCCCGTTCCTTCGATGCGCCAGTCGATCGCCACCCGCCCGCTGTCGTTGGAAAGCGCCCCGTATTTCATCGCGTTGGTGGTCAGCTCATGGATCAAGAGCGACAGCGACAGCGAACCCTTCGGACCGAACCGCACATTCGGCCCCTGGGCATCGATCCGGTCGCGGACTCCGAGCCCGTTCATCGTCCGGTCGACGACCGCATAGACAGAGGCGCTGGTCCAGTTCTGCTCGAACAGGATGTCGTGGGCGGTGCTGAGCGCATGCAGCCGTTTTTCGAACGCTTCCACAAGGTCCCGTTCGGCAACCGGCCGCAGCGTCTGGGTGGCGATCGCCTGCACCATCGACAACGTATTCTTCAGCCGGTGGCTCATCTCCCTGTTGAGCATCTGCTGCTCCTGTTCGGCCTGCACCCGCGACATGGCGATCTGGATGCGGTTGCCGAAGCTGCGGACGAAGGAAATCTCCTCCTCGACCCATGGGTAGGGCTGATCGTGATGGATGAAGGCGATAAGCCCGAAACGCCCGAGCTCGAAGATCGGCACGTTGACGAGCACGCGGATGCCGAGCGTCAGAAGCGCCTCGGCGTGGCTGCGGGTTCGCGGGTCCGTGGCGACATCGGCGACGACAACCGCTTCACCGCGCTTCAGGTCGTCGATGAAGGAACCGTAGTCGCGGAAACGGTGCAGTCCGGCAAGGCTCTTCACGCCGGGCGCGCACCATTCCGGCGGCACGACCACGGTCTCGTCCGCCGCGTTGACGATACCGAAACCGGCGCGCGTCGCGTCGAGAGCCTTGGCCATCAGGTCTCCGGCGGCGACCGCCATCGATTCCACGTCGCTGAGGTCCTGCAGGCGGTCACCGAGATCGAGCAGGGCCTGCACGCGCGCTGCCTCCCGCTTGGCAGCGGTCACGTCGCGGACCGTGCCGATCATCTTGACCGGGCGGCCCGCCTCGTCATGGCGGAAGCTGGCATTGCGGGCGATCCAGCGCACCCCGTATCCCGGCACGCGAATGCGGTACTCGACGTCGAGAGGTGCGCTCCCCTCCCGTCTGGTCGCGTCGCTGGACTGCAATTCCTTGTCCTGCGGCAGCACCATCGCCTCGAAGGTCCGTGCCGGATAGGCCTCCGCGACTGGCACGTGGAAGATCCGGCAGAACTCCCGCGACACCCTGATCATCGAGCTCGCGATGTCGATTTCAAACGTGCCGACCCGTCCCGCCTCCTGAGCCGCGAGATTCGCATTGACGCTGGAACGGATATTGGCGCTGATCGACTTCTGGCGCCGGAACAGGTCGTCCTTGCGCTGCGAGATCCGCCGCATTTCCAGAAGCGTCACGACCTGCCGGGCAAGCGCCTGAAGCGCCGCCGTCTGCCCCTCCCCCAGCCCCTGCGGCCGCGGCTCGACATCCATGACGCAAAGGGTGCCGATGACCACCTCGTCCGGCGTCATAAGCGGTGCGCCGGCATAAAAGCGGATCCGCCGCTCGCTGGTCGTAAGCGTATTGGTGCGCGTGCGCTGATCAAGCCGCAGGTCCGGGATCACGAGCACGTCGGAACTGCCGAGCGCGTGGGAGCAGATCGACTGCTCGATCGGCATCTCGCTCGCCTCGAAACCGACGCGTGCCTTGAACCACTGTCGGTCCTTCTCGATCAGGCTGATGAGCGCCACGGGCGTATCGCAGAGGGTGGAAGCGACAAGCACGATATCGTCGAACTCCGGCTCCGGCTCGGTGTCCATGATATTGTACGCATCGAGCGCTTCCAGCCGCTCGACATCCATGTCTTCGTTTGGCATGTCTTCGCTTGGATCGGGGTCGGCCAATGACGGTCTCGGAATTGAAGTTTTTAGGCGATATTGGTCGCTTTCGCCAAAAGACCAGAGACGCGCGGTTAAATTTCAGCCGTGGCCGAAACCCGTTGTAATCCTTGAGCCCTTGGCCGGAAATCCGCGCGGCCGGCCCACCCCGCCCCGCCGCATCCTCGATTGGAAAAGACTTGCCCTTAGCCATTTCGCCGGGATGCAGGAATTCGGGCCTACCCTCGCCTCGAAGGCGGTTGACGCCCCTGATCCCGCTGATAATTTGACCATGTAGTCAAAACTTGGTGCAATGACGCCGACCGGGAAATGGCCACCCGAAGAAACCGAATGGCCATGGAGAATGTCATGTCCAATCGCCTGAATACCACGCCCAACGACCTGCGGGCGTTCTGGATGCCGTTCACGGCAAACCGCCAGTTCAAGCAGGAACCCCGCCTTTTCGTCAGTGCCAAGGATATGCACTACACGACCCATGACGGCCGCCAGGTGCTCGATGCCACCGCCGGCCTCTGGTGTGTCAATGCCGGCCACTGCCGTCCGAAGATCACCGAGGCGATCCGCGAACAGGCAGGCGAACTGGATTATGCGCCCGCCTTCCAGCTCGGCCACCCCAAGGCCTTCGAACTTGCCAACCGCCTCGTCGATATCGCGCCTGAGGGCATGAACCATGTCCTCTACACCAATTCCGGATCGGAATCGGTCGAGACGGCATTGAAGGTGGCGCTCGCCTATCACCGCGTGAAGGGCAACGGCTCGCGCTTCCGCCTGATCGGCCGCGAGCGCGGTTATCACGGCGTCAATTTCGGCGGCATCTCGGTCGGCGGCATCGTCTCCAACCGAAAGATGTTCGGCACGCTTCTGACCGGCGTGGACCACCTGCCCCACACCCACCTGCCGGGCAAGAACGCCTTCACCAAGGGTGAGCCGGAGCATGGCGGCGATCTTGCCACGGAGCTGGAACGCATCGTCACGCTGCACGACGCCTCGACCGTCGCCGCCGTCATCGTCGAACCCGTTGCCGGTTCGACCGGCGTGCTGATCCCGCCGAAGGGCTATCTCCAGAAATTGCGCGAGATCTGCACCAAGCACGGCATCCTGTTGATCTTCGACGAAGTCATCACCGGTTTCGGCCGCTTGGGCGCCCCGTTCGCGGCCCAGTATTTCGACGTCAAGCCGGATATCATCACCACCGCCAAGGGCTTGACCAACGGCGTGATCCCGATGGGCGCCGTATTCGTCACCTCCGAGATCCATGATGCCTTCATGACCGGCCCGGAGCACATGATCGAGTTCATGCACGGCTATACCTATTCCGGCAACCCGATCGCATCCGCTGCCGGCCTGGCGACGCTTGAAACCTACAAGGAAGAAGGCCTGTTCGACCGCGCCCGCGACATCGCCCCCTATTGGGAAGCGGGCCTGCATTCGCTGAGGGACCTGCCCAACGTCATCGACATCAGAAATCTCGGCCTGATCGGCGCGATCGAACTCGACCCGATCGCCGGCGAACCGACGAAGCGCGCCTTCACGGCCTTCCTGAAGGCCTATGAAAACGGCCTGCTGATCCGCACCACCGGCGACACCATCGCCATGTCGCCGCCGCTGATCGTCGAAAAACACCATATCGACGAGATCTTCGGGAAATTGCGCGAGATCCTGACGGGCAATATCTGAGCCGTCATCGCGACACGGGAAAAGGCGGGTGTCCGCCTTTCCCTTCCTCGCGCCTTTGCTCCCAAAGGGTTGAGCTTTAAGCCCGGACCCGGCCGTGGCTTCAATCGCCGCTGATGACCTGCATGCCCGCGACGATTCCGGCCATGCCCGATTGGCGTTCTGCCGCAAGATCCGGGCCTTCGACCGCATAATGGTTCATCAATATCGGCATCCTCTCCACCAGCGTGAAGGCGCTGACGCCCGACAGCACGACCTTTCCATCCTCCAGTAAGCGCTGCGCTGCGTAGACTGCGCGGTCGTCCCGTCCGAGGAAAGGTGATCCCGCGACGGGAGGATCTTCCCAGAACCGTGGCGTCAGGGGCGGCGTGTCTTTCTCCAGTTCGTCCAGAAAAGTCGGGAGGTCCGCCGGAACGGGCTGGCCGCCTCCGTAATAGCGCATCATCGTGAAAGCGTATTTCGGGCGCTTGTCGCCGCCGGCCTCGGATGCCTTGAGCGATGCGCAATCGACATCCAGGGACTTCAATTCCGCTTTCCTCTGCAGCGGTGGCGCCAGCGCCTTCCAAAGCCTTTCATGATAGCCGCCCCGTTTCGGATCTATGGCACAGAGCCCTTCCGGCACCTTGAAGCTGATCTTCACCGTGCCGAAATCGACGATGCGGGTGCGCGGATCACCATCCTGCACATCGGCTGCCGGGTCCTTCTGGCGCGCCGCAGCACCCGGCCGCGCCTTGGTTGGATCGGGAATAAAGGTTGTCTCGAATTCCAGCTTGTCGGTAACCTTGTACGGACTGCACCGCAGGACGGCGCGCAGGGCCGACTGGGCGAAAGCCTCGTTCAGCGCACCATCGCCTTTTTTCTTGATCACCGGCTTCTGATCCAGGCTGCCGTCAGGCTTGAGCGTGAAGGCGACGGTGACAGGCGTGTCGGCGCCCGCAGGCGGGGACCAGCACGGTTGGACCTGTGCCTCGAATGGCAGTTCCTCGGCAGCAGACGGCTGGGCCGCATGTGCCGCGGCTGCCGCAGACAGTATCCAGAACCCGCAGACAAGAAAGAAACGCATGGACCACCCCATCCCACGGTCGGCGGCAGGCATGCCGGCAGCCGAAGACCGTCCCAACCTAGGGTCGTGACGCGTGGTTTCAAGCCAGGATACGGTCTACTATCCGAGATTATTGCCCCGTGCCCACATGCGAAAAAGACGGCCTCGACGGCCCTCTTTCATTCGATGCGGCCCCGTACCTCTTCATTCGACCGTGACCGCCAGCGTCCGTTTCAGCGTCTTCAGGACGACGCTGGTGGTAAATTTGCGGATGTTGGCATTGCGCTCCATCATCCTGTCCGCAAGCGTGTCGAAATGTTCCACGGACTGTGCCATGATCACGAGCGTATAGTCGCCGCGGCCGGATGTACCCCACGCCTCCTGCACTTCGGGCGTCTCCGTGACCCAGCGCAGGAACGGCGGAAGAAGCTCCGGGCGGTCGCGCTCCAGTTCCACCTCCACCAGCATCGAGACGCTTGCACCGACCTTCTTCGGATCGACGATGGAGACATCGCGCAGGATCACCTTGTCGTCCCTCAGCTTCTGCAGCCGCCGTTGCGCCGAAGAGGGCGAAAGGCCCGTCCGATGGGCGAGCTCGTTGAGCGTGATCGTCGCATCCTGCTGCATGAGCTTGAGGATTTCGCGGTCGGCTGCGGTGAGAGGCATGAAAGAAATTCCCGATTTGCTCCAACATTCAGGAAATAAACCCGTGATCTCCGAAAATCCAGGGAATTTCACCGTGTTTCCCTGGCATCTTACCGCCATGACCAAGAACCAGCCACATCCTTCCGCCGAGGGCATCCGGGCCGCTGCCGCCCGCATCGATGCCTGTTTCACCAACAGCCCGCTGATCGGGCAGCAGACGGCCGATCTGGCCCTCGGCCTCAACCTCTTTGCCAAGGTAGAGACACTGAACCCGATCCGCTCCTTCAAGGGCCGCGGCACCGATTGGTGGCTGCGCAATCAGCCGGCCGGAAACATGCCCGTCGTGTCCGCCTCCGCCGGCAATTTCGGCCAGGGGCTGGCCTATGCCGGCCGCAGCGCGGGCCGCAAGGTGGTCATCTTTTCGGCCAAGACCGCCAATCCGGCCAAGATCGACGCCATGCGCCGGCTCGGCGCCGAGGTCATCCTGCACGGCGAGGATTTCGATGCGGCCAAGTCCGCCGCCAGGGCCTATGCGGAGGATCGAGGTTATGCCTTCGTGGAAGACGGAGCCCATCGGGAAATCGCCGAGGGCGCCGGCACCATTGCGCTCGAGATCACCGAACGGCTTGCCCGCGACGGCATTGCCCTCGATGCCGTCGTCGTGCCGCTCGGCAACGGCGCCCTGCTCACCGGCATAGGCACCTGGATCAGGGCGAATGCCCCGGGCTGCAGGGTCATCGGCGTGGTCGCCGCCAAAGCGCCGGCGATGAAACAGTCCTGGGAAAGCGGCAGGCTCGTTTCGACGGAAACCGCCGCCACCGCTGCCGACGGCATCGCCGTCCGCGAATGCGTTCCCTACGCCCTGGACTGCATGAGGGACACCGTCGACGACGTCTGGGAGGTGGACGAGGCGCAAATCGGCGCCGCCCGGGAATTCTGCCGCATCCATTACGGCCTCGTGGTCGAGGAAGCGGGAGCCGCCGGCGTCGCCGGCCTGCTCGCCCACGGGGCGCTCCTCGCCGGACGCACCGTCGCAACCGTGCTCTGCGGCGGCAATGTCAGGATCGGCAGTTCTTCCTGATCCGGCACCCGGCAGGAAGAGCGAGTAAGAAATACAGCAGCACCGCCCCATCGGCCACGAGGCGGTGCTGCCATTCACGTCGGGATCTGCGTATAGGGCGGCCTCAGCCCTTGAAGAAGGCCAGCAGGTCGGCGTTGATCACGTCCGCATGGGTCGTTGCCATTCCGTGCGGCAGGCCTTCATAGACCTTCAGCGTGCCGTTCTTCAAAAGCTTCACGGCAAGCAGCGCCGAGTCGGCGATCGGCACGATCTGGTCGTCGTCGCCATGCAAAACGAGAACCGGCACGTCGATCGCCTTCAGGTCCTCGGTGAAATCGGTTTCGGAAAAGGCCTTGATGCAATCGTAATGGGCCTTGGTGCCGCCCATCATGCCCTGCCGCCACCAGTTCTGGATCACGCCTTCGGAAACCTCGGCGCCCGGACGGTTGAAGCCATAGAACGGGCCGGCCGGCACGTCGCGGAAGAATTGCGCGCGGTTGGCGGCGAGAGATGCACGAAAACCGTCGAAGACTTCGATCGGCAGGCCACCGGGGTTCTTCTCCGACTTGACCATGATCGGCGGCACGGCGCCCATCAGCACCGCCTTCGCCACTCGGCCGCCACCGCCATATTGCGCGACGTAGCGGGCGACTTCGCCGCCGCCGGTCGAATGGCCGACATGGATGGCATTCTTCAGGTCGAGATGGGCGGCAAGCTCCGCGACATCGGAGGCATAGGTGTTCATTTCGTTGCCGGTCTCGGTCTGGCTGGAGCGGCCGTGACCGCGGCGGTCATGGGCGATGACGCGAAAACCCTGATGCAGGAAAAACAGCATCTGGGCGTCCCAGTCGTCGGCCGAAAGCGGCCAGCCGTGATGGAAGACGACCGGCTGGGCATCCTTCGAACCCCAGTCCTTGTAGAAGATCTGCGTGCCGTCCCTGGTGGTGATGAAATTGCTGGTCATAGTCCTCTTGTCCTTTTGAAACCGATTTTCGAATGACTGAGACATGAATGTCGAGCGCGGCCAAAACAGGCGGGGGCCGTGCCAGGCATTCATAGTACCGTTGCGTGTCGTTCCGTTGAACCACACTTTTCGGGTTATCGCGCTTTTCATACCTCGATATTTGTTATCGCGATAAACATATGCATAACGACATTCCCTAATGCCGTCTACAAAAATATTTATCGCGATAACAAATTTATGCTATCTACATCCCCACGAACCTGGAACAGCCCCGGAGCCAGCATGTCCGCCTCCCCCCTTCCGCCGCTTGACGATCAGCTGTGCTTTTCGCTCTACACGGCCAATATCGCCATCAACCGCGCCTACAAGCCGATGCTCGACGAGATGGGCATCACCTATCCGCAATATCTGGTGCTGAGCGTGCTCGGCGAACAGGACGGCTCGACGGTCGGCACGATCGCCGACCGGCTGGCGCTGGAATCGAGCACCATCACCCCGCCGGTAAAGCGGCTCGAACAGGCGGGCCTTCTTGAGCGCCAGCGCAGCAAGACGGACGAACGCCAGGTGCATGTCTGGCTGACCGACGCGGGCCACGCCCTGATCGCGCGCAGCAAATGCCTCGGTGACACCCTGATGGAGCGGTCCGGCATGACCCCTAAGGAATTCCAGGCCTTCAACCGGCAGGTGCAGGCCTTCCTCGGCGCTCTGGAGCAGAAGGCGTAAGATTTCGCGGCCTGCCGACTGCCCCGGCCGGATTCGCGAATCCGGGGCGAACTCCTGCATTTTCCGGGCAGTTTTTCGTAAAAATCACAAAACTGAGCCCGGTCTTGTTATCTTCTTGCGGAATCCCGCGGCAATTCATACAGAATTGGCTGCCGGCAGCCGAAAGCCAAAAATGGCTCGGCACGGTATCGACCACATCGCCTCCCGTCCTTGGCACGACCGCGCCAGGCGCGACATCGAAGACGGAAGACGAGATGCGGCGTTCACCGCGGGGTTGAAGCCCCCACCCAAGGAGACCAAAATGAACCTCAAGACGCTTTTGGGCGCAACTGCGCTCGTTTCCCTGACCTTCGCATCGCTTGCCCATGCCGATATCGTCATCGGCCTGATCGCGCCGCTCACCGGCCCCGTCGCCGCCTATGGTGACCAGGTCAAGAACGGCGCCGAGACCGCCATTGCCGAAATCAACAAGAAGGGCGGCATTCTGGGCGAGAAGGTCGTCCTGAAGGCGGCCGACGACGCAGCCGAGCCCAAGCAGGGCGTTTCCGCCGCCAACCAGCTGGTCGGCGAAGGCATCCGCTTCGTGGTCGGCCCGGTCACCTCGGGCGTCGCCATGCCGGCCTCCGATGCTCTGGCTGAAAACGGCGTGCTGATGGTCACCCCCACCGCGACCACCCCTGCCCTCACCACCCGCGGCCTCACCAACGTGTTCCGCACCTGCGGCCGCGACGACCAGCAGGCCGTGGTCGCCGCCAACTACGTCCTGAAGACCCTCAAGGACAAGAAGGTCGCGATCATCAACGACAAGGGCGCCTATGGTAAAGGCCTCGCCGACGCCTTCAAGGCCGCGCTGAATGCCGGCGGCGTCAAGGAAGTGCTCGACGACGCCGTCACCCCGGGCGACAAGGATTTCAGCGCGCTCACCACCCGCCTGAAGTCGCAGAATGTCGAAGTCATCTATTTCGGCGGCTACCATCCGGAAGGCGGCCTGCTCGCCCGCCAGCTCGCCGATCTCGGCGTCAAGGCGACGATCATCGGCGGCGACGGCCTGTCGAACAGCGAATACTGGAACATCGGCACCAAGGCCGCGGCCGGCACGATCTTCACAAACGCTTCCGACGCGACCAAGAGCCCGGACTCCAAGGCTGCCGCCGAAGCGCTCGCCGCCCGCAAGATCCCCGCCGAAGCCTTCACGCTGAACGCCTATGCCGCCGTCGAAGTCATCAAGGCCGGCATCGAAAAGGCAAAGAGCGCCGAGGATACGGAAGCGGTCGCCGCCGCCATCAAGTCCGGCGAGCCGATCGCCACCGCCATCGGCAAGCTCACCTATGGCAAGACGGGCGACCTCACCTCGCAGAGCTTCTCGCTGTTCAAGTGGGAAGACGGCAAGATCGTCGCCGCCGAGTGACATCGGCAGCCCGACGCTCGATAACACCGATATTCGCGATGGGCGCCTGCGGGCGCCCATCTTTCTTCGAGGACCGGTTTCAGATCCCGTCGAGCACCTTCCTGATCGACTTCGCCGTTTCGTTGCCGCGCGAGAAAAGCCAGAGCGACATCGCGACGAAAAAGATCAGGAACACCACCAGGGCCGTCATCACATAGGGATAAAGCGCGTCGGCGGACGAGGTCGAGGCCATCAGCAATCCGTTGACGAGCACGAAGACGACGAAGGCGAGGACGGCGAAATTGATGATATAGGTGTCGTTGTTCGAGAGCTTGCGGAACTCGATGCGGCACTCGACGATCGCCTTCTGCTGGGCCTCGTTGGCATGCAGCTGGTTGAGCTCGACCTTCTGCCTGAGCGCCATCAGGTCGCGCAGCCACTGGCTGAGCTGGATGTTGAAGAAGCTGCCGACCAGGCCGGCAAGGCTGAGCATCAGTCCGACGAGATTCATCACTTGTCCCCCTTGTTCGGAAAATCGAGAAGCAGCAGCACGGTATCCGCCGGTACGCCGAACCAGCGCGTCGTCCCCAATGACGGTTTGGCCTTCGGCGGCCGCGGTCGCTTTTCCGGCGGCACCGCGGCGCAATACCGGTCGAACTGTACCCTCAGCTCGTCGGCTGCCCCTGCCGAAAGGCTGATGTCGATTTCGAATATGCCCTGCCCCGTGGCGCTCGCCGTCTTCGCCTTTTCGCGGCAGGCCTTAAGCATCGTCATCAGCTCCTGGCGCGCAGCATCGCGCCACTGCGCCGCCCGCCGGGTGCGCAGAAGCCGGGCGATATAGTTCGCCCGCGGCAGGGGAAGGCCGAACCGTTCGTAGAGGACCGTGCCGACCGGCTGTTCGTCGGGAAAGATCTCCTCGTAGAAACGGGCGATCCAGTGTTCCGTCTGCTGGGTCTGGCTTTCGAACCGCCGCTCCCCGGTCACCCATTCGAGGAAGAGTTCGGCGGAAAGCTCCCGCAATCGCGCTTCCAGCCGCTGCCGGGCCTGCTGCGAAGCATCGACGGAGAGCGTCGCCAACGCCTTGTCGAGGAGTTGCTGGAGACGCTCGCCCGCCATGGTCCTCCCCCTTGATTAGAAGACGATCGTGCGCCCCTGATCGCGGGCCTGCGCCTTGGAATAGGTCACCAGGTGGGCCGTGTGGCCATCCCGATTGACCAGCCGGATCTCGCCGCCCTGGTTGGAAAGCTGGATCGAGTTGCGGGGCAGGAGAACGGTCGTCGCCACGCCGGGATCGAGCGCCACGTCGTTGACGGAATAGCGATGCCCCATCTTGTCGACCAGCAGCCATCCTTCAAGACGCTCTCGCGCCGTGCCGGTATTGATCAGCGTCACCGTTTCCTTGCCCTCGTCTTCGCCGGCCGGATTGACCAGCGCGGCCAGGATGCGGATCGGGCTGCCGATGATCGGCGGCCGGCCCGGCTCTGTCGGCGTCACCACCGGACCGGGCACCACGCCGCCCTCGGCGGGGCCGAGATAGACCGGATAGAAGGTGCGGATATTTTGGTCGTTGGCGCTGCGGAACACCTTGAGATCATAGCGCCCCCCATTGATCGCCGCCTCCTTCGGCGCCCGTGCCCCGAGATGGGCGCGGACCGAGCCGATCGCCATCAGGCCCTCGACGCTGCAGCCGACGAAAAAGCCGCCGGTCGGTTTGGTGAGGGGGCGGATGACGCCCGAGGGATTGTCGCCCGGGGTCCAGCGGGAATAGTCCGGTGCCCGCCATTTGTAGGAAATGGTGACGGATTCCGGGAACCTCTCCTGGCCGTTCTGGTAGAGACCGCGCACATAGGCGATCCGGTCGTCGTCGAAGCCGGGGAAGGTATTGCGGTCGAACGTCGTGGCAAGCCCGTCGTCGAGGTAATATTTGTACCAGAAGTGATAGCCCTGAACCTTCGGACCTTCCTGTTCGCCGACAAAGACGTGTTCGAAACCGCTGAGCGCCGGGTCGCCGCCCTGCGAGAAAGTGCGGAACCAATGCTCCAGCAGCACCCCGTACCAGCGATCGCGGGAAATCGCCGTTCCCGTAGCGGTGGCGACGTAATCCCGCGCCACCTGCATCGGCGGCGTGTCGATGACCGCCTCCAGCAGATCGTGGACCTCCTCGCGCTCCTCGGGAGTTTCGACCTCGGTGTCCTGTTCGTCCAGCGCATAATTGTCGAACAGTTTCAGCACCCGATCATAGGTCAGCTGTTTGGACGCGGGAATGGTGACGTCGCGGAGGATTTTCGTGTCCTCGCCCACGTCGGCTCTCGCGACGACCGTCACCGACCCCCGCGCCGCATCGCCCGCCTGCCCGGGCAGGATCGGCTGCACGCCGTTTCCCGCCTGGTCCGCATCCCAGATCTGCTGATAGATATCCATAGTGTCCTCCATCCCGTGAGCATCCACTCTATCCCTCAATAGCGTCGAGTTGTAACGCCAGTTTGACAAAGCAATTTCAGGTGGAATGCATCAGCAGCATAACTCAGGGGTGAGGGACGGCGGATTTGCCACCCCCGCATGCACCTTCGTTTTTCCCTTGCCGTATTTCCCTTGTCGCGGGCACCCCGCTAGAATGGTGCAAACGGAATCGGAGCCTGCCATGACCACCCGTCTCGAAACCCTCATCGACCAGGGCACCGGCCGCGAGCCCGCCGATATCGTGCTGAAGGGCGGACAATTCTTCGATCTCGTCACCGGCGAACTGGTCGCTTCCGACATCGCCATCTCAGGTGATCGCATCGTCGGCACCTGCGGGACCTACACCGGCCGGACCGAGATCGACATTTCCGGCAGGATCGTCGTGCCGGGCTTCATCGATACGCATCTGCACATCGAATCGTCGCTGGTGACGCCGCACGAATTCGATCGCTGCGTGTTGCCCTATGGCGTCACGACCGCGATCTGCGATCCCCACGAGATCGCCAATGTGCTCGGCACCGAGGGCATACAGTTCTTCCTGGATTCCTCGCTGGAAACGATCATGGATATCCGCGTCCAGCTCTCCTCCTGCGTGCCCGCTACCCATCTGGAGACGGCCGGCGCCGATCTGCCGATCGAAAAACTGCTGCCCTTCCGCGACCATCCCAAGGTCATAGGCCTTGCCGAATTCATGAATTTCCCGGGCGTCATTCACAAGGACCCGGTCTGCCTCGCCAAGCTCGACGCCTTCTATGGCGACCATATCGATGGCCACGCGCCGCTGCTGCGGGGCAACGACCTCAACGGCTACCTCGCGGCCGGCATCCGCACCGAACACGAATGCACCACCGCCGAAGAGGCGCTCGAAAAGATCCGCAAGGGCATGCATATCCTGGTGCGCGAAGGCTCGGTCTCCAAGGACTTGGCAGCCCTGATGCCGCTCCTCACCGAACGCCTTTCATCCTATCTCGCGCTCTGCACCGACGACCGCAACCCGCTCGACATCGCCGAACAGGGGCATCTCGACTACATGATCCGCACTGCGATCGCCAACGGCGTCGAACCGCTCGCCGTCTACCGCGCCGCCTCGATTTCCGCGGCAAAAGCCTTCGGTCTGCGCGATCGCGGCCTCGTCGCTCCCGGCTGGCGGGCCGACCTCGTCGTCATCGACAGCCTCGAAAACTGCAAGGCAGACATGGTCTTCTCGGCCGGCCGCAAGGTCACAGACGAACTCTTCGCCACCCGCAAACCCGTCGCCCCGGTCGGGCTCGACAGCGTCAGGGCGCGTCCGGTGCAAGCCATGCATTTCGGCGTTCCGGCAACCGAAGGCGAAACGCCGGTGATCGGTGTGATGCCGGGAAAGATCATCACCGAACACCGCCGGTACCGCCTGCCCGCGACCGGCAACCAGACCGGCCTCGATCTTGCCCGCGATATCATCAAGGTCGCGGTCATCGAACGGCACGGCAAGAACGGCAACCATGCCAACGGTTTCGTCCAGGGTTTCGGATTGAAGAAGGGCGCGATCGCCTCGACGGTCGGCCATGACAGCCACAATATCTGCGTCGTCGGCGTCAGCGAGGACGACATGGCAATGGCCGCCAACCGCTTGGGCGAGATCCACGGCGGCTTCGTCGTGGTGGAAGACGGCAAGGTCACCGGCGAAATCGCGCTGCCCGTCGCCGGCCTGATGAGCCTCGAGCCCTACGAAGTGGTCCGCGACACCCTCCACCACCTCCGCCAGGCCGCCTACGCGCTCGGCACGACGCTCCAGGAACCCTTCCTCCAGGTCGCCTTCCTGCCGCTGCCCGTCATCCCCCACCTGAAGATCTCGGACAAGGGCATGGTGGACGTGGACAGGTTCGCGCTGATCGGGTGAGCAAACCTACTTCTGATAGCCTTTTGCTTTCATCCAGCCCTCGGGAAGCTCATCGCCTTCCATGGGCGGATTGTCGGGAACATTTTCGAGCGAGTTAAGGAAATCCTCTCGCGTCGCATTGCCAGCGCGTTTTTTTAGAAACTCCGCAGCGGTCTCAACCGCTCCGATTTTCTGAGCAACTGCTGACGCGATCCATTGATTCAAGGATACGCCGTCCTCTTTCGCCAGCCGCGTAGCGGCTGCCTTGATTGAAGCAGGAAGTTTCAACGGATATGTGTTTGTACTCATGTCCTGAGCTCCTCCAGCAATTCGCTGGGTCTTAGTATTCGAATTCCGAATGGCTTCTTTGCCTGATCGAAATCTCGAACATTGTGCGTTATCAATGCCTCAGCTCGGCCGTTGAGTGCCGCCTCAAGCACCATTTCGTCCTTTGCGTCCGAAAGCTGCGGGCGCCATTGATAATGAACGTCGACAGGCTCTGCCAGCGTCAGAAAACCCGCAAGAGCCCGGTCGATATCAGCCAACGCCATTCCATGAGCGTCTATATGTTCAGTTCTTTTGAGAACCGCTTCGTATTCGAGAAACAAGGCCACTGTGACAAGAGGCCTGATTTGCAGCGAGCCTATTAATTGCAGAATAGCGAAGGACGCTCCACCGCGACTTCGGTAACCGGCAGCCAGAACATTGGTATCGAGCACGAGCCGTTTCATCGACATTGACCATAATACATCCCATGGGATGTTTCAATGCCGCCTCGCCTCACCTGCGCCTCAACACCATTCCCCCGTGATAGAGCACGCCGTCGCGGAAATCCCCATCCGCGGTAAACCCGGTGTCGTCCTTGTAGTCGATATGGTCGCCGGTCACCCAGTAGCGGCCCTCATAGGCCTTCTCACGGGTGCCGCGCGCTTCCACGTAGCGGCCGTTCGGCAGCAGTTCGTGGCGGATGTGGTTGTCGTCGGTCACCCACATTCCGGCATACGGATGTTCGGTCATCATCTTCTCCTGTTCCCTGATATCGTGGCCGAATGCCGTGACGCTCGCGACGAAGGCTGTGGCACATGCGGCGAGCGCCAGAGTCGCCCGGAAAGATCGGTCAGCCATTGAGGTAATCCCGCCTCGCCATCCGCTCGCGGCGGCTGCGTTGCGTGCCGCGGGACCGCTTGAGGAATCCGCCGGCGACATCGACGGCCCAATGGAAGGGGCTTTCAAGTAAGCGCTGGAAGTTGCTCATCACCATCTCCATTTTGTCCGGGCTGGTTCGATCGGACGAGCCGAATATGGTCGAAAGCGGGGAATGAGCGGTAGACCAGTCCTCCGGCATGATTGCACAATCCTCCGAAGCGCATTTGAAATGGCCGGCGGCACCACCATATGATGACCACATCACATCGCACAGACATGCCGATTTTCATCGCATTCGCACTTTCAAACGAGACCCAGGATGGAAAAACTCGATCAGATCGCCCGGCTGATTGCACAAAACACCGATGAGGATGGCGTGTTCGAAACCGCGATCCCGCGCCTTTCGGTGATCCGCATGTCGACGCCGACCGAGCCGCTGCACGTTCTCCACCAGCCGGCGGTCTGCATCATCGCGCAAGGCGCAAAGCAGGTCATGCTTGCCGACGAGATCTTTCGTTACACCCCCGGCCAGTATCTGGTCGTCTCGGTCGACATGCCCATCACCGGCCAGGTTATCGAGGCGACGCAGGAAGAGCCTTATCTCTGCCTTCGTCTCGATCTCGACCTGAAACTGTTGACCGAGATGCTGATCGACATGCCGACTGCGTCCGGCCAGCCGGCCATGCGCAAGAAATGCATCGGCCTCAGCCGGACCACCCCGGAATTCCTCGATGCCGCGCTTCGCCTCACCCAGCTTCTCGACCGCCCGGACGAGATTGCCTTTCTCGCACCGCTGATCGAGCGGGAACTGATGTTCCGGCTGCTGCGCGGCGACCAGGCCGAGATGATCCGCCAGATTCTCGCGCCAGAAAACCGGCTGCAGCAGGTCAACCGGGCGATTTCCTGGATCCGCCAGAACTTTTCCGCGCCCTTTTCGATCGAGCAGGTCGCGGTCGAGGCGCGCATGAGCACGTCGTCGCTGCATCAGCATTTTCGCGAGGTGACCGCAATGAGCCCGCTGCAATATCAGAAGCAGCTGCGCCTGCAGGAAGCCCGGCGCCTCATCCTCGGCAATGCCATGGATGCCGCGACCGCCGCCCATCAGGTCGGTTATGACAGCCCCTCGCAGTTCAGCCGCGAATACCGCCGCCTGTTCGGCGCTCCGCCGATCCAGGACGCGACGCGGCTCAGGAGCGAGCCCGCCCGCTACGCCGAGGCGTGATCCTCAAGCCCGACGCCCTCACACCCTCGCGCAGAACACGTCGAGCGCGTCGAGTTTCACGACGCCCTTTTCGAGCCGTGACTCGAAACCCGGCAGGTTGACCGGCAGGCTTTCACCGAACCGTTTCGGCAGGGTGAAGTTTTGCGGCTCGCGGGTCAGGTTGAAGACGAACAGCAGCTTTTCGCCGCCCTTTTCGCGCACGAAGGCGAGCAGGTCCTGGTTGGTGTCGAGGAAGGTCATGTCGCCGTCGATCAGCGGCGGATGCGCCTTGCGGAAGGAAAGCGCCGCCCGGTAGTGGTGCAGCACGGATTCCGGCAGCGCCTCCTGCGCATCGACGGCGCGGCTTGCATGTTCGCCCGGCACCGGCAGCCAGGTTTTCGAACCGGCGGTGAAGCCCGCATGCGGCTCCCCCGCTTCCCACACCATCGGCGTGCGGCATCCGTCGCGGCCCTTGAAGGCCGGCCAGAAGCGGATGCCGTAGGGATCGCGCAGATCCTCGAACGAGAGTTCCGCTTCGGTCAGCCCCAGTTCCTCGCCCTGATAGAGGCAAATCGAACCGCGCAGCACGGAAAGCAGCGTGATCGACAGTTTCGCGACGCGATCCTGCTCGGCCGGTGACTCGGCGAAGCGGGTCACATGGCGCACCACGTCATGGTTGGAAAACGCCCAGCAGACCCAGCCGTTGGTGACCGTGTCCGCCACCGTCGTCATCACCTTGCGGATATAAGCCGCGTCGAAGGCGGGCCCCAGGAAATCGAAGGTGTAGCACATGTGCAGCTTGTCATTGCCGGTCGTGTAGAGCGCCAGCGTCGAAAGCGAACGCGGCCCGTCGCCCACCTCGCCGACCGTCGCACGGCCGTCATAGCTGTCGAGCAGAGCCCGGAGCCGCTTCAGGAAGCCGATATTTTCCGGCTGTGTCTTGTCGTAGAGATGGTTCTGCATGGAATAGGGATTGGTGTCCGTCTCCATGCCCGCCCCGTCGGTGTCGTAGACCATCGGCGGATTGTTGCGCAGCTGCTTGTCGTGGAAATAGTAGTTGACCGTATCGAGCCGGAAACCGTGCACACCGCGATCGAGCCAGAAGCGCACCGTGTCCAGCATGGCGTTCTGGACGTCGGGGTTGTGGAAATTGAGGTCCGGCTGGGCGATCAGGAAGTTGTGCATGTAATATTGCTTGCGCACCCCGTCCCATTCCCAGCCCGGCCCGCCGAAGATCGACAGCCAGTTGGTCGGCGCCGTGCCGTCCGGCTTCGGATCGGCCCAGACATACCAGTCGGCCTTCGGATTGGTGCGGCTGGAACGGCTTTCGACGAACCACGGATGCCGGTCGGACGTGTGGGAAATCACCTGGTCGATGATCACCTTCAGCCCCAGCCGCTCGGCTTCCGCCATCATCTCGTCGAAATCGGCCAGCGCGCCGAACATCGGGTCGACATTGCAATAGTCGGACACGTCATAGCCCATGTCGGCCATCGGCGAGGTGAAGAAGGGCGAAAGCCAGATCGCATCGACGCCGAGCGAGGCGACATGCGGCAGGCGCGCGGTAATGCCCTTGATGTCGCCGATCCCGTCGCCGCTCGTGTCCTGAAAGGAGCGCGGATAGATCTGGTAGATCACCGCGCCGCGCCACCAGTTCGCATCGACTGCCTTCACCGCCTGTGTCGCCATCGTCCGACTCTCCTTTCTCAAATGTTCCAGCCCAACCTAGTGTCCCCCGTTCAAAAGACAACGCATAAGCAGGGCTCTGCGAAGTTGCCGAACCGCTCTCTTGCCACGGCGGAAACTTCGGCCTATGCGAGTTTCAAAATACGGGAGGGATGCAATTGGGCGGACGGCTTCTTTCGATCGGCGAGTGCATGGTGGAGCTGTCGCAGGCGGGCGAAGGCCTGCTGCGCAAGGGCTTTGCCGGCGATACGTTCAACACCGCCTGGTATGCCCGCGCCTGCCTGCCGGCCGAATGGTCGGTGGACTATTTCACAACGGTCGGCGACGATCCGCTGTCGGGCGAAATGCTGTCGATGATGAGGGATGCCGGCATCGGCACGAGCTTCATCCGCCGCATCGAGGGCAAGACGCCCGGCCTCTATCTGATCACGCTGAAGAATGGCGAACGCACCTTCAGCTACTGGCGCGACACCGCCGCCGCAAAGAAGCTCGCCGACGATGCGGATCATCTGCGCTCAGCGATCGAATCCGCCGACATCCTCTATTTCTCCGGCATCACGCTCGGCATCCTTGGCCCCGAAGCGGTCGAGACGCTGCTGTCGGAACTGCGCCGCGCCAAGGCTTCCGGCAAGACGGTCGCCTTCGACCCGAACATCCGCCCCCGCCTCTGGCCGAACAGGGATTACATGCTGAAGACGATCGAGGCCGGCGCCCGTGCCGCCTCCCTCGTGCTGCCGAGCTTCGACGACGAGACCACCCATTTCGGCGACGTGACGGTCGCAGACACGATCGCCCGCTACCGCGCGCTCGGCGTCGAGAACGTGGTCGTCAAGAACGGTGCAGACGGCGCGACGCTGAGTTTCGGCGACACCGGCGCCGTCCACGTCCCATCGGTCAGAACAACCCAGGTTGTCGATACCACCAGCGCCGGCGACAGCTTTAACGGCGCCTTCCTGTCCCGCCTCGTCCGCGGCACCCCGCCGGCACAGGCGGCCGCCTACGGCGCCTCGGTCGCCTCGGTCGTCATCGGCCACCACGGCGCACTGATCAGCCCGGCATTGCTGCCGGGGTAAGGACCGGCGGCACGGCCGACATGCCTCCTTCATCACTCTGTTACAATCCTTGGCGATAGAGGGCTGAAAACGCTCCGTCACACGCGAGTCGTGGATGGAGCGGCAACCGGGTTCGGCCTTTCATGACAAGAATAACCATCGTGACGGATGCCTGGTACCCTCAGGTGAACGGCGTCGTCCGTTCGATCGAGAATACCAACCGCGAACTCGCCCGGATGGGCGTCGACGTGACCATGGTGACGCCGCAGGATTTCACCAGCGTCCCCTGCCCCACCTATCCGGAAATCCGCCTCTCGGTCGCCACGTCCTGGCAGGTCGCCACCGCCATCGAGGCGTCGATGCCGACCGCCGTGCACATCGCCACCGAAGGCCCGCTCGGCCTGCTTGCCCGCCGCTGGTGCCTTAAGAACCACATCCCGTTCTCGACCAGCTACCACACCCGTTTTCCGGAATATGTGTCGGCCCGTTTCCCCATCCCGGTCCGCTGGCTGCACGCCTTCGTGCGCTGGTTCCACAATGCCGGCAACGGCTGCATGGTGGCGACCGCAAGCCTCGAGCGCGAACTGTCGAAGCTCGGCCTGAAGAACCTGCTGCGCTGGAGCCGCGGCATCGACCAGACCATGTTTCACCCGATGGATCTCGACGAGCGGCCATTCGACCTGCCGCGCCCGATCTTCATGACCGTCGGCCGCGTCGCGGTGGAAAAGAACCTGCCCGCCTTCCTCGATCTCGATCTTCCCGGCTCCAAGGTCGTGGTCGGCGACGGCCCGGCCCGCGCCGATCTGCAGAGACGGTATCCGAACGTGCTGTTCACCGGCATGAAGACCGGCGACGATCTCGCCCGCGCCTATGCCCAGGCCGACGTCTTCGTCTTCCCGTCGAAGACCGACACCTTCGGCAACACGATCCTGGAAGCGCTCGCGAGCGGCGTCCCCGTCGCCGCCTACCCGGTCACCGGCCCGATCGACATCATCGAGGAGGGTTCCGGCGCCGGCGCGCTGAGCGAAGATCTGCGCGAAGCATGCCTTGCGGCGCTGAACTGCTCGCGCGAAAACGCCCGGACGCTTGCCCGCAAGTTCACCTGGGAAGCGGCGTCGAAGCAGTTCCTGAACAACGTGATGATCGCCCAGGGCAAACCGAAACTGCCGGCACCGCGCGGCGGAATCCGGCCTTCGGCGGTGTAGGCGCAAACCCTCTCGCGGTTGCTGGCTCAGGGCTGCCCCTCATCCGGCTGCCGCCACCTTCTCCCCGTTTTGACGGGGAGAAGGAAACGATGCCGCACCGCTCCCGCTAACCTCACCGCTGCAAAACGACGGCCGCAATCCGAAGCAGCGGTTGGAACCGAGAGCTTGCGGCTTGCATCCTTCTCCCCGTCAAACGGGGAGAAGGTGGCGGCAACCGGATGAGGGGCAGCCCCAAGCGCCATCCAAAAGAGACGCAGTCCCGAAACTCCTACCGCTTCTTCTTGCGCCCCTCGAACGGGTTTTCGCCCGCCTTGAAATGCATGCGGATCGGCACGCCCGGAATGTCGAAATCCGTCCGCAACCCGTTGATCAGGTAACGGACATAACTTTCCGGCAGCGCGTCGGGCCTGGTGCAGGACACCATGAAGGCCGGCGGACGGGATTTCACCTGGGTCATGTATTTGAGCTTGAGGCGGCGGCCCGATACCGCCGGTGGCGGATGCTGGGTCTGCACGCTGTCGAGCCAGCGATTGAGCCTTGCGGTCGAGATACGCTTGTTCCACACCCGGTCGGTGTCGATGATGTTCTGCATCAGCTTGTCGAGCCCGTAGCCCGTCTGGCCGGAGATCGGCACGGCGCGAAGCCCGCGCGCCTGCGGCAGCAGGCGCTCGGTCTTTTCGCGCAGATCGGCCAGCACCGCCTGCGTGTCCTCGACCAGGTCCCATTTGTTGAAGGCGAGCACGGCGGCCCGGCCTTCGCGCAGCACCAGGTCCACGAGCTGCAGGTCCTGCTTTTCGAACGGGATGGTCGCGTCGAAGACGATCACCACCGTCTCGGCGAACCGGATCGACCGGAGCGAATCCGCCACCGACAGCTTTTCGAGCTTTTCCTGGACGCGCGCCTTGCGGCGCATGCCGGCGGTGTCGAACATCTTGATGGTGCGGCCGCGCCAGTCCCACTCGACCGAGATACTGTCGCGGGTAATGCCCGCCTCCGGCCCGGTCAGCAGCCGGTCCTCGCCGAGGAAACGGTTTATCAGCGTCGACTTGCCGGCATTCGGGCGGCCGATGATGGCGACGCGCAGCGGCTTGGTCTCGTCATATTCCGGCTCGGACTCGTCCTCGTCCGAAAAATCGCTGTCCCGGACGTCGATATCGGTTTCCGCCTCGTCGTCGTCTTCCGGAAACGCCCGCTCCTCGCCGAGCGCCCCGACGATCGCGTCGCGCAGGTCGATCATCCCCTGGCCGTGTTCGGCCGAGATCGGCACCGGCTCGCCGAGGCCGAGCGTATAGGCATCGTAGAACCCGGCATCCGAGCCGCGCGCTTCCGACTTGTTGGCGACGAGAACCACCGGCTTGCCGCTACGGCGCAGGAGCTCGCCGAACGTCTTGTCGAGCGGCGTCAGGCCGGACTTGGCATCGACCACGAACAGCGTCAGGTCGGCATCGTCGATCGCCGCCTCCGTCTGGGCGCGCATGCGGCCCTCGAGTGTATCGGGACCGGCCTCCTCGAGACCGGCGGTATCGATGATCGTGAACTTCAGGTCGATGAGTTTGGCGTCGCCCGGCCGGCGGTCGCGGGTGACACCCGGCGTGTCGTCGACAAGCGCCAGCTTCTTTCCAACCAGACGATTGAAAAGCGTGGACTTGCCGACATTCGGGCGTCCGACGATGGCGACGGTGAAACTCATTCTGTTGTCCTTAAAGCCCTGGGCGAAAACCGTCAGGGCGCCTTGCCGGAAGAGGCGATGTTGTCGAGCATGATCTGCGCGCGGTTGGCGACGTTGCGCGGCGCAGAGGCATCGTTGGCGATCTGCTGGAACCATTCCTTGGCCTGCGCGATCTTGCCGGCCTTGTAGGCGGCAAGGCCGAGCGCCTCGCGGGCGGAATTGGCGAGCGGATTGGCCGGCACCGCCATCGGCTGCACCTCTGCGGCCACCTGTTCATAGGTGCCGTTGTCGATCAGCAGCCATGCGGCGCGCATCCGGGCCAGGTCACGCATCGCCTGCGGCGCCTTGGCGTCCTTGCCGACCGCCGAGAAGGTGGCGATCGCGCCGGCCGCATCGCCCTTCGACTGCTGCACCGAACCGGCACGCAGCCTGGCGAGCACGGGATAGGCGCCGGTGCCGCTCTTTTCGAGCGCGTCGAATGCGGCAAGCGCCTCGTCGTTCTTGTTTTCCGAAGCAAGCTTCAGGGCCGCCAGGAAACGGTCGCCGGACTGCGAGGAATTATGCGTGTCCCAGTACTGGTAACCGCGATAGGCGGCGGTGCCGACGACGATCAGCACGGCGACCGCGATCACGATCCGGCCGTAACGCTGCCATGCGCCCCTGAACTGGTCGGAGCGAAGTTCCTCGTTCACTTCGCGAATAAAACTGTCGTCGTCCTGCGCCATCAAAGTCTCCGGCCCAACCGGCCCATCATGCGGAAAAGCGCCTTCTAGCCTATTTTCCCGGAGATGTAAGGCCCCCCTTAACGTCTGTCGCGCAAAAGTGGCTGCCGGTTTTGTGAAGACCGCAGGCGTAAGGGGAAAATGCATCCTGACGGTCTTGCGGCGGGAATCGCCGTTTCGCCCCACCCGTTCAAAGCTTCGCCTTATTCGGCGGTCACAAAGCCCGCTGCTTTTCGCCATGATTCAGGTGCCCGATGCATTCGCTTGCCTTTCCCTTCGCCTTCTGTCTCCTTGCGGCCCCGATCGCGGCGGAGGCCGCCGACAATACCGCCGGCAAGCCGAAACAGCTGGTCATGGTCTCCTTCGACGGCGCCGGCGCCAACACGTTGTGGCAGCGCAGCCGCGACCTCGCCAAACGCGTCAACGGCCATTTCACCTATTTCCTCTCCTGCACGCTGGTCATCGAACGGGCCAATGCCAGGAGCTACCAGGGGCCGCACGAGAAACCGGGCAAGTCGAATATCGGTTTTGCCCAAACCGCCGCGGAAGCCCGCGAACGGCTCGGCCATGTCTGGCAGGCGCATCTGGAAGGCCACGATATTTCCAGCCATACCTGCGGCCATTTCGACGGCAAGGACTGGACGGCGGCCGATTGGACCGCCGAATTCGCCACCTTTCACGATGTGCTTACCAATGCCTGGAAGACGGCGGGCGCAGGATCGGAGGAACCGGCAGGCTGGAAGGATTTCGTCGCGACCGGCATCAACGGTTTCCGCGCTCCCTATTTCTCCACCAGCCCCGGCCTGGTCGAGGCCGAAAGGCAGGCAGGCATCCGTTATGACGCCAGCCTCGTCACCAAGGGCCCCGCCATGCCGGAGCAGAAGGGCGGCCTCATCCGCTTCGGTCTGCCGCTCATCCCGGAAGGCCCTTCCGATCGGCCGATCATCGCCATGGACTACAACCTGTTCATCCGCCATTCCGGCGGCATCGACAATCCGAGCAGTTCCGCCGAATTCGAGGAGCGCGCCTATTCCGCCTTCAAGGCCGCCTTCGACAAGGAATACGACGGCGACCGCATCCCGCTCCAGATCGGCCTGCATTTCGTCGAGATGAACGGCGGCGCCTATTGGCGGGCGATGGAACGGCTGGTGACGGATGTCTGCGTCCGGGAGGACGTCGCCTGCGTGAGTTATTCGGAGGCGATCAGATTGATCCGCGAGCGGGAGAAACCGCGGGTGGCATCGGGGCTGTAGGAGCGGCTTCTGGCTGCATAAAAGCAACCGGAGATCGACTGTCCACCCTCATTCCTGTGCTTGTCACAGGAATCCAGCCGCGCCGCGTCGGCCGTGCGAAAGACCCTTCGTAGTCACGTCCCTCCGGCCAGGAGGTCGGGGACGTTTCCTCCCGTCCATGAAAAACCCGCCCAACTCTATCAAGCCCTTAGCGGCTTTCACTTCCCCATTCATCCCCGCCTCTCCGAAACCATCCCATAATCGCCCCGTCATCGGATGGGAAACCGGGTTCGCGAACCGGCCTCCGCCAAGGGTTTTCGGACCCCGGTTTTCGGTGATGGCTGTCGAACGTGGCGCAACGGGAACTGACAAGTCCCGCAAAACTGCAGGAAACGGTCGGGGCAGGTGGAAAACCTGAATACCCAATACCTTGGAATACCCCGCCTGCCCCATTCCCAAACCAAAACCGCGCCGGAGTGACGTCCGGCGCGGCCAAGGGTGCTTGTTGTCAATGGCGGTGACTACGGCCGGTCGGCTGCGATCTCGCCCGCTTCGGCTTCGCGCTCCAGGTAATGCTGGTCGATGGTCGGCAACGGCTCATCGTAGATCACCGCTTCGAAGGCCTTGAGGCGTTTATAGATCGAAATCAGTTCGACGATCGTCGTCCAGGCATTGATGAGGTACTGGAACGACCCCCGCACCTGGTCGAAGACATTACCGACCTGCGTGAAAAGGCCGAAGGTAACTTTCCCGGCGGCAATCGACGGGATCAGTACGAGGAGGCTGTAGAGGTCGTCCGCGCGCAGGTAGAAGAAGCGGGCGATGTTGAAATAGAGATAATGGAAATAAAGCCGGAAATAATTTTTCCGGACATTGCCGAAAAGCTCCGCAACGGTCGCCGGCTGGGCCCGATCCTCATGGTCTTCGCCATAAACCAGCTCCTTGCGGAAGGCGGCCTCCACACGCTGGTTGCGGAATTCGAGGCCTGGCAGTTTGATGCCGACCAGCGCCAAAAACGCCGTCCCAAAAAGTGCCCACAACACTGCCGCCCAGACCAATGCATGCGGGACTTCACCGATTATGGGCAGCTCGTTGATCGTGTTTGAAAACGTAAAAAGTACCGGCATGAAGGCGATCAGCGTCATGATCGCCCTGACGAAACCGACACCCAGCCCTTCGACGGTCAAGGAAAAGCGCATCGTGTCTTCCTGCACACGCTGTGAAGCCCCCTCGATATGGCGCAGCTTCGACCAGTTGGCCATGTAGAAGTCGTTCATCGCCGTGCGCCAACGGAAGATATAGTGACTGACGAAGAACAGGTTCAGCACGCTGACGGTAATCGAGACAAAAGCGATGCCGGTGATCCCCAAAAGCCCGGTATAGAGTTCTTCCACCGTTACAGGGGCGGTTTTCGCCATGGCTCTTTGAAGAAGATCATAATACGGCCCATACCAGGCATTGAACGCAACGCTCACCTGCACGGAAAAATAGGTAACGAAGACGATCAGCGCGGTGCCCAGCACGGACCAGTTTTGCCACCGGTGGGGCGCATACGAGAACCAGAAGGCAGCAAAGATCGCGGTTGCGACGACGTAGTAGACATAGAACCAGAGGAACGGTCCGGACCAGAAAAGCGAGACGTCCACTTCGGCACTGGCATCGCGCGGAGCAAAGCCAAGGGCTGGACCGATTGCGTTCCCACCGGCATACCAAGATCCTATAACCACAACGGCCCAGAGGAAGGCGGAAATGAAGAACAGTTTCGGTTTTGGAAAGAAGGAGTGGAACACGGAGCTTTGGCTTTCCTGAGTTCGAGTCGGCGGGATGTCGGAAACGACTGTTGAGCCGGAAACTAAGGCAGTTCCAAGGGGGCGGCAATGGCCGCGCCGCTTTGTTACGCAATTGTAACCACGGGATTATTAGGAAGCGCTGCGCGCAACCGGCAGTGCGAGGAGAACGCAGACCACGAGTGCCGCCGCGGCAATCAGGGTCGGGGCGACGAAACTGCCGCTCCCCTGAGCGATCCAGCCGGCCACCAGCGGGCCGATGATCTGGCCGGTGCCGAAGGCGGCGGTGGCGGAGGCCAGCGCCCGGCGCGGGCTTTCAGGCGACAGTTTCCGGCCGATCTGGAGGCCATAGGCGGTGATCACCATGAAGGTGATGCCGAGCAGCAACCCGCCGGCAATCGCGCCTGATGTCGGCGGCAGCGCGACCGAACCGAGCACGCCGACCGTCTGCAGGCCAAGCGCCGCGGCATAGGCCTTGGCCAGCCCGAAACGGTTGACTACCGGCCGCCAGAGCATCAGCGAGACGGCCGCCGCCGAGCCGGTCAGGAACCAGGCGAGGAATTCGACGATCGGCCCGGCATTCCCCATCCGCGCGATGGTGACGAGGAAGGTCGCGGTGATCACGTAACCGAAACCGAACAGGCCGTAGGAGGCGGTGAGCAGCACCAGCGGCCTGCTCCAGACAAGCGGCGGCTCGACCACCGAACCGGTGCCGACCGCCTGTCTCGGCAGGATCCGGGCGACGATGCCGAACACCACGAACACGATCGCCGCACCGGCGAGCCAGTTCAGCTGCCAGCCATGCGCCCAACCGAGCGAATTGGCGCCCGACATCGCGTTGACGGCGAAGACCAGCGCCGAGGACAAAGCGATGCCGAGCCCGACGCCGCCGAAATGCAGGACGTTCACATTGTCGCGGCCGACCGCGTAGGGCAGCACGATCGACGAGGTGAAGATCATCGCGAGCGCGCTCGCCACGCCCGCCAGAAACCGGATGACGATGAAAGCGACGACGGATTCCGTCACCGCCATGGCGGCGAGCAGGATCGCGGTCGCCAGAAGCCCGCCCAGCGCCACCTGCCGTTCGCGCCCGGCCGCCCAGCCATAGGCCGAGAGGATGGCACCCGCGAGATAACCCGCGAAATTGCCCGCCGCGATATAACCTGCATCGGCCGCCGAAAGCGGGATGCCGGTCATCATGCCGGGCAGGATCGGCGTATAGACGAAGCGCCCGAAACCCATCGCTGCCGCCATGGCGATGGAGCCGGCGAAACCGATCAGCAGGGGGCGGCCGGAATAGCTCGTATTGATCTGCAGCATGGGACGGTTATCGCAGCCGGGGCGGACTGCGGCAAATCAGGAATTTTCATCGCAGCGATGCAGCGGAATGATCGTTCATATATACGTGATCGCGCATATGCGGAAACGAATTGGTGCAGCGCATTAACGAAACCGTCTTGCTGCTGACATGAATGCGGGACAATGTCTCGACCATCGCCATCGGGGCGCGGAGGCATGCGCATGGAACATGACCTTACCCTATCCGAAGTGCTCGTCGATCCCTTGATCGCCCAGCTTCGCCAGGCCGACTCTGTCGGTTACGCCGCTTTTGCGCAGTTGCTGCAAAGCGCGGCGCGCGTCCATACGCGCCAGATGCTCGGAAACCTCCAGACGGAGCGCACCGACGCGTTCTATGACCGCGTCGCTCCCGCGTCGCGCGGCACCAAACACAACTGACCCAACTGCCGGTACGGCAGCGGTCTCCGCTCAATCCGCGAGAGTGAGGATCAGCGGCCCGTTGCGGGTCGCGACGATCGTATGCTCGTATTGTACCGTCGGTGCCTTCGGGTCGCTGTAGAGCGTCCAGGGATCGCCGTTGTCCCCGTCCTCGGCCCAGTTGGCGCCGAGCGACAGGAAGGGCTCGACGGTGAACACCAGCCCGTCTTCCATCGAACGCGTCTCATGGCGGTCCGGCCAGGTCGGGATTTCCTTCGGCTCGTCATGCAGCGTCAGCCCGATGCCGTGGCTCGAAAGATTGGTGATCAGCGTATAGCGGTTCTTCTTGGCAAACGTGCCGATCGCATTGCCGATGCCGGACAGCGGCTTGCCCGCCTTCACCTGCTGCAGCCCGGTCCAGAGTGCCCGGCGGCCGTCGCGGCAGAGTTTCTCGATCTCGCGCTTTACCGGCGGCACCGCGTAGGAGGCGCCCGTATCGCCGAAGAAACCGTCCTTGACCGCCGACACGTCGATATTGACGAGATCGCCCGCCTGGATCACCCGATCGCCCGGAATGCCATGGGCGACTTCCTCGTTGACGCTGATGCAGGTGGCTCCGGGAAACTGATAGCAGGTTTCCGGTGCCGACTGCGCGCCGTTCTCCTCGAGGAACTTGCGGCCGATCGCGTCGAGCTCGCGGGTGGTGATACCCGGCTCCAGCGACTTCGCCATCATCTCCATCGCCTGCGCGCAAAGCCTGCCGATATCCTTCAGCTTGGCCAGTTCGTCCTCGGTGGAGATAACCATGGTCTGCCTTATCCTAACGCGTCGAAACTCGATCAGGCGGCCGGTTTCGCGCCATCGGCCGGGCCCGTCAATTCTTTTCTGCCGATCCCAGTTCTTTTCTGACGAGAGGCGCGACTTTCGTGCCGTAGAGTTCGATGCCGCGCATCACCTGCGCGTGCGGCATCGGCCCGATCGCCATCTGCAGCAGGAACCGGTCCACGCCGAAGACCTGATGCGCGGCGACGATCTTTTCGGCCACCAGTTCCGGCTCGCCGAGGAAGAGATTGCCGAGCTTCGATCGCGCCTCGTCGAAATGCGCCCGGTTGGTCGGGCCCCAGCCGCGCTCGCGGCCGATGCGGTTCATCACCTCGGCCTGCGGACCGTAGAACTGGTCGGCAGCGGCCTGCGTCGTGTCGGCGATGAAGCCATGCACGTTGATGCTGGTCTTGAGTTTTGCCGGATCCTGGCCGGCGCGCCGCGCCGCCTCGCGGTAGAGATTGAAGAAGGGCGCGAAGCGCGGATATTCGCCGCCGATGATGGCGACCGCGAGCGGCAGGCCCATGGCCCCTGCCCGCGCCACCGATTGCGGCGTGCCGCCGACGGCGATCCAGATCGGCAGCTCCTTCTGCAGCGGACGCGGATAGACGCCGCGGCCGTTGATCGGCGCGCGTTTTTCGCCCTGCCAGGTGACCACTTCCTCGTCGCGGATGGCGAGCAGCAGGTCGAGCTTTTCGGTGAACAGCTCGTCATAATCGCCGAGATCGTAGCCGAACAGCGGGTAGGATTCGATGAACGAGCCGCGGCCCGCCATGATCTCCGCCCGGCCGTTGGAGATCAGGTCGACCGTCGAGAACTGCTGGAAGACCCGCACCGGATCGTCGGACGACAGAACCGAGACGGCACTGGTCAGCCGGATGTTTTTGGTGATCGCAGCCGCGGCCGCAAGCACCGTCGAAGGCGACGAGATCACATAGTCCGGACGGTGGTGTTCGCCGAGCCCGAAGACATCGAGCCCCACCTGGTCGGCAAGCGCGATCTCCTCCAGGAGATCCTTGATCCGCCTTGCGCCTTCCGCGCCCTTGTCCGGCGCTGCGGCATCGACATCGCCAAAAGTGTGAAGCCCGAGTTCCATCTTCCAAATTCCATTCGTTGATGCCCGTCAGATAGTTATTGGGCATATCAGGCGCAAATACTATTCTTTCGAAGGCATCGTTCGATGGAATGGATAGGTGCGGGTCACAGGCAATCGCCGGCCACAGCTTGGCAACCCGCACGGGACTGCGAGATTTCGGGCACAAATATAGGTTTAAGACCTAAGAGAATGGTAATCCCTCCGCGATAATCTCCCCGGCCAACAGGAACAACAGTTTAGGCAAATCGAATGGATGACAGCACCGGAAATCGGCCGGACTCGGACGCTCCGAACCTGCAATCATCGAATGACATTCTCATCGTGGAGGATTCCGCCGCCCTTTCGGCTCTGCTGCGGCAGCGGCTGGAGCGGGAGACCGCCGGCAGAACCTTCTGCTGCGCGACCCTCGATCAGGCTCGCATGCTGCTGGCGGGGCAGAAGTTCACTCTGGCCCTGACCGGCCTCAACCTGCCTGATGCGCCCAACGGCGAGATCCTCGCCCTGCTCGCCGAATATGCGGTTCCGACAATCGTCTTCACGGCAACCTCCGAAACGGAGACCGCCGTCCGCTATACCGAGCGGAAGATCATCGACTATATCGTCAAGACCGACAACAGGACGGTCGATACGGTCGTCAGGACCGTGAACCGCATCCTGACCAACAGCGCCTTTTCCGTTCTCGTCGTCGACGACGCGAGATGGGCCCGCTCCGGTCTGGTCGAGATCATGCAGCGGCAGAACTTCCGTGTCCTCGAAGCGCTTTCCGGCAAGGAGGCACTGGACATGCTTGCCGAGAACCCGTCGATCGAACTGGTCATCACCGACTACAACATGCCCGACATGGACGGACACGAGCTGACGAGGCGCATTCGCGCGACCCGCCCTTCGGACGAGCTGCGCATCATCGGCGTTTCGTCTTCGTCCGACCGCGGCCTTTCCGCGAGCTTCCTCAAGGCCGGCGCGTCGGACTTCATCTACCGGCCCTTCGTCCCCGAAGAGCTGCAATGCCGCATAGACAACAACGTCGAAACGCTGACCCAGATCAAGCGGCTGCGTTACCTGGCGGAAAGGGACCATCTGACGGGTCTCGCCAACCGCCGCTTCTTCTTCGAGAAGAACCCGGCCCTGAAGCCCGCACCGGCAAACGACGCGGTCGCGATCCTCGACATCGACCATTTCAAGTTCGTCAACGACACCTATGGCCACGAGGCCGGCGACCAGGTCCTGAAGCGGCTCGCCGGCATCCTGAGCGAGATGACCGCCGGCAACCGTTATCTCGCCGCCCGCCTCGGCGGCGAGGAGTTCGCGATCTACATGAAGGATACCAACGCCTTCCAGGCCCATTCGTTCTGCGAACAGATACGCGCCAGAGTTCAGGCGACCAGCATCGCGCTGCTGGACAAGAGCATTTCGGTGACGATCTCCATCGGCGTCATGGAGATGGAGGAGCGCGAGACCTTCGGCAACCAGCTCAACGCCGCCGACCAGCTTCTCTACATGGCGAAGAAGAACGGCCGCAACCGCGTCTATTCGAGCCTGACGATACCGGAAGCTCTCATCCCTCAGCCAGCGGAAGAGGAACCCCGTTCCTCGGTGATCCGGCGTCCCGGCACCCGGTGATGGGCACAACCGAATTCGATTCCGCTTTCAAGGACTTCCGCCAGCCTTTTGAATCGATCTCGAAAGCGCTTTAAGGCAAGGCCGCCCGAGCCGGACCCGGGCGGCGCATGTTTCTAGAAAGTCTTGGCGACCTGTTCCAGCTGGTCGGCGACGATCCCCCAGCCGACGGTAAAGCCCATCTGATCGTGGGCGTTCTTGTCTTCCTCGCTCCAGTGATAGGCCGTCGCAGTATATTTCGTGCGGCCGCTGCCGAGGTCTTCGAATTCGACGACAGCCGTCATGAACGGCTTTTCCGACGGCACCCAGGCGCTGGTATAAGCGTCGGTGAACACGAGCTTTCTGTTCGGCACCACTTCCAGGTAGATCCCGTAATTAGGGATCTTCTCGCCGTTCGGGCCTTCCATCAGAATATAGCTGGAGCCGCCGGCGCGCACATCCATCCGGGCTTCCGTCACCTTCCAAGGCAGCGGGCAGAACCATTCGCCCATCCGTTCCGGCGTGGTCCACGCCTTGAAGAGCTTGTCGGCCGGCACGTTCATCTCGCGAACGATCTGCAATGCGTGCTTGGCGGTATTGGCGGTCATTGTCGGTCTCCCTCGGGTTTCACTAGACATCTCATGCGATGCTGAATCTAGGACGTTTGGCCGGGACGATATCCGACACCTGTCATGGAATTTTTTCTGGCGATCGTGCAAATATCGTGAGACGGATCACCGGCGTCGGGGGAGGAATGATGACCCAGTTCAGGTTCGAGGCGGAAGTCATCCATTGGCGCGGCCCCTCGCCTTTCTTCTTCGCGCCGCTTCCCTTGAACCAGGCCGAGGACATCAGGCGGCTGTCAAAACTCCTGAGCTACGGCTGGGGCGTCATCCCGATCGACGCCACGGTCGGCGGCGTCACGTTCTACACGTCGCTGTTTCCGAGGGACGAGACATATCTTCTGCCTTTGAAGGACGCCGTGCGGAAAAAGGCCGGAATTACGGCGGGCGATACGATTGCCGTGGAGATGACGTTAAGGCCACCGCGGCAGTAGCGGCATGGGTCGGGAAAGCCCCTCATCCGGCTGCCGCCACCTTCTCCCCGTCTCGACGGGGAGAAGGACGCAGGATCACACCGTCTCCGTCCTTCTCAAGCGCTACTGAGGGCACGTCCCCTCTCCCCGCCTGCGGGGAGAGGGTTAGGGTGAGGGGCAATTGCCTCAGGCATTGATTTGATTGTCCACCTACACCGCCGGCGGCGTCACCGCGCCGAGCTTGTCGATCTGCATCCGGATATGGGCGCATTCGGCCGGCGAGTTGGCGAGCGCGATCGCCCGGTCGAAGGCCTGCCGGGCTTCGTTCTTCTGGCCGGCCTGCAGCATCAGCCCGCCCTTGACCCCGTGGAAATAGAAATAGCCGTCGAGCTTTTCAGCCAGCGGCGCGATCATTGCGAGCGCCGCCTCCGGCCCTTCGAGCTTGGAGACCGCGACCGCCTTGTTGAGCGTGACCACCGGCGACGGCTGGATATGTTCGAGAAGGCCATAAAGCATGGTGATCTCCTGCCAGTCGGTATCCTTCGGCGTCGCGGCGCGGGCGTGCAGCGCCGAGATCGCCGCCTGGACCTGATAAGGGCCGGGCCTGCGGTGGCGGATCGCCTTGTCAAGCAGGGCCAGCGCCTCGTTGATCAGCTTGCGGTCCCAGCGGCTTCGGTCCTGGTCCTCAAGAAGCACGATCTGGCCTTGGGCGTCGATGCGTGTCCCGGCGCGCGAATGTTGCAGCAGCAGCAGCGCCAGCAATCCCATGATCTCCGGCTCGCCCGGGAAGATGCGCAAGAGCAGCCGGCCAAGCCGGATCGCCTCGTCGCAGAACGCGGCGCTGTCGGGATTGGTGATGCCGGCGGAATATCCTTCGTTGAAGACGAGATAGATCATCGCCGAAACGATGCCGAGGCGCTCGCTCCGTTCCGCAGCACCCGGTGTCTCAAAGGGCACGCCGGCCTTGGCGACGCGCGCCTTGGCCCGGGTGATGCGCTGTTCCATGGCGCTGTCGCCGACCAGGAAGGCGCGGGCGATCTGCGCCACGCTGAGGCCCGAGACGATCCGGAGCGCCAGCGCGATCTGCTGGGTCGCCGGAAGGTCCGGATGGCAGCAGATGAACATCAGCCGCAGGATGTCGTCCCGGTAGTTGGAATTGTCGAGCCGGTCGGCGATATCCGTTTCGGCGTCGGACAGGTCGGAGAAGGCCTCCTCCTCCGGCAATGGATCGTTCCTGGAGCGCTTGCGGACCGCGTCGATGCCGCTGTTGCGGCCGACGAAGATCAGCCATGCGGTCGGGTCGCGGGGCGGCCCCTTGTCCGGCCATGTCCGGATGGCGCGCAAGCAGGCCTCCTGAAAGGCCTCTTCCGCGGTATCGAGATCGCGAAAGTAACGCAGAAGCGCGCCAAGCGCCTGCGGCCGCGCGGCCGTCAGGGCAAGCTCGATCCAGGCAATATCTGTCATGTCTTGGTCTCGCTATGTTTCATCTCGCCGGGATGGAAGACGTAGAAGGGCCGGATTTCATAGGAACTGGAGCCGGGATTGACCGCCGAAAGCTTCTTCGAGAAGGCAACCGCCTCTTCCAGCGTCTCGGCCTCGAGCGTGTAGAAACCGAGGAGCACTTCCTTGGTTTCCGCAAACGGCCCGTCGAGCACCAGCGGCTCCTCCCTGCCCTTGCGCACGGTTGTGGCGGCGGTGGTCGGCATCAGCCGCCCGACCGGGCCGAGCTTGCCGGCCTGCGCATAGGGCGTCTGCACCTCGATGAGCTTTGCCATGACGGCATCCTCTTCCTCCTTGGACCAGGCGAAGACGGTTTCCTCATGGGCGTAGCAAAGGATGGCGTAAAGCATGCGTAGCTCCTTCTCCTAATGAAGACGAAGGATTAGCGCGGCTGCCGACAAGGTGCAGTAATTTTTTGACGGATCAGCGTCGCCCGGTCGGGCTGGTGCCGAACGTCTCGCGGAACCGGCGGGAGAAATGCGACCGCGAGGCATAACCCGCAGCCTCCGCAGCAGCGATGCTGGAAGCGCCCGAGGATAGAGCGTTCTGCCCCGCCTTCAGCCTCTCCCGACGCAGGATGGCCCGGAACGAGGCGCCCTCGCCGGAGAGGCGCCGACGCAGCGTCGAGGCGCCGATCCCAAGCTCGGCTGCGAGGCCGGCAACGCTCCAGGGCTCGGAAGGGGCAGCGGCGATCAGCCAGGCGACCTCCTCCGAAAGGCTCTGGCGAAACAAGGCCCGCGCCTCCGGCAGCGGGCGCAGCAAGGCCAGAACCTCGGCCATGCGCAGCCGCCTGATCGTCTCGCCGACCGCGCTGTCGGCAATCGCCGTCGCGGCGTGGCAGAGTGCTTCCACCAGATCCTCGCCGAGCGGGACGCCGAAACTGCCCGCCTCGCCGCCTTGCAATCGCTCGGCCGTCGAGAGCGGCGGTATGCCTTCCGGCAGGTCGGGCACGTCGAGCCTCAACGCGACATAGAGGCCGTTTGTCTCATCCGGTATGTTGACCGCGTCCATCGCCACGCCGCCGGGCAGAACGAATACGGATCCGGCCGCAAAGACCTGCGTCCTGTCACCGAGCCAGATTTCCTTCTGGCCATGAAGCACGATGCCGACCATCGGGCAGTCCAGCTCCAGCGCCTTCACCTTCTCCCGGTCGAAACAGCAATAGATGAACAGCTGCTCCGCATAGGCGTTCATGCCGGGCTTGAGGCGCCCGGCCGCCATCGGGCGCAGGCGGTCGAGCAGACTGCGGGAATGATCTGTAAAATGCCGGCCGAGGATCAGGTTCATCAGCACAGTATAGCGGAGGATGCGAAACGAAAAACATCCCCGGTGAGCGTTTCGGGCTCAAGCCGGCAAAAATCCGGCCCTGGTGGCGGGCGGAAAGCGGGCAGAAGGCGCGGGCTTCAACCGAGGAGACTTTTGATGAAGACCTTCGCTACCCTTTCCGCCTTTTCCGCCTTCGGCGCATCCCTTCTGGCCGCCGGCGCGGCTCTGTTGGCTCTTTCGGCTCCCGCCCGTGCCGCAGCCGATCTCGAACTCTGGCGGCTCGATTGCGGCTCGGTCATGGTCAAGGACCTGTCGAGCTTTTCCGACACGTTCGCCTATGCCGGCCAGACCCGCACGCTCACCGACAGCTGCTACGTGATCCGCCACGGCGCCGACTACATGCTCTGGGACACGGGCCTGCCCGCAGCCCTGATCGGGAAGGCGCCGGACCTGACCCAGCCGCTCGCCCCGTCGCTCACGGTCGACATCCCGGCGCAGCTCCAGAAGATCGGTATCAAGCCGGAGCAGATCGGCATTGTCGGCATCAGCCACAACCACTTCGACCATCTCGGCCAGGCCTCGACCTTCTCGAAGGCGACGCTGATGATCGGCGCCGGCGACTGGCAGAGCCTGCATGAAAATCCCCTGCCCTTCGGCGTCATGCCGGCGCTCGTCCAGCCCTGGATGGACGGCAAGGCGAAGGTCGACCCGGTCGCGGGCGACCGCGACGTGTTCGGCGACGGTTCGGTGATGATGCTGTCCATGCCCGGCCACACCAAGGGCGAAACGGCCCTGCTCGTCCACCTGCCGAAGACCGGACCGGTCCTGCTCTCCGGCGACGTGGTGCATTTCGAGGAGCAGATCGCCAACAACGGCGTGCCGCCCTTCAACATCGATCGCGCCGAAAGCCTCGCCTCGATGGATCGCATGAACAGGATCGCCCGGGAACTGAACGCCAGGCTCGTCGTCCAGCACGATGCCGGCGACATCGGCAAGCTGCCGGCCTTCCCGGCCAGCGCCCGCTGACCACGGGCCGCTGATTTCGTTTCGATGGATTGCCACCGGCGCCCCGCGCGCCGGTGGCAAAAACGATTTCCCTTGTGGAGTTTATTGGCAATATCTGCGACACTCATCACAACGATGAAAGGATTGCAGATGGCCTCGGAAAGCATCCACGTGCGCGTCACCGGCAAGCTGCAGGACCATATCCGGCAGCAGACAGGCGAAAACGGCCTCTACGAAAACGCCAGCGAATATATCCGCGCCCTGATCCGTAAGGATATCCAGAGCAACGACGAGGCCTGGGACTGGCTGAAGCGGCATCTGGAGCCCGGCCTGCGCGCCGGGGAGAGCGAATTCGTCGAAGTGACCGCGAAGGACGTCATCAGCCGCAACAAGATGCGATGAGATGGCTGGCTATCTCTTCTACCCGCCGGCCGATGCCGCCCAGGATGTGATCTGGAAAACGACGGCGGAAATCTGGGGTGAAGCCCAGGCCGAGGCCTACATTCTCGGCCTGCACCGGCATCTCCAGCGGCTGTCGGAGACCCGCGTGCTCTGGCGAAAACTTCCCTCAGCGCTGACAATTCCGGCCGGCCTCGACGTCGAGGTTTGGTTCAGCCGCTACGAGCACCACTATATCGTCTTCCGCACGTTGTCGGGCGGCCGCATCGGCGTGATCAGCATCTTGCATCAACGGATGGATTTGCCGGTGCGGCTCGCCGATGATTTGCTAAGTATCGCTCGACGGGATTCGGAGTGAGTCTTTCCGCTCCCCGGTTCCAGATCTGATCCACTTCCCGAGGAATTCTCATGGCCGATCTTGCCGCCTTCCCGATCACTTCCAAATGGCCCGCCCAGAACCCGGACGTGCTGCAGCTCTATTCGACGCCGACGCCGAACGGCGTGAAGGTGTCGATCATGCTCGAAGAGATCGGCCTGCCCTACGAGCCGCATTTCATCAATATCGGCGCCGACGAGACCTGGGGGCCGGAATACCTGGCGCTCAATCCGAACGGCAAGATCCCGGCGATCCTCGATCCGCACGGCCCCGGCGACAAGCCGCTGGCGCTGTTCGAGTCGGGCGCGATCCTGATCTATCTCGCCGAAAAGACCGGCAAGCTGCTGTCGACCGATCCGGCCACCCGCTACGAGACGATCCAGTGGGTGATGTTCCAGATGGCAGGCCTCGGGCCGATGTTCGGCCAGCTCGGCTTCTTCCACAAGTTCGCCGGCAAGGACATCGAGGACAAGCGCCCGCGCGACCGCTACGCCAAGGAATCCCACCGCATCATCCGCGTGCTCGAAACCCGTCTCGAGGGCCGTGACTGGGTGATGGGCGACGAATATTCGATCGCCGACATTTCCATGCTCGGCTGGGTCCGCAACCTGATCGGCTTCTACGGCGCCGGCGAACTGGTCGAATACGACCAGCTGAAGCGTGTACCGCAATGGCTGGAGCGCGGCCTCGCAAGGCCGGCCGTGCAGCGCGGCCTGGATATTCCCAAGCGTCCGGCCTGATCAAATACCGTAGCGACCCTAGTTCATGGGGAGATGGAGGTGACAATATGCCCAAACCCACTCTCCCCATGCCAGATCTCCCCATGCAGGGTAGTTGCCGTTGCGGACAGGTGCGCCTGAGGATCAGCGCCCCGCCGATCCTGACCATGGCCTGCCACTGCACCGGCTGCCAGAAAATGAGCGCCAGCGCCTTCTCGCTCTCCGCCGCGATCCCCTCTGAAGGGTTCGAGGTGACCGAGGGCGAACCGGTGATCGGCGGCCTGCACGGCGACGACGCCCACCACTACCACTGCCCGCATTGCAAGAGCTGGATGTTCACGAAGCCGGCCGGCATGGACTGGTTCGTCAACCTGCGTCCGACCATGCTCGACGACCCCAAATGGTTCGTGCCCTTCATCGAGACCTACACGTCCGAAAAGCTGCCCTGGGCGACGACCCCGGCCGTCCATTCCTACGAGACCTTCCCGCCGATGGAGGCCTATGAGGGCCTGGTGAAGGAATTCGCGGAACGGGACTAATTTTTTAGCCCACTACTGTCGGCATCGCCTCCCCTCGTCCGTCCTTGTATCGTCCGGCATGGACGAGAACGATCCGAACAGGAGGGAAATCATGGATACGAGTGCGCAGACGAACGACAACCAGACAGCTTCGCCCGTCCGCGGCGGCGTGGTCGCCTATCTTCAGCTCGACGGTGCGATGAAGGCTGCCGAATATTACAAAAAGGCCTTCGGTGCCGAGATCGAGTCCTTCCATCCGGTGGATGACCAGGGCCGCACGATGCACATCCATCTCTATATCAACGGCAGCTCGGTGATGCTCTGCGACGCCTATCCCGACCACGGCCATCCGCTCGAAAAGCCGCAGGCCTTCACCATGATGCTGCCGGTCGACGACATCGACTTCTGGTGGAAACGCGCCGTCGAGGCGGGAATGACGGTCGAATTAGAGCTGCAGGTGATGTTCTGGGGCGACCGCTACGGCCAGGTCCGCGATCCCTTCGGCGTCGCCTGGGCGATGAATGCGCCGGTGAAGGCCTGACCGAATCCGGAAAACAGCACGCCGCCGGCGATCCGGCGGCGGCTTCAAGGGCCTATCGCACCACGAAACAGGTGATCGCCTTGGCCTGCAGGGTCGAGCAGGCCCGGCTGGCGGCGTCGCCATCGGCAAAGCCGACGAAGCGCGCGCGGAACACTTCCTTGCCGCTATCGGCGTAACTTTCGACGCTCGGTGCAACGCGGCCATAACCCTGGGTCAGCAACGGCATCGCCTTTTCGAGCAGCGCGGATGCCTGGTCGCGGCTGGCGGCCGCGGCGATCTGGATGCGCCAGAGCGAACCTGCCGGCTGCTGGGGCGCCACGACCTGGGATGACGCAACCCGGGATGGGGCGGTCGGGACCGGCGCAGTCTGGGGAACGGCGTTCGGAGGCGCCGCATAGAGATTGGCGAGCGCGGCCTTGGGCGTGGTGCCGAGGGTGATTTCCTTGCGCGGCGAAGGCGTCGCAAAGGCGAGAGGCACCGTGTCTTCAGCGGGCCGCTTCTGGGTCTCGAAAGCCACGAGACCGCCGGACGCCGCATTGTTGCCCGGCACGTAGCGGTCGAGAAGCGCCGCCATCTGGTCGTCGCGCTTGCGGGCCGACTTGCCGCCCATCACGACGCCAATCACCCGGCGACCGTCGATGGTGACGGCGCTGGCGATATTGTAGCCGGACGCGTTGGTGAAGCCGGTCTTGACGCCGTCCATGCCCGGATAGCGGTACATGAGGTTGTTGTGGCCGCGCAGGCGCTTGCCGCGGAACTCCATGTTCCTGGCGGAGAACAACTGGTATTCCCTCGGGAAGTCGCGGATCAGCGCCAGCGCCAGCTGCGCCATGTCGCGCGCCGTCGTCACCTGGCTGTCGTCCGGCAGGCCGGACGCGTTGCGGAACACGGTTCGGCTCATGCCGAGCGCCCGGGCCTTCCGGGTCATCATTTCGCCGAAACGGTCTTCCGAACCGCCGAGATAATCCCCCATCGTCGCCGCGGCGTCATTGGCCGAGCGCACGATCATGCCGTTGACGGCCTCGCGCACGGTGATCGTCCGGCCGGCGGCAACGCCGAGCTTGGAGGGGATCTTCGACGCCGCATTCGGCGTCATCGGAATGTCCTGGTCCCATTTGAGCCGCCCCTCGCGCAGCGCCTCGAAGGTCATGTAGAGCGTCATCATCTTGGTGAGCGATGCCGGATGGTTGATGTCGTCGGCATTTTCCGACGCCAGAACCTTGCCGCTCTTCACATCATAGATGAAATGGGCGTAGCCGGCCTCGGCCGGAACACGACTGATTGCCAGAGAGGCGCCGAGCACCAACAGGAAAGCCAAGATCTGAGGAATTTTAAACATGCCCACCCTCTCTAAGTCGCCGGCGAGGATATGGCAACGAACATGGTGCGAAAATGACGCGATTCGCATTTGATTCGAATTTTCGATAAATGGTTAATCGAAAATAAGTACTTACGCATTTGTTAATGTTCTCCGGACGGCATCCTTCCAGCCGCGAATCTTCGCAGAACGGGTCTTTTCGTCCATCTGCGGCTCGAATCGGCGCTGCCGCGCCCAGCTTTTCGCGAAGGCTTTCCGGTCCGGCCACACCCCCGCCTTCGAGCCTGCAAGCCATGCCGCCCCGAGCGCTGTCGTCTCGAGGATGGTCGGCCGGTCGACGGGCGCGTCGATCAGGTCGGAGAGCCGCTGCATCGTCCAGTCGGAGGCGACCATGCCGCCGTCGACGCGCAGCACCGTGCTGCCGTTGGCGTTGCGCCAGTCCTTCTGCATCGCGTCGTAAAGGTCGCGGGTCTGGTAGCAAACCGCCTCGAGCGCAGCGCGGGAGATTTCCGCAGGCCCCGTCGCACGGGTCAGGCCGAACATGGCGCCGCGGGCCTCCGCATCCCAATAGGGCGCGCCGAGCCCGGTAAAGGCGGGCACCAGGTAAACCTCCTGCTGAGGATCGGCTTCTTCCGCCAACTCCCCGGTTTGCGACGCTCTTTCGATGATCCCGAGCCCGTCGCGCAGCCATTGCACGGCGGCCCCGGCGATGAAGATCGAGCCCTCCAGCGCATAGGTCGTCTCGCCATCGAGGCGGTAGGCGATGGTGGTCAGGAGCCGGTTCTTCGACCGCACCATGTCGGCGCCGGTGTTGAGCACCGCGAAACAGCCGGTACCGTAGGTGGATTTCATCATGCCCGGTTCGAAACAGGCCTGGCCGATCGTCGCCGCCTGCTGGTCGCCGGCAACGCCGAGGATCGGGATCGCCGCGCCGAACAGGCTTTCGTCGCAAATGCCGAACTCGTCGGCGCAATCCTTGACCTCGGGCAACATGGCGGCGGGGATGCGAAGGATTTCCAGCAGGTCCTCGTCCCAGCGGTTGTCGGCGATGTTGTAGATCAGCGTGCGCGAGGCATTGGTCGCATCGGTGACGAAGCTTTTGCCTCCGGTCAGCCGCCAGATCAGGAACGTGTCGATCGTGCCGAAGCAAAGCTCCCCCTTGGCGGCCCTCGCCCGCGCACCCTTGACGTTGGCGAGCATCCAGGAAAGCTTGGTGCCGGAAAAATAGGGGTCGAGCAGCAGGCCAGTGCGGCGGGTGAACAGTTTTTCGAGGTCCTGGCGCTTCAGCTTCTCGCAATAGCTGGCGGTGCGACGGTCCTGCCAGACGATGGCGTTATGGATCGGTTTTCCGCTTTCGCGTTCCCAGACGACGACGGTCTCACGCTGGTTGGTGATGCCGATCGCGGCAATGTCGGAGGCTTTCAGCTTGGCTTCCCGCAGGGCCTGCTCGACGGCCCAGAGCACGGTCGCCCAGATCTCTTCCGGATCATGCTCCACCCAGCCGGATTTGGGGAAGATCTGGGTGAATTCCTTCTGGCCGATGCCGGCTATCCGCATGTCACCGTCAAACACGATCGCCCGCGTCGAGGTCGTCCCCTGATCGATCGCCAGAACATATCCCGCCATGCCGTCCCTCCCAGTTCACGCAATGCTTGGGAACTGGTTTGAACAGAAACGGCAAAAGCCTGTCAAACGGAAAGGAAGGGCGCGGCGCGCCTTTCCCCTGTCCGCCGGCATGCTGGACGCCGGAATACGATCAAGCGATCAGGCGCCGCCCTTCAGAGCCGTGTTGCACAGGCTCCAGTAACCGCCGCCCTTCTGGATCCACTTGAGGTCGGCGAGCGTGCCGGCTTCCTTGTTGACATGGTAGGAGTCGACGCAGGTCTTGAGGCGGCCCTTGGCAGGCGTCTCGCTTGCGTATTTCTTGTCGACCGCCTTCGGGAAGGTCACGCTCTTCGGTGCCTTGACCGTGGACTTTTCCGGTTCTTTTTCCGTGGTCTTGACCACGTCGTCCTCGTCCTGCTTGTCCGCGGCGGCGGCATCGGCGCCGCAGAACTTGGCGCGGTAATCATTCCACTTCATGTCCTTTGCAGAACCGTCCGTCTTGGCGGCCTGATATTTCGTGCTGCATTCCTTCATCGTCAGCGCGCTGGCGGGGGAAGACAGGGCAAGGGCGCCGAGAAGGGTGCCGGCGGCGAGGAAAGTCAGTTTTCCGTACATGGTTTTGCCTGAAGCTGTGAGTTGCCAATAGGGTGAAGCGAAGAATGCACGGCTCCCCCGTCAGGACGGGAGAACCCCGTTCGGGCTCGCCTTGTCGATCGCGGTCGGCAAGTGATCTGCGAGAAGCTGAGGCAGTTGGTCGACATCGATGCCGAGCGCGCTTGCCAGACCGCGTACCTGCTCGGAGGAAAGAGCCGACCTGATCTGCTCGGCGGAGACGGGAAGATTGGAACCGGTACCGATCCACGACGCCACCTGGTCGCCGAGGCCCGCCCGGTTGAGCTGGGCGACGATTCCGTTGACGCCGCCGGCATTCTGAAAGATGTTTTCGGCGACCGCCAGCAAATTGACCGGCCTGCCGCCCAGGGCGTCGCTGATCACGCTTCCAAGGCCATCAAACAATCCCATCCGACCCTCCCAGGTCTGTCCGTCCGGCGCCGTTGGAACAATAGCAGCTCGGTTTTTTTGTGTCATCATCAATAAGCCTCGCCCGGCAAGTTCTTCCTGCGAGTTGTGACCGCTGTTTGGCGGCAAACCGCGGCCAGATCGAGAGCCTCGACCTGCCGTTGCTTCAGGGGGTGCTCGGCGGCGGCAGCGATGTTGAGACGCCGCCGCCGCGCCCTTCCCTCGCCGGCGATGGCGGGCATCCGCCCGGCGCTCGAGATCGACGATGCCGATTGCAAGAGGGCGAAATTTGCGCATAACCTGCCTTGACCATTGCGGCGCACAAGAACGCCGCCCGGAAGGCTGGATCGCAGGGAGATTTGGGCATGAGCAGAACCGTCGTCGTCACCGGCTCCACGAGCGGCATCGGGCTCGGCGTTGCAAAGGCGTTTGCGGCCGAAGGCGCCAATGTCGTGATCAACGGCTTCGGGCCGGCCGATGCGATCGAGGCGACGCGCAGCGAACTCGATGCGCTCGGCTCCGGCCGCGTGCTCTATCATGGGGCAGACATGACCCGGCCGGCCGAGATCGAGGACCTGATCGCCACCGCGGCAAAAACCTTCGGCACCGTGGATGTGCTGGTCAACAATGCCGGCATCCAGCATGTGGCCAAGATCGAGGAATTCCCGCCGGAAAAATGGGACCAGCTGATCGCCATCCTCCTGACCTCGGCCTTCCATACCATGCGCCACGCGATCCCTCTGATGAAGGCTTCCGGCAAGGGCCGCATCATCAACGTGGCCTCGGCCCACGCGCTGGTCGCCTCGCCGTTCAAATCCGCCTATGTGGCTGCCAAACATGGTATTTTAGGACTAACCAAAACGGCGGCCTTGGAACTTGCGGAATTCGGGATTACCGTGAATGCGATATGCCCGGGCTACGTGCTGACGCCGCTGGTCGAAAAGCAGATCCCCGACACCGCCCGCGAGCGCGGCATCACCGAGGACCAGGTAAAGACCGAGGTGATGCTGAAGCTGCAGGCGACCAAGGAATTCGTGGCGATCGACGAGGTCGCGCAGGCGGCGATCTATCTCGCCAGCGATGCGGCCAGAAGCATTACCGGCACGCATATCTCGATCGACGGCGGCTGGACCGCCCAATAACCGGGCCAACCGGAACGGACTACAAGAGCCGGCAACGGCGGACGAAGGAGAAAAATGAGCGAAGCCATCCGCTTCATCGTGAATGGAGATGAGGTCACCCTTGGAGATTTCGGCCCGACGGAAACCCTTCTCGACTATCTTCGCCTGAGGCGGCGGCTGACAGGTACCAAGGAAGGCTGTGCGGAAGGCGACTGCGGCGCCTGCACGGTGCTGATCGGGCGATTGACGGAACACGGCCTGCGCTACGAAAGCGTCAACGCCTGCATCCGGTTCTTAGGATCTCTGCACGGCACGCATGTGGTCACCATCGAGCACCTGGCAGGACGCGACGGCGCGCTGCATCCCGTGCAGCAGGCGATGGTCGATTTCCACGGCTCGCAATGCGGCTTCTGCACCCCCGGCTTCGTGATGTCGCTCTACGGCCTGTGGCTCTCGAACGGCACGCCGACGCGCGCCGAAATCGAAAGCGCGCTGCAGGGCAATCTCTGTCGCTGCACCGGTTACGAGCCGATCGTCAAGGCGGCCGAGCACATCTCCACCAGCCGGCCGAGTTCGCTCTTCGACCCGCTGGAGAGCGACCGCATCCAGGTCATGGCCAAGCTCTGGGGCATCCATTCCGGCAACGACACGATCATCATCGCCAAGGATGGCGCCCGCTCGATCGTGCCGGCCTCGGTCGCAGCATTCGCCGATATCCTCGCCGACGAACCCGAGGCGACCATTGTCGCCGGGGCGACCGATGTCGGGCTTTGGGTGACCAAGCAGATGCGGCTCCTGAACCCCGTCATCTTCATCAACCACCTGACCGAGCTGCAGTCGATCACCTCCGAGGAGGCCGGTATCATCATCGGCGCCGGCGTCAGTTATGCCCAGGCATTCGATGTTCTCGTGGACGAGATCCCGCCGTTCGGCCGGCTGATCGATCGGATCGGCGGCCAGCAGGTGCGCAACATGGGCACGATCGGCGGCAACATTGCCAACGGCTCGCCAATCGGCGACACCCCGCCGCCCTTGATCGCGCTCGGCGCCGAACTGACGCTGCGCTCCCATTCCGGCCGCCGTACCATACCGCTCGAGGATTATTTCCTCGCATACGGCAAGCAGGACAGGCTGCCGACCGAATTCGTCGAGAAGGTTTTCGTGCCGCGCCCGGCCGAAGGCAGCCATTTCGCCGTCTACAAGATCTCCAAGCGCCGCGACGAGGACATCTCCGCGCTCTGCGGCGCCTTCCATCTGACGCTCGATGCCGACGGCAAGGTCGAAAAGATTCGCATCGCCTTCGGCGGCATGGCGGCTACCCCGAAACGGGCGAAACACGTCGAGGACGCGCTTCTCGGAGAGGTGTGGAACTGGGGCACCGTCTCGGCCGTGCGCGATGCGTTCGGCGAGGATTACCAGCCGCTGACCGACTGGCGGGCGACGGCTGAATACCGCAGCCTCACCGCCAGGAACCTGCTGACCCGCTTCTTCCTGGAAACCGCCGGAGCGCCCGCGGAACTCCGCCGGTTCGAGCTGGAGGAGGCGTGAAAATGGTAAACACCGTGAACCGGCCCCTCACCCTAACCCTCTCCCCGCTTGCGGGGCGAGGGGACGTGCCCCGCTCACCGTCAGCGATTGAGGCGATGCCGATGCGGCTTGCGTCCTTCTCCCCGTCCCTACGGGGAGAAGGTGGCGGCAGCCGGATGAGGGGCAGCCTCCGGATTGGAGGCCTCCGCTGATGGACAAGACCACCTTCGACAACAAACCGCTCATCAACGGCCCGATGCATACCTCGCTGAAACATGATTCTGCGCATAAGCACGTCACCGGAACCGCCGAATATATCGACGATATTCCCGAACCCGCAGGAACGCTGCATGGCGGCTTGGGGCTTGCCGACCGGGCGCATGCGGAGATCGTCTCGATCGATCTTTCGGCGGTCAAGAGCGCTCCCGGCGTCGTCTGGGTGATCACCGCGGAAGACATTCCGGGCTTCAACGACGTCGCCTCGACCGGCCAGCACGACGAGCCGCTGCTGGCGACCACCGCCGTGCAGTTCCACGGCCAGATCGTCTTCGCCGTCATCGCCGAGACCCGCGACCAGGCTCGCCGGGCGGCGAAGCTCGCGAAGATCGAATATCGCGACCTGCCCCACTGGACCGATATCGACAGCGCCCGCGAGAACGACGCGCCTTATGTCGTCGAGCCGATGACGCTGAAACGCGGCGAGCCTGAAACCGAGATCGAAAAGGCGCCGCTGCGCGTCCAGAACCACATGTATATCGGCGGCCAGGAACATTTTTACCTGGAGAGCCATATCGCGCTCGCCATTCCGGGCGAAGACGACGAGGTGACCGTCTGGTCCTCCACCCAGCATCCGAGCGAAATTCAGCACATGGTGGCGCATGTGCTGGGCGTCGCCAACAATGCGGTGACCGTCCAGACCCGTCGCATGGGCGGCGGTTTCGGCGGCAAGGAAACGCAAGGCAACCAGTTCGCAGCCCTTGCGGCCATCGCAGCCAGGAAGCTCAAGCGCGCGGTGAAATTCCGCCCCGACCGCGACGAGGATATGTCGATCACCGGCAAGCGCCACGATTTCCGTGTCGACTACGACGTCGCCTTCGACGAGGAAGGCCGCATCCATGCGGTCGATGCCACCTATGCGGCGCGCTGCGGTTTTTCCGCCGACCTCTCCGGCCCGGTCACCGACCGTGCCCTCTTCCATGCCGATTCCAGCTATTTCTACCCGCATGTGCGACTGACTTCGCAACCGCTGAAGACCCACACCGTCTCCAATACCGCGTTTCGCGGTTTCGGCGGGCCGCAGGGCATGCTCGGCGGCGAGCGGATCATTGAGGAGATCGCCTATGCGGTCGGCAAGGATCCGCTCGATATCCGCAAGCTGAATTTCTACGGCCAGCGCGGTTCCGACCGGACGATGACGCCCTATCACCAGGACGTCGAGGACAATATCATCGCCCGCCTCGTCGACGAGCTGGAGGCTTCTTCCGAGTATCAGGCCCGCCGGCAGGCGATCCTGGAGTTCAATTCGCAGAGCCCGGTGATCCGCAAGGGCATCGCGCTGACGCCGGTGAAGTTCGGTATCTCCTTCACCATGACCGCCTATAACCAGGCGGGCGCGCTGGTACATATCTACAATGACGGCTCGATCCACCTGAACCATGGTGGAACCGAAATGGGCCAGGGCCTCTATACCAAGGTGGCGCAGGTGGTGGCCGATACGTTCCAGGTCGATATCGACCGGGTGAAGATCACCGCGACGACCACCGGCAAGGTGCCGAACACGTCTGCGACTGCCGCCTCTTCCGGCACCGACCTGAACGGCATGGCCGCCTATGACGCCGCCCGCCAGATCAAGGAACGGCTGATCGATTTCGCCATGCGCCAGTGGAAGGTCGGCCGCGACAAGGTCGAGTTCCTGCCAAACCGGCTGCGCATCGGCGGCGAGATCGTGCCTTTCGACACCTTCATCCGGGCCGCCTATTACGACCGCGTGCAATTGTCGGCCGCCGGCTTCTACAAGACGCCGCGCATTCACTGGGACCGCAAGGCGGGTAGAGGACGGCCGTTCTATTACTTCGCCTATGGCGCCGCGGTATCGGAAGTGTCGATCGACACGCTGACCGGCGAATACATGGTCGACCGCACCGACATTCTCCACGACGTCGGCAAGTCGCTCAACCCGGCGATCGACATCGGCCAGGTGGAAGGCGCCTTCGTGCAGGGCATGGGCTGGCTCACCACCGAGGAATTGTGGTGGGACGCAAAGGGCCGCCTGCGCACCCACGCGCCCTCCACCTACAAGATCCCGCTCGCCTCCGACCGGCCGAAGATTTTTAACGTCAAGCTTGCCGAATGGGCCGAAAACGCCGAACCGACCATCGGCCGCTCCAAGGCCGTCGGCGAACCGCCGTTCATGTTGGCGATCTCGGTGCTGGAGGCTCTGTCGATGGCGGTGGCAAGCGTGGCGGATTATTCCGTCTGCCCGAGGCTCGACGCGCCGGCAACGCCGGAACGGGTGCTGATGGCGGTCGAGCGGCTGAAGGCGATGTGATGGAGCGCGCATGCCGCATTTCCATGTCCGCGACGCCAATCGGAAAAACGCCCGGACCATGCGCCGGGCGCTGACCGAAGCGGAGCTGAAATTCTGGAATGCGGTCCGCGCTCATCGCCTGATGGGGATCGGCTTCCGGCGGCAGATGCCGATCGCCGGTTACATCGTCGATTTTGCCTGCCCGGAGCGCAAGCTGATTATCGAGGTCGATGGTGCGAGCCATTCATTCGATCAGAACATCGGCCGGGACGCTGCGAGGGATGAGAAACTGGCCTCGCTTGGCTGGCCGGTGGTAAGGTTTACCAATGACGAAGTGTACCGCCATATCGACGATGTGTGCATGCACCTTCTGCGGATTATCGGGATCGAGCGCTTTGCGTAGATGTTGCTACCCCCCTCTGTCCTGCCG
>UCEY01000009.1:228322-285534 GCA_900471605.1 Hyphomicrobiales bacterium | reverse complement strand
CAGGACAGAGGGGGGTGCCTAGTGCACGACCTCTCCTTCCCCACCTTCATCACCACCCACCCGCACGCGATCCTCGTCGAAATCCGCGAGGCGAAAGGCTCCACCCCCCGCGAAGCCGGCACCTTCATGCTGGTCGCGGATACGGCGATCTGGGGCACGATCGGCGGCGGGCAGTTCGAATATATGGCGATCGACAATGCCCGGGCGATGCTGGCGGGTCGCGGCGAGGCGGCGATGGACATTCCGCTCGGGCCGGAGATCGGCCAGTGCTGCGGCGGCCATACCCGGCTTGCCTTCCGGCCGCTGACACCGGAGCTCGCCGATATGCTGGAACGGCGCCTGCGCGAGGAAGAGGACGACCGGCCGGCGGTCACGCTGTTCGGCTCGGGCCACGTGGGTCAGGCGCTCGCAAAAGCGCTGGTTCCCCTGCCCTTTGCGGTGACCGTCATCGAGACCCGCGCCGAGGCGCTGGAAGACCTGCCGGACGATACGGCAAGACACCTGACCGCCATGCCGGAAGCCTTCGTCGACAAAATCCCGGCAGGCGGGGCGGCGATCATTCTCACCCATGACCATGCGCTGGATTTCCTGATCGCCCAGCGGGCTCTTGCACGCACCGATCTCGCCTATGTCGGCATGATCGGCTCGCTGACCAAACGGGCGACGTTCTCGCACTGGCTGAAACGCCAGGGAGACGTGGAGGATGGCAACGAAAAAATGCTGTCCCGCCTCGTGCTGCCGATCGGCGGCACGGCGGTCAGGGACAAGCGCCCGGCGGTGATCGCCGCGCTGGTCGCCGCCGAATTGCTGGAAACCTACGCGGCCCGGCAGGAGCAGACCTCAAAGCGGCAGATCCCGACCGCCTGAGCCCCGTTTCCCATCCCAGAATGCCGCCTCGCGGCTCTCCGGCCGGCTCGGCGGCAGGGCGACATCGCCGCGCAGATCGTCCGGCAGCGCCGGGATGCTTGGACCAGCGGGCTGCAGGAGCCTTTGGAAAAAGCGGCGGAGCTGCCGCCAGACCGAGACCGGGCGGGAGGATTTCAAAGGCATGGCATGGGCGCTTGCGGACGGCATGGTTGCTCCACATCGACAAGAAGGGCTTGATTGATTGCGATCATGAATGAGCCCGATTGCCGGGAAATTCCAATTCAAATACAGTCGGTCGCGATCAAGAGAACTTATCGATGAAATTATCACGCCGGTTTCCGCTGAATGCACTTCGGGTCTTCGAGGCCGTCGCACGCCTGGAAAATTTCACCCGCGCCGCCGAAGAACTGGGCATGACCCAGACGGCGGTGACTTACCAGATCAAGCTCTTGGAGGAATTTCTCGGCGACACGGTGTTCCTGCGTCGGCCGCGGGCGCTGAAACTCACCGAAACGGGTGAAAAGCTGCTTCCGAAGGTGGCGGAGGCTTTCACCCTGCTGACCGAGGCGGTGCAATCGACGCGGCACAGTGTCGAGGAAACGCTGGAAATCCACTCGCCGCCATCGTTTGCTGCGCAATGGCTGTCGCCGCATCTCCACATTTTCAAGGCCCTGCACCCGCAAATCGAGGTACGCCTGCTGCGCCAGCTGGATAACAACGACCACCACCATAGCTCGGCCGATATCACGATCTGTATCAGCGCCCGGCCATCCGACGGGTTGATCAGCCATCCTCTCTTTCGGCTCAACTATGCGCCCATGCTGTCTCCGCAACTGGCGGAAAGCGTGGGTGGCATACGGCAGCCCTCCGATCTTTTGAAACTGCCCTGGATCACCGACACCCGTGACTGGTGGCACGAGTGGTTTGAGGCCACTCAAATCGACTCGAAGCAGATCAGGCACACGAGCCTAAACGCTCTCGGTGCGCTCGACTTGGAGGCAAGGGCCGCTATGTCCGGCCATGGCGTGGCAATGCTGAGCCCGTTCCTATTCCGGGAAGATCTGGCATCCGGCCGTCTCCTTCAGCCTTTCGACCTCTGCGTCGGCGACGGCAAGACCTATTGGCTGTGTTACGCGCCGGCGCGGCGAAATGCGGCGAAGATTACGGCCTTTGCGACCTGGATCCAGTCGGCCCTTGCCCATGACCTAGCGACCACAGGCACAAATCGTAGCGAGGCGGCCGCTCAAGAGGCGGCAGCCCTTCAAGCAGACCAACCCTCCCGCCCGTAGCGCCATCAAAAGCTCCGCTGCGAGTGGATCATCCTCGCGGCCCGGAAAGCGCCTTCGTCCTGCGGGCTGCGCCTGTCGCGGCCATCGAGCAGGCCGAGGTCGCGTTGCCAGGACTGCGGCATTTCCTCGAGATCGAGATTGTTGCGGCGAACAGCCAGCCGGCGGCGGATGGCATCCGTGATGCCGAGCTTCGGGAAAAACTGCACGAACGGCCAATTGAGGATGGAAAACATCACTTGCCTCCAACGGGGATACCCCGTTTTCATTTGATCAGTATGGAGGTAAGTTGCGCCGGAAAATCACGGTAATCCAATCGAATTACCGTCTGCACGGATCAAGAGATCTTATCCATGAAGATGTCGAAACAGTTCCCGCTGAACGCGCTTCGGGTGTTCGAATCCGCTGCCCGGCTGATGAGTTTCACCCGGGCCGGCGAGGAACTCGGGCTGACGCAGACGGCGGTGAGCTACCAGATCAAGCTGCTGGAGGACGCGATCGGCGAGCAGCTTTTCCTGCGCCGGCCGCGTCAGGTCTCCCTGACGGAGGCAGGAGAGCGGCTGGCCCCGAGGATCGCCGAAGCTTTCGCGATCATGGGCGATGCGCTCGCCACGCTTCACGACACGTCGGAGGGGACACTCATCATCCACTCGACCGCCACCTTCGCCTCGCGCTGGCTGGCACGCCATCTGGGATCGTTCCAGCTCGAGAACCCGACCATCGCGGTCAGGCTGGAGACCTCGCAGGAGATGATCGACTTTTCCAAGACCGAGGCCGACGTGGCGATCCGCACCGGCAAGGGCGACTGGCCGGGCCTCAAGGCGCATTTCCTCGAGAAGAGCCATTTCACGCCAATGCTGAGCCCGCAGCTGGCAGCGACGATCGGCGGCGTCAACACGCCGGCGGACATCCTGAAGCTGAGGATCATCGATCCCGGCGATCCCTGGTGGAAAATCTGGTTCGCGGCGGCGGGCATGCCGGATGTCGATCTCGGCGGCCGTCCGGTAAGCAGATTCGGCGCCCAGGCCTTCGAGGCGGCCGCGGCGATTGCCGGTCAGGGGGTCGCGATCCTGAAACCCGAATTCTATGCAGACGATGTGGCGCTCGGCCGGCTGATCCAGCCGTTCGACGTGTTGAGCGACGACGGTAGCGACTATTGGCTCGTCTACCCGCAAGCCCGCAGGAACGGCAAGAAAATACGCGCCTTCCGCGACTTCATGCGGAAAACCATGCCGACATTCCGGGAATAGAGCGTTTCCTTGTTGGATTGAAGCATTCTGCGGGAGCAGGTTTTCGTTGGGGCAAAGGCGATTGGCGCAGGGCATACCCGATGGTACGTCCAAGCCGATCGCCTTTGATCCCGGCGGAAAGATGCCCGGCCCTTCGGGTTGGCTCAAACGGGCCGCCTGATCGACCGGCTGGCTCGGCCGTAGGGCTGGCTACGACCTGCGCGAGCCGGTCGACCATTCGACTCCGCTTGAGCCAACAGAATGCTTCAATCCAGCAAGGAAACGCTCTAGCAGTCAGGGTTCTGAACTTGCAGTCAGTTTTCTATCCGCCGCTTTGCTGGACGGAAAACTGGCTGAACATATCTCCTGGCCGCCGGCAGCGGCTAATAGCTCATATCCGGCGCATAGAAACAGCGCAGCGTATCTTCGGTCGGATAGAGACAGAGATGATATTCCTCGTCCTGGCTCCGCCGGGCCTGGCTCTGCGGCAATTTGAAATCATGCGGGCGGGTGATCAGCCGATGATCGCCGGGACCCAGGATAATCTCGTAGCCACCGTCGATGATCTTGACGTTCTTGGTCGCGATCATCTGGCAGTCGCCGGTATGGTTGTCGCCATTGCAACAGAAGCCGTCATATTTCCAGGTCACGCCGCTCGCGCTGTGTGCCTCGTGGGCACTGGCCGAACCAACCTGGACGCAGGACGCATACGCAATCATCACACCTGTCAGAATACCACGCATGAGCTTAGTCTCCGTTGATGAATGCCCCCATCACCGGCTCAAACCGCACGCATTACCAAGCTTTCGCCGGCTGACTTGCAATTGTCACAATACGTGAGTCGGCTCGACCAACTAACCCTAACTTATCGCGATGCACAATTCAGAACATGCTACTATTGCCAATCCCGGAAGGATAGCCCGGAGGAACTCGAAGTCGATGGTCGCAGTTCCGTAGCGGAACAAAAAAGTGTTCGAGGCGGCCCCTCTTCCCTTGGCCCGGTTTTTTCCCCACAGTAACGAGTCGGGGGCAAAAAGGGGAAGACTGAATGTATGAATATGCCGTCGCCTGGGAGTGGCTCAGTTTTGCCGCCCGCTGGTTCCATGTCATCACGGCGATCGCCTGGATCGGCTCGTCGTTCTATTTTATCGCGCTCGACCTCGGGCTGACCAAACGCCCCAATCTGCCGGCCGGTGTTTATGGCGAAGAATGGCAGGTACATGGCGGCGGTTTCTACCATGTGCAGAAATACCTGGTGGCGCCGGCGCAGATGCCGGAACACCTGACCTGGTTCAAATACGAGAGCTACTTTACCTGGCTCTCAGGCTTCCTGATGCTCTGCATCGTCTATTACGGCGGCGCCGACCTGTTCCTGATCGATCGCACCGTGATGGACCTCGCCCCCTGGCAGGCGATCGTCCTGTCGCTGGCATCCCTGTCGGTCGGCTGGATCGTCTACGACCTGCTCTGCAAGTCGCCCCTCGGAAAAAACACCTGGGGCCTGATGGCGCTGCTCTTCCTGGTGCTGATCGTCATGGCCTGGGGGTATACGCAGGTGTTTTCCGGCCGCGCTGCCTTCCTGCATCTCGGCGCGTTCACCGCGACGATCATGTCGGCGAACGTCTTCTTCATCATCATCCCCAACCAGAAGATCGTGGTCGCGGACCTGATCGCCGGGCGCACGCCGGATCCGAAATACGGCGCGATCGCCAAGCAGCGTTCGCTCCACAACAACTACCTGACGCTGCCCGTCATCTTCTTCATGCTGTCGAACCATTATCCGCTGGCGTTCGCGACCCATTTCAACTGGGTGATCGCCGCCTTGGTCTTCCTGATGGGCGTGACGATAAGGCACTGGTTCAACACCACCCACGCCCGCAAGGGCAAGCCGACCTGGACCTGGCTGGTGACGGTGCTGCTGTTCATCGTTATCATGTGGCTCTCGACCGTGCCGAAAGTGCTGACCGGCGAGGCTGAGACCTCGATGAACCCGGTGGCCCAGAAGTTCGCGGCCAACGCCCATTTCGGCGCAGCCAGGGATGTCGTGCAGGCACGCTGCTCCATGTGCCATGCGGCCGAGCCGGTTTACGAAGGCGTCAATTTCACGCCGAAATCCGTCAGGCTGGAGACGGATGCCGAAATCGCCGCGCATGCGCGGGAAATCTATATCCAGGCCGGCCGCAGCCACGCCATGCCGCCCGGCAATGTCACCGCCATCTCGCCGGAAGAGCGCAAGCTGCTGGTGGCATGGTATGAAAGCGCGATATCCCGATGACCCAGATATTGATCCGCGGCCGGCTGCTCTCCTTCAAGCGCGCGCCCCTCTCCCTGACCGACACAGACAGCTACCTCTATGAAAGTGACGGTGCGCTGCTGGTGGAGGACGGCAGGATTTCCGTGGCCGGCAGCTATGGAACCGTCAGGGCCATCGCGCCGGAGGGGATCGGGGAGATCGACCACCGGCCGCACCTGATCCTGCCGGGCTTCATCGACATGCACCTGCATTTCCCCCAGATGCAGGTGATCGCCTCCTATGCCGCCAACCTGCTCGAATGGCTGAACACCTACACGTTCCCGGAGGAATGCCGGTTCGTCGAAAGCGAACATGCGTCCCGTATCGCGACTCATTTCTACGACGAATTGCTGCGCCACGGCACCACGACGGCGGTCGCCTACTGTTCGGTGCACAAGACCTCGGCCGACGCATTTTTCGCCGAAGCCCTGAAGCGCGGCATGTGCATGGTCGGCGGCAAGGTGATGATGGACCGCAACGCGCCGCAGGGCCTGCTCGACACGCCCGAAATGGGGTATGACGAAACCCGCGCGGTGATCGCCGACTGGCACGGCAAGGGACGCAATCACGTGGCGATCACGCCGCGCTTCGCGATCACCTCGACGCCGGGCCAGATGCAGGCGACCCAGGCTCTGGCCGAAGAGTTTCCGGACCTGCACATCCAGACCCATCTTTCCGAAAACCACGACGAGATCCGCTACACGATGGACCTCTATCCGGAGGCCACGGACTATACCGACATCTACGCCCGTTACGGATTGCTGGGCAAAAAGACGCTGCTCGGGCACGCGATCCATCTCTCCGAACGGGAAGCCGATGCGCTCTCGGAAGCCGGCGCCGTCGCCGTCCACTGCCCGACCTCCAACCTCTTCCTCGGTTCAGGCCTGTTCCCGATGAAATCGCTGATGCGGCGGGAAAAGCCGGTCCGGGTGGCGGTCGCGACCGATATCGGCGGCGGCTCCAGCTATTCGATGTTGCGGACCATGGACGAGGCCTACAAGATCCAGCAACTCCTAGGCGAGCGGTTGAACCCGCTCGAGAGCTTTTACCTGATGACGAGGGGCAATGCCGAGGCGCTGTCGATGGCGGACGACATCGGCACGCTCGAACCCGGCACCGCCGCCGACCTCGTGGTACTGGACGCGGCATCGACACCGGCCATGCGGTTGCGGATGGAAACGGTGAAGACACTGCCGGAAGAACTGTTCCTGCTGCAGACCATGGGCGACGACCGCGCCGTGGTCGAGACCTATGTGGCTGGCAAGGCGATGAAGGGCGCGCTCGACGCGAGCCAGGTCAGGACCTAACCGCCCACCCGCCGCCGGGCCCCCTCCTTGATCGCTTCCATGACAGCCCGGACGATCGGAACGTCGCGGATATCCGAGTGAACGACGAGCCAGATGTCGCGCGTCACCGGTTCGTCCTCCACCAGCGCAACGGCCAGCCCGTCGCCGGCGCCGACGAAGAAATCGGGCAGGATGGCGATCCCGCCGCCCGCCTGGGCCATAGCGCGCTGGAATTCCAGCGTCGAGGCCCTCAGGCCGACACGCCGTCCTCCCGCGATATCGAGAAGCCGCCGATGCTGCGGGGACGTGTCCATGTCCTCGCCGTAAGAAATGAAGCTCCATTGCTCTTGCGGCGTCTCGGCAAGATAGGACGGCGACGCATAGAAATCGAACCGTACGCTGCCGATCCGCATGACGGTAAGATCCCCCTGTTCGGGGCGGGCCAGACGCACCGCAATGTCCGCCTCGCGCCGGTTGAGGGACGCGTAGCGCTTTTCGCCGGCAACGACGATCTCGATCTCGGGGTGATGCCGGCGCAGCTTGGCGATCGGCTCCGGCAACAGCAGGTCCGAAAGGGCCGGCGGTGCGCTGATGCGCACCGTGCCGGCCAGCCGGTCCTGCTTGAGCCTCGCCTGATCGGTGGCGAGAGCCTGTTCCTCCATCCGCCGCGCCAGTTCGGCAATGCGTTCGCCCTCGACCGTCAGCGTGATCTTCCGGCCGCGGCGATCGACCAGTCTGGCCTGCAGCTGCTCCTCCAGAAGCGCCACGCGGCGGCTGACGGTCGCGTGTTCCACGCCGAGTGTTCGGGCGGCGCCGAGCAACGTTCCGCTGTTCGAGAGCGCCAGAAAGTAGCGGAGGTTTTCCCAGTCGAGCATTGTCAATTTTTTCCCATAGATTGTCCACGAATAGGGAATTTTCAAACAATAGGCAAAGGCTCATCCTGACCCCGCCTCAAACATGGAGAATGACGATGGCGAATATCCTGGTGAGCCTGACCTCCCCAGGCGGGTTGGAAAACCTGCAGATCCTGGAACAGCCTCAGCTGACGCCCAAGGAGGACGAAATTGTCGTGCGGCACGATGCGATCGGCATGAACTTCGTCGATATCTATCACCGCAAGGGGATCTACGCGCTGCCATCCTATCCCGCCGTGATCGGTGTCGAGGCGGCCGGCACGGTGGAAGCCGTCGGCTCCGCCGTCGCCGACCTGAAGGTCGGCGATCGGATCGCCTATTGCGGCGCCCCGATCGGAGCCTACGCAACGCGCCGGACGCTGGCGGCGCAGCGGGCCATCCTTCTTCCGCCGCAGATCGACGCCGCGACGGCGTCTTCCTCGCTGCTGAAAGCGATGACGGCCTATATGCTGCTTTCCAAGACTTATCCTGTCGGCGCCGGCACCACCGTCCTGGTCCACGCAGCTGCGGGCGGTCTCGGCGCGATCCTGGTCAAATGGGCCAAGCAACTCGGAGCGACGGTGATCGGAACCGTAAGCTCGCAGGAAAAGGCGGAACTGGCCCGCAGCTACGGCGCCGATCACCTGATCGTCGGGCGGGACGCGGATCTGGTGGGCGAGGTCAAGTCCCGGACGAACGGACGCGGCGTCGATGTCGGCTATGACGGAATTGGCGGTTCTGTGCTGGCCAAGACGATCGACAGCGTCCGGCCGTTCGGCACCGTGGTGACCATAGGCCAGGCCGCCGGCCCGATCCCGCCGGTCGATGTAGACCGGCTCAGGCCGGGCAAGGCCCTGTCGCATCCCAGCATTCTTGCCTTCACCATCGACCAGGCCAATTATCGCGAGGCGGCGAAAGCAGCGATTGCCGCAATCGAAAGCGGCATCACCGCGGCCGTCGCGGCGGAATATCCGCTCGAAGAGGCAGCCAGGGCACAGGAATTCCTGGAAAGCGGCCGCGCAGCCGGCAGCCTGCTGCTTATCCCCGAGTGACGGCAGGCGATATCGCGCAGAACCACACGCCCGGAAGATAAACTGAGGCGAAACAGCGCGCGATATCGCTCGACATTCCTCTGGCGGAGCCGCGAAGATATGCTACTCGTCTGCGTAGCATCCGGAGGAAGAATATCGATGTCCAAGCCGCTGACCATCGCCGATCTCAAGAAACTTGCCCGCCGTCGTGTGCCGAAGATGTTCTTCGACTATGCCGACAGCGGCGCCTGGACCGAAGGAACCTACCGGGCGAACGAGGAAGACTTTTCGAGGATCAAGCTGCGCCAGCGGGTTCTGGTCGACATGACCAACCGCACGCTGGAAACCACGATGATCGGCGAAAAGGCTGCCATGCCCGTGGCGCTTGCCCCGACCGGCATGACCGGCATGCAGCATGCCGACGGCGAGATGCTCGCCGCCAAGGCGGCGGAAGAATTCGGCGTGCCCTTCACGCTCTCGACCATGAGCATCTGCTCGATCGAGGACGTCGCCTCGGTGACCACCAAACCCTTCTGGTTCCAGCTCTACGTGATGAAGGACCGCGGCTTCGTCGAGCGGCTGATCGGCCGCGCCAAGGCGGCGAAATGTTCGGCGCTGGTCGTCACCGCCGACCTGCAGATCCTCGGCCAGCGGCACAAGGACCTGCGCAACGGCCTCGCCGCCCCGCCGAAGCCGACGCTGAGCGCGGCCCTGCAGCTCGCCACGCGCCCGAGGTGGTGCCTGGAAATGCTTGGGACCAAGCGCCGCGGTTTCGGCAATATCGTCGGCCATGCGAGCAACGTCTCCGACCTCTCCTCCCTCGGCGCCTGGACGGCGGAACAGTTCGACCCGCGGCTTTCGTGGGACGACATCCGCTGGATCAAGGATCTCTGGGGCGGCAAGATGATCATTAAGGGCATTCTCGACGAGGAAGATGCCCGCGCCGCTGCCGATACCGGCGCCGATGCGATCATCGTCTCCAACCATGGCGGCCGGCAGCTCGACGGCGCGCCCTCATCGATCAGCATGCTGCCGAAGATCATCGAAGCGGTCGGCGACCGGATCGAGGTGCATGTGGATGGCGGCATCCGCTCGGGCCAGGACGTGCTGAAGGCGGTCGCGCTAGGCGCCCGCGGCACCCATATCGGCCGTCCCTTCCTCTACGGCCTCGGCGCCATGGGCAAGGAAGGCGTGACGACGACGCTCGAAATCATCCGCAAGGAACTCGACATCACCATGGCGCTGTGCGGCAAACGCGATATCCAGACGATCGACCGCAATATCCTGGCCAGCATGCCGTTCTGATCAACGCCGAGGGCGGTCGCTGCTACCTCAGCACCAGCCGCCCTTGCCGGCGCCCGGCCGTTTCGCCAGTCCCTCGTTGACGAGGACATCCGCGAGCGAGCGGCCGTTGCGCGTCACTTCGCGCAGCTTGTGGCCTTCGACCTCGTCCTCGTTGCCCTGCCAGGTGACCAGCTCGAACGGGCCGGAATCGAGGAAGGCGCGCACCCGCAGTTCCGCATCGCTCGCCTTGATCCGTTCCGCCTCGCAACGCGGCTTCTTGATGTCGGGCACCTCGATGCCGACCAGCCGGATCTTCTGGCCGTGGAACACGAAACGGTCGGCGGCGGTGACGCAGTCGTCCTGCTTGGCGGATCCGCAGAGATAGAATTTCGCCTCATAGGCGCCGGCGAGGCTTTCGTTGCTCTTCGGCGGCTCCGCGGCCTTCTGGATCTCTTCGAGGATCGGCTTGCCGATCGGCGCCGGCGGGATGATCGCGGCGGTGTGGCTCTGGTCGGGAGCGATTGCGGGTTTGGGCGTCACCGGCCGGTGCGACGGCCCGGAGCTTGCCTGAACGGGCCTGGCCGGCACCGGTTTCGCCGCGAGCTGAACCGGCGGCTTGCCGGACGTCAGTTCGGTGACGAAACGCCTCGCCGCTGCGGAATTCTCGTAAAGCGCAATGCCGCCCGCCACCACCGCCAGCGTCCCGAGCCAGGGCCACAGCGACGAACCGGAGCCCGACGACCGCTTGGGCGAACTCTTGCGCCGAGAACCGGATTTGCCGCGCGATTGGGCCATGACGATCCCTCCTGTCGAATCGCGGAAATTATCGAGGGGAAGGATTGCCGAAAGGTTTCGAGGAGGAGCAGTCAGTCGTGGAAACGGCACTGGAGGAGGATGAGCGTCTGCCGATCGCCCTGGCCTTCAACCTGGATGCTTTGGCAATCCTGGTGACGCTGAAAACCCGCGCTGCCAAGGCCGTGCGCATCAATATCACGCTGCCGGAAGATGTGCTGGAACGGATCGACCGCTTTGCCGCGGATCGGGGCCTGTCGCGCTCGACTTTCCTCGCGCCTGCCGCAAGCCGCGAGATGGAACGCAACGCCGGTTGAGGGACTACCCCGCCCTGCCGGTAGCGAGCGCCACCGCCCAGTCGGAGCGGCCGTTCTCGGCGGCGAGCCGCGACATGGCCAGGTGATCGTAGGATACGTTGCGGAACTGCGGGATCCAGCCCGCCGAGGTCTTTTCCAGAATGGCGTATGACGCCATCGGATGACCGGTCTCGACCTTGTGGAAACAAGGCGCGTCATCATCATAGGCGGGGCACCCCACGCTGCCGGGATTGACGATCAGCCGGCCGTCGGAGAGCTGCACCGCCCGCGGAACATGGCTGTGACCGCACAGGATCAGCGGCTGCGCGATGCCTTGCGCCAGCGCCTCGATCTCGTCCAGCGGCTTCAGGAAAACATGGCCTTCGCTCGACACGCCCTCCAGCCAGTAGACATTATCCGATTGCGGCGTCGCATGGCAGAGATAGGCCTCGTCCCGGTAGACGGCGCTGAACGGCAGCTTGCGCAGCCATTGCAGGTGGCGGGGCGCCAGTTGCGAAAAGGCATGCACCTCCCATGACGGCATCGCATCCGCCGGGTTGTCGATCAGGTAGCGGTCGTGATTGCCGCGCACGGTCAGCGTCGCCATCGTATCGAGCAGGATCAGCAGGTCGGCGGTGCGCCCGGCTTCGAGCGGGCCGCTGAGGCAATCGCCGAGATTGACGATGTCGGTAATGCCCTGCGCGTGGATATCCGCGAGCACCGCTTCGAGCGCCGCGCAGTTGCCATGGATGTCGGCGATCGCGGCAAAGCGCATCAGCTCCCCCGATAGGTGGAATAACCGTAGGGCGAGAGCAGCAGCGGCACGTGATAATGCGCGGTGGTGTCGGCAATGCCGAAGCGGATCGGGATCACGTCGAGGAAGGCCGGTTCCGTGAGCGCGACACCCCGGGCACGAAGGTAGGCCCCTGCATGGAAGACCAGTTCGTACTCACCGGTCGCAAACGTCTCGCCGATCAGGATCGGGCCGCCATCGACGCGGCCGTCGCCATTGGTGACGACGGTCTTGAGTTTTTCGCGCGCCTCGCCGTTCAGCCGGTAGAGATCGATCGAAAGTCCCTCTGCCGGTTTGCCGCTGGCAGTGTCGAGCACATGGGTGGTGAGGCCGGTCACAGGCTGGGCTCCGCGATGAGGTAGGGCGTTTCGAAGAAGAACTCCTCATAGTTTGCGGACGTATTGTCCCTGTCCACCACCAGGAAATCGCTGACGACGCCGATCGCCATCAGCGGATGATGCCAGGCCTTCGGGAAGTAGTTGACGCCCTGATGCGGCTGCACGAGGAAAACCTGCGGCTTGCCCGGCCGGCCGTCTTCGTCATGGGAAACCGCGATCAGGAACGGCTGGCCCGACATCGGCGAAAAACTCTGGCTGGCGAAGGGATGCCGTTCCATCATGGTGACCGCGTAAGGGAACTGCCGCGGCTTGCTGCGGAAGATGCTGAAGATCAGCCGCTCGGGCTCACCGATCACCACCGGCTCGGCAAGCGCATGATAGCGTTCGGTCGTTCCGCCGTTGATCAGCCGCATGGTTGCCGGATCGGCCTCGATGATATCGCCGAACGGGGCAAAGGCTTCTCTGGTCAGCGGCAGGATTTCAAGATAGTCGGTCACGTCGTTCGCCTTCGGTCATTCGGCTGCAATCATTCACCCTGGGCACGCCAGTTGCGCAGGGAATCGAGCTGGGAAACCAGCGGCGGCAGCGAGTTCTTCACCGTATCCAGAACGATAGGAAGTTCCAGTTCGTAATAGTCATGGACGACGAAATTGCGCATGCCCTTCATTTTCGACCAGGGAATTTCCGGGTGATCGACGGGGAAGTCCGGGTGATGGGTCATGATCCTGGCGGCACTCTCGCCGATCAGGATCAACGCCATGCCGACCGCCATCTGCGTGCGAATGTCGCGGAGAAACGTTTCCTGCTCCATCCCCGCCACGAACTCGCAGGCCTGAAGTGCTGCAGAGTGCATCTGGTCGAGATATTCCCTCAGGCGGTCAGCACTCATATGGATGCTGCTTCCGACAGGATCCGGTCGCGCATCGAATGTCGGATGCCCCCGGACGTGACAAGATCGACCTTGACTTGCAGTAGCGTTTCGAGCGTGTCCTGCAGCCCGCCAAGGTCAAACAGGGTGGTGCCGGGAAGCGCATCGACGAGGATGTCGATATCGCTGTCCGGCCCGTCCTCGCCGCGAGCCACGGAGCCGAAGACGCGCGGGTTCGTCGCGTTGAAGCGTTTTGTCGCTTCGCGGATCGCTTCCCGGTTCTTTTCCAGCACTTCCGACGGTCTCATAACGGCGTCACTCCTGATCTCGCCAATATAAGCGACGGAGACGATGGGGGAAAGGAGCATCCAGGGCCTCAATGTCCCGGCAGCAGCGATTGCAGGCGCAGGAGCGCGATCTTTTCCACCTGGGCGGTGGCGGTCGCGAATTCCTCCTCGGCGCTGTTGTGGATGCGCTTCTCGAAGGCGGCCAGAATGTCGTCCTTGGTCAGCCCCTTGACCGCGATGATGAAGGGGAAACCGAATTTTTCCGTATAGGCGGTGTTGAGTTCGGTGAACCGGGTGTGCTCGGTGGGGCTCAAGCGGTCCAGCCCGGCACCGGCCTGTTCCTGTCTGCTGTCCTCGGTGAGTTCACCGGCAATCGCCAGCTTGCCCGCAAGATCCGGATGGGCGCGCAGCACACCGAGACGCTCCGCATGGCTTGCCCGGCGGAAGATCGAGGTCAGCGCATCATGTACGCTCTTCGACGACAGCGGCACCAGCATCAGCCCGGCGTCGTAGGCGCGTTCTGCGATGAAGGGCGAGTGCTCGAACACACCGCCGAACATCGTGACGAAATCCCCGCGGGCGGTCATGGCGCGCCCGCCGGCTTGTGGTGTTGGTGCCAATGTCTGGCGATCTCGATGCGCTGCGGGATCCAGACCTTGTCGTGGCTGAGCACATATTCGATGAAGCGCTTCAGCGCCGCGGCGCGACCGGGGCGGCCGACGAGGCGGCAGTGCAGGCCGACCGACATCATCTTCGGAGCGCCTTCCCTGCCTTCCTGGTAGAGCACGTCGAAGGCGTCCTTGAGATAGGTGAAGAACTGGTCGCCGGCGTTAAAACCCTGCGGTGTCGCGAACCGCATGTCGTTGGTTTCCAGCGTATAGGGGATGATCAGGAACGGCTTCTGGTCGAGCCCCTTGACCCAATAGGGCAGGTCGTCCGCGTAACTGTCGGAGGAATAAAGGAAACCGCCCTCCTCCATCACCAGTTTCAGCGTGTTGTCGGAAGGCTTGCCCTGGTACATGCCGTAGGGCCGCTCGCCGACCAGTTCGGTATGCAGGCGCACGGCTTCGAGAATGTGCTCGCGCTCCCTGGCTTCCGGGAAATCCTTGTATTCGAGCCAGCGATAGCCGTGGCTGGCGATTTCCCAGCCGGCTTCCTTCATGGCGGCGACGGCTTCCGGGTTGCGGGCCATGGCAAGTGTCACGCCATAGACGGTGGTCTGAACCTTGAGGTCGGTGAACATGCGCCACAGCCGCCAGAAGCCGGCGCGCGAGCCGTATTCGTAGATCGATTCCATGTTGAGGTTGCGCTGGCCCGGCCAGGGTGCGGCGCCGACGATTTCCGACAGCAGGTTTTCCGAGGCGGGATCCCCGTCCATGATCGAGCTTTCGCCGCCCTCCTCGTAGTTGATCACGAACTGGACGGCGACATGGGCGCCGCCCGGCCATTTCGGATCGGGAGTGGAGCGGCCGTAGCCGACGAGTTCGCGCGGATAGTCTTTTGCCTGCATGGATCACCTTCGACGAATGAGGCCGGACGGTAGCGCACCCTTTCCGGCCCTGTCGAGATGGAAACGTCGCCTAGAGGCCGAGCGCCCGAAGGATAGCGACGCAGGCGACCCCGAGTGCCACGGAAACGAGCATCGGCAGGCGAAGTGCCGCAAAAGCAGTCACCGCACAGGCCACGGTTTCGGCAATCCCGGTGGCAAACGCGGTCGGAGCGACCACCGCCATCAGCACCGCGGGCGGGATCGATTCGATCGCCTTGCGGCGGCTGCCCTCGAGCGAAACATGGCGGATGAGGACGAGACCGCTCAACCGGGTGAGCACTGTGGCGGCCGCCATGGCAAGGATGGCGGCAAGCGTGGCGAGATCGACGGTCATGGCGTCACCTCCACGCCCCGTGCCTTGCCGGTGAGCATGGCGGCCGCCAGTCCGGCGACGGCACCGGCGGCGATATACCAGACACCGGGCACGAAATGCTGGGTGGCGACGGCCGCAGCCCCGCTCGCCAGCAGCACGGCACCGGTCTCCGGCCCCTTCCAGAAGCCCATGACCAGCACGATGAACACGGCCGGAAAAGCAAAGTCGAGACCGAGCACCACCGGATCGCCGAGAAAGGCGCCGAGCGCAGCGCCAGCGAGCCCCGAAAACACCCAGGCGAGATAGAAGGGCACAACGAGGCCGGCGAACCAGGCGGGCGTGAGCTTTGCTACCTTAGCCCGGAACTCGGCCATCGCCCAGATCTCGTCGGCGAGGAACAGCATCGAGAGATAGCGCGCCGGCTGGCTGAAACCGCCCATCCTGGTGCCGAGCGAGGCGCTCATCAGCACATGGCGGATGTTGACCAGCAGGGCTGCGAACCCGACGCCGGTCCAGGAGGCCGGATGGGTCCAGATATCCATCGCCACGAATTGCGAACCGCCGGCGAACACCAGCGCGCTCATCAGGGCCGTTTCCGCCGGCGACAGGCCCTTGGTGGCCGCAACCGCACCGAAAACGAGGCCGATCGGGATGACCGCTGCGATCAGCGGCGAGATCGCCCGCATGCCGCCGAGGAAGTCTTGCTGTTTGGTTTTGTCGTTCATTCGATAACCTTGATCTCGGGCAGATATGGCGTCTGCCCCTCATCCGCCTGCCGGCACCTTCTCCCCGCACGCGGGGAGAAGGACATATGCCGCCCTCTCTCCGTTTCACTTCGACATCGCGCGGGGCACGTCCCCTCTCCCCGCCTGTGGGGAGAGGTAGAGCGCAGCTTGCTGCGCTCTGGGTGAGGGGCTTAAAGGCGCCCAGACCTGCCGTCTTGAACGAAAGTGATCAGCGCGCGCGATACTGCCCCGGCGTCAGGCCGGTACGCGCCTTGAAGTGCCGGGTGAAATGCGCCTGGTCGGCAAAACCGCATTCAAGCGCGATCTCGGCCGGCTGGCCGCCCTCCCGCAGGCGCCGCCGCGCCGCGCGGATGCGGATATCGGTGAGGAAGGAATGCGGCGTGATGTGGAATTCCTTGCGGAAGGCGCGGATGAGATGGGCGCGGCTGAGACCCGCGACCGTTGCCAACTCCTCCAGTCCGACATCGGAGGCGAAATTTTCGACCAGGTAATCGCGGGCCTGGCGCACTGTCGTGCGCTCCGCGGTATCGGCCGGCACGATGATCGAACTGCCGTGGCGGCGGAACATCGCGTCAAGCACAAGGAACATCGCCTGACTGGTTTCGAGAGCGCCCGCCCCTTCCTCGAGCGTCCGGTGCGCCGCGTGAAACGCGTCGGCGAGCGCCTGGTCGTGAAGGATCTGCCTGCCGAAGGCCGGCGTGCCCTGGAAGGATTTGCCGGTGACGTCTTCGAGGATTTCGCGAAACAGCGCCATGTCGGGATAGATCATCCGGTAGCGATAACCGCCCTCGACGGGCGCGCCGTCGTGGATCTCGCCGGGATTTATGAGATAGAGATCGCCCGGCCCCGAGCTTTCGCGTAAGCCCCGGATCGTCGCGATCTGGGCGCCGCGCTCGATGGCGCCGATGCTGAACGTGTCGTGCGCGTGTGGCGCGAATTCATGGGTGAGGAATGTGGCGGACAGACATTCCATGCCCCCGAAACGGCTGTCGCGCCAGAAGCGGGTGGTTTCCGCCTGGGCGAGCGGCATGTAATCGGCTGCCTGTTCCTGCGAGACGTTCTGCATCGCGCGGATATAGCAGATTTCCGCGCCGGCCTCTTGAACAAAAGTGACCGCCTTCAGCCTTTCAGGCGATCTTGCGCGCCGCCACGCGACCCATCGGATGCAGCGAATGCACCTGGAAAGGGGCGCCTGGCTCTTCCTCGATGAACAGCGCCAGATTGGCGATCTCGACCGGCTTTTTCAGGTAGGGTTCGAAATAGTCGCGCAGCGCCAGATCGAAACGCGGCATCTCGACCGGCAGCAACGGGCCGGTCAGCGTCATGTGGAACCGGAACTCGTCCATCACGTAAGGATGGCCCCAGCGGTGCAGGTTGGCGAATTGCGGTGCAGACAGATTGCCCGGATCGTTGCGTTCCAGTTCTGCCTCGGTCAGCGGCGTGCGGAAATTGTCGAATTCCTGGACGACGGACGCGGCAAGAAACCGCATGGTGTCGCAGGGCACGACCGGCGCCAGGCCGAAAAAATTGCCGAGCCGCACGACTTCGAGCCTGGGCAGCTCGAACGGGCTGTGGGTTCCGGCAAACCGCATCAGGTGGCGCAGCAGCATCGATTCGGTAACGTCGGGCGCCAGCCGGAACGGCGCCTTCAGCGTCGCATGAAAACCGTAGCGGCGCGGCAGTGCGGTGTGGAAAGCGACCTCGTGAATGCCCATGCCGCGGATTGCCGGCGGCTCCGTCGCATCGCCCGAAAAGGCGTTGCGGCCAAGCCACTGGGCCGCGGCCAGCGTCAGCGGATCATGCGCCGGAGGCGTGAAATGAATGGCATAGCGCATGCGTCACCTTCTGAACGTCCTTTTCAGCAACCCCGTTGTTTTACGCATTGCTCAACAATCCCTGCGGTGGGGGTTAAGTGATTTGCGTGACAGAATAACGACGCGGAGGGCCGAAAACTCGCGTTTAACGCGAGGCGATCGCCAGATGATTGGCGAGCGTGAATGACGACGGAAGCCGCATTTCCCGGCCATTCACGGCATTGAGCGCCGCATCCGCCAACCTGTGCGCGATGCCGAAACTCACCTTGAAACCACCTGTGAGCGCAATCACTCGGGCGTGATCGGGATGCGGACCGACCATCGGATCGCGGTCGATCGCCTTCGGCCTCAATCCCACCCAGCGCTCGGCGACAGGGGCCTTGGCCAGGGCCGGCACCAGTGCCCGGGCGCGCAAGATGAGGTCGTCGAGCTGGGTATCGGTCGAGGACGGATCGTCGAACACATCCTCGCTGGTGCTGCCGACCGCCACATGGCCGCCCTCATGGGCGACCACATAAAGACCGTTCAGGAAGATCACCGGCAGGGCGGGGTCGATATCGGCCTTCAGCAGGGCCGCCTGTCCCTTGACCGGCTGGCCGATGAGACGCGGATAGGGTGGCGAAATCCCTTCAAGCAGCGGGAAGGATCGGTGGCCGGCCGAGACGATGCAGTGCCCGAACGCGACGCTTCCGCCGCCTCGGAATATAATCCTATTCGATACCGGGTCGATCGTCTCCGCCTCGATCCCCTCGACGACCTGCACATGGCCCGCGGATCGAAGGAAGGCGGCAAGCGCCGAAACTAGACCGCGCGGCGATACGCGCGCCGCAAAGGTGTCGTGGACGAGGCCGGCGGCGGTGAAGGAAGCATCCGGCCACCCCTTCTGCGGGGGGCGGTCGAGCACATGCCAGTGGAAACGCCGCTCGCCGCGCCGCCAGCACGCTTCGGCATCGGCCGAATGGCCGAGCGCGATCTTTCGCAGATGCGGCTTCGGCAGCGGGATCAGCCGGCCGGACCGGCGGTAGCCGCAGGCCATCCCGGTCTCGGCCTCAAGCTCGGCGATCTCGTCTTCCAGCGACAGGAGCGCATCGAACTGGAACTGTTTCTTGTCGTTCCATTTGTCCGGCATGTGCGGCATCAGGGCGCCGAGCAGCCCGCCGCTCGCCCCCTGCCCCAGCGGGCCGGCATCGACAAGCAGGGTGCGGATACCCAGACGCTCGGCCTTGACCGCCGCCCACAGGCCCATGACGCCGCCACCGACGATGACGAGATCCGCGGATGACGGAAGGACATGAGATTGACCGCCGAAGCCGGCAGGATTATCCGCATGTCCCATGAGTGATCGTCATCCTGAAGTTCGTGCGACCGACAGCCAGAATCCCGATGCCCAGGCCCTGGATTGGCATGAGGGCGATATGCCCTATTCCCAGAAATTTGGCGATCACTTTTATTGCCGCACCGACGGGCGGCTGGAATGCGGCCACACGTTCCTGGCCGGCAACGGCCTGCCGGAGCGCTGGGAAGGGCGTCGGAATTTCCGGATAGGCGAACTCGGCTTCGGCACCGGCCTGAATTTCTGCGAGACCTGGCGGCAATGGAAGCTTTTCCGCGCCCCCGGCGCAAAGCTGCATTTCACCTCGTTCGAGCTCTATCCGATGCAGCGCGACGAGATCGATCGGGCGCTTGCCCGCTGGCCGGAGATCGACGCGGAACGGCAGGCGCTGGTCGGGGCGTGGCCTGACAGGCCCGCCGGCCATGTGGTGATCGAGGCCGATACCCAGACCCGGCTCACCGTCGTCTGCGGCCCGGCGCTCGAAGGCGTTTCCCTGGCGGAGGCGGATTTCGACGCCTGGTTCCTCGACGGCTTTGCGCCGTCCCGCAATCCCGACATGTGGTCGCCCGAAATCATGCAGGCGATCCACGGCAGGACCTTGCCCGGCGGCACGTTCGGCACCTATGCCGCCGCCGGCTTCGTACGGCGAAACCTTCAGGCAGCCGGCTTCGTCGTGGAGCGGCGTCCAGGTTTTGCGGGCAAGCGCGAGATGTTGTGCGGCATCAAGCCGGCATCCTGAAACGGTCATCCGGCGCAAAAGGGGTCACCCGACGCAGAATAGCCGGCCTGACGACCGGCTGCCATCCATCGGGTCACGCGGCGGCCTATTGGCAGACGCGCAGGCTTTCCATGTGCCAGCCGCCGTCATAGGCGTTGCGCACACGGCGGTCCTCGTACCAGCAGCGCGGCCGGGGTGGCGGTGGCGGATCGATGTAGCGCGGCCCGCCGTCATTGGCGATTGCGCCGCCGATCAGGCCGCCGATGACGCCTGCGGCCAGGCCGCCGGCGATCACCGCACCGGTATTGTTGTGATGTCTGCGCGGCGGAGGCCCACGGCGGTCGTATCGGTCATATCTGTCATATCGGTCGTAGTGTCTGTCCCACTGCTGGGCCGCCGCTTCGCCGGCCGGCAACACGATGCTGGTGCAGGTAGCGGCCAGGATCAGCGCCGAGACAATCATCTTCTTCATCGCAAGCGTCTCCGTTTCCACCGAGTCGCGCTCTAAAGCGGCAGGAAGGGGCTCGGTATTCGCGGACAATGCACGTCCCGTGCTTAATGGTTCCTGAACGGAAAACCGATCGCACCGACGTGCGATCGCCGGATCGGCGCATCGGCAGGTTCGACCCGGCACAATTGACGCGCGAAAAATGCCAAAAACCTGCTTCCAGTTATGAAAACTGGGCTAGTCCGAATTTCTCGCCCCTCATTCTTGGTCCTTCCTCTCAGCCCGGCACCTTCATACTTTTGCGGGAAGCTGCTGTCGGCATACACGGATTTAGGGCATTAGATGAACCTCATGGACTTCCAACCCCTGCACGTCATTGGCGGCCAGTACGCGGTATCGTGCGACCCCGGTGTCGTGCTGATGACCGTCCTCGGCTCCTGCGTCTCGGCCTGCATCTACGATCCTCTCGTTGCCATCGGGGGACTGAACCATTTCCTCCTGCCGACATGCGGCGGACAGGAGACCGTCGACCGCCCGGAACGGTATGGCGAGCCGGCCATGCGCGCGCTGGTCGACGATCTTTATAGCCTCGGCGCGGAACGCCGAAATCTTCGCGCCAAGCTGTTCGGCGGCCGCTCGCGCAAATCGAGCGGCTACGATCCGGGATCTCTCAATGCGGCCTTCGCAAGGCGCTTTCTTCTGGAGGAAGGCATCAAGCTTGTCGATGCCAGCCTGGGCGACGACCTGGCGCGCTGGATCGCCTTTCACCCGACGACGGGCAGAGTGCAGATGAGGATCACGGCCGACACCCTCCCGGCCCCATCGATTTCCGGCCTCTCGCTTTCCGGCCCCTCGCTTTCCGGCATGCCGTGGGCGGCATCGCGGGAAAGGCGATACTGACGGTCTTGCCCGCTAATTTGAGGCGGAACTCACGATCGCGCCGCCGAGCCAGTTGCGGATCTTGGCCTCGAGCGCCTCGGGACTGATCGGCTTCGAGAGATAATCGTCCATGCCGACCTGGAAGCAGAGCTCGCGGTCACTTTCGAGCGCATGCGCCGTGACGCCGATGATCGGTGTGTGGGTGCCCGTCTCCTGTTCGAGCTCGCGGATCTTCTGGGTCGCCTGATGCCCGTTCATGACCGGCATCGAGACGTCCATGATGATCACGGCCGGATCGTGCTTCTTCCACGCCTCGACGGCTTCCGCGCCGTTCTTGACGATCTGGAACAGCCAGCCGGTCGTCTGCAGGATCTGGGTGAAGACGATCTGGTTGACCTCGTTGTCCTCGGCCACCAGCACGTCGAGCGTCGGTGCGGCCTGCATGGGAGGCGTGGAGACCGGGGCTGCCGGTTCCTCGGCGATTACCGGGACGGAACTCGACGGCGCGGCGACGGCGGCCGGAGCCACGGCCTGGACCACCGGCTGCGCCTGCGGCCGGGCCGCGGCCTGCTCCGCCTCGATTGCCCGCCGCCTGGTGCGGATCGAACGGACGACATCGATGATCGTGCTGCGCAACAGGTTGGCGCGCGCCGGTTTCATCAGATGCGCCTGGATGTTGAGGGCGGCGAACATGCTGTCGTCGCCGGCCATGTCCATCGACGTGAGGAAAACCACGCCGGTACCGTCGAAGCGCGGGTCGCGCCTGAGGTGTCTTGCGAAATCGAGCCCGTTCATCTCCGGCATGTGGTAGTCGAGCACGATCGCATCGACGAAAACGCCGATACGGGCCGCCTCGGTGAGGATCGCCAGCCCCTCGGCGCCGCTCTCGGCCGCCACCGTGTCGAAACCCCACATGCTGAGCTGTTCGGTGAGGATGCGGCGGTTCACGGCATTGTCGTCGACGACGAGGATGCGCGCGCCGCTCGTGTTGATCGGCAGGGCCGTCAGGATATTGCGTTCGCTGACCACCTGGAACGGCAGGTGGACCGTGAAGACCGAACCGCGTCCGACTTCGCTCGTCACGTCGATATGACCGCCGAACAGCTCGGTCAGGCCCGCGGTGATCGCAAGCCCGAGCCCGGTGCCCTCGTGCCGGCGCGTTGAGGACGTATCGACCTGCGAGAATTTTTCGAAGACCGATTTCAGCTTTTCCTCGGGAATCCCGAGCCCGGTATCCTCGATGCGGATCGACAGCATCATCTCGCGGGGGCCTTTCGCCTCCGACCTCAGATCGATGAAGACATGTCCCTTTTCGGTGAACTTCACCGCATTGCCGACGAGATTGGTGATGATCTGGCGGAAACGGCCGGCATCGCCCATCACCGTCTCGCGGACCGAGGCGTCGCCGCGCACGATCAGCTCGATATCCTTTTCGGCGGCCGAGGAGGACAGAAGCGTCGCCACGTCCTCGATCGCCTCGACCGGATCAAACGGCGCCTTGCGCAGCTTCATCTGGCCGGCATCGATCTTGGAGAAGTCGAGGATGTCGTTGATGATCGTCAAGAGCGCATTGCCCGACTTGACGATGATGTCGATGAAGGTCTTCTGGCGGGTGTCGAGATTGGACTTGGCAAGCAGTTCGGCCATGCCGAGCACGCCGTTCATCGGCGTGCGGATCTCGTGGCTCATATTGGCGAGGAATTCCGACTTCGCCCGGTCGGCGGCCTCGGCGCGCTGCAGGAGGCGAGTCAGCTCCTCCTCGCGGCTCTTCATCTCGGTGACGTCGGTGAAGACCGCCAGCCAATGGTCGCTGCCAGTCAGCTTGGCCTCGACATGGATCCACTTGGCGCCCTCGATGCGGAAGGCGGCGAATACCGGCTTGCCGGCAGCGACGTTATCCTCCCAGGCTTTGAGCGTCGCCACCGCCTCCTCGGGCGTGCCGAGATCGCCGCGCCTTGCGCAATAGCGGAAGAGATCGCGCCACAGGCATCCGGCGCCCACCATCTCGGCCGGCATGTCGAGCATGGCCGGCAGCGCATCGTTGGAGAAGATGATCTCGCCGTCATGCAGGATGAGCAGGCCTTGCGACATGGCGCTCGTCGCGTCGCGCATCAGCGCGCCATGGGCTTCCAGCGCCGCGCGGGCTTCCTGGATCTCCTGCTCGCGCTTGCGCACGGCGGTGATGTCCATGTAGCTCAGCAGGATCTTTCCGCCGGAAAGCTGGGTGCCGGAAATCACGATCACCAGGCCGTTGCGGCTTTTCACCTCGATCGGCGGCCGTTCCTGGCCGTCGGTCAGGGCGGCGATGCGCTCCTGGTAGATCTCCTCGAAGCTGCGCGTCGAGCCGCTGTAGATGCCGTGGTCGAAATTGACTTTCAGAAAATCCCGGTAGGAACGGCCCGGCAGCTCGAACTGCTCTCCGGCATCCCAGAAGGCATAGAAGGCCGGGTTGGCGTATTCGAACAGGAACTGCGCGTCGAGGATCGCCACGCCGACAGGCATGGCGTGCAGGATCGTCTGCAGATCCTTGCCCATCTTCTCCGCCTTGTTCTGCGCCTCCTTGATGAGGGAGACGTCCATGCGCGAACCGACGAGATTGTGCGCGCCGTCATTGGTGGTCACCCGGCGCAGATGCGTGATGACCGGCACGATCGATCCGTCGGGGAAGGTGATCTCCTCCGACTTCTCGATATCCTCGCCCATCATCACGCGGTCGTTTTCGAGACGGAAACGATCGGCCGCGCCGGGGAACATTTCCGTTTCGGTCTTGCCGAGGAAATGGGTCCTGGGCTTGCCGAGCATCGCCTCGTAGGCGGCGTTGGCATAGGTGAGCTGGCGGTCGCTGTTACGCACGAACACCGGCACCGGCAGGTCTTCGAGCACGGCGCGAAACAGGTCCGTTTCCGAGACATGGGCGCGCAGGAGCATTTCCTGCTCCTTGAATTCCGTCACGTCGTGGCGGATGGCGATCAGCAGGCCGTTTTCGAGGCGTTTGTTGATGCTGCGCAGCCAGCGCCCGTCCGAAAGCTGATCGGTGCTTTCCGAATAGGGAAGGTCGAACGGCTTCATTCGCTCGGCAATCCATGCCTCCTTGTCCGGAGCATCGGGGCCGAAACTCGCCGGTGACACCCGGTGACGGCGATCGTAGGCGAATCCGAGGATGTCCCTGAGTGTGATGCCCGGCTGGACGTCGATCGAGATCGACTCGAAATGGTTGATGAGCTGCGAGTTGCAGTAGAGCAGAACGTTATGCTTGTCGTAGATGCCTATGCCCATTTCGAGCATGTCGAGGGCATCGTCGAGAAGGGCATTGTTGAACGGCGAAAACGGCGCGACGGGCCTTGCACTTCCGGTATGCGACCCGCCGGCTGGGACGACGGCGCGCACAGCAACCGCGGGCGGGGCAACGTCCTTGGGCTCGGAAACTGCGCCGATGCGCGGAATCGCTCCGAACGCGCCGAAAAGATAGGTATGGTCGTCTTCGGTCAGGAAACGCTCGATATTGATCTCGTGGCGAACGACGCCGGACCGGTCGAAACAGAGCGCCGTCTCGTCGGTACCGAAAACGATCGCCCGGCATTCCTTTTCCTTGCGGTCGGCATCTTCCGGCGCCCCTGCAAGGCCACGGCTGGTATTGCCCCCGAAGTCGCTCGGATGCAGGCCGAAAAGGCGCGCATAGGCGGCGTTTACCGCCACGTAGTTGAGGGCGCTGTCCTTGATGAAGGCAGGTTCGGCGAGATCGTTGATCCGCGCGCATGCCGTTTTCAAGAGTTCGCTTTCGGTGTCCACCTTCCCCCGCTCCTTCGTGCCGGCCGATACCCGGCTCGATTCGTTTTTCCCCAATCGACTGATAACACCATAGCGGGTGTTAACATCGTGTTGTTGAAACAGTACGACTTGTCATTTCTGGCATTTGTCAATCATAGGCGCCGGCATTCGCCCGAGACCACAGCCTGAGGTCGAATGCCGACATTCTCAACTTCGTCCCTGCCGCGCCGTCTGCGGCTGACCGAAGCGCGATCGGAACACAAAATCCGAGACTTAGGCAGAGAGGGCGACGTCAAGTCTTTTCCACATTGCCGCCACGATTTCGCCGCAATATCCATTAGCGATTGCTCAGACTTGACGAAAATCAACCGAAGGCGGCACCAAGCTGAATGTCCGTTCAGACTATTGGGAAATCGTCTTCATCAATCTGCCGCGTTTCGGCGCGACCATTTTTGCACCCCTTGAGGACAAAAAGGGAAAGGAAAAAACATGTCGGCATTGAGAAAGACGATATCACTTGGCCTCGTCGCACTGTCCGTAGCGGGCGCCCTGACGGTGACCGCTCCGGCGGCCGAAGCCCGCGACCGCCACCATCGCAACGTCTGGCCGGGCGTGGCCGCAGGCCTTGCCGGCGGCATCATCGGCGGCGCGATCATCGCCGGATCGCAGCGGCCCGCCTATGCCGAGCCCGAATATGTGGAGCCGGAATACGACTACGCTCCCCCGCCCCCGCCGCCGGTTTATTACCGCCGCGCCTATTATCGCGACTATCCGCCGGTCTGCGAACTCGAATGGCGCCGCAACCGTTATGGCGAGCCCTATCGCGTCGAGGTCTGCTCACGCTGATCGGGGATCCGAAAAATGAAATCGAGCCCGCTTCCGCCACCGGCGGAGGCGGGCTCTTTGCATTTGAAATCGCGTTCGGGCGCTGTTTCGGACCGCGCCCGAAGGCCGCTCCATTTCGCGATTGCGAAACATCTGCTTGACTTTTGCCCGGAAAACCACCAAATGCGCCTCAGCTTTCACCTTCCGGCCGCCGCGTGAGTTGGCCCGCGTCTTAGAGACAACCGCGAAGAAGGAACAAGGCGCAAAGATAGATCGCCCTCGATCCCGGAGGGTTTAAGCGCTGGAGAGCAATTTCCAACTTGCAAGTTCCCACTTCACGCGGGGTTCTTGACGCCAAAGGCAGACCGGACGGCATGGTGCCAGCCCGGCGATACGCTTTTGGCGCCCCGAAAAGGTATTCGACTTGACGAATTTCCATGAGCTTGGCCTCACCAAGCAGCTCGTAGCCACCCTGTTTGCGCTTGGTTACGAGACGCCCACCCCTATTCAGGCCCAGGCGATCCCCCAGCTTCTCGAAGGCCGCGACATGATCGGCCTCGCCCAGACCGGCACCGGCAAGACCGCCGCCTTCGGTCTCCCCCTGATCGAAATGCTCCTCAAGGAGCAGAAGCGCCCCGACAACCGCACCACCCGGACGCTTATCCTTGCGCCCACCCGCGAACTGGTCAACCAGATCGCTGTCAACCTGAAAAGCTATGTCCGCAACACGCCGCTGAAGATCAATGCAGTGGTCGGCGGCGCTTCGATCAACAAGCAGCAGCTGCAGCTTGAAAAAGGCACCGACATCCTCGTCGCGACCCCCGGTCGCCTGCTCGACCTCGTCGCCCGCCGCGCCATCGGCCTGACCACGGTCCGTTACCTGGTGCTCGACGAAGCCGACCAGATGCTCGACCTCGGCTTCATCCACGACCTGCGCAAGATTTCGAAAATGGTCCCGGCCCGACGCCAGACCCTGCTCTTCTCGGCCACCATGCCGAAGGCGATCGCCGATCTTGCCGCCGACTTCCTGAAGGATCCGGTCCAGGTCTCCGTCACGCCTCCGGGCAAGGCCGCCGACAAGGTCGAACAGTTCGTCCATTTCGTCGCCGGCAAGAACGACAAGACCGATCTTCTCAAGAAGTCGCTCGAAGAGAACCCGGATGGCCGCGCCATGGTTTTCCTGCGCACCAAGCACGGCGCCGAGAAGCTTTCCAAGCATCTCGAGCATATCGGCTTCAAGGTCGCCTCGATCCACGGCAACAAGAGCCAGGGCCAGCGCGAACGCGCCCTCAAGGCCTTCCGTGACAACGAGATCCGCGTTCTGGTGGCGACCGACGTCGCTGCCCGCGGCATCGATATTCCCGGCGTCACGCATGTCTTCAACTACGACCTGCCGGAAGTGCCGGACGCCTACGTGCACCGTATCGGCCGTACCGCGCGTGCCGGCCGCGACGGCATCGCCATCGCCTTCTGCGCCACGGACGAAACCGGCCTGCTGCGCGATATCGAGAAGCTGATGGGCATCGAGATCACCACCGCATCCGGCCAGCGTCCGGAAGGCATGGGCCGTCCGTCGCGTGGCGGCGGCAACAACCGCGGCGGCGCAAATCGCGGCCGTGGCGGCAATGGCCAGGGTCGCGGTCATGGCGGCGAAGGCCGTCCGCAGGGCGAAGGCCGTCCTGAGCGTCGCGAACGTCCGGCCCGCAAGCCGTTTTTCGCTGCCGACGGCGCCGAGGGTGGAGATCGCCCCGCACGCCCGGCCCGCCCGCACGGCGATCGTCCCCATGGTGACCGTCCGCAGCGCGACAACCGCCGCAATGACGATTTCCGCGGCCAGCGTCGCGGCGAGGAAGCCCCGCGCTTCGAAGCCGACAACGACCTGGCGACCACGTCGGATTTCCGCCCGGCCAAGAAGCAGTTCGGACCCCAGGATGGGATGAAGAACGGCGAAGGCCGTCCGGCCCGCAACGACCACCGCAAGGGCAATGGTGCTCCGGCTGCCCACGCGGCACATGGCGCCCATGAACCGGGCGCCCAGCGCAAGGCGCATAACGGCGGCCAGGCCCGCCCGGCAAACGGCGACAACCGCGGCCCGGTGAAGTTCGGCAACGACAACCGCAACGGCGGCCAGCAGGGCCGCAAGCGCCGTCCGGCGTAAGCAGAGCCAGCAACGGCGTAAGCACAACAAAACAAAGAGAAAGAGGCCGCTCACGCGGCCTCTTTTTTGTCATTTGACCGCGGCGTTCCCTCCGTCGGCAAAGAGCGCCGACCCGGCCACGAAGCTCGCCATCGGGCTCGCCAGGAACAGTGCCGCCCGGGCGATTTCCTCGGGCTGGGCGATACGCTTGAGGGCGTGCAGACCCGCAGCCCATTCCTTCTGTGCCGCATCGCCGGCCATAGGAGTGTCGGTGCCGCCGGGCAGCAGCGCATTGGCGCGTATCCCGCGCGCGCCGTAGTCGGCGGTAATCCCCTTCACCAGACCCATGATTCCGGCCTTGGATGCGCCATAGGCGCCCATGCCAGGAATGCCGACGCTGGTGCCGACGAAGGTGGAGGTGAAGATGATCGATCCGCCGCCGCGTTCGAGCATGGCCGGGATCTGCGAGCGAGCACCGAGGAAGGCGCTCGTGAGGTTGGCGGTCACGGTATCCTGCCACTCCTGTCGCGTCACCTCCCCGAGCGGCTTGTAGGGCCCGACCGTGCCGGCATTGTTCAGGGCGATGTCGAGACCGCCGAACCGGCCAAGCGCGGCGTCGAGCAATCTCCGGTGGGTCTCCTCGTCTGCGACATCGCCCGCCACGGCGACCGCATGGCCGCCGGCCGCCTCGATCTCGGAAACAAGCTTCAGCAGTTCTGCCTCGCCTCGCGCATTGGCAACGACAGCCGCGCCCTCCCGGGCGAAAAGAAGGGCGGCGGCGCGGCCGATGCCGCTGGATGCGCCGGTGACGATGGCAACCTTGTTGGTCAGCATGATGTAGCTCCTGTTGGGTTTACATCCGCTGTCTATGACTGCCCGGCTCCCGCCGACACCCGTTTCCTGACCGGGCGAAAAACGCCCTCAAGCCTTCCGGTTCACCATGTAGACGCCTGCGACCACGATCACCGTGCCGACGATCATCGGCCAGGTCAGCGGTTCGCCGAACAGGATGGCCGCCTCGATCGCCACGACCGGCGGCATCAGATAGATGAGCGAGGCGGCACGCGACACCTGCCCGCGGCGGATGAGGTAGAGCAGCAGGCCGACAGCGCCCATCGACAGGCCGAAAACCGACCAGCCCATGGCGAAGACCGCCTCGTGGGTCCAGTCGAAGCGCAGGTTTTCAAGAGCGAGCGCCAGCGGGATCGTGACGGCCAGTGCGCCGACGAATTGCAGCGTGGCAATCGAGAACAGGTCGCCCTCCTGTAGGTGGCGCTTCTGATAGAGCGTGCCGTAGGTGACCGACGTCATGGCAACGAGGTTGATCAGCACCGGAACCGCAAGTCCGGCCAGCCCGCGTTCGAAGACGTCGAGAAGCTGCGGCGAGATCGCGAGCAGAATGCCGGCGAAGCCGAGCGCCAGGCCGACCTTCTGCAGGGGCTTGAGGCGCTCGCCGAGGAAAAGCGGCGCGACCATGGCGGTCAGGAGCGGTTGCAGCCCGGCGATGATGCCGGAAAGGCCGGCCGGCACGCCCTGCCCGATCGCATACCAGACGCCGGCAAGGTAAAGCCCGTGCAGGAAAACGCCGGAGAACATCGCGTGCCCGATCTGGACACGGCTCCTCGGCCATTTCGCCCGGGTGATCAGGCAGACGACGAAAAAAGCCGCTGCAGCGAGCGCATGGCGCCCGGCCAGGAACGTCAGCGGATCGGCATGTTTCGCCGCATATTTCGCGACGATCCAGCCCGTGGACCAGAGGAGGACGAAGAGGGCCGGAGCCAGACGATCGAGCATGATGGCATTTCCGGCATCGCTGTTTCTAGGAGGAAGCCGCCTGCTTATTGCCTGTCCGGGCATGCGTCAAAGCAGAAAAACTGATGGCTGCAATGAACGCCGCTTGAGAAAGGCGACGCGGTGCGATCGTTGCGCCGGAAGCGGATCCTGCCCCATCAGCCTTTGCCCCATGGCAGCCGACTCGCGCACCACGCTGAAACCATAATCGGTCATCTCCCGCTCATAGGCGTTGAGTGCGAGCGCAAGACCGACCTCGCCGCGCTCGACGGCGACGATCGCATGTCCGAGCAACGCCGCGTCGCGCATGGCGACGTTTGCCCCTCGTCCGAGCGTCGGCGTCATCACATGGATGGCATCCCCGAGAAGCGTCACACGAAAAGTCTCCTCGAGATCGCATGGTACGCTCGTGTGCATCTCGATCGCGAAGAAGGAGGACGGATCTCCGTGGGCAAGGATAGTCCCGGCCGCCTCCGGCCAATCATCCAGCATCCCGATCGAAAGCGCCTGAAGCGCCGGGCCGCCGGCCTCCCGCGGCATGGCACCGTCACCGGGGAAATATTCCCGGCGACCGCCGACGATGCAGACGACATAGTCCTCCTGGCTGGAAAGACCCGCCTGCGGAGCGATCCGGCCGGAGGCGACATCGGGACGGTTCGGGAAAACCACCGGCCCCAGTCCGAAGAACACCCGGCGAGCGTCGGACGCGACAGTGAAGACGTCACCCAGAACCTGCCCGGGCAGCAGGTGGCGAACCCGCTCGATCGGAATGCGGCCGTAGATGGCGCGCACTCCGGTATCCACGATCCGCGCCTCGGGGAGGCGTTGCCGCCGCACCGCGGAGCGTATCCCGTCGGCACCGACCAGAATGTCTCCCCGCGCGGTGCTGCCGTCGGAAAACACGGCGGTCACCCCTTCGGCATCCGTTTCATAACGCAGCATCCGGGCGCCGAAGCGGCAGACATCCTGCAGCCCGGTCAGAAGAATATGCCGCAAGGTGGTGCGATCGACATTGACATGCTGCGGATCGCCCTCCGCAAGCCAGTGCCGCGGCGCCCTGTCCGGGCCACCACTCGGCATCCGCCGCAATTCCTTCAGGCCGGTATCGACGATCGTCGTGAACGGCAAGGGCCGCATCGCGGTCGCTTCGAACAGCCGGTAGAGATCGTCGGGCAGGACTTCCCTGAGAGCATTCACCCCATCCCGATCGATATGCAGGCGATAACCCTGCTGGCGGGCCCAGGGGCCGGCATCGCGTTCGAAGATTTCAACCTCGATATCGGCGCGACGCAGCATCTGAGCAAGGCAAAGGCCGCCGAGGCCGGCACCGACGACAATAACTTTCAGCTTAGGCATGGGACGCTCCTCTTCCGCCATCGGAAAAGGACGTACAGGATGTGCCCGCTCACCATGAGCGAACCCTTATACGAACGCAAAGCGCCACCCGGACTACCTACCGGGCCGTGACTTTCGCACGTCCGGGGTCTTTATGCGGAACAGCCGAAATTCTGTCAAGCAGCAGATTCGGCGGTTTCTCGGCCCCGCCCCTCCCGCAAACAGCGGGCTGAATGGATGCCGGCCGGCAGCATTTGAACAGAGCTTGGGCAGCTGATGTTTTTCAGGGCAGAAGGCCGTTCCAGCTCGTCCCGAAGCGGGGAGCTGGCCGAGCGCCTGAATCGGCGCATCTATTGGCACGGGACGGTTCGAACCTCGCTTTTTTCACCGCGCAGAATTCTTTTCGGCCAATTGCGCACAGTTCTTGCATTGCCTTCAGCGTTGTACTCAAATGGCAGGAAAACAAGGGAACGCGCCATTGGCATTTGATGAAATGTTGACTGCGGACAACAATCCGCGACCGCCATACAAGACCTATCACGAATGGTATGCCAGTCAGGACGCTGCGCACCTGATCCGCAAGACCCAGGATGCGGAAAACATATTCAGAAAGACAGGCATCACCTTCGCAGTCTACGGACACGCGGACAGTTCCGAAAAGCTTATCCCCTTCGACATCATCCCCCGCATCATTTCTGCCCGTGAATGGCGCAAGCTCGCGCAGGGCATCGAGCAGCGGGTCCTGGCGCTCAATGCCTTTCTCGACGACATCTACCACAAGCAGGAGATCATCAAGGCGGGCCGCATCCCCCGCGAACTGATCGAGAGGAACGTCGCCTTCCTGCCGGAAATGATCGGCTTCAAGCCGCCCGGCGGCGTCTACACCCATATCGTCGGCACCGACATCGTGCGCACCGGCGAGGACCAGTTCTACGTGCTGGAGGATAATGCCCGCACGCCGTCCGGTGTTTCCTACATGCTGGAAAACCGGGAAACCATGATGCAGATGTTCCCGGAACTCTTCACGCTGAACAAGGTGCAGCGGGTCGAGGACTATCCGCGGCTGCTGCGCCAGTCGCTCGCCTCGCTCGCGCCTCCGGGCTGCAAGGGCAAGCCGCGCGTCGCGGTCCTGACGCCGGGCATCTTCAACTCGGCCTATTACGAACATTCGTTCCTTGCCGACCAGATGGGCGTGGAACTGGTCGAGGGCGCCGACCTGCGCGTCATCGACGGACGCGTCAAGATGCGCACGACACGCGGCTACGAGGCGATCGACGTGCTCTACCGCCGCGTCGACGACGATTTTCTCGATCCCCTCACCTTCCGGGCCGATTCGGCGCTCGGCATTCCAGGCATCATGGATGTCTACCGGGCCGGCAACATCACGATCGCCAATGCGCCCGGTACCGGTATTTCCGACGACAAGGCGATCTATTCCTACATGCCTGAGATCGTCGAGTTCTATACCGGCCGCAAGGCACTGCTCGAAAACGTGCCGACCTGGCGCTGTTCGGAGCCGGACAGCCTCAAATACGTGCTGGAGCACATCGAGGAACTGGTCATCAAGGAAGTGCACGGGTCCGGCGGCTACGGCATGCTGGTCGGCCCGACGGCGACGAAGAAGGAACGCACCGAATTTGCCGAAAAGCTGGCGGCCAAGCCCGCCAACTACATCGCCCAGCCGACGCTGGCTTTGTCCACCGTGCCGATCTTCGTCAACAAGGGGATCGCGCCGCGCCACGTCGACCTGCGCCCCTATGTGCTCGTCTCCGACAAGGTGAAGATCATCCCCGGCGGGTTGACCCGCGTCGCCCTGAAACAGGGTTCGCTGGTGGTCAATTCCAGCCAGGGCGGCGGCACCAAGGACACCTGGGTACTGGAAGATTGAGGTCGTAGAGACATGCTCGGAAGAACTGCAAACGGCCTTTACTGGATGTTCCGCTATATCGAGCGGGCCGAGAATATCGCCCGCCTCGTCGATGCGGGCCTGCGCGTGTCGCTGACCCGCGCCGGCTCCTCCGACGAGGACTGGCACGGGGTACTGGAAAGCGCGGGCGTGCGCGAGGCCTATTCGGAAGTGCATGCCGAACTGACGGCCGCGGATGCGATCGACTACCTGCTGCGCGACACGTCCAACCCGTCCAGCGTCATGTCCTGCATCGAATGGGGCCGCAACAACGCCCGAATGGTGCGCACCGCGCTGACCCGCGAGACCTGGGAGGCCACCAACGAAGCCTGGCTCGACCTCAAGGCCCGGCTCGCCCGCAAGCTCAAGCCCGCCGACCTGCCGGAGCTGATCGACGTCATCAAGCATCGCTGCGGCCTGATCCGCGGCGCCTTCCACGGCTCGATGCTGCGGAACGACCTCTACAATTTCTCGCGCATCGGCACCTTCATCGAACGCGCCGACAATACGAGCCGCATCCTCGACGTGAAATATTACGTGCTCCTGCCGGCCGTCAGCCAGGTGGGTTCGGCGCTCGACAATTTCCAATGGGAATCGATCCTGCGCTCGGTCTCGGCCCACCGTTCCTACGGCTGGGTCTATGACGGCGAGTACCAGTCCGCCAACATCGCCGACTTCCTGATCCTGAAAGTGCAGATGCCGCGGTCGCTGGCCTATTGCTACGAGAAGATCACCAGCAATCTGGACTATCTGGCGCAGACCTATGACGAGCGGCTGAAGGCCCACGAGACGGCGGCGGCGATCCGCTCGACGCTGAAGCGCGGCTCGATCTCCGACATCATGGACCAGGGCCTGCACGAATTCCTGGAGGATTTCGTCAGCCGCAACAACCAGCTCAGCGCCGAAATCACCGAAGGCTACCGCTTTTACCAGTAGGCCCAACAGGCACAGGATTTACCGCACATGCGGCTGAAGATCTCCCATACGACCGAATATCTCTACGACGAGCCGGTGCCCTATTCGCTGCAGCGCCTGAGGCTGACGCCGGTCGACGGCCCCGGCCAGAAGGTCGTCAACTGGTCGATCACCGTCGACGGCGCCAAGATCGAGGCGGGTTACGCCGACCAGTTCGGCAACCGCGTCGAGCTGGTCTCGACCGAAGGTGCCGAGCACACGATCCGCATCACCGCATCCGGCGAAGTGGAGACGGAGGACCGCGCCGGCGTGTTCGGGCCGCACCAGGGCTTCTGCCCGCTCTGGCTGTTCCTGCGCGAAACGGCGCTCACCAAGCCCGGCAAGCTCGTCCGCGAACTCGCCAGGAGCCTGACGGGCGACAGCGAGCTTGCCAGGATGCATGCGCTGATGGAGACGATCCACGAGACCGTCGCCTATGTACCCGGTGCGACCGGCACCGAGACGACGGCCGAACAGGCGCTGGAGGCCCGGAGTGGCGTCTGCCAGGACCATGCGCATATCTTCCTTGCCGCAGCCCGCCTGCTCGACATCCCGGCGCGCTACATTTCCGGCTACCTGCTGATGGAAGGAACGACCGAACAGGCGGCGACCCATGCCTGGGCGGAAGTGTTTCTGCCGGGCCTTGGCTGGGTCGGCTTCGACGCTTCGAACAAGATCTGCCCGAACGACAGCTACGTGCGGGTCGCTTCCGGCCTCTGCTACCGCGACTGCGCCCCCGTCTCCGGCATCCGCCTCGGCCCGGCCGGCGAAAACCTCAAGGTGTCGCTGACAGTGGCCGCGGGACAGACGCAGAGCCAGAATGAGCAGGGGCAGAGCCAGACGCAGGCTTAGGGCCTTACGAACGGGCCGGCTTGGCTCCAAGAGAGGCCCGAAGCCACGCGCCGTCTAGCCGCCGCGTGGGAGGGGCCAAGCCACAAATCAGAAGTGGGCCGGATTGAAGAACCCCGGGGCCTCCGGCGGATCGGCCAAGCGCTTCTTGAAACATTCTGCGTGGGCGAACCAGACTTGCCATTTACCTGCGGACGTCTCAGCAGTAATCCGCAAGGGATCGGGCATCTCAGCTTGGATATTTTTGCCGCAGAAGCAGCAAGGCCCCCACTCAACGTTCGACTTTTCTGCCATTTGTCGCCTCCACTCGCAATTGTCTCTTTCGGATTATCCTCGTCCTGAATGAGCTGGTTGATCTACATTTGCTAGCCGATTTCGCAATCTTGCTCTGCGGTTTCATTTCCAACGTTCGCCGGGCCGCTCCACACCACTTCATCCGGTCTTTCTGACCACTTCTCTCCAAGGGGAGAAAGAAAACGTCGCAAGCCCGACACCACCTCCGCATGCTCTGATCCCGCTTCGAAAACGAGGATGGAGCATGCTGTTCGGGCAATCGGTCTTCCAGTCCGTGCTGACGCGGCTGAGACAGGAGCAAGGCGATGACGAGGCCGAAGAGGCCGGCACGGGCTTCCGCATCAAGGGGCTCGGCATGGGTTTCGTCGCGCCGACGGATGATGGTCCGGCGGTAGCCGCCGCCGGGACCGAAGCCTATTTCGCCTTCCTTCCAGACATCGCCGAAATCGAACTGGAGCGGGAGTATCCGGCGCCCGAGCCGGAAGAACCGCCGGCGCCGGCCTTTCCCGCCCATCTGCTGCGCCTGACGACCGAGGAGATCGCGGAAGAACTGGCCATCACCTCTGCCGATACCGAGGCGACGCTTGGCGAGAAGCGCCGTCATTTCGCCAAGGCCAACCATCCCGACAGCGTCGCGCCGGAATTCCGGGAAAACGCCAATACCCGCATGAAGACCGCCAACCTGCTGATCGACACCGCGATCAAGGGATTGTTCTGGCGCTAGAGGAAAGCTCAGTCCTGCGAATCGTCGGCCGGCTTCTCGACCGGCGGCTTCCTCTTCTCGATGAACAGCTTGTAGGTGGCATAAGCCCCGGTGGCGCCGACGATGACGGCCCACAAAGGTTCGCCGGCGACCAGTTCGAATATCGCCCAGGCGGCGCACACGGCCGGAATCAGCACCCGGCGCCACAGCGGCTGGTAAAAGGGATGGTTCGGATCGATCATGGTCTCACTCCCGCCCTGTCGTCGCCACGTGTCATTCGCCGGCGGCCTGCATGTTCTGGCGTGATCCGATGATATCCTGGTCTACGATCGAAAATGCAAGGTTGAGATGCCCCTCGAACACCAGCGAGGGCTCGTCCGCCACGATGGTGAGTGTCGGCATGCCGCCGAGCCGCACCACATGCGTCTGCGCCAGCCCCTCCTCGATACCTGCCTGCAGCAGATCCTGGTAACGCGTGCCGGGGCCGGTGATGAAGACCGGCATGGGACCATGCAGGCTGAGCAGCCGCGAAAGGCCGAAACCGAGCGCCGCGCCGGCATGGCGGAAGGCAAGCTGCGCCATGCGGTTGCCCTGCCGGGCGCGGGTGGCGATCTTGTCGATCTCCGCCACCGGCACGAATTTCGCCGGGATCGTATCCATCGGCACCTCGAAGGCGGCGCGCAGAATGGCGTAGAAACCGGCATAGGCCTCGACGCAGCCCCGTGCGCCGCAACGACAAAGGCCGCCGTTCGGCATATGCAGCATGTGCCCGAAATTCGGCGCCGAGATTTCCGGGACGCCCGCAGGCGCCCTGCGTGCGATCCCGAGCCCGATGCTGTGGCCGAGCGAGAGCGCGGCCAGAACCGGCTCGCCACCGCCTCGCGTCTTCACTTCCCTTTCGAGCAGCGCGCCGGCCACCAGCAGCGTCTCGTTGTTGAGGATGACCTTGGCCTGCCAGCCGTCTTTCAGCGCCGCTGCGAAATCGACCGGCTGCGAACCGAAGACCGGCGACCAGACGAGCACCGGTTCTGTCGGATGCGCCAGTCCCTTGCTGCTGACCGAAACGAGCAGCACGCTGCCGCGATCTATCCGGGAACGCTCCGCGACCCGTATCAGTGCCGCCGAGATGGCGGCGAGGAAGGCAGCCGTACCGCCCTCCCCGCGCGGTTCTGTGAACCGGTCGAGCAGCGTCCCGGCATAATCGACCAGCGAATACTGGATGCTGTCCGACGAGATGATGACGGTGATCAGATAGCCGCAATTGCGCCGCTGGCTGAACAGGACGCGCGGCCGGCCGCGGCCGACGGTCGCCTGCTGCTCGCTCTTTTCGATGATGCGGGCGCGTTCCAGATCGGCGGTGATCGACGAGATCGTGGCCGACGCCAGCCCCGTCGCATCGGAGATTTCCGTATGCGCGAGCCGGCCATGGCGACGCAGCGCAGACAGCACGAGCGCGCTGTTCTGCTGCCGGACCAGTTCCGTGCTCGATTTCGCCAGCATTCCGCTTGCCGCCTCCCTCACTCCGTCTGTCGATACGGCAGTGCCTTGTCCTCCACAAGAGCCGATTGACAGCATCCGGAATCTCTGACATCTAATTTCTCGACTGTCGAGAAAAAAGCTTCGACGCTTTTTCAGGCAGGTTATCTGGCGGGGGGAGAGCACGGAGGCTAAGGCCCATCCGCCGTCACTCGGGAGGACATTATGAGATCATTCGTCAAGCTGATGGCCGGCGCGGCCATCCTCGTTTCCATGCACACCGCCACCATGGCGGCCAATCTCGTCGTCGGCGTTTCCTGGTCGAACTTCCAGGAAGAGCGTTGGAAGACCGACGAAGCCGCCATCAAGAAGGCACTCGAAGCTGCCGGCGCCAAGTATATTTCCGCTGATGCCCAGTCGTCCGCCGCAAAGCAGCTCACCGACGTCGAGTCGCTGATCTCGCAGGGCGCCAACGCCCTGATCGTCCTGACGCAGGATTCGAGCGCCATCGGCCCGGCCGTCGAAAAGGCAACCGCCGAAGGCATCCCGGTCGTCGGTTACGACCGCCTGATCGAGAACCCGGCCGCCTTCTACATCACCTTCGACAACAAGGAAGTCGGCCGCCTGCAGGCGCAGGGCGTCTTCAAGGCGAAGCCTGAAGGCAACTACGTCTTCATCAAGGGCTCCTCTTCCGATCCGAACGCCGACTTCCTGTTCGCCGGCCAGATGGAAGTGCTGAAGGCCGCGATCGACGGCGGCAAGATCAAGAATGTCGGCGAAGCCTATACCGACGGCTGGAAGCCGGAAAACGCCCAGAAGAACATGGAACAGTTCCTGACCAAGAACAACAACAAGGTCGATGCTGTCGTGGCTTCCAATGACGGCACCGCCGGCGGCGCGATAGCTGCCCTCGACGCCCAGGGCCTTGCCGGTTCCGTTCCGGTTTCCGGCCAGGACGCCGACAAGGCTGCCCTGAACCGCGTCGCGCTCGGCACCCAGACGGTCTCCGTCTGGAAGGACTCGCGCGAGCTCGGCAAGAACGCCGCTGAAATCGCTCTGGCCCTTGCCGGCGGCAAGAAGCTGACCGAGATCAAGGGCGTCCAGACCTTCGAAGGCGGTCCGAAGAAGGTGAAGATGCAGTCGGTCTTCCTCAAGCCGCAGGCGATCACCAAGGACAACCTGAACGTCGTCATCGAGGCCGGCTGGATCAGCAAGGCTGAAGCCTGCCAGGGCGTCAAGGCCGGCGCAGTGGCTGCCTGCAAGTAACGCATGGCTGTGCGCAGACGATAAACTCACCGACGCCGCAGCACTTCTGCCGCGGCGTCGGTTTTCGGCGTAAGATGGCGCGGCCGCATAGAAGGCACCCCCGGCGGGTGACCCGGCGGCTGAACGTCACGGAGGCGCGATCCGGCTCGATCCTTTGAGAGCCGCGGCGCCTCGTTAAAAGTGGGGAACGGCGAAACATGGCCGAGACGATGCAATCCACAACCAATTCCAAGACATCGGCAGCGACGGGACAGGCGGACGGCAATTTCGTCGCCCGTTTCTTTCGCGCCACCGAGATCGACACGCGCATGCTCGGCATGATCGGCGCGCTGCTGATCATCTGGGTCGGGTTCCACATCCTGACGGGCGGCCTCTTCCTGACGCCGCGCAACCTGTGGAACCTTTCGGTGCAGACCGCCTCGGTCGCCGTCATGGCGACCGGCATGGTGCTCGTCATCGTCACCCGCAACATCGACCTTTCGGTCGGTTCGATCCTCGGCTTCACCGGCATGATCATGGGGGTCCTGCAGTCGCGACTTCTGCCCGAACTGCTCGGCTTCGATCACCCGGCGATCTGGATCATCGCGCTCGCCGGCGGTCTGATCGTCGGCGCGCTGATCGGTACGCTGCACGGCGTCATCATCGCCTTCCTCGGCGTGCCGTCCTTCATCGTCACGCTCGGCGGCCTGCTGATCTGGCGCGGCGCCACCTGGTTCGTGACGAGCGGCCAGACGGTCGCGCCGATGGATGTCAACTTCCGCCTGATGGGCGGCGGCACCGAAGGCTCGATCGGCGCCACCTGGAGCTGGATCGTCGGCGGCATCGCCTGTCTCGCCATCATCGCGGCGATCATCAACGCCCGCCGCCAGCGCAAGCGCTTCTCCTTCCCGCGCCGGCCGGTCTGGGCGGAATACGTGCTGGTCGCGCTCGGCTGCATCATCGTGCTCGGCGCGGTCTCGATCGCCAACGACTATTACTGGCCGATCAACATCGCCCGCCGCTATGCCGAGGCGAACAATATCGCCTGGCCGGAAGGCGGGCTGCTGATCTCGCAGGGTATCGCCATACCCGTGCTGATGGCGATCGCCGTCGGCATCGTCATGACCTTCATCGCCACCCGCCTGCGCTTCGGCCGTTATGTCTTTGCGATCGGCGGCAATCCGGAAGCAGCAGAACTCGCCGGCATCAAGACCCGCTGGGTGACGGTCAAGATCTTCGCGCTGATGGGCATGCTCTGCGCTATCGCGGCGGCGATCTCCACCGCCCGCCTCAACGCCGCCACCAATGCGCAGGGCGAGCTCGATGAGCTCTACACGATCGCCGCAGCGGTCATCGGCGGCACCTCGCTTGCCGGCGGCATGGGGTCGATCGCCGGCGCCATGCTCGGTGCGCTCGTCATGCAGTCGCTTCAGTCCGGCATGGTGCTGCTCGGCATCGATTCGCCGTTCCAGCGCATCGTCGTCGGCATGGTGCTCGTCACGGCCGTCTGGCTCGACACCGTCTATCGTTCTCGCGCCAAATAACAGGAGTTTTCATCGTGACGGAACAAACCACTCCGCTCGTGGAAATGAAGAACATTTCCATCTCCTTCGGCGGGATCCACGCTGTCGAGAATGCCTCGGTCGATCTTTTCCCCGGCGAGGTCGTGGCTCTGCTCGGCCATAACGGCGCCGGCAAGTCGACGCTGATCAAGATCCTGTCGGGCGCCTACAAGCGCGACAACGGCGACATCATGATCAACGGCGAGACCGCCGATATCCGCAACCCGCGCGACGCCAAGAAATACGGCATCGAGACGATCTACCAGACGCTCGCCGTCGCCGACAACGTCGATGCCGCCGCCAATCTCTATCTCGGCCGCGAACTGCAGACCAAGTGGGGCACGCTCGACGACGTTGCCATGGAGGCCAGCGCCCGCGAGGTGATGGGCCGCCTGAACCCCAACTTCAAGCGATTCAAGGAGCCGGTGAAGGCGCTGTCCGGCGGCCAGCGGCAATCGGTGGCGATCGCCCGCGCCATCCTGTTCGACGCCCGCATCCTGATCATGGACGAGCCGACGGCAGCGCTCGGACCGCAGGAGACGGCGCAGGTCGGCGATCTGATCAAGCAGCTGAAGCGCGAAGGCATCGGCATCTTCCTGATCAGCCACGACATCCACGACGTCTTCGACCTCGCGGACCGTGTCTTCGTGATGAAGAACGGCAAGGTGGTCGGCCATGCCCGCACCGAAGACGTCACCAAGGACGAGGTGCTCGGCATGATCATCCTCGGCAAGGTGCCTCCGGGCGCCACGCCCGGCCCCGGCGCCATGAAGGTCGTGTGACCGCAAAATTGCGCCTGCCCTTCGAAACCCGCCGCTGACGAAGGGGGCCGCAGCGGCGGAACCGGGGCTCTCCCCGGTTCCGCCTTCCGCTTTCCAGGCCGCCGGCGACGGCATGTTTCGCAGAGGCGCCGTACCTCGGAACTCCTGTCTTCCCCCGACGTTGGTTTCCTGAACCGAAACGTCGAAGGAGCGGATATGGCTGAAGACCGGACTGCACAGGAAACCATCGAGCACACAGAAAAACCGGTAAAGACATCCAACCATCCCCCGGCCGGGCCACACGCCAAGGAGCGTCTGATCGACCGGGAGAAAACGCCCGGCGCTGGCTCGCTTGCCGAGCCGGATGCCAAAGAGGTGGATGCCGGGTCGGAATAACCGGCGAGCCTCTTGCATGGGCGCTTGAAAACGACTGAGGCCCCGGTCTGCGACGCCGTGGCGCTTGCCCGCCCAGGCATCGATCGGTAACACCGTTCGGAACAATCGGGAAAAGCGGGCCGGACGGCATGGCGGACGAAACCATCACACTTTACGAGGCGATCGGCGGCGACGCGACGGTGCGGGCGCTGGTCAAGCGCTTTTACGAGCTGATGGACACGCTGCCGGAGGCCGCCCATTGCCGCGCCGTCCATCCGTCGAGCCTGGAGGGCAGCGAAGCCAAACTCTACGACTATCTCACCGGTTATCTCGGCGGCCCGCCGGTCTATGTGGAAAAGCATGGCCATCCTCGGCTGCGCTCGCGCCATTTCGGCGCGGCGATCGGTCCTCTCGAGCGTGACGAATGGATGCTCTGCTTCCGTCTCGCCATGGAAGAGACGATCGAAAATCCGAAACTGCGCGAGATCATCTGGCCGCCGATCGAACGGCTGGCCTTCCACATGCAGAACAAGGAATAGGCCGTTGGAAAGACTCCATAAACTGAGGCCGTTGATTCTGTTTGTGAGCGGCCTCATGGGGGCGGCCGGCGTCGCGCTCGCAGCAGCGGCAAGCCATGGCGGCGACACCACGTTCCTTGGATCCGCCTCGACCATGTGCCTGGCGCATGCGCCGGTTCTGCTGGGCCTCTATATCGGCCACCGGTATTTTCGCACCGCGACGCTTGCCGCGCTGGTGCTCGGTCTCGGCACGATCATCTTCGCCGGCGATCTGCTGGCCCGCCATTATCTCGGCGACCGGCTGTTCCCGATGGCCGCACCGCTCGGCGGAACGGGGATGATGCTGGGCTGGCTGGTGATGGCTGTAGGGGCGTTTTTCAGGGTGCCGGAGGCTTAAGAGGCACTTCTGGCCTTCGGACCCTCCCTCGAGGATTGGCCAAGGAATCGCATGAGGGCGAGCGGCCGCGTGGAACCCCTTCCCCTTGTGGCGAGGGTTCGAACCGCAGCGCCCGCTCATGTCCCATATGTGATGGCTTGGTCCTGCAGCGAAATGACCGGACGGGACTTGGCCTACCGCCTGAAGGCCAGCACCCGGGCGCTCTCGCCCTTGGCAACATCCGCCAAAGCGGCCTTTGGAGATTTCGGCAGCACCACTACATTGGTCATATCCGCAGCCGCTTCGGCCCGAGCGGTCAGCAGCGCGTAAAGCTCCGGCACCAGCCCGTCGCCATTCTGTTCGGCAAGCTTGTGCAGGCCGATGAAAAGGCTGGTGTCACGACGTTCTTCGTTCATCATTGCGTTCCTTCATGGTCTGGAGCGCCCGCTCCAGACTGGATTTGGAGCCGTTGCGAAGCGGCACGAAGGCGACGCCGAACTTCTTGCAGCCGGTCTTCACCCTCAGGCACGCGTCGTGGCTGATACAGTCGATGGGGCAGAAGACGCAGTCGACCGACGGCAGAACCGTGTCGATACGGGAGACCGCCTCGCGAAGTCCGCCGTCGTGGTGGATCAGTTCGGCGCCGAAATTGCTGGCGATCTCCCTCAGGTGCGCCACCTGACAGTCACGGCCGCCGACATAGAGAAAGCTGCGGACATCGGTCACGCCTGGTCCCCGCGTTTCGGAGCCACGCGTTTCCACACCTTTCGCCTCTGCGCCGGAATTGCCGTTCTTGTTCTTCTGCTTCTTGGCCATATGCCCTCGCCGCCGATTCTGCTTACGCTTCGGTTCCTCGATGGCCGGCACCATATTAAAGTTGATTTTCAGAGTAAAGATTAAAAGTGGACTCTTTTCATCATGATATATCGGGGCCCCTGACAAGGGGCGCCATTTCCAAAATTTTACCGTTTGATAAATTTTTCTGCTGTGGTACCTTTTTCCCAATAGTTGTCCATGAATCCATAAAAGAGGGAACTTAGGATGGAACGACTGGGAAACGGTCCAAAGGCCGGGATCGAGGCTGGCCGCCTCACCGCTGCCGACTATCAGGCGAACTTCGCCGATCTGCACCCGCGTCTCGACAGGCATGAGGCGCTGGTCGAATCCGATCGCTGTTATTTCTGCTACGACGCGCCGTGCATGACGGCCTGTCCCACCTCCATCGATATCCCGCTGTTCATCCGGCAGATATCGACGGGCAATCCGCTGGGTTCGGCAAAGACCATCTTCGACCAGAACATTCTGGGCGGCATGTGCGCCCGCGTCTGTCCCACCGAAACGCTCTGCGAACAGGCCTGCGTGCGCAACACCGCCGAGGACAAGCCGGTCGAGATCGGCAAGCTGCAGCGTTATGCGACCGACATCGCCATGGAACAGGGCCGGCAGTTCTATAGCCGCAAGGCACCGACCGGCAAGACGGTCGCCGTCGTTGGCGCCGGCCCCGCAGGCCTTGCCGCCGCACACCGGCTCGCCATGCACGGCCATTCCGTCACCATCCTCGAAGCCCGCGAAAAGGCCGGCGGCCTCAACGAATACGGCATCGCCACCTACAAGGCGGTCGACGATTTCGCCGCCCGCGAAGTGGATTACGTCACCGCGATCGGCGGCATCGAGATCGTCAACGGCCAGGCGCTCGGCCGGGATTTCTCGCTCTCCGACCTGACGGCGAAATACGACGCCGTTTTCCTCGGCATGGGCTTGGCCGGCGTCAACGGCCTCGGTATCGAGGGCGAAAGCCTGACCGGCGTCGAGGACGCGGTGGATTTCATCGCCGCCCTTCGCCAGGCAAAGGATAAGAGCGTGCTTCCGATCGGCCGGCGCGTCGTCGTGCTCGGCGGCGGCATGACCGCCATCGACGCCGCGATCCAGTCGAAGCTGCTCGGCGCCGAGGAAGTGACAATCTGCTACCGCCGCGGCAAGGACAACATGAACGCCTCACCCTACGAACAGGATCTGGCGACCGCCAACGGCGTCATCATCCGCCACTGGCTGGCGCCGAAATCGATCATCGGCAAGGACGGCCCCAATGGCGCTCATGTCGCCGGCATCGAGGTGGAATATACCGCGATCCGCGACGGCAAGCTGATCGGCACCGGCGAGACCGGCGTGATCGCCGCCGACCAGATCTTCAAGGCGATCGGCCAGACTTTCTCCGCCTCGGGCCTCGGCGCGCTGCAGTTCGAGAAGGGCAAGATCGTCGTGGACGGCGAAGGCCGCACCTCGATCGAAGGCGTCTGGGCCGGCGGCGACTGCATCGGGTCGGGCGAGGACCTGACCGTTTCGGCCGTCGCGCAGGGGCGCGACGCCGCGGAAAGCATCGCAAGAGCCCTGGCCGCCGCTGCGCAGCCGGCAACCGCAGTCGCTTGAGGGGAGAACGATCATGGCTGATATCCGCAACAATTTCGTCGGCATCAAATCCCCCAACCCGTTCTGGCTGGCATCCGCGCCGCCGACCGACAAGGCCTACAATGTCGAGCGCGCCTTCAAGGCCGGCTGGGGCGGCGTGGTCTGGAAGACTCTCGGCGAGGAAGGCCCACCGGTCGTCAACGTCAACGGCCCGCGTTACGGCGCCATCTGGGGTGCCGACCGCCGCCTGCTCGGCTTGAACAATATCGAGCTGATCACCGACCGGGACCTCTACACCAACCTTCGCGAAATGAAGGAAGTGAAGAAGAACTGGCCGGACCGGGCGGTTATTGCATCCATCATGGTTCCCTGCGAGGAACAGGCTTGGAAGGCGATCCTGCCGCTGGTGGAAGAGACCGAAGTCGACGGCATCGAACTCAATTTCGGCTGTCCGCACGGCATGTCCGAGCGCGGCATGGGCTCCGCGGTCGGCCAGGTGCCGGAATATATCGAGATGGTGGTGCGCTGGTGCAAGCAATACACCCGCATGCCCGTCATCACCAAGCTGACGCCCAATATCACCGACATCCGCAAGCCCGCCCGAGCCGCCAAGGCTGGCGGCACCGACGCCGTGTCGCTGATCAACACGATAAACTCGATCGTCTCTGTCGATCTCGACAGCTTCTCGCCCAATCCGTCGGTCGGCGGCAAGGGCAGCCATGGCGGTTATTGCGGTCCGGCGGTCAAGCCGATCGCGCTCAACATGGTCGCCGAGATCGCCCGTGATCGGGAAACCTACGGCCTGCCGATCTCCGGCATCGGCGGCATCACCACCTGGCGCGATGCGGCCGAATTCCTGGCGCTCGGGGCCGGCAACGTGCAGGTCTGCACCGCGGCGATGACCTATGGCTTCAAGATCGTCCAGGAGATGATCACCGGCCTGTCCGACTGGATGGACGAAAAGGGCCACCGGACGCTCGACGACGTCATCTGTCGCGCGGTGCCCAACGTCACCGACTGGCAGTACCTGAACCTCAACTACATCGCCAAGGCGCATATCGACCAGGACGCCTGCATCAAGTGCGGCCGCTGCCACATCGCCTGCGAGGATACCTCCCACCAGGCGATCACCTCGATGGTCGACGGCGTGCGCCATTTCGAGGTGATGGAAGAGGAATGCGTCGGCTGCAATCTCTGCGTCAACGTCTGCCCGGTCGAAAACTGCATCACCATGGAAGCTCTGCCAGCCGGCGAACTCGACCGGCGCACCGGCAAGGTGGTGGACCCGACCTACGCCAACTGGACCCAGCACCCGAACAACCCGATGGCAAGACAAGCCGCGGAATAACTGATGGGGCGGCGCAAGCCGCCCTTATTCGTTTTGGAAAGCTTACGCCGCTTCGGCAAACTGGTCCCAGGCACGCAGCGCGTCGGCGCCATACATCAGGGCCGGGCCGCCGCCCATGTAGACGCTCATCGCCACCACGTCGGCGATCTCCTGGCGCGTCGCGCCGAGGCCGTGCAGCGCCTTGGCGTGGAAACCGATGCAGCCGTCGCAGCGCTGGGTGATGCCGATCGCCAGCGCGATCAGCTCCTTGGTCTTCTTGTCCAGCGCCCCGTCGGCGCCCGCCCCTTTCGAAAGGGCATTGAACCCCTGCATGGCTTCGGGCGCCAGTTTGCGCATCTCGGCGGTATAGGCGGAAATGTCCCGGGTGATCTCGCGATAGTCTTTCGTCACTGCGGCCTCCTTCGGCTTTACAATTCATATTTTTATGATATAAAGAAAATATGAATTGTAAAGGGGCTCCGATGGACCTGACCGACGAAATGCCCGCGAAGGCGGAGGAAGTGGCGAACTTCCTCAAGGGACTGGCCAATTCCCACCGGCTGCTGGTGCTCTGCGCGCTGGCGGAAGGCGAGCGCAACGTGGCGCAACTGATCGAGGCGACCGGCATTGCGCCGACCTCGATGTCGCAGCATCTCGCCAAGCTGAAGGAGGAAGGGATCGTCGATTTCCGGCGCGACCACCGCACGCTTTTCTATTTCATCGCCCATCCCGCCGTCGGCGAGGTGATGGGCGTCCTTTACCAGCACTTCTGCAAGGCGAAATGAGATGACGACAGAAACCACACGAACCGTATCCGCAACCCGCGCCGCCGAATGGCTGGCCGCCGGCGATGCGATCCTGATCGACGTGCGCGAGCCGGACGAGTTCCGGGCCGAGCACGTCGCCGCAGCCGCTTCGCTTCCGCTGCAATCGGTGGCGGGCCTGCCCCGGACGCTGACGATCCCGCCGGACAGGAAGATCGTCGTGCATTGCCTGAAGGGCGGGCGCGGCGAGCAGGCCTGCCTAACGCTGGCCGATATCCTGCCCGGCCGTGAGATCTACAATCTCGAGGGCGGGATCATTGCCTGGAAACAGGCCGGGCTGCCCGTCGTCGGCACGGCAGCCGGCGCGGGCGCGCCGTCGATCTTCCGCCAGGTGCAGATGATCGTCGGCACTCTCGTTCTTTTGTGCGTGGTCCTTGGCTTCCTCGGACTGACCTATGCCTTTGCGCTGGCCGGCCTGTTCGGTTTCATGCTGGCCTTCGCCGGCATAAGCGGCTGGTGCGGCCTCGCCCTGCTGCTGCAGCGCATGCCCTGGAACCGGACGGCTTAACGGGCTCCGGGAAGCCGGGTGCCTCCCGGCATTTTCGCTCTGGCGTTCCGGATCAGGAAGGCCATGCGGTCGCGTGCGAGGGCGGCCTTGTCCAGCTTGAGGTGCTCGCTGAACTCCACGGAACCGTGTTCCGGCGTCTGCAAAAGGCAATGGTAGTGCATGCCGCCCTCGCCGTCGCTTTCCGCGTCGATCGTCGGAGCCGGCAGGCGGTCGGGATCGATGCGCTCCTCGTCATGGGTCCAGAGCCAGCGGCGAATGACGATCCAGTTGCCATCGCTCCCCTGCCGCACGGAGACGATCGGCCGGGAAAGCGCTCCGAACGCCAGCCAGCCGCCGAGGCCCCAGAAGAAGGAAATGATGAGGGCCCGGAACGGTTCCTGGACGATGCCGCCGTTACGGAAGAACGCCCAGGTCATCAACACGAGAATGGCGAACCAGGCGGCGATGAAAAGCCAGCCGTACATCGGCCGCAGGTTCCTAAAAAGCAGTCTCTCCATGGCTCTTGCCTCCAAAGACTTCTTTCGGTGCGGAGACTATAGCACATTCCAAAATACCCGGCGATATTTTCGGAACGGCCCCTCGATTTCGGCAGGAGGACGAGCTAGGAGGCGGTGTTGCCATTCGCAACGCTCCAAACCTGAGGAGGCCACCATGTCACGCAAGCTCTTCGACGACGTGAGCTTTTGAGGTCACGTCCAAGCGACGCAAGTCCTATCCATCCGAAACACGGGTCAAGACCGGCACGCAATTCGTGCGCGGCGATGTCGAGCTGATCGAAAAGCTCGGCCGCAACGACCCCTGCCCCTGCGGTTCGCGGAGGCGGTTTCAAGAACTGCTGCCTGGAATCCGCCCGGTATGACGGCATCCACCGGGATTATTACTTTTAGGGATCGCGATTGACGACCGAGGCCCGGAAGCGCCGGCCCGCCGGTGGACCGGCTGCTGAAAACAAAGAGGCCCGGCGGGTGCCGGGCCTTCTTCGTCTCGCATGGAAACGTGATTAGTTCGGGCGGTTTGCGCCGTCGAAATAGTCGCCGCTGTTGACGCCTGCCTGGATATCGGCCTTCCGGGCGTCTGCCTTCTGGCCGATGCTGCCGGTCTGGACCTGGTCGACGGCTGCGGAAGCCTTGGAGGCGCCTTCGTAGTAATCGCCTTCGGCGAGAGCAGCGGATGCAAAGGAAGCCGAAGCGATGAGGGCTGCGGCGATAGCGGAAGAGATCCTGGTCATGATGGTAGTCCTTTCAGAGTGTTCCGCGGCTTCAAGTTTGCGACCTTGCCTACGGATGATTGTTTCGGTGTCTTGAATGAGATGCTTAGTTCGGGCGGTTTGCGCCGTCGAAATAGTCGCCGCTGTTGACGTCGGCCTGGATGTTAGCCTTCCGGGCGTCTGCCGTCTGGCCGATGCTGCCGGTGCTGGTGCGATCGACGGCGGCCGAAGCGGCGGGAGCGTTCTTCTGGATGCCCTGGTAATAGTCGCCTTCGGCGAGAGCGGCTGAACCGAACGAAGCCGAAGCAATCAGGGCTGCGGCGATAGCGGATGAAATTCTGGTCATTGTCTTGTTCCTTGCATGTGTCGGAGCCGAGTTTTCTCGAAGCCCCTCTCTTTCGTGTCTGATCTTGTTCTTCGAAGCTCGTTGCCGCGCTTCTGATGGTGAAGATGGTGTAAGATCGTCCCCGCCGATAGACAGCAAGTTGCGGACGTTGCGTTCAATAAAAATGAACGACTTAAATTTTATCGTTCACAGAAATGCGAGCAGGTGTTTACCGGCGGCGTGCCCGGCCTCTCGATCATCGACCCTCGTCCGCAGGCTCGTTCAGGAGGTCGAGCATGGCGCGCAACGCCCGTGTGACATGGCGCTCGCCGTGAAAAAGCGCCGAGAACTGCCGGAGCGGCATCGGGAAATCGGCAACGTGGAGCCGCCCGGAAAAGGAATGGGATGAAGCGGCACGGCTTGAAATCACCGTGGCGCTCAGGCCCGCCTCGACCGCCGCCATCGCCGCCTCGTTCGACGGCATTTCCAGCACGACGGACAGCGATTGCGGCTCGATGCCGAGATTGGTGAGCTGCGCCTCGAAGGCCGACCGCGTGCCGGAACCCTGTTCGCGCATGATCCAGTTGGTTTCAAGCAGATCGCTGGAGCGGATTTTTCGCCCGTCCGCCCAGGGATGACGGCTGCCGACCACCAGCACCAGCCGGTCCTCCGCCACCTTGCGGCGCTTCAGACCGGCAAGAAAAACCTCCCCCTCGACGACCGCGAGTTCCGCCGCTCCGGTCAGCACCGCCTCGGCAGCGCTCTGGGTATTGCCGACTGTCAGCCTGACATCGACGCGCGGAAACCGCTCGTGATAGCTGACCAGCCGGGCCGGCAGCCAATAGCTCGCCACCGTCTGGCTGGCATGGACACGCAGGATGCCCGAGGCCGAGCCGCCGAGGTCCGCAAGCACATGTTCGGCCGTCTGCGCCCGCTCCAGCACCGCGCGGGCCTCCGGCACGAAGAGCTTTCCCGCCTCCGTCAGTTCGATCCGTCGTCCGACCCGGTTGAACAGGATCACCGCATGGCGCGCCTCCAGCGCAGAGATCGCCGCGCTCACCGCCGATTGCGTCAAGTTCAACGTTTCCGCGGCGCGCGTCACATGTTCGCGGGCGGCGACTTCCAGAAAAATTCGGAGCTGATCGAGGGTCATCTTCCAAAACCATTCGCTTTTAACGAACGATATCAGAAAACTTATCGATTGGATTTATGTTTTTGCAAAAGAGAGAATGATTTTCGACAATTTCAGAGACTCGCGGAAAAATCATGAAGCCGATCCAGCCGACTGCGGAACAGCGCCCCCTCCTCTCCTCGCCTCATTGGCCGGGTGTCATCCGGTTTCTCCCCGGACTTCTGCTGACCGCCGCAATTGCCACGACTTCCCTCACCGTCCGCAATCTGACCGGATGGATGGCGCTGAGCCCGCTCATCCTGTCGATCGTTTTCGGCATGCTGATCCGCAACGCCATGCCGGTTCCGGCGGCGGCCGAACCCGGCATCGGCTTTTCCCTGAAGCGCATCCTGCGTTTCGGCATCGTGCTGCTCGGCCTGCAGGTGACGGCAGGCCAGATCCTTTCGCTCGGCGGCGCCGGCCTTGCCATGGTGGCGCTGACGCTCGCGACGACCTTCGTGGCGATCCGCGTGGTCGGACGGGCAATGGGCGTCGACAGTTCGCTGACCGACCTGATCGCCGCCGGCACCTCGGTCTGTGGCGCCTCGGCCGTCATCGCCGCCAATACGGTGGTGCGCGGCAAGCAGGAGCACGTCGCCTACGCAGTCGCCTGCGTGACGCTGTTCGGGTCGCTTTCGATGCTCGCCTACCCGCTGCTCGCCGCCCCGCTCGGGCTCGATGCGCGCGGTTATGGCCTTTGGACAGGCTCGACCATCCACGAAGTGGCGCAGGTGGTAGCCGCCGCCTTCCAGGGCGGCGATGTCGCCGGCCAGTTCGGCACCATTTCCAAACTCGCCCGGGTCGTCATGCTGGCGCCGCTGATCATGACGCTGGCGCTCGCCATGCGCTCCGGCGCGGAAGGCCCTTCCAAGGCCTCGGCACCGATGCCGTGGTTCGTGCTCGGTTTTATCGGGATGATGCTGGTCAACAGCGCGGTCGCCATTCCGGCAGGGGTTAGTCAGACGCTGGTGACCGTGACGAGCTTCCTGCTCTCCATGGCGCTCGCGGCCATGGGCCTGCAGACAGATATCCGCAAACTGAAGGCGGAAGGCTGGCGGCCGCTCGCGCTCGGCGCCTTCGGCTGGCTGTTCATCGCGGTTTTCGGTTACGCGATGCTGAAGCTGTTCGCGTTCTGAGGAAAAACAGATCGAAGAAACAGGGGCCGCGTCAGCAATGGCGCGGCCTTTTCGTCATCCATGGGATCAGCAGGGTTTGGACGGATCGTTCTTCGGCTCGCCATCCCGTACGGCCTCGTCGTGATACCAGCAACTGGTATCCACGATACTCAAGGCAACATCCTGTATCCCGGTCGGTACCGTCCGGCCATCTTCCAGCCGCCGCCTCGGACGGACCGGGAACTGATAGATGGTTGCCGACTCACGATGGATGTGAAGTGTCATCCTATCGTCTCCTACCTTCAAAAGTGCATTCAAATACCCACAGAGCACAAATCTGCACATTTTTTGTGCTAATTGCACTATTTTATATCATTTCCGCGACTCGCGCTAGGCGCTAATTTAGCGGCAACGGGGCTCCAACGATCGATTTTGCTCGCAGGGACCTCCGCCGCAGAAACGTATGCCAACCGACCCCGGTTCCGGACGATTGTCACGAAGCCGTCAAAACCCGCGGATTTCATGAGGGTGTCCTCATTTACGCCAGGGCATACTCTCTTTCGGAGGCCAACGGAAAACCACCATTCACACTTTTTTAACCGAAAATCGTCACCCGGGGCCAAACTGGCACGGGAAATGCGTTCTCTCAGGTACCCCGGAGGCGCGGTATCGTCGCGATGCCGCTTCCTCAGGATGACTCAACCATGAACGTCACGGCCTGAGAGATAAAATATGACCAAGTATAAGCTCGAGTACATCTGGCTCGATGGGTACACCCCGGTACCGAACCTGCGCGGCAAGACGCAGATCAAGGAATTCGACACCTTCCCGACGCTCGAGCAGCTGCCGCTGTGGGGCTTCGACGGCTCGTCGACCATGCAGGCCGAAGGCCGCTCGTCCGATTGCGTGCTGAAGCCGGTTGCGCTTTATCCCGATCCGGCCCGTACCAACGGTGCTCTCGTGATGTGCGAAGTCATGATGCCGGACGGCGTCACGCCGCACGCTTCGAACGCCCGCGCGACCATTCTCGACGACGAGGATGCATGGTTCGGCTTCGAGCAGGAATATTTCTTCTACCAGAACGGCCGCCCGCTCGGCTTCCCGGAGAGCGGTTACCCGGCTCCGCAGGGTCCGTATTACACCGGCGTCGGTTACTCGAACGTTGGTGACGTCGCCCGCGAAATCGTCGAAGAACATCTCGATCTTTGCCTCGCCGCCGGCATCAACCACGAAGGCATCAATGCCGAAGTGGCCAAGGGCCAGTGGGAATTCCAGATTTTCGGCAAGGGCTCCAAGAAGGCCGCCGACCAGATCTGGATGGCACGCTACCTGCTGCAGCGCCTGACTGAAAAATACGGCATCGACATCGAATATCACTGCAAGCCGCTCGGCGACACCGACTGGAACGGCTCGGGCATGCACTGCAACTTCTCGACCAAGTACATGCGCGAAGTCGGCGGCAAGGACTATTTCGAAGCGCTCATGGCGGCCTTCGACAAGAACCTGATGGACCACATCAACGTCTACGGTCCGGACAACGACAAGCGCCTGACCGGCAAGCACGAGACCGCTCCGTGGAACAAGTTCTCCTACGGCGTTGCCGACCGCGGTGCCTCGATCCGCGTGCCGCACTCGTTCATCAAGAACGACTACAAGGGCTATCTGGAAGACCGCCGTCCGAACTCCCAGGGCGACCCCTACCAGATCGCCTCCCAGGTTCTGAAGACGATCGCCGAAGTCCCGACCAACAAGGCTTCCGCTGCCGCCTGATAAAGGCCGGCTATCGACAAGCAGGAAACGCCGGCCTCAGCGCCGGCGTTTTTCGTTTCCGGTTCTCATGTGAAGGTCAGCTCTGGCGCGCCCGCAACCCGTCGATGAAAAGCTGTTCCAGAAACCGCGCCGCATCCTCGAAACGGCCTTCGCCCGCATAATTCTGGCCGAGCACGGCCCGCACCTGCACGTCGAAGTCGGCATAATGCTGGGTCGTCGACCAGATCGAGAAGATCAGGTGATAAGGATCGCATTTGGCGATCTTGCCCGACCGCGCCCAGGTGCGGATCACCTCCGCCTTTTCATCGACCAGCGCTTTCAGCGGGCCTTTCAGCTCGTCCTCGATATGCGGCGCACCCTGCAGCACTTCATTGGCGAACAGCCTGCTCTCGCGCGGGAAATCGCGCGCCATCTCGAGCTTGCGGCGGATATAGGAGCGGATTTCCGATTCCGGATTGCCCTCCGCATCGAAGGCCCTCAGCGGCTCCAGCCAGGTGAACAGGACCCGATCGATCAGCTGGCGGTGGATCGCCTCCTTGGTGCGGAAATAATAGAGGAGATTCGGTTTCGACATGCCCGCCGCCTCGGCGATCTGGTCGATCGTGGCGCCGCGAAAACCGTTTTGCGAAAACACGTCGAGCGCCGCTTCGAGGATGCGCTCCTCCTTCTCCTCCTGGATGCGCGTGCGTCTCTGCGTCTTCGCCGCCCTCGGGATGGCCATGCCTGTCCTTGCCCTCTTTCGCGCCCACCCGGAGCTTTAGAAATTCCTCTGGATTTTTCGTGATTTTCGTCTTGAGTGGCGCGGCGGAAATAGTAATGTTTTACCAAGCGGTCAAATTATCGGCGACAAGCGGAATAAACGCAATGCCGATCTTCGCATGTATCGTTCGGGATGCGCGAGGTGGCCGATGGGAACCAAAAGCATGCCGCCCGCAACGGGTGGACTTGAAAAAGGCGAGGACATAAAAATGGTGGCAGCACCCGGCGAGAACTTGCGCATCAACGGCGATCGTCTGTGGGACATGCTCATGGACATGGCGAAGATCGGCCCCGGCATCGCCGGCGGCAACAATCGCCAGACGCTGACCGATGCGGACGGCGAAGGCCGTCACCTCTTCAAGCGGTGGTGCGAGGCGGAAGGCCTGACCGTCGGCGTCGACCGGATGGGCACGATGTTCGCCACCCGCGCGGGCACCGATCCGGATGCGCTGCCTGTCTATGTCGGCAGCCATCTCGACACCCAGCCGACCGGCGGGAAATATGACGGCGTTCTCGGCGTGCTCGGCGCGCTGGAAGTGGTGCGCACCATGAACGACCTCGGCATAAAGACGAAACACCCGATCGTCGTCACCAACTGGGCAAACGAGGAAGGCGCACGCTTCGCGCCGGCCATGCTGGCGTCGGGCGTCTTCGCCGGCATACATTCGCTCGACTACGCCTATGGCCGCAAGGACCCGGACGGCAAGACCTATGGCGACGAGCTGAAGCGCATCGGCTGGCTCGGCGACGAAGAAGTCGGCGCGCGAAAGATGCACGCCTATTTCGAATACCATATCGAACAGGGGCCGATCCTCGAGGCCGAGAACAAGCAGATCGGCGTCGTCACCCACTGTCAGGGCCTGTGGTGGCTGGAATTCACGCTGACCGGCCGCGAGGCGCATACGGGATCGACGCCGATGAACCTGCGCGTCAATGCCGGCCTTGCCTTCGGCCGCATCCTCGAAATGGTGCAGGCAGTGGCAATGTCCGAACAGCCGGGCGCCGTCGGCGGCGTCGGCCAGGTGTTCTTCTCGCCGAACTCCCGCAACGTGCTGCCCGGCAAGGTGGTCTTCACCGTCGACATCCGTACCCCCTCCCAGGAAAAGCTCGATCGGATGCGGGCGACGATCGAGAAACAGGCGGCCGAGATCTGCGAACCGCTCGGTGTCGGCTGTTCGGTGGAGGCGGTCGGCCATTTCGACCCGGTGACCTTCGATCCGGTCCTTGTCGGCCGCGTCCGCGAAGCGGCTGAAAAGCTCGGCTACAGCCATATGAACATCATCTCCGGCGCCGGCCACGACGCCTGCTGGGCCGCCAGGGTGGCGCCTGCGACCATGGTCATGTGCCCTTGCGTCGGCGGGCTCAGCCACAACGAGGCGGAGGAGATTTCCAAGGAATGGGCGGCGGCGGGAGCCGACGTGCTGTTCCATGCCGTGCTGGAGACGGCGGAGATTGTGGAGTAGGCTTACGTCGGAACAACCACAGGGAGTTGCAGATGGCACTGCCGAGAGAGCTTTCAGCGGAAGAACGAGCAGAATTCCAGGCAAAGGGCTTCCAACGTTTCGAACTTTGGCTACCGGACCTTCGCGATCCCGCGACCCGCGAAGCGGCGATCGCAGAAGCGAACCGAATTGCCTTCGCCGATGAAGAAGACAGCGTCATGGAATGGATCGAAAACCTTCAGAAAGACATGTGGGACGAGGAAGATGACCAATGAAGCGGGGCGACATCGTTACTGTCGCGCTGTCGGGTGATCTTGGAAAGCCGCGGCCGGCCGTTGTCGTTCAGACGGATGCAATGACTGTTTCGCAGCTAAAAACCGTGCTCATCTGTCCAATTACCAGCTTCACCTCTGAACCGAGCATGTTCCGGGTTCCGATTGAGCCCACGTCGACCAACGGCCTGCTCCTGCAATCGGAAATCATGGTCGACAAGATCAGTCCTGCAAGCCGATCCAGAGTCAGGGACGTCATTGGCGCCGTCGATGAAGTGACGATGCGCCGCCTTGAACGCTCGATGGCGCTAACTCTCGGTTTTGCGGGGTAATCGCCGCATGCAAACCAGACAAAAAGGGGAACAACCATGACCACAGTCATCAAGGGTGGAACCATCGTCACCGCCGACCTGACCTACAAGGCGGACGTGAAGATCGATGGCGGCAAAATCATCGAGATCGGCCCGAGCCTTTCCGGCGATACCACGCTGGATGCGGCCGGCTGTTATGTCATGCCGGGCGGCATCGATCCGCATGTGCACCTCGAAATGCCGTTCATGGGCACCTACTCCTCCGACGATTTCGAGAGCGGCACGCGGGCAGCACTTTCCGGCGGCACGACCATGGTCGTCGATTTCTGCCTGCCCGAGCCCGGCCAGTCGCTGCTCGACGCGCTGAAGCGCTGGGACAACAAGGCGACCCGCGCCAATTGCGATTATTCCTTCCACATGTCGGTCACCTGGTGGGGCGAACAGGTCTTCAACGAGATGAAGGCGGTCGTTTCTCATCACGGCATCAATACCTTCAAGCATTTCATGGCCTACAAGGGCGCGCTGATGGTGAACGACGACGAGATGTTCGCCTCCTTCCAGCGCTGCGCCGAGCTCGGTGCCCTGCCGCTGGTGCATGCCGAAAACGGCGACGTCGTCGCCGCGATGCAGGCCAAGCTGATGGACGAGGGCAATAACGGCCCCGAGGCGCATGCCTATTCCCGCCCTGCGTCGGTTGAGGGCGAGGCGACCAACCGCGCCATCATCATCGCCGACATGGCGGGCGTGCCTCTCTATGTCGTCCACACGTCCTGCGAACAGGCGCATGAAGCGATCCGCCGCGCCCGCCAGAACGGCATGCGTGTTTACGGCGAGCCGCTGATCCAGCACCTGACCCTCGACGAAAGCGAATATTTCAACAAGGACTGGGATCACTCGGCCCGCCGCGTGATGTCGCCTCCGTTCCGCAACAAGCAGCACCAGGACAGCCTCTGGGCAGGCCTTGCCTCGGGCTCGCTGCAGGTGGTGGCGACCGACCATTGCGCCTTCACCACGGAGCAGAAGCGCACCGGCGTCGGCGACTTCCGCAAGATCCCGAACGGCACTGGCGGCCTGGAAGACCGTATGCCGATGCTCTGGACCTACGGCGTCGCGACTGGCCGCATCACCATGAACGAGTTCGTGGCCGTCACCTCCACCAACATCGCCAAAATCCTCAACATCTATCCGCGAAAGGGCGCGATCCTGGTCGGCGCCGACGCCGATATCGTCGTCTGGGACCCGAAGCGCTCCAAGACCATCACCGCCAGGAGCCAGCAGTCGGCGATCGACTACAATGTCTTCGAGGGCAAAGAAGTCACCGGCCTGCCGCGCTACACATTGACCCGCGGCGTGGTGGCGATCGAGGACGGAGCGATCAAGACGCAGGAGGGTCATGGCCAGTTCGTCAAGCGCGAGCCTTATCCTGCAGTCAACAAGGCGCTGTCGACCTGGAAGGAACTGACCTCGCCCCGCAAGGTGGAGCGGACGGGCATTCCGGCGAGCGGGGTTTGAACAGCAGCGATGTTTTCTTCGCGGCATACCCCCCTCTGCCCTGCC
>UCEY01000009.1:225933-228296 GCA_900471605.1 Hyphomicrobiales bacterium | reverse complement strand
CTCAAGGGGGGAGATCGGATAACTGTAACGCCTCGTCCAAAACAAAAGCCGCAGTTTATCGAAGCTCATTCGAATTCGATCGATGGCGAACGACGCCGGCCCGGCATATCGATCTCCCCCCTTGAGGGGGAGATGTCCGGCAGGACAGAGGGGGGTGCCGCCACCCACTCGTCCGCGGAAGACCTACCCCTTCACCAGCCCGTCCAACTCCGGCAGAAGCACGACGCTTTCCTGCTCGTTCGGGTCGGTGCGGGCGATCACCGCCGAACAGGGCGCGTCCGAAATGTTGGCCGGCAAGTGCGGCACGCCGGCGGGGATGTACATCATCTCGCCGGCCGAGAGTTCGGCGCATTCCTCCAGCCGGTCGCCGTACCAGGTGACGGCGGAGCCGGAGAGCACGTAGATCGCCGTCTCGTGGGTTGCGTGCAGATGGGCCTTCGCCCGCGCGCCCGGCGGAATGGTGACGAGATGCATGCAGATGCCCTTGGAGCCGACCGTTTCTGCCGCGATCCCCTCGAAATAGCTCAAGCCCTGCTTGCCGCCATAGGCGGCGCCGGGCCTCACGACATGGCAGGTGGGCTTTGATGCACTGTCCATGGCCAAATTCCTCTGTCGAACGGGATCTGCCGCCAGCATATCACGGCGGTGCGGGCACGGGAGCCGGCGGACACGAAAAGATGGCCTTCGGGCTGGCCTGCCTGCTTCTGACGATTACCGCCGCTTCCGGCGCTGGCGCCCAGGTGCCGGAGATCGAAGGCACCTATGGCGCCGAAGGAGGGTGCCGGGTGGCCCGGACCGGCGATGGGGAGGAGTTTGCCGCCACGCTGACGAAAGAAGCCGTAACGACGTTCGCCTCACAGTGCACGTTCAAGGGAAACCCCAGACGGATCGTCGGCGGCTTTCGGACGGAGGCGCTCTGCGACGAAGAAGGGGAAGAAGGTCAGCACACGGCAATGATCGATATCCTGCGCAACGGCGATGTCTATACTGTACGCTTCGCAGACGGACTTGAATGGGGGCCTTTCGAGAAATGTCATTGAATACCATCCGCTTGACCACCGCATCGGCAGTGCTTGCCGTCATGTCGGTTGCCGTTCCCGCCAAGGCGGTGACCTTCCTCGACGGAGCCTATGGCAGCAAGGAAGGCTGTATCTATGCCAAAACGGGCGAATCGTCCGGCGCCGACGACTTCCTGCTGCTGAAGGACGACGGGGTGACGACCTCCGTTTCCGCCTGCGAATTCAAGGGCGCGCCCACGAAGACGGCAACCGGGTTTACCATCAAGGCGCAATGCGATGCCGAAGGGGAAGTCGGCCCCGAGGACACGGCGACACTCACCAAATCCGCCAAGGGCTATACCGTCAGCTTCCCGGACGGCACCAAACTGGGACCGATGCCGAAATGCCGATGAACAATGCTCCATCCTCCGTCGTCTCGGCCAGCAAGCTCGGCCTCACCTTCGAGACGGGTGACGGCCCCGTCCATGCGCTGTCGAATGTCGATCTCACGGTCAACAAGGGCGATTTCGTCTCCTTCATCGGCCCGTCCGGCTGCGGCAAGACGACGTTCCTGCGCGTCATCGCCGATCTCGAAAAGGCGACCTCCGGCGAGATCACCGTCAACGGCATGACGCCGGAAGAGGCGCGCAAATCCCGCTCCTACGGTTATGTCTTCCAGGCGCCGGCGCTTTACCCCTGGCGGACGATCGAGAAGAACATCGCCCTGCCGCTCGAGATCATGGGCTATTCCTCAGTGGATCGCAAAGCCCGCATCGAGCGCACCCTCGATCTCGTCAACCTCTCCGGCTTCGGCAAGAAATACCCCTGGCAGCTGTCCGGTGGCATGCAGCAGCGCGCTTCGATCGCCCGCGCGCTCGCCTTCGACGCCGACCTGCTTTTGATGGACGAACCCTTCGGCGCGCTCGACGAGATCGTCCGCGATCACCTGAACGAGCAGCTTCTGAAGCTCTGGGCCCGGACCGAAAAGACCATCTGTTTCGTCACCCACTCCATCCCGGAGGCGGTCTATCTCTCCACCAAGATCGTCGTCATGTCGCCGCGGCCAGGCCGGGTGACGGACGTGATCGAATCGACCCTACCCAGGGAACGGCCGCTCGAAATCCGCGAGACGCCGGAGTTCCTGGAGATTGCGCATCGGGTGCGCGAGGGCTTGAGGGCGGGGCATAGTTATGAGGAGTGAGGCGGTGCATTCCGGGCATACCCCCCTCTGTCCTGCCGGACATCTCCCCCTCAAGGGGGGAGATCGGCTAGTAGTATGGCCTCGCCATCAATTCAGATTGGAATTTTCCGCACCGAAAGCGCTCAATGCCTGGGGAAGCCGTCACCTCTGGCCGATCTCCCCCC
>UCEY01000009.1:0-225926 GCA_900471605.1 Hyphomicrobiales bacterium | reverse complement strand
GCAGGACAGAGGGGGGTGCCCCCGGCCCGGAGCGTAGGAGGGCCAAGGCATGAAACCCGACACCCTCGCCCAACGCATCATCCCGGTCCTCACCATCCTGATCGCCATCGTCGCCATCTGGTACGTCGCCGCCTATTTCATGAACGCCCCGTTCCAGCGCGATCTCGACCGGCGCGCGGGCGTCACCTCCACCACGATGGAATTCATCGGCAAAACCATGGCTCAGCCGAAGCCTATCCTGCCGGCGCCGCATCAGGTGGTGAGCAATGTCTTCGAAAATACGTTCCTGCGCAGCGTCACGTCCAATCGCAGCCTCGTCTACCATGCCTGGGTGACGCTCTCCTCGACCGTCCTCGGCTTCACCATGGGCACGCTGACCGGCATCCTGATCGCGGTGGGCATCGTGCATCTGAAGGCGCTCGACCGCAGCCTGATGCCGTGGATCATCGCCTCGCAGACGGTGCCGATCCTCGCGGTCGCGCCGATGGTGATCGTCGTGCTCGGCGCGATCAACATCACCGGGCTTATCCCCAAGGCGCTGATCTCCACCTATCTCTCCTTCTTCCCCGTGGCGGTCGGAATGGTGAAGGGCCTGCGCTCGCCGGAAATCATCCAGCTCGACCTGATGCGCACCTATTATGCGAGCGGCGCCCAGACCTTCTGGAAACTACGGGTCCCGGCCTCCATCCCCTTCCTGTTCACCTCGATGAAGGTGGCGATCGCCGCAAGCCTGGTCGGCGCGATCGTCGGCGAGCTGCCGACCGGGGCCGTCGCCGGCATCGGCTCGAAACTGCTGGCCGCGGCCTATTACAGCCAGACGATCGACATCTGGGCGGCGCTGATCGCCGGTTCGGTTCTGGCGGCACTTCTGGTCACCATCGTCGGCATCGTCGCGAAAATCGTCGATCGCTCGATGGGCGGGAGGCCGGCATGACACTGATTCTTCGCTCCTGGCAGGGTGCCGCCGCCGTGGTTCTTTGCCTCGCCGCCCTGGCCTCCCTGCCCCTGATGGCGGCGGATGCCCCCTCACCCTTCGGCACCGGCACCGTCGTTCTGGTCTTCCTGATGATTGCCGGCGCGGCAGCCATTTCGTTCACGAAGCTCTCCCAGCCTCTCCTCGCCACGATCCTGTTCGTCGCGGCCCATCTGGCGGTCTGGTTGCTGCTCGCCGGCATCGCCGGTAACGAGGGCAAGGCGACACTCGCCTTTTTCCTGATGCTCGCGGCCTCATGGCTGCTGGCTTGGCGTTGCGTCGCAGTGTTGTCTCATCTACGCCCCAAGTCCGGCGCCGGCGATACCTTCCTGCGGCTGCTGATCCCGGCGATCTTCGGTGTCTGGATCCTGATCCTCTGGGAGGCGGCGACGCGCGGCGCCGGCATCCCCTTCATCATCCTGCCGCCTCCGTCGGCGATCGGCGCACGGCTCGCCGGCTCGGTGCCGATCCTCTGGGCCGACGTGCAGCAGACCATCTTCAAGGCCGTCCTGTTCGGTTATGTGGTTGGCTGCGCCTCCGGCTTCGTCGTCGCCATCCTTGCCGACCGCATCGCCTTCCTGCGCCGCGGGCTCTTACCGATCGGCAACATGGTCTCGGCGCTGCCGATCATCGGCGTCGCGCCGATCATGGTCATGTGGTTCGGCTTCGACTGGCAGTCCAAGGCGGCCGTCGTGATCATCATGACTTTCTTCCCGATGCTGGTGAACACGGTGGCGGGGCTCGCAGCCTCCGGCGCCATGGAGCGCGACCTGATGCGCTCTTATGCCTCCGACTACTGGCAGACGCTGGTAAAACTGCGGCTGCCGGCCGCCATGCCCTTCATCTTCAACGCGCTGAAGATCAACTCGACGCTGGCGCTGATCGGTGCGATCGTCGCCGAGTTCTTCGGCACGCCGATCGTCGGCATGGGGTTCCGCATCTCGACCGAGATCGGCCGCATGAATGTCGACATGGTCTGGGCCGAAATCGCTGTTGCAGCGCTCATCGGTTCGGTTTTTTATGGTGTCGTGGCGCTTGGCGAAAGAGCGACGACGTTCTGGCATCCGTCTAACCGCGGTGGTTAGGCGCTGAAATCCGGCCCGTTTCGGCGGACCCGGCAAACCTCAGAGGGAAGGATAAAAAACATGAGAAAAATTCTCGTTGCACTGATGGCAGGCACCATGTCGCTTGCCGCAGCCCAGGCGGCTCTCGCCGCCGACAAGGTGACCCTGCAGCTCAAATGGGTGGCGCAGGGCCAGTTCGGCGGCTACTTCGTCGCCAAGGACAAGGGCTTCTACAAGGAAGAAGGCCTCGACGTCACGATCAAGCCGGGCGGCCCGGACATCGCGCCCGAACAGGTGATCGCCGGCGGCGGCGCCGACGTCATCGTCGACTGGATGGGCGGCGCGCTGGTCGCCCGCGAAAAGGGCGTGCCGCTGATCAACATCGCCCAGCCCTACCAGAAATCCGGCCTGCAGATGATCTGCCCCAAGGACGGCCCGGTAAAGACCGAAGCCGATTTCAAGGGCCACACGCTCGGCGTCTGGTTCTTCGGCAACGAATATCCGTTCTTCGCCTGGATGAACAAGCTCGGCTTGAAGACCGACGGCGGCAAGGACGGCGTCACCGTGCTGAAGCAGAGTTTTGACGTGCAGCCGCTCATTCAGAAGCAGGCGGACTGCATCTCGGTCATGACCTATAACGAATACTGGCAGGCGATCGATGCCGGCTTCAAGCCGGACCAGCTCACCGTCTTCAATTTCTCCGCCATGGGCAACGACCTGCTCGAGGACGGCCTTTACGTGATGGACACCAAGCTCAAGGACCCGAAGTTCAAGGAGACCATGGTGAAGTTCGTCCGCGCTTCGATGAAGGGCTGGAAATACGCCATCGCCAACCCGGCGGAAGCGGCCGGGATAGTCATGGACAATGGCGGCCAGGACGAAAACCACCAGAAGCGCATGATGGGAGAAGTGGCCAAGCTGATCGGCACCGGCACCGGCAAGCTCGACACCGCGACCTACGACCGTACGGTGAAGGCGCTGCTCGACCAGAAGATCATCGCCAAGAAGCCGGAAGGCGCCTATACGACCGAGATTACCGACGCCGCTTTGAAATAATAATCGCCCGTTGCTCGCTCAAAGAGAACGCGCAGCTCTTTAGCTGCGCGTTTTTGAAATTTTTCTAATGTAAATCATAACTAAAACTCATTCATCCTATAACGGCGACGGATTGATTTGTGCAACGCAAACACGTAAAAGTGCAGCGTTGATGAATCTTTCGCTGCTGGTCTTGTAACCGTTTTGTGCGGTTACCACCTTGATCCGGGTTACCGTGCGCTGAGGGGGCGCGACGTAACCGGAGCGGTTCCCAGCGGAATATTTGCCCCTTACTTCAGTTTGAAAGTAGTCGCATGTTTCGCAAGTTCACTCAGTCTGCCGGCATCCCGGCCCTTAAGCTCGCACTGATTGCAGGTGCTGCCTATGCCACAATCCTGACGCAGCAGCCCGCTCCCGCATTTGCGCAGGATCCGGCTGCGCCGGCCCCTGCGCCGACGGAAATCAAGCTGCCGTCTATCGTGGTGACGGAGGCGATCGAAAAGCCGCTCGTCGACCGTGTCATCGCTACCGGCACGATCAGGCCCGTCGAGGAAGTTTATGTCCAGCCGCTCGTGGACGCGCTGTCGATCAAGACGCTGAATGCCGATGTTGGCGACGAGGTGAAGGCCGACAGCGTGCTCGCGACGCTCAACGACGACGCACTGCTTCTCCAGAAGAGCCAGCTGCAAGCCAACAAGGCCAAGGCCAAGGCCGCCGTCGCGCAATATCAGGCGCAGGTGATCGAGGCTCAGGCAAATGTCGCCGATACGACCCGCCAGCGCGATCGCCTCCAGAAGCTCAGCCAGAGCGGCACCGGCACCGTCTCGCAGCTCGAACAGGCAACGGCTGCCGTCGAGGTCGCGCAGGCGCGGCTGAACGCGGCCAAGCAGGCCGTGACGGTCGGCGAATCCGACATCAAGGTCGTCGATGCGCAGATCGACGATATCGACCTGAAGCTCGCCCGGACCGGTGTGAAGGCGCCCGTCCCCGGTGTAATCTCGGTGCGCAATGCCAAGGTCGGCGCCATCGCCAGCGGCACCGGCAATCCGCTGTTCACGATCATCAAAGACGGCGCGATCGAACTCGTGGCCGACCTTTCCGAAACCGATATCCAGAAGATCAAGACCGGGCAGAAGGCAATGGTGACCGTTGCCGGTGGCAAGGTGAAGATCGAGGGCAAGGTCCGGCTCGTCTCCCCGACGGTGGATCCGGTCACCCGCCTCGGCGCCGTGCATATCGTCATCGACGACGAGAGCGGCGCACGCGCGGGCATGTATGGCAGCGCCGAGATCGTGATAGCCGAGGCCAAAGCGCTGGCGCTTCCGCTCTCGGCCGTCACCACCGGCCGCACCGGTTCCACCGCCCGAAAGGTCGAGGACAACGTCGTCAAGCAGGTGAAAATTGAAACCGGCATCCAGGATGGTGGTTTCGTTCAGGTCGTCAGCGGTCTTACGGCCGGTGACTTGGTCGTTGCGAAGGCCGGTGCCTTCGTTCGGGACGGCGACAAGATCGCCCCGGTCCCGGCCGAACCCGCCACTATTGCGAACTGAGGTTTAGCCGCATGAACTTCTCCGCCTGGTCGATCCGCAATCCGATTGCGCCGCTGCTCGGTTTTGCCCTTTTGCTCGTTGTCGGCATCCAGTCGTTCTACGCACTGCCGATCACCCGTTTCCCGAATATCGACGTCCCCGTCGTGTCGATCAACGTGACCCAGAGCGGTGCCGCGCCTGCCGAACTGGAAATGCAGGTGACGAAGGAGATCGAGGACGCTGTCGCCTCGATCAGCGGCATCGACGAAATCCAGTCGACGGTGACGGACGGCCAGTCGCAGACGGTCGTCGTCTTCCGCATCGAAAAGCCCACCGCCGAAGCCGTGCAGGACACCAAGGATGCGATCGACAAGATCCGCAGCGACCTGCCGGCCGGCATCGAAGAGCCTGTCGTCACCAAGGTCGACGTCGAAGGCCAGGCAATCCAGACATTCGCCGTTTCCTCGCCGAACATGACGCTCGAGGAACTCTCCTGGTTCGTCGACGACACCGTCAAGCGTGCCCTCCAGGGCCAGGCCGGCATCGGCCGCATCGACCGTTACGGCGGCTCCGACCGCGAAGTCCGCGTCTCCCTGAATCCCGCCAAGCTCGATGCCTATGGCATCACGGCGGCCGATGTCAGCACCCAGTTGCGCGGCACCAACGTCGATCTCGGTTCGGGCCGCGGCCAGGTGGCCGGCAACGAACAGACGATCCGCACGCTCGGCGATGCCCGCAGCGTCGCCCAGCTCGCCGACACGACGATCACCCTGCCCAACGGCCAGTTCGTCAAGCTGACCGAGCTCGGCAACGTCACCGACACCTATGAGGAGCCGAAATCCTTCTCGCGCTTCAACGGCACGCCGTCGGTCACGTTCGCAGTGTTCCGCGCCAAGGGCGCCAGCGAGGTTTCGGTTGCCGAAACCGTCGCCACCAGCCTCGACCAGGTACGCAAGGCCAACCCGAACGTCGCGATCGAAATGGTCGACGACTCGGTCTACTTCACCTACGGCAATTACGAGGCGGCCCTCCACACACTGATGGAAGGTTCCATCCTCGCCGTCATCGTGGTCTTCCTGTTCCTGAGGAACTGGCGCGCCACGCTGATCGCCGCGGTCGCCCTGCCGCTCTCGGCTGTCCCGACCTTCTGGATCATGGACATCATGGGGTTCTCGCTGAACCTCGTGAGCTTCCTGGCACTGACGCTCGCGACCGGTATTCTCGTCGACGATGCGATCGTCGAGATCGAGAACATCGCGCGGCATATCAAGATGGGCAAGACGCCCTATCGGGCGGCGCTCGAGGCGGCGGACGAAATCGGTCTCGCCGTGATCGCCACCAGCTTCACCATCATCGCGGTGTTCGTGCCGGTCTCGTTCATGCCGGGTGTCCCGGGCCAGTACTTCATCCAGTTCGGCCTGACGGTCGCTTTCTCGGTTTTCTTCTCGCTCGCAGTGGCGCGACTGATCACGCCGCTGATGGCCGCCTATCTGATGAGCCCCGAAGACGGGATGGAAGACCATCACGACAACGACGGCTGGATCATGAAGGCCTATACGCGCCTCGTCACCGGCACGACCCGCCGCTGGTACTGGCGTTATACCACGATGCTCGCCGCAATCGGCTTCCTGATCGGCTCGGTGATGCTGCTTTCGCAAGTCCCCGGCAGCTTCCTGCCGCCGGACGACTCTTCGCGCGTCGTTTTGTCGGTAGAATTGCCGCCGAATGCGACGCTCGACGAGACCGCGGCCAGCACCGATGTCGTCTATGATGCGATCCGCCATATCGACGGTGTGGAGAGCGTGTTCATTCTCGGTGGCGCCTCGCCGAAGGGCGACCTCGAACTGCGCCGCGCAACCGTGCGAGTCATCCTGCAGAACATAGATCATTCGCTGGTAAAGACCCTGGTCAACAAGGGCCTCGGCTCCATCTCCCTCGTCCGCGACTTCGTGCCGAAGATGAAGGAAAATGGCCGCACCCGTCCGCAATGGGATGTCGAAAAGGATATCTTCGCCGCCGTCCGCTCCATTCCGGACGTGCGGATCTCCAAGGTCAACGACCGGGCTGAACGGGATCTGTCGTTCAACTTCCTTTCCACTAGCGAGGCAGACCTGACCGAAGCCGTCAGCATGCTGGAATCGAAGCTGCGCGCCTCGCCGATCCTTGCCAACGTCTCGTCGGAAGGCGCCCTGCCCCGGCCTGAACTGCAGATCCGGCCACGCATGGCGGAGGCTTCGCGCCTCGGCATCACACCGCAGCAGATCGCCCAGACCGTCCGCGTCGCGACGATTGGCGATGTCGATGCCAACCTCGCCAAGATCTCGCTCGACGACCGGCAGATCCCGATCCGCGTCCAGGCGTCGCTCGACGTTCGCCGCGATCTGGCCTCCATCCGCGCCTTGAAGATCAAGACAGCCGCCGGTGCCAGCGTGCCGCTCTACAGCGTCGCCGACATCGACTATTCGGAAGGCCCGAGCTCGATCAAGCGCAACGACCGCAACCGCGTCGTGGCGATCGGATCCGACGTGCCCTTCGGCACGGCGCTCGATACGGCCTCGGCCGAGTTCAAGCGTATCGTCAGCGAGACCGAGCTCCCGAAGACGGTTCGCCTCGCCGAAAGCGGCGACGCCAAGGTTCAGGCGGAAATGCAGCAGAGCTTCGGCAATGCGATGCTGATGGGCCTGATGCTGGTGCTGGTGGTGCTGATCCTGCTCTTCAAGGACGTGATCCAGCCCTTCACCATCCTGTTCTCGCTGCCGCTTGCGATCGGCGGCGTGGCGGTGGCGCTGATCATCACCCAGAACGCGCTGTCGATGCCGGTCCTGATCGGGATCCTGATGCTGATGGGCATCGTCACGAAGAATGCCATCCTTCTGGTGGACTTCGCGATCGAGATGAAGCGTCACGGCCTGGAACGGGTCCATGCCATGGTGGAAGCCGGCCGCAAGCGCGCCCGTCCGATCATCATGACCTCGATCGCCATGTCGGCGGGCATGCTGCCCTCGGCGCTCGGCGTCGGCGAAGGCGGCTCGTTCCGCGCGCCGATGGCGATCGCGGTAATGGGTGGCATCATCGTTTCGACGGTTCTTTCGCTTCTCGTCGTGCCGTCCTTCTTCCTGATCATGGACGACCTGTCGCGCCTGCTCGGCAAGATCTTCGGCCGTATGGTCGGCAAGAAGGAACAGGAGGATTTCGGTCTTTCCAACGAGGAGCTCAGCCAGGAGGCGCGCAAGAACGCCCAGACGATCGCCTCCCTGGAGGAACGTCTCAACCAGATGGAACGGCAGACGAGCGCCAACGACGATCGCTCTCCCGGTGCCCAGGCCAGCAGCAATGTGTTGCGTCTGCCGCCGTTGGCTGCCGAATAAGCGTCATCTCCAAAGCCGATTTTTCGACAACGCCGGGCCTCTTGGTCCGGCGTTTTTCGTTTAAAAAACGCCAGCTCGCGCAGATTGCAGAAAAAATCTACAGATTTGATCGATGTCAAAACCAGATTTCATGAACCTGTTATTTTAGCAGCATCGGGAATGCGTAGCGGTTCAGGTTATGGAAGAGACGGCGGACATGATGAACAGCAACTTCAAGCTCAGCAACAGGGACCGGGCCGTCCTGATGAAGACGCCTTTCCTGACCAGCCTGAGCGGTAATTCTCTCATGCGGATGATATCGGTCATGAGCGTCATCAGTCTGACGAACCGCAAATCGATCTTTCGCGAAGGCGAGAATGCGGACGCTTTTTACTGTGTTCTCAGCGGTTACGTGCGGCTCTATCAGCTCAATCGCGACGGCCGCGAGGCGGATATCCGGATCTGCAGTCCGGGCGACACCTTTGCCGAATGTCTGCTCTATGGCGGCACCAAGTACCGCTATCACGCACAGACGGCCGAAGCCACAACACTTGCCCGCTTCGACATGCAGGCGGTACGGGATCTGGCCGAACAGGAAAGGGATATCGCCAAGGCGGTGATCACCTCGCTGTCGAAACATCTGATGACCACGATGGACTGCGTCGCCAACGACAGGTTGCATACGGCGCCGCAGCGGGTGGCGAATTATATCCTGACCCGGTGTCCGGTGGATGGCGGCCCGGCCTCCATTCGTCTGCCTTTCCAGAAGAACCTGCTCGCGGGCATGCTGGGTCTGGCTCCCGAGGCTCTCTCCCGCGCATTCTCCACTCTCCGGCGGACCGGAGTGACGGTGCGCGGACGCGTGATCCAGGTCGGTGACGTGCAGGCCCTGCGGGAAATCTGAAATTCGAGGGAAAGCGAGGCCGGCCGGGCGGGTCCGGGCTCTCTTGGATGCATGCCGCGACGCGGGCGGCGGGACCGCGGCATGCAAATAAGGCCGGTGGCTTCGGGGGCCACCGGCCTTATTTTTTTCTGGAGCATGTCGCGCAAAAGCGCGCAGCGGGTTTGCGATAGCGACATCCGTAAAGCAAAGACCTGAAACCTGTCGAGCACGCCCGAAGGATCGCGGCGGGCTTTAGAGACCGCCCTGCTCCTTCAGGAACCGGACGACATGGTCCACGCCGTCGCCGCGTTTCAGGTCGGTGAACAGATGCGGTTTTGCCTCGCGCATGCGATACGCGTCGCGGTCCATGACGTCGAGATCGACATCGACGTAGGGAGCGAGATCCTTCTTGTTGATGATCAGGAGGTCGGAGCGGGTGATGCCCGGGCCGCCCTTGCGCGGAATTTCCTCTCCCTGGCAGGTGGAGATCACATAGATGGTGATGTCGGCCAGATCCGGCGAAAAGGTCGCCGCGAGATTGTCGCCACCCGACTCGATGAACACCACGTCGAGATCCGGAAAACGCTCGTTCAGCCCCGCGATCGCCTGCAGATTGATCGTCGCGTCCTCGCGGATGGCGGTATGCGGGCAGCCGCCGGTCTCGACGCCGACGATCCGGTCCGAGGAGAGCGCCTGGCAGCGCACCAGCGCCTCGGCATCTTCCTTGGTGTAGATATCGTTGGTGACGACCGCGACGGAATAATCCTCCCGCATCGCTTTGCAGAGCTTTTCGGTCAATGCCGTCTTGCCCGAGCCGACAGGGCCGCCGATGCCGACACGCAGGGGTCCGTTGTCCGATTTCATGTGTCGTCCTTTCATGATTCAGGTCTCAAGCTTAGGCCCGCCTTCACGAGCGGAAAAGCCGCGAATGCTGCGTTTCGTGCCGGAGAGAAGCGATTTCCGCCTTCACCGCCGCACCGCCGAGCTCGTCGAGCGTGGCGAGGCTCGCCCGCTCGCTTGTCTCGATGATCGGCGCCTCCAGGCCAGCCAGCACACCCACACCGTCCGCCTGTCCCGAAACGCCGAGCCTGATCGCTGCCGAAACCGATTGCGAAACGGCGGCATGCAGATAGGCGGCCAGCGCCGACGCTGGCGCCACGCCATGTGCCGCCGCAACCGCACCGACGGCGACCGGGAACGGCACGGCCGCCGGAAGGCGATCAAGGACCGGATGAGGCCAGGCGGATGCCGCCACGGCGAATGCCTTGCCGAGCGCCAGCGTCTCCGTATGACGCTCCGCCGACCCCGCAAGCGCCAGTCCCAGCTCGGCCGTATCCTTCAATCCGGCCTCGTCCCCGGAGCGCCGCCAGGCTTCGGCGAACAGCACGGCGTCGTTCCACAAGGAACCGTGCCGCAGCAGGCTCGAAAGCCAGCCGCCGAGACCCGCCGCGTCCCTGACGAGACCGTCATGCACGGCCCGCTCCAGTCCACCCGAATAGGCGAAACCGCCGATCGGGAAGGCCGGAGAAAGCCAGGCCATCAGCCTTAGAAGCGCTTTCGTATCGACGTTTTCGCTCACCGAAGTTTAGTGCCCGTGATGGTCATGGCCGTGAGGCCCGTGCGAATGATAGGCGCCGCGGGCCGGCTGGAACCCTTCCTCGACCTCCGCAACCTCGGCACCCAGCCCCTGCAGCATCGCCCGGATGACATGGTCGCGCAGGATGAGGATACGCCCCTCCTCGATCTGCGCCGAAAGATGCCGGTTACCGAGATGCCAGGCGAGCTCGATCAGGTGCAGCGTATCGCGCGCCTTGATCTCGAAGAGCTTTTCGGGAGCCGCCTGCACCTCGATCGTGTCGCCGTTGTCGAGCACCAGCCGGTCGCCGTGTTGGAAAAGCACCGCCTCCTTGAGGTCGAGCATCACCATCTCGCCATTGGAGAGATGCAGCAGCTTGCGGCGCAGATGCCGCAGATCATGCGGCAGGATGACGATATCGACCGGCGGATCGGTGACCACCCCTGCCGGATGATAGGAATGGATGTGCTGCATGGGATACTCCGGTCAATTGAAAAGCTTGAGGGATAGCGTAAGCGTCTGCGGCAGCGGATTCCAGACCCCGGTGCGCAAACCGGCTGCACGAAGTGCCGCGGCGGTCCAGGTATTGCAGCCGGCGAACGCATTGAAATAGCCGTTCGCTTCGAAGAACCGATCAGAGGCACCATAGGCCGCATCCGGCACCACGGCCACCTCGTCCTCTTGCCTTACAAAGCTGGTCTGGATGAAATCCGAAAGCCGCTGGAATTCCGCCGGTCCCAGGTCCAGCGGCATGACCGTCGGATGGCCTTCGTCGATACCGCCGGCCACATCCACATGCATGACCGACCTGTCGAGCGTCAGTGCCCGGAACACCGGCATCGGCTTCAGATCCGCCCAAGTCGGCGTTTCCAGGTAGAAGGCACGCCCACCCCAGCCGATCACCAGCCATTCCGCGCCCGGATCGGAGACCGGAACGCCCGCCCCGCCCAGGAAAGCAAAGGCGGCACGGGTTTCTGCGGAAAGCGGAATGGCGATATCCGTGTGGATCGGGTTGGAGAGCACCAGGATGCGCCTTTGCCCGACCTCCGCTGCCCGGCTCGGCGCAAACAGTGGCCGCGGGACGAACGTCCCGGCAGCGACCGCGAAAGCCACCAACAGCACCGCGGCAAACAGCCGGCGAAAGATCCTTTTCATTCAAGGGCTCCGAGGTATCGGCACCTCAGAACAGGAAATAACGCTGCGCCATCGGCAGCACGGTGGCGGGCTCGCAGGTCAGGAGTTCGCCATCGGCGCGCACTTCGTAGGTTTCCGGATCGACCTCCACATGCGGCGTCAGCGAATTGTGGATCATCGAAGCCTTGGAAATGCCGCCGCGCACATTCCGGACGGCCAGCAGCTTCTTGGCGACGCCGAGGCGCTGCGCAAGGCCGGCATCGAGCGAGGCCTGGCTGACGAAGGTGACCGACGAATTGGTCCTGAGCTTGCCATAGGCGGCGAACATCGGCCGGTAATGCATCGGCTGCGGCGTCGGGATCGAGGCGTTCGGATCGCCCATGGGGGCTGCCGCGATCGATCCGCCGAGCAGCACCATTTCCGGCTTCACACCGAAAAAGGCCGGGTTCCAGAGCACCAGATCGGCCCGCTTGCCCACCTCGACCGAACCGATCTCGTGGGAGATGCCGTGGGCGATCGCCGGGTTGATCGTGTATTTGGCGATGTAGCGCTTGACGCGGAAATTGTCGTTATTGCCCGTTTCCTCCTTCAGGCTGCCGCGCTGGCGCTTCATCTTGTCGGCGGTCTGCCAGGTGCGGATCGCCACTTCCCCGACCCGGCCCATGGCCTGGCTGTCGGAGGAGATGATCGAGAAGGCGCCGAGATCGTGGAGGATGTCTTCCGCCGCGATCGTCTCCTTGCGGATGCGGCTTTCGGCAAAGGCGATGTCTTCCGGGATCGACGGCGAGAGGTGATGGCAGACCATCAGCATGTCGAGATGTTCGGCGAGCGTATTGACCGTATAGGGCCGGGTCGGATTGGTCGAGGACGGGATGACGTTCGGATTGCCGCAGACCTTGATGATGTCGGGCGCATGTCCGCCGCCCGCCCCTTCCGTGTGGAAGGCGTGGATGGTACGGCCCCGGATCGCAGCGACGGTATCTTCCACGAAGCCGCTTTCGTTCAGCGTGTCCGTGTGGATCATCACCTGCACGTCGAACTGGTCGGCGACCGTCAGGCAATTGTCGATCGCGGCCGGCGTCGTGCCCCAGTCCTCGTGCAGCTTCAGCGACGAGGCGCCGGCGAGGATCATCTCTTCGAGCGGCTTCGGCAGCGACGCATTGCCCTTGCCGGCAATCGCGAGGTTCATCGGGAAGGCGTCGAAGCTTTCGATCATCCGCTCGATATGCCACGCACCGGTGCAGGTAGTGGCCAGCGTGCCATGCGCCGGGCCGGAGCCGCCGCCGAGCATGCAGGTGACGCCCGACATCAGCGCCTCCTCGATCTGCTGCGGGCAGATGAAATGGATATGCGCATCCATGCCGCCGGCCGTCAGGATCTTGCCCTCGCCGGCAATCGCCTCGGTGGATGGGCCGACGATGATCGTGACACCCGGCTGGGTATCCGGATTGCCGGCCTTGCCGATGGCGTGGATGCGGCCGTCCTTCAGGCCGACATCGGCCTTGTAGATGCCGGAATGGTCGACGATCAGCGCATTGGTGATCACCGTGTCGACCGCGCCTTCGGCCCGGGTTGCCTGGCTCTGGCCCATGCCGTCGCGAATGACCTTGCCGCCGCCGAACTTCACCTCTTCGCCATAGATGGTGAAATCCTTCTCCACCTCGATGAACAGTTCGGTATCGGCAAGCCGCACCCTGTCGCCCGTGGTCGGACCGAACATGCTGGCATAGGAGGCGCGGGACATCTTGTGGGGCATGGTTCAGACCTTCTCGGACAATGGGACGAAAGGCGGCCTCTTGGCCGCGCCACGATCAATGGTAACGGTTGGCGAAGCACCGGCGGCTTCATTGAGCTCGGCAATCAGATAATCGGCAAAGCCGGCGCCACCCTGCCGGAAAGCAGCAGCTGCGCGCTCGACCGCCTCGGCCTCGCCAAGGACGACACTGTCCGATGCGAGAAGGCTTTCGATGAGATCGGCGAGCCTGGAGCGGTCGTATCCAGGCTTGCGCCGCAGCGTCCAAACAAGCTCGACAAGCGTGATAGGGTTGATGTAACCGGGTCTTTGCGGAGATAGTTGAGTATCGATGAACCGGGTAACGATCGGCGACCAGTGTGGATCATCGTCGAGGGCGTAGCGCACCAGGACATTGGTATCGAGACCGATCAAGGATCCTCCTCCTGCCGGTCGACAGCCGTGCGGCGCCTCACAGTCTCATAGATAGCCTCATCGATGTCGATAGGGCCGTCCGCCTTGCCGAAAATCCCCTTGATATGCGAAAGCCCGCTCTTCTTCGCCACGACCGAAACCTTGCCGTTGTCATCGACGATGAATTGCACCAAGCCACCGGGAGGCAAGCCAAGGGCCTTCCTCACCTCGATGGGAATCGTGGCCTGCCCCTTCATGGATGTCTTCGCCTCAAATCTGCCCATCGTCTCACTCCCTGACTTCTCACCTCTCCCTACTTATCAAAAATTCCCTACCGACGCAATTTTCCATACCCGAACATCAGTTCCCCATAGCCTCGGCCAGCTCCTTCAGTTCCGCTGTCCGCTTGCGGGTAAGATCCGCCTGGCATCCGGAAATCAGCATCGGCTCCATCGAGCCGCCATGCGCCTGAAAGCCGTAGGAAGTGCATTGCGCGTCGCGATAGGCGACCCAGGCGCGTTGCGCCTTGACCAGCGCATCATCGGCTCCCTTGGAATCCGGCGTGGCATCGGCATCCCATGCCTTCATCGTCTTGCGGGTCGCCTGGTATTGCGCGTTCAAAGCCTTGTCCGCTGCATCAAAATCCCGCTGCGAGCAGATGTTCATCTCCATCTGCGTCTGCGGGTTCTTGCAATTTGCCTTCGGCTCCTGGGCAAAGGCCGGCAGGGCGCAGAGCACCAGGGCGGCGGCAGCGGAAACGGATTTCACAACGCACCCATGATCTTCTGCTGGAAACCGTAGACCTCGCGCTTGCCGGCAAGCGGGATCAGCGTCACCGAACGGGTCTGGCCGGGCTCGAAACGAACAGCCGTGCCGGCGGGAATGTCGAGCCGCATGCCACGCGCCTTGTCGCGGTCGAAGGCAAGGCCGTTATTGGTCTCGAAGAAGTGGTAATGGCTGCCGACCTGCACCGGCCGGTCGCCGGTATTGGAGACCTCGACGGTCACGGTGGGAACACCGGAATTGAGTTCGATTTCGCCTTCTGCGGCAATCACTTCACCTGGAATCATGGCATTCTCCTTCAAGCCGCCTTGGGCGCGCAGCCCTCGGCCTTCAGAACACGTTTGGTGGATGCCGGATGGCGCGCGAGTGCCGCCGCCGGGCGCACCGGCCGACGCACCAGTTCGCCGGCGCAGTTCGGGCAGATGCCTTTCAGCACGTCGCTGGCGCAAGCGGCGCAGAACGTGCACTCGAACGTGCAGATCATCGCCTCGCGGCTTTCCGGGGCGAGGTCCTTGTCGCAACATTCACAATTGGGGCGCAGTTCCAGCATGGCGGCGTCCTCAGCGGATCGGTTCGTGCACGGTGACGAGCTTAGTGCCGTCGGGAAAAGTCGCTTCCACCTGCACGTCGTGGATCATCTCGGCAATGCCTTCCATCACTTGATCACGGGTGATGACATGCGCGCCGGCCTCCATGAGCTCCGCCACTGAACGGCCGTCGCGCGCGCCTTCCACCACGTAGTCGGTGATCAGCGCGATCGCTTCCGGGTAGTTGAGCTTGACCCCGCGCTCCAGCCGTCGGCGGGCGACGATCGCAGCCATGGCAATCAGCAGTTTGTCTTTTTCTCTGGGCGTCAGGTTCATGGGATTCCCGCAGTAAGATCAGATGTTCCAGACTTTCGGCACTGGCGCGCCGTTACGCAATACGGAAATTGCCGGTGTCAGGATTTTTCTCAAGGCGAATCCGGTCGGCGCCACCAGCCGTGCGATCAGCTTGCCATTCCAGTGGCTGGCTCCGCCAGTCCACAGGCTGGCTCCGCCGGGCGTATCGTCAAGGCATTGACGGAGTTTGGGAAAAAGCACCTCGGCCATCGGCCCGGTATAAAACAGCGTCGCAAACGCAACCTGGCCGGAAAGCACGGCGGCTGCCTGGGAAAGCTGCTCGATTTCGCCCTCGAATTTCATCTCTTCGGCATGGATCAGCTGACCCGACCGACGCACCCGCCAGCGGTCGCGGAAGAAGCCGTGCGCGACCGCCTCGCCCATTGCCTTGCGGCCAAGCAGGACCGCTTCGACGGCCAGGAATTCGGAGGTTTCGGAGAGATCGACGTCGAGCCGGCGGGTCAGCGAGGCCTGATCGAAAAGGATGGTTTCCTGGGGAAGCCAGTGCACCGAGGCATCTTCACCGACGGTGACATGGGTGGAGACGGAGGCGGTGCCGGACGAAGCCTTGTAGATCTTCTCGTTCGCCTGGGTGGTGACCGACAGTCTTGTGGAAGCCGCGGCGGCGACGGACCATTCGATCACGTCGCCGCCCGTCAGTCCCCCTGACGTATTGATGAGGATCGCCTCCATTTCAGGCGAAAAAGTTTCCGGAAGGCGAATTTTTGCGCAGCCTTCCTGGTAGAATTCGGCGAGCCGTGTCCGTCCGCCGAAAGCCTTGGTTACAAGGCGTCCTGCACCCCTTGCCCGCTGCGGCGCATATCGATCGGCTGGTTGCTGTTGCACGTCGTCCCCTGAAGATCGGCTTCGGTTCCGCAGTCTGATGCAACGCCCGTGCCAGACTTGGCCGCAGAACCGGTCTTGGCAGGTGCGGCGGTGGCGATCACGTCAGTGCTGTCGGCCTTGCGGAAGAAGTCCCACATCCGCGAGGCCGGATCAACATTGGCGTCGAATGCCGGCTTGGCGACGGCGACCGCAGCCACCTTGGTGACGCTCGCGGCGCCGTCCTTGGCGGCAGCGATCACGGCTTCTGTGGCAGGGGCCGGCTTCGGCCAGTCATGCGTGCCATTGGCGAAAACATAGGACGCGACGCGCGCACCGTTCTTGCAGGTGCCGTAAAGGCTGAAGGTCACGTCGCCGATCGTCTTCGATTCTCCGTTGCCGCTGCATCCGTCGAGTTCTGTCCAGCGCTGGATCGCGGTCTTGAAACCGTATTGCCAATAAGTGCTGCCACCGCCGGCATAGGGGTTGGCCGCATCCTTGACGCCGGCAAAAGCCATGATCGAGATCGGCTTTGCCGGGTTGCAACCCTGCGCATCGGGGCTCCACTTGCCGCCGGTCTCGACCGGGCGGCCGGCACGCAGCGAATGCACGAAACCAGCGGCCGCAAAATCATCGCGGCCCGAGCAGAGGTAGGCCGACAGCATGCGGCCGCCGCCGGAATAACCGGAGGCATAGATGCGCGCCGGATCGACGCAGAATTCCTGCTTGGCGGTGGCGATTGCCTGCCGGATATAGGCGATCTCGTCGAGGCCTCCCGGCTGCTGGGTCACGAAAGGCACGTTCCAGGCATAGGTACCCGCCGAACTTCCGGGCAGGCTGCCCTGCAGCGCCAGAACGATGAAGCCGTTTTTCTCCGCAACCTTGTCCCAGGAGCTTCTGTTCAGCTGCCCCAGGGGATTGCTGTGGCTGCCATGGAGATCGAAAACCAGCGGTACCTTGTCCTTGCCGGTATAGGATGAGGGAATGAAATAGATTGCCGAACGGGCGACACCGTCTGTTTCGATGGTGATCGTGTGACGCCCTGCTGCCATCGGCTGCCCGCAGCCAGCGGCGAGAGCGCTGCCGGTCATTGACCCCAGGAAGGTCGTTGCGCCCAAAAAAACAGCTCCTACAGCAATCATGCGCGTAAGAGCGGGACGAGAGAAGAAACCGGCAACGCGTGCAAAGACCATCAGCGCCTCATCATGGGGTGCGGGGGTTGTCGACTATATGCGGAATGCCCTGAAAACGTGGGTGTAGTTAACATATATTAGCCGGCATTGAAACGCACGAAGTGCTGCAACGCGATACAAACATTCACCAGTAAAAATACTAGTCTCACACAGTCAGATGCCGCCTTGCTTCTGCCGTATCCAGAGTCTCTGCCGTCCCTTCGTGCACAATCTCGCCACGATCCATGATGTAGACCTGGTCGGCCAGTTCCCGGCAGAAATCCAGATACTGTTCCACCAAAAGAATGGCCATGCCGGTTGAATCCCGCAGGTAGCGGATCGCCCGGCCGATATCCTTGATGATCGACGGCTGGATGCCTTCGGTCGGCTCGTCGAGCACGAGGATCTTGGGTCTGGTGACCATGGCGCGGCCGATCGCGAGCTGCTGCTGCTGCCCGCCCGACAGGTCGCCGCCGCGCCGGCCGAGCATCGATTTCAGCACCGGAAACAGCGAGAAGATCTCGTCGGGAATGAACTTGTCCTTGCGGGCGAGCGGCGCGTAACCGCTTTCGAGATTTTCCTGGACGGTGAGCAGCGGAAAGATCTCGCGGCCCTGCGGGACGTAGCCGATGCCATGCTTGGCGCGGTTATAGGGGGCAAGCCCGTTCAGCACCTCGCCCTGGAAGCTGATCGTGCCGCCGCTCACCGGATGCTGGCCGGTCACGGCGCGGAGAAGAGAACTCTTCCCCACGCCGTTCCGCCCCAGCACGCAAGTGATCTTGCCCATGTCCGCATGGATCGAGACGCCTCGCAGCGCCTGCGCTGCGCCATAGTGAAGATTGACGTTGTTGACTGTCAGCATCCGATCCACCGTTACCCGTTCAATTCATGAGCGTTCGCCTCAGCGCCTGCAGGGCGAGCTCCTGTTCCTTTGTCCTGTCACCGCCGACTTCGGCGACTTCCTCAGCAATGCCGATCAATTGCCGGCGTTCGTCATGATCGAGCGCCTTCGTCCAGAGATCACGGAAGCGGCGGATCGGATCCTCCGGATTGACGACGTTTTTCGACGCCCATTCACCGAAGATCACCACTTCTTCCATGTCACCCGGCCGGACGATGCCTTTCATGCGGTTGCGAACGACATCCTTCGCTGCCTCCACATACATCGGCTTTTCCTTGGCAAGGCACATGAAGAACGCCACAGCCGCAATCGCCGGGTCACCGATCGATGCAAGAGGGGCCGCCTCCGCCTTGTTGCGGAATTGTCGGCGCTTGTAAGCGCCCCGCATCCGTTCGACGGAATCGATGACCTCGCTCCCCGCCTCCCGCATCGTCTTCAATCGCCAGTACCAGACGGCTGCGCCGCCGATCGCCATAACCAGAATGCCGAGCAAAGCCATGAAATATCCCCATCTCCAAATCGGTTAGTTTTAAAACCGGTTCTGATTTGAGGTTCAAGCCTATAAGTTGCATCACTCAACGTCCGAGATAGTTCTCGATCACCTTCGGATCGTTCGAAACGAAGTCGATCGAGCCTTCGGCGAGCACCGAACCTTCCGCCAGACACGTCACCTTGACGCCGAGTTCGCGGATGAAGCCCATGTCATGTTCGACGACCACGACCGAGCGGGTCTTGGCGATTTCCTTCAGGAGCACCGCCGTCTCGGCCGTTTCCGCATCGGTCATGCCGGCGACGGGTTCGTCGACCAGCAGCAGTTTCGGTTCCTGGGCGAGCAGCATGCCGATCTCCAGCCACTGCTTCTGGCCGTGGGAAAGATTGGCCGCGTATTCTTGCCTGCGGTGCGTCAGGCGGATCGTTTCGAGGATTTCCTCGATGCGCGCTTTGTCCTCCGCAGACAGCGTATAGAACAGCGTCGCGAAGACACCGCGCGACCGGTTGAGCGCCAGTTCCAGATTGTCCCAGACGGTGTGGCTTTCGAACACGGTCGGCTTCTGGAATTTGCGGCCGATGCCGAGCTGGGCGATATCCGCCTCGTCTTGTCTGGTAAGGTCGATCGTATCCTCGAACAGGACGGTGCCGGCATCGGGCCGCGTCTTGCCGGTGATGATGTCCATCATCGTCGTCTTGCCGGCGCCGTTCGGACCGATGATCGCCCGGAGCTCCCCGGGCTCGACCACAAAGGACAGCGAGTTCAGCGCCTTGAACCCGTCGAAGGAGACCGAGACGTTTTCGAGATAGAGCAGACTTTTCTGCCGTGCTTCGGAAATCATGTTCATAGTGTCGTCTCCCTGCCTATTCCGCCGCCTGGGCCTGGGTCACCGCCGCAGCGTCACCCCTGCCCTTTTCGGCATCAGCCGCAGCCTTCAGCGCCTGCCGGGCCTTCAAGCCGTGCTGGACCGTCCCGACGATACCCTTCGGCAGGAAAAGCGTGACCGCGATGAACAGGCCACCGAGAGCGAACAGCCAGATTTCCGGGAAGGCGCCGGTGAAGAAGCTCTTGCCGCCATTGACGAGGATCGCGCCGATGATCGGGCCGATCAGCGTCCCGCGCCCGCCGACCGCCGTCCAGACGACCACTTCGATCGAGTTTGCCGGCGCGAATTCGCCCGGATTGATGATGCCGACCTGCGGCACGAACAGCGCACCGGCAATCCCCGCCATCATCGCCGACACCACGAAGGTGAAGAGCTTGATGTTCTCGACCCGGAAGCCGAGGAAGCGCACCCGGCTTTCCGCATCGCGCACGCCGACCAGCACCTTGCCGAACTTCGAGCGGACAATGGCGGACGCAAGGATCAGGCAGAGCGACAGCATCAGCGCCGACATGAAGAACAGGACCGCGCGGGTACCATCCGCCTGCACGGAGAAGCCGAGGATGTCCTTGAAGTCGGTCAAACCGTTATTGCCGCCGAATCCCATGTCGTTGCGGAAGAAGGCAAGCAGCAGCGCATAGGTCATCGCCTGGGTGATGATCGACAGGTAGACGCCGTTGACGCGCGAGCGGAAGGCGAACCAGCCGAACACGAAGGCAAGCAGGCCGGGCACGACCAGCACCATCAGCATGGCGAAGACGAACCAGTCGAAGCCGTGCCAGAACCAGGGCAGTTCCTTCCAGTTGAGGAACACCATGAAGTCCGGCAGGACCGGGTTGCCGTAGACGCCTCTGCTGCCGATCTGGCGCATCAGGTACATGCCCATCGCATAACCGCCGAGCGCGAAGAAAGCGCCGTGGCCGAGCGAGAGGATGCCGCAATAGCCCCAGACGAGATCGAGCGCCAGCGCCAGCAGCGCATAGCAGAGATACTTGCCGAACAGCGACATGACATAGGTCGGGATATGCAGGGCGCTGTCTGCCGGGGTGAGCAGGTTGAGCGCCGGCACCAGGATGCCGATGGCCAGGAGAATCCCGACGGCTGCGACGATACGGCCCTCGAGGGCGCGGAAGACAAAGCCGGAAATCATGCGTCCACCGCCCTTCCCTTGAGCGCGAAGAGACCGCGCGGACGTTTCTGGATGAAGAGGATGATCAGCACCAGGACCAGGATCTTGCCGAGCACGGCGCCGACCGAGGGTTCGAGGAACTTGTTGAGGACGCCCAGCGACAGCGCGCCGACCAGCGTGCCCCAGAGATTGCCGACGCCGCCGAAGACCACGACCATGAAACTGTCGATGATGTAGCTCTGGCCGAGGTTCGGCGAGACGTTGTCGATCTGGGAGAGCGCCACACCCGCAATGCCGGCAATGCCGGAGCCGAGCGCGAAGGTGAAGGCATCGACCCAGGGCGTCCTGATGCCCATCGAGGAGGCCATGCGGCGGTTCTGCGTGACAGCGCGCATGTTGAGCCCGAAGGAGGATTTTTTCATCACCACCAAAAGCGCGACGAAGATCGACAGCGAGAAGGCGATGATCCACAGGCGGTTCCAGGTGATCGTCATGCCGCCGACCGGGAATGAACCGGACATCCAGGACGGATTGCCGACTTCCTGGTTGGTGGGGCCGAAGATCGAACGGATCGTCTGCTGCAGGATGAGCGAGACACCCCAGGTGGCGAGCAGCGTTTCGAGCGGCCTACCGTAGAGGAAGCGGATGACGCCGCGTTCTATGACCAGCCCGACCGCGCCGGTGACGAGGAAGGCGACCGGAAGCGCTATTGCCAGCGACCAGTCGAACAGGCCGGGCGCGTTCTCGCGGATCACCTGCTGCACCACGAAGGTGGAATAGGCGCCGAGCATGACCATTTCGCCATGCGCCATGTTGATGATGCCCATGACGCCGAAGGTGATCGCCAGCCCGATCGCGGCAAGCAGCAGGACCGAGCCGAGCGACAGGCCGTACCAGACGTTCTGCGCCATGTCCCAGAGCCGCTGCCCGCTTTCGATGCTGGCGATCGCCGCATCGACATCGCCTTTGAGGCTCGGATCGAGCGCGGCCGATGCGCCCATCAGGATGCCGATCGCGTTGCGGCCGCCATAATTCTTGATCGTCTGGATCGCAGCCCGCTTTTCATCGATGGACCGGTCGGAGGAGAGCAGCGACACGGCGCGCGCTTCTTCCATGCGGGCTTTGACTTCGCGGTCCGTTTCCTTGGCGATTGCTGTTTCGAGGAGTTCGAGGTTTTCGGCGCTCGGGGAGCGCAATACGGCATCGGCCGCCTGCAGCCGCACGCCGCGATCCGGGCTCATCAGCGTCAGGCCGCCCATGGCCGAACGGATAACGCGGCGCAGGCTGTTGTTGATCTTGATCTTGGTGACCGCATTCTTGGCGGCCTGTCCGACAGAGACGCCCGTCACCGGGTCGATCAGCTCGTAACCGGAGCCTGCCGCCTTGCCGATAAACACCAGGTTGTCGGACTTGCGAAAATAGAGGTCGCCTTCGGAAAAGGCGTTCAGCGCCGGCACGACCCGGGCATCGCCGGTAGCGGCAAGCTGGCCGATCAGTTTTTCAGCCTCGCCGAAATCGGCCTTGGCGAGCGCATCGATCAGCGGCTTCGGATCGTTCTGCGCAAATGACGGCGCGGCGAAGGAAAGAACTAGAAAAATCAGACTGAAAAGACGGATAAGCATGCTGTTGTCCCCCGGTTGACCGGACAGCCGACAGGCTCCGAAAGCCCCTCATCCGGCTGCCGCCACCTTCTCCCCGCCCGCGGGGAGAAGGACATTCGCCGTACCCTCTCCGGCCCGCGCCAGCGGTCCCGCATGGCACGTCCCCTCTCCCCGTCCAGACGGGGAGAGGGTTAGGGTGAGGGGCAGGATCGGCCCTGGATTTCCGTTATCAGCTGCCCTTGCCGCCGCACTTGCCGGAAGCAACGTTGAAGTTGCCGCAGGACATCGGCTTGCGCCAATCGGAGATCAGGTTCTTCGAGTCCGGCAGGTAGTCGGACCACTCGTCGCCGACGACAGGCGCGGTTTCCTGAACGATGTCGAACTGGCCGTCAGCCTGGATTTCACCGATCAGCACCGGCTTGGTGATGTGGTGGTTCGGCATGACGGTGGACGTGCCACCCGACAGGTTCGGAACGGAGACGCCGATGATGGAGTCCAGCACGGCATCGGTATTGGTGGTGCCGGCTGCTTCGACGGCCTTCACCCAGGCATTGAAGCCGATATAGGCGGCTTCCATCGGATCATTGGTGACGCGCTTGTCGTTCTTGGTGAACGCGTGCCATTCCTTGATGAACTCGGCATTGACGTCCGCATCGACGGACTGGAAGTAGTTCCAGGCGGCGAGATGGCCGACCAGCGGCTTGGTGTCGAGACCGGCGAGTTCTTCTTCGCCGACCGAGAAGGCGACGACCGGGATGTCCTCGGCCTTGATGCCCTGGTTGCCGAGTTCCTTGTAGAACGGCACGTTGGCGTCGCCGTTGATGGTCGAGACGACGGCGGTCTTCTTGCCGGCCGAGCCGAACTTCTTGATGTCGGAGACGATCGTCTGCCAGTCGGAATGACCGAACGGCGTGTAGTTGACCATGATGTCGGATTCGGCAACGCCCTTCGACATCAGGTAGGCCTTGAGGATCTTGTTGGTCGTCTGCGGATAGACGTAGTCGGTCCCGGCGAGAACCCAGCGCTTCACGCCTTCTTCCTTGGCCAGATAGTCGACGGCCGGGATGGCCTGCTGGTTCGGGGCAGCACCCGTATAGAAGATGTTGCGCGAGGATTCCTCACCCTCGTACTGGACCGGGTAGAACAGGATCGAGTTCAGCTCTTCGAAGACCGGCAGGACCGACTTGCGCGAAGACGAGGTCCAGCAACCGAAAACGGCGGCGACCTTGTCCTTGGAAATCAGCTGGCGGGCCTTTTCGGCGAACAGCGGCCAGTCGGAGGCCGGGTCGACGACGACGGCTTCGAGCTTCTTGCCGAGCACGCCGCCCTTCTTGTTCTGCTCCTCGACGAGCATCAGCATGACATCCTTGAGGGTGGTCTCGGAGATGGCCATGGTGCCCGAAAGCGAGTGGAGAACACCGATCTTGATGGTGTCGTCAGCGGCAAAAGCGCCCTGCAGCGCCGTCGCCGACATGACGGCGGCGAGCAGCGCGCCGCCGAGTTTGGACTTAAATGTCATTGGTTCGAACCCCTCTTCTCGTTCGTCCGCAACGAGGACTTGACCGTTGCTGAAGCGACTATCGGTTGCTGCATCGCAAAACCGTATACGTCGAATGACGTACCGGTGGGGGAGAAGGGGGAAGAACCCTCACGCGGCGGAAACCCCGCGACCAACTGGCGTCTTCGCGCCAACAGCGCTGGCAAGGCCCGTCTCGGGTATCCTCATGATATATTAACCATACTTCGCTTGTATAAGACGGCGCTTACGTAGCGTGAGGAGTTGTTTCCGGTGTAGATAGTATGAGTAGCATCCTCACAAATGCCGGAGCTACTTCCGCGCTCCAGATACTTCGCTCGCTCGACAGCGAGGTTTCCGGTGTGCAGCGGCAGGCCGCGACCGGCTTGCGTATCGAGCAGGCTTCCGACAATGCCGCCTACTGGTCGATCGCCACCACCATGCGATCCGACAAGGGTACCCTCTCGGTCGTACAGGACGCCCTTGGCCTCGGAGCCGCAAAAGTCGATACGGCCTATGAAGGCATGGCTGCAACGACCGATATCCTGGCGGCGTTCATGGCCAAGGTCGTTTCCGCCCAGCAGGACGGGATAGACAAGCAGAAGATCCAGGAAGAACTGGAGCAGCTGAAGCAGCAGATCGTCTCGATGTCCAACGCCGCGACCTTCGCCGGTCAGAACTGGCTGCGGTCGGACATGCGGGACCAAGCCGGCCAGACAGATGCGAAGACATCCGTCCTTTCGTCGTTCGATCGCGGCGAGGATGGAGCCGTCTCCCTCCAGTCGATAGACGTCGATCTCTCGAAAATCGCGCTGTTCAAGAATGGCGGCGGCGGAATTCTGCAGAAGGAACCGGATCCGGATCTGGGCTACGGCCTCGGCACGATCGGTGGATTGCTCGGATTTTCGACATCGGGTTATGGCGACGTGCCAGGCCCCGCATTCGACCAACCCTTCACGATCACGAAATTCGACGTCGTCACGGTCGCATTCTCGGTTGGTACGTCGCAGGACACGTTCGCCATTACCAAGAGTGTCGTCGATCAGGCGCTCGGAGGCCAGGCCGGATACGGCTTCGACGGCGATATCGAAAACGCGGCCGACTGGGCGAAGGTCCTGCTGCAGGCGACCTTTCTCAACAAGGATCCCTCCGACGCCCTGCTTGCGGCGCAGGGCGGGACGCCGAATATCTTCTTCCGGGCCATCCCTTCGCTCGCCGCGGAGCTGATCACCATTCAGCCGCCTGTCCATACCCGGACGCTGCCGCCGGAGGGGATCGATATTCTCGATATCGACGTCACCGATCCCGACATCGATTTTCCGACAATCACCCTGGTTCTCGACGAGATGCAGCAGAAGGTCATATCGGCCGGCGCCTACCTTGGCTCGCTCAAATCGAGGATCGAGATGCAGGAAACATTTGGAGCCCGTCTGACGGACAGTCTCGACAAAGGCATAGGACGCCTCGTCGATGCCAACATGACCGAGGCGTCGAGCAGGCTCAAAGCATTGCAGGTCCAGCAGCAACTGGCGATCCAGTCGCTTTCGATCGCCAATTCGGACTCGCGAAACATCCTGACGCTCTTCCAGCCGTGAGACCTTCGTCCCTGACGGCTGGTTCCCCCGCGCGCGCGATATATGACCTCCGAGGTAATCGACCCGGCGACCGGTGGCATCTATCCCGGGATCCAGCTTTGCAGCGAGAAAGGATCACCTCCATGCCCGTCACCTACGTCATCCGTTTCGATATCCGCCCCGGCGAGCGCGACCGCTTCCTCACTCTTCTGAACGGCGTGCTCGATGCCATGCGGCACGAACCGATGTTCCACAATGCCATGCTGCACGCCGATCCCGACAACGAGCACCACATGATGCTCTATGAGACCTGGGAGGATCATGTCGACGTGCTGGAAATCCAGTTGAAGCGGCCCTACCGCGAGGCCTGGCACGCGGCGTTGCCGGAGCTGCTGGCAAAGCCCCGGGATATTTCCATCTGGCATCCGATCCGCAGCAACCATTCGGCGCAAACTCGCTCCTGACGGGGAAGCGTCGCGAGTCGCCTGCAGGATTGATGTCCCTGCCCCTTTGGGTCATTCTTCGTGATCCTCCTTGGCTTCGAGGATCTGTAAATGAAGCGCGGTCTATTTTTCGGCATGATCGCCACCGCCGGCCTGCTCGCCGGAGCGGCATTCGTCGTGGTCGGCCAGACAAAAGTCCCGCCGGAAGCGATCCAGTCGTCCGTCGTCCGCTCTCCCGAACTGATGGACCGGGCCTGGACACTGCCCGTGGCGGCAACCTTTGGCCGCAGCGTGACCTGGCAGTCGAACGGCTCCCGATGCGGCCCTGCGAGCATTGCCAATGCGCTTCGCTCGGTCGGTGAGGAGGAAACGACCGAGGCCGAAGTGCTGGACGGGACCGGGATGTGCTGGACCGGGTTCTGCATCATCGGCCTGACGCTGGATGAACTTGCCGAGCTCGCCCGCATGAAAACCGGGCGGAAGGTTTCGGTTCTCCGCGACCTGAGCGCTGACGAATTCCGCGAGCATATGAAGCACGCCAACGACCCGGCTCGCCGTTACATCGTCAATTTTACGCGCGAGAAGATCTTTGGAGCGGGAGCCGGTCACCATTCTCCGATCGGTGGATATCTGGAGGCCGAGGATCTGGTGCTCGTCCTCGATGTCAATGAGGACTACAAGCCTTGGCTTATCGAGCGGGAACGGCTGTTCTCGGCAATGGACACTCTCGATGGAGACAAGAAGCGCGGCCTGCTTCTGATCGAATAACAGGGTCCGCCTCAGCACGTTGAGAAGAGGCGCCGCTCATGCATCGGGCCTGCTTCGGCTCCCATCGCTCCCTGTGTCTTGAATTCGTTCCCCGAGGGAACAAATCCCCTCCTCACGCGCTTGCCTCCCCGGACCCGCCAACCGCCCGAGGAGTCTTAGCCCCGTGATCAACGACCTCTGGTACAAGAACGCCGTCGTCTATTGCCTTTCCGTCGAGACCTTCATGGATGCCAATGGCGATGGGATCGGGGATTTCCAGGGGCTGCAGCGCAGGCTGGATTATCTCTCAGGCCTTGGCGTCAGCGCCATCTGGCTGATGCCGTTCCAGACCTCGCCCGGTCGCGACGACGGTTATGACGTCTCGGATTATTACAATGTCGATCCCCGTTACGGCACGCTCGGCGATTTCGTCGAATTCACTCATGGTGCCAAGCAGCGTGGCATCAGGGTACTGATCGACCTCGTCGTCAATCACACCTCCAGCGAACATCCCTGGTTCCAGGACGCCCGCAGCGATCCGAAATCCCGCTATCGCGACTGGTATGTCTGGTCCGACAAGAAACCCGCCAATGCCAATGAAGGCATGGTGTTTCCGGGCGTGCAGAAGACCACCTGGACCTATGACGAGAAGGCCAAGCAGTATTATTTCCATCGCTTCTACGAGTTCCAGCCGGACCTCAACACATCCAACCCGCATGTGCAGGCGGAGATCCTGAAGATCATGGGTTTCTGGATCCAGCTCGGCGTCTCCGGATTCCGCATGGATGCGGTGCCTTTCGTGATCGCCGAGAAGGGGGCCGAGGTGAAAAAGCCGAAGGAGCAGTTCGACATGCTCCGGACTTTTCGCGAATTCCTGCAATGGCGGCTCGGCGACAGCATCATTCTCGCAGAAGCCAATGTCGTGCCGAAGGAAAACCTCGCCTATTTCGGCGAGGATGGCGACCGGATGCAGATGATGTTCAACTTCCACGTCAACCAGGCGCTGTTCTATGCGCTCGCGTCTGCCGACAGCCGACCGCTCGTGAAGGCGATCAACGACACCTACGAGCGTCCCGCGACCGCCCAATGGGGCCTGTTCCTGCGCAATCACGACGAACTCGATCTTGGCCGGCTCACCGAAAAACAGCGCCAGACGGTGTTTTCGGAATTCGGGCCGCACAAGCACATGCAGCTTTACGACCGCGGCATCCGCAGGCGTCTGGCGCCGATGCTGCAGGGCGACCGCCGCCGGCTGGAGCTTGCCTACAGCCTGATGTTCTCGCTGCCGGGGACGCCAGTCATCCGCTATGGTGACGAGATCGGCATGGGCGACGACCTGTCGCTGCCGGAACGCAACTGCGCCCGCACGCCGATGCAATGGTCGACCGAGCCGCATGGCGGCTTCACCAAGAACGACAAGCCGGTCCTGCCGGTGATCAGCGGCGGCCCGTTCGGTTTCGAACACCTGAACGTTGCGCACCAGCGGCGCGATCCGAACTCGATGCTGAACTGGATGGAGCGCCTGATACGGATGCGCAAGGAAGCGCCGGAAATCGGCTGGGGCGAATGCGTGCCGCTGCAGACCAGCGACCGGGGCGTATTGGCGCTGCGCTACGACTGGCGCAACAATTCGGTCCTGGTCGTCCACAACCTGCATTCGACGCCGGTCGAGGTGGAGTTCTCCGTGGGTCTCGGCGACCACGGCGAGAAGCTGATCGACATCGCCGACGGCGGCAACAGCAAGGCGGAGGCGAATGGCAGGCATACGCTCCTGCTGGATGCCTATGCCTACCGCTGGTTCCGCGTCGGCGGCCTGGATTATCTTCTGAAGCGCAAGGAGATCTGACCTATCCTCCCGCCCTCACCTCGCGCACGCCCCGCCCGGTCTTCTGCCGCAGCAAGGCCCGCAGCGTGACACCGTCGGCATAACCGACCAGCGTCGCGATTTCGTCAGGGCTCTTGTCGCTGGTCTTCAACAGATGCACGGCGCGCTCGACCCTCAGATCCTGGAAATAGGAAAGCGGCGTCTTGCCGAGCACCTGCTGCATGCGCCGCGCCAGGGTGCGCTTGCTGGCGCCTACCGCACCGGCAGCATGGTCTAGCGAAAACCCTTCGGAAAGCCTGTCGCGCGCCCAGCGCTCGAAACGCTGCACCAGCGGATCGGCATGCGAAAGATGGTCGGTGATCACATAGGCCGATTGGGACGGCCGGTTGTCGACGATCAGGTAGCGCGCCACGAGACCTGCAAGCTCGGGGCTCACCTGCCTTACCAGCCAGAGCGCCATGTCCATGTGGCCGAGTGCTGCTCCCGCCGTCACCAGCGAACCGGATTTCACCAGCATGCGGCCGTCTTCGAGCTGCACGGAGGGATAACGCTGGCGAAAGAGCGGCGCCAGCCACCAGCTCGTCGTCGATTTCTCCCCGTCGAGAAGACCGGATTCGGCAAGCACGAACGTGCCGACGCAGGCGGCGGCGATGTTCATGCCGGCCGCCTTCGCCTCGCGCAGCACCGCCCCCGCATCGCGGATATCGGCACGGTCGAGCGCCGGCACCAGCACGTCCGGCATCTTGCAGGCGATCGCCGGCACCACCAGCCAGCCACCGGCCTTCGGATCGAAGCTTCCGGAGATCGGCACCGCAAGCCCCTGCGCCGTCTTCACCTTTTTGCGCACGCCGATCACCGACACGTCGAAAGTCGGTACGCCAAGCGACAGCATCGCCGCCAGCTCGTTCGCCATGGTGAACACGTCGAGCATGGTCGACAGGCCGGTATCGAAGACGGGATCTAGGGCAAGGATCTGCAGTTTCATGGCAAGAACACTATCAACAATGTCAATATTGACAATAGGCAAGCAAGCCTGCGTGGCAGATTGTCTGGACACCATGTCGTTCCGGAAAAGGAGAGAAACAATGGTCAAGGTCGCACTGTTCGTCCGCCTTCAAGCCAAGCCCGGCAAGGAGGCGGCGCTGAAGGAATTTCTCGCCACAGGGCTTTCGATGGCTGAGGACGAGGCCACCACGCCGATCTGGTTTGCCCTGCAATTGGGGCCATCGACATTTGCGATTTTCGATGCCTTCAACGACGAGGCAGGCCGTCAGGCGCATCTCACCGGCTCGATCGCCCAGGCCCTGATGGCCAACGCGCCGGAGCTTCTGGCCGAACCGCCGTCGATCGAAAAGGTCGACGTGCTCGGCCTGAAAAACGTCGCCTGACCGACTACGTTGCGATAAGAAGAGGCGCATGAGCATGGACGTCACCACGATCGGCTTTACCAAGACGACGGCCGAGGATTTCTTCGGCCGCATCAGGGCGGCTGGCGTCAAGCGGATCCTGGATGTGCGCCTCCACAACACCTCGCAACTCGCCGGTTTTGCCAAATCCGACGACCTCGCCTTCTTTCTGAAGACGATCTGCGGCGCCGGTTATGTGCATGAACCGCTGCTGGCGCCGACCGAGGAGATCATGACCGCCTTCAAGAAGCAGAAGGGCGACTGGGATATTTTCCAGAACGATTTCCTCAGCTTGATGGCGGAACGTCAGGTGGAAAGTCACTTGAAGCCGGAAGCTTTCGACGGGTCCTGCCTGCTCTGCTCGGAAGACACGCCGCATCATTGCCATCGCCGGCTCGTCTGCGACTACCTGAACGGCAAATGGGGCGGCAGGCTCAGCGTCCGCCACCTCTAGATTTCGCCCGCTTTCGCTCCGCGACCCATCCAGCATCCAGCATCGCAGGGAGCCGCCTCCTTGCGTGGGAGAGCCTTGCCATGACCTTTGAGACCATTCTTGCAATCGCCTTTTTCGCGCTCGTCGGCTCCGTATCGCCGGGGCCGAGCAATTTCATGCTGCTCGCCTCGGGCACCAATTTCGGCTTCCGGCGCACGGTGCCGCAGATCCTCGGCATCACCATCGGTCTTTCGTCGGTGCTGCTGGCGGTCGGCCTGGGCTTGGGCACGCTTTTGACGGCCTATCCGCCACTGGGATTGGCGCTGAAGATCGCCGGCGGTGCCTACCTCCTCACCCTCGCCTGGCGGATTGCCATGTCTCGGCCCACGTCGCGCTCCACCTCGAACGACGGCGCGAAAGCCGCCCGTCCCCTCACCTTCCTCGAATCAGCCGCCTTCCAGTGGGTGAATCCGAAGGCCTGGGTGGCGGCACTCACGGCCATGGCCGCTTACGCCAGCGCAGAAAGTCCATTTGTCTCCGTGGCGCTGATCACGCTCGTCGTCGCCGTCGTCAACCTGCCGAGCGTCGCCGTCTGGGCCGGCTTCGGCGTGGCGCTGCGGCGGTTCCTGTCCGATCCGGTGCGGCTGAAATGGTTCAACATCGTTATGGCACTGCTGCTGGTCGCGACGCTCTGGCCGCTGCTGAAATAGGACCTATCGCCCGGAAGAAGCCGGCTCGGAGGATCGTGCAAGAACTGCGGAGAACCTTGATACCCGTCGGTGGCGCATCCGCTGCATAGATCCCGGGCCTGCAGCGGCATGCCGCCGCTGCCTCGCACAGAGGATCAGCAACATGACTCACATCACTGAAAAAGTGGTTCTTATCACCGGCGCCAGCAGCGGCATCGGCGAAGGCACGGCACGCACCCTCGCCGCGGCCGGCGCCAAACTCGTGCTCGGCGCACGCCGCACCGACCGGCTGGAAGCGCTGGCGCAAGAGATCGCCGCCGAAGGCGGCACCGTCCGCATCCGCAGGCTCGACGTCACCGACCGCCATGATTTTGAGGCCTTCACGGAATACGCGCTGGCCGAATTCGGCCGCATCGACGTGATCGTCAACAATGCCGGCCTGATGCCGCTGTCGCTGATATCGTCGTTGAAGGTCGAGGAATGGGACCGGATGATCGACGTCAACATCCGCGGCGTGCTCTACGGCATTGCTGCCGTCCTGCCGGTCATGAACGGCCAGGGCTTTGGCCAGATCATCAACATCTCCTCCGTCGGCGGCCTGGGCGTCGTGCCGACCGCGGCGGTCTATTGCGCCACCAAATATGCGGTGCGGGCAATCTCCGATGGCCTGCGCCAGGAGAACGACAAGATCCGCGTCACCTGCGTCTATCCGGGCGTGGTGGAATCGGAGCTCGCGGGCACGATCACCGACCCGGTCGCGGTGGACGCGATGAAGACCTATCGCAGCATCGCGATAACCCCCGATGCGATCGGCCGCGCCATCCTGCATGTCATCGACCAGCCGGAGGACGTGGATACCAACGAGATCGTCGTGCGCCCGACCCGCACCATGTGACACACCTCAGATGCGGTGAGGATTTACCGCACCGCATCATACTTTGCTTGCAAAACGCCGCGCCGCAGCCGAAAGTGCACAATTGACGGTCTTCCTTCAAAAGGTGCTAGAAATTAGGCATGGCAGCGCGGCAACGCATCATTCCCGTTCGGCGTGAATACAATCGTTGGGTCGCCAACCAGACGCTGGAGGATTACGCGCTCCGTTTCACCGCCAAGAGCGCCCGCCGGTTTTCCTCCAGCCGCATTTCCCAGACCGCCATCGGCGCCATCTCCTTCCTGGCGCTGGAGGCGATCGGCGGAACGATCACCCTCTCCTACGGCACCACCAACGCGTTTTTCGCCATCGTCGCGGCCGCCATCGCCATGCTGGTCATCGGCTGGCCGATCAGCCGTTATGCGATCCGCCACGGCGTCGATATCGATCTTTTGACCCGCGGCGCCAGCTTCGGCTACATCGGCTCGACCATCACCTCGCTGATCTATGCCAGCTTCACCTTCATGCTGTTTGCGATCGAGGCCTCGATCATGACCGGCGCGCTGGACCTCGCCTTCGGCATCCCTCCCTGGATCGGCTATATCATCAGCGCCGTGGTGGTGATCCCGCTGGTCATCTACGGCGTGCAATTGATCTCCCGTTTCCAGCTGATCACCCAGCCGTTCTGGATCGTCCTCAATATCCTCCCCTTCGTGTTCATCGCCTTTTTGGACTGGCAGAAATTCGATCTCTGGCGCGCCTTTGCCGGCATCGGCCATTCGAACGCCGAGGTCGGCGGCCCGGCGCCCTTTAATCTCGTCGAGTTCGGCGCGGCTTCCGCCGTGATCCTGGCGCTGATGCCGCAGATCGGCGAGCAGGTCGACTTCCTGCGCTTCCTGCCGCCCGAGGGCCTGCGCAAGTGGCGGCACCGGCTCGCGGTTTTTCTCGCCGGCCCAGGATGGGTGGTGGTCGGCGTGCCGAAGCTTCTGGCCGGCTCGTTCCTGGCGGTGCTGACGCTTTCGACCGCCGTGCCGATCCGCGAGGCGGCCGACCCCGCGCACATGTATTTCGCCGCCTTCGGCTACATGATCCCCAACGATACGGCCGCTCTTCTGCTGATGGCCGCCTTCGTGGTGGTCTCGCAGCTGAAGATCAACGTGATGAACGCCTATGCGGGATCGCTCGCCTGGTCGAACTTCTTCTCGCGCCTCACCCACAGCCATCCCGGCCGCGTCGTCTGGCTGGTGTTCAACGTGGTGATCGCGCTGCTCCTGATGGAGCTCGGCATCTACCGCCTGCTCGAAGCGACGCTCGGCATCTTCTCGATCATCGCCATGTCCTGGCTCTGCACGATTTCGGCCGATCTGATGATCAACAAGCCGCTGGGCCTGTCGCCCGAGGGCATCGAGTTCAAGCGCGCCCATCTCTACGATATCAATCCGGTGGGCCTGGGCTCGATGTTCGGATCGGCGGCGATCGCGCTCGCCGCCCATTTCGGCCTGTTCGGCCCGTTGATGGCCTCGCTCGCTACCTACCTAACACTGGTCGCCTTCCTGATCTCACCGGCGCTCGCCTTTGCCACCAGGGGTAAATTCTACCTTGCCCGAAAGCCGCGCCAGAGCTGGAAAAGCGTCGGCTCGATCACCTGCTCGATCTGCGAGCACCCGTTCGAACACGAGGACATGGCATGGTGCCCCGCCTATGCGGCGCCGATCTGCTCGCTTTGCTGTTCGCTCGACAGCCGCTGCCACGACATGTGCAAGCCGCATGCGCGGCTGAACACCCAGGTCGGCACCGTCGCCCGCTCCTTCCTGCCGGAGAGCGTCATCGCCCGGCTGACGACCCGCCTCGGGCGTTACGCGACGACGGCGGTGCTCGCCACCTCCGCTATCGGTGCGATCCTCGCTATGATCGCCTACCAGGTCAGCCAGGCGACCCCGGTCAATGCCGAGGTGATCTACGGCACGGTGCTGATCGTCTTTTTCGTCTTTGCGATCATCGCCGGCATCGTTTCCTGGTTCTACGTGCTCGCCCATGACAGCCGGGTCGTGGCGGAAGAGGAGTCTTCCCGCCAGAACACCCTGCTGCTCAAGGAAATCGCCGCCCACAAGAAGACAGATGCCGCCCTGCAGGACGCCAAGGAAACCGCCGAAGCCGCCAACCGCGCCAAGAGCCGTTATGTCGTCGGTCTCTCCCACGAGCTGCGCACGCCGCTCAATGCGGTGCTCGGTTATGCCCAGATCCTCGAACGCGACGAAACGATCCCTGCCCCGCGCCAGTCGGCGATCAAGGTTATCAAGCGTTCGGCCGACCATCTGTCGGGCCTGATCGACGGGCTGCTCGACATTTCCAAGATCGAGGCCGGCCGGCTGCAGGTCTATTCCAACGAGATCAACATCCAGGATTTTCTGGACCAGATCGTCGAGATGTTCGGCCTGCAGGCGCAGGCCAAGGGCCTCACCTTCGAGCACGAACGCGCCCGCGCCCTGCCCCAATATGTGCGCACCGACGAAAAGCGGCTGCGCCAGATCCTCGTCAACCTGCTTTCCAACGCGATCAAGTTCACCGACGAGGGTACGGTGAAATTCGAGGTCGCCTATCGCAGCCAGGTCGCCACCTTCACCATCTCCGATACCGGCCGCGGGATTGCGGAGAAGGATCTCGGCCGCATCTACGAACCCTTCCAGCGCGGCGAGGCGGAAAGCATCAGGCCGATGCCCGGCCTCGGTCTCGGCCTCACCATCACCCAGCTTTTGACCAACACGCTCGGCGGCGAGATCGCGGTTGCCAGCACCAAGGGCGAAGGCTCGATCTTCAAGGTGCGGCTGATGCTGTCGGCCATCGAGCGGCCGAACACGGCGCCGGCCGCGGAAAAGAAGATCGTCTCCTATACCGGCCCGCGCCGCACCATCGTCGTCGTCGACGACAACGAGGACCACCGCGACCTGATGCGCGAAGTGCTCTCGCCGATGGATTTCGTGGTGCTCACGGCAAACAGCGGCCCGGACTGCCTGACGCTGATCGAGGGCGTGACGCCGGACCTGTTCCTGGTCGATATTTCCATGCCCGGCATGAGCGGCTGGCAGCTGGTCTCCCGGCTGCGCGAGATCGGCCAGACGGCGCCGATCGTCATGCTCTCGGCCAATATCGGAGACGGCGTCGCGGCCCATTCCGGCGACGAGGGCCATAGTGATGCGATCGCCAAGCCGGTCGATTTCCGCCGCCTCGCCGACAAGCTCGCCGCCCATCTCGGCCTCGTCTGGGTCTACGAGAACGAAACCGTGCTTCCGGCCGTGGTCGGCCCCAAGAAACCGGTCAAAAGTCCGGGGACGAACCACGTCCAGGACCTTTTGCGGCTCGGCGAAATCGGCTACGTGCGCGGTATCGAAGCCAAACTTGCCGATCTCGCCCGGGAGGAGGAACACCGCCCCTTCGCGGAAGAGCTCGGCACCTACGTGCAGGCCTTCGATCTTGCCGGTTATATGAAATTCCTGAGCCGCCTTGAGGGAGAAAGGACGAGCGATGGCTGAAACCGCTCTGCCGCGCGATATCGTCCTTCTCGTGGACGACAGCCCCGAAGCGCTGGGGTTCCTCACCGAGGCTCTGGAAAAATCCGGCTTCTCGGTGCTGATCGCCACCACCGGCCAATCGGCGCTCAACATCGTCGAGCGGATCACGCCGGACCTCATCCTGCTTGACGCGGTCATGCCCGGCATGGACGGTTTCGAGACCTGCCGGAAACTCAAGACCAACGGCGCCGTCGCCCAGGTGCCGGTCATCTTCATGACCGGCCTCACCGAGACCGAACACGTGGTCAACGCGCTCGATTCCGGCGGCGTCGATTACCTCACCAAGCCGATCAATATCGACGAACTGCACGCCCGCATCCGCGTCCATCTCTCCAATGCCCGCTCGGCCCAGAGCGCCCGCGTGGCGCTCGACGCTGCCGGCCGGCACCTGCTGGCGGTCAAGGCGAACGGCGCAATCCACTGGTCGACGCCGCAGGCGACACGGCTGATCAATGCGGCGACCAACAGCGACGACGGACTCGACATCGTCTCGCGCCGGATTTCCGCCTGGATGGCCGAGCGCGACAAACCCGGCTTTGCCCGCGATGCAGCCTTCGCCCTCGTCCAGAACGGCCAGGCGAGCCTGCAATTTTCCTTCCTCGGCGCGATCGGCGCCGACGAACATCTCTTCCGCCTGACGGCCGCCAACAAACGCCCGGACGACGAGGTACTGCGCCAGCATTTTCCGCTGACCCAGCGAGAGTCCGAAGTGCTGCTGTGGATCGCCAAGGGCAAATCGAACCGCGACATCGGCGACATCCTCGGCCTGTCCTCGCGCACGGTGAACAAGCATCTGGAGCAGATCTACGTGAAGCTCGGCGTCGAGAACCGCGCCTCGGCGGCCGTCAAGGCTGCGCACGTGCTGCGCGGCGAATAGCCGGCAGCGTTACTTCAGCACCGTAACATTCATCGTGGTGTCCGCGATTTTCCCATCGCCATAGGGAGCTCTCAGCACGAAACTGTCCTCTCCGGCATATCCTGCCTTCGCAGTATAATAGGCTACCAATCCCATAACCTTGACGGTCCGGCATCGCTCAAGCCTTCCTGCAGAGTCCGGGAAAACCGGTTGACGGACGATTTCGAGGCGTCCGTGTTTGGGCGCTTCGACAATACGGACAGCAGGTACGTCGGCCAAACTGCAATCATTGTTGATGTGCCAGTGCTGGCCCAGCTTTGTCCGAACACCGCTCATCACGGTTCTGGATAAGGCTTGTTGCTTGAAACTGTCGGAAGCCTCTGCCAGTTCGCTTGCCCCGATGGCAAATACAGCAATCGCAAAAGCGGCAATCATATTTCTCATCATCTACCCTCAGCTGATATTTTTGAGAGCGATATTCTATCCTGACGAGAAATCAATCGGAGAAACGCGAAAAGCAAGATGCAAGTAAAAGACGCATAAATACCGTGGCGCTGAGTCAGTTCACCCCGTGGTGGAACGTCGCCTCCCGCCATTCTTCGTGCTGAACCGGCGGCATCACCCACAATGCGCGACGGAAAGTCCCACAGCCTCTTCCTTTCGGCAAAACGCAAAGAAGCCCGGCTTTTGACCGGGCTCCCTTTTAGAACATAGCTTGGCCGAGTAAGGCTCAGCCCTGCGGGAAGTAGCTGTACTTGCCGTCCGGACCCTTCTTCCATTCGTACATGATATAGCCCGGGATCTTCGGGTCGCCCTTGGCGTCGAAAGCCATGTCGCCGAGAACGGTCTTGAACGGACCCTTTTCATGCAGCGTCTTGGCAACGGCTTCGGCGTCGTCGGCCTTGCCGGTTGCCTTGATGCCGGCAGCGATGACCTGAACGGCCGCGTACGAATAAAGCGTGTAGGCTTCCGGGTTGAAGCCGGCTGCCTTGAACTTGGCGACCAGGTCCTTGTTGGCCGGGTTCAGAGTCGGATCCGGGCCGAAGGTGTTGAGCGTGCCTGCGACGGCGTCGCCGGCGATCGAGGCCAGTTCGTTCGAGACGATACCGTCACCCGAAACGAGCGTTGCCTTGAGGCCCTGGTCCTTTGCCTGGCGGATGATCAGGCCGGCTTCGGTGTGGAGGCCGCCCCAGTAGATGATCGAGACGCCGGCTTCCTTCATCTTGGAGATGAGAGCCGAGAAGTCCTTGTCGCCGACGTTGACGCCTTCGCGGATGACTTCCTTGACGCCCTTGGCGTTCATCGCCTTCTTGGTTTCTTCGGCAAGGCCCTGGCCATAAGGCGTCTTGTCGTCGATGATGGCGATCTTGGCGGCCTTGAACTTGTCGGCGAGGTAAGCGCCGGCAACGGTGCCCTGCTGGTCGTCACGGCCGCAAGTGCGGAATACGTTCCACAGACCGCGCTCGGTGAAGACCGGGTTGGTCGCAGCCGGGGTGATTTCCAGCATGCCGTTTTCGGCATAGACTTCCTTGGAAGCCGGGATGGAAACGCCCGAGTTGAAGTGGCCGACCACGTACTTGACGCCATCGGATGCAAACTTGTTGGCAACCGAGATGCCCTGCTTGGGGTCCGACACGTCGTCGCCGAGGACGATCTTGATCTTTTCGCCGTTGATGCCGCCGGCGGCATTGATATCGGCTGCGGCCTGTTCGGCACCCTTCTGGAGCTGTGCACCGAAGGCGGCGTTCGGACCCGTGAGCGGACCACCGACGCCAATAACGATGTCGGCCCATGCGCTACCGCTGAAGGCGACCATGGCCGTCAGCGCAACCGCGGAAAGAAGAGACTTCTTCATCGAGTTACTCCCAATTTTTTAGGTGAGCTGATTTTCGAAACCGGGCGCAATACCCACCATCACTGCGCCGGAATTGTTCCACTCTAGGTTACTTATCGTTTCAACCCGAACTTAATCTGAGGGCAGAAAAGTGCGGCTGTCAATCTTTCTTCTTGAAGGAGAAAGCGGAAGTCGGCTCGTAGAGCCAGTAGTAATTCTGGACCATCTGGCGGGTCCGCCGGATGCGGAATCCGGCGCTCGAAAACACCAGCAGGATGACCACATCGAGGATGTAATAGAACGGGCTGATAAACGGCCCCTGAAACAGCGCGTAGTGCAGAAAACGCATCGCAATGCCGAGCAGAAGCGTATAGACCACCACCGTCAGATAGCCGTTCCAGCCCTCGGCCGCCGCCTTGCCGGACCGCCAGGCGGTCCAGAAACCGATGAGCAGCACGAAGAAGCGCAAGACGTAGCGAACGCCGCTATCGCTTTCGAAAAACAGTCCCTGCATCCTAAATTCCTCCGGCCGTCAAAAGCACAACCTTCACGATCAATGCCGTCCACCTTCGAGATAAGCGGCCCGCACTTCCGGATTGGCGAGCAGTTCCTTGCCGGAACCGCTCATCGTCACCTTGCCGTTGACCATCACATAGGCGCGGTCGGAGAGTTTCAGCGCCGCGAACGCGTTCTGCTCGACGAGGAAGACGGTGAGCCCCTCTTCCTGGTTGAGCTTCTTGATCGCCTCGAAAATGCCCTTGACGATCAGCGGCGCCAGACCGAGCGAAGGCTCGTCGAGCAGGAGCAGCTTCGGCCGCGCCATCAGCGCGCGCCCGATCGACAGCATCTGCTGTTCGCCGCCCGAAAGCGTGCCGCCGCGCTGCGTCTGGCGTTCCTTGAGGCGCGGGAAGAGCGCGAAGATCTTCTCGACGTCCTCGCTGAAATATTTGAGGTTGTCGAGGCCGGCGCCCATCTGCAGGTTCTCGTAGACGGTCATGCGCGGAAAGATGCGCCGGCCTTCGGGAGACTGGGCGATGCGGCGGCGCGCGATCAGATGCGTCGGCAGCTTGGTGATGTCCTCGCCGTCGAAGATGATCGAGCCGGCACGCGCCTGCGGGGCGCCGCAGATGGTCATCATCAGCGTCGACTTGCCGGCGCCGTTGGCGCCGATTAGGCTGACGATCTCGCCCTTGTTGACTTCGACATCGACGCCTGCGAGCGCACGGATATTACCGTAATAGGTCTCGACAGCCTGGACTTTCAGAAGGGATTCGGCCGCCATCAGCGTTGGCCCCCGTCGAGTTCTTCCGCAATCACCTCTTCCACCTCGTCATCCTCGACGCCGAGATAAGCGGCGATCACTCGTGGGTCGTTCTTCACATGGTCCGGCGAGCCGTCGGAGATCTTCTGGCCGTATTCGAGCACCACGACATGGTCGGAAATCTCCATGACCACCGACATGTCGTGCTCGATCAGCAGGATCGACACGCCTTCATCGCGGATCTGGTGCAGCAGCGTGTTCAGCGCCGCCGATTCGCGCGGATTGAGGCCGGCCGCCGGTTCGTCGAGGCACAGCAGTTCCGGATTGGTGCACATGGCGCGGGCAATCTCGAGCCGCCGCTGGGCACCGTAGGGAAGGTCGCCGGCGGGATCGTCGGCGCGATCGGTCAGATCGGCCTTGTCGAGCCAGTATTTCGCCTTCTCTATCGAGGCATCGACGGCCCGGCGATAGGCCGGCAAGCCGAGGAGCCCGAGGATCGTATAGCCCGACGCCTTCATCAGCGCGTTGTGCTGCGCGACCAGCAGGTTTTCGAGAACCGTCAGGCCGGAGAACAGCCGGATGTTCTGGAAGGTACGGGCAACGCCCGCGAGCTTCGGGATCTCGAAGTCGCGCAGGCGTTCCAGCAAGTACTCCTTGCCGTCCCTGCGCTGCAGGGTGAGCATGCCCATGGTCGGCTTGTAGAAGCCGGTGATGCAGTTGAACACCGTGGTCTTGCCGGCGCCGTTCGGGCCGATCAGCGCGGTGATCTCGCCGCGCCGTGCCTCCAGCGACAGGTCGTTGATGGCCATAAGGCCGCCGAACTTCATCGACAGGTGCTCGACCTTGAGGATGGTATCGCCATTAATGCCGTTTGTCATAGTCGTCGTTCCGGGAGCCATCAGCCGTGGCCCTCCTTGGTAAAGCTTCCCGAGACGGCCTTGCGTTCCTTGAGGAAGGCCGTCGGTTCCCGCGAACCGACGAAGCCGCGCGGCTTGAACAGCATGACGATGATCATCGCCAGGCCGAACAGCAGCATGCGGTAGAGTTCAGGCGTGAAGTCCGGCCCGAACACGACCTTGAGGAAGGCCATTTCGCGCAGCACTTCGGTGCCGCCGACCATCACCACCGCGGCGATCGCGATGCCGGTCAGCGAACCCATGCCGCCGAGAACGACGATCGCCAGGATCACGGCCGATTCCAGGAAGACGAAGCTTTCCGGCGACACGAAGCCCTGGCGGGTGGCGAAGAACGCGCCGGCAAAGCCGCCGAACATCGCGCCGGTCGCAAAGGCGGTCAGCTTGGTGGTGACGGTATTGATGCCGAGCGAACGGCAGGCGATCTCGTCCTCACGCAGCGCTTCCCAGGCCCGGCCGATCGGCATGCGCCGCAGCCGGATGGTGACATAGGCGGTCAGCATGCAGAGCGCCAGGATGACGTAGAACAGGAAGACCTTGTAGTAGACCGAGGACGCCGACAGGCCCCAGGCCTTGACGAAATTGTTGGTCGTGCCGCTATCGAAGGACCAGATGCCGAAGAACGACGCCTTGGCGATACCCGAGATACCGAAGGTTCCCTTGGTCACGTCGGTCCAGTTGATCAGCACCAGGCGGATGATTTCCCCGAAGGCGAGCGTCACGATGGCAAGATAGTCGCCTCTCAGCCGCAGCACCGGGAAGCCGAGGATGATGCCCCAGAGCGCGGCCAGGATGCCCGACATCGGCAGCAGCAGCCAGAAGGAGAAGCCGAAATAGGAGGACAGCAGCGCGTAGGAATAGGCGCCGACCGCGTAGAAGGCGACGTAACCGAGATCGAGCAGGCCGGCGAGGCCGACGACGATGTTCAGGCCCCAGGCGAGCATCACGTAGATGAGGATCTGGATGCCGAAATTGTCGACATATTTCAGCGATCCCTGCTTGCCGACGATCATCAGCGACAGGAAGGGATAAAGGACGAGGAAGATCAGCGCGATCTTGAGGAAGTGCCGGTGGAAGAAGCTCTTGTTCTCGGAAATCTCGAGAACGCCGCTCTTTGCCTTGGCGAGCTTGCGGCGGTCGATATGGGGCTTGATGAAGCCGACCGTCAGGAAGCGGCCGACCGCCGCAACGGCGACGAAGACCGCCAGCAGGCCCCAGCGGGTGCGCCAGACCAGCGTGTTGTTGATGTCCTGGTAGGTCTCGATGCCGACGAACAGCAGGAACATGAAGAAGGCGATGACGCCGGCAAACAGCCCTTCCCGCACCGCCTTGGCAAGCACGTTCGGGTGACCGGTTTCGGTAGAAGCTGTCATGTTACACCTTCTCCACTTCCGGCCGGCCGAGAATGCCGGTCGGCTTGAAGATCAGCACGAAGGCGAGGATCGCGAACGTGGCGACATCCTTGTAGGCAATGGAGAAATAGGCCGACCACAGCGACTCGATGAGGCCGATCAGCAGCCCGCCGAAAACCGCGCCAGGCAAGGATCCGATGCCGCCGAGAACCGCGGCCGTGAATGCCTTGACGCCGGGGATGAAGCCGTCGTTGAACGAGGCGACGCCGTAATACATCAGGTACATGGCACCGGCCACGGCCGCGAGCGCCGCACCCATGATGAAGGTGATCGAGATCGTCCGGTCGACGTCGACGCCAAGCAGCGCCGCCATCTTGCGGTCCTGCTCGGTGGCGCGCTGCGCCCGCCCGAGCGGCGTCTTGTTGACGATGTACCAGAAGGCGAACAGCAGCACCGCCGTGATGATGACGATGAGCACCTGCTTCAGCGAGATGGTGATGTCGCCGATATGGAAGACGTCGGTCACCAGCGGCGGGATCGGCTTGTTGCGCGGCCCCTGCGTCACCTGGATGAAGTTGGACAGCACGATCGACATGCCGATCGCGGTAATCAGCGGCGCAAGCCTGAAGGACCCCCTGAGCGGCCGGTAGGCGACCCGCTCGATCGTCCAGTTCCACAACCCCGTCATCAGCATGCCGACGAGCAGCATCAAGAGCAGCAGCAACGCTATCGGAATGCCGGCGAAGAAGGAGGTTGCGATCAGGAAGACGATCAGGGCGGCGAAGCCGCCGAGCATGAAAATATCGCCATGGGCGAAATTGATCATGCCGATAATGCCGTAAACCATCGTATAGCCGATTGCCACCAGGCCATAGATGGACCCAAGAGTCAGCCCGTTGATGAGCTGCTGGATAAAATACTCCATATATTTTTCCCCTGGATGCGATCCCGGAAGGGCCGCATCTCTTGTATACTCGTCCCTTGCGGGTTCTTGCATTCTTTGGCGCATTCCATAACGTTTTCGCAAGGAATGTGAAGACAAAAAGCCGAGAGGCCGACAAAATCGAGGCAGTTCTCAACAATCTGGCCACACAAAGATCGGAAATTCCAAAAAATCGCCAGTGACTGTCGAAAAATTAGCCAAACATCCCGGCGCACGAAATTTAAGATCGTCCCGCGGTTAACGTTAAATCCATATCCTGCCTCCCCCTCAGCTTTGTGACGGCTCAGTCGGCGAACCCGCGGGTCAGCGCATGCTCGCGCCCCATCTCCATCAGCGCCTCGAAGACCGAGCCGGCCAGCGAGCGAGGCACGATGATCTCGAACGTGTCCTTGCCCGTGCGGGCGATATTCGCCGCTGCATGGCAGCACAGCATCGTGGCCGACCGCCCCTCTTCGAAGACCTCCGGATGCAGGTCGACGGCGACGCATCCGGCGAGGATCTTGCGCACGCCCGGGCCGGAAATTTCCATCAGCACGCGGCCGTCGCTCTGATCGATAACGGAGGCGTTCGCGATCTCCGAGAGCATGGCCTCGACGGTCTCCGCACCGACCGTCCGCGATACCGCCAGCCATTCGTACGGGCCGCAGAGGCGGGGCGCGACGTCCTCGGCGTTCCACAGGGCCTCGGCAACCTCGGCCTCGTGGCCGGCTCTGGCAAGAACCGAAAAGATCACCGGCCGGCGAATGACCGAAAGATGGTTCGGATTGGGATCCGTCTCGAAGCCGGAAATATGATCCTCGAGCACATGCCGGTGGAGAAGGTGGATCGACATCGGCGGCCCTCAAAGATGAAGTTTGCTGTTTTCGGGATCGACAAAGACCGGCGGGCAGACTTCGCAAGGCACTTCGGAGCCGCGCAACCCGTCCCAGACCATGATCCGTTCGCCGATCCGCTCCCGGCCGGATTTCAGCATCGCGAGCGCGATGAAATGACCCAGTGTCGGCGAGAAACAGGCCGAGGAAACGAACCCCTGGTCGTTGGCGAGCGACGGCTTGGCCCCGTCCTTCAGGAGATGCGCCCCGGCCTTGATGTCCTTGTCGGCTTCGATCGGCTTGAGGCCGACCAGCTGCAGCCGGTCGGCGGCGGTCAGCCCGAACCGGGTGGAAAGCCGCTTGCCGATGAAATCCGGCTTCTGCATCGCCATCATCCGGCCAAGCCCCACATCGTCGGCCGTGGTGCGACCGTCGAGCTCGCTATGGGTGATATGGCCCTTCTCGATGCGCAGCACGTTGAGCGCCTCGACCCCATAGGCGCAGATTTCCTCCTCATGCCCGGCATCCATGACCGCATCGGCAACCGCTTCGCCGTAACCTGCCGGCACAGCAAGCTCGTAGGCGAGTTCGCCGGAGAAGGAGATGCGGAAGAGCCGCGCCTTCAGCCCGCCGCGAAGCGTGACCTCCCTCGCGGCAAGGAACGGAAACGCCGCATCGGAAATGTCGTCCTGCACGACGCGGCTCATGATGATCCGCGCCTTCGGCCCGGCCAGCGACATCTGCGCCCACTGGTCCGTCGAGGAAACGAAGCGGACGTCGAGTTCCGGCCAGAAGGTCTGGGCCGAAAATTCCAGATGAGTGAGGACTTCGGCGGCATAGGCCGTCGTCGTGGTCATCACAAAGTGGTTTTCGGACAGCCGGCTCGCGGTGCCGTCGTCGAAGACGATCCCGTCCTCGCGCAGCATCAGCCCGTAACGCGCTCTTCCGACCGGCAGCTTCAGAAACCCGTTCGAATAAATACGGTCGAGGAATTCGGCCGCACCGCGCCCGAAGATCTCGATCTTGCCAAGCGTGGAGACGTCGCATAGCCCGGCATTGGCCCGGACGTTCAAAACCTCGCGGTCGACGCTTTCGCGCCAGGTCTTTTCGCCCTCACGCGGGAACCAGGCGGAACGATACCAGAGGCCGGACTCCACGAAGGCGGCGCCGTTCTTGCGCGCCCAGCCGTGCAGCGGCGAGGTTTTAACCGGAGCGGCCCGTTCGGCCCGCGCGGCACCGGCGAGAGCCCCGAAGGAGACAGGGGTATAGAAGGGCCGGAACGTCGTGGTGCCGATCTCGGCCGGCGACACACCGCGCATGCCGGCGACGATGGCGGCCGTGTTGACGTTGCCGAGCTTGCCCTGGTCGGTCGCCATACCGGCGGTCGTATAACGCTTGGTGTGCTCGATATGGCGAAAACCTTCCCGCTGGGCGAGGCCGAGATCGCCGACATGCACGTCGTTCTGAAAATCGACGAAGGCCTTGTCCCGGGCACCCGGCACGTACCAGAGCGGCGCAAAGGCCGGATCGTACTCGCCCTCCACCTCGGGAATGTCGATCGAGCCGACCAGCCTGCCCAACGCATCGAGCGCCGCATGCGCCTTCGCAGCACCATCCTTGAGGCACTCGCTAAGCGACGCGCGGCCGGCGGCGGCACCGGCCGCCGCGAAGGCACTGCCCACATCCGGCGCCAGGAATGCCTGTTTCTCGTCCGACCAAACCGGCTTGGCACCGCGCTGGCACATCAGGTGCACGATCGGCGACCAGCCGCCGGACATCGCCAGCGCATCGCAGCCGATCACCTCCTCTAAGCCCGAGCGCTCGGCGATCAGCCCCTCGATGCGGTGCCGGCCCTTCGTGGCGATGACCGAACCGTTGTGGATGACCCGAATGCTTTCCGGCACCGGATCGGCCGATTGCGGCCGTGCATCGATGATTGCGGTGACATCGACGCCCTGGGCCACGAGATCGGCAGCGGTGCGGTAACCGGAACCACCATTGGTGAAGATTGCGACCTTGCCGCCGACAGCGACGCCGTAGCGGTTGAGATAGGTGCGCGCGGCCCCTGCCGTCATCACGCCCGGCTTGTCGTTGCCGCCGAAGACGATCGGCCGCTCCTCCGCCCCGGCTGCGAGGATCGCCTGTTTGGCAACAATGCGCCACAGCCGCTCCATCGGCAGGTCCGGCGACGGCGAGGCCACGTGTTTCTGCACCCGCTCGACGGCGCCGAACACCATGTCGTCATACCAGCCGAACACCGTGGTGCGCGGCATTAGCGTCACATTCGGCAGCGACGCCAGTTCCTCGACGACCTCAGCCGCGAACTCCGCCGCCGGCCGGCCGCCGACCGCAGCACTTTCCGACAATAGCGAGCCGCCAAACCTGAACCCCTCGTCGGCCAGAATGACCCGCACTCCCGCCCGCCCGGCGGCAAGCGTCGCCATCAGTCCCGCCGGTCCTGCGCCGATCACCAGCAGGTCGCAATGCGCCCAGGATTTTTCGTAACGGTCGGGATCGGCCTGCATGGCGATCTTGCCGAGGCCTGCGGCGCGGCGGATCAGCGGCTCGTAGAGCTTTTCCCAAAACACGCCCGGCCACATGAAGGTCTTGTAGTAGAAACCGGCGCCGAGGAACGGCGAGAAGAGATCGTTCACCGCGCCGAAATCGCGCTTCAGCGATGGCCAGCGGTTCTGGCTCGTCGCAGCAAGGCCGTTGTAGAGCTCGACCACCGTCGCCCGGGCATTCGGCTCGGCGCGCGCGCCAGACCCGATCGTCATCAAGGCATTGGGCTCGGCGGAACCCGCCGTCACCACGCCGCGCGGCCGGTGATATTTGAAGCTGCGGGCCATCAGCATCTGGTCGTTGGCAAGCAGCGCCGAGGCGAGCGTATCGCCCTCGAAACCCTTGTAGGTCCGGCCGTCGAAGGTGAAGCTGAGCGACTGGCCGCGATTGATCGCGCCGCCCGATCCTAGACGATAGGAGGTCATTCGGCAGCTCCCCCCCGCTTGAATTCCGCAGCGTCGGTCACCCCGAAAACCTCATGAGTGAGATTGTCGCGCTCGACCACCAGAAAGCGGCGGCAGCCGGCCTCATGGTGCCAGTATTCCTCGTAGCGCCCTTTCGGATTGTCCCTGACATAGACGTAACGATGCCAGGCCTCGTCCTTGGCGGTCGGCGACGGACGTTTCGGCGCGGCGGCGCCGCGGATCGAAAACTCTTCCTTGGGTCTGGTGCCGCAATGCGGACAGGTGATCAGGCTTGCCATCGGGGATCTTGCTCAGTGGAGGTTCGGCTGGGGGCCGCGGCCCGCTTCGTCGATCGTGTAGCCGCGCTCGAACCGGTCGAGCCGCATGAAGCGGGAGACGTGGTGCGTCTCGTTCTTGGCGATCAGGTGGGCAAAACAGAAACCGGAGGCCGGCGTCGCCTTGAAGCCGCCGTAACACCAGCCGCAGTTGAGATAGAGGTTGTCGATCGGCGTGCGGTCGATGATCGGCGATCCGTCCATAGACATGTCCATCACCCCACCCCAGCTCCTGAGCACTTTCGCACGCGACAGGCCGGGGATCAGCGACACCCCCTCCTCCATCGTGTGTTCGACGGTCTGCAGGTTGCCGCGCTGGGCATAGGAAGAATAGAAATCGATCTCGGCGCCGAACACCAGCCCGCCCTTGTCCGACTGCGATATGTAGAAATGCCCGGCGCCATAGGTGATCACGTGGTCGACCACGGGTTTGAGCCCTTCCGAAACGAAGGCCTGCAGGACATGCGTCTCGATCGGCAGTTCGAGATCGGCCATCCGGCCGACCGTCGTCGTATTGCCGGCGGCCGCCAGCGCCAGCTTGTTGCAGCCGATAAAACCCCTGGTCGTCTCGACGCCGACCACCAGCCCGTTTTCGCGGCGGATGCCGGTCACCTCGCAATGCTGGATCAGGTCGACGCCGCGTGCATCGGCACCTCGGCCGTAACCCCAGGCGACCGCGTCATGCCGCACCGTGCCGGCGCGCTTCTGATAGAGAGCCCCCATGATCGGGAACCGGGCGTGGTCGAAATTCAGATAGGGCGCCTTCCGGCGCACCTGCTCGCGGTCGAGCAGTTCGGCATCGACGCCATGGATGCGCATGCCGTTCCCCTTGCGGGCATGGGCGTCCCGCTGGCCGTCGGAATGGAAGAGGTTGAGAATGCCGCGCTGCGAGACCATGGCGTTGTAGTTGAAATCCCGCTCCAGCCCTTCCCAGAGCTTCAGCGAGAATTCGTAGAACGGATTGTTGCCCTCGAGCAGGTAGTTGGAGCGGATGATCGTCGTGTTGCGCCCGACATTGCCGGAACCGAGATAGCCCTTTTCCAGCACCGCGACATTGGTGATGCCGAATTCCTTGGCGAGGTAATAGGCCGTCGCCAGCCCGTGCCCGCCGCCACCGACGATGATCACGTCATAGTGCGGCTTCGGCTGCGGTTCGCGCCAGGCGGGCTTCCACATCCGGTTGCCGGAAAGCGCTTCCTTGAAGATCGAATAGGCCGAATAACGCATGCTTTTCCCTGTCTCTCGCCGCGCTCACATTCGCATATGCGAGAGAAAGGACAAGCGCAATCAGGACACTGGCAAGCCCGGATGCGACGAAAAGCCCTGCCCGTCCGCCGCCGTTGCTTTCCGGCCACGCCGCATCGAGGACGGGCATGTTTCGAGAATGCCGCCTCAGCTTTTTCAAAGGCTTGGCCACTCGCTTCTCCCCGCCTCCGCCGCCGACCTTAGACTGGTCGGAAACCGAACGGAGAGAACCATGGCCGATACGACCGCCAACCTGAACATGCCCTTCATCCTGCCTTCGCAGGCGCAGAAACATGTCACCCACAACGAGGCCCTGCTGCGGCTCGATGCGCTCGTGCATCTGACCATCGTCGCGGAGCTCGCGACCCCGCCCGGCGCACCGGCGGAAGGCGCCTGCTATCTGCTCGGGGCCGCGCCCACGGGCGCCTGGGCCGGCAAAGCCGGACGTATCGCGTCCTGGCAGGACGGCTACTGGGCATTTCTGGCCCCGCGCACCGGCTGGCGCGCCTGGTTCGCCGCTGCCGAAAAGCTGAAGGTGTTTTCCGGCGCACTCTGGCAGGACATCCCCCTGCCCGCCACCGGCCGCCTCGACCAGCTCGGGATCAATGCAACGCCCGACGGCACCAATCGGCTCGCCCTTTCCGCTCCGGCAAGCCTCTTCAACCACGCGGGCAACGGCCACCAGATCAAGGTCAACAAGGCGGCCTCCGCTGACACGGCCTCGCTGCTCTTCCAGTCGAACTGGACCGGTTACGCGGAGATGGGTCTGGCCGGCAACACCGAGTTTTCGGTCAAGGTCAGCGACGGGACGAGCTGGAGGACCGGGCTGTCGATCTCGCCCGCCGGTCAGGTCTCGCAGCCGAACCAGCCGGCCGCCCGAGCCTATCGCACCGGAACGAACTTCACCCCGACGGCGGGCCAGCAGAGCGGCTTCACCACGCTCGCCCTCGCCCATGGCGGCTTTTCGCTGGGCGCTGCGGTCGCCGGCGGCGGCAGCCGCATCGTAGCCCCGGCTACCGGCCTCTATCTCGTTGCCCTCAATGTCGCGGTCCTGTCTTCGTCCGGCCATGCGACCAGCCTGATGCTCAATGCAACGCAGACGCTTATCGCGATGAACGGCATCGCCGGCGGAGCACAAATACAATCCGCAACGGGAATTTTTTCCTTTTCCGCCGGCGATTACCTGACGCTCGGGCATGCGGGGACGGCACAACTGGAACTAGGGGCAGGAAAGACCGAACTATCCTTGGCGATGCTGTCGTGACGGTATCCCGGAAAAATCTATTCATCCTTAACAACCCGTTAAATTGACGGATGACTCCGCAACGCGGCTGTTCTATTACGAGCCACCGAGGCCTTCGAGGCTTCGGAGGGGTAGAGTACGGGTGGCTGGTTTTGAGTGTTCCTGATCTGCATGACGACACGACCGGCAGGTCGCGCGGCAGGCGCCATATCGCGCCGCCGCCAGCCCGTATCCGGCAATCGGTCCAGCTCCATAAAGCCGGCACCAGCCTTCGCCTTCAGCTCGCCGCAAAGCGGGCGATCGACATCGGCGTCTCGCTGGCGGCGCTGATCCTGCTCCTGCCCGTGATGCTGGCGGTCGCGCTGGCGATCCGCCTCGACAGCGACGGACCGGTGCTCTTTACCCAGACGCGCTGGGGCAAGGACAGCCGCAGGTTCCGCGTCTACAAGTTCCGGTCGATGCGCACCGCTCTCGGCGACGAGAAAGGGATCGCGCAGACCGTGCGGAACGATCCACGCGTCACCCGTGTCGGCGCCCTCATCCGCAAGGCCAATATCGACGAACTGCCGCAACTCCTGAATGTCCTGAAAGGCGACATGTCGCTGGTCGGCCCACGCTGTCACGCGATCGGCATGCTGGCGGCCGGCATCCGTTACGAGGACCTCGTTCCGGACTATCACCGCCGCCATGCGATGCGGCCGGGCATGACCGGCCTCGCGCAGATGCGCGGCCTTCGCGGTCCGACGGATCGCCCCGGCAAGGCGCGCGCCCGCATCGCCTGCGACCTCCATTACATCGACAATTTCTCGATTTTTCTCGATCTGCGCATCATGTTCGGCACGTTGCTTGTCGAATTTCGAGGCGGCGAAGGCTTCTGATCCGCCTCTTTTTGCAGGATCGCGCTGCCGCCAAACCGCCGTCTTTCCCTTGAGCAACAAGGCTTTTCGTCCTGCCTTAGGACACGCAATGCGATTGCTGCCACAGTCGGAACAAATGCTGCGGCCTATTTAGTCAAATATTAAAACTGGGCGGCTAGGCTCACCGACGTGGTCTTGCGTTGTGTAGAGAGTTCAATGACCGAATTGATACGTCCCCGAGTGAAATATGTCATCGGCCCCGATGGCAGCCCCTTGACGATCGCCGATCTGCCGCCGGCCAATACGCGCCGCTGGGTCATCCGGCGAAAGGCAGAGGTGGTAGCCGCGGTTCGCGGCGGCCTGTTGAGCTTGGAAGAAGCCTGCGAGCGTTACACGCTCACCGTCGAGGAATTCCTGTCCTGGCAGTCCTCCATCAACGATCACGGCCTTGCCGGCCTGCGCACCACGCGCATTCAGCAATATCGTCACTGACGCCGAATTCGCGGGTCCCGGCCCGCACCGGAAAACAAAAGGTGCCGCTGCCACGAACGCAACGGCACCTTTCGGTTTCTGAAAGACGGCTCAATTCTGCCTGGATCCGGTCCGGGACAGCGACGGCAGCACCCCGGCGATGATGGCCGAGGCGGCGTAGAACCAGAGGCCCGGCTGCGAGACCGCAACAGCCAGGCCGCTGCTCTTCGCGGCGAAGACGACGATCGCCACCAGCATCACGTCCATCATCGACCACTTCGAGAGATGCGGCATCGCACGGCCGAAAAACCCGGCCTGCCTCACTCGGCCGGAGAGCTGCACCGTAAGCCCGGCGAGCTTGACGATCGGAAAGACGATCGAAAACAGGCCGACCACCAGCGACAGCGCCACATCCCCCTCCTCGAAAAGCGCCGCGACGAGTTCCAGCAGGGACGGCGTCTCGCTGAAGAAATAGAGCCGCTCGAAGCGGATGATCGGCAGGAAAAGCCCGAGCCCCAGAAAGATCGCGGCCAGCACGAGAAGAAACGGCCGTAGCCAGTTCATCGCTTTCTCCGTTGACGATGTGTCACCCCCCGGTGTGCCGCGCGGCTATTTCCCTGCGGCTCCTCCCGTATTACATCATCGGCGGAAGCACAAAAGCGAGGCAATCATGAATATCACCCTCGAAGAAACGCGGTCGGGCGGCCGTTACCTGGCCGAGGTCGAAGGGCACTTCGCCGAGATGACCTATTCTCGCGCATCGCCGGAACTCATCATCGTCGATCATACCGGCGTTCCCGACGAGCTTCGCGGCAAAGGGGTCGGCCAGGCCCTGGCGCTGCATGCGGTCGAGGAAGCCCGCAAGGGCGGCTGGAAGATCATTCCGCTCTGCCCGTTCTTCAAGGCTCAGGTGGAACGCCACCCCGACTGGCAGGACATTCTTCGTTAATCCAGGCTTCGTTAATCCGGGCTTCGTTAATCCGGGACGCCGAACCCGAATCACGGATGTTAACGAAAACCAAAAACGGAAATGGGGCCTCGGCACCGCGGCACCGCCCCAGATTATGACATTTCCGTCGCTGATGCGGCCCGGCGTCGTTAGGCCCGGGCGCGCATTCCGCCATCGCGCTCTTCGAGCGCCGAAGCCTTGGCAAATTCTGCCTCCGCCTCCTCGAGCGCGAGCTCCGCGCTTTCCTCCTGCACCTTCAGCTCGCGAATCGAGACCTGAAGATTGTCCGCGCGCTGGCGGGCTGCCTTCGCGAAGGTCGGATAGGCGAAGTGATTCCGGTCGGTAATGCCGGATTTCTTCTCTTCCAGAGTGATCTGGTGCTCGAGTTCCTTGGCCATTCTTTCGAACTCGGCCATCATCATCTGCAATTGCTGCAATTGACGACGCTTTTCGGTGACCTGAAAGCTTTTCAGGCGAACCAGGCTGTCACGCGACTTCATACGCAATACTCCGTGGATAGCGAGACCCAGGCCCGTGTATCCGGATTGGTACACTCCGGATCAAAAAATTTTCGCAACGTTAATAAATAAGGCGTCGCGTTAACCTTTCGTTTACGGGCATCATTAATGATAAACCTGATCGTTTAAGGGTCGGTAAATGCCAGGGCCTAAATTGGCCGCGACAATGTATGAGTCGAATGAATCACTTAGCGGAATTTCCTCACCCGCTGATTCAAACCTGGTGATGACCAATCCATAAGGGAAATCAGGTTGCTACTAATTTTGCTTAACGAAATGATGAACCTTGCCAGGTGAAATCATAATTTGTTAACCATTTAGTGGCAGCTTCCAAATCAGGCTCAGTCTGGATCCGTATCGAGTAAGGGGGCAAAGATACCTTACGCGGCGGTAAAGGGGAAAAATATGCGGGTTCTACTCATCGAAGATGACAGCGCGACTGCCCAGAGCATCGAGCTAATGCTGAAATCGGAGAGCTTCAACGTTTACACGACCGACCTCGGAGAGGAAGGCGTCGATCTCGGCAAGCTTTACGACTATGATATCATTCTCCTCGACCTCAACCTGCCCGACATGTCGGGCTACGAAGTGCTGCGCACTCTGAGGCTTTCGAAGGTCAAAACACCGATCCTCATCCTGTCCGGCATGGCCGGCATCGAAGACAAGGTCCGTGGTCTCGGTTTCGGCGCCGACGACTACATGACCAAGCCCTTCCACAAGGATGAACTGGTCGCTCGCATCCACGCGATCGTCCGCCGTTCCAAGGGTCATGCACAGTCGATCATCGTCACCGGCGAACTGATCGTCAATCTCGACGCCAAGACCGTCGAAGTCGGCGGCCAGCGCGTTCACCTGACGGGCAAGGAATACCAGATGCTGGAGCTCCTCTCGCTCCGCAAGGGTACCACGCTCACCAAGGAAATGTTCCTGAACCACCTTTACGGCGGCATGGACGAGCCGGAACTGAAGATCATCGACGTCTTCATCTGCAAGCTGCGCAAGAAGCTTGCCAATGCCGCAGGCGGCGCAAACTACATCGAAACCGTCTGGGGCCGTGGCTACGTGCTGCGCGAACCGGAAGCGGACTACGCCGAAACCGCCTGAGCTGCCTGAGAGTCCCCTTTCGAAACGTCCGCCTGGCCTGCCGGGCGGACGTTTTGTTTTGAGCCGTTTGCGGACCCGAAACGAAACAGGACAAGAAAATCGCCGGCGGCGCTGCCACCATCGGACGAGCGGATGCGGTGGTTTTGAGAATCAGGCGGCTTGCGCCAGGGCAGAGAAGACCGAAGTCAGGATCTTGCGGTCGAAAGGCTTCAGCAGGAAATCGTCCGCGCCGGCACGCTTGCCGGCCATCATCTTCTTCAGGTCCGCCTCGATGACGCAATAGAAGATGCGCACACTCTTGCCGTTCGGCATCGCCCGGATGGTGCCGATGAGTTCGAGCGCACCTTCTAGGCCCGCGTCCACGATCAGGAAATTGGGAAGTTCGGCATTGCAACGCGTCACAGCCTCGCGCGCGGTGCCGGCCTCGACCACCAGGAAGCCCAGTTCGGACAGGATCCGCTTGCCGACCGTGCGCACGATGTCCGATCCGTCGGCAATCATTAAACGCTGCATCGTATCCCCCTGACGCTCAAACCCGCTCTGGTTTCCGAGCATCTATCATTAGGGCGATGGCGCTAATGAATGGTTACCCTCGGGCGCGAATCAACCGGAGATCGTCTCGGCGGCCACTGTTTCGGCGATGAAGACGATCTTGTCTTCCGAAACCACGTGCCGCAGTTCCATGCCGGACTCTTCCGCGAGCAGGACCGTGTAATAGGGCTGGATCGAATGGGCGTCGATCGGTTCTTCGAGCGTGCCGCTGGCGATCTCGACGAACTTGGCCGGCACGCGCATCATCCGTCCCTTGATGGTAAGGATGAATTTCGCGTCATATTCCGGATTTTCCAGCGTCACGTCGATCGAGCCGCCGCGGGGGATGCCCGCATAGGCGACGAGGAAGAGGTTGAGGAGCAGCTTGACCCGGTTCTTGGCGATGATCGCGCGCGGGCCGTTCCAGGTGACCTCGGTCTTCTTTTCGGCGACGGCAAAGTCCTTGGCGGCCTTCTCGGCCTCGCCCGTATCGATCGAGGCGCCGACGGAGCCGGAGGCACCGAAAGCGAGACGTGCGAACTTGAGGCGCACCGAGGCGTTGAGGGCCGAGGTGCGGATGAGGTCGAGCGCGTCGCTGTCGGCAGCTCCCTCGTCGAGGAGTTCGAGACCGTTGTTGATCGCGCCGACCGGGGAGATCACGTCATGGCAGACGCGGCTGCACAGAAGTGCCGCGAGATCTGGCCCGGCAAGGGTAAGATTCGGATTCTTCGGCATGTAGGTCTCCTGTTTGGGAAATGCTCTCCCCTGTACGCCCTGCCATCTGAAGGTTGCGCGGGGATTGAGCAATGTTCCCGGTCATAATGACACCATATTTGGTAAACCGATTATTAAGATCATGGCGCCAAAATAGACGAGCCTTAAGCATGATGCAAAAGGCGTGCCCCTGGATGATACAATCATGGATCTGACAATGCGCATCCACACCCGTTCCGCCCTCGCCCGTTTCGCAGCGACGGTGTTTGCCGTGATCGCAGCCGTGGCGGTCTTCGCAGGCCCGGCATCCGCCCAGCAGGGCTCCAACCAATACACTGCCCAGGAAATCGTCGACGCCGGACACGGCTTCTTCGGCTCCACCAGCGGCGGGCTTGCCAAGGTCGTCGAGAACGCCTTTGCCCAATACGGCCTGCCGAACGGCTACATCCTCGGCCAGGAAGGTTCGGGCGCGTTCATCGCCGGCCTGACCTATGGCGAGGGCGAGCTTTATACCAAGAATGCCGGCCAGCATCCGGTGTTCTGGCAGGGCCCCTCGCTCGGCATCGACTATGGCGGCCAGGGCACCCGCGCGATGATGCTGGTCTACGATCTTCCCTCGGTGAACAGCCTCTATGCCCGCTTCGGCGGCGTGTCGGGTTCCGCCTTCGTGGTCGCCGGCGTCGGCATGACGGTGCTGCGCAACAACAACGTGATTCTCGTGCCGATCCGCACCGGTCTCGGCGCTCGCCTCGGCATCAATGTCGGTTATCTCAAGCTCACCCAGTCGCCGACCTGGAACCCTTTCTGAAATCTGCCATTGTCCTCTCCGCACAGCGGAGGGGATTTGATGTTTTTTGAAACAGTGGTCGGTAACCCGGCCTTCCGCCCTAAGGGCGCTTGCCGGTTGAATGCCGCCATGCTTAAACAGCCTGCGCATTCCCAACCAGACCGCGAAACGGCCGCATCGTGATCCAATTTGCTCTTCTGTTCGGCTTGGGTTTCCTGAGCGCCGCACTTGCGGTCATGCTGATTGCCCCGGCGGTCCACAATCGCATCGTCCGCTACACCGAAAACCGCATCAAGGCGACGCTGCCGATCAGCCCGCAGGAAGTCCGCGCCCAGCGCGACATGGCGCGCGCCGTCTATGCCGCCGAGAATGCCCGCACCAAGCAGGAACTCGTCCAGGAAAGGGACAAGGCGGTCGCGCTGCAGATCAAGAGCGACACCCTTGCCGAGGAAGCCAGGCAGCTTCTTTCCGAGATCACCGACCTGCGCACCCAGATCGACACCATGGATACGGAGGCCGCCGACGCGCGCGCGCGGCTGCGCCAGGAGGACAGCTATATCCAGCAGTTGAAGGCGGCGCTCGAAACCGCCGAAGAAACCCTGGCAGCCAAGGACCTCGAGATCGAGACGCTGCAGCAGCGCCAGGCCCTGATGATGGCCGACGCCGACAATTTCCGCATCGATCTTTCGACCCGCGACACCGAGGTGGAGAACCTGAAATTCCGCGTCACCGCCCTGCGCGACGAGCGGGATACGCTGCGCAACGACGTCCGGCTGCAGACCGCCCGCGCCAAGGATGCCGAAACACGGCTCGCCCAGGAAGAAAACCGCGTCCAGCGGCTGGAGGACAAGCTCGCCAGGGAAATCTCCGACCGCGCAGACCGGGAAACGACGCTGGAGCGCCGTTTGGCCGAGATCGGCCGGCTGCGGGACAAGCTGAAAGGCGCAAATTCCGAAGCGCGGGACGCCAGTCGCGCCCTTCGCGATTCCGCCCTCGTCCGCCCGGTGGTAAAGGCGGCGCCGAAGAAGAAGATCACGCCGGAGGACATCAACCTGCGCGAAATTCCGCATGCTCCGTCTCCGAGACAAGCCCGGGTTTCCGGACAGCCGGACGTCGATCCGGTGGTGACCAGGATGGCCGACGACGCCCGCACCAGGGCGACGGCGCTTTCCGAACGCCTGCAGAAGGGCGGCGGCAGTGACGAAGCGGTCCGCCAGGAGCTCGCCTCGATCGCCGCCAGCATGGTGGCCATGACGGCCGCCTCGGAAGGTTCATCCTCGCCGATCCACAAGATCCTCTCCGGCAAGTCCGGAAACGGCAACCGGGAAAGCCTGGCCGCGAAGTCGAAGAAGACGCTCGCGACCACCGGGGATGCGAACAGCTGAGATCCCTATAGACGGCCCTGCGCCATGGCGATCTCGTAGAGCGCAATGCCTGTCGCCGTCGCCGCATTGAGACTGTCGAGGCCCGGCGCCTGGGCGATCCGCGCCGATTGGATGCGGGCAAGCACCTGTGCCGGCAGTCCCTCGCCTTCCGTGCCGGTGATCAGCACCATGCGCCCGGAAGCCGGTACATTGCGGATCTCCACCGAGCCCGAGGGCGAGAGCCCCCAAACGGCAAACCCGCTCTCCATCAGCGCTGCCAAAATGTCCGACATCGTGCCGTAGCGCGCATAGGGCACCGACAGCACCGCTCCGACCGAGACCCGCAGCGCCTTGCGGTAGAGCGGATCGCAGCAGCCCTGGTCGAGCAGTACCGCGTCCGCTCCGAAGGCAGCGGCATTGCGGAAGATCGAACCGATATTGTCGTGATTGGAAATGCCGAAGGCGGCAACCACCAGGGCGTTCTCCGGCAACGCGGCGACCAGCTCCGAAGCCGTCCTCTCCCGTCTGCGGCGGCCGAGCGCCAGCACGCCGCGATGCAGATGGAAACCGGCGATCTGATCGAGCACCGCGGACGAGGCCACGTAGACGGGAACATCCGCCGGAAAACGGCTCAGGATTTCCGCAAGGCCGGCAACCCGGTTTTCCAGCAGCAGGATCTTTTCGGTCAGGAAGTCGCCGCCCGAACCATGCGCGGCGGCAAGCATCCGCAGCACCACGGTGCCCTCGGCGATGAACCGTCCTTCGCGGCCCGTCAGGTCACGCTCGCGGATCGACCGGAACTCGGCGATCCGCGGGTCGTCCGCGTCGTCGATGCGGACCGGCGCCATTATTGCGGAATGGCCACCGTCACATCGGCGACGATGCGGCCGGCGGCGATATCGTAGATCAGCACCTTCTGGTCGCCGGTCAGCAGCCCATAAAACAGGATCTGGCCGCCGGAGAGCGATACCCCCTGCACAACGAAGCCGGCAGGCAGTTCCGCGGTTGCCGCAAGCGGCTGGCCGGCCGGAACCGAGAACCCGCCGGTCGAGGCGATCGTCGCAGACGTGGCAGGCCGCTGCGTGACCTTGTAGACAATGGCGCCAAGGACCGCCATAAAGCAGACGAACAGGATCCCGCCCGAAACGAGTATCAGAAGCACCATTTTCCGGCGGATTCTCTCCATCGCCGGATCAAGCGGCTCTTCCTTTTCCTCGATTTCGGGTTGGGGCATCAGGGCGTCCTTGTCTCTTGTCGAATGCTGTCGATTGCTATCGGAATGATTGAATGAACGATCCCTTTAAAGAAGCCGGACGCCCAAGGAAAGTCCTCACCGCCTCCGACGAGGCCGAAGGGCGGCTGGACGCCTGGCTGACCTCGGTGCTCGAAGGCGAGTTTTCGCGCAACCGCATCAAGGCGCTGATCGAACAGGGCGCCGTCAGCCTCAATGGCAAGGTCATCACCGAACCGAAGAAGAAGATCGCCGCCGGCGACACCGTCGAGATCGACCTCCCGGAGCCCGAGGATCCCGAGCCGAAGGGCGAGGATATTCCGCTTGACGTGCTCTACGAGGACGACGACCTGATCGTCATCGCCAAACCGGCCGGCCTCGTCGTCCATCCCGGCGCCGGCAACTGGACCGGCACGCTGGTCAACGCCTTGATCCACCATTGCGGCGCCAGCCTCTCCGGCATCGGCGGCGTCAAGCGCCCCGGCATCGTCCACCGGCTCGACAAGGACACGAGCGGCGTCATGGTCGCCGCCAAGAACGATATCGCCCACCGACACCTCGCCGACCAATTTGCCGACCATGGCCGTTCCGGCCCGCTGGAGCGGGCCTACCAGGCAATCGTCTGGGGCCGTCCGCGCGGGCTCAAGGGCACGATCGACGCGCCGCTCGGTCGCGCCGGCGACCGCACCAAACGCGCCGTGCAGAAGGAAGACAGCAGCGACGCCCGCGAGGCGATCACCCATTACGAGGTGATCGAACGTTTCCACGAAAAGCCGGATGCGACGTCACTTGCGGCGCTGATCGAATGCCGGCTGGAGACCGGCCGCACCCACCAGATTCGCGTGCATATGGCGCATATCGGCCACCCGCTGATCGGCGACCAGGATTATTCCGCCGGCTTCAAGACCAAGGCCAACCTGCTGCCCGAACCCGCCAAGACCGTCGTGAACCGCTTTCCGCGCCAGGCGCTGCACGCCTTCCTCCTCGCCTTCGAACACCCCCGCACCGGCGAGGTGATGGAATTCGAAGCCCCGATGCCCGACGACATGGCCGAACTGATCGAAGCCCTGAAGGCATGAAACGGGTGGCCTGAAAGGCGGCCGGGGCGTATATAGGTCCTCGTTATCCACGAGGCATCCCAAGGCCCCTCCATGAGCCAGCTCGCCGTCAGAAAGCTTCTCGATACGGACCTGATCCAGGTCCGCGACGTCGTGTGCGGCGGCGAATGCAGGCACCGCAGCGGCGAGGAATGCTCGCATGCGACGAGCCTCGTCTTCCCCTATCGCGGCGTCTTCATGCGTCATGTCGGCCGCGACGACACGGTCGCGGAAGCCAACCAGGTCCTGTTCTTCAACTGCGACGAGGCCTACCAGATCAGTCACCCGGTCGAAGGCGGGGATTCCTGCCTCAGCATGGACGTGCCCGAAGCGATGCTGGAGGAACTGGTCCCGGCCGAGTACCGCAATCCCAAGGGCTCGCGCTTCGTCTTCAACAAGCAGCGGCTGAGGATCGACGAGCGGGCCCAAGCGCTGGTGGCGCTGCTGCGCCACAGCCTGATGCGTGGCGCCGCCGAGACGCTGGAGGCCGAAACGCTTGCGATGACGCTGGTGCGCCGCTCCGTCGGCGTGCGCACCGCGCGCGCCGCGACCGCCAGCGCCGGCCGCCAGAAGCTGGTGGACCGCGCCAAGCTCGCCCTCTCCTCCGATCTCGCCCGTCGCTGGACGCTTGCCGAAATCGCCAGGGAAGCCGGCGTTTCGCCTGTCTACCTGACCCAGGTCTTCCAGCAGGTGGAAGGCACGCCGCTCTACCGCTACCAGCTTCGCCTCAGGCTGGCCCGCGCGCTCGACCTGCTCGGCACCTATGACGACCTGACCGCGCTTGGCCTCGAACTCGGCTTTTCGAGCCACAGCCACTTCTCCTCGGCCTTCCGCCAGGCTTATGGCCGCACGCCGGCGGAATTCCAGAGATTTGCGGGGCTGAGATAGCGCCCGGTAAATCGCCAGGGGCAAAGTCGCTAAAGATTCTGACAGCGGAAGACCCCGCAAAAATGCTTTTCTTCTCCCGTAACGTCACGTCGGGAGATGACATCATGAAAGAGAATACCTGCGCCGCCTGCGACTGCGAACTCGATTCGACCCGGATCGCGGTGAAGATCGGCGGCAAGACGGTCGAGGTCTGCTGCGAGGAATGCGCCGAAGCGCTGCGGGAAGCGGAAGCTGCAACCCGCACGGCACAATCGGCCAGCAAGTAAACGCCAACATCGAGGCGGGCGTCAGCCGCCCGCCTCCTGAACCCCGGCCGTAGATCGGCCGACATCCCTCAGGAGAAAGATCATGAAGAACGAGAACCGGGCGGTCTTTGACCGCGCATCGGAACGCTACCCCCTTGTCCTGGAACTGCCGCCTCTGGCGCAACCCCACGTGCCCGCGACGGAGGATGCACCGGTCATCCAGCCTTCGCTGATGCACCGCGTGCTCATCGCTATCGCCGCAAAATTTCGCCAGCGCCGCAACCGGCTGGCACTGCTCGAGCTCGGCGATGACCAGTTGAAGGATATCGGCCTCTCGCGCAGTCAGGCCTATGGCGATATCAGCCGCTACCGCCGCAGCAACGCCCATGGACTGGAGCGCAAATGCCTTTGAAATTCTGCGGAACCAGTCAAACCAAAGACACGCTGGAATAATTCCGAGTCATGGTCGGAATTATTCCAGACGAAACCAAGAAAAATCACCGTCAAAGTTTTGCTCTATTTCCATTCATTGCTGCAGCGCGAATGAAAGAGAGATATCACCAGACTCAACCTCCGGTACAACTCAGTACTGTAGATGATGGACTTCAGAAATAGAAAAGATATCAAAGGACGCGGAAGATATGGATACGGGCCTCCGGAAGTTCATCTTTCGTGACCTGCAGACGATCGAGGGATATATCGATCCGCCCGACGCGCTGGTTTTCCTATCTCTTCTGCGGGCGCAGAAGAAAAGCGGGCTGGAAGGTGGCATTGCCGAGATCGGCGTCTTTTACGGGCGCTCCTATTTCCTTCTGAAGAAGATCAGCGACGGCGACAGGATCCTGGCGATCGATCTCTTCGATCTCGGCCAGACGCCGGATGCTGCATCGACGCAATATGCGCGGTTCATCGCCAACGGCCGGCGTCTGGGGTTGGCCGTGGACGAGGAGCTGGTCATCAGGGGCGACAGCACGCTGATGCGGGCGGACGAGATTACCCGAAAGGTCGGCCGCACCCGTTTCTTCAGCATCGACGGCGGCCACACGCTGCAGCACATCGCCGCCGACAGCCGGCTTGCGACGGATACGCTCGCCGATCACGGCATCATCGCTTTCGACGATACGTTCAATCCCGCATGGCCGGAGGTGACGGTGGGCGTCGCGGACTTCCTGCGCGACCGCAAGGATATGTTCTCGACCTTCTGCATGACCAAGTATAAGACCTATGTCTGCCGCAACGAATTCCACGAATTCTATCTGAACGCGATCGCCAAGGCTCCGGACCTTCTTGCCTTCGACCATGTGGAAACGGAATTCCTCGGCGCGAAAGTGACACGATTGCACAATCCGATCAGCCGTCGCATGGTCTATGAACTGATGGTGCGGTCGGGCATGCGGGCCCTGTCGGAACGCGTCTACCGTTGAAATCCGCAGCAGCGTATATTACGAAGTTGTAATGATATAACGCTTCTGTGATGACTTGAATCACTGTTCTGCCGTACTTATCTGTCACTTGGGTCGGTGCGGGGTCGAGAATGATCCGCGCCGCTTGGCTCGCCTTCAGCATGCACAGCTAGATCAAAAAGGGAGCCGATATATAGATCGGAAAGGGGTGCTTTATGGCCCGCAATACTTTGCCTTCCATTACTGCCGGTGAAGCCGGCCTCAACCGCTATCTCGACGAGATCCGCAAGTTTCCCATGCTGGAACCGCAGCAGGAATACATGCTGGCGAAACGGTATGCCGAACATGCCGACCGGGATGCGGCGCACAAGCTGGTCACCAGCCATCTGCGTCTCGTGGCCAAGATCGCCATGGGTTATCGCGGTTACGGCCTGCCGATCGGCGAAGTCGTATCCGAAGGTAACGTCGGCCTGATGCAGGCCGTCAAGAAGTTCGATCCGGAACGCGGCTTCCGCCTGGCGACCTATGCCATGTGGTGGATCAAGGCCTCGATCCAGGAATATATCCTGCGCTCCTGGTCGCTCGTGAAGATGGGCACCACCGCCAACCAGAAGCGCCTGTTCTTCAACCTGCGCCGGTTGAAGGGCAAGATCCAGGCGATCGACGAAGGTGATCTGAAGCCCGACCAGGTGGCCGAGATCGCCACGAAGCTGAACGTCTCCGAAGAGGAAGTGGTTTCCATGAACCGCCGCCTTTCGGGCGACGCTTCGCTGAATGCGCCGATCCGCGCCACCGAAGGCGAATCCGGCCAATGGCAGGATTGGCTGGTGGACGACCACGACAGCCAGGAGGAAGTGCTGATCGAGCAGGATGAGCTCGACACGCGCCGCCGCATGCTGGCCAGGGCGCTGAGCGTCCTGAACGACCGCGAACGCCGCATCTTCGAAGCCCGCCGTCTTGCCGACGATCCGGTAACGCTGGAAGAACTGTCGGCCGAGTTCGACATCAGCCGCGAACGCGTCCGCCAGATCGAAGTCCGCGCCTTTGAAAAGGTGCAGGACGCGGTTCAGAAGGAGGCGCTTGCCCAGGCCAATGCGCTGCGTGTCGTCGACGCGTAAATCCGGCTCGGCGCCGACATCAAAAAGGGGCTGCTTTGGCGGCCCCTTTTCTTTTGGCGCCTTTGCGGAATTCTATTCCGGAGGGCGGAAAAAATATCTCCGCGAAAGATATCGGACGCCTCGGGCCGTCGCAGAATATCCGGATTCTGCGTCGCAGATATCTCGCGCGGAACCCGGCCGAGAACCGAGATTCTCCGTGACAATCGGATGGGAAGGATATTCATGACCGACATTTCGAACAGATTGCGTATTTGTGTATTATTTGGCGGGCGCTCTGCGGAGCATGAAGTATCGGTGCTTTCAGCCACCAACGTCATGCGCGCGCTGGATCCGGAAAAATACGATGCCGTCCCGGTTTTCGTCACCCGTGAAGGGCAATGGCTGCTGAGCGCCTTCGAGGACGGAGCGCTCGCGCGACCCACCAGCGGGACGGAACTCTGCTTCATCCCTGGAGGACGTGGACGGGCGCTTGCATCTCCCGAGCATGGCTCTCCCTATGAACTGACGGGGATAGACATCATCTTCCCCGTCCTGCATGGCATCCATGGCGAAGATGGTGCGGTCCAGGGGCTGGCCGAGGTGGCAGGCGTGCCGCTTGCGGGCTGCGGCATTCCCGGCTCTGCCAACGCCCTCGACAAAGATATCGCCAAACGCCTCTTCATCGAGGCTGGTGTCCCGGTGGCACGATCGGTCACGATTCATCAGGGCACGCTGCCGGATTTCGGGGAGCTGGAAGAAGCACTCGGCCTCCCCCTCTTTATCAAGCCGGCCCGCCAGGGCTCCTCGGTGGGCGTCAGCAAAGTTTCGGGCAGGGCGGATTATGAAGCGGCGCTTTCGGAGGGCTTCCGCCATGACCGCAAGCTTCTCGCCGAGGAATTTATTCGCGGCCGTGAGATCGAATGCGCGGTTCTTGAAGATAGCAAGGGTGGGCTCTTCGTGTCCCGGACCGGGGAAATCATCCCTGCCGAAACCCACGGCTTCTACACCTATGACGCCAAATATATCGATGGTGACGGCGCAGCGCTGAAGGTGCCGGCGGAATTGCCCCAGGAGGTCGAGGACGAAATCCGTGCCATTGCCAAAAGGGCATTTCGCGCGCTTGGCTGCGACGGCATGGCGCGCGCCGACTTCTTCGTTACGCCGGACATGCGGGTTCTCGTCAACGAACTCAACACGATCCCTGGCTTCACCAACATCAGCATGTATTCCAAGGTGATGGAGGTAAGCGGCGTCAGTTATCCCGAGATCATCGACCGCCTGGTCGCACACGGCCTGGCGCGCGCACGCAGGTCGCTCTAGAGCAGAAGTGTCGCGAACCCGGGTTCGCGACACGGCCCGATCTTACTGCCCGCTGGCGGTCGCCCCGAGCGTGGCCCATTCGCGGATCGCGTCGTTGAAGGCGCGTTCGCCGTCCGGGCCCTTCTGGAGGGTCAGGAGCGCGCGGCGGCCGTTGCGATAGGCGATCGGGATATCGATCCAGTTGCGGCTGCGCAGGAGTTCGATATTGGTCGAGCGGGCGTCCGGGAAATCGTTGAGCGCGATCATGTGGAAGTCGTCGGTGATCTTGGCGGGCACCGCGATCAGCGCGTTGCCCCGATCCTGCTCGCTCGACTTCATGGCGATGCGCTGCACGCTTTCGATCGCGCCGCCTTCGAAATCCGGCGGCACGGCGAAAACGATTTCGACCAGATGGCTCGCAGGCAGGGACGGGTCGGTATTGCGCTTGAAGGTCATCAGGGCCGTCAGCCCCCTGCCCGGCACGTTGATCCGGCCCTGGACGACCGGTTCCTGCCGGCCGTTCGCACCTGCCTCGCGCTGCAGCGACCAGGAGACGGAGCCATCGATGGCCGTCGGCGCGGTCTGGCCGATCCGTTCCTCATAGAGGAAGATCTTCTGGCCGGCGAGTGCCGGCGCATCCGCCGGGTTCGCCGAAGGCGTGCCGGCGGGCGGTACGGCGGCATTCGGCGCCGGCACAACCGGCGGCGTCTGGGCCGGCACCGGCGCCGCATTGGCGCTGCCGTTCGGAGCGCGCGGGGGCGCAGCCGGGGCGTTCGGAGCGGGCGCCTGCTGCGCCGCAGGGTTGGCGGGCGGAGCGTTGAGCTGCGCCACCGACTGACCTTCGGCATTCTGCGCCAGGCCGGCGGTGACACCCGGTCCCGCATCGACCTCGCTGCCGTCGGCCATCAGCCGCTGCGTGAATTTGCTTCCGGCCGCCGATCCGTCCGCCGCGCGGGGCGCGCCAGGCGCCGGCGTGTTGGCCGCACCGTTCTGAGACGGCGTCGCCGGGGTGGAAGGCGTCGAAGGAGTGCGGTTGGGCTGCGGTGTGGAGGGTGCGGGCGCCGGTGCCTGCTGTGCCGTCTGGCTGGCCGGCAGGCTCGACTGAATGAGGCCGTCAACCATGTCGTTCAGCGAGTCGCGGTTCATCCAGATCGCATAACCGCCGCCGCCGACGAGAACGAGGCCGACGATCGCCAGGACGATCCCTGCATAATTGCGCTTGCGCACCGGGGTGACCCGATAGGGCCTCGCCGGCGCATGCATCAGGTCGTCCGCATCGGCATCCGTGTGAAGCGTGCTGCGCGCACCGCCCGAAGAGGACTGCGCATCCTTGTTGAAGCCGATCAGTTCCTCGAGATCGCCCCACGGATCGCTGTCTGCCGGTTTGGCGGGCGCAGCGGCAGCCGCCTTGGGCTGCTGCTGGTCGAGATATTCCGCAAAGGGATCGATAGCGGCAGCCGCCGCTACGGCCCCTTCCGCTGCCGTCGCGCCCGGTTGCTGCCCGAGCTCCGGAAGATCGGCGACGGGAGGCATGCGGACGGTATCGGCCGCCACATGGGTCTCCGCGTCGAAATGCGCGTCGACGGGAGCGGCTGTGGCGCCATGCCCATGATCGCCGTGCCCATGATCGATCGGCACGACCGGGCCGGCCGTGACGAGTTCCGGCACATCGTTCCATGCAATGGCCGCGACCGCCTCCTGGCTCGGCGTCGCAGGCTCGGACTGTGCCGGCACTTCCCAGCCCCAATCCTCTTCAACCTGCCTGGCTGGCTCGGTCGCCGAGGGAGGCTCCGGCGGCTGATAGGCCTCGACCGGCTGCTCGACCTCGAACCGTTCCTCGACGGGATGCTGGCCTTCGAAGGGATGCGGCTCGTTGTGCCACTCTTGCACAGGCTCGGGAGCCGACTGCTGGACGGGCTGCTCGCCGCGCGTCGGATACGGGAAATCATCCTCCGCCGTTTCGCTCTCGACTACGGGAGCCGCGGCAGGCTCGGCAGCCGCGGGCTCGGCATGGACCGGTTCCGGCACAACCGGCTCCGACGCCGGCATGGGTACCGCTGTCGGGAACTCGATCCTGCTTTCATCGAAAGCCTGCGAAGGCTCGGGCACCTGTTCAGGGTGATGGTAAGGGGCCGGCTCTTCCGACGGCACGTCGTCCCGCCAGTCGCCATATTGCTGGGCGGCAGGCTCCTCGTGACCGGCAGTCTCGGCTACCGCTTCTTCCTCATGGTGGACGGTCGGCTCGGACACCGGCGGCTCGACATGGACAGGCTCCTGTTCGACGGGCTCAGGCCCGGCGGGCTCGGCATGAACGACGGCCGGTGCCGGCTCTTCATAGCCGTCCTCGTAGAAGACTGGCCGCTCCCCTTGAACGACCGGTTCCGATTCGGCTTCGGCCTCCCCGGCAGCAGGTTGCTCATCGCGGTATTCGGAGGCCTGTTCTGTTTCTTCGACCTGGTGCTCGGCCGACACTTCGCCGGTCGGCTGGCTATCGAAGGCGGCCGCCTCGTCGGCTACCGCCTCCAGCGCTTCGGCATGTTCACTCTCGACATCGACGATCGCGGCTTCGAGCTTCTCCAACTGCCGCCGCAGCATGTCTTCAGGCGGACGCGGCTTCATGTTCTCGAGTTGCCGCTGCACGGCGCCACGAGCTTTGTCATAGACCTTCGCACGCATCTCCGGCGTATTGTTCGCCAGACCGTCAACGGCGCGGCGGATCACCGCTACAAAATCAGCCATCAGCACTTTCTCATGTAAGCCGGCCCGAAGGCCGGCCGAATGGTAATCAATTCTTGACTTTAATCTTCAAACGGGTCGGTCACAAGTATGGTGTCGTCCCGCTCCGGGCTGGTGGAAAGTAGGGCAACCGGCGCGCCGATCAATTCCTCCACCTGGCGGACATATTTGATTGCCTGGGCCGGCAGGTCCGCCCAGGAGCGAGCCCCGACGGTCGATTCCTTCCAGCCTTCGAGCGTGACGTAGATCGGCTCGACACGAGCCTGGGCGCCCTGGCTGGCGGGAAGGTGATCGATCTGCTGGCCGTCGAGCTTGTAGCCGACGCAGATCTTCAGTTCGTCGAGGCCGTCCAGCACGTCGAGCTTGGTGAGCGCGATGCCGGTAATGCCGTTGGTGGCGACCGACTGGCGCACGAGTGCCGCGTCGAACCAGCCGCAACGGCGCTTGCGGCCCGTCACGGTGCCGAATTCATGGCCCTTCTCGCCAAGGAACTGGCCGATCTCGTCCTTGAGCTCGGTCGGGAACGGGCCTTCGCCGACGCGGGTCGTATAGGCCTTGGTGATGCCGAGGATGTAGCCGAGCGCGCCCGGGCCCATGCCGGAACCGGCGGCCGCCTGTCCGGCGACCGTGTTCGACGAGGTGACGAACGGATAGGTGCCGTGGTCGATATCGAGCAGCGAGCCTTGCGCGCCTTCGAACAGGATGCGCGCGCCCTTGCGGCGCTGCTTGTCGAGCAGTTCCCAGACGGTTTCGCGGAAGGGCAATACGCGGTCGGCGATCGAGGTCAGTTCCTGCATGATCGCCTCGTGCGAGACCTCATTCTCGCCGAGGCCGCGGCGCAGGGCGTTGTGATGGGTGAGGATGCGATCCACCTTGCCCGGCAGCGTTTCGAGATCGGCGAGGTCCATGACCCTGATGGCGCGGCGGCCGACCTTATCCTCATAGGCCGGGCCGATGCCGCGGCGGGTCGTGCCGATCTTGGTGCCGCTGTTGGAGGCGGCATCCTCGCGCATGCCGTCGAGTTCGCGGTGCAGCGACAGAATCAGCGTGGCGTTATCGGCAACGCGCAGGTTCTCCGGGGTCACCTTGACGCCCTGGGCGCCGAGCTTCTCGATTTCCGCCAAAAGCGCATGCGGATCGAGCACGACGCCATTGCCGATCACGGCGATCTTGCCGGGACGGACAATGCCCGAAGGCAGCAGCGAGAGCTTGTAGCTGACACCGTCGATGACGAGCGTATGGCCCGCATTGTGACCGCCCTGGAAACGCACCACGACATCGGCACGTTCGGAAAGCCAATCGACAATCTTGCCCTTGCCTTCGTCACCCCATTGCGAACCAACCACGACTACGTTCGTCATCTGCGTTTCCTGTATTGCGGGCAAAGCCCCACGCGACCACACGCGCACCTTCCGTAGATCAATATTGATATACGGTCGATGCGCCAATTTGATTTTACATGCACTGCCTTTGGCGGAGAGAACCCGTTCAAGGGCACTGCAAACGGCCGCATCTATAAAGCCTCGGCCGACGGAAAGCGACCTGTTTGTCACTCAGCCATGGTTTTTACGTGACAAAAGCGTGAACCGCACGCTATTTCCCCGCCGCCACCCCTGAAATCGCGGCCATATTCCGGCTCCGGAGACCATTTTGCATAAAAAGGCATATCTTTCGCTCGTCATTGCTACCCTGGCCTGGGGCGGCAATGCGGTAGCGGGCAAGCTCGCCGTCGGCCATGTCAGTCCGATGATGCTCACTTTCTGGCGCTGGTTTTTCGCCGTCGCCATCATCTTCGCCATCTCCGTGCCGCAGCTCGTCAAGGACTGGCCGGTCGTCAGGAAGAACCTGCCGATTCTCCTGTTCCTCGGCGTCGTCGGTTATGTCGTCTTCAACGCGGCGCTCTATACGGCCGTCAACTACACGACGGCGATCAACGTGACGGTCGAGCAGGCAGTCATCCCGGTGCTGATCTTCATCATCAACTTCGTCCTGTTCCGGATGAAGGTGTCCTGGGCCCAGATCCTCGGCTTTACCCTGACGCTTCTCGGCGGCGTGCTTACCGCCGTCCACGGGGATCTCGGCGCGTTGGTGACGCTCACCGTCAATTCCGGCGACGCCATCATGATGATCGCGGTCGTCGCCTATGCGGTCTATACGGTGGCGCTCAGATGGCGCCCCAGGATCGATTGGCGCACGCTGATGGCGATCCCCGCCTTCTTCGCGATGATCTTCTCCCTGCCGCTGGTATTCTGGGAATATTCGAACGACCGGCTGGTCTGGCCCGACACCGAAGGCTGGATCGTGGTGCTTTATACCGGCATCTTCGCCTCGCTGATCGCGCAGGTGCTCTACATCAAGGGTGTCGAGCAGATCGGTGCCAACCGCGCCGGACTGTTCATCAATCTCGTGCCGGTATTCGGCACGCTGCTGTCGGTCGCCATCATCGGCGAGCGCCTGCAGTTCTTCCACATCGCCGCGCTGGTACTGGCCCTCGGCGGCATCGCCATCGCCGAATGGGGAAAACCCCGCACAGCCTGACGGCGCCTCCCGAAAACGGAAACCGCCGGCCCGTTCAAAACGGGCCGGCGGTCCGGAAATCCTTGACCGATGGAATCCCGCCGCCTGATAAGGAGGCGGGAAGGCCGGCCGGCAGATGCGTCCTCAGCTGGCCATCGCCAGCCTTGCGGGTGCGAACGACCGCTGGTCGCGCGCGTTCTGCCGGCTTACTTCGAAGCGCGCCAGCAGTTCTGAAAGACGGCTGCTTTCCTGCGCGAGGGACGCGCCCGCCGCATTCATTTCCTCGACCATGGCCGCATTCTGCTGGGTCATCTGGTCCATATGGTTCACGGACGTATTGATTTCCGACAGACCGGAGGCCTGCTCGCTCGCGGCAATGGCGATCGCTTCCATGTGCTGGTTGACCGCAGCGACAAGCTGCGCGATCTCCCTGAGGCCTTCGCCCGTATCGTTGACGAGAACGACGCCCTGGGTGACGGCGGCCTCGGAATTGCCGATCAGGGTCTTGATCTCCTTGGCGGCCTTGGCAGAGCGCTGCGCCAGTTCGCGGACTTCCTGGGCGACAACCGCAAATCCCTTGCCCGCCTCTCCGGCGCGGGCGGCTTCGACGCCTGCATTGAGGGCAAGCAGGTTGGTCTGGAAGGCGATCTCGTCGATGACCCCGATGATCTGGCTGATCTGGTTGGACGCCATCTCGATCTTCTGCATCGCGTTGACCGCGTTGGAAACGACGGTGCTCGAATTCTGAGCGCGGGAGCTTGCATCGCGGACGATTTCCCGCGCCTCGCTCGCTCTTTCCGAGGTCTGCTTCACATTGGTCGTCACCTCTTCGAGCGCCGCCGCCGTCTGCTCCAGCGATGCGGCCTGCTGTTCCGTCCGCTTCGAAAGCTGGTCGGAAGCGGTCGAGATTTCGTCGCTGCCGCTGCGGACGCCCTGGGCGGTCCGGTTCACGCCTTCGAGCGCGTTCCGCAACTGGCGGACCGAGCTGTTGAAGTCATGACGCAGGGATTCGAACTGCTCGGAGAACTCCCTGTCGATCTCGCACAGCAGATCGCCGGCAGCAAGGCGCTGCAGACCATAGGCGAGCTCGGACGTGGCCTGGGTCAGACGCTCCTCGGCTTCGGCTTCCGCTCTGCGCTGGAACTCGACGCGTTCGGCCTCGGCCGCCTTGCGGGAGTGTTCGGCATCCGCCTCGAGCTGGCGGTTCTGCTGCGCCGCTTCGCGGAAGATTTCCACTGCGCGCGCCATGTCGCCGATCTCGTCGCTGCGGCCGGCACCAGGGATCTCGACGGAAAGCTCGCCGCCGGCCAGCGTGCGCATCACACCCGTCAACCGGCTGATCGGATTGGCGATCCGCACGATGACGGTGTAGATGCCGAGAAGCGAGAGCGCAAAGGCGATGACGGTCGCAACGCTGTAGATGGTGATCGACCGCGTCGCGGAAGCAACCTCTTCGGCCGTCAGCCTCGTCATCTCGTCGAGGGCGGCGGAGGCCAGATCGGCCACCGAACCCTGCGCCGGCGCGGCGGGCTTGCGCCAGTCGTCGACCGCCATGTCGAAGGGCTTGCCGGCCTGGAACGCCTTCAGGGCAGCGTTGCGCTGATCGGCATAAGGTCCTGCAAAATATGTAGTTTGCGCTGTCCGGTAGAGCGTCTTGATCTTGTCCGGGGTCGTCTCCGCGTTGGAAAGCTGGGTGATGACGTCCCATGCGGTCGCCACGCGCGCATCCTGAACCGCGATTTCCGTCAGCTTGTCGGCGGCAAGCGGCTGCTTGGCGATCAGGGCGTTGACGAAGGTGGAGTTGGCGGTGCCGAGCTGCGTGCGCGCCGTCCAGGCAAGCGAGCGTATCTGGGTGAACATGATCATCCCCGGCCCGCGCGCATTGATGGTGGCTTCCACCTGGTTGGCGACCTTTTCGAGATCGGCCAGCATCGTGTCGGCGAGTGCGAGCACGTTCTTGCCGAGCGCCGGGTCGCGGTCCTTGACGGCCTGGCTCAGCGCCGTGTCGATATTGGCGCGGTAGCCGGCCCACTGCGTATAGGCGCTCAGAACCGGGGAAATTGCGCCGCGCAGGCTCGCCGGCTCGATATCGGCCGCCAGGCTCTTCACGCCCGAAAAGGCCTTGTCCATCGACTCGCGGCCGGTATCCATGTTCTTGCGGCTGGACGCGACCTCCGCAGGCTCGAGCTTGATGGCCGAGGATATGCCGCCGCGTTCGCCGCGCAGGCCGATCAGCGCGTTGAACAGCGCTTCATCGAGTTGAGCCAATTCCGAGAGCCGGGTGGAATTTTGATAGCGGCCGATTTCCTGAGACAGCATCCGGGACATCAGACCCAGTATGCCCAGGCTTAGGACGACGAACGCCAGTATCAAAGTATGCTTGATTGAAATCCGCACCTGCATCACTCCTTATTTAAAACACTCGCCGCTCGGTTTGCGGGCAATCAGCAATTCGGACAATCGCTTAACCACCCGGCAGCCTCTCTCGACTTGGACGGGAGAGATAATACAACCTCGTATAAAACATTAAATATTCGATTAAATACAAGGCGTTCCGCAAGACTCTGGAATCGTTTCCGCAACTTGAGCATCACATCCCCCGAATGGCGAAAGCCCGCCTCCCGAAAGAGGGTGGCGGGCCGGTCCGTCGTGCTGCAACGGACGGGAGCGAGGAGAGCCGCTCCGGATTAGATAAGATGACTGGTAGGAATGATCATACCACGCCTACCGGTCGGGCGGCGCACCTGATCACGGGACATGTCGATCATCGCGCCATCATGGCCGAGGATCATCTTGCCGCGGCCGGTCGCAATCGCCAGCACCCGTTCGATGCGGCCTTCGTCGCCGATTGCGTATTCGATCCGCAGGACCGCCGGCGGCCAGCCGAGCGAGATCAGGTGATCGCGCTTGAGGTCGGCGCAATCGATGCAGGCATTGGCGCGGATCTTCGCGAATGGCACGCCGGTCACCGTATCAAAATAGCTGTCGAGCTCGGACATCGCACCGTTGACCGCGGAATTCACCCTGAGCAATTCGCGGCGCTCGGAAAATGTCAGCGTCGCCGGCATGCCGGTCATCGCGCCGTCATGGCGCTCCACGGCCACGTTTTCGGACAGCGCGCGGGCGAAACCGCCGACGCCCGCTGCCCGTGATTCCTTGCCGACGATGAGCGCCGTCAGGACGATGGCGGAAATGATGAGCTTCTTGATCATGGCTCTGCACCCTGTTCTGCGGACGGCTTGGACGCCGTTTCTTGAATGAGCCCACCCTAGCCGAACGGCATTTCGGGGCGCTTAAACCGATAGATGCAATTTTAGCGAAATCAGCTTTTTTCCCGAATTGACACGCGGGGCCATAAGGTGCGCACTCAAAAAGGCAGCGGCGCAGGCGGAAATTGATGCTTTTCGAGACGTGCCCGATCTCCTAACCCTCGAAAACCGGACGCACAAAGGCAGGACAGCATGGGCAAGCCATTTTACTGGAACGAACTCAACACACTCGATTTCGCCGGCCTTTCCCCCGACAAGACCATCGCCATCCTGCCGATCGCCTCGACCGAGCAGCACGGCCCGCATCTGCCGATCGCGACCGACGTGGCGATCGCCAACGGCATGCTGGCCGAACTGAAGGCCCAGCGCCCCGAGGACCTCGATTTCCTCGTGCTTCCCACCCAGGAGATCGGTAAGGCGAACGAACATGTCTACGGCCCCGGCTCGCTGTCCTTCGGCCCGGAAATCCTCATCCCCGCCTGGACCGCGATCGGCGCCAAGGTGGCGGAGGCCGGTGTCAGGAAGCTCGTATTCGTCAATTCGCATGGCGGCAATGTCGACATCATGAGCATTGTCGGCCGCGAACTGCGGGTCCGTTACAAGATGGCCGTGATCGGCACGCAATGGGGCCGCTTCGGCCACCCGCCGGGCCTGATCAGCGAGCACGAGCAGAAATACGGCATCCATGGCGGCGAAGTGGAAACCTCGCTGATGCTGCATTTCCGCCCCGAACTGGTACGCATGGACAGGGCGCAGAACTTCGTCTCCAAGGCGGAAAGCCGCTCGAAATACATGCAGCCCGCCCCGCCGCACGTATTGTCCTGGCTGGCGCACGATCTGAATCCCAACGGCGTCGTCGGCGACGCCTCGAAGGGCACCGCCGAAAAGGGCGCGATCATCTGCCGCCATCAGGTCGCCGGTTTCATCGAGATGCTGCGCGAGTTCGAAACCTTCGCGCTCGACGAACTCTATTCCGGCTAACCTTCGTCGCGCTGCGCGTCCCGGCCGTGCGGCTGGGGCGGCAGATGGCCCTTGGCCTGCAGTTCGGCCACCATGGCCGCCAGTTCCGACAGCAGGAACTCCACGAAAAGGCTGGTCGCCGTGTCGAGCGTGGTGCGCGCCCGGGCGAAAAGCTTCATCGGCTGGTGGCGGGCATGTGGATTGGCGATCGGCCGGAAGATCAGCTCGCCGCTTCGGCACTCCGGCAGCACATCGAGCGGATTGAGCAGCGTCAGCCCGGTGCCGGCCCTGACCAGCTTCTTGAGCATTTCCGAGGCATTGCTTTCCACCAGCGGCTCCACAGCGACCGACAGCGGCGAAAGCGCCAGGTTGATGACGTTGCGCAGGCTGGTTCCGGGCTGCGCAAGCACAAGCGGTTCCTGCACGACGTCCGCGAGGTCGACAGGCCCCTCTTCCGCCGCCAGCCGATGCCCCGGCGGCATCACCACCCCGATCGGTATGTCGAAATTAGCAAGCGTGCGGATGCCGGGCGTCGCCGGGATATTGAAGCCGAGCCCGAAATCGACCTCTCCGTTGATGACCGGCTGCATCGTGTTCGACGGCCCGTCATTGCGCAAATGCACACGCACGCGCGGATGCTGCGCCACGAAACGGGCGATGATGTCCGGCAGCGGCCCCGCCGCGAGCCCGACGGTCGAAACCAGCGTGACCTTGCCGGCCTGCGGCATCTTGAGCCCGCGGATGCGCGCTTCCATCCGCTCATAGGTCTTCAGCACCTCGCGGATATGCTCGATGCAGAGCTCTCCGGCCGCCGTCAGCTTCAGCCCGCGCGGCATGCGCTCGAAGATCGGCGCCCCCAGCTCCTCCTCCAGCGCCAGGATCTGCCGGTTGATCGCCGACGATGCGACGTTCAGCCGGGCGGCTGCCTTGCGGATCGAGCCGCAACGGGCGATCTCGTCGATATATTGAAGTTTTCGCGAATGCAGCATTTCAAGCAGACCTCGATTGCATATTTTTTGATCATGCACCACAATTTGGCAGATGAAAATTCGACCGCTGCCGTAAAGGCATCAATGTGGACGAAATTTGATGCTTTTCAAAGAGCGACGCAACCTTACAAATGCTCATCATAAGCTGCTCTCACGATGCCGCACGGTTTAACAGGGGAACAAAGCGACATGCCCAAATCATTGACGATAAAGAGTTTTCTGGCGGCTCTCGGCCTCTCGGCGGCAGCATTTGCCGCCCAGCCTGCTGCAGCCCTCGACGAAGTCTCCTATGGCACCAACTGGCTCGCGCAGGCGGAGCACGGCGGCTTCTACCAGGCCGTCGCCGACGGTACCTATGAAAAGCATGGCCTCAAGGTGAAGATCGTCCAGGGCGGCCCGAACGCCGCCAACCGCGCGCTTCTGATCGCCGGCAAGGTCGATTTCTACATGGGCGGCCCGCTCGGCGACATGGACGCCGTCAAGCAGGGCATTCCGCTGGTCAGCGTCGCCTCGATCTTCCAGAAGGACCCGCAGGTCCTGCTCGCTCACCCCGATGCCGGCGTCGAGACATTCGCGGACCTCGCCAAGATGAAGACCATCTTCATGGGCAAGGAAGGCTACACCACCTATTTCGAGTGGATGAAGAAGAACTTCAAAGGCTTCCGGGACGACCAGTTCAAGCCCTACACGTTCAACCCGGCTCCTTTCATCGCCGACAAGGCCTCCGCCCAGCAGGGTTACCTGACCTCCGAACCCTATGAGATCGGCAAGCAGGCTGGCTGGACGCCGAAAGTGTTCCTGATTGCCGACGCCGGCTATGGCCCCTATTCGACGATGATCACCACCACGCAACAGATGATCGACAAGAAGTCGGACGTCGTGCAGCGTTTCGTCGACGCCTCGCTCGAGGGCTGGTACACTTACCTCTATGGTGACAACAAGGCCGCCAACGATCTGATCAAGAAGGACAATCCGGAAATGACGGATGGCCAGATCGCCTATTCCATCGCCAAGATGAAGGAATATGGCATCGTGGTGTCCGGCGACGCCGAGACCAAGGGCATCGGCTGCATCACCGACGAACGCTACAAGAAGTTCTTCGATTCGATGGTCTCGATCGGCGTCGAGCCGGCCGACCTCGATTACAAGAAGGCCTATTCGACCAAGTTCGTCTGCAAGGGCGTCGGCATGGCGTTGAAGAAGTAGTGTGACCTGAGCTTCTCCCTTTGCCCCTCACCCTAACTCTCTCCCCGCTCGCGGGGAGAGGGGACGTGCCGCAAGCAACCGCTGCGGCATAAAGGAAGCCGGCGCGGCATATCCCTTCTCCCCGCAAGCGGGGAGAAGGTGGCGGCGGCCGGATGAGGGGCGATCCTCGGCACTTCCATTTCAAGGCCCGTAATGACCACATCCCAAGCCCCGCTGATGCCAGCCCCCGGAGACACCCGCAGACGCCCGCTGGTCGTCATGCGCGGCGTCTCCAAGATGTTTTCGAGCGGCACGCTGGCGCTCTCCGACATGTCGCTGACGGTCGAGGGCGGCGAATTCGTCAGCCTGCTCGGCCCGTCCGGCTGCGGCAAGTCGACGGCGCTGCGCATCATCGCCGGCCTCGGCGACGTCTCGACCGGCACGATCGACTGGCCGAGCTCCCGCATCAATTCGAAGGGACTGCCGGAAGGCGACATTTCCTTCGTCTTCCAGGAACCGACGCTGATGCCCTGGCAGACGGTGTTCGGCAATGTCTACCTGCCTCTGAAACTGCGCGGCGTTTCCAAATCCGCCGCCCGCGAAGAAATCATGACGACGCTGGCGACGGTCGGCCTGCAGGATTTCGCCGATGCCTATCCGCGCGAACTGTCCGGCGGCATGAAGATGCGCGTCTCGATCGCCCGCGCGCTGGTGACCAAGCCGAAACTGCTGCTGATGGACGAACCCTTCGCCGCGCTCGACGAAATCACCCGCCAGAAGCTCAACGACGACGTGCTCCGGCTGTGGCGGGAGACCGGCATCACCGTGATCTTCGTCACCCATTCCGTCTTCGAATCCGCCTATCTGTCGAACCGCATCGTGGTGATGAAGGCGCGCCCCGGCCGGGTGCATGCGGATTTCCCGTTGAAAACGAGCATGAGCCGCGACTCCCATTACCGCACGTCCGAAGACTATCGCCAGGCCTGCGAAAAGGTATCGAACATGCTTCTCGAAGCGATCGGCGGGGAGGAACATTGATGGTAGAGACCCAGCCCGCCCTCGCCCTGCCGAAGTCCGGCTTCTTCAGCCGCAACCGCGAAACACTGCTGCGCACCCTGATCCCGGTCTGCGTGGTGATCTGCCTCGTGCTCCTCTGGCAGTTCATCATCACCGTCAACAGCATCCCGCAATACATCCTGCCGGGACCGCTCGCCGTCGCCAACTCCCTCTACAACGACTGGGGTACGCTGGCCCCGGCGCTGTGGGTGACGACCCAGATCACCATGCAGGCGCTCGCTTTGGCTTTGATCGGCGGTGTCGGCATCGCAATCTTCCTCGTCCAGTCGAAATGGATCGAAACGGCCTTCTACCCGATCACCGTCATCCTGCAGGTGACCCCGATCGTGGCGATCGCCCCGCTGATCCTCATCTACGCACCGACCACGCAGGTGGCGCTGCTGATCTGCGCCTTCCTCGTCGCCTTTTTCCCGATCCTGTCGAACATGGTTCAGGGCCTGAAGAGCGTCGATCACAACCTGCTCAACCTGTACGACCTTTATGGTGCCTCGCGCTGGCAGACGCTGCTTTACCTGAAGCTCCCCTCCTCGCTGCCCTATTTCATGACGGGCCTGCGGATCGGCGGCGGCCTTGCGCTGATCGCCGCCGTGGTCGCCGAATTCGCGGCGGGCTCCGCAGGCGCCGGCTCAGGCCTTGCTTTCCGCCTGCTCGAATCCCAATATCGCCTCAACATTCCGCGCCTGTTTGCGGCCCTGGTCCTGTTGTCGCTGCTCGGCGTGGTCATCTTTGCGATCACCTCGTTCATTTCCTGGTTCTTCCTGCATCGCTGGCATGAAAGCAGCCTGAAAAGAGAAAACTGATGACTGCCTTCATGACGCTTCCCGACGCTCGCCGTTTCGCGCTCGCCAATGCCACGCTGCCGGCAGTTCTCGTCAAAGACCTGCCCTCCGTCGCCAAAGACGGTCTCGTCTCGGCCGATCTGGTCATCGCGGACGGGAAGATCGAAGCGATCCTGCCGGCAGGCTCGGCGCCCGCCGATCTGGTTACGGCGGATATGCGCGGCGGCATGATCTGGCCCTGCTTCGCCGATATGCATACCCATCTCGACAAGGGACATTTCTGGGACCGCCGCCCCAACCCGGACGGCACGTTCGAAGGCGCGTTGATGAACGTGCGCGAGGACCGCATCGCCAACTGGTCTGCCGAAGACATCCGTGCGCGCTTCGAGTTCTCGCTGAAAAGCGCCTATGCCCACGGCACGAAACTCATCCGCACCCATCTCGATTCGATCCCCCCGCAGCCGGATATCTCCTTTCCGCTGTTCGACGAACTCCGCGCCGAATGGAAGGACCGGATCGCACTCCAGGCGGTCGCCCTGCTGCCGCTCGAATGCGTGCTCGACGAAAGCATCTTCGGCGGCATCGTCGCGACGACGAAGCGTTATGGCGGACTGCTCGGCGGCGCTACCCGCATCCTGCCGGATTTCGAGCGGATTCTCGATACGCTCTTCAAGGCGGCCGCCCAAAACGGCCTCGACATCGACCTGCATGTGGACGAGACGGAAGACAAACAGGTCCTCACCCTGGAACAGATCGCCGAGGCGGCAATCCGCAACCGTTTCGAAGGTTCGGTCACGGTCGGCCATTGCTGCTCGCTGGCGCGGCAGGACGACGAGACCGCAAAGCGTGTCATCGACAAGGTCGCGAGCGCCGGTATCTCGGTCGTGTCGCTGCCGATGTGCAACATGTACCTGCAGGACCGCCATGCCGGCCGCACGCCCCGCTGGCGCGGCGTCACGCTGTTCCACGAGCTGACCGCTGCCGGCGTCAAGACGGCTGTCTCCTCCGACAACACCCGCGACCCCTTCTACGCCTATGGCGACATGGATCCGGTCGAAGTGTTTCGCGAGGCGGTCCGCATCCTGCATCTCGACCACCCGCTTGATACCTCCGCCCGCGTCGTCACCTCGACGCCCGCCGAAATCCTCGGCCGGCCGGATATCGGCGTCATCGCCCAAGGCGGCCCCGCCGACCTCGTACTGTTCAGCGCCCGCCGCTGGAGCGAATTCCTTTCCCGTCCGCAGGCCGACCGCATCGTGATGCGGAATGGCATGGGCATCGACCGTCGCCTGCCGGATTACCGTGACCTGGACCCGATTTTGGACAAATGAGCATGCCGGACTACGCACAGATCAAGAAAGAACTCGAAGGCCTCGCGGTCGAGGACAATCCGGCGCTGGTGCGCCAGAAGAGCCGCGATTTCTACTGGTATTCGCCGATCCTGAAAGAAGAGCTCGAAAGCGTCACCGCCGATCTCGTCGTCTCGCCGAAAAGCGAGGAAGAGGTGATCCGGGTGCTGAAGGTCGCCTATGCCCATGGCGTGCCGGTCACCCCGCGCGGCGCCGGCACCGGCAATTACGGTCAGGCCATGCCGCTCTCCGGCGGCATTGTGCTGAACCTCATCAACATGAACAGGATCAAGGAAATCCATCCGGGCCGCGTCATCGCCGAACCCGGCATCGTGATCGCCGAACTGGACCGCCAGACGAAAGCCCATTCCGGCCAGGAACTGCGCTTCCACCCCTCGACCGCCCAGACGGCGACGATCGGCGGTTTCGTCGCCGGCGGCTCCGGCGGCGTCGGCTCGATCCACTGGGGCGGCCTGCGCGACCTCGGCAACATCCTGCGCCTGCGGGTCGTCACCATGGAGGCCGAACCGCGCGTGCTCGACCTGACCGCCTGGGACCTGCAGAAGGTCACCCATGCCTATGGCACCAACGGCATCATCGTCGAGGTCGAGATGCCGCTGGCGCCCGCCTATGACTGGGTGGACGTGCTGGTCGGTTACGACGACTTCATGGACGCGGTGCGCTTCGGCGATGCGCTCGCCCACAAGAACGGCCTGTTGATCAAGGAAATCGCCCCGATCGCAGCCCCTATTCCCTACGACTATTTCCCCCGCCACAAGCCGTTCCTGCGCGACCGCAATCAGTCGATCGTCGTGCTGATGATCGCGCCGCATTCCATGGACGCCTTCACCGCCTTTGCCGAGCGCCAGAAGGGCGAGATCCTGTTCCGCTCCGACAAGGTGGAAAGCATGAAGGGCATCCCGCACGCCTATGAGCTTGCCTGGAACCATACGACGCTGCGCGCCCTGAAGGTCGATCCCGGCTTCACCTATCTGCAGGTCCAGTATCCGGGGCCGGACCATGTCGCCAAGGTCGAGAAGATGACCAAGATCTTTGGCGACGAAGTGCCGGGCCATCTGGAATTCATCAAGTTCGACGGCCGCATGCAGTGCTCCGGCCTTCCTCTCGTCCGCTACACCACCAAGGAGCGGCTGGAGGAGATCATGCAGATCCACCGCGACAACGGCTGCCCGATCTTCAACCCGCACCGCTACACGCTGGAGGAAGGCGGCATGAAGCAGACGGACGTCGTGCAGCTCGCCTTCAAGAAGGAGACGGATCCGAAGGGTCTTCTCAATCCCGGCAAGATGATCGCCTGGGACAATCCCGACTTCGATTTCTCGGCCGGCAAGAACTACCTCTTCCCGGGCCTTGCCGCAGCGGGTGGCTGATGCGGGTCCTGCTCATCCATTCGCATCCGGTCGAAGAAAGTTATGGCGCGGCCCTGTACAGGCAGGTGCGCGAAAGCCTGACCAAGGGCGGGCACGAGGTGGATGACTGCAACCTCTATGCCGAAGGTTTCGATCCGGTCATGTCCCGCCATGACCGGATGACCTACCACGACTATCCGAACAACCTTTCGCTGGTGAAACCCTATGTCGACCGCCTGCAGGCGGCCGAAGGGCTGGTGATCGTCACGCCGGTCTGGAATTTCGGCTGGCCGGCCATGCTGAAGGGTTATTTCGACCGCGTCTGGCTGCCGGGCATCACCTTCGAGCTGAAGGACGGCAGGCTGACGCGAAAACTGCATATCGACAAGGTCGCGGTGGTGACCACCTACGGCGCCACCCGCTGGCGCGCCTTCCTCGCCGGCGATCCGCCGCGCAAACTGTCGAAACGGGTGCTGCGGGTGCAGACCAACCCGGCAAGGCCGGTGAAGTTTCTGGCCCATTACGACATGAACAACTGCACACCGCAGACGCGTGCGGCGTTTCTGGACAGGGTGAAGCGGGAGATGGAGCGGTTCTAGCTCCCCATCTCGCGGCGGCGCGTCAATAGCAGGGCATCGGCCTCCACCATCGCCGCGCGGGTCTCGGCGTTCGACACGGAACCGGTCGGCTCACCAACGCCGCGCTCGGATATGAACAGGAACCGATCCACCTCCACCCCGGCCGCGGTGATCGTCCGGTAGGTTTCCCATCGCTGATGGATTCTCGCGGCAACGCGAAGCGAGGGAACATTTTCCGGGCTCACGATCGAGACGATCCGCTCGAAACCGAAACTGCCGAGAGCAAATTCGCGGCAGGCCGCGGCCGCCTCGACGGCATAACCGCGGCCGAGCCACTCACGCCGGAAATGATAGCCGATCTCCGGCTCCAGGCCCTTCGGAGTCGGCTGCAGGGTAATGCCGCAATCACCGATCAACTCGCCGGTCGCCTTTTCAGCGACAGCCCAAAGCCCGAAACCGTTTTCCGCATAACTTCGGAAGGCAAGCTTTTCGAACCAGGCTTCGGTCTCTTCGAAGCTCTTGGGGCGCGGATAGAAGCGCATGCTCTCGGCGTCTCCGAAGATGCGATAGAGGACCCGCAGATCAGCCGTGATGATCTCCCTCAAGATCAGCCTGTCCGTTTTGAGAACCTCACGCATCTGCCGAAAGCCCCGATCATCGCCACCCCTACACCCTTTACTTGAAGCCGCTTTTTTGCGCTATTTCCCCGCATTGCGAATCTTCATGTTCAGGGGCAGATAGACGATGACGAACCAGGTTTCACCGCTCGCCAGCATCCTGCGTCCCTTGCACCCCCGTGATCCGAACGAACACCACCGGGTCGCAACCCCGCTCGAACTTTTGTTCGACCTCGTGTCGGTGATCGCGATCGCGTCAGCGGCGGCGGGCCTGCATCATGCGGTTGCGGGAAATCATGCGGTCCAAGGGGTGATGACCTTCGTCATGGCCTTCTTCGCCATCTGGTGGGCCTGGATGAACTTCACCTGGTTTTCCTCAGCCTATGACAATGACGACGTCGTCTACAGGCTGCTGACCATGGTGCTGATGGGCGGCTCGCTGACGATTGCCGCCGGCATTCCGGCGCTCTTCACCGAGGCGCCGGATTTCACCCTGGTGATCTACGGTTACGCCATCATGCGCATCGCCATGATCATCCTGTGGCTGCGGGCGGCCTATCACGATCCGGGCTGCCGCCCGACCGCGCTCGGTTATGCGATCGGGATCTTCCTCGTCCAGCTTCTCTGGCTGAGCTTCCTCTTCCTGCAACCCCTCACTTTCGGCGTATCGTATCTTCTCTGGGCGATCGCGGTATTGCTGGAACTGGCGGTGCCGGCGGTCGCGGAACGGCTGACCGCCAACACGCCCTGGCACCGTCACCACATCGTCGAGCGTTACGGCCTGCTCAACATCATCGTGCTCGGCGAGACCCTGCTTGCCGGTTCGACCGCGCTTCGCCAGTTCGCCGGCGAGGTCAACATCATGCTCGTCCACACCGCACTGTCGGCGCTGGTCATCGTCTTTTCGCTGTGGTGGGTCTATTTCGCCCGTGAGGAACAACTGAATAGCCATCACCTGAGACGTTCGCTTCTGTGGGGTTACGGCCATTTCTTCATCTTCACCTCGGGCGCGGCGGTCGGTGCCGGTTTTGCCGTGCTCGTCGACATCATCACCCACCATTCCGAAGTCTCCATCCTGGTCGGCGATTATGCGGTGGCGATCCCCGTGGCGATCTACCTGGCGAGCCTGTGGTTCGTGCGCGACCGTTATGTCTGCATCGGCCCGGCGCGCTACACGCTCGCGGTGTTTGCCGTCCTGACGCTGCTTGCGCCGGCAATCGGGCTCGGGCTCGAAGGCATCGCGGCAACGACCGCGCTCGCCGTCATCGTGCGCAATATGCTTGCCGGGCGCGCTTATTCTGCGTCACCGACATCTCACCCCGGCCACTAAACTTTTCCTTAAATTTTACCGGTTATTAATCTCTGGAAACCGAGAGATTAAGCGATGCGTATTGCGTTTTTCATCGCCCTCATGGCTCTGTCGCTATCTGCATGCGCTTCCGCGCCGAGCCGGATCACCAATGCCTGCGCGATCTTCGAGCAGCGCGACGGGCTGTTCAACAACTGGGCACGCGACGCCAAGGCCGCGGAACGGGAATTCGGCGTGCCCGTGCCGATCCTGATGGCGACGATCTATGTCGAATCCGGCTTCCAGCCCTATGCCCGGCCGCCCCGCACCAAACTGCTCGGCTTCATCCCGTGGACGCGTCCGTCGACGGCCTATGGCTACGCCCAGGCGCTCGACGGAACCTGGCTGACCTACAAGAAGGACACCGGCCGCTGGAACGCCAGCCGCACCGATTTCGGCGATGCGGTCCATTTCGTCGGCTGGTATCACAACCGCAGCCATCTCAAGAACGGCATTCCGCTCACCGACAGCTACAACCTCTACCTCGCCTATTATACCGGCCAGGCGGGATATGCGCGGGGCGAATTCGGCAACGGCGTCAAGCAGACCGCGCAAAAATCCGCCGGTATGGCCTCCAAGTATGAAGCGCAGTTGAGAAGCTGCGGCTACTGAGCCTTGGCGCTAACGGCTGACGACGATGCGCGTGTTCGACAAGCCGTACTGGCTGGCGAGCGCGAAGAACGTCGCTGCATTTTGAGGATGCAGCCGGATGCAGCCATGCGAGGCGGGACGCCCGAGCCGTTTCGTCTCGAAAGTCGCATGGACGGCGTAGCCGCCATTGTAGAATACCGCATACGGCATCGGCGCATCATCGTATTTGCGCGAACGGTGGTCCCGGGACAGCCACTTGGCGCCCCAGCTTCCGGTCGGCGTCGAATAGCCGGGCCGCGCGGTCGAAACCTTCCATTCGTAAACCACGACGCCATCCTGCTCGACGGTCATGGTTTGAGACGACAGGCTGACGCTGGCGACGAGACTTGCGGAAAAAGCAGCAGGTGCGAAAAATTGCGCACAGAAGAGCGCCATGGCTCCCATTACGATACGACGCATAGAAAACCCCCGATAAAACCCTGGAGCAGATCGATACCCCAATCAGCTCAAGGAATATTTAAAATCGAGGGCGATATTCTTGGCAAGTCACGAATACGGTAGCGATACGCTGCAACAAAACGACCGCGTGATCAATAAAGACTGAACAATCGCGGTCCCTCCCCGCGGCAGGCCCGCCGGAAAGGCACCGTTATTCGGCGTTGCTTCAAAATACCTTCGCCGCCGTCACTTCCACTTCGACCAGGAATTCGGCACGGGTAAAGCCGCCGACGACGATCAGGGTCGAGACCGGTTTAGGGTCGAGCGTGTATCGGTCGCGCACCGCCATGTAGGCCGGAAAATCCTCGCGGCTGGTGACGAAGCCGGAAATGCGGATGACATCCGCATAGGTCATGCCCGCCTCTTCGAGGATCGCGCCGATCGCCTTGAAGCAGAGCTCGGCCTGTCCCGCCACGTCAGGCGGGATCCTGTCTTCGGGCGAGATGCCGAGCTGGCCTGAAGTGACGAGCAGGCTGGCGCCCGGCGGCACCAGCAGGCCGTGATTGTAACCGCCGAAAGGCTTTCGGACGGACGGTGGATTGAAGGTCTCAAACACCATAACCGACGATACCCTTGATTTCGAGAAAATCGTGAATGGCCCAGTCGGCATATTCGCGGCCGTTGCCGGATTGCTTGAAGCCGCCGAAGGGCGCGAAGAGGTCCCATTCGGGATAGTTGATGAACACCGAGCCTGCCCTCAGCCGCGCCGCAACCTTGCGGGCGTGGGCGAGGTCGCCCGACTGGACATAGGCCGCAAGACCATAGGGCGTGTCGTTGGCGATCTCGATCGCCTGTTCCTCCGTCTCGTAGGAGAGGATCGACAGGACCGGCCCGAAGATTTCTTCGCGGGCGACGGTCATGTCGTTGGTGACGTTTCCGAACACGGTCGGGCGGATGTAATAGCCGCGATTGAGATTTTCCGGGCGGCCCGGACCGCCGGTGACCAGCGTCGCCCCCTCGGCGATCCCCGCCTCGATCAGCCGCTGGATCTTGTCGAACTGCGTCTTGCTGACCACCGGGCCGAGATCGGTGCCTTCGGCGCGCGGATCCCCGGTCTTGAGCTTTTCAGCAGCCGCCTTGGCGACCTGAAGCGCCTCGTCATGGCGCTTGGCCGGCACCAGCATGCGGGTCGGCGCATCGCAGGACTGGCCGGAATTGCCGAAACAGGCCGTCACGCCGTCCGCCACCGCCTTTTCGAACTCGGCGTCGTTGAGGATGATGTTGGGCGACTTGCCGCCGAGCTCCTGCGCCACCCGCTTCACCGTATCGGCAGCGGTCTTGGCGACGATCACACCGGCGCGGGTCGAGCCGGTGAAGGAAACCATGTCGACATCCGGATGGCCGGCCATCACCTGCCCCACATCCGGGCCGGTGCCGTTGACGAGGTTGAAAACGCCCTTCGGCGTGCCGGCGGCTTCCATCACCTCGGCGAAGATGATGCCGGAAATCGGCGCGATCTCGGAAGGTTTGAGCACCATTGTGCAGCCGGCGGCAATCGCCGGCGCCACCTTGCAGACGATCTGGTTGAGCGGCCAGTTCCACGGGGTGATCAGCGCGCAGACGCCGATCGGCTCTTTCACGATCGTCGTCGTACCGCGCGTCTCGGTGAATTCGTAGGCTTCGAACGCCTCGATCGTCGCCTTGAGATGCCCCTGCCCGGCAGCGGCCTGCGCATCGCGGGCAAAGCCGATCGGCGCGCCCATTTCCTGGGAGACGGCCTGGGCGATATCTTCGTAGCGCTTGTCGTATTCGGCAAGGATGCGGCGCAGCAGCGCCAGCCGCTCCTCCTTCGACCATTGCGAGAACGCAGGGAACGCGGCTTTGGCGGCGGCGACGGCCTTGTCCACATCCGCCGCAGAGCCGAGCGCGATCCGCGTATAGGCCTCTTCGGTGGATGGATCGATGACGTCGAGCGCGACCGGAATGGCCGGCTCCACCCAGGCGCCGTCGATGAAGAATTTCAGATGGTTGCTCATGGGGAACCTCCGGGCTGCCAGAGACGTGGTCGGGCCACTATCGGCCATCGCCATGCCCCTCGCAAGTCCGAAGGAGGCGTTTGCATGTGGAGTTTGCCCCTCATCCGGCTGCCGCCACCTTCTCCCCGTCTTGACGGGGAGAAGGGATGTGCCGCACCCGCTCGCCCGGCAGAAACCCAGATCCAGAGTGACGGGGAACACGCGGCTTGCGTCCTTCTCCCCGTCAGAACGGGGAGAAGGTGCCGGCAGGCGGATGAGGGGCAACTTCAGGCCCCGGAAGGCCGATCATTCCACCGCCACACTGTGATCGACGGCCGGCGCCTTGGCAGGTTTGCGCAGCACGAGCAGCAGCGGCATCACCGCGAGCGACATGATCATCAGCAGCTTGAAATCGTCCATATAGGCGATGATCGTCGATTGCAGCGTGATGATGCCGTCGAGCGCGGAGGCCCCTGCGACCGTCGTCGGGTCGAGACCCGCCGCCGCCTTGGTCTGGAAGGCATGGTTGAACGGCGTCACATAGCTGACGAGGTCCGCATGGTTGCGCTGGACGTTTTCCACCAAAAGCGCCGAGACGACGGCGATCCCGACGCTGGAACCGATATTGCGCGACAGATTGTAGAGACCGGTCCCGTCGCCGCGCATATGCGCCGGCAGCGTCGCGAAGGCGATTGTCGTCAGCGGCACGAACAGAAAGCCGAGGCCGGCGCCCTGGATGAAGCCGACATAGACGATCGTCCATTGCGAGACGTCAGGCGTCCAGCCGATCATCGCATACATCGCCCAGGCGGTGATCGCGAGGCCGAGGAAGAGCAGGATGCGCGTGTCCACCTTGCCGATCAGCCGTCCGACCACGAACATGCACACCATCGTGCCGAGGCCGCGCGGTCCCATGACGATGCCGGCGGTGATTACCGGATAACCCATCAGCGACTGCAGATAGGGCGTCATCAGCGCGAGCGAGGCGAGATAGGTCACCCCGATCACGAAGATGAAGATCATGCTGACCGTAAAATTCTGGTCGAGGAACAGGCGTGGATTGATGAACGACTTTTCCGTCGTGAACGTGTGGACGAGCAGCAGGTAGAAGGCAGCCGCGCAGACCATGGCCTCGATCACGATCTCGCTCGACGAGAACCAGTCGAGCTGCTGGCCGCGGTCGAGGAAGAGCTGCAGCGAGGCGATCGCGATACTGAGCATGCCGAAGCCGAACCAGTCCAGCTTCGCCTGCGCGTCGATCTTCGTCTCTTTCACAAAGACGCTGATGCCCATCAGGGCAAGGATGCCGATCGGCACGTTGATGTAGAAGACCCAGCGCCAGCTGATATTGTCGGTAAGCCAGCCGCCGATGACCGGGCCGAGCACCGGCCCGACCATGACCGAAACACCGAACAGCGCCATCGCCGAACCGCGCTCCTCCACCGAATAGATGTCGAGAAGGATGCCCTGCGACAGCGGCACGAGCGCCGCGCCGAAAAACCCCTGCAGCAGGCGGAAGCCGACGATCTGCGGCAACGACTGGGCGAGCCCGCAAAGGACGGACGCGGCGACGAAGCCGAAGATGGCGACGAGCAGCACCCGCTTGCGGCCGAACTTGGCGGCGAGGAAGCCGGACGGCGGCGTCATGATTGCGGCAGCGACGATATAGGAGGTCAGCACCCAGTTGATCTGGTCGGCGGAAGCCGAAACGCTGCCCTGGATATAGGGCAGCGCGACGTTGGCGATCGTCGTGTCGAGCGCCTGCATGATGACCGCCAGGATGACGCAGGCGGTGATCGCGCCGCGATTGGCCACCACAGCTGACGCTGCGGGTGAAGCCACGCTACTCATGAGCGTAGGCCGAGGAATGATCGAGAAGCTTCTGGGCGAATTCCGGCAGGCCGCGCTTGTGACCGGTATCGACATCGACCACGGTGCTCATGCCGGCACGAAGCGGCGGCTTGCCGGCCGTGTCGTCGATCGAAACCCGCATCGGGATGCGCTGCACGACCTTGACCCAGTTGCCGGACGTGTTCTGCGCCGGGAGCAGCGCGAAGCTGGAGCCGGAGGCCGGGCTGACGCTTGCGACCTTGCCCGTCCACTGGATACCCGGATAGGTATCGACGCTGATCGTCACCGGCTGGCCGGGCTTGATATAGGTCAGCTCCGTTTCCTTCGGGTTGGCGGCGATCCACATGTTCTTCGTCGAGACCAGCGAAAAGCCCTGCTGGGCCGCTTCCAGATAGCTACCGACCTGGAGCGCACTGACATTGGTGACGATGCCGTCGAAAGGCGCCCGCACCACCGTATCGTCGAACTGCCGCTGCGCGTCGTCGACCGCAGACTGGGCCTGGAGATAGAGCGGGTTCTGCTCGATCGGCTGGTCAGCATTGCCGCCGAGCTGGGCAAGCGTCGCGTCGGCCTGCGCCTTGGCGACCGCGACCTTCTGCTGGGCGGCATCAAGATTGTGCTTGGCGTCGTCATAAGCCGTCTGCGACGCCGCCGAACCGGATATCAGGCGCTGCTGGCGTTCGAGCACGGTCTGGTAATAGGGAATGTCGGCTTCAGCCTGGGCGATCTGGGCGAGCGTTTCCCTATAGGAGGCCTGCAGGTTGAGGAGCTGGTTGCGGGCAGCACCGAGTTTCGCCTTGGCGCCGTCGAGCGCGATGCGGAAACTGTCCGGTTTCAGCGTGAAGAGAACCTGGCCCCGGCTGACTTCCTGGTTCTCGCGCACATCTACGGATGCGACCGTGCCGGCGACATCTGTCGAAACGCCGATCATGTCCGCCTGCAGATAGGCATTGTCGGTCGACATGATCTGGCCGCCCTCGACGTAATAATAACCGCCGACGACCAGAGCGACCGGCAGCAGCGCAAAGAGCACCGGCCGCGTCAGGCTGCGTCGCTTGCGCGCCTTGCCGTGCTCGGGCGCTACCGGAGCGGGCGTTTCGAGAACGGTGACATTGCTGGTCTCGGGCGAACGGGCGGAGGTCTCGGTCATGGGAGGACTTCTTTAAGCTTTGTCGGCCGGTGTGCGGCAGGCCGTTACGAGGTTGGATTTCATGTGTTCGAGTATTTCAAAGAGGCGGGCGCGATCGGCGTCCGAGATATTTTCGAGCGCATCCTTGCGCGTCGCATCGCCGAACTTGCGACCATCGTCGAGAAGGGCTCTCGAGCTTTCGGTCGTGTAGAGCAGCGTGATCCGCCGGTCGGTCTCGTGCGGCCGGCGCTCGATGAGGCCGCGTTCCGCAAGATTGTCGAGCACCCGCATCAGCGAGATCGGCGAGATTTCCAGAAGCTCCGCGAGCGCCTTCTGGTGAATGCCTTCGCAGCGGGCGAGATAGGCGATCGTCTGCCACTGGGCGCGCGTCAGGCCGATATGCTTCGCGCGCTGTTCGAAGCGCTTTCGAAACAGGCGGGCAACGTCGTTCAAAAGAAAACCGAGGGTCGGGGTGTTGTTGGGCATGGCTGAAAAACTAGCGTGCTGATGGTAAGCATGTATATATTCGGTCGCCCGTTAACAACCGCGCCACCCGCGACGTTCTGTCACTTGGGCCATCACGCTTGCGTGTGCAATCGCCCGAACCGGTTTCGCGGGCATCGCGCGACAGACGAGGACCGAGGAATTCCGACAAGCCTTGGGTATTCGCGAAACCCGTCGAAATAGATCAGCAACAATACTGTTTCACCCGGCCTTAAAAGCTTGCTGGTAGTGAGTAGATCATATCGCGACGACCAGAGAAGCTCGGCGGCAGCTGGATCTCGAACGCGACAGGTCAACATCGAGTTCAAAAAGGCAGACAGGCCGGATGCGACGCACTCTCCTTTCCATCGCCCTTGCCGGGCTCCTGCCCTTCTGCGCCACCGATGCCGGCGCGACGACCCTGGAGCAGGACCTCCACGACCTGACCAGCCAGCAGGTCGACGACACGACCGAGTTCAGCCTCGGCAACTCGATGTTCTTCCTGCTGCACGAAGCCGGTCACATGCTGGTCTCGGAGTTCGACCTGCCGGTTCTCGGCCGCGAGGAGGACGCGGTGGACACGCTCTCCACCCTGCTGCTGCTGGCGCCGAACAAGGACGCGTTCAACACCGCCCTCATCGACTCCGTCGACGGCTGGACGTTCTCGGCGGAAGCAAGCGAGGAGGCGGAGGAAGAGCAGGAGCTCTGGGGCGCCCACGCCCTCGACCGCCAGCGCGCCTTCAACATGGTCTGCCTGATGGTCGGCAAGGATGCCGGAAAATTCAAGGAATCCGCCGACGACCTGGAAATGCCGAAAAGCCGCCGCGAGGAATGCGTAGGCGAATACCAGAAGGCCCGCGACAGCTGGTTCGGCCTTCTGAAGCCGCATATGCAGAGCGGCGACAAGAAGACGAAATTCGTCATCGACTATCGGTCTCCCAAATCAAGGGACCTCAAGGACTATGCCGACGCCGCAAGGAAGGCCAAGCTTCTCGACAACGTCGCAACGCTGATGGCCAATCTCTACGCGTTGAAGGACGGCATCAAGCTGACCGCCGCCGAGTGCGGGGAGCCGAACGCCTACTGGTCGGCGGAGAATCGTGAGATGACCTACTGTTACGAGCTGCTGCAGTGGCACACGCAGACGGTCGCCAACTATTTCCGCAAGGGCGAGGAAAGCAGCGACGACGAGGCGGAGGAGAAAACTTCCGAAGCAAAGCCGGCTTTGACAAAAGTGTTCGGCACGGCGACCGCCCGCCAATAGGAAACCGGCCAATATGGAACAGAAACGCCCGGCCCTTGATCGAGGAGCCGGGCATTTTCCTTTTGAGCGTCAAGCGCCATAGGGCGCGAAGAACTTCTTGGCGGCTTCGATCTCGTTGGGACGGATCTCATGCCCGCCGCCATGCCATTCCAGCGTCACCGCATCCCCCTGCGCCCTGAAATAATCGGCAAGGGCCGTGGTCTGCTCCACGGAACTGATCGGGTCATGCTGGCCGGCCGTGATCAGCACATGGGCCGTGTCCTGGCGCTTGCGGTCCTTCGGCGCGAACGGGATCAGCGGATGCATCAATACGCCCGCATCGAACAGGCCCGGCTTCTCGATCATGATATTGGCGAGAATGTTCGCGCCGTTCGAGAAACCGAGGCCAAGCACGGTCGAGGATTCGTAACGCTCGCGGTTGGCGGCGACGAATTCGCTCATCCGCTCGGTCGCCCGGGCAAGATCCTCGCAATCGTAGACGCCTTCCGCCTTGCGCCGGAAGAAGCGCGCCGCACCGTGTTCGGAAATGTCGCCGCGCGGCGAGATCACCGTGGCGCCCGGCAACAGCCGGCCGCCGAAATCGAAGAACTGGTTCTCGTCGCCGCCGGTGCCGTGAAAGACGAACAGGATCGGCGCACCGGGTGCACCGGGACGCGCCCGGTGCACATAACTGTCGTAACTCATTGTTTTTCTCCTTGATCACTGCAGCCGTTAGGCGCCGATCGGTTCGAGATGCTGTTCGAGAACCTTCCTCAGGTGCTCGTGCTGCGTGGGCAGCTTCAGAGCTTCACCGAGATGGGCGGTATCCTCGTCGCGGTCGAAACCGGGTTCGTTGGTGGCGATTTCGAACAGAACGCCGCCCGGCGTGCGGAAATAGATCGCCCAGAAATAATCGCGGTCGATGACCGGCGTGACCTGGTAACCGGTATCCATCAGCGCCTTGCGGACTTCGAGCTGCGTTGCGCGGTTCTCGACGGCAAAGGCGATGTGGTGGACCGAGCCGGCGCCGAGATTGGCGCGGGCAATGTTCGGCATGGTTTCGATGTCGATGACATCGGCACCGTTGCCGCCCGGCATGGCGAGCCTGAGCACGCCGTCCTGGCTGTCGACCTGCTGATAGCCCATGAACTTCAGCAGCTCGGCGGTGGCGCCTTCATCGCGCAGACGCAGCGAAGCGGAATGGAAGCCGCGGATCGCATGATCTTCGGAAATACCATTGCCGATGAACTGCTTGCGGGCATCGTCCTTGACTTCGACGAGCGCAAAACCGTCGCCATCGGGGCCGGCGAAATGCAGGCGGTTTTCACCGAATGCGGTATCGGCCTTGATGCCTTCGGCGCCGGCCTTCGTCAGGCGATCGGTCCAAAAACCGAACGAGCCTTCCGGAACCGAGAACAGCGTCGTGCCCACTTCGCCAGTGCCCTGGCGGCCACGGGCGATATGCGGGAACGGGAAATAGGTCATGACAGAGCCGGGCGAGCCGACTTCATCGCCGTAATAGAGATGGTAGACATCCGGAGCGTCGAAGTTGACGGTCTTCTTGACGCGGCGAAGACCGAGCGTATCGGTGAAGAACTTGTTGTTGGTGCTGGCGCTGGCGGCCATCGACGTGACGTGGTGGAGGCCTTTGATCTGGTCGAGCATTTTTAAACCCCTTGTCTTGGGAGCCGCCTGTGCGGCCCGCTTTCTGGGGTAAAGATGGTGGAACGACCGGCAATTGGATAGACGCGACGATCCGAACGCATTGTTCACCGTGCGTAGACAAGCATTGGTTAATCGTTCACAGAATTAGACTTGTTCCGGCAGGCGCCAATCGACCGGATCCTTGCCGATCGACTGCAGATAGGCATTCGCTTTCGAGAAGGGGCGAGAGCCCAGAAACCCGTTATGGGCCGAAAGCGGCGACGGATGCGCCGAGCGCACCACCAGATGGCGCTGCTGATCGACGAAAGCCGCCTTCTTCTGGGCATAGGAACCCCAGAGAATGAAGACGATGCCATCGCACTCGTCGTTGACCGCGCGGATCACCGCATCGGTAAAACGCTCCCAGCCTTTGCCCTGGTGGGAGGCCGCCTGGCTCTCCTCCACCGTCAGCACGCTGTTGAGCAGGAGCACGCCCTGCTCCGCCCAATGCTCGAGGAAGCCGTGCCTGGCCGGCGGAATGCCGAGATCCGTCTCCATCTCCTTGTAGATATTGACGAGCGATGGCGGAATGCGCACGCCGGGCTTCACGGAAAAGCACAAACCATGCGCCTGTCCGAAACCGTGATACGGATCCTGGCCGAGGATGACGACCTTCACCTCGTCGAGCGGCGTGAGGTCAAGCGCGCGAAAATATTCCGAACCCTTCGGGAAGATGCGCTTGCCCGCTTCCTTTTCGGCAACGAGGAAACGCTTCAGCTCATGCATGTAGGGATCGGAAAACTCCGGTCCGAGAACATGTTTCCAGCTTTCCTCGAGCTTGACCTCGGCTTCGGCCATGTCCTGTCCTCAGATGACGTGGTGGTTCGAGCGCGAGTGCCAATCCCAGGCGGAACGGATGATATCGTTCAGCCCGTATTTCGGCTCCCAGCCGAGAACCGTCCGCGCCTTGTCGTTATTGGCAACCAGCGATGTGGAATCACCTTCGCGCCGGCCGACATATTCCACGGGAAAGGGTTTGCCGGAGACTTCGGAAATCGCGGCAAGCAGTTCCTTCACGGTCGTGCCGGTGCCGGTCCCAAGGTTGAGTTCGACCGTCTCGCCGCCGCCAAGCAGGTAATCGACCGCCCGCACATGCGCATCGGCGAGATCAAGCACATGGATATAGTCGCGCACGCAGGTGCCGTCGCGGGTGTCGTAGTCGTCGCCGAACACCTTGAAACCCTGGCGGCGGCCAAGCGCCGCTTCGATGGCGAGCGGAATGGCGTGGGTTTCCGGCGTATGCCATTCGCCGATCCGGCCCTTGAAATCAGCGCCCGCGGCATTGAAGTAACGCAGCATCACCGACTTCAGGTCCTTGTAGGTCCCGTAATCCTTCAGCGCCTGCTCAATGATGAACTTGGTGCGGCCATAGGGATTGATCGGCGCCTGTTTGTGCGTCTCGTCCATCGGCACACGGTCCGGCAGTCCATAGGTCGCGCAGGTCGAGGAGAACACGAAGGCCTTGACGCCCGCATCGATCGCCGCCGACAGCAGGGTCAGCGCCCCGATGACATTGTTGTCGTAGAAGGCGACCGGGTTCTTGACCGATTCCCCCACCTCGATCAGCGCCGCGAAATGCAGCACGGCATCGGGCTTGTGCTTGGCGAAGACTTCGTCGAGCCGGGCGCGGTCGCGGATATCGCCCTGTTCCAGCTCACCCCAGCGCACGAATTCCGCGTGTCCGTTGGAGAGATTGTCGAAAACGATCGGGTGATAACCCCGCTCGGCGAGCACCAGGCACGTATGGGAACCGATATAACCGGCCCCGCCGACGACGAGCACTTTCTGTTGCGACATCATTTTCCCTGCGGTTATTGAAGCCGGCGGCACTATAACCGGCGGCGCTTAAATGGGAAGGGCGAACGACCACGAGAAATTTGGATGAAGACGTTGCTCCCGAACTTGTCTATTCTACTCAGGATATCCCATAGGTCATTTCATGCGTCTCCTCTTTCTCGCCCTCGGGTGGCTGTTCGTAGCGATCGGCATTGTCGGGGCTTTCCTGCCTGTCCTGCCCACTACGCCATTCCTGCTTCTGGCCGTCGGCTGTTTTGCACGCTCCTCGCCGCGACTGGAAACCTGGCTGCTCGAGCATCCGAAATTCGGGCCGTCCTTGCGCAACTGGCGGGAAAAGGGCGCGATCGCCCGCAAGGCGAAGATCGCGGCGATCTCCCTCATGGCCCTGAGTTATGCGGTCTTCCTGTTCGGCACCTCGCCGCCGCTGTGGCGGGCGGTGCTGGTGGCAGCCGTCATGCTCGGCTCGGCGACCTTCATCGTCACCCGGCCGGATACGTGACCATCTAACCGTTCAGCGGTGTCGCGATTGCGGCAGGACGTACGGGATATGGGCCGCCGGAATGCGGCCGACGGCGCCGGCGATGCCGTAGACGCTGGCGATGATCTCGTCGTTCACCGTTTCCAGGCAGGCGCCTTCCGCCACCACCCGGCCATGGTTCAGCACCACGAGGTGGTCGGCGAATTCGGCCGCAAGGTTGAGGTCGTGCAGGATGGCGAGCACGATGCCGCCCGCATCGGCGAAATCGCGGGCGATTTCCAGCACCGAGATCTGGTGGCCGAGGTCGAGGCTGGCGGTCGGTTCGTCGAGGAACAGCGCGCGCGGCACGCCGTCGGCGACCGGCTGCGGCACCTGCGCGAGGGCGCGGGCGAACTGCACCCGCTGTTGCTCACCGCCCGACAGCGACGGATACGGCCGGCTTTCGAATCCGCGCAAGCCCACGCGGGAAAGTGCCTGGCGGGCCTGTTCGGTCGGGTTGAGCGCCCCTTGCGCCACCGCTCCCATGCGGACGATTTCGAGCGCGGTAAAGGGGAAGGCGAGCTGCGTCGCCTGCGGCAGAACCGCCCGGCGCCTGGCGAGATCGACCGGCTGGCAGAGATCGACGCTGGCGCCGTGATAGCTGACGAAACCGGTATCCGGCTTCATTTCGCCGGAGATCACTTTCATCAGCGTCGACTTGCCGGCACCGTTCGGACCGATGACGACGGTGAACCGGCCCGGTTCGAGATCGAGCCCGACATTGTCGATGAGCTTGCGGCCGGCGCGGGTGACGGTGACGTTTTCGGCTGAAATCATGGCATGTCCCGCATGGTGATGCCGTTCTTGCCGAGCAGCAGGAAAAGGAAGACCGGCGCGCCGAACAGGGCGGTGACGACGCCGATCGGCAGTTCCGCCGGAGCGGCCACGGTACGCGCGACACAGTCGGCGATCAGAAGCAAAGCTCCTCCCCCGAGCGCCGAGCCCGGCAGCAGGAAGCGGTGCGACGGCCCCATGACGAGGCGCAGCAGATGCGGCACGACGATGCCGACGAAACCGATCGAACCGGCAACCGCTACGGTGGAGCCGCAGGCGGCGGCGACCGCGACGATGACGATCTTCTTCAGCCTCTGAACCGGTATGCCCATATGGAAGGCGGCGGCATCGCCGAGCACCAGCGCGTCGAGCCCGCGCGCCACGAAGGGGATGATGACGATCACCGCGCCGATGAAGGGGAGGATGGAAAACACGCGCCCGAACGTCGCGCCCCCGAGCGAGCCGAGGCTCCAGAACGTGATGTCCCGCAGCTGTCGGTCGTCGGCCATCACGATCATCAGGCCCATCAGGGCCGCCGACAGCGCGCCGATCGCGATACCCGAAAGGATCAGCGTCGTCGTCGACGTCCGCCCGTCGCGGGTGGCGATAAGGTAGAGCATCCAGGTGTTGAACAGCCCGCCGAAGAAGGCCATCAGCGGCAGGAACTGGTTGCCGAGAACCATGGCGACAGGCGCCAGGATGCCGTTGCCGAGCACGATGGCCGCGACTGCGGCAAGGCCCGCGCCGGAGGTGACGCCCACGATGCCGGGATCGGCGAGCGGGTTGCGGAACAGGCCCTGCATCATCGCACCGGAGACGGCGAGCCCGGCGCCGACCAGAAGGCCGAGCGCGGTGCGCGGCAGGCGGACCGCCTCGAGGATCACCCGTTCCTGGGTCGAGAGGCTCGCGCCACTGCCGGTCGCATAGATCCAGAGATCATGCAGATCGACGCCGGTCGGGCCGATACCGAGCGAAAGCAGGCAGGCGACAAACAACGCCGCCGCCAGCAGGAGCAGTACGACGATACCCTTGCGGGTCCGGTCTCCATCCTCCGCCGGCCGGAACGGCATCGCCAGCGCCTTCATCATCAGTTGATCGCTCCCGGATAGATTTGTGCGGCGAGCGAGCGAGCGGCGTCCGGCGTGCGCGGCCCGAAACCGAGCAGCAGCAGCCCGTCCATGGTGACAAGCGCCTTGTTGGCGGCAGCAGGCGTGGTCTGCATCGACGGCGTGGCAAAAACCTGCTCCGGTGTGAGAGCGTGGTCGCCGCGCGACATCGAGAGCACCACATCCGGCTTGGCGGCGATGACGCCTTCGTCGGCAAGCGGCTTGTAGCCGTTGATCGTCGGCGCGGCATTGACGCCGCCGGCCATTTCGATCACCGCGCCCGCCTCGGTATCAGCACCGCCGGCCATGACGCGATTATTGGTAAGCGAGAGCACGAACAGGACCTTCTTCTTCGGCCCGGGAATTTTCGCGACGTCGGCGGCGAGCTTCTTCAGCCCCTCTTCCGTCTTCACGGCGAGCGCCTCGGCCTTGTCGGAAAGCCCGACGGCCGCGCCCACGTCCCGGATCTTCCTGCCGATCAAATCAGCCTTCGGCGGCGTCGGGATGACGACCATCGGCACTTCGCTGGCCTTGAGGATTTCGATGACGGGCGGCGGGCCGGACCCCTCCTCCATCAGGATCAGATCGGGCTTCTGCCCGAGAATGCCTTCGGCGGAAAGCGCGCGCATATAGCCCACATCGGGCTTGGAAGTCGCCGCATCCGGATAGAAGCTCGTCGAGTCCCGTGCTACGATCCGGTCCTCGGCGCCGAGCGCATAGAGGATCTCGGTGATCGTGCCTCCGATCGAGACGATCCGCTTGGCTTCCGGATTGCCCTTGTCGGACGCTGAGGCGACGCCCGCGGCGAGGCTCGCGCCCAGGAGGACGGCTGCGAATAGCCCGCTGAAGGTGAAGGAAGACCCCATGATACTCTGCTCCTTGTGCGCAAGCCGAAGCGCAAAATGCCCCGGTTCCGCCAAGCCGGCGGCGATAACTTGAGTTGACTACGCAAGTTTTTTGGGCTTTTCAAGGGGACCGGCCACAGATATCTTGAGCCGAAAGTGAAACTTAAAATGAGGGACTGATCATGTATATTGCGATGAACCGATTCCGCGTCGTGCCGGGCTACGAAGACGCATTCGAAGCCATCTGGCGTGGCCGCCAGGGCCGCCTTGCCGAGCTGCCCGGCTATGTGGAGTTCCACATGCTCAAGGGCCCTAAGGCTGAGGACCACACTCTCTATGCATCTCACACCGTCTGGGAAACCTTCGAGGACTTCCAGGCCTGGACGAAGTCGGAACAGTTCCGCGCCGCTCATGCGAATGCCGGCAACAACCGCGCCAAGGTTGAATATCTCTCCGGCCCGCATTTCGAAGGTTTCGAAGTGATCATCCACGAAGACAAGAACGGCGTGCGCGCCGACGCTGCCGCCTGAGGTCGTGATGAACGCCGTTTCCGAAATCAAGCCGGACCGTCGTGAACGGGCGCTCGCCGCCCTTGCGGAAAAGCCCGACGGCGTCGTCGAGGCGATCGCCGCCAATGCCGACGTGACGCCTGCCGAGATCCTCGAAATCCTGCCCAGGGGCGCGGCGGTCATCGCCGACAAGGAGAAGTTCGCGGACATCTGGGCCGAGATGAGCACCTGGGGCGAGGTCCTGTTCATCGTCCATACCGAAGACATCGTGCTGGAGGCGGAAGGCAGCCTGCCGATGGGTTCGGAGGGACACGGCTGGTTCAACATCCACGGCGACAGCCCGATCGGCGGTCACATCAAGAAGGACAACTGCGCGTCGGTGACCTTTGTCGACCGTGCCTTCCACGGCCGCCGCTCCTGCTCCGTGTGGTTCATGAATGCCAAGGGTTCGGCAATGTTCAAGGTCTTCGTCAAGCGGGATGCCGCACGCGAACTGATCCCCGAACAGCTGCAGAAGTTCGAGGCGCTGCGCGACAGCTACCTGGCATAAACCCAGGCATTTCTATGAGTTTCGGTGATTCGGGCGAAAAATAACCGTCCGAATCATTTTTAGCGGAACCTTTCGTTTTCCCGTGCATTTGCGTATTATGGCAGACCTCGCGAAGCGGGCTGGCGGCCGTACGATCGTTTTCAGCCACGTGCCGCCCCTGGGTGATTGTCATTGAATGAGGCGCCGCCGCGCCCATAGGCGGACCGGTCGCTTGCCCGATACGAGGAGAGCGATCTTAGCGGCGCGGCGCGCCTCATCGACTTTCAAGTCTGTGAGGCCTCAAAAGCTGCCTAGAGGGCCGGCACCCATTTCCAGAAAACGCCTTCCATCCGCTCCGGGTAATATTTAAATTCGCATTCGAAACGGCGTCCATAGGCTTCCGCCGCCTTCAAGGCCGCGTCGCTGACCGGCTTCATGCCGGTCCCGGGCGCAAACCAGTCTTCCATCAGATCATCGGGAATATAGACGCCGATCCTGAGCGGCAGCGCCGTCAGGGTCGTATCGAGTTCTTCAGGCGGCATGACTTTCCTCCTCCACGAAAAGACGAACGTCCCGCAGAACGTCCGTCTCTCCGCGAAGTTCCGGTCTCGGACCGGAAGCCCGATCGGATATCTGGTCAGTGGTGGGCGACGTGATCCGGCTTGCCCTTGCGCTTGGTCGAGGCAAACTCTTCGAGCTGCTTTTCGCTCATGGATTTCTCCATACCCTTCGAAGCGCCCTTGAGTTCGCCCTTCTTGATGTCGCCGCGTTTGGCGGCGAGTGCTGCGCCGGCTGCTTTCTGCTGTGCCTTGGATTTCGCTGGCATATCTGCCTCCTGTTTTATCCCGGCGGTCAACACCGCACGGCAACGCTTGGTTCCCCCTGCCCCACGGAACCTCTCCGGCATCGGCGTGTTCTGAACGACAGGCCGTCGCTCCCGACGGGCGCGAAGTTGATGAAAGGAACACTTATGGACGCTGACCGCAAACCCGACACCGCCGATCAATCCGAACGCGTCGAACGGGGCGACCGGGAGCGGGCCGACGACGCACTCCAGGCGCAGACGAACGAGACCAATCAGGACGCGGTCAAGGAAGCGTCCCGACTCGGGGCCGGCGATACCTACCTGGTTGAGACCGACCTCGAAGACCTCGACCAGCGGGTTGACGGCGACCAGCCGGACGGGCGTCCCAGCCCGATGGCGAATGCCGACAATCCCGAACGCTGAAACCTCCCGCATTCTCTAAAACACCCCGAAACGGAACCTCCCGGCATGTCCGGGTGTTCCCCTGCGCGAGTTCAAATTCGGAGATCCTCGATGAATGCTGAAGCGAATGCCGCGCAGAACCTGCCGAGGGAGAAGGCCACCCACCCGGTCGATACGATGCCGGGAATGGAGGTAAGGGCTGCGCCGACGCTGGCCGACGCGGATTCCGAGGCCTTCGTCGCCGAGGCGGTCGAGGATCTCGTCAAGTGCCACATCCCCTTCCTGCTGGCCGGCACCTTCGCCATCAGCGCCTATACCGGCATCACCCGCCCCACCAAGGATCTCGATATCTTCTGCAAGGCCGGCGATTACGCCCGCATCCTCGCCCACTTCAAAGACAAGGGTTACCAGATCGAAGTCGAGGACGACCGCTGGCTCGGCAAGGTGAAGAAGGGCCGGCATTTCTTCGACGTCATCTTCGCCGCCTCGAACGGCACCATGCCGATCAGCGACGCCTGGTTCGAAAACGCCCGCCAGATCGACATGAACGGCCACAAGGTGCGCATCATCGCCCCGACCGAACTCATCTGGTCGAAATGTTTCGTGCAGCTTCGCCACCGTTATGACGGCGGCGACATCGTCCACATGATCCTGCGCGCCCACGACCAGATCGACTGGGAGCGGCTGCTGAACCACATGGAAGTGCATTGGGAAGTGCTTTTGATCCACCTCCTGAACTTCCGCTGGATCTACCCGACCGAGCGCGACAAGGTGCCTGACTGGCTGCTGGACGAGTTGCTCGACCGCCTGAAGGCGCAGCGCGAACTCCCGCTGCCGCAGATGAAGATCTGCCGCGGCCGCATGTTCAGCCGCGTGGATTTCGAGATCGACGTCAAGGAATGGGGTTTTGCCGATGTTGGCGGCGAAGGCGACCTTCGCGACGGCGTCGAAGAGGAAACGGCCGAAGGAGGTTTGGCGTGAGCAAGACGACCGACGCAAAGACCGAAACCAGAAAAGCGGAAACGGAAAAGGCGAACGGCAAGCTCAGGATCGCCGCCATGGGCGACCTGCATGTCAAGGAACACGGCACGATGTCCTACAAGGAACTGTTCACCGAGATTTCCCAGGCAGCAGACATCCTTGTCCTGACTGGAGACCTGACCGACCTCGGCAAGGTCAAGGAGGCGGAAATCTTGGCTTCGGACTTGCGCGCCTGTTCGATCCCGATCGTCGGCGTGCTCGGCAATCACGATTACGAATGCGGCTGCGTCGAGGAAGTCACGAACATTCTGAAGGATGCCGGCATTCATCTTCTGGAAGGCCAGGCGGTCGAAATCAACGGCGTCGGTTTTGCCGGAGCCAAGGGCTTCGCAGGCGGCTTCGGCCGCCATATGCTCGGCTCCTTCGGCGAGCCGGCGATCAAGGCGATGGTCACGGAGAGCGTCGAGGAAACGATGCGGCTGGAGAACGCGCTGCGCCAGGTGCGCTCCGAAAGGGCGATGGTCGTGCTGCATTACGCGCCGATCCGCGAAACGGTGGCCGGCGAGCCGGAGGAGATCTATCCGTTCCTCGGCTCGTCAAGACTGGCCGAGACCATCGACCGCTTCCCGGTGAAAGCCGTGGTCCATGGCCACGCGCATCGCGGCACTTACGAGGGCCGGACGCCGGGCGGGGCGCCCGTCTATAACGTCGCATCCCATATCGAGAAGCCGTCCGGCAGGCCTTACGCAATGCTGCAACTCTAGGACATTCTCGTTGCCTAACCCGTCCGTGCCGGACACCCGAGAGGCGTGTTCGTTCATCTGGGCTCGCTGAGTGCCGGATCGCGTCGGCATTTCGACAAGGGCAGTTGGCGCGTGGAGTAAATCTCCCTGACGATTCCGTCCTTCTCGGTCGAAACGTTCATGCAGAAGCAGGCATAGCCGTGACTGTAGTTGATGGTGACATGCTCGCCCTCGGCCATGTCCTTGATCTTGTCCATGCCCTTGGCTTCATAGCCGCCCTGAAGCATGATCAGCCATTCATTCTGAGCATCGACCAGCGTCCAGTTGCGGGGCGTCGGATTGATCAGCCAGCCGCAACGCGTTTCGGCAAGCGCGGCAGCCGGCAGAAGCAACAACGAGATGCATATCGCAAACAGTCTCTTCATCACCGCCTCCGCTTCAAGGCACGAATATCCTGCGGTGATCCGCGCGTCCACGGCAACTTGCCGGCATATGCTCACACATGCAGCGCATGCCCCAGCGCCTTGAGCGCCGACTCGGCGAACGCCTCCGACTGTGTCGGATGCGCATGGATCGTGCCTGCAATATCCTCCAGCCGCGCGCCCATCTCGACGGCGATTCCGAATGCCGCAGAGAGTTCGGATATCCCTGCTCCTACGCCCTGGATGCCCAGCACAAGATGGTTGTCGGCCCGCGCCACCACCCGCACGAAACCTTCCTCCGCCGACAGCGTCATCGCCCGGCCGTTGGCGGAAAACGGGAACTGGCCGATCTTGATCTCGCGTCCCGCAGCCTTCGCTTCGTCCGGCGACATGCCGACCGAAACAATCTCCGGATCGGTGAAGCAGACCGCGGGAATGGCGCGCTTGTCCCAGGACCTTCGCTTACCGGAGATGATCTCCGCCACCATCTCGCCCTGCGCCATCGCCCGATGCGCCAGCATCGGCTCGCCGGTCACGTCGCCGATTGCATAAATGCCACGCATCGAGGTGCGGCACTGCTCGTCAATCCGAAGGAAACGGCCGTCCATGTCGAGCTCCAGCTCCTCGCGGCCCCAGCCTTCGGTGACCGGCTTGCGGCCGACGGTAACGAGAATCCTGTCTGCGGCGATACGCCTTTCCTCGCCGGAGCCGGTCTCCGCAAGCAAGGCCTCTCCATTTGAGGACGGGCCTTTCACCTTCGTGCCGAGCAGAACCTCGACACCCAAAGCCGCGAGCCGCCTGGCGACGGGCTGGGTAAGCTGCGTATCGTAGAGGGGCAGGATGCGGTCGAGCGCTTCGACGATCGTCACCTTCGACCCGAGCTTGGCAAAGGCAAGCCCAAGTTCAAGGCCGATATAACCGGCGCCGACCACCGCGAGCCTCTCCGGCACCTCGGTCAGCGACAGCGCGCCGGTCGAGGAAATGACCTTGCCCCCGAATGGCAGCATCGGCAGCTCGACCGGCGCCGAACCTGTCGCGATGACGATGTTTTCGGCGCGGATGACCTGCTCCCCGGTTTCGGTTTCCACGGCGACCGTCTTGCCGTCCCGGAATTTCGCCCGCCCGACGACGATCTTGACGCCGGCCTTTTTGAGAAGGCTCGACACACCCATCGTCAGCCGGCCCGTAATACCGTCCTTCCAGGCCATGGTTTTTGCAAGGTCGATGGCCGGGTTATCGGCCTTGATACCCATCGCATTCCGGCCCGCCGCCATCGCGACGGTCTTCGCGAAATCGTCTGCGGCGTGGATGATCGCCTTGGAGGGAATGCAGCCGATATTGAGGCAGGTGCCGCCCGGCTTCGCCATTTCGACAATGACGGTGTCTACCCCCAGCTGGCCGGCCCGGATGGCGCAGACATAACCTCCCGGACCGGCCCCGATGACGAGAAGCTTGCAGGTGATCTCTTTCATTGTTGTTCTCTCACCTCACTCCTCGACGAAGATAAGCGCCGGCGTTTCCATCAGCGCCTTCAGGCGCTGCACGAATGTGGCGGCATCCCAGCCGTCGACCACCCGGTGATCGAAGCTGGAGGACAGGTTCATCATCTTGCGCGGCACGAACTGCGTGCCGTCCCAATGCGGCCGGACGGCGAGCTTGTTGACGCCGATGATCGCCACTTCCGGATGGTTGATGACCGGCGTCGAGACGATGCCGCCCATCGCGCCGAGCGAGCTGATGGTGATCGTCGACCCGGATAGTTCCTCTCGCAAAGCGGTGCCGTTTTTGGCCGCATCGCTTAAGCGTGCCACTTCCCGGGCACAGTCGAAAATGTCGCGCGCCTCGGCATGTTTCACCACCGGCACGACCAGACCCGAGGGCGTCTGCGCCGCAATGCCGATATGCACGCCGCCATATTGACGGACGATACCGGCCTCGTCGTCGTAAAGCGCGTTGATGCCCGGCTGCTCACCGAGCGCCTTCACCATCGCCCGCATCAGGAAGGGCAGGATGGTGAGTTTCGGCCGGCCGGGCTTCTGGGTGCCGTTCATGCGGGTCCGCAGCTCTTCGAGCGCGGTCATGTCGATCTCCTCCACATAGGTGATGTGGGGGATGCGGGATTTCGACAGCGCCATCTTTTCGGCGATGCGGCGGCGCAGGCCGACGACCTTGACCTCCTGCACCGCCTTGTTCGGCTGCAGGCCCGCGGCGACAGCCCCGCCGCCGCCCTGGCTGTTCAGGAACGCATCCAGATCCTCATGGGTGATGCGCCCGGCCGGACCTGTGCCCGCCACCTGCCGGAGGTCGATGCCCGCTTCCTTGGCCCGAAGGCGGACGGCCGGCGGCGCCAGCGGTTTTTCACCTTCGGCGCGGGGCGCGCCGGCATGAGGCGGAGCTTTGGCCACGGGGGACGGCGCAGCCATCTCAGCTTTTGGTTTAAGAGATTCAACCTTTTTCTCAAGAGCCTGTTCGAGAGCTGCAACGGGCAAAACAGCCGGTTTAACCCGTGGCTCCTCCCCGCGGTCACCGCTCTCGGCCTGCGGCTCCTCGCCGTCGCTCCCCTCACCGGCGATCCTGATCTTGAGGATGACGGTACCGGTGGCGATCACGTCGCCCACCTCGCCATGCCGCCAGGTCACCTCGCCTTCAACCGGCGACGGAATTTCGACGGTCGCCTTGCCGGTCATCACCGCGGCGAGCACCATGTCCTCGCGCACTAGGTCGCCGACATTGACGTGCCATTCCACCAGCTCGGCTTCCGCCACGCCTTCGCCGACGTCCGGCAGCTTGATGAGTTTTTCCGCCATGTCTCAGGCCTCCATCATGTCGCGCAGCGCCCGGCCGACACGGGCCGGCCCCGGAAAATAATCCCATTCCTGCGCATGCGGATAAGGCGTGTCCCAGCCCGCCACCCGGATGACCGGCGCTTCAAGATGGTAGAAGCAGTGCTCCTGTACCAAAGCCGCCAGTTCCGCGCCGAAGCCGGAGGTGAGCGTCGCCTCGTGAACCACCATGCATCGCCCGGTCTTCTTCACCGAGGTGACGATCGTGTCGAGATCGAGCGGCATCAGGGTGCGCAGGTCGATCACCTCGGCATCGATGCCGGTCTCCTGCGCCGTCGCCTCGGCGACATGCACCATCGTGCCATAGGCAAGCACTGTCACCGCCGAGCCCGGCCGCCGCACCACCGCCTTGCCGAGCGGCACGACATAATGTTCGGCCGGAACCTCGCCGAGCGGATGGCCGGCCCAGGAGGTCACCGGCCGATCGTGATGGCCATCAAACGGGCCGTTATAGAGCCGCTTCGGTTCGAGGAAGATCACCGGGTCCGGGTTCTCGATCGAGGCGATCAGCAGGCCCTTGGCGTCATAGGGATTGGAGGGCACCACGACCTGCAGGCCGCAGACATGCGTGAACAGCGCCTCCGGGCTCTGGCTATGCGTCTGCCCGCCAAAGATGCCGCCGCCGGTCGGCATGCGCACGGTGATGCCGCAGGTGAAATCGCCGTTGGAGCGATAACGCAGCCGCGCCGCTTCCTGGGTGAGCTGGTCATAGGCCGGATACATGTAATCGGCGAACTGGATCTCGACACAGGGTTTCAACCCATAGGCCGCCATGCCGATCGCCGCCCCCACGATGCCGGATTCGTTGATCGGCGCGTCGAAGCAGCGCGTCTTGCCGTATTTCTGCTGCAGCCCCTGGGTGCCGCGGAAGACGCCGCCGAAATAACCGACATCCTCGCCGAACACGACCACATCGCCATCGCGCTCCATGGAGACATCCATGGCGCTTCGGATCGCCTCGATCATCGTCATCCGCGGCATGGGCGGGCCTCCGGGGATAGTTTGGCGCTGCGGACATGCCCCTCATCCGCCCTCCGGGCACCTTCTCCCCGTAAACGGGGCGAAGGGGGCACGCCGGCGCTGCGGCAAAGACTCCTCTCCCCGCGCGCGGGGAGAGGATGCCGGCAGGCAGGTGAGGGGCAGACCTGAATGGAAACGCCAATCATCCTCACACCCCCGCCTGCTGCCGCTGCCGCTTCAGATGCGGCGGCATTTCCGCGTAGACGCCTTCGAACATGTCGCGCATCGAGGGCCTACCGCCGGAATGCAGCGTGCCGTGGCGCTCCGCCTCCTTCTGGGCGGCGACGACCGTGTCGCGGATTTCCGCCTCCATCTGCTTGTGACGTTCCTCGCTCCAGGTGCCGATGCGGATCAGGTGGTTCTTCAGCCGGATGACGGGATCGCCGAGCGGCCACGCCTCCGACTCCTCCTTCGGGCGATAGGCGGACGGATCGTCGGACGTGGAATGCGCGCCGACGCGATAGGTGACGTATTCGACCAGCGTCGGGCCGATATTGCGCCTAGCCCGCTCCGCCGCCCATTTGGCGACCGCGTGCACGGCGAGATAGTCGTTGCCGTCAACGCGCAGCGACGGCAGGCCGTAACCAAGGCCGCGGGCGGCAAACGTGCCCGATCCGCCGCGGGCAACGCCCTGGAAGGTCGAGATGGCCCACTGGTTGTTGACGACGTTGAGGACGACAGGCGCCCGATAGGTGGAGGCAAAGACCAGCGCCGAGTGAAAATCCGACTCGGCCGTCGATCCGTCGCCGATCCAGGCAGCGGCAATCTTCGTATCGTTCTTGATCGCCGACGCCATCGCCCAGCCGACGGCCTGTACATATTGGGTGGCGAGATTGCCGGAGATGGTGAAGAAGCCGAATTCCTTCGACGAATACATGATCGGCAATTGCCGCCCCTTCAGGGGATCGGCATCGTTGGAATAGATCTGGTTCATCATCTCGACCATCGGATAGCCGCCGGCGATCAAGAGACCTGCCTGCCGATAGGTCGGAAAGTTCATGTCGCCCGGCAGAAGCGCCTTGCGGAAGGCGCAGGAGACCGCCTCCTCGCCGAGATGCTGCATGTAGAAGGATGTCTTGCCCTGCCTCTGCGCCATCAGCATGCGCTGATCGAAGACGCGCAGCAGCATCATGTGCTTCAGCCCCTCCATCAGTTCCTCTGATGTCAGCGACCCCGCCCAGGGACCGACCGCCTCGCCCTCGCGGTCGAGCACGCGGATGATCGAATAGGCGAGGTCGCGGATCTCCTTCGGATCGACATCCACGTCCGGCCGTCGCACCGAGCCGGCCTTGGGGATCGGCACATTGGAGAAATCCGGCTTGCCGCCCGGCCGCACTTCGGGCTCGGGCACATGCAGGCTCAGTCTCTGTCCATCCGTCATTCGTTTCTCCTCCCAAAGAACCGATCAAAATTTGCCGTTCAGCGCGGCGCCATCCGGAGCGCCCCGTCGAGGCGGATAACTTCGCCGTTCAGCATCGGGTTTTCGATGATGTCTCGCACCAGCCGCGCGAATTCCGCCGGCCGTCCGAGCCTCGGCGGAAACGGCACGGACTTGCCGAGCGAGGCGCGCACCTCGTCGGAAAATCCCGCCATCATTGGCGTCTCGAATATGCCGGGCGCGATCGTCATCATGCGGATGCCGTCGCGGGCAAGCTCGCGGGCGATCGGCAGCGTCATGCCGGCCACCGCCGCCTTCGACGCGGAATAGGCCGCCTGCCCGATCTGCCCGTCATAGGCGGCGACCGAAGCCGTGGCGACCAGCACGCCGCGCTCGCCCTCCTCGTTCGGCTCGGCTTTGGCGATCGCCTGCGCGGCCAGCCGGATCACGTTGAACGTGCCGATCGTGTTAATTTCCAACGCGCGGGCGAAGCTCTCAAGCGCATGAACGCCCTGTTTGCCGAGCACCTTTTCCGAGGGCGCGATGCCGGCGCAGCAGACCGCACCACGCAGAGGGCCATTGGCAGCTTCCGCCCTGGCGACCGCGTTCTCGACCGCCTCGCCGCTGCGCACATCCGTCTTCACGAAGATCGTGCCCTTGCTGAGCTCCTCGGCTTTTGCCCGGCCGCTCGTCTCGTCGAGGTCGAGCAGAGCGACGTAACCACCGGCTTCGACAAGCATTTTAGCTGTCGCAAGCCCGAGGCCCGATGCCGCGCCGGTGATGAGAAAATTTCCGCCTTCGATCCGCACGCCGCCCTCCTCAGTTCGCCAGCCCGCGGGCGATAATGATCTTCTGGATGTCGGACGTACCCTCGTAGATCTGGCAGACGCGGACATCGCGATAGATGCGCTCGACCGGGAAATCGGAAATATAGCCGTAACCGCCAAGTGTCTGGATCGCCGCCGAACAGACTTTCTCGGCCATCTCGGAGGCGAACAGCTTTGCCATGCAGGCCTCGTCGAGACACGGCTCGCCACGATCCTTCAGCCTTGCGGCATGCAGCACGAGTTGTCGGGCTGCCTCGATCTGGGTCTTCGCATCCGCCAGCCGGAAGGCGATAGCCTGATGATCGAGCAGCAGCTTTCCAAAGGTTTTGCGTTCCTTGGCATAGGTGAGTGCCACGTCGAAGGCCGCCTGCGCCATGCCGACGCATTGGGCGGCGATGCCGATCCGCCCCGCTTCCAGCCCGGATAGCGCGATCTTCAAACCGGCGCCTTCGGCGCCAATCCGCTGGCTTTCGGGAATGCGTATATTGTCGAACATCAGCGCCGCGGTATCCGACGCCTTCTGCCCCAGCTTGTCCTCGATCTTGGAGATCGAAAATCCCGGAACATCCGTCGGGGTGACGAAGGCGGAGATGCCGCGCTTGCCGGCGCTCGGATCGGTGACGGCGAAGATGATGACGGTCCCGGCGATCTTGCCGGATGTGATGAACATCTTCGAGCCGTTGATGACGTAGTCGCTGCCGTCCCGCGTGGCACGGGTGCGGATCGCCGCCGCGTCCGAACCGGTATCGGCCTCGGTCAGCGCAAAGGCGCCGATATGGCGACCCTCGGCAAGCGGACGCAGGAACCGTTCCTTCTGGTCGTCGGAAGCATGCATGTCGAGGAGAGAGCAGACCGGCGAATTATGGACGCTGACCAGCGTCGAGACCGCCCCGTCGCCGGCCGCGATTTCCATCAGCGCACTGGCGTAGGCGACATAGGAACAGCCGACGCCGCCCCATTCCTCCGCTGCCCGCATGCCGAGAAAGCCGAGTTCGCCGAGCTGTTTCAGCACCTCCGGCTCGATCGCATGCGCCTTGTCCCGCGCCGCGGCACCGGGTTTCAGGACCTCCCGGGAAAACTCCGCGGCAGTCGAGCGGATAAGCTCTTCCTCCTCAGTCAGCATGCACTGATCTCCTCCCCGAAACCGCCTGCATGCATGCTAAATTAGGACTGAACCACGCCGCCGACTACTCCTTTGAACTTGTTATTTGTTACACCGCCGCGCAATTTTGTTGCGCGTATGCCCCACAATGGAACTCGAAGCGGCTTCGACCGTTTGGCGGTCTCTCTCAACCGGGGGCAGGCCAGCATGTCGGACTTGAATGCCGTTACCGAGTTTCGCGCGTTTCCAAAGACATGGGGAGCCGAATATGTCGCGGCCGGCGAAGTGCGCTTCCGACTCTGGGCGCCGGGTCAGGAAACCATAACGCTGAGACTGAACGGCGACGACACGGAGATGAGCCGCAGCGACGACGGCTGGTTCGAACTGCTGGCCACCGGCATCGCCCCCGGCTCGGAGTACAGCTACGTGCTTGCGGACGGGACGGTCGTGCCCGATCCCGCCTCACGGGGGCAGAAGGACGGCGTCAACGGCCCTTCGCTGGTGATCGATCCGACAAGCTATACATGGCAGCATGGCGAATGGCCGGGGCGGCCCTGGGAGGAGACGGTCGTCTACGAACTCCATATCGGCACGTTCACCGAGGAAGGCACTTTCAAGGCCGCGATCGAGAAACTGCCCTATCTGGCCGAACTCGGCATCACCATGATCGAGGTCATGCCGGTCGCTCATTTCGGCGGCGACCGAGGCTGGGGTTACGATGGCGTCCTTCTCTATGCGCCGCATGCCGCCTATGGCCCGCCGGAGGATTTCAAGGCTTTCATCGATGCGGCCCACGGCCACGGATTGATGGTGGTGCTCGACATCGTGCTCAACCATTTCGGCCCGGAAGGAAACTATCTGCCGCTTCTGGCGCCCGACTTCTTCCACAAGGAAAAGACAACGCCCTGGGGTGCGGCGATCGCCTATGATGTCGAGCCGGTCCGGCGCTACATCACCGAATGCGCGCTCTACTGGCTGGAGGAATTCCACCTCGACGGGCTGCGTTTCGACGCCATCGACCAGATCGACGATCCGTCGGAAAAACACGTTCTCATCGAGATCGCCGAGCGCATCCGCGCCGAGATCCCCGAGCGGGCCATCCACCTGACGACGGAGGACAGCCGCAACGTCACGTTCCTGCACCCCCGCGCCGAAGACGGCAGGGCGCCGCTATTCACCGCCGAGTGGAACGACGACCTCCACAACGCCGTCCATGTGTTTGCGACCGGCGAGACGCATGCCTATTACAAGGACTTCGCCAAGGAGCCCGAAAAGCTCGTGGCGCGGGTGCTGGCGGAAGGCTTCGCCTACCAGGGTGAAACCTCGCCGCAGACCGAGAAAAAACGGGGCGTACCAAGCCTCGACCAGCCCCCGGTCGCCTTCGTCGATTTCATCCAGAACCACGACCAGGTCGGCAATCGGGCGCAGGGCGAACGGTTGATCGAACTGGCAGGCGCCGACAGGGTGAAGGCGCTCCTCGCCATGCTCATTCTGTCGCCGCATATCCCGCTCCTGTTCATGGGTGAGGAATATGGCGAGACCAACCCTTTCCTGTTCTTCACCGATTTCCACGGCGATCTTGCCAAGGCCGTGCGCGACGGCCGCCGCAAGGAATTCGAGGGTCATGCCGGCCACGAGGGCGAGACGGTGCCCGATCCGAATGCCAGGAAGACCTTCGATGTCAGCAAGCTCGATTGGAAGAAGCTCAAAGCCGCGGACGGCAGGGACTGGCTGGAATTCACCAAAACGCTCCTGAAGCTGCGTCGGGAGATCGTTGTCCCGCTTCTAGGCTCGGCCCGCGGACGCTCCGGCAAGGTGTTGAGGACGGACAAGGGTTTCCTCGCAGTCTCCTGGGATTTCCCGGACGGCAAGCTCTCGATGGCGATCAACATTGGCGCGAAGACGCAGGCGACGCCGGACATGCCCGGCAAGGCAATCTTCGCATGGCCCGAACAGGCAAAGGACCTGCCGCCCAACTCCATCCTCGTCCGCGCCGGAGCCGCCGAATGATGATCCCGACCGCCACCTACCGCCTCCAGTTCCGCAACGGCATGACCTTCGATCGCGCGATCGGGCTGGTGCCCTATCTGAAGCGGCTCGGCATCAGCCATCTCTATGCCTCGCCGATCTTCACCGCCACGACCGGCTCGACCCACGGCTACGACGTGACCGACGCCAACGGGATCGATCCCGCGATCGGCGGCCGCGACGGTTTCGAGCGGATGGTGAAGGCGTTGAAGGCCGAGGGCCTCGGGCTGATTCTCGACATCGTTCCGAACCACATGGCCGCCTCGCTTGAAAACCCCTGGTGGCGCGACGTCGTCGAGAATGGCGAGAAGAGCCGATACGCCCGCCATTTCGACATCGACTGGACGCGACGCCTGACTTTGCCCTTCCTCGGCGACACGTTCGAAAAGGTGCTGGACGCCGGCGAAATTGCCGTCAAGGCCGATCCGGAGACCGGCAAGCCCGCCTTGGCCTATTACGACACGTATTATCCGCTGACGCCGGCGAGCTACGCCGGCCGCGAGGAGGAAACTCTGGAGATCACCGATCGCGCGGCGATTGCCGGGCTGCACGACCGGCAACCCTACAGGCTGATGTCCTGGCGGGATGCGCCGCGCGAACTCTCCTATCGCCGTTTCTTCGAGATCACCGGGCTTGCCGGCGTGCGGGTGGAGGACGATGCCGTGTTCGACGATACCCACCGGCTGATCCTCGAACTCGTCCACAGCGGCAAGGTCGATGGCCTTCGCGTCGACCATGTCGACGGCTTGGCAGATCCGAAAGCCTATCTCGAACGCCTGCGGCACGAGGCCGGGCCGGATTGCTACATCACCGTCGAAAAGATCCTCGGCGAAGGCGAGCATATCCCTGGCGACTGGCCGATCTCGGGCACGACCGGCTACGAGTTCATCGCGGCCGTCAGCGACGCGCTGGTCGATGGCCGGAAGCTGGGCGACCTGCGGAGCGCGTATGAAAAGGCAATCGGCGAACCGGTGGACATGGAAACCGAACTCCGCGCCGCGAAGCTCTTGATGGCCGACAACAATTTTGCCGGTGAGGTTTCGACGCTGCTCACTATCGCCATGCAGATTCAATCCTTGGAAGACCCCGGGTCCGCGCTGTCGGAGGCGACGATAAAGACGGCGTTGCGGGAACTCCTCGTCGCCTTCCCGGTCTACCGCACCTATGGCACGCGGGAGGGCCTTCCGCCGGAAGGACGTGAAATGCTGGCGAAAGTTCTCGACAAGGTGCGCAACGGCCCGAACCCGCCGGAGGACGCCGCACTCGCCTTCCTCGAACGCGTTCTGACGGGCGACGTCGAACCGGTGGCAGCACCCGTGGCCTCGATTTTCCGCACCCGGTTCCAGCAGCTCACCGGTCCGCTGATGGCGAAATCGGTGGAGGACACGCTGTTCTTCCGTCAGCACATGGCACTCGCCCTCAACGAGGTCGGAGCCGAGCCCCTGCCCCGGGCCTACTCGCTCGATCGCTTTCACATGGAGATGCGGACGCGGCTGGAAAGGCAGCCCGACGCTCTGTCGGGCACCGCCACCCACGACACCAAGCGCGGCGAGGATGCCCGCGCCCGGCTCTATGCGATCACCGAAGCCCCCGACCTGTGGGCCGATGCCGTGGGCCGCTGGCGAGGCATGAACAGATCCGCCGTCCGGCCCCTCGATGACGGCCCCGCCCCCGAACCCGCGGTCGAGTGGATGCTGTACCAGGCGCTCGCCGGCGTCTGGCCGAACGATCTCGAGGCAGGAGACGCGGCGGGCCTCGAGGCCCTGCAGACACGTTTCCTCGCCTATGTCGAAAAGGCGTTGCGCGAGGCAAAGCTGCGCACCAACTGGGGCACGGCCAACGAGGCCTACGAACAGGCGGTCATGGATTACGCCCGGACCCTCCTGTCATCTGGCAACCAGGCCTTTCTTACGGACTTCGTCGATACGCTCCGCCCGTTCGTCCGCGCCGGCCTCGTCAACGGCATTACCCAGACGATCGTCAAGCTGACGGCGCCCGGCGTACCGGACATCTATCAGGGCAGCGAAAGCCTCGACCTGAGCCTCGTCGATCCGGACAATCGCCGCGAACCGGATTTCGGCATGCTGCGGCAACGGCTGACGGAAAGGGAAAAGCTTACCTCCACGCAGGAGGAGGAATGGCAGAGCGGCCGGCTGAAACAGCATGTCATCGCCACCCTGCTGCGCGTGCGCCAGGAGGCGCCGACGCTGTTCCGCAGGGGCGAATACCTGCCCCTGACGGCATCGGGCAAGCGGGCCGACAATATCCTGGCCTTCGCGCGCGCCGATATGGACGATGCCTTCGTCGTCGTCGCGCCGCGACTGGTGATCAACGCGCTCCATACCGGGCTAGCTCCGTCGCGATCGGAGCGCTGGGCGGAAACCGAGATCGCCTTGCCCGAACGGCTCGGCAATCGCCGCTACCGCGACGTCTGCACGGGCAAGGTGATCGATCCCAAGGATCGCATTGCGATCAACTGGGCGTTCGCCGACCATCCCTTCGCGCTTCTGCTGGCGGAGTGATCCTCCGGCGCTTCGAAGGCGAAGCCGGCAAAGATAAGGCGCCGATCCCTGCGGACGGCGCCTTATCCATATCCTTCAGCTTGCTTCACACCGATCAGCCTATGCCGATGAAGGACAGAACGGCGAGAACGATAACGACGGCTCCCACGAGCCATACGATGCTGTTCATGACTGTCTCCTTTTCAGTTCGCTCCGGGTGGAAGCATGGCTTCCGATTGGATTCATTCAATAAATCAAGCAAACCCGACGAGATTCAGAACGGCGATGACGATGACGACTGCGCCGACCAACCAAACGATGCTGTTCATGACGTTCTCCTGTTGATGTCGTAAAATTGAACGGCGACGGACGTAAAAGGTTCCGGCAAAATAGGCTCGGAACAAACGCCTCCGGCGTGGGTTGAACGAGCGTCCAGCGGAGCTCTGCTCCGCCAACAGGGTGGGGCAATATGGCCGGCGAGACTTTTCAGAGCGGCATGACGGGCAACGAAAACAAACTGCCCCGCGTCGTCATTGTCGGCGCCGGTTTCGGCGGGCTGGCGACCGCGGGAGCGCTCGGAAACAGTGCCATCGATGTGACCGTGATCGACCGGCGCAACCACAATCTCTTCCAGCCGCTCCTCTATCAGGTCGCGACCGCCGCGCTGTCTCCCGCCGACATATCCGAGCCGATCCGCCGCACGCTCGGGCGTTTCCAGAACATCAACGTCATGCTGGCTGAAGTCACCGGCGTCGATGCGGCCGCCAGGACGGTGATGCTGGACAACGGCACGTCGGTTCCCTACGACCGCCTCGTCATCGCCACCGGTTCGGACTACAATTACTTCGGCCACGAAGACTGGCACGCCTGGGCGCCCGGGCTGAAAACCATCCACGAGGCACGGCTGATCCGCCAGCGCCTGCTGCTCGCCTTCGAGAAGGCGGAGCTTTCCCATGACCCGGAGGAGAAAAAAGCCCTCCTCACCAGCGTCATCATCGGCGGCGGCCCGACCGGCGTCGAAATGGCCGGCGCGATCGCCGAGCTCGGCCATTTCATGATCGCCCGCGACTTCCGCAAGCTGGAGCCGGATCACATGCGGGTCATCCTCATCGAGGCCGGCTCGAAAATCCTCGCCGCCTTTCCCGACAATCTCACCCGATACGCCATGAAAGCACTGGAAAATGCGGGCGTCGAGGTGATGACCAACCTCGCCGTCCAATCCGTCACCAAGGACGAAGTGGTTGCCGGCTCGCAGCGTTTCCGCACCGGCTGCGTCATCTGGGGTGCGGGCGTCAAGGCAGCGCCTTCGGCAAGATGGCTCGGCATCGAAGGCAAGGCGGGTGGCCGCATTCCGGTCGAACCGGATCTTTCCATCACCGGCTTTCCGGATATCTTTGCGATCGGCGACACGGCGCTGGGGCTTGGCGAAGACGGCAAGCCCTTGCCGGCCCTTGCCCAGGTCGCCAAGCAGCAGGGCCAGTATCTCGGCAAGGCGCTGCGGGCGAAACTTCTCGATGGCAGGCCGGCAGAGCCGTTCCGCTTCCACAATCGCGGCAACACGGCCGTCATCGGCCGCAATGCCGCAATCTTCGATTTCGGCAAATGGACGCTCAAAGGCCGGCTGGCATGGTTCCTCTGGGCGCTCGTCCACGTTTATCTTCTCGTCAATTTCGAAAAGCGCCTGCTCGTCAGCGTCCAATGGATCTGGCGTTACCTGACCCAGCAGCGCGGCGCCCGCCTGATCGACGAAAATGCCGCCTCCTCCGTTCCGTCTTCCACGCAAAGGACAGAGACATGAACACCGCCAATCCGCAGCTCGAAGGCCTCTATCTTGCGGTCGCCGCGATCAACCGGCTTCTGGTCGAAAAGGGCGTCCTCTCCCACGGGGAAATCCAGGGCGCCCTGCAGGCAGCCGAACGCACGGTGCTTGCCGACGACAAGCCGCTTGCCGTCTCCACGTCCCACCAGAAGGCGATCGCATTTCCGATCCGGCTGCTGCTTCTGGCCAACGAAGCGAGCGAACAGGGTACCAAGTTCTGTTTCGAGGATCTGGCGCGGGAAGTCGGCCGCCGCACCTGACGCATCCCTCCAAGACATGAACGGCGGCGTGAGCCACGCCGCCGCTGTCTTCGTTGGGAGGAGAGCATGACTACAGGATGGGCTTGCCGCCGGTGACGGCGATCGTCGCGCCGGAAACGTAGCTGGAGAGCGGATCGGCAAGCATCACATAGGCCGTAGCAAGTTCGGCCGGCTGGCCAGGGCGCTGCATCGGCACCTGCTTGCCGAAATTCTTCACCCGATCCTCCGTCATCGTGGAGGGGATGAGCGGTGTCCAGATCGGTCCCGGCGCGACCGCATTGGCACGGATGCCCTTTTCGGCCAGCAATTGCGCCAGCCCGGCGGTGAAATTCTGGATCGCACCCTTGGTCGTGGCATAGGCGAGCAGCGTCGGGCTTGGACTGTCGGAATTGATCGAGGCCGTATTGATGATCGCGCTGCCCGGTTTCATATGGGGAACCGCTGCTTTCGTGAGATAGAACATCGCGTGGATGTTGACCTGAAAGGTCAGCTCCCATTCCTCGTCGCTGATGTCTCCAATGTCGGAAAACGTCGCCTGATGGGCGGCGTTGTTGACGAGGATGTCGATGCCGCCGAGCTCCTTGACGGCCCGGTCGACGATCGAGCGGCAGTGCGCCGCGGTCTTGATGTCGCCTCGTACCAGCACCGCCTTGCGGCCGGCCTCCTCGATCAGGCGCCTGGTGTCCTCCGCATCCTCGTCCTCGTCGAGATAGGAAATCAAAAGATCGGCGCCCTCGCGCGCATAGGCGATCGCGACTGCGCGGCCGATGCCGCTGTCGCCGCCGGTGATGACGGCCCTCTTGCCGGCCAGGCGGCCAGAACCGCGATAGGAGAGCTCGCCGTGATCCGGCACCGGATCCATGCGTCCGGTAAATCCCGGCATCGGCTGCTGCTGTTCGGGAAACGGCGGAGTGGGGTACTGAGCCATGGAGTTTTCCTCGTCTTTGAAGCCGTAAAGAGTTCCCCCAACTGGCCCCGACTGGAGATGTTCCCGGTCAAACGCAGGACGGAAAAGAAAAGGTGCGTCGGACCGCGCCCCTTGGCCGTTGCGCCGCGCTTCCTCGAATTCACGCTCCTGGCGTCATTGCACCGTCGCCGCGGCGCAGCCGTTTCAGCTGGCGTACGATCCGAAGAGAACCGGAAGCCCTTGCCGCCGAAGCCTCCGAACTCTTCGACAAGATCCGCAGCATGTCCTCCGCCTCGTCCGCCGAGATGGTGCCGCGGGCGGCCAGCCCATCGATCAGCATCATCATCACACCTTCGACCGCAAGCGACCTTCGGTGAACTTCCATTTCGGTTTCATCGGCATCGGACATTGCATGCTCCTTGAATTCTCCCTGCCGAATGGTTTTGTGAGAAAATTGTTCCTAACCATCCGGCAAGGCTTGTTCAGGAAGTCTGACGCGCCGGCGCCGGTCAGCCGTTGCCCCGACCATCGCCGGGGGACGTCGGACCTTGACCCTTGTCGACCTTGCCCGGCCCGGCCTTGTAGAAATACTGGCTCGCCACCAGCCAGCCTTTCAGGGGCCGCATCGGCGCGAGACAGGTGAGGAGCAGGAAGGGAAGCGAGATCAGCAGATGTACCCAGAAGGGCGGCTGGAAACTGGTCTCCATCCACACCGCAAGCGCTATGCTCGGGATGCAGCCGAAACACATGACGAAGAAGGCGGGACCATCCCCCGGATCGGCGAAGGAATAATCGAGGCCGCAGGCCTCGCAGCTTGGCCGCAGCGACAGGAACCCCTGGAACAGATGCCCTTGGCCGCAACGCGGGCAGCGACCGCGCAGGCCGGTGCTGGTGGGAGGAAGAGGCGCCCAGTTTGCGTCATGGGACATGAGATCTGCCTTTCGTGACAGGAGACAATGCGTATTTTCGGGATACTATCCGGCAGGTCCTCATAACAAGCCGTTCCGCGACAGCGATAATCACCGCTTTTGAGGCTCAGCCATGAAACTTCTGTCATCGATCTATGGCAGGCAGCTCCAAAACAATAGTCTGGCATCGATCGAATCGCCGCCACCCACCTTATACGGAATTTCATGGCTTCAGAATTTTCAGGCCTCGGCATCGCCTATCAGGGCCATTTCACCCGGCTGAAGTGGCATCGCCTGCGCCGCAGTTTCAAGGATCCGCTATTTTCGGCAGGCGTCATGGCGGAGGGTTTTCGCCTCGGCGCCTCGAGCGAACTCGACCTGCGCGTCCGCGCCGATGGCGGCTTCGTCGTCCTGCATGACGAAGAACTGGAAGGGGAGACCACCGGCCACGGCCTCATCCGAGAGGCTTTGCCGGAAACCATCCGCGGCCTGACGCTATTGGAAGGCGGCCATCCGCCGATCCTCAGCGAAGACCTTGCGACCATGCTTCGGACCGCCCATCCCGATGCCCTCCTGCAGTTCGACATGAAGGACGAATTCGCGGCGGTTGGCTCGCGCGGCATGGATCATCTCGCCGGATATTTCGCCGGCGCCGGCTCCTCGATCATCATCAGCGGCGCCGATCTCGATCTCATCGTCGCCGTCAAGAACAGGCTGCCGGATCTCAAGCGCGGCATCGACCCGACCAACAAGCTCGTCGACATCTACCGGGACCAGGGCCTCAAGGCCGTGGAAACGGACCTGCGCGCAGATATTGCCGGCCCGACGGAGCCGGACACCATCTACCTGGCCTGGCAACTGGTGCTGCAGGCTGCGAAGGACGGGCTCGATCTGATCGGCCTCTGCCACGATGCCGGCAGGCTGGTCGATGCCTGGACCTTCAACCTCCGAAGCCCGGACGCGGGGTTCGACGAGGCAGAAGCACGGCAATTCGCCGCCCTGATGGCATTGAAGCCGGATCAGATCACGACCGACGAACCGATCGCCACCGAACGCGCCTGGGCCCGTATCGCGCCTGAAGCCAATTAGTCGTCGATGCCGAACGGATCGCGATAGACTCGCCGGCTGACCAGTTTGAGGCTGCGGTCAGGCTGGATGATGTAGTTTTCCTCGACCCGCTGGCCGAGTTCGTTGCGGAACTCGTGGGGCACGACGCTGCCGATCGGCGACTTGGTGAGCTTGGTGCGCGGCTGACCGCGATAGGTGATACTGCCGGGTATCGGCTGGATGCCGGGTCCGATGTCGATGGCCCCGGTGGTACCGCCGCCGTCCGTGCTGCAGCCGGCAAGTGCGATCGCGAGACCGGCGATGGCAATGATGTTTTTCATGGGCTGATCCTTCCCGATATCCCGCTGACGCGGTGGATTCGCTGAACTTCGCCGATATGCGGGAAGTTCCATGCCACAAGCAGGGCCGATAAATCCTCTACCCATCGACAAAATATCCGATACATCTGTGGGCCGCCAGTAACGGAATGGGGAGAATGACTGCCGTGACGAAATCCTTTGGTGCCATGTCGATCGCCGAACTTTCCGCGCTCATCCAGATGCGCAAGGTCGATCCGGTCGAGGTCACGGAAGCGGTGCTGTCGGGCATAATGGCCTATCCGGACAAGGCGGTATTCGTCTCGCTGCTCGAAGAGCGCGCCACGGCGGAAGCCCGTGCCGCCTCGAAGCGCCTGAAGGAGGGCCGCTCGCTCGGCCTGCTCGACGGTATTCCGATCGCCTGGAAGGATCTGTTCGACATCGAGGGCATGCCGACCACCGCCGGCTCGAAAGTCCTGCGACAGGCACCGCCTGCTGCAAAGGACGCCGCCATCGTCGACCTCCTGAAACAGGTGGGCATGGTCGCGATCGGCCGCACCAATATGAGTGAGTTCGCCTTTTCCGGCATCGGCATCAATCCGCATTACGGCACACCGCACAATCCGCATGGAAAGGATGCGCCACGCATTCCCGGCGGTTCCTCCTCCGGTTCGGCCGTCGCGGTTGCGGCCGGCCTGGTACCCGTGGCGATGGGCACCGATACGGGCGGCTCGATCCGCATCCCGGCCGGTTTCAATGGCATCGTCGGCTACAAGGCGACCCGCGGCCGCTATCGGATGGACGGCGTCTATCCTCTCGCGACGAGCCTCGATTCGCTCGGCCCTCTCTGCCGCACGGTGCAGGACGCCGTCTGGGTGGATGCTGCCATGCGCGGGCTTGCAGCGCCCGACGTGGCCCGCCTGCCGGCAAAGCCGCTCGGCATCGTCATTCCGACCAACATCGTCTTCGACGGTACCGAGCCCGGCGTGGTGGCGGCCTTCGAAGCCACGATCGAACGGCTTGCAAAGGCCGGAGCCAGGATCACCCGCCTCGCCTTTCCGGCCTTCGACGAGCTTCCGAAACTGATGGCCAAATACGGCCCGATGGTCACTGCCGAGGCATTCGCCCTGCATCGGCAGAGACTCTCGGGCCCGGATGCCGCGGCGATGGACCACCGGGTGGTCGCCCGCACCCGCCTCGGCGAAAAGACCAGCCTGTCCGACTATATCGCCATCGTCGAAAACCGCGCCCGCATGATCGCCGAAACCGAAGCCCTGATCGGCGACCGTTTCGTCGCCATGCCCTCCGTTGCCCATGTGGCGCCGCCGATCGGACCGCTCGAAAAGGACGACGAGCTGTTCTTCGCCACCAACGGCAGGACGCTGCGCAATACCGGCTTCGGCAATTTCCTCGACTGGTGCGGCGTCTCCATCCCCTGCGGCACCGGCGAGGCGGACATGCCCGTCGGCTTCCTCCTTTCGGCCAATGCCAACCGAGACGAGCCGCTGCTGCAGGCTTCGATGGCTTATGAGGAAATCATTCGCGGTTAGGACGGCGGGCAGCCCGCGCCGCATCGCATCGCGGCGCTCCCGGCATGTTTGGCAATTGCTCGCCGGGTTCTCGCATGGAAGAGTTGTTTCCCCAGGAGGCCAACTAAGGAACCGTTTCCCCGTAACCGGGGTCCCGGCAGTCGCCCATTTCTTGTTCCGAAATCCCCGAAAGCCTAGCCTCTCTTGAATTTCAGGGAGGCGGCTGACCATGCTACTCGATTTGAACGGCAAGACGGCATTGATCACCGGCGGTTCGAAAGGCATCGGCCTTGCCTGTGCGCAATCGCTCCTGGCCGAAGGAGCCCGCGTCGTCATCTGTTCGCGCTCCCAGGCGAATATCGACGCGGCGCTGGCTGTCTTGCCGGGCGCTGTCGGCTTTACGGCCGATCTGATTTCGGAAAAAGACGCACTTGACCTCGTCGACAGGATAGAGGCCGAAATCGGAGTGCTGGACATTCTCGTCAACTGCGCGGGTGCCGCGCGCCGCACTCCCCCGCAGGACCTGAGCCCGGCCCATTGGCGCGCCGCGATGGATGCCAAGTATTTCTCCTACATCAACGTCATCGATCCGGTGGTCAAACGGATGGCGGCCCGCCGCACGGGGGTGATCGTCAACGTCATCGGCGGCGGCGGCAAGGTCGCCTCGCCGATCCACCTTCCAGGCGGCGCCGCCAATGCGGCGCTGATGCTGGCGACAGTCGGCCTGGCAAATGCCTATGCCGCCAGCGGCCTGCGGGTCGTCGGCATCAATCCCGGCAATACCGAGACGGAACGGGTGACCGAGGGCCTCAGGGCGGAAGCGGCCCTCCATGGCATCAGCGAACAGGCGGCTCTGGAAAAACTGGTCCAGCGCATCCCGCTCGGCCGCATGGCGACGCCGCAGGAGATCGCCAACGTCGTCGCCTTCCTGAGCTCGTCGAAGGCAAGCTACGTCACCGGCGTCGTGATCGGCATGGATGGCGCCCTCAACCCGATCGTCGTCTGACGGGATCGCCCCAAGGCCTCGACCGCCGCCTCGTTCCTTCGGCCCCGGCCGGCTTCACACGCTCCCCGAACCGGATGCCTCCTCACGTCCCCATTTCAATGTTAACAAATGCAGGCCAGTCACATGAGCAGCAGTTCCGAATTCCTCTGGTACATCCCCAACGACGTCAAAGCCGGCCATCGCGGCGATTCTTCCGGCGAGAACCACAACAGCCTGGATACGCTGACCGCCCAGGCAAGGGCGCTCGAGGAGCACGGCTGGAGGGGCGCCCTCGTCGGCACCGGCTGGGGCCGGCCGGATACGTTTACCGTCTCGACCGCCCTTGTCGCCCGCACCACCACGTTCGAGCCGCTGATCGCGATCCGCCCCGGCTATTGGCGCCCGGCCAATTTCGCCTCCGCCGCGGCGACGCTGGACCACCTCAGCGGCGGCCGCGTGCGGGTCAACATCGTTTCCGGCCAGGACAATCTCGCCGCCTATGGCGATAGCGAAGGCGATCAGGCGCATCGTTATGCGCGCACCAAGGAATTCATGCGGCTGGTCCGCCGGCTGTGGACCGAAGAGAACGTCACATTCGAGGGCGAGCATTTCCGGGTGGCCGGATCCACGATCGAGCCACGCCTCCAGCCCCGCGGTGATCGCAAGCACCCAAGGCTCTATTTCGGCGGCGCCTCGGAAGCTGCCGAGCAGGTGGCCGCGACGGAGGCCGACGTCCAGCTTTTCTGGGGCGAACCGCTGGACGGCGTGCGGGAAAGGATCGAACGGCTGAGGGCGCTGAGCAGGCAGCTCGACCGCGATCTTCCGCCGCTGGAATTCGGCTTGCGGATCACCACGCTGGTCCGCGACACCACGCAACAGGCCTGGGCCGACGCGGAGGCGAAGGTCGCCGAGATGGCCAGGGGCAAGGCCGGCAATTGGAACGACCACGGAAAACCGGTCGCCGTGGGCCAGCGCCGGCTGCTGGCGCTGCACGAGCGCGGCGACGTTCTCGACGACAACCTCTACACCGCGCCCGGAAAATTCGGCGGCGGCGGCGCCGGCACCACCTGGCTCGTCGGCTCGGCCGAGGACGTCGCCCGTTCGCTGCGCAAATACGAGGATCTCGGAATCACCCATTTCGTGCTTTCCGACACGCCTTATCTCGCGGAGATCAGGCGGCAGGGAGATCAGCTGCTTCCGTTGTTGCGCCGCTGACGCCGGTCTGCGTGCGGATCACGACGCAGATCCGCAGCGGATGTTGGCCATCGCCCGGGATCCCAGTCCCGAAGGCTCACGATCGCCGTCGATCTCAACAGAGGTGTTCCGGCCGGACTGCGCCTGCGATCTGGCCGCAAGGACAATGCACCAGACCGACATTCGCCGCGCCGGTTCGATCGAACCGAGCAGTTGGATTGAAGACATGTCGGGTGAATGAATGGTAGCGGGAGGCAGAATTGAACTGCCGACCTCAGGGTTATGAATCCTGCGCTCTCACCAACTGAGCTACCCCGCCACAGGGACTGCGAAATTCCGGCGTGGCCGGTTCCGCTTTGGTCGTGCGGCTTATAAGTCCCCCGTCACCGAAGTGTCAAGCAGGGTTCGGGCAAAAACCGGCAGCAATTTCATACGCCCCGGCAAGTGCCGGTTTCAGGCCGCGACCGGCGTCGAAAGCAGTGCCTTCAGAGCGGTTTCGGCGTCGGCCGCCCGTTCCGAACGCTCGATGAAACCGCCGCCATAGACGCGCGCATCGGCACCTTCGGCCGAATAAAGCACGCAGGCCTGGCCCGGCGCCACGCCCGCCTCGCCGATCGCGAGATCCACATAGATCCCCTGGCTGTCGCAATGGAGGGTCGCAGGCGTCGGCGGGCGGGTCGAGCGCACCTTGGCGAAACAGGCGAACCCGCCCTTCGCGTCCTGTTCCAGCGAACCGTCGCCGATCCAGTTGACGTCGCGCAGATAGACGCGATGCGTATCGAGCGCTTCCTTCGGCCCGACGATCACCCGGCGCGAGCGCGCATCGAGATAGATGACATAGAGCGGCTCGCCGGTGGCGATGCCGATGCCGCGCCGCTGGCCGATCGTATAATGCACGATGCCCTCGTGGCGGCCGAGCACGCGCCCGTCCATATGCACGATATCGCCGGCGAGTGCTGCATTCGGCTTCACCTTGGCGATGATGTCGGCATATTTGCCCTGCGGCACGAAACAGATGTCCTGGCTGTCGGCCTTTTTAGCGACCACCAGGCCCATTTCCTCGGCGAGATCGCGCACCTGCGCCTTCGACATGCCGCCGAGCGGAAAACGCAGGTAATCGATCTGCTCCTGGGTCGTCGCGAACAGGAACCAGCTCTGGTCGCGGTCGCTGTCGATCGGCCGGAACAGCGCGCGGCGGTTCGGATTGTCCGGCGACGGATTGGCGGAGGAGCGGATATAATGGCCGGTCGCCAGCGCGTCAGCGCCGAGTTCTCGCGCCGTCGCCAGAAGATCGGCGAACTTGACCGTCTGGTTGCAGGCAACGCAAGGGACCGGCGTTTCGCCCATCGCATAGGCCTCCGCGAACGGGTTGATCACCGTTTCGCGGAACCGCTTTTCGTAATCGAGCACGTAATGCGGGATGCCGAGCGTTTCGGAAACGCGCCGCGCATCGTCGATATCCTGGCCGGCGCAGCACGAGCCGGCGCGGTGCACTGCCGCGCCATGATCATAGAGCTGCAGCGTGATGCCGAGCACGTCATAACCCTGGCGTTTGAGCAGACCGGCAACGACGGAGGAATCCACTCCCCCCGACATGGCAACGACAACGCGTGTGTCTTCCGGCCTCTTGTCAAAATCCAGCGTATTCACGGGTAACTCTCTCGGTATCTCAAGCCGCCGCTCCAAGCGCAGGAGGCAGCCTGTCAAGGGCCTGCGGCGGGATCGGCCGTCGGAGGCAATTGTTGTGGGATATAGAAAGGATTGGCCCTTCGCGCAAGGAGGAGCGCGAATCGGTTCAGCGTCCGGGCAGTTTTTCGAGCCAGGCCCACAGGCTCCGGGTCGCCCGCCCGAATTCGGTCTCCGGCACCAGGCTGCCGACGACAAAGATGCCGGCAAACAGCGTGCAGGTCGCGATAGCGCCGAAATAGAGCTCGACGAGAGTGCTGTGCTCCGAATAACGCAGGAAGAGGGCGTCGTCGCCGAACAGTAAAATCTCCTGCTCGGTCATTGCCGAGCCGACCGCATAGGTCAGGTATCCGATGCCGCCGAGGAAGATCACCCAGTTCAGTACCATCACCCCATCTCCGCGCTCCGACAGCCCATTGTGAATCGGTCGCGTGAAGAAACGGTCAATTCTCAACCCCGAAGACCGATGCAGTTTCCCCACGGATCTAGCACCTGGCACATGCGCAGTCCGTTCTGGATCTCGAGCGGTCCCCGATAGAGCGCAGCACCGATGGACGTAAAGTGCTTGAGCGCCGCGTCGAAATCATCGACCCGCCAATAGACGACCGATCCGCCGGCGCCCATTCCCACCTTCTCGTCGGCAGGCACGATCTCGAGGCAGACTCCGTCGACATCGAGAAACTCAAAATCGAAAGCCGCGAGGTTTCGCCGCACGGCATGCGGGAATGCCGCCTGGTACCAGTCCAGTGCCTGCGAAACATCCGCGACATGGATCAGCACGGCGCATATCGGGCTTGTTTCGTTCATCGAGAATAATGATCCAGCGGAAATTTCCATGCCGAGCTGTCTATGACCGGCTTTGTAAAACATCCAGACGAATTTTCGCGCGGTAACGCTCCCCTCAATTGCCGGTGAAGCCTTCGCCGCTCCCCGGGCCAGGCAACGCAGCATCGAAAGGCGTGGCCGCAAAAACTTCACGATTGGGGGGCTTCATGACACCGGGGTGATTTGTGGCAACAGGGCGATCGGGACGGAGAAACAATGCAATTCGACCTTATGCGCTTTGTCGACGCGCAGGCGCCTGTCTATGCGCGCGTCATCGGCGAGCTGCGCGACGGCAAAAAACTTTCCCACTGGATGTGGTACATCTTCCCCCAGGTCGCCGGCCTCGGCTTTTCGATCATGTCGCAGCGCTTCGCGATCGGGTCGAGGGCGGAAGCGACGGCCTATCTGGAACATCCGCTGCTCGGGCTCCGGCTCATCGAATGCACCGAAGCGATGCTGTCCCACACGGATCGTTCAGCCCACGCGATCCTCGGCTCCCCCGACGACATGAAGTTCAAGAGCTCGATGACGCTGTTCGAGGCAGTCAGCAAAAAGGGCTCGCCTTTCAGCCGAGCCCTTTCGCAGTTCTTTGATGACGAGCGCGACGAAAAGACCATCGCGCTGCTTGGGAGTTAGGCCGCCGCCTGGATTGCCGAGAGCTTCCAGTCGTTGGCCGGCTTGCGCACGAAGGTCCAGACTTCGACGGTTTCGGTGACCGCATTCGGATCGCCTTCGGCGACGGCGCCGGTATTGCGGTCCTTCATGTAGTCGACGCTCGAATAGCGCATCGCGACGGTCGCGTAATCCTGGCCGTTTTCACGCCAGGCTTCCGCGAGGTCGCCCTGAAGCAGCTTCACGTCCTTCACCTCGTTCTTGACGCCGTTGGTGGCGTTCTCGCCGAGTTCTTCGGCCAGGTAGGACATCGCTTCCGGCGTGGTGAGGCCGCGCAGCTTGGCATAGTCCTCGTCGCCATAGGCAGACTGGACATTGGTCAGCAGCTTCTCGAACTGGTCGAGGTCGCGGTTGGTGATGCCGATCTCGTCGGTCTCGGGACCTGCCTGGCGCGGAGCGGCATTATGGCCGCCGCCGAAACCGCCCTGACCACCGCCGCCCAGCGACCCGATCTTGGGGATCTGGAAGGACGAGGTGTTCTGGCTCGGCGCATCATAGGCGTTGCGCGGCTGGCCGAAACCGGTGTTCATGCCGCCTGCCGGACCGCCGGCCGTCTGCTGACGGCGGGCGAACCAACGGAAAGCCAGCATGGCGAGACCGCCGATCAGCGCGATCTGCAGCAACATGCCAAGCATGCCTGCCATGCCGCCGAAACCGGTACCCATGAACATGCCGATCAGGCCGCCAAGGGCGAGACCGCCGAGCAGGCCGCCGAACATCCCACCGAAAAGGCCGCGACGGGGCTGCTGCGCCGCCTGCTGGCCAAAACCGTTCTGCGGGGTCGTGGCGTTCTGCTGCGTATTGGGCGTCATCGACCGGTTGATGCCGGTCGGCGCCGTCGGCGCGGTATTGGTGGTCGCCGGGGCCGAGTATGTGCGCGTGCCGCGGCTGCCGAAACCGCCACCGCTGGCGCGACGGGCCTCAGCCAAATCCACGGCGGTCAAGGAAACCGCCATTCCGATCGCCATGATCGCGAACAGGTTCTTGAAACGCCGAAGCTTCGATAACATCGTTTTCTCCTCATAAACCGCTCGAGTGCGGTATTCCCGGTTTATATAGAGAGGCGACCTTCGGGATTTTAGGCCCATCCTCAATTTTTCCCGCCGAAGTAGATAACGGAGTTTGAAACGGGAGCCAAGCGGTCAAAATACAACCCAAGAGAGATAAATACGGCGCGAATGGTCGCACCCAGAATCCTGAAAATGAAAAAGCCGATGCGATTACGCGCATCGGCTTCTATGGTTTAACCTCAGTTATGGACGTGTCATCATCTCAGTTGCCGGATTAATTAACACCCATTTCTCGTCAATTACCGAGTACTCAAGATAAAAAGTCCGGCCTAACGGCTGACCTATATCTAAATAGAGCGTCAATCTATCATTCGGAAATTTGCTGTGATGCTCCATAAGCAAAATTAATAATTCACTTAATATTATCTCATATTTTTCATGACTAACGCCTTCCGGAAAAATAAACTTTAACGGCACGCCTTCATGAGATTGAGAAAGAATGGAAAAAAGCAACGACCGAACCCTAGGGCGATCTTCGGGTTTCTTTCCTAGGATTACCTTAAAGAGAGCCGCCAAACTATTTTTTAGCAATATATAGTGATCTTTCCCCGCCTCTTTGAGAAATGCATCGAAATACGACTTTGAAAGATATGCAAAGATAACGGACGGAACGACCCATTCCATAGCTGCGTAGGGAGTTATTGGTCGCTTTTCCACGGTCAACGAAATATCGCCGACGGAAATGTTATCAATAAATTTGTCGATAATCGAAGGTGGAACACCTTCTTGATAGGAGATTCCAATGTGCATTTCGACAAGATTCTTTTCGGGCATTAGGCACCTTAAATATTGAAGGCAATCCTCTAACCCCAAATTCTATACTTATCTGCCCGCCCCACCTAATACAAAAAAGCCCGGCGCGCGATGCACCGGGCTTTTCCGAATCTCCTGGGAGGAAATCTCAATCGACGTTGAACGCCAGCGGCTTGGCCTGGCGGATCGCCGGATTGGCGGTCAGTTTCGCCAGCACGTCGGCCGGAACCGGACCGTCGACATAAAGGAGAGCGATCGCGTCGCCGCCTTCCTTGTCACGGCCGAGATGGAAGTTGGCGATGTTGACGCCGGCATTGCCGAGCGTCGTGCCGATGAAGCCGATCATGCCGGGAACGTCGGTATTGGCGATGTAGACCATGTTGGCGCCGACATCGGCGTCAAGATTGATGCCCTTGATCTGGATGAAGCGCGGCTTGCCGTCCGAGAACACCGTGCCGGCGACCGAGCGGGTCATCGTGTCGGTGGTGACCGTCAGCTTGATATAGCCGTCGAAGACGCCGGACTTGTCGCGCTTGGCTTCGGAGAGGATGATGCCCTTTTCCTTGATCATGATCGGCGCCGAAACCATGTTGACGTCGGCAACCTGGCTGCGGATCAGGCCGGCCAAAAGCGCGCTGGTCAGCGCCTTGGTGTTCATGCCGGCGGTCGAGCCGTCATAGAGGATCTCGATTTCCTTGATCGCATCCTCGGTGACCTGGCCGACAAAGGCGCCGAGCACGTCCGCGAGCCGGATGAACGGCTTCAGGCGCGGAGCTTCTTCCGCCGTGATCGACGGCATGTTGATGGCGTTGGAGACGGCACCTTTCACCAGATAGTCCGACATCTGCTCAGCGACCTGGAGAGCGACGTTTTCCTGCGCTTCGGTGGTCGATGCGCCGAGATGCGGAGTGCAGACGACGTTTTCGAGACCGAAGAGCGGGCTTTCGGTGGCGGGCTCGACTTCGAACACGTCGAAGCCGGCGCCGGCGACATGGCCGGACTTGATGGCTTCGGCAAGTGCCGCTTCATCGACCAGGCCACCGCGGGCGCAGTTGATGATACGGACGCCGGGCTTGGTCTTGGCGAGCGCTTCCTTGCCGAGGATGCCGCGGGTCTTGTCGGTCATCGGCACGTGCAGGGTGATGAAGTCGGCCTGGGCCAGCAGCTCGTCGAGCTCGACCTTGGTGACGCCCATTTCCTCGGCGCGCTCGGCCGACAGGAATGGATCATAGGCGAGAACATGCATGCCGATGCCGATCGCCTTCTTGCAGACGATGCCGCCGATATTGCCGGCGCCGATGACCCCGAGGATCTTGCCGGTGATCTCGACGCCCATGAAACGCGACTTTTCCCACTTGCCGGCCTGGGTCGACGAGTCGGCTGCCGGAAGCTGGCGGGCGACGGCGAACATCAGGGCGATCGCATGCTCGGCCGTGGTGATCGAGTTGCCGAACGGCGTGTTCATGACGATGATACCGCGGCGCGATGCAGCCGGGATGTCCACATTGTCGACGCCGATGCCGGCGCGGCCGATGACCTTGAGGTTGGTCGCGGCGGCGATCAGCTTTTCGGTCGCCTTGGTGGCGGAACGGATCGCAAGGCCGTCATAGTTGCCGATGATCTCGGCGAGCTTTTCCTTGTCCTTGCCGAGCTTCGGCTGGAAATCGACTTCGACGCCGCGATCGCGAAAGATCTGGACGGCGGTTTCCGACAGTTCGTCGGATACGAGAACGCGAGGTGCCATCAGTAGGCCTCCTGAAAAGGTTTCTGTCGTGAATGAGGGAATGGGCTCCGCTTTTTCAGCGGAGCCGATACGCGACTTGGCTAAGCGGCGGCCTTGGAAAGCGCGGCCTTCTGCGTTTCGAAAGCATAGGTCAGCCAGGGCATCAGGGCCTTCATGTCGGCTGCGTCGATCGTGGCACCGGCCCAGATGCGAAGGCCCGAAGGCGCATCGCGATAAGCACCGATGTCGAGCGCGACGCCTTCCTTTTCGAGGATGGACACCATGCCCTTGGCAAAGGCTTCCTGCGCGTCGGCGTCGAGAGCGGCGACATCCGCGTCGGCGATCTTCAGGCAGACGGAGGTGTTGGAGCGCGTGGCTGGATCGACGGCGAGGTTGTCGATCCAAGCATTGGCTGCCACGAAATCGTGGATGACCTTGGCATTGGCATCTGCGCGGGCGATCAGGCCTTCAAGGCTGCCGACCGATTTGGCCCAGTTGAGCGCATCGATATAGTCCTCGACGCAGAGCATCGACGGCGTGTTGATCGTCTCGCCGACGAAGATGCCTTCGATCAGCTTGCCGCCCGAGGTCAGGCGAAAAATCTTCGGCAGCGGCCAGGCCGGCACGTAGGTCTGCAGGCGCTCGACGGCGCGCGGGGAAAGGATGAGCATGCCGTGACCGCCCTCACCGCCCAGCACCTTCTGCCAGGAGAAGGTGACGACGTCGAGCTTGGCAAAGTCCATGTCCTGCGCGAAAGCCGCCGAAGTGGCGTCGCAGATGGTCAGGCCCTTGCGGTCTGCCGGGATGAAATCGGCGTTGGGCACGCGCACGCCCGAGGTCGTGCCGTTCCAGGTGAAGACCACGTCGCGGTCGAAATCGACCGTGGAAAGGTCCGGAAGCAGGCCGTAACCGGCTTCGATCTTGCGGACGTCCTTGAGCTTCAGCTGCTTGACGACGTCGGTGACCCAGCCGGCACCAAAGCTTTCCCAGGACAGCATGTCGACGCCGCGCTCGCCGAGCAGCGACCAGAGCGCCATTTCGACGGCGCCGGTATCGGAAGCCGGCACGATGCCGATGCGGTAATCCGCCGGCACGTTCAGAATTTCGCGGGTAAGGTCGATGGCCTGCTTCAGCTTCGCCTTGCCGACCTTGGCGCGGTGCGAACGACCGAGCGGAGCATCGGAAAGCGCTTCGAGCGTCCAACCGGGGCGCTTCGAGCAAGGGCCAGAAGAAAAATGGGTGTTGTTCGGACGCAGGTCCGGCTTTGCGGCGTTTGCCATATGGCTATCCTTCCAGATAGATGGCCTCTCGTTGGGGAGAGGTGTCCCGCCGCCGTGGATATGCCTGTCCGCTTTCACAGTCAAGCGGGTGATGTCGCCCGCGGATAAATTTTTGCCGCATCTTCACCGCGTTTGCCGCGCCAAACGCAAAAAGCCGCCCTGAGGCGGCCTTCGCTTGGAGATGGACGAAGCTTACTTGTAGACGATCGGCTGCGGCGGAGGCTCGTAGGCCGGCGGCGTGTCGCAACCGCCGAAGATGTAGCGGGCGCCGACGCGGGCTTCATGCGAATAGAAACCCTTGTCCCTGCCCGGGCCACCGCCCGATGCGAGACCGAACATGTCGCCGCCGGCAACCTGACGGAAGCGGTAACCCACGTCAGCCTTGACGTTGCAAGTGATGTCGATCGACGCGCCGGCCATGAGGGCGTAGGTGAAGCGCCAGCTCTTTTCGCCGCCATGGCTCACTTCCGCGTCGCAACCGCCGCCGGCGTCGTCGCAGGACGTGTTGCGCAGGTTCGACCACTTGACGTAGGTGCCGCCGATACCGGCACCGACGTAAGGCGTGAAGTAGCCATAGGTGCCGAGGTCGACATAGGCGTTCGCCATCAGCGAGTAGGCGTGCAGGGCGGCGAGGTCCGTCGACGTGCAGACGGGACCCGCGCCGCAGCTGCCATGAGTGGAACCGCGGAACTTGCTGTCGAACATATAGTCGAGAGTGACGTCGGTGCGCAGGTAGCTGTTGATCTGGTAACCAACACCGCCTCCGAGCGTGAAGGCATCACGCAGATCGGAACGGTCGAATTCCGCCAGCGCCACGCCAGGTGCGCCGGTACCCTGGTAGAATTCGGTGCCGCGCGACTTCTTGAAGGAATAACCGACGTCGCCGCGAAGGTACCAGCCGGTCGCCTCCTGGACGGTCACTTCCGGCGCATCCTGATAGGGCTCCGGCTGCGGCTGGTAAAGATCGGCGGAATTGGCGGCGCTCACCGTCAGTGTCAGCGCAAACGCGCTGGCCAGCAACTTTCTCATGGGTTCATCTCCAAAGCTCGTATCGCGTATGGCATGCAAAACGCGCAGCCAACGGGTTGATCCGCCATGGATGATGATGGACAAAGGTTAAGTCTCGCTTAACCATGCTTGTTTACCGCGCGTTTTCCTTAAAACGGCCGGTAATTCTGCAAGTAATGGCAGATCCGGAGACTTGCTTGGCGGCGCCCCGGCGAAGACTTGGGAATTCTGGGCAGTCCGCCAAGTGGACGAAGCCGCCATAATCAGCCATTCCGGATTATGACCCGCCACTCCAGTAGAGGAAGGTAATTTAAGCTTAGATAATCAATTAATCGTTTATAAACTATAGATGCCTATTTTTAGCATATTCCGAAATGGGAAATGCGGGGGAATCGGTAAAGCCGAATAACTGGGAAGTACAACCAGGCTGAGTGCATTCTGAACCCTTGGTTTAGACTGATAGCACAGTTCGATCCGGCGATATCTCATCCATCAATCAAACAACTCCATCGACGAGTGGCGGCGATGGAATTGTCCGAATGCCCTTCAGGAGAAGATTGACCGGGTATAGCTGCGGCGCAGGGCGCCGCAAGGGAAAGAACTGTCCATGAGCAAACTCAAAACATTCGGCATCGCATTCCGGCTGGCCGTCGGGTTCGGCTTTTTGCTTCTCCTGATGGTCGGGCTGACCTTTTACTCCACCGGCAAGGTGGAAACGATCGACAACGACCTTGCGACCGTGAATGACGTCAATAGCGTCAAGCAGCGTTATGCCATCAACTACCGCGGCAGCGTGCACGACCGGGCGATCGCCATCCGCGACGTGACGCTCGTCACCTCCGATACGGAGCGCAAGGAAGCGGAAGCGCTGATCGCAAAGCTCGCGGCCTCCTATGCGGAAAACGAAAAACGCATGGCGGAAATGATCGCCGCTCCCACCGGCGCATCGGATCGGGAAAAAACGATCCTGGCCGAAATTGCCGACATCCAGTCGAAGACCAATCCGCTCGTCGCCCAGATCATTTCGCTGCAGGAAAAAGGCGATGGCGATGCGGCGCGCAAGATCCTGCTGGAACAGGCCCGTCCGCTCTTCGTCTCCTGGCTCGGCGCGATCAACAAATTCATCGACTACCAGGAGGCGCTCAACAAATCGATCGGCGGCGATGCCCGCAACGCAGCAAGCGGCTTCGGCACGGTCGCGCTGGCCGCCCTCGGCATAGCCGCCCTGCTCTCGATCATCGCCGCCTTCCTGACGGCCCGCTCGATCATCGGACCACTCTCCAAGCTGCAGCAATCGCTGAACGCCATGGCCGCCGGCAGCCTCGAAGGCGACCGGACGATCGAGGCGCGCGGCGACGAGATCGGTATGCTGGCGCGCGCCGTGGCCGCCCTGCGGGATGCCATCTCCATCAAGGCCGAGCGGGAAGCGGATGCCGAGGCGAAGCGGACCGTCGGAGAACGCCACAGGCTGGAACAGGAAGCGAGCGAACGCAGCGCCCTCTCCGAGCAGACCGGCCAGGCAGTCCGCCAGCTTGCGGATGCCCTGCAGGCCCTGGCGAACGGCGACCTGACCCGGCAGATCAACACGCCCTTCATTCCTTCACTCGACCAGTTGAGGGTGGATTTCAACGCCGCGGTGGCAAGACTTCGCGAAGCGATGCAGAAGGTCGCCGAAAATGCGAGTGCGATCGCTGCCGGCGCCCAGGAAATCCGCTCGGCCTCCGACGACCTCGCCAAGCGCACCGAACAGCAGGCGGCCTCCGTCGAGGAAACCGCAGCGGCGCTGGAAGAGATCACCACCACGGTTTCCGACTCCAGCCATCGCGCCCAGGAGGCCGGCAACCTCGTGCGCATGACCAAGGAAAACGCCGAGCACTCGGGCCGCGTGGTCCGCGATGCCGTCGAAGCGATGGGCAAGATCGATTCGTCCGCCGTCGAGATCGGCAACATCATCGGCGTCATCGACGAGATCGCTTTCCAGACCAACCTGCTGGCGCTCAACGCCGGCGTCGAAGCCGCCCGGGCCGGCGAGGCCGGCAAGGGTTTCGCGGTGGTCGCGCAGGAAGTGCGCGAACTTGCCCAGCGCTCCGCAAAGGCCGCCAAGGAGATCAAGGAACTGATCCACACCTCCAACGACCACGTGAAGAGCGGCGTGGCGCTGGTCGGGGAAACCGGCAAGGCCCTGGAAGAGATCGTCGTCCAGGTGCAGCAGGTCAACGGCAATGTCGAGGCCATCGTCGAAGCCTCGAAGGAACAGGCGACCGGCCTCAAGGAGATCAACACCTCGGTCAACACCATGGATCAGGGAACCCAGCAGAATGCGGCCATGGTCGAGCAGTCGACTGCGGCGGCCCACAATCTGGCCCGGGAGTCCGAGAGCCTCTTCCAGCTCCTGTCGCAGTTCCATATCGGCGGAGGAGCCGCAATGGCCCCCTCTTCGCATCGGGCCTCGCCCGCGCTCGCATCCGGCCACAGCCGCCCGGCGGAATCGCCGGCTCGCAAGATGGTCGCGAAAGTCACCCAGTCATTCCAGGGCAATGCCGCGGCCGCAAAGCAGGATTGGGAAGAGTTCTGAGCACCGACAAACGGATTTCCGGTCATCCGGAAATCTCCGCACAAAATGAAAGGCCACCCGCAGAAACTGCGGGTGGCCTTTTTCAATGAGGCTATGCCCGTTCAGGCCGCGGTGCGGACGTTGGCGATCACGCCAACCAGGCCGTCGACGATCCGTTCGATCTGTCCCCGGTCGTCGCCTTCCGCCATCACCCGGATCAGCGGCTCGGTGCCGGACGGGCGGATCACCAGGCGGCCCTTGGCGGCGAGTTCGGCTTCCGCATCGGCGATCGCCTGGCGGACGATCACGTCCTCCAGCGGCTTGCCGCCCTGGAAGCGGACATTCTTCAGAAGCTGCGGCACGGGTTCGAAACGGCGGCAGATCTCGCTGATCGGCCTGCCGAGCCGCTTCGCCCGCGCCAGAACCTGCAGGCCCGCGACAAGGCCGTCACCCGTCGTGCCGAAATCGGAAAGCACGATATGGCCGGACTGTTCGCCGCCGACGTTGAAATCGTTGTTGCGCATGTGCTCGACGACATAACGGTCGCCGACCTTGGTACGGGCGAGATCAAGCCCCTTGGCATTGAGGAAACGTTCAAGGCCGAGATTGGACATCACGGTCGCAACGATGCCGCCGCCCTTCAGCTTCCGGTCCTCGGCCCAGCTCTCGGCAATGACCGCCATCAGCTGGTCGCCGTCGACGATTTCGCCGCGCTCGTCGACGATGATGACGCGGTCGGCGTCGCCATCGAGGGCGATACCGATATCGGCGCGCACTTCATGCACCTTCTTCTGCAGCGCTTCCGGGCTGGTCGAGCCGCAGTCGAGGTTGATGTTGGTGCCGTTCGGCTGGTTGCCGATCGTCACCACCTCGGCGCCGAGTTCCCAGAGCGCCAGCGGGGCCACCTTGTAGGCCGCGCCATTGGCGCAATCGATCGCGACGCGCAGGCCATGCAGCGTCACGTCGCGCGGCAGCGTGCGCTTGACGTGTTCGATATAGCGGTAGATGTCGCCCTCGACGCGCTTTGCCCGGCCAATATCCCCGGACTTGGCGAGCTGCGAATGCAGGTCGCTGTCGAGCAGGTCCTCGATGCGCATTTCGAGCTCGTCCGACAGCTTGTAGCCGTCCGGTCCGAACAGCTTGATGCCGTTGTCCTCGTAAGGGTTATGGGAGGCGGAGATCATCACGCCGACATCGGCACGCAGCGAGCGGGTCAGCATGGCGACTGCCGGCGTCGGGATCGGCCCGAGCAGGAAGACGTCGAGGCCGGCTGCGGTAAAGCCCGCCACCATGGCGTTTTCCAGCATGTAGCCGGACAGGCGCGTATCCTTGCCGATCACCACCCGGTGGCGATGATTGCCGTTGCGGAAAATCGTGCCGACAGCGATGCCGACGCGCATCGCAAGATCCGGCGTCATCGGATGGATGTTGGACTGTCCGCGAATGCCATCGGTGCCAAAATAGCGGCGTGTCATATAAGCTCCTTCGTCATCGCGCCTGAACGTCGCGGCCTCAAAGCGGGGATTCGAACCCCGCATAATGTTAGACGGCAAAACCGGCCTGAAGCTTGGCTCATGCCATAAATTAAAGGCACAAGCACATAAATTAGCGTCAAAATCGATTATATCCCGTTACTAATAAATAAACCCTTCCAAGCAAAAGCCGCCGTGGATCGCTCCGCGGCGGCTTTTTTGAGTTGGTCAGTAAAGGCTCAGTGCGGCTGCGGTTCGAGACCGCTTTCGGGCTCACCGCCCTTGGGTTCGTCCTTCTTCGAACCGGCGCTCGGCACAGCCGAACCGCGGGTCGGAGGTGCATCGTCGCCCAGATCGCGCGACGGCTTCTGGCCCTTGATCAGCGCCTTGATCTCCTCGCCCGACAACGTCTCGTATTCGAGCAGGCCTTCGGCGATCGCCACGAACTCATCGTGGTTGTCTGTGAGGATCTTGCGTGCCTCGGCATAGGCTTCATCGATCAGGCGGCGCACTTCGTTGTCGATCTTCTGAGCCGTGGCCTCGGAGACGTTCTTCGATTGCGAGACAGAATGGCCAAGGAAGACCTCCTGCTGGTTCTCGCCGTAAGCGACCTGGCCGAGTTCGTCGGAGAAGCCCCACTGGGTGACCATGGCGCGGGCGAGCTTGGTGGCCTGCTCGATATCCGAAGAGGCACCGGACGTGATGTTCTCCTTGCCGAAGGTGAGCTCTTCGGCGATACGGCCGCCCATCATGATGACGAGACGCGAGACCATCCACTTGTAGCTCATCGAATAGCGGTCGCCTTCCGGCAGCTGCATGACCATGCCGAGCGCGCGGCCGCGCGGAATGATCGTTGCCTTGTGCAGCGGATCGGCAACGGGCACTTTCAGCGCCGTGATCGCATGGCCGGCCTCGTGATAGGCGGTCAGCTTCTTCTCGGCCTCGGTCATGGCGGACGAGCGGCGCTCGGCGCCCATCATGATCTTGTCCTTGGCGTCCTCGAACTCGCTCATGGTGACCATGCGCTTGTTGCGGCGCGCGGCCATCAGGGCGGCTTCGTTGACGAGGTTCATCAGGTCGGCACCGGAGAAGCCGGGCGTACCGCGGGCGAGAACCTTGAGATCGACATTCGGCGCGAGCGGCACGTTGCGGGCGTGAACCTTGAGAATGCGCTCGCGGCCGACGATATCCGGGTTCGGCACGACCACCTGGCGGTCGAAACGGCCGGGACGCAGGAGCGCGGGGTCGAGAACGTCCGGACGGTTGGTCGCCGCGATCAGGATGATGCCTTCGTTGGCTTCGAAACCGTCCATCTCGACGAGGAGCTGGTTGAGGGTCTGTTCGCGCTCATCGTTGCCACCGCCGAGACCGGCGCCGCGATGACGGCCGACCGCATCGATTTCGTCGATGAAGATGATGCAGGGCGCATTTTTCTTCGCCTGCTCGAACATGTCGCGCACGCGGCTTGCGCCGACGCCGACGAACATTTCGACGAAGTCGGAACCCGAAATGGTGAAGAACGGCACATTGGCTTCGCCCGCAACGGAACGCGCCAGAAGGGTCTTACCCGTGCCGGGAGGTCCGACCAGCAGCACGCCGCGCGGAATCTTGCCGCCGAGACGCTGGAACTTCTGCGGGTCGCGCAGGAATTCGACGATTTCTTCCAGATCCTGCTTGGCTTCGTCGACGCCTGCGACGTCCTCGAACGTCACGCGGCCATGCGCCTCGGTAAGAAGCTTCGCCTTGGACTTGCCGAAGCCCATCGCGCCGCGCGAACCGCCTTGCATCTGCCGCATGAAGAACAGCCAGACGCCGAGGATGAGCAGCATCGGCAAGAGCGTGCCGAGATAGCTGAGGAAACCGGACGAACCATCTGTTTCCGGACGCGCGACGATGGTCACGTTCTTGGCCTGCAGCCGATCGATCAGACTGTCGTCGATGACAGGCGAATAGGTCTGAAATCCCGAACCGTTCTCGGTATAGGTGCCGAGTACCCGGTTGCCCGTCACGACGACATCGCGCACGCGACCCGAATCCACGTCCCGCAGGAATTGCGAATAGGGGACTTCACGCGAACTGGTCTGCGACGGTGCCGTCTGGAACATGCTGAACAACGCGACCAGCAGGAGGGCTATGATGACCCAGAGGGCGATATTACGAAAGTTTGGGTTCATTGAACTCCCCGGACTGCGACGGCCAGCTTCTTGAGGCGGCCGCCTTGCTTGCCGCATAACATAGGGTTGCGGCAAGTCCTTGCCAAGGCGAACCAAACCCGCCGCCTACCTTTTCCGCGAGGAATCCTTAATTGGCAGCCGGGGAAAAACGTCGCATCCGAGCAAAACCGCGAACTCATTGCCCAGAGTAAGTTCGAACTGCGGCAAAAAGCGGTCGAAAGGTGCAAGAAGGGGCTGGGCGATACTTCGTTCGGCCATCTCCTTGTTTTGGCGATCCTCGGCCGAAAGGAGGGCATTGGATTCGATGAAAGGCATCGCCGCCACGGCGCGCATGGCGATCGCGGGCGGCACGTCGGGAAACAGCGCCAATGCTTCGTCGCGATCCGGCGCGGTCGGGCCGACGACGATGTCACCGGAAGCGCGGTTGGCAATACGGTAGCGCCCGTCCCAGATCACCGTGCCGCCGGGCGGGACATGCAGCGGCAGTATGCCGCGGTTTTCGCGTACGACATAAAGCCCGTCGCGGCGCCGGTCGAAGATTACCCGGCCGGCGGTAATGCGGCCCGGCAGGCCGCCGTCGAGAAAGGCCATCACCCGATCCATGCTTTCGCTGCCGAGCGCATGCGCCCTGCCCCCGAGCACCGCAGCGAGCAGGGACAGCGCGTGACGCCGCACGGCCGCATCCCCCTCCAGCCCCGCGGGATCGATATGCGCCAGAACGCCATGGCGGACCGTCACATGCTTTCGGACAAGCCGCGCCGCAGCCTCCGAAAGCGCCGTGCGCCGCGCGGCGGAGGCGGCTTGGGCGGCAGCATCGAACGGGCTTTCCTGCGCCAGCTGCCCGCGAACCCTCACCCGCTCGTAATGCAGATCGACATTGCTTGGGTCGTCGATCCAGCCCTGCCCTTCGTTCGTCAGAAAAGCACGGATTTCGGCCCGGCGCGTTGCAAGGAATGGCCTGAGCAGCCAGCGGCGGCGGTCGAGAAGCACCGCCTGCGCCATGCCGGAGAGGCCCGAATTCTCTTCGCCCTCGCCGCGGATGGCGCGCATGGCGATGGTTTCCGCCTGGTCGTCGAGCGTGTGGCCGGTGAGGATCGCAGTCGCATCGATCTCGTCGGCGACGTCCACCAGCAGCCGGTAGCGCGCCTCGCGGGCCGCGGCGGAAATGCCGGTGCGGGGTTTTTCCCCCTCCCATCGGCGGATGACATGCGGGATGCCGAGCGTGCTGCAAAGCGCTGCGACAGCGCGCGCCTCGTCGGCGGATTCGGGCCGCAGCGCATGATCGATCGTCGCCGCGAAAAGCGACAGGCCGGAACCGGCGGGATTGAATTTTGAAAGGGCGATCAGAAGCCCGCAGGAATCGCTGCCCCCGGAAACTGCGACGAGAAGGCGCGCGGGTCTGGCGATATCGGCGATCAGCCGCTCGGCGGCCTGTTCGGGCGACAGGGTCTTCGGGCCGGCGGTCACCGGAGGATCAGCAGGCCAGGCGCTTCTGTTCGCTGCCGACCTTGGCGAGCACCGCCTTGGGCGCGGTCGGATAACGCCGGCCGACTTCCTTGAGGGTCGCGCAGGCGGTTTCGGTATTGTCGAGGGCCGCGAGCGACATGCCGAGCTTCAGAAGCATTTCCGGCGCCTTCGGCGACTTGCCATAGGTCTGGTGCGCGTTGAGGAAGGTCTTGGCGGCGTCGTTGTATTTGCCCTGCGAATACTGCGATTCGCCGAGCCAGAAGCTGGCATCCGCCACCTTGGCGCCCTTCGGATAGGCCGCCAGGTAACCGTTGAATTCCTTCTCGGCGAGAGGATAGTCGCCGGCCAGCACGTGGTTATAGGCCGTCTGATAGGCGTCGTTCTCGCTGCCGAGCGAGGCCGTCTGCTGCGGATCGGGTCTGCCGGTCGATGCCGGCGGCGTCTTGGGCTGAACCTGGGGACCGGTATCGACGCCAGGAAGCCCGGCTGCATTATTGGCGCGGTCGTTGCGCGTTGCCGCGCGCGGATTGCCGCTCGCGTCGAGATCGATCGAACCGAGCGTCGTCGGGGGCGGTGCGCGGCCGGGGGCGGTTGCCCCGCCGAGGCCCTGGCTGGAAGGCGAATCGATGATCCGCGCAACGTCGTCGGAGGATTGGACGGGCGCCGTGGACGGCTGCGACGGAGGCTGGGCGGCGGGAGCCCGGTTGGACGCCACGGCCGGTTTCCCGGTCGTGTCGTCTGCTTCGGTGCGCTTCTTCTTTTCCAGGTCCTGGAAACGGAATTCGTTGTCTTCCTGCGTCTTGCGGATCTGCTCCTGCATCTGGAGCAGCTGAAAACTCATTTCCTCGATCCGGCCGTTCAACTGGCGGACCTCTTCCTGGAGCTGCTGGATACGGACGGCGTCATTGCTCTGCGCCAGAATGACCGGGGGCGGAGTGGTCTCCCGCGGCTGTTCTGCAGCAGGGTGATTGCCGCCCTGGAAGAGTTTCGGCAGCGACAAAGCCCCGGCCGGGGCGCTCGTCGCCATCAGCCCCAGCATTGCTGCCAAGACAAGTTTCTTCATCTTAGTCCGTCCTGCTCTTTAGTCTGCGCCGGATTGGCGCGAGAGGAGATTTTTCCAACTGCCGGCAAAAAGCAACCGAGCTCGACGTCAAAAATCCCCGAAAACAGGGCCAAACTATGGAAAAAACAAAAAGGCGGCCCGAAGACCGCCTTTTATTATCAGCCTGTGGCGCGGATCACATACCGGCGCCGCCCAGAACGGTGACGGCGCGGCGGTTCTGCGACCAGCAGGAGATGTCGTCGCAGACGGCGACCGGCCGTTCCTTGCCGTAGGAGATGGTCTTCATGCGATTCGCCGGAACGCCGCGCGATGCGAGATATTCCTTGGTGGCGGCAGCACGGCGGGCGCCGAGCGCAAGGTTGTATTCGCGCGTGCCGCGCTCATCGGCATGGCCTTCGACGGTGATCGCGTAATTCGGATAGCGGGCCAGCCACTGGGCCTGACGATCGAGCGTCTGCTGGGCGTCGGCACGGATCGAGGTCGAGTCTGTGTCGAAGAAGATGCGGTCGCCGACATTGACGGTGAAGTCCTGGGTCGAGCCGGGCGTTGCCGCGCCCGCGCCGTTGAGGCCGAGCTCACCGGCATTGTTCGGCAGGTTCTTCTTGTTGGCGCAGCCGGCGAGCGCAAGTGCCAGCGTCAGCGCGATGACGGCAGGATTGCGGGCGAGGATCTGCATGCGGCTCATGGCCGAAGTATCGATGCGGCTCATGGCCGGTCTCTCCTTGATCAGTATTTCAGAGTTTCCAGATTCTAACCGGGTTCGGTTAACCATGATCAAATTCTTATGGTTAACAAAATATTCCCGGTGTCCATTTTCGTTCATTTTCAGCAGATTGGGGCGGGAAAGAGGCGGAAAACCGCCTCTTTTGCCCAAATGCCCTATTCGAGCAGCGGCGACCAGGCCGGGTCCGAACCGTAGGACGGCGTCTTGACCTGGAGTTCGTTATAGCCCGTCAGGTCTATGGAATAGAGCTGCGGGCCGCCGGCGCCGGCATTCTGGCGGAAGAACATCAGCACGCGGCCGTTCGGCGCCCAGGTCGGACCTTCGTTATGGAAGCCGCTGGTCAGGATGCGCTCGCCCGAACCGTCCGGCTTCATGACGCCGATCGAGAACTTGCCGCCCGACTGCTTGGTGAAGGCGATCAGATCGCCGCGCGGCGACCAGACCGGCGTCGAATAGGAGCCGTCGCCGAAGGAAATACGGGTCTGGCCGGAGCCGTCGGCATTCATCACGTAGATCTGCGGACGGCCGCCGCGGTCGCTTTCGAAGGCGATACGCCCGCCGTCCGGCGCATAGGAAGGCGACGTGTCGATCGCCGCCGTCGAGGTGAGCCGCGTCGTGGTGCGCGAGCGCAGGTCCATTGTATAGATATTGGAATTGCCTTCCTGCTGAAGGCTCATGATCACCTTCTGGCCATCCGGCGAGAACCGCGGCGAGAACGTCATGCCGGGGAAATTGCCGACCACTTCGCGCTGCCCGGTCTCCAGCTGCAGCAGGTAGACCCGCGGCTGGTTGCCTTCGAACGACATGTAGGTGACTTCCTGCCGGCTCGGCGAGAAGCGCGGCGTCAGCACGATATCCTTGGTGTTGGTCAGCATGCGGACGTTGAAGCCGTCCTGGTCCATGATCGCCAGCTGGCGCTGGCGGGCGGTCTTCGGTCCGCTTTCGGAGACGAACACGACGCGGGTATCGAAATAGCCGTTCTCGCCGGTGATCTGCTTGTAGATCGCATCGGCGATGATGTGCGCGACACGCCGCCAGTTCTCCGGCTGGGTGAAGAACTGCTGGCCGGTCATCTGGCTGCCGGCAAACGTATCCCAGAGGCGGAATTCGGCGCGCAGGCGCCCGTCGTTCTCGCGGGTGATCCGGCCCGTCACCAGGGCCTGCGCATTGATAACCTTCCAGTCCTCGAAACGCGGCGCCTTGTTGGGATCGGAGATCTTTTCGATGAAGGCGCTCTTGTTGATCGGCGCAAACAGGCCGGAACGCTGCAGGTCCGCGGCGATCACCTGGGAAATCTGCGCGCCGAGCTCGTTGTTCGACAGGAAATCCGTCACCGCGATCGGCAGCGGCTGAACATTACCCTTGTTGATGTTGATCTCGACGACAGCGTTGGCCGGGGTGGCGGCCATGAAGGCCGTCAACATCCCCGCGGCCACCATCACGGCGCGGAAAAAGGAGCTCTTGATCATTTACACAAGCCTTTCAGCTTAACACGAGAGTTTCGGGGCAGGTTCCGTGTCATCGGTTCCATACCTGCCGGCTCACAATGCGAACTCCGACGGATCGAAGTTCAGCACCAAAACGTTCCAACCTTTTTCGCCTTCATACTTTGCGGCGGGCAAATTCTTGAGCGGCGCGGATTTCAGAAGCGCGCGGCGCGTGCTGCCTTCGACGGCGCGCCGGGTGCCTTCCGGGCCGCCGGTCGCCGTCACCTCCGGTTCGCCGACGATATTGCCGGACTGATCGAGCTGGACTCGGATCTTCACACGCACTTCGGAAACGCCGGTCAGCCCGCCGACGAGCGACCAGTTGCCCTGGATCTGTCCCTTGACGTTGTCGATCTCGCTGGAGCTCAACGCGGTGCCGATCGTCTTTGTAGCACCGAGGCTGGCGACCTCCTTCGAACGCTTGGCACCGCCGCCCGAAGCATCCTGCTTGTTGAGCATTGCGGCGATCTGGTCGGCGTTGAAATCGCTCTGCATCGAAGACGAAGACTTCGCGGTCTCCTGCTGCTTGCCTTCCTTCTTGTCGGACGGCTTGACGGATGCGGTCGATTTGTTGTCGGTTTTCGCAGTCTCCGCGGGCTTGGTCGCCGGCTTCGTCTCGACCGGCTTCTCAACCGGTTTTTCGACGGGCTTGGCCTGCTCCTTCGGGGGCTCCGGCTTCGGCGGCTGCGGTTTCGAAACCGGCGTCGGCACCGCCTGCGGCACCTCGCCCGTCTCGGACGTGTTTTCGGTCTGCACCGGCGCGGGCGTCGGCTTGGCGGCCTCCGGCTTAGGCGGCATAGGTTCGGGCTTCGGCGGAGTGGGCTCGGGCTTCGGGGGCACGATTTCCGGCTTGGGCTGCGGCAGGGCGGCCATCTCGGTCGGCTTCGGAGCCGTCTCTTCCTTGACGATGTCCTTGACCTGGTTCTGTTCCGGCGTCGGGGTCGGCGTCGGCCTTTCGACAGGTTTTGGCGCGGCCGCCACTTCCGTCGGAGCCGGTTTGGTGACGGGTGTCGGAGGCGTCTTCAGATCGACATTGTTCTCGCCGGCGTTCTGGGCGTTATCGACGATCTTCTGATTCTTGGTTTCCTTCGGCGAAGGCTTCGCGGCAGGCGGCGCCTTCTTGTCACCCTGCTGGGTCTGGGTGATCGATTCCACCGGTACGATATCGACGGGCAGCGCCTCGACATCGGCCACTTCGAAAGATGCGGGGGCGCTGAGCGAGACCAGGGCAAAACCTAGCACCACCGTATGCAGAACCAGCGATGTGCCGAGACTGACCTTCATGGTGGTTCGATCACTTCGCCTGTTCTTGAAGCGTGACGAGGCCGATATTCTTGTAACCGGCGGCGGAAATGCGGGCCATGACCTTCATCACGACACCATAGGCGGCGGTCGTATCGCCGCGCACATAGATGCGCTCGTTATAACCGGTCGTCGCGATCGCCTGCAGCTTCGGCACGATCTCGTCGAGGGCGATCGGCGTTTCCTGCAGATAGATGTCGCCCTTCGGATTGACCGAGACGGTGATCGGCTGGGTATCGGCGTTCATCGCCTTGGCCTGCGTTTCCGGCAGGTCGATCGGCACGCCGACGGTCATCATCGGTGCCGCCACCATGAAGATGATGAGCAGCACGAGCATGACGTCGACGAGCGGCGTCACGTTGATTTCGCTGATCGCACCGCCGCGACGTCCGCCGCGCCTGCGGCGACCGCCACCCGATGACTTTGCTCCCCCAGCCGACATACCCATGAGACGTTACTCCTCGAGAGCCCGAAAGGCTTTTACTGCGCCGCCTGGCGCGGCTGCAGCTTCTCGTCGATCTGGCGCGACAGGATGGCGGAGAACTCGTCCGCGAAACCTTCCATGCGGCCGGAAAGCTTGCCGGCATCGGCGGTGAACTTGTTGTAGGCGATGACCGCCGGGATAGCGGCGACGAGGCCGATCGCGGTGGCGAGCAGCGCTTCGGCGATACCCGGCGCGACGACCGCGAGATTGGTGGACTTCGAACCGGCGATCGCCTGGAACGAGGTCATGATGCCGACGACGGTGCCGAACAGGCCGATGAACGGACCGGCGGAGCCGATCGTCGCGAGCGAGCCGAGACGCGCCTCATAGGTTTCCGCCTCGCGCGACATGGTGACGTCCATCGCCCGGTCGATACGCATCTGCAGGCCGATCGGCGAACGCGCGCCGCGCTCGAAGCTCTTCTTCCATTCGCGCATGGCGGCGACGAAGATCGCCGCAAGGCCGGTATTCGTGCGCTCCGACAGCGTGCGGTAAAGCTCTTCCAGCGACTGGCCGGACCAGAACACCTGCTCGAACTGGTCGAACTGACGCTTGGCCTTGCCAAAATTGATATATTTGTCGATCACGATCGCCCAGGTCCAGACCGATGCGCCGATAAGGCCGATCATCACCAGCTTGACCACAAGACCAGCCTGCATGAACAGCGACCAGAGGCTCACTTCGCTCGCCGCCGCCGCCAAACCTACCTGTTCCATCTACTATCCCCGAATCCAAACGCCCGGCTTTAAGGACCGGGCGGTTCAAAAGCGCGCTCTCGCGAGTATGTCTTTGATCGCCGGAAGCGCTTCGCCCTAACCCCAAGATACCCTGAGCTTCAAGCTTGGCTTCTCGCTTTCAATTTTGGTCAAAGGAAGGCGTGCGTTGCACAAATTCCTCATGTGTCAGTAAGACACCATTATCGTTAACGAAAGGTTTAGAGGGGCCTTGCAATCGCGAGTTCCCAGATCACTTCAAGTTGGCGCAAGGAAAGCCGGCCACTGACAACTTAGTTTTTTCTCATTCAGGGATTATGACACTGTGGAATCGGATTTTCGGGGGGACGGACCATGTGGCGTGCGGTGATGATAGCCTTGACGATCTTGGTCGCGGGCTCAGCCCATGCCGACTCGTCCGACTGCAAGGGGGTCCCCTCTCCCGATGCGCGGCTGGTCTGCAACGATCCGCTCCTTTCGGCACTGGATACGGTGCTTCCGCAGGTCCGGGAAAAGGCCGAAAAGGAGCGCAAGGCTGAAACGCGCCAGGCGCTGCGCGACTTCAACAGCGACCGATCGGCCTGCGGCTCCGACCGTTCCTGCGTGCTGAGCGCGTATCTGGCAATCCTCGGAGAACTCGGCGGTTCCAAGAGCATCCCCGCCGATATTACCGCAAGCGCGATCGCGGCCGGCCGCGCCAAGCCCTCTCCCACATTGCCAACCAAGATCGGCCAATGCACCGTCACGAACGTGACCGCCGTCCATCCGCGCATCGGCGAGGACCCCATCAAGGACGAGGACTACGATGCAGGCACCGGCATCGAATACGCCAATGACGGCTACCAGGTCTCCTACTACCGCGAAGAAGCGCTGATCGCCTCCAAACCCGGCGACAAGGTGACCATGTGCCTGATTTCCATTCCCAAACGCTGCCCGCCGGACGACGACCGGGGCCGCGAATATTTCGTCACCAACGCCCGCACCGGCCAGAGCTGGGCGATGGCCGATTCGCAGCATGCCTGCGGCGGCCAGTAAGTCGTCCTAAGCCGGGTCGACCTGCTCCATCCGACGCCCGAGGAACTTTTCCGCCACGCTTTCCGGCAGCCGGCGTGGACGCCCATGCCTGTTGATGACGGCGATCACCACCTTCGCGGCGATCAGCAACGTATCGCCGCGGCGGATCTCCTGGTTGAGCACCATCTTGGCGCCGCCCGCCTTTTCGGTGACGGTCTGGATGATCAGGATATCGTCCATGCGGGCCGGCTGTTTGAAATCGATCTCCATCCGGTGGACGACGAAGACCAAGCCCTCTTCGTCGGCGGAGAGAAGCTCGCTCTGCTCGCAGCCGAGACAGCGCAGATAGTCGGTGCGGCCGCGCTCCAGGAAGTGCAGATAGCGGGCGTGATAGACGAGGCCGGAAAAATCCGTGTCTTCATAATAGACACGCTGGGCCAGCCGGTGGCCGCCTTCCACCAATTCGCCCGATAACAAAAAATTGTGTTCCTTCATGGCCTTGCCTTGGAAATTTCCGCTACTCCGCTGGATAGGCGCGCAATGCCGCCCCAGTTTTGACGTCCTGTCACATATCCTCCCTATCAGGAAATAAGTCGAAAACCAGCGGAGAGTAACTCATGAAGATTGCAGTCCTGGGCGGTGACGGTTTCGTCGGCTGGCCGACATCGCTTCACCTGTCCGACGCCGGCCACGAGATCCATATCCTCGACAACCTCTCCCGCCGCTGGATCGATACCGAGCTTGGCGTCCAGTCACTAACGCCGATGGACAGTATCCAGGAACGCACCCGCATCTGGTATGCCGAAACCGGACGCCGCATCCATTTCCACCTGATCGACCTCTCAAAAGACTACGAACTCCTGAAGGGCTGGCTGGCAAAACACCGCCCCGACGCCATCATCCATTTCGCCGAACAGCGGGCCGCGCCCTATTCGATGAAAAGCGACCGGCACAAGAACTACACCGTCAGCAACAATGTAAACGCCACGCACAACCTTTTGAATGCATTGGTCGAACTCGATCTCGACGCGCATCTCGTGCATCTCGGCACGATGGGCGTTTACGGCTATTCGACGGTCGGCGCGGCGATTCCGGAAGGTTACCTGCCGGTCGGTATCGAGACCGCCGACGGCCGCACCGTCTCCCAGGAAATCCTTTATCCGAGCAATCCCGGCTCGATCTACCACATGACCAAGTGCCTCGATCAGCAACTCTTCCAGTTCTACGCGAAGAACGACGGGCTGCGGATCACCGACCTGCATCAAGGCATCGTCTGGGGCACCCATACGGAACAGACCCGCCGCCACGCGCAGTTGATCAATAGATTCGACTATGACGGGGATTACGGGACGGTCTTGAATCGTTTTCTCATCCAGGCGGCCATCGGTTATCCGCTCACGGTCCACGGCACCGGCGGCCAGACGCGCGCCTTCATTCATATCCAGGATTCGGTCCGCTGCATCGAGATCGCCTTGAGCAACCCGCCTACCCGCGGCAGCCGCGTCGAGATATTCAACCAGATGACCGAAACCCACCGGGTGCGCGATCTTGCCGAAATGATCTCGAAAATGACCGGTTCGCGGATCGCCTGGCTGCCCAACCCGCGCAAGGAAGCCCCGGAAAACGAGCTGATGGTGAAGAACGAAAAATTCCTCGGCCTCGGCCTCGAACCGACCACGCTCGGCGAGGGACTGCTCGGCGAGATCGTCGATGTTGCGAAGAAATACGCCTATCGCGTTGACAGATCACGCGTTCCGGCCGTTTCGGCCTGGACCAGGGATATTGCGGCGAAGGTGGAGCATGACCCGGAAGGGAAGCGGCTGAAGTCGGTGTCGTAAGATTTTGACCAGGGGGGCGCCGATAGGTACTCCTCATCTGCCACATCACCTTCCGTCATCCTCGGGCTTGTCCCGAGGATCTGCCGCCCGCCAAAAACTGTCGAGCGATAGATGCTCGGGACAAGCCCGAGCATGACGAAGGAGAGGAATGCAACGGGGCACTACACGCCATGACCAACGCCTTCGTCACCCTCGTCACCAATGCCGACTACGCCATGGGCGCCATCGCCCTCGCGCGCTCCATCCGCCGCACCGGCACGGGCGCCGATATCGTCATCCTCCATACCAGCGGCGTCGAGCGCCCTTCCCTCGCCCCGCTCGAAGCCCTCGGCTGCCGACTGGCGAAGGTCGAACACCTGCCGCTATCCGACGCCTTCAACGAACGGCATCAGCGAAAGAACCTGCATGGCGCCGCCCCCTTCACCAAGGGCAGCAAGCCGGACTTCCACACGCCGCTCGACAATTTCTGCAAGCTCCGGCTCTGGCAACTCACCGAATACGAGACCTGCGTGTTCATCGATGCCGATGCGCTGGTGCTGAAACCGATCGACAGGCTGTTTTCCTATCCGGAATTTTCTGCCGCCCCGAACGTCTACGAAAACCTCTCCGACTTCCACCGCCTCAACTCCGGCGTCTTCGTCGCCAAACCATCTGCCGATACATTCGACGGAATGCTGACAGCACTCGACCAGCCGGACGCCTTCTGGCGGCGCACGGACCAGACGTTTCTGGAGAGCTTCTTTCCCGACTGGCACGGCCTGCCCATCTTCATGAACATGCTCCAATATGTGTGGTTCGCCATGCCCGATCTCTGGAATTGGGAAAGCATCGGCGTGCTGCACTACCAGTATGAGAAGCCGTGGGAAAAGGATCACCCGAAGGCCGAACGGCTGCGGCCGCTGATCGACCTCTGGCAGGCATTTTACGACGACCGCCCCATCCCGGCTCTCTCCTCTTTGCCCAGACCGGGAGAGACGCCATGAAGGTCTTGGTCTCCGGCGGCACCGGCCTTGTCGGGCGCTATATCGTCGAAGGCTTGCTGGAAGCGGGCTACCCGGTGATCGTCGGGGGACGCACGCCGCCGGCATCCGGCTTCTTTTCCAAACCGGTCACTTTCGCGCGTCTTTCGCTCGATCCCGCCCTCGACCAGATCGAGATCTTCGACGACGCGTATTTCTTTGTCCACGCCGCCTTCGACCATCTGCCCGGACAATACCGCGGCGGCGAAGGGGGCGATCCGGAACGCTTCCGCCGGCTGAACCTCGACGGCACGGTGAAGCTGTTCGCGACCGCCAGGAAGGCCGGGACACGCCGCGCAGTCTTCCTGTCCAGCCGCGCCGTCTATGACGGGCAGGCGGCAGGAACGTTGCTCACCGAAGATATGCTCCTGAAACCCGCCAGCCTTTACGGCGAAATCAAGCTCCATGCCGAACGGGCATTGGCAGACCTGTCTGCCCCCGGCTTTACAACCTCGTCTCTGAGGCTGACCGGCGTCTACGGCAATCTGCGCCCCAACAAATGGGACGTTCTCTTTGCAGACTTCCGCGCCGGCCGCCCGGTCCCCTCGCGGGCGGGAACGGAAATCCACGGCCGCGATGTCGCCGCCGCCGTCCGCCTCATGCTGGAAACCGAAGCCGGCAAGATCGCGGGCCAGGTCTTCAATGCTGCCGATATCCTGACCGACACGAACGAAATCCTCGGCCATCTGCCGGGTGCCCGCCATGATCTGCCGGCACCCGCGGATCGCCGCACGGTAAATCTCATGTCGACGGACAAATTGAGGGCGCTTGGCTGGCAGCCCGGCGGGGCGGATCTCCTGCGACAGACGATCGAAGATCTTGTGCGCTCTTTCAGTGCGACTGGTTGAAGCGCCGCATCTTCGCCTCGTTCTTGGTCTTTTCGATCGCCTTCTTGTGCTCCTCGGCCCATTTCTGGCCGGCATCGCCGCCCCAGAGAAGCCAGGCGATATAACCTGTCGACGGATTGTCGTCGTCGCCGAAATTTTCGGCCCGCTTGTCGGCCTTGTGGCGGGAGAAATAGCTCACCATCCGCCGCACCGTCTTTTCCGAGATCGACTTCCGGTTCTTGAGGTCGCGGGCTCTTGCCACGCCGACCATCGTGCCGCCGCGCCGGTGCTGCGAGCGCAGCTTCAGGCCTTTTTCAGCAGCCGCCGCCACTTCGGCCGGCGGGATGTGATCGGGGATTTCGCTATCCATGGGTCTTCCTCAGTTCGGCCTCTTTCTTGAGAACGCGGTCCCCGTCTTGCTGTTTGATCAGAAAGGCAGGCTCATCGGCATCCGCCTTGCGCTTGATCGTTTTGCCCTTGATCCTGCGCTCCACATCGCTGGTGAATTTCTGGGTAACCTTGCCTCTGGCTTCGGATCGTCCCCAGGTCCAGGCGACCTCGTTTCCGACCTCGATCTTCTGCATGGCGCTCTCCTTTCGGGGGAGAAACGGACAGCAGCGCGCAGATGTTCCCGCAGCAACGCCAGCCTGGGAGCGCCGGTCCAGCACGCGCCAGCCGAAGGTCGCCGTTAGCAACCTCTCAAATCCGGCCGATACCGGAAAAATCGGACTTCAGGATTTCAGGTCGAGATCGCCGTCGCGCCAGACGAGATGGCGGGAGCTAACCGGCAGGCTCTCGATCTCCTCGGCGATGAAATAGGGTGGGATGTCGAGCGCCCTCAGCGCCTCGACCGTGGCCGGAACCCATTTGAATTCCAGATCGTGCTCGTCCTTGACCCGGTGAACGATTTCCGTTGGATGGAAGGGAAACGTTTCGGGAATGTCCATCAGGTAATAGTAACCGAGCTCGTGCCAGTCGCGGTCCTCGTAGTGGAAGAAATTCTCCACCGACCAGAGCAGCCGCCCGACCGTCACCTCCACGCCGATCTCCTCGCCCATTTCGCGCCTGAGTGTCTCCTCCGAGGTCTCGCCGATTTCCGCCCGGCCGCCCGGAAAGGTCCAGAACGCCTCGTCCGTGGCCCGGTGCACCAGCACATACCCGTCCCGAAAGCCGAGCCCGGCAATCCGCATCTGAAAGATGCGCTTGTTTTTCGTCTTGATGCGGATGCGGGTACGGCCAGCCATCGGTTATCCCAGATCGATCAAGTTGATTTCCGGCGGCACGCCGAAGCGGACGGGCAGGCCGGAGCAGCCGAGCCCGCTGGAAATGACGATGTTGCGACCATCCTCCTCCACATGCCCATAGAGATACCGACTGCCGTACCGGGACGGGACGACCGGGGCATAACCGAACAACCGCACCTGTCCGCCATGGGTATGGCCGGAAAGGGTGAGCGAAACGCGATCGGGCACCTTGGGAAAGATGTCCGGCTCATGGGCCATCAGGATGACGGGCGCATCGTCCGTGACCTGCGCCAGAGTGGCCGGAAGGTCATCCTTGCCGAGCGTCCAGTGGCGGGTTTTCTGATCAGGAAGAAGAGCGATCTGATCCTCCACGCCGGCTATCCAGAAAGGCCTGCCGTCCTTTTCGAACCGCGCCGCCCGATTGCTGTAGACCGGGATGCCCGCTGCCTCGAGCGCCCTGCGGCCGAAGGGCACGCCCTCGCCGCTCTCCTGAACTTCGCTGTCCTGCCACCAATCGTGATTGCCGAGAACGGCATGGGTGCCGAGCGGCGCCTTCAGGCTCGAAAGCGCGCCGGCCCAGACATCCGCCGGCACCTGATCGGTGATGAAGCGCATGCCGGAGACATAATCGCCGAGCAGCAGGATGACGTCCGGTTCGAGCGCATTGGCGGCCTCGCAGATCGAAGCGATCCGTTCGGCCGGCATCCACGGCTTGCACGCATGGAAATCCGCAAGCGCCACGATCCTGAGTTTCAGCCCCGGCGTCCAGCCAAGCGGCGTGAACGCATTCCGGGCGACCCGCAACCGCACCAGCGGCTCGGCCACCGCATATCCGGCCAGCGCCAGAAACGCCGCGATACTGCCCGTAAGAGACGTCAGGAAGCCGCGACGGGAAATCACTCAATCATCCTCTGTGAACATCCGGAACTGCGCGGCCTCGAGATCCTTCGGTGGCTGGAGCCCGAGATGTTTCCACGCATTTGCGGTCAAAACGCGGCCCCGCGGCGTGCGCTGGATGAAACCCTGCTGGATCATGTAGGGCTCGATGATATCCTCGATCGCATCGCGCGGTTCCGACAGGCCCGCCGCGATCGTCTCGATGCCGACCGGCCCGCCGCCGAAATTGACGGCGATCATGTTGAGGTAGCGCTTGTCGAGCTGGTCGAGGCCCATATTGTCGACCAGAAGCCGGGTCAGCGCCTCGTCGGCGATCTCGCGGGTTACGGCTTCGGCCTTCGCCACCTCGGCGAAATCGCGCACCCGGCGCAACAGCCGACCGGCGATGCGCGGCGTGCCGCGGGCGCGTCTGGCGATCTCGCGGGCACCGTCATCGGTCATCGGCAGGCCCATCAGCCGCGCTCCACGCCGGACGATCAATTCCAGCTCTTCGACGGTATAGAAGGCGAGCCGCACGGGGATGCCGAAGCGGTCGCGCAGCGGCGTGGTGAGCAGGCCAAGACGGGTCGTGGCGGCAACCAGCGTGAATTTCGACAGGTCGATCTTCACCGACCGCGCCGCCGGGCCTTCGCCGATGATGAGATCGAGCTGGAAATCCTCCATGGCCGGATAGAGGATTTCCTCGACCGCCGGATTGAGCCGGTGGATTTCGTCGATGAACAGCACGTCGCGCTCTTCGAGATTGGTGAGCAGCGCCGCAAGATCGCCCGCCTTGGCGATCACCGGGCCGGATGTCGAGCGGAAATTGACCCCGAGTTCCTTGGCCATGATCTGCGCCAGCGTCGTCTTGCCGAGGCCGGGCGGGCCGACGAACAGCACGTGATCGAGCGCCTCGCCGCGGTTCTTCGCCGCCTCGATGAACACTTTCAGATTGGCGCGCGCCTCCGCCTGGCCGGTGAACTCGTCCAGCGACTGCGGGCGCAGCGTCGTATCGAGGTCCTCACCCCGCTTTTCCGGCGTGATCAGGCGGGCGGGTTCACTCATGCGAGAAGTTCCATTCCGGGGACCTTGCGTGCGGCCCTTTGATCAAAAGTCTTTGCCGATTCACAGCCTTCCTCCAGCGAGCGGCAGGCAATCAGGGCATCGGCAAAGTCCGCATTGTTCGATTCGACAAACCGAAGCGCCTTTACGACGAGCGTGTGGTTCTCAACAACCAGCCCCCGTATATGTAGAAGCTTCTGTATGGCGAGCACCGCATGCATCCTGTTGAATCCGTATTGCGACCTGAGCGCCCAATCAAGCTCGAGCAGGCTGACGAGGGTGATAAAGGCGGAATAACCTCTTCCAAGGCCTTCTCCGAACTTCAATGCCGCCGCTCGCTGCAGCGGATCGTCATCGACCAGAAGGCGAAGGACCACGTTTGTATCCAGACCGAAAACCGTCATGCGGCCGCATCCGCTTCCTTGTCTTTACCGATGTCGACGGCATTTGCACCTCCGGCTGCAAGCACCGCCGCATCGATTTTATCGAGCGTCGCCCGCCCTTTCGGCGGCTTCCCCAAAAGCCCTGCCAGATCGTTGAAATCGAGATTCTTGGGGGTGATGACCACCTCTCCGTCGATCAGCGAATAGATCAGGCGATCTCCCGGCTGAAGATTGAGAACCTCGCGCATCTCCTTCGGAATGGTCACTTGGCCCTTCGGCGAAAGAGTAACTTCCCACCACATGCATCACCTTTTCCGAAAAATTGCCTATCGGCAGAAATTTTATCAAATTTCCGCCAGAACGGCAAATCATCGCGCCAGTTCCTTCAGCCCCAGCCGGATGAGCTTGGCACTGTCGCCCCCCTCGCCACCGTTCTTAAGCGCCGCCGCAACCGCGTTCGCGGCCTGATCGCGGGAATAACCGAGATTGGTGAGCGCCGAGACCGCGTCGGCGACCGGCGCTGCGGCGACACCTTCGCCGAGTTCCTGCTTCAGCCCGATATTGACCGAGGCTTCGCCCGCAAAGGCGGGCGCTTTGTTCTTGAGTTCGGTGACGATGCGCACCGCGACCTTCGGCCCGACGCCGGGCGCGCGCGAAACCGTCGTCTTGTCCTGCAGCGCGATCGCATTGGCGAGCTCGGAGGGTGTCAGGGTCGAGAGCACGGCAAGCGCCACCTTGGCGCCGACACCCTGCACGCTCTGCAAGAGGTTGAACCATTCCCGCTCCAGCGCCGTCAGGAACCCGAACAGCTTGAACTGGTCTTCGCGCACATAGGTTTCGATGAACAACACCACCGCTTCGCCGACCGACCCCATCTTCGAAAGCGTCCGCGACGAGCAGAACACCTCGTAACAGACGCCATGGACATCGACGAGCACATTGTCGTCGCCGATCTCGTCGATAGTGCCTTTGAGCTTGCCGATCATGAAGGATGTCCGTCAGGGATGGGTTTCGGGGGAGATGATGGAAATCAGCGGAAAATAGGTTCGGTATCTTGTGGTGTCGCGGCTTAGCAAGCGGTAACCCCTTACCATCGCATGCGCACCGATATAAAAGTCGGGAAGCGGAGAGCGCTTGTCTCCGCCGGAGCGGCGATACTGCAGAAAGGCGTGGCCCGCTGCATAGGCGGCCTCCCAAGGCAACTCTTCTCGCCGGAAAAGGCTTGGCGAGAGCGCACCCTCCAATTCCTCGCTCGTCGCATAACCTGCCGCCATTTCCGCATAGATCAGCGGATTGATCAGCAGCGGCCCGTCGATCCGCGCCGCCGCTAGTCGGCCGGTCGACCACTCGGTGAACGCGCTCCGCGTGTGGAACACGTCGATCAGGACATTCGTGTCGACAAGAGTTGCCATCGGATCAATCCCTCAGCAGGCGATAGAATTCCTCGCCATCCATGTCGCCAAGCGACATGGATCCCTGATGCCGCCTGAGATGGTCTACAAGTTCGCGAACGGCACGATCGACTTCCTCGCGGGACGGCTTGATCCGGCGAAGCACAGCCTCTCCTTCCCGAAGCACGAATTCCACCTCGCTTCCCGGCTCGATTCCGAGATTGGAGCGGACATTTTTGGGAATCGTAACCTGGCCTTTTTCTGTGACGCGCATAGTAATACCTCTGAGGTATTACCTATCCGCCCGACCAGAACAAGTCAAGAACAAACTATCCCGCAAGCGCCGCGCGCATGCGCTGGCCGCCACGGTTATGGGCGTGGCAGATGGCGATCGCCAGTGCGTCGGCGGCGTCGTTGCCCTTGAATTCCGCCTTCGGCATCAGGATCTTCAGCATCATGTGGATCTGCTGCTTTTCGCCGTGGCCGACTCCGATCACCGATTTCTTGACCGCGTTCGGCGCATATTCGGCAACCGGCAGGCCTGCGCGGGCCGGCACCAGCATGACGACACCCCTCGCCTGCCCAAGCTTCAGCGTGGCGACCGCATCCTTGTTGACGAAGGTCTGCTCGACGGCCGCCTCGTGCGGCTGGTAGGCATGCACAACTTCCGCCAGCCCGTCATGCAACTGGCAGAGGCGGGAGGCGAGATCCATGTCGCCATCCGACGTCACCGTGCCGGAAGCGACGAATTTCAGGCTGTTGCCGAGCGTCTCGATAATGCCCCAGCCGGTGCGCCGTAGCCCCGGGTCGATGCCGATGATGCGAATCGTGCCTGTCATGCCCATACCCTATCCTGATGCCCTGAGCAGTGCCACGAGAATGTGAACAAACCGAAAACGAGACTGGCGTCGCCGATTTACCTCCCGGTAACCATGTCGGGAAGGTTTGCCCGCCCTGAGCCCGCCGGCCGGCAACGGCTGCCCGCCTCGCGCGTTGCAGATTCGCAAGGTTGGACGCAATGTGAGGAGGCAGCCATGACAGGCAGACATCAATCCCTTTCCACCAAGGTGATCGGGCTTGTGCTGGCACAGAATGGGATTTTCGCGGGGCTCCTCTTCTATGTCGCCCACGACCTGACATTGTTCGAGATGCTGGGTATCGCAGCATCGCTGATCACGCTGACCCTCGTCACCGCGACTGTTACCGGCGCACTCGTTGATCCGCTGCGGGAAATAGCCGGGGCAGCCTCGCAGATTGCGGCCGGAAAGACCACGGCGGCCCCCTTACACCTGTCGCGCACCGATGAAATCGGTACGATCTCGCGGGCGCTCGAGCGGCTTTGCCGCGATCATCTCACCCGCCTCATCGAGGATGAGGAGCAGCGCGAACGGCGGGAGGCGGTGGCGAAGAAGGCCCATAGGCGCGAGATCGAGGCTGCCCGAGATGAGACGTATGCCCTGAAGACCGTCGTCGAGGCGCTCGACGGTGGCCTGCGGCGGCTCGCGGTCGGCGATCTCACCGTGCGGCTCGACCTGCCGTTCCCTGAAGAATACGAGGGCCTGCGCGCGGATTTCAATCATGCCCTGACGATCCTGGAAGATGTGCTTGGAATGATCGGCAGCGGTGCCCATGGCCTTCACTCGACCTGCGCCGCGACCCGCGACGACATGGCGGAGGCGGCAGAGGCCGGTGGCCGCCTCACGGCAGCCATCGCCAAGGCCGCCGCCGATGTCGGCGCGCTCGCCGAAGCGCTGAGGGAGCGGAAGATGCAGGCCCAGCACGCCGCCGACATCGCCCACAGTGCCCGGCTGGACATGCGTCCATCGAAGGAGATGATGCAGGCCGCGACGGTCGCGATGGAAGCCATCCGCAAGGCGTCGCTGAAGATCGAACCCGCCAGCGCGAACATCCGCGACATCGCCTTCCAGGCCAACATGCTCGCCCTCAACGCAGGCATCGAAGCGGCCCATTCAGGCGATGCCGAGAACGATTTCAGAACCGTCGCGGAGGAAATCCGCGGCCTTGCCGAGCGCGCCGCCGAAGCGGCGAAGGAAATTTCCGGCCTGTCACGCAAATCCGCAGAAGCGGCCGAACTGGGTGGCAGGTCGGTCGAAAAAGTAGGCGGCGAGCTGGCTGCAATGACCATTTATGCGGATGCCCTGCAGGGACAGGCGGAGGCGCTCGCCGCCAGCTCCGGCAAAGAGATCGAAGCGGCCGCGGCGGTGAGAACGGCGATGACGACGCTTGCCAAGGCGAGCCGCGATCAGGTCGGCGCCCTGGACGTTTTGACGGGCAAGGTCGGGGGTATGGGCCGCGAAATCGGCGCGATGGCGCATCACGCGGGGCGCTTCACGCCAGTCACGATTCTCAGCCCGGGAAGCGTGACGGTGCCGGAAAGCCGCAAGCCCGCGAAACCCGGTCCGCACCTGCGGCTGGTCAAGTCGTGACATCGGAGGGATCGTCTCTTATCGTCCTCCCGGAAGGTCGGTTTTCCGCTGGCCTTCTTTTTCCGCCGACGGCAGGGTCGTATTTCTGGACAAGGCTGCCTAGATAAGTGGAACACTCTGTCTTCCGCCTCTCAGGACGTGCCGATGATCCCTTTCTCCATTCTCGATCTTTCACCCGTCGGTGAAGGATATTCCGTGAGCGATGCGCTCGACCAGTCCCGCCGCCTGGCGATCAAGGCCGAGGAGCAGGGCTACAAGCGCGTCTGGCTCGCCGAGCACCACGGCATGCCGGGCATCGCGAGCGCCGCAACCGCAATCGTCATCGGCCATGTGGGTGCGGCGACCAAGAAAATCCGCGTCGGCTCCGGCGGCATCATGCTGCCCAATCATTCGCCGCTCGTCATCGCCGAACAGTTCGGCACGCTGGAAGCGCTGCTGCCCGGCCGCGTCGATCTCGGGCTCGGCCGGGCGCCTGGCACCGACATGCGCACGGCAAGCGCGCTGCGCCGCAATCTCGACGCCGGCGCCGAGAGTTTTCCGCACGACATTCTCGAACTGCAGCGTCTGCTCGGCACGCCTGAAAAGGACCAGGGCCTGCTTGCGACGCCTGGCATGGATTCGCATGTGCCGATCTGGCTGCTCGGATCGAGTGTCTACAGCGCCCATCTCGCCGCAGCCCTTGGCCTGCCCTATGCGTTCGCCTCGCATTTCGCGCCCGACATGCTGATGGAGGCGATCTCGATCTACCGCGACCGTTTCCAGCCGTCGCTCGGACTGGACAAGCCCTACATGATGGTCGGCGTCATGGGCGTCGCGGCCGAAACGGATGCGGAGGCGCAGCGCGCCTTCACCTCGTCGCAGCAGCAGTTCGTCAACCTGCGCAAGAACGTCCGCACCCGCTTCCCGAAACCGGTCGACAGCATGGAAGGCCTCTGGACGCCGATGGAAAAGATGAATGTCGAGCACACGCTGCGTTACGCCGCAGTCGGCTCGGTCCCGACCGTCGAGGCGAAGCTCAGGGAGTTCCTGGAAGAGACCGGCGCCGACGAACTGATCATCTCCATGCCGATCCACGATATCGACGCAAGGTTGAGGTCCGTCGAACTGTTCGCGACGCTTCCGATGATGGAGAAACAGCCCGTGCCCGCCTAGAAGCCGGCGTCACAAGAGGTTCACCGGCCGGAGTTAGCATTTGTTAATCTTGGCAAATGCGGAGTACCGAAACGTGACAGACGCAACCGCTTCCCAACACCGTGCTTCCCCCTCCTACCACCCTCTGGAAAACCCGAGTTCGCTCGGAAAGTGGTTCATCCCGCTGTTCGGCGTCGTCCTGATCGGCGGGCTCGGCTACGTCGGTTACGCATTGGCGGCCGATCTGGCGATCGCCAACTCGGTTCCGTGGCTGCTGCTTGGCCTTGCGCTGCTGATCGCGCTCGGTTTTGAGTTCGTCAATGGCTTCCACGACACCGCCAATGCGGTGGCCACAGTCATCTACACGCGCTCCATGCCGGCAGAACTGGCGGTCGTCTGGTCGGGCTTCTTCAACTTTCTCGGCGTGCTGCTGTCGAGCGGCGCGGTCGCCTTCGGCATCCTGGCGCTGCTGCCGGTCGAACTCATCCTGCAGGTCGGTTCCGGCTCCGGCCTTGCCATGGTCTTCGCACTGCTGATCGCGGCGATCATCTGGAACCTCGGCACCTGGTATCTCGGCCTTCCCTCCTCCAGTTCGCACACGCTGATCGGCTCGATCATCGGCGTCGGCCTGGCCAACCAGTTCCTGGCGCCGCAGGGCACCGCGACCAGCGGCGTCGACTGGTCGCAGGCAACCAATATCGGCCTGTCGCTGCTGATCTCGCCCCTGATCGGCTTCGGACTTGCGGCAATCCTGCTGCTCGTCATGAAGGTCCTCGTCCGCAACAAGGCGCTCTACGAGGAGCCGAAGGGCAACAAGCCGCCGCCATTGTGGATCCGGGGCCTCTTGATCTTCACCTGCACCGGCGTCAGCTTCGCCCACGGCTCCAATGACGGGCAGAAGGGCATGGGCCTGATCATGCTCATCCTGATCGGCCTCGTGCCGACTGCATTCGCGTTGAATCGCACCCCGGACGCGCAGTATCTGCATGCCTACGAACAGGCCTCGGCCAATGTCGAGACGGCCCTGCAGAAATACGTCAAGCCGGGCGTCACGGTGGCCAACGCCAAGGCGGAAGTCGCCAATGCCGTCAAAAACAAGGCATGGAACGATACGACGACCGTGGCGCTGCAGCAGTTCATACACACGTCGAGCGCGCAGATCTCCAAGTTCCCGACGCTCGAGGCGGTTCCGACCTCGCTCGTCGGCAATATCCGCAATGACGTCTACCTGATCGGCGAAGCGCTGAAACTGATCGACAAGAACAAGCTGCTGCCGATGCAGGGCGCCGATCTCGATGCCGTCAAGGCCTACCACCAGGCGGTCGACAACGCCACCAAGTTCATTCCGCTCTGGGTCAAGGTCGCCGTCGCGCTGGCGCTCGGCCTCGGCACCATGGTCGGCTGGAAGCGCATCGTGGTGACGGTCGGCGAGAAGATCGGCAAGACGCACCTGACCTATGGGCAGGGCGCCTCGGCTGAAGTCGTCGCCATGGTGACGATCGGTGCTGCCGACCACCTCGGCCTGCCGGTCTCCACCACCCACGTGCTCTCCTCTGGCGTCGCGGGCACGATGGCCGCGAACGGCTCCGGCCTGCAATGGTCGACGGTGCGCAACATGCTGCTCGCCTGGGTGCTGACGCTGCCGGCCTCGATCGCCATCGCCTTCGGCCTCTACGTGATCCTGCGCCAGGTCTTCTGACGCAGCGTCCCCGAATGCAAAACGGCACCGCAATCGCGGTGCCGTTCCGTTTTCAGCATCGTTGCCGGGGATCAGGCCGAAAGCTTGGCCATGACCTCTTCCGACACCTCGAAATTCGAGTAGACGCTCTGCACGTCGTCGTCGTCTTCCAGGTTGTCGATCAGCTTCAGCAGCGACTGAGCTTTTTCTTCGTCCACCTCGATCGTGTTCTGCGGCCGCCAGATCACCTTGACGGTCTCGGCCTGGCCGAGCACCGCTTCGAGCCCCTTCGACACTTCGCCGAGGCTTTCGAAGCCGCAGATGATCGTGTGGCCGTCTTCATCGGAGGTCACGTCGTCGGCGCCGGCCTCGATCGCCGCTTCCATCACCTTGTCCGCATCGCCAACGCTCGCCTTGTAGGTGATTTCGCCGACATGGTCGAAGGAGAAGGACACCGAGCCGGTTTCGCCGAGCACGCCGCCGGCCTTGGTGAAGATCGAACGGACGTTGGAGGCCGTGCGGTTGCGGTTGTCGGTCAGTGCCTCGACGATGACGGCGGTGCCGCCCGGGCCGTAACCTTCGTAACGGACGGAATCGTAGTTTTCCGCGTCCGCGCCGGCAGCCTTCTTGATCGCCCGGTCGATATTGTCTTTCGGCATCGACTGCGCCTTGGCGTTCTGGATTGCCAGGCGCAGCGCCGCGTTCATGCTCGGATCAGGCAGACCCGTCTTGGCGGCAACGGTGATTTCGCGCGCAAGCTTGGAAAACATCTTCGACCGGATCGAATCCTGCTTGCCCTTGCGGTGCATGATGTTTTTGAACTGTGAATGGCCAGCCATGGCACCCCTGACACTTTAGCTTGTTCTGGAACTCGTTCTGGAATGGCGCCTTATAATTTCGAAGCCGGAGCCGTTCAAGGGTATTTCCAGGGTAAGGCGAGGCTTTTCCGGATGCCGTCTTGCCGAAACAAGGCCGGGAACAAAGCCAAAGCCTTGCTGTTTGTTCACCTGAACCAACAACAAGGAGACAATCGATGGCAAGCCTTACCGAAGCCCGCGAAGCGCCCGAACGCCAGCTCTGGGACGAGATCAGCAAAATCCACGCCGGCATGCTCGGCATCGAGGGTTCGCACATGCATTTCCAGCCGATGGCGCCGAATGCCGATCCCAAATCGAGCACGATCTGGTTCTTCACCAAGGCCGACACCGATCTGGTGCGCGCCATCCGCGCCGGCAGCCGCGCCCATTTCTGCGTCGTCGGCAAGAACCATGATTACCACGCCTGCCTGTCCGGCACACTGGAAGTCCGCAATGACCGCGCCAAGATCGACGAATATTGGAGCGCCGTGACCTCGGCGTGGTTCGAGCACGGCAAGGAGGACCCGCTTCTGACCCTGCTGGCCTTCCGGGTCGAGGACGCGGAAATCTGGGCCTCCACCGACAGCACGCTGAAATTCGGCTGGGAGATCGCCAAAGCCAACCTGAAGGACGAGAAGATGCCGGATGTCGGCGTCAAGCAGCACCTCGCCTTCCCGCAGTTCCACTAGACCCGGACCATCAGGCCGCGGGGGTCAAAGCCCCTGCGGCACCAAAATCGTCGGCTTTTTCGGAAGGCTGCGCATCGACACCCGGATCGTCGGCTCCCTAGCATAGGCGATATCGAACTTCGCGTCGAACATGGCGATGAAATTGTCGAGCGGCGGACCCCAGCGATGCATCGGCAGGATCAGCGACGAACGCAGCCGCTGCACCACCCGGCTCATGCTGTCCGCACCCATCGTCAGGCCACCATCGACCGGCACCATCAGGATGTCGAGGCGGCCGATCTCGGTATATTGCGCCTCGTTGAGCTCGAAATGCAGATGGCCGAGATGACCGATGCACAGTCCCGCGACTTCGAAGATGAAGATCGAATTGCCGTTTTCCTCGATGCCGCCGCCCCAGTTGCGGATGTCGGACATGACGTTGCGGATATAGACGTCCCCCACCATCAGCTTGTGCTGGACCTTTTCGCCCGGCACGTCGCTCCAGCCGTGCAGAACATGCTTGATCCCGGGATCGGGGCTGAGCGTAAAATGGGTGGTATGCGCCTTGTTCATCGTGGCCACATCCGGCAGGCGCGACGGGCGATAGGCGCCGCTATAGTCGGTGGCGATGCCCACCCCCTCCGGCGTTTCGATGAAATAGGTGGAATGCCCGACAAAGGTGATCTTCACCTCTTCCCGGTCGGCCAGCGCGAGGTTCTTCTTCGCCTGGGCAAATTGCGGACCGGAGGGGCTGAAGCTCGCAAAGGTGACGCCGGGCAGTTTCTGGGCGATCGCCTGGCATTGGCTGACGGGCAGGCCGTCTTGAGCGAACGCGGCGAAAGCCGACAGGAGGAGGCTGGAAAGACCGAGTGCGAGAGCCCGTAGCATCATGCTGATCCCAAAGAACTGCGTTCATGCTCATTCCCGGGCGAAACCATGGGCCCGGGCGAAAACATGCGGCAATGCGAAAGGCCGGTCCAGCCGCAATCGGAAGCGGCAGTCTCACAATTCTGTCATTGGTCGGGGGCACGGAATTGACTATTGAGAAGCATGGGCAGCGCCCGACAGAGGCCCACCGGCATCCGGAATCGAAAGCGCAAGAGGATATTTCCATGAAGCACGAGATTGCGATCAAGACGCAGGACGGCACGGCCAGGGCCTCCGTCATCAAGCCGGAAAACGGAGCGGCGGTGACCAGCGGCGTCATCCTCTACATGGATGCCTTCGGCCCTCGCGAAGCACTCTACTGGATGGGCCAGCGGATTGCCGACGCCGGTTATACCGTGCTGGTTCCGGACCTCTATTACCGCTCCGGCGACTATGGTCCGTTCAACGCCCGGACCGCCTTCAGCGAAGAAGCCTCAAAGACCCGGATCAGGGAAATGATGCAGACGGCCACCCAGGCGCTGACGGCGCAGGACGGCGCCGCCTTTATTGGAGCGCTGGAGGCGGAAGGCGTTACGGGCGCGATCGGGACGGTCGGTTACTGCATGGGCGGCGCACGCGCGATCACCGCGGCCGCCCGCTATCCGGAACGGATCAGGGCGGCGGCGAGCTTCCATGGCGGCAATCTCGCAAGCGATGCGGAAGACAGCCCGCACAGGCTCGCCGACAGGATCAAGGCGCATGTCTATGTCGGCGTTGCCGGCATAGACAACAGCTTTCCGCCGGAACAGTCCGCCCGCTTCGCCGAAGCTTTTCGCGTCGGCGGCGTCGATCATGCCGTCGAAAATTATCTCGGCATGGGGCATGGCTGGACCGTGCCGGATCATGGCGCCTACGACAAAGGCGGTTCCGAGCGCCACTTCAAGCGCCTGCTGACGCTGTTCGAGGAAACCCTCTGAGACGACAAAAGGCTGCTTCGCGCCGCCGTTCTGGGGTCTGCCACCTACCCTATCGTCATGCTCGGCCCTGAGCCGAGCATCTGCCGCCAGATTTTATTGAGGCGGAGCAGATCCTTGGGACAAGCAAGGATGACGTCAAAAGGATGCGGGGCTTGGCGGACATTCGGCTAGATCGACATCCGATCGCCTTCCAGACTACTTCCGCCGCTCGAAATTGCTCTTGTTGGCCGATTTCGGCTTGTCCTTCTTTTTGAAAGGCTTGTCGTCCTTCTTGAAGGGCTGGCCCTCCTTGCGGAACGGTTTTGCATCCTTGTTGAAGGGCTTGCCTTCCTTGCCGAACGGCTTCCCGTCGCCACGCGGCTCGCTTGCCCAGGGGGCAGCCGGACCAGCCGCATTGGACGTGTTCTTCCGCGGCTTGCCCTTCGGCCGGTCGTCACCGTAGGGCTCCTTGGGACGGTCGTCGTAGGACTTCTTCGCATAGGGCTTGGCCGGCGCGGGACGGCTGAGGTCCGGCACGCCGTTCAGCCTCGTCACGCGGATGCCGCGCTCCAGCGCCTTGTCCTTGCCGATCGCCTGCATGAAGGCGTCGGCGTGATCGGCGGCAATCTCGACGAAGGTTTCGTCCTGCTGCATCTTGATCGCACCGATCTCGCGCTTGGTGACGTTGCCGTTGCGGCAGAGCATCGGGATCAGCCAGCGCGGCTCGGCATTCTGCTTGCGGCCGACCGACAGCGAGAACCACACGGTCGGGCCGAACTCGTCGCGCGGGCTGCGCGGCGTCATCGGGAAATCGCCCTCGCCGCCTGCCCGCTCGCGCGGCTTGCGGCTATCCTGCTGCACCGAAATCTCGATCAGGTCCTCGGGTGCCGAATATTTGGTGCGGTAGAGATTGACGAATGCAGCCGCCAGCTTTTCCGCGCCGTGGCTCTCGACCAGCTTGGCGATCAGATCCTGCTCTTCCTCGCGCGGCTTTTCGGCAAAGATCGGATCGGCCAGCAGACGCTCGTCGTCGCGGCGCGTCACCTCCTCGGCGGACGGCGGACGGGCCCAGGTGGCGGAGATGCCGGCGCCGCCCAGCAGACGCTCGGCCTTGCGGCGGGCATTGACCGGAACGATCAGCGCGCTGATGCCCTTGCGTCCGGCGCGGCCGGTGCGGCCGCTGCGATGCAGCAGCGTTTCCGGGTTGGTCGGCAGGTCGGCATGGATGACGAGGTCGAGACCCGGCAGGTCGATGCCGCGGGCGGCGACGTCGGTGGCGATGCAGACGCGGGCACGTCCATCGCGCATCGCCTGCAGCGCATGCGTCCGCTCGTTCTGCGTCAGTTCGCCGGAAAGCGCCACGACCGAGAAATTGCGGTTGTTGAACCGCGCCGTCAGATGGTTGACGGCCGCACGGGTCGAGCAGAACACGATCGCATTGGTGGCTTCGTAATAGCGGAGCACGTTGATGATCGCATTTTCACGGTCGGCGGATGCGACGGCGAGCGCGCGATATTCGATATCGACATGCTGCTTTTCCTCGGCCGAGGTGGCGATGCGCACCGCATCGCGCTGGTAGCTCTTGGCGAGCTTGGCGATCGCGGCCGGCACGGTTGCCGAGAACATCAGCGTGCGCCGGTCGTCCGGCGCCGATTCCAGGATGAATTCGAGGTCCTCGCGGAAACCGAGGTCGAGCATCTCGTCCGCCTCGTCGAGCACCGCGACTTTCAGCTCGGACATGTCGAGCGCGTTGCGGCGGATATGGTCACAGAGACGGCCGGGCGTGCCGACGACGATATGGGCGCCGCGTTCGAGCGCGCGCCGTTCGCTGCGGATATCCATGCCGCCGACACAGCTGGTGATGACCGCGCCGGTCATCTCGTAGAGCCATTCCAGCTCGCGGGTCACCTGCATCGCCAGCTCGCGGGTCGGGGCGATGACCAGACCGAGCGGCTGTCTCGCGGGACCGAACTTTTCCGCCTCGCCGAGCAGCGTCGGTGCGATCGCAAGCCCGAAGGCCACGGTCTTGCCCGAGCCGGTCTGTGCCGAAACCAGCGCGTCGGAAGAGGCCAGCGCCGGGTCGAGCATGGATTTCTGGACGGGGGTCAGCGTAACATAGCCCCGTTTCGCCAATGCCTTGGCGATCGCCGGAACGGCGCCGTTGTAGTCGGTCATCTAAATCTGTCTTTCGGATTGTCGCGCGCGATGCGCCGTGGCCGCAACATTCGCGGCCGAACTTGCGCCGTCCCTACTTGTTCGCGGCGCAAATGTCAAAGCGCATGTCTGCCTGAGACTTGACGCCGGTCCCACGATACGAGACGTAACCCCCTCTCGACGCACGGAGAGAACCATGTCGGGCATACTGGAAAGGCAGACGGCACTGCAGGTCGAGGCGGATGCGATCGTCGGCGCGCTGCATCTCGACGCGCTGCTGCGCACCGCCGGCAATCCGGTGCGGGTCGGAAGCTCCGCACTCGCCCTGATGGTCCGCCGCGACATCGACATCACCGTCATCTGCGAAAGGCTCGATCCCGCCACCCGCAAGACCGTCGCCGAGATCGCCGGTGAACTGATGCTCGACAGCCGCGTCGGCGCAGTGCGCTACCGCAACGATAGCGGCGCCTGGAATGCCGAACCGCAGAGCTACCCGGACGGCCTCTATCTCGCGGTCACCTATCGGACGGAAAAGGGCGAGGACTGGAATTTCGACATCTGGTTCGTCGACGACCCGGACCGCCAGCCGGATCTCGGACACCTGAAGACGCTTCCGCCGCGCTTGACCGACGAGGTGAGGGAAACGATCCTCGCTATCAAGGCCGAACTCGCCGCCAACGCGCCGAAGAACGGCAAGCCGGTGCCGAGCGCGCTGATCTATGAAGCGGTGTTGGACCATGCGGTGAAGACGACCGCGGAATTCGAAAGGCGGATCGCCGGTGAAGGATCATGAGAAAGCACAAACAGGACGTCGTCTCGTGGTATCAGCAGCCCGAGCCTGAGATATGCCCCTTATGCGGCCGGCTGATCCCGGAGGATCAGCGCGACGAACATCATCTCGTGCCCAAGAGCCGAGGCGGGCGGGCGACGCAGTTTCTCCACCGCATCTGCCACCGGCAGATCCATGCGCTGTTCACGGAGGCGGAACTCGAAAAGTCGTATTCGACGATCGAGGCGCTTCTCGACCATCCCGAGATCAGCAAATTCGCGAGTTGGGTCGCAAAGAAACCGCCCGGCTTCTACGACGGCACGAAACGCAGCAACCGTCGTCGCTGAGGTCATGCTTCACCGCCAGAACGACGGTATCGTCTCGGCAAGCCGTGGCCCGATCCTGAGCGGCTCGATCTTTTCCGCAAGCCCGGTCGTATCGGAAATCTCGATGCCGAGGCCGCAGATGGTTGCGGGTCCGCTCGCCGCCTCGAAACGGCCCTTCGGCATTTTCGAGATGAAGCGGTTGAGCGGCTCTTCCTTGTCCATGCCGAGGGATGAGTCGTAGTCGCCGCACATGCCGGCATCCGACATGTAGCCGGTGCCGCCGTTGAGGATCTGGCAGTCGGCGGTCGGCACATGCGTGTGGGTGCCTACGACAAGGCTGGCGCGGCCGTCGACGAAATGCCCGAAACACTGCTTCTCGCTGGTCGCTTCCGCGTGGAAATCGAAGATGATCGCGTCCGCCTGTTCCTTCAAAGGTGCGGCCGCGAGGATCGCCTCGGCGCTCTTGAAGGGGTCGTCGAGTTCGGGATGCATGAACACCCGGCCCATGATGTTGGCGACCAGGATGCGCGCGCCGTTGCGGGCATAGAAGATGCCGGATCCCTTGCCGGGCGTGCCAGCCGGATAGTTGGCGGGGCGCAGGAACTGCTCGTGGCGGCCGGCGAAGCTCACCGCCTCCTTCTGGTCCCAGACGTGGTTGCCAGTGGTCACCACGTCGGCGCCGGCATTGATCGTCTCGAGGAAGATATCCTCGGTGATGCCGAAGCCGCCGGCGGCATTCTCGCCGTTGACGATGACGAAATCGAGCTTCAGGTCGGCGACGAGTCCAGGCAGCTTTTCCCAGACCGCCACGCGGCCGGTCTTGCCCACCATGTCACCCAGGAACAAAAGGCGCATTCTTATCCAATCCGTGCGCGGCCCATGTCTTCGAAGGGCCGGTAACCGCTCTCCGTCAGGACAGCGTCTAGTCTGATATCGTGAGGTTCAATGGGAACTGATGCCACTTCCTGGCAGTCGAAGGCAATCCCGATCAGCTTCGGGTCCAGGCCTTTTTGCTGCAGGCGGTGGATCGCCCGGTCGTAATAACCGCCACCATAGCCGATCCGGTGCCCCGCCGCGTCGAAAACCGACAGCGGCACCAGCATGACCTGCGGCTCAAGTTCGGCCGCGTCCGGCCCTGGCCCGAACGTGCCGAACACGCCGGCCACCAGTTCGGCGCCGCGCACCAGTTCGCGAAAGACGATGGTCTGCTTGTCGAGGATGACGGGCACGCAGAGCCGGGCGCCCAGGTCCCGGAGATGGGCCATCAGCGGCCGCACGTCGACTTCCGATCGGATCGGCAGGAAGCCCGACACGATCGTGCCGCCCTCGATGCCGATTGCCTCCGCCCCGTGCGAGGCAAGGGCAAGGCTCTTCTCGATCCGCTCGACCGCCGGAATGGCGTCCCGCGCGGCAAGCCGCGCGGCGCGAAGCTCCGCCTTGGTCTTCGAGACGTTCATCATGCCTTGTCCGACCGCGTGACCAGGAGCTTGTCGATACGGCGTCCGTCGAGATCGATGACCTCGAAGGTCCAGCCGTTCTTGGTGAAGCTTTCGCCGAGTTCCGGCAGGCGTTTCATCTCGTCAAGCACGAAGCCCGCGACCGTCTCGTAGCCCGGATCGTCGCCGAGCGAGAACCCCATCTGGTCGGCGAATTCGTCGACCGGCATCCAGCCGGCGATCAGGAACGAACCGTCGTCGCGCGATACGATCGCCGGTTCCTCGACCTCGTCCTCCTGGAAGACGCCGGTGATCGCCTCGAGAATGTCGCCCGAGGTGATGATGCCTTCGAAATGGCCGTATTCGTCATAGACCAGAACCATATGGGCGGGCGCGCGGCGCAACGCCTGGATGACGTCGAGCGCGCCGGTCAGGTCCGAGACGACGGGCGCCTCGCGCATGATGCTGCGGATATCGAGGATCTTGCCGCCGGCAATGAAGTCATAGGCGTCCTTGACGAACAGCGTGCCGAGGATTTCGTCCGAACTGCCGTTGCGGATAGGCAGGCGGGAGCGCTGGGTGGCGCGAAGCTGCTCGCGGATTTCGTCCGGGCCATCCTCGATATCGATCACCTCGACATCGCGGCGTGGCGTCATCAGGCCGCGCGCGGTGCGGTCGGCAAGCCGCATGACGCCGGAGATCATCGCGGATTCTTCCGTCTCGATCACGCCGGCGCTCTGGGCCTCGGCAAGCACGGTGCGGATTTCCTCGTCGGTAACGCGGTCGCCCGACTCGCCCCGCTGGCCAAGCACGGTGAGCACGAGGCGACCGGAAATATCGAGGAACCAGACGATCGGTGCGCCGACCGTGGCGAGCAGCTTCATCGCCGGCGCGACACGGGCGGCCACCGCTTCCGGGGCCCTGAGCGCGATCTGCTTCGGCACCAGTTCGCCGACAATCAGCGACAGATAGGTAATGACGACGACGACGGTGCCGACGCCGAGCCAGTCGGCGACATTCTCGGCCATGCCCTGCGCTTCGAGCCAGGCGGTCAGCCTCGCGCCGAGCGTGGCGCCGGAGAATGCGCCGGACAGCACGCCGACGAGGGTGATGCCGATCTGGACGGAGGAGAGGAAGCGGCCGGGATCTTCGGCAAGCCGGATGGCGGTCGCCGCGCCACGGTTGCCCTGTTCGGCCATGATCCGGAGCCGCACCGGACGGGAGGAGACGACGGCAAGTTCCGACATCGCGAGAACACCGTTCAGGACGGTGAGGGCAATGACGATAAGGATTTCGGTTAACAAGAGAAGCTCTTTAATTGGGACAATATGCCTGCACGCGAAACGAATGTACCGATTGCGAGATCGGCACATATCAACACGACTGCGCCGGAAGCGCCTCGTTCGCGATGTTTCGCGCACAGTTCCGAAAACCGAGACCGGTCCTCGGAGCTATGCACCTTCACTCGCATCCGGAAATCATAGGGTCGCCATGCCGGCATTGCAATGGTTGGAACAAAATGAACGGTTTGGACCATGGCAAAAAGGCCCCGATCACGGCTCGTCAGCCTAGTGAAGGCTGATCGTCAGTTCGGCGCGGGTGCCGGAAGGTGAAGGCACATAGTGGATCGTCGAGCCGAGCGTGGCGGCCATGGATTTGACGATCCGGCTACCGAGCCCGGTGCCCTTGGGCGTGTCCCCCTCGCGCCAGCCGATACCGTCGTCCTCGACGGCGAGAAGCGCGCTGCCCTCGTCCTGGCGGTTGAGAAGCACCCGCACCTCGCCTTCGGTGCCGGCCGGATAGGCGTATTTCAGCGCGTTGGTCAGCAGTTCCGTGACGATCATGCCGACGGAGACGGCACGGTCGGAGGTCAACGACAGCGGTTCGGCATTCAGGCGGATCGACGGTCCCTGGTCGTCATTGACCGAGCCCTGGACCTCGCGCACCAGCGTGCCGAGATATTTGTCCATCTCCACATGCCGCACGTCGTCGGACGTGTAGAGGCTGCGGTGCATGCCGGCGATCGCGCTAATGCGCGCCTGCGTCTCGGAAAGGGCGGCCTTGACCTCGTCGCTCTTGCTGCTCGATACCTGCAGGCGGATGAGTGCCGCGACCAGCGCCAGGCTGTTGGCGACCCGGTGGTTCACTTCCGCGAGCAGAACCTCGGCGCGTTCCTTGCCAAGCCGGATCTCCTGATCGGCCTTTTCCTTGGCGCGCCGCAATTCCGCATTGGCGATCCCCTGCGCGATGGCGCTTTCCATCAACGGCCAGAATTCCTCGCCGACCGTCTTGATGACGTAATCCGACGCACCGCTCTTCAGCGCGTCGATGGCGATCGTCGCGTCGCTGGAACCGGTGACGTAGATCACGGGAATGGTCGAGCCCTGGTCTTTCAGCCTGTGAAGGATGTCGAGCCCGGTTTCCGCCTTCAGGTAGTGATCGAGAACGATGACGTCGATACCGCCTTTTTCCACCGCGTCCATTGCCGATGCCGCGTTGACGGCATGGATGACCTCATAGCCGGCGCGCCCGAAATGGCGTTCGGCCAGTCGAGCAAGCGCAAGGTCGTCGTCGACATAGAGTATGGTTTGCGGCATCGCGTCTCGTTATTGTCCGGGTATCTGCATCACGGCAAAGAACAGCCCGAGCTGTCGGATGGCATGCGCAAAACTGTCATAGTCCACCGGCTTGGTGATGTAGACGTTGGCACCGAGATCGTAGCAGCGCTGGATCTCCCGCTCATCGTCCGTGGTCGTGAGGATGACCACCGGCAGACGCTTTGAGTGAGGGTTGGACTTCACCTTCTCCAGGATGTCAATACCCGACATATCCGGGAGGTTGAGATCGAGAAGGATCAGCAGATGGCGGTCCTGATTTGAGTTTCCGGAACGATCCGCGCCAAGAATAAAGTCGAGAGCCGTATTGCCGTTCGTAAAAGGAATGATCTCGTTATTGACGCCGGCGCGGCGGACATTCTTTTCGATCAGACGCGCATGACCTTCGTCATCCTCGATCATTACGATGGTGACTTCTTTTCCGGCAGCCTTCATGACCCGTTACTCCTGACATACTGTGACAAATCCGTCGGAAGCCGGATGACGAACGTCGTCCCGCCGCCCAATGTGGATGTCACCGTAATCTCGCCGCCTAAATTTCTAACTAATGAACGCACATGCGCGAGCCCGATGCCCTCGCCCTGCTGATCCTGAACTCCCGAGCGGCGGAAAAGCTCGAAAACCCTCTCGTGATCCTGCGGCGCAATACCCCGGCCATTGTCCGCAACCTCTATTCTCATTGCGGCCCTGCCGATCGGCATGGCTTTGACGGAAAGACTGAGCGGCCGGTCCGGATGTTTGTATTTTACCGCATTGTCGAAGAGATTGCCGAAAATCTGTTCCATGGAAAATCGGTCGGTAATAAGGCCCCGCGCCTGATCGACCGATATATTCACCTCCCCGCCCGCCTCGCTGACCTGGTGATAGATGCTCGCGGCCGTCGCCTCCAGCAACTCCCCGAGATCGATCCGCTCCGGCTTCAGTTCGCGCCGCCCGTCGCGGGAAATCTTGAGGATGGCGTTGATGAGCCCGTCCATCTTCTTCGTCGACGAACGGATGAAGGAGATCGCCTCCGGCAGGTCCTCCTCGACGGCGATGCGGGCTTCGCTCACCTCGCTCTCGGTCAGCGGCGCACCGTCGGCAAGGACATAGGTGCGGATCGATTTCAGCGTCGCGTCGAGTTCGCTGGTGAAGCCCATGATGTTGACCAGCGGCGCGCGCAGGTCGTGGGAGACGATATAGGCATAGCGCTGGATCTCGCGATTGGCCTGGATCAGATCCTCGGAGCGCTCGTTGACGCGCTCCTCGAGCCCGGCATTGAGCTCCTCGACCTCGGAACGCGCCCGCTGGAGCGCACGGACATGCTGTCCGACGATCAGGATCGCGCCGCCGATAACGAGGATGATCATCAGGCCGCCACCGATGGTGATCCATTGCAGCGCCGACGCGGAATCGTTGAGGTCGTCGATCCCCGCCTCGATGCGCCGGTCCATGTCGCGCATCAGCCTGCCGAGGATCGCGGTTATACCTTCCATCAGCTGTCGGCCGTAGGCGCCGCGAATGACCTCGATCGCCCCGACGGCATTGCCCTTCTGCACCATCTCCACCGTGGACTGCATTTCGGCGAGCTTGTCGTCGACCAGCGGATCGAGCTCGGCAAACGGAACCTGCATCCCGCCCAGATTGGCCGCGGATGTCTTCAGCCGCTCGCGCAATCGCGGAATGAACGCGCTTGCGGTCGTATAGGGTTTCAGGAATTCGGGATCCTGCGTCAGCACGTAACCGCGCTGGCCGGATTCGGCCGCACGCAGAAAAAGCTGGATGTCGGCGGCGGCGCTGCGAAGCTCGCGCAGCTTGACCACGTCCTGGAAATAGGCCTGCGTCGTCCGGGCGAGGAAGAACGAGGACAGCACGATCGCCACCAGGACACCCGCCCCGAGCAGAAGCATCAGCAGCGAGGATCGTGCGAAGGTCGAATTGAGAAAAGGCATGGATACCGGTCGGCAGGTCAACGAGAGGGCGAGTGAACAGGATGGCAAGAACTTGTCGCTGCGGCGTCCGTTGTCAAGCAAAGCCTGAAGAATGGCGAGACCGGGAGTGGATATCGGCAGCCCGGCGTTGCGTCGCGATCCGGCTCAGGCCGAGTTGCGGCTCGTCTGATCTGCAAGCTTTGCGGCGCCGGCAAGCACGGTTTGGTTCCGTCCGCCGGCCTTGGCTTCGAGAAGTGCGGCGTCCGCCCGCGTGAGCAGCGTCGAAACCGGCCCCTCGACAGGGGAGCCCGCGACACCGATCGAAATCGACACGAGGCCGAGAATGCGGCCGCCATGCGAGAGCGACGTGATGGCGATCTTCTGCCGCAGCCGTTCGGCAAGCTCGAAGGCGGCGGTCTCCGCCGCGTCCGGCAGGAGTATCGTGAATTCCTCGCCGCCGAAGCGGTAGCAGGTGCCCGCCTCGCCGACGGTATCGAGCATGATCTGCGCGACATATTGCATCACCATGTCGCCGGCATCGTGCCCGAACTCGTCGTTGAAGCGCTTGAAACGGTCGATATCCATCATCAGGCAGGCGAGCGGCTGCCCCGCGTGGTCGCGCCCGTGGCGCGAAAGCGTCTCGTCGAGGCAGCGGCGGTTGAGAAGACCCGTCAGCGCATCGCGCACCGCAAGATTGGTCAGCCGGTCGCGGAGCTGCAGGTTGGCGACCGCAAGGCCGATATTTTCGGCGATCAGCTCGAGATAGAGGCGCGAACCCTCCGCCGCCATCTCGTGGCCGGGACGCTCCTCGAAATAGATGAGGCCGATCGTGTCGCCCTGCGCCGTCAAGGGAACGCAGAGCCCGGCGACATCGCTTTCGCCGAGATGCTGGCAGGGAATGTCGCCCTGGCCGTGATTGCTGAGATGCGGCCGCCCGCGGCGCAATCCCCAGCAGGCATTGGTCTGGAAGGATATGGCCGAAAGCCGCGGATCGAGCCAGGATCCGATCTGGTTGAGCATCGTCCGGCTGTCGTTGAGCACATAGAGCTGGCCTGCTAGGTCCGGAAAGATCTGGGGCGCAAAACGCGAGACGACGTCCGCCAGTTCCCCTTGCGTCTGGCAGGCCTGCAGACGGTGCATCATCTGCAGAATGAGATCCTTGGTCAGCTGGTCGGCCCGCCGTTCGGCATCGAGGCGATCGCGCTCCAGCCCGTTTTCGCGGAAGATATGGATTGCCTGGTTCATCTCGCCGATCTCGTCCCGCCGGCGGTCGAGCGGCACTTCCACGGCATAGTCCTGCCGGGCAAGCCGCGTGACGATGCCGGTCATGCGGGTGAGCGGCATGGCGACACGGCGTTTCAGCACGAAATAGAGGACGCCGAGGAACAGCGCTGCGGTAATGGCGAGCATCGTCTTGGCGGCAAAACCCCACCAGTCGCTGCGCGACTGCGCCAGCGCCACCGCAGTCCCGGTACGGGCCTTCACCAACTCGCGGAAGCGCGTGACGGTTTCGATGAGCCCGCTCTGGAGACGGTCATGCTCTGGACCGAACAATGTCTCCTGCGCGCCGTCCCGGTCGCCGCTCTGGTAGGCCGCGACGGCCGCCTCTTCGAGCTGATCGAGCGCATCGGCATCCTGCTCGACTTCGACCAGCGCCGCAAGTTCGGCATCGGAGGCGCCGAGCGCCTTGATGCCCTTGATCGCCTGTTCGAGCCCCCGCTCCTCCGCCTCCTTGTTCTGGAAGGCCTTCAGATGCCGGTCCTGGCCGCGCATCACATAAAGCCGGACCTCGTCGGTGCGTTCTTCCGCGCCGAGCGCCAGCTGTTCGGAGAGCTCATCGAGGGACAGGTGTTCCTCGACGGCGAGGCGCTCCTCGTCCGCGCTTCTCGCAGACAGCAGGAAGGCTGTGCCCGACAGCACCGTCAGGACGACCGTGACCCCGTAGGCCCAGTTGGTGATCTCGTTGATGCGCATGTCGGGAAGGTAATCCCGTCGTTTGAAAAGAGGATTAAGAGCATCGCCCAGGCCGCGATCCCGCGGGCCTAAGTCCGCGGCATGGTAAATAGATTAGGAATCACTTAAATTCATGATCCACCCGCGCGAAGTCCGGGTGGCCGGGGGACCGCGCTGATATCGAGGGGAAGATGAAGTGCGATCCACGGCAACCGATGGATGTTTACGATCCTGGGTGCCTACAAACGTAGGTGGGCGCCGTGTGTCCAAGCCCACGGGCCTGGCCAGGGACAGCTCCCTTTGGATCGAGTATGGCCCCAGGGATTGTGGTTCCTGTCGTGAGGCGCAGACCGCGTCGCCAATATATGTGTGATCGCCGGTCCGCACCAGTGGCGGAAAGTCTTTATTGTGAACTTTGGATCAGTTCACCTGGGCCGGTGCGCGGCCGTTGAGCTTGGCGGTCAGGCCGTCCAGCCGCGAGGCGAGTTCGCCGAGCACGGAGACCACCTGCTGCTCGTTGCGCTGCTGGTTTTCGAGCGCCCCGTCGCGGTTGGACTTGAGCGCCGCGACCTCGGCTTCGATGAGGCCAAGCTTGCGGGTGACCTCCGAAAGCTCGTCCATGATCATGATGCCGGCCATGACCGTGATGCGCAGATCGCCGATCTCGCCGAACTGGCTCTTGAGGTGGCCGACGTAACGGTCGAATCGGTCGGCAAGGTCGGTCAGGTGCCCCTCCTGTCCTTCTTCGCAGGCCATGCGATAGGCCTTGCCGTCGATCATCACCGTTACCTGGGCCATGGCATTCCCTTTTGATCTTGGCGTGTCAGCGATCGAGCACGGCGCGGATGGTTTCCATCGCCGTTACGAGGCGCCGGGAGACTTCCCGGTTCACCTCTTCCAGCCGATTGGCGCGGAATTGCGACTGGTCAAGCTCCTGCGCCAGGCGCGCGCGGTCGGCATGCACCCGGCGCACCTCGCCTTCCACGTCCTGCGCCTCGCGCTGGCGCTCGATGCGCGCGTCGACGGCGCTCTCGAGGCCGCCGATCGCTGCCTTGAGTTCCGAGATCACCATGTCGATCGTCTTTTCCGACGGCATGCGAAGCTTCCTGTCGATACGCGAAATCGGCCGAATCGCTATGATCGGCCCCTCCAGCAAGGGCGGCAGATTATTCACCGCCCGCAAGCCGGTCAATCAATCGAGGCCTCTCAAAAGTGTCCTAACTGTGGATCGTCAACTATGTTTCTGCGCCCTGCCACAGGTTGCCCGCATGCTGCATAGAATTCAGGCAGGCTGCAGGAAAGTTCGTCATCACCCCTTCGAGGAACGGTGCTTTTGTTGACTTGCGCGTTGCACCTGCTAAGGATCAGCCGCTCTCAGGTGGTCCCCGGGCCGCCCTTCAAGTGGTCCCACGCGGACCGTGACCGACACCCGTAAAAAGCGGATTAGCCATGACCTCTCTCGACAAACATAACCGGATGGCGAACGCAATCCGATTCCTCGCCATGGATGCTGTAGAGAAGGCCAATTCCGGCCATCCCGGCCTGCCGATGGGCGCTGCCGACATCGCGACCGTCCTGTTCACCCGCTACCTGAAATTCGACCCGAAGAACCCGCTCTGGCCGGACCGCGACCGTTTCGTGCTGTCGGCCGGCCACGGCTCCATGCTTCTCTATTCGCTCCTCTATCTCACCGGATACGAGGACATGACGATCGAGGACATCAAGCAGTTCCGCCAGCTCGGTTCCAAGACCGCCGGCCATCCGGAATACGGCCATGCCTCGGGCATCGAGACCACCACCGGCCCGCTCGGCCAGGGCATTGCCAATGCCGTCGGCATGGCGATCGCCGAGCGCAAGCTGGAAGAGGAATTCGGCTCCGACCTGCAGAACCACCATACCTACGTGCTCTGCGGCGACGGCTGCCTGATGGAAGGCATCAGCCAGGAAGCGATCGCGCTGGCCGGCCACCTGAAGCTCAACAAGCTCGTCCTCTTCTGGGACGACAACAAGATCACCATCGACGGCGCCGTCTCATTGTCGGATTCGACCGACCAGATCATGCGCTTCAAGTCCGCCCACTGGAACACGATCGAGGTCGACGGCCATGACGTGGACCAGATCTCGGCCGCAATCGAGGCCGCCCAGAAATCCGACCGCCCGACCTTCATCGCCTGCAAGACCATCATCGGCTTCGGCGCCCCCAACAAGCAGGGCACCCACAAGGTCCACGGCAATCCGCTCGGCGCCGACGAAATCGCCGCCGCCCGCAAGCACCTGAACTGGGAGGCGGAAGCCTTCTCCGTTCCGGCGGACGTCCTCGACGCCTGGCGCCTCGCCGGCCTGCGCTCCACCAAGACCCGCAAGGACTGGGAAGACCGCCTCGCCGCCACCGCTGCGGATAAGAAGGCCGAATTCGTGCGCCGTTTCGCCGGCGACCTGCCGGGCAATTTCGACAGCGCCATCGACGCCTTCAAGAAGAAGATCGCCGAGAACAACCCGACGGTCGCCACCCGCAAGGCCTCCGAGGACGCGCTCGAAGTCATCAACGGCCTGTTGCCGGAAACGATCGGCGGCTCGGCCGACCTGACGCCGTCGAACAACACCAAGACCAGCCAGATGAAGTCGATCACCCCGACCGATTTCTCCGGCCGCTACATGCACTGGGGCATCCGCGAACATGCGACCGCAGCCGCCATCAACGGCATCGCGCTGCATGGCGGCTTGATCCCCTATTCCGGCGGCTTCCTGATCTTCTCGGATTATTGCCGCCCGTCCGTGCGCCTCGCAGCCCTGATGGGCATCCGCGTCGTGCATGTCTGGACGCATGATTCCATCGGCGTCGGCGAAGACGGCCCGACCCACCAGCCGGTCGAGCATCTGGCCGCGCTGCGCGCCATCCCCAACCTGCTTCTCTTCCGCCCGGCCGACGAGACCGAGACGGCCGAGTGCTGGCAGCTGGCGCTCAAGGAAAAGCACCGCCCGTCGGGTCTCGCGCTCACCCGCCAGAACCTGACGCCCGCCCGCAAGACCTATGAAGAGAAGAACCTCTGCGCCCAGGGCGCCTACGAGCTCGTCTCGGCGGCCGACGCCAAGGTGACGATCTTCGCTTCCGGCTCGGAAGTCGAACTGGCGCTGAAGGCGCAAGGCGTGCTCGACGGCAAGGGCATCGCCACCCGCGTCGTTTCCGTCCCCTGCGTCGAACTCTTCTTCGACCAGCCGGAATCCTACCAGACCGCGGTGATCGGCAATTCGCCCGTCAAGATCGCCGTCGAAGCGGCCGTGCGCGAGGGCTGGGATCATTTCATCGGTCCGAACGGGACCTTCATCGGCATGAAGTCCTTCGGCGCCTCCGGCCCGGCCAAGGATCTCTTCAAGCACTTCGGCATCACCGCGGAAGCGGTTGTCGCCGCAGCCGAAAAACAGCTTGCCTGAGCCAGAGACAGACAATCAAGGGGGCGCGTAGAGCGCGCCCCGCCAAGACAGACCGCACATTTTCGGGAGACTGACATGACTGTGAAAGTTGCCATCAACGGCTTTGGCCGCATCGGCCGTAACGTTCTGCGTGCTATCGTGGAATCCGGCCGCACCGACATCGAGGTGGTTGCCATCAACGACCTCGGCCCGGTCGAGACCAATGCCCACCTGCTCCGCTACGATTCGATCCACGGCAAGTTCCCGGCCGACGTGAAGGTCGAGGGCGACACGATCACCGTCGGCGGCGGCAAGCCGATCAAGGTGACCGCGATCAAGGATCCGGCCACCCTGCCGCATGGCGAACTCGGCGTCGACATCGCGCTCGAATGCACCGGCATCTTCACCGCCCGCGACAAGGCGGCCGCCCACCTGACGGCCGGCGCCAAGCGCGTCATCGTCTCGGCGCCTGCCGACGGCGCGGACTTGACCGTCGTTTTCGGCGTCAACCACGACAAGCTGACCCGCGAACACCTGGTCATCTCCAACGCCTCCTGCACCACCAACTGCCTGGTTCCGGTGGTCAAGGTCCTGGACGACGCGATCGGCATCGATCATGGCTTCATGACCACGATCCACTCCTATACCGGCGACCAGCCGACCCTCGACACGATGCACAAGGACCTCTATCGCGCCCGTGCAGCAGCCCTGTCGATGATCCCGACCTCGACCGGCGCCGCCAAGGCCGTCGGCCTCGTCCTGCCGCACCTGAAGGGCAAGCTCGACGGCACCTCGATCCGCGTGCCGACCCCGAACGTCTCGGTCGTCGACTTCAAGTTCGTCGCCAAGAAGACCACCACGGTCGCCGAAGTCAACGAAGCCATCAAGGCCGCCTCCAACGGCGCCCTGAAGGGCATCCTCGGCTACACCGAAGAACCGCTCGTCTCCCGCGACTTCAACCACGACAGCCATTCCTCGATCTTCGCGATCGACCAGACCAAGGTGCTCGAAGGCAATTTCGTGCGCATCCTCACCTGGTACGACAACGAATGGGGTTTCTCGAACCGCATGGCCGACACGGCCGTGGCGTTTTCGAAGCTCATCTGAGGATTGCGGAGGCCGCCTTCGGGCGGCACCGGCAAGGTATCGCCCCCTCCCCGCAAGGGAGGGGGTTTTTCGTTTGGGGCAGTCACCTTCGGCAAGGTAGGCCGGCGGCAAAACCGGCGAGTGCCCATGCCCCGGCCTGACGCCCGGATAACGAAGCGCTTCCGGCGGCTACGCCTTTGCACTCCAGGTGTAGAATGTCTCGCGCCCGTCCTGGTTGGCGAGCGAATCCAGATAACGCGGCTTCCAGACGTCCCTGATGAACGTTTCCATCCGGGTGGGCAGCAGGCTGCGCTCGCCGTGGAAACGCACGCGGCCATCGTTCAGGGCGTCAAGGGTCAGGCTGTCGTCCAACCACAGTTCCGGCGTCCCGAACCTCTGCAGATATTCGGCTTCGATCTCCTGCCGCGTCCTGTCGACGAAACGGTATTCCACCGGCCGGCCGATTTCCCTGCCGAGCATCGCGGCCACCTCGGGCATCGTCAGATCTTCCGAACCGACCTCCCGCACGACGCGGCGCTCGCCCGTCGGGTTCATCAGTTCGCTCGCCGCCAGACCGGCAATGTCGGCCGTCGCCACCCAGGAGAGCTTCACATCGGGATTGACGGACCAGCCGATCCGGCCATGTCTTGCGACCGCATCCGTGAAAGCCAGCATGTTCTCCATGAACCAGCTGGCCCGCAGATGGACAAGATCGATGTTGCCGAGCTGGTTCAGCTTCTGGTCCAGGTGGTGGAAGCACTCGAAATGGCCGGTGTTTCCGCTCACTTCCGAGCCGATGGCCGTCAGACTGACGGCCAGCCTCACCGGAGAGCCCTGGAGCGCATCGAAGAAACGGCTGGCGACGGCCGGATAATGCCCGTGGATATTGTTCCAGTCGGTCTTCACCATGAGGAACGCCGCATCGACATCCGAGAAGACCTTGTCGAGCTCCCCGGCACCTGTGTCGAAACTTCCCAGGAACGGCTCAGCGCCGAGCCTGACCAGCGCGTCGAGGGCCGGGCCACCCCTCGAGAGCGCTCTTACCTCATGCCCGGCCCCCAGCAGGGTCTGCGTCAGGGTGGCGCCGATTCGTCCGGTTGCGCCGACGACAGCAAATTTCATAACAGTCTCCATCACGTTGCTGATCACCAACGGTAACGGATTGCGGCGCAGATGAATTTGGAGATAATGCCATATGATCTTCAAATCGGGCCAATCTGAAAAAAAGCGCCGTTCCTGCTACGCCGACTTCGATCCCGACCGCTCGGATCGCCCGGCGGTCGCCCTGCGGCTCGACTTCAGCGACTATGAAGGCGAGATGCCGCAGCACCAGCACAGGCAGGGCCAGCTGGTCCTCGCCCTGCACGGAGCGGTCACCTGCACGGCCGCGAACGGCCTTTGGATCGTCCCGCCGGATTGCGGGATCTGGATTCCCGGCGGCGTGCTCCACAGTAACCAGGTTACGCCCAACGCCCGCCTCTCCTATCTGTTCGTCGAACCGGACGCCGCGACGCTTCCGCAGGAGTGCTGCACCCTCGCCGTATCGCCGATGCTCCGCGAGATGATCCTGCGGCTTGCCGACGTAACGGACGACTATTCTCCGGACGACCATATCGGCCGGCTCGTGCAGGTCCTCCTGGGCGAACTGGCCGTGATGCCGAAGGAGGGGCTGAAACTGCCCGTGTCCGGCCATCCGAAGATCGCGATGATCACCGCAGCCCTGACCGCCGATCCCGGCGACCGCCGCACCCTGGGGGAATGGGCCGCCCATATCGCGACCAGCGAACGGTCCCTCAAGCGGCTGATGGTCCAGGAAACAGGCCTGACCTTCGGCCGCTGGCGGCGGCAACTGCACCTGATCATCGCCTTACGCGAACTCGCCGGCGGCGCGACGGTCCAGAGGGTGTCGAGCGACCTCGGCTACGAGTCCGTCACAGCATTCATCGTGATGTTCAAGAAGGCGCTCGGGACGACACCGACGCGCTATTTCGGGAGCTGACCTGTCGCGTATGTGCGCCCGAGAAAGCCCGGCTGGCCCGAGAGGAATTCGGCTCAACGAAACGGAGCGGAGCGGCCAAGGATGGGTGTAAAAAAGTGGAGGGCTGTGAAGCGGCCGCCAGGGTCGCCATCCGGTTGCTCGAAGGCACTTCGTCCGCGTCCTGTCCTGGTATGACAACAAATGGGGCTTCTCGAACCGCGTGGCCGACCCGCCGCGGCGTTCTCGAAGCTGATCTGAGGCCTAAAGCCTTCAGGTTTTGAAATTTGGAAACCTCTTCTGCTCATGAAGGGGAAGGTTTTGTTTTAGGCAGGTCGTGGCCGCATGGCCTGCCGCGATTGACCGCTTTCCCCTCAAGCGGATAAGCGCTACGCGAGACGTTCACTCGCTTGTTCATCGATCAACGGCTGGGAGTTTGTCCGGCGGCGAGCAGTTTCAGCCAAGTTGATGCGCCTTAGCCCCGCCCTTGGCATGATCGTGTGCGGGAGCTTAATTTCCGAAGCGAGACCCAGCCTCGCGAGCAGCCGGATGAAAAGCCAACCGAGATCGAACTGCCCCGGCTCAATGCCCAGCCGGGCTGATTCCGGAAAGGCGTGATGGTTGCCGTGGAAGCTCTCACCAAATGTCACCAGCCCAAAATGCGGCAGGTTATACCCCTGCACCGCGACATCATCTACAATCCAGCCCTGATGGCCATCCCGATGGGCGAAATGGCCCACGAGCCAGTGTCCCGTTAGCGATACGGATATCCTAACAGCGATACCCCAGACCACCCACGGCAATCCACCAAACACCAGGAGCGCGACTGCGAGGGGAATTTGCTGCACCATCCACGTCGCCTCCAAGAAGCGATAAAAACGATCGCTTCGCTCGCCTTCATTGAGGACGAAACGCGGTGGATGGTCCAGAGCGACCGCGCAATGCATCTGCCATGCAGCGTCGATGAAGAAAGGCCGGCGGTGAGCATAGAGGTCGTGGCAGGCTGACTGCCGCTGCGCCCAGTCGCGAATGTCGTGTGCATAGATCATACCGAAAGGACCAGCCATGCCCACCAGCGTTCCGAGATAGACGAGCGCATGCTCGATCCAGACATGGGTGCGAAATGAACGGTGTATGAGCAGTCGATGCATGCCGACGGAATGACCAAGGCATATCGTTACGGCAGTCAAGAAGATAAAGACACCAAAGGCGCTACAAGTGAATGTCAGTGGTCCGCCCACGATGGCAGTCAGGCTCATGGCGGTGATCCAGATCGACTTTGCAGGCAACCAGACCACCTTGCCCTTCACTGGATCACTGTTGTCGTCGATCATGCGTCCGGTGGAAATACTGCTCATGGCAAACTCCTTTCCATCGCGGCATTCTTCGCTTGAACGCCTCCTATCATTTCCTTAATTAAGCAATTACCTAATTACTTTGCGCGCCCGAAAGCAATTAAGCAATACACTAATTGCTTAATTTTTAGATATCGATACGGTGAGACCGCGGACGTGGAGACCGGAGTTGGACGAAGAAACTTTCGATGAGACGATGGAGGGCGCTGCCGGCAGCGTGGCCCAACGGGTGTTCCACGCGCTTTCAAGTGCGCCGCGGCGAAAAATCCTCGCCTTTCTCTCCGCATCCGGCCTGACGGCCGGCGAAATCTCTGAGCGCTTCAACATGTCGAAACCGGCCGTTTCGCAGCATCTCTCCATCCTCGAAACCGCGGGGCTGATCCGAAGAGAGAAGGTCGGCCAGTTCGTTCACTATTCCCTGATCGAGAACAATCTCGTCAATACGCTCAACGGCTTCGTGCAGGAGGTCTGTCCGGTCGGTCGCCCGATCAAGAAGGAAAGCCTGGCGCGCGCGCGCACGAAAGAATGACCTTGAGCGTCGTGTCCATTGAGACTTTCGTACTCGATGCTTTCGGCCCGCCGGCCTGACCAGCACTTACTGTCATCGCGAAGATGACAGACAAAGGCAGCCTCAGTAAATGTGGCGTCCCATATCGAACGTGGCGAGCTGGTCGAAGTCCTCGGCGACTCTCTCACATTCAAAGCTCACCCCGGAAACTCCCCACCAGATTTTTTTCACCCGCTCATCCCCACCCCTCCAACCCATGCCTACAATCCCCTCGCTCCCACCACCGGAGTGTTTCGCGAGACGTTCGCGGGCAGGCGGGGGCCGGCGCTTCCACCCGAACCGTAACGTGCGGGGATGGTGGAAGAGGTGAAAGCCATGGGCCAGGGGCAACCCGAACCCTATCAAGCCTCCCCCTGGCCGCCGGGCCGGGTTCGGTTGAGCCGTCCAAGTGGCAAGGTTTCCCGAAAGGAAGCCGCGAATAAAGCCACGCAGCGAGGCGAGGTGATCACCTGTAGAGGCCGGAAGCCTCGACAAGACGCCGAAGGCCACGCGAATGCGGAGCCACCTATTAAAATCTATATGAGGTTCCGCATTCGTGTGGGCTCTCCGATCATCCCAGCGCCTCCCCCCAAAGTGGGTACCGGTTTTAGGGCGGGACACAGGGCAGAAAAGTGAAAAGCCATCGGCACCAAGGCATTAATCCGTCTTTTTTATTCCCCGCCACGCTCTTGTTTGCCTCCTGCCCTTCTCTTGCCGGAATTGTTCCCGCCTAATCGGTCCGTCGATTCGCTGGCCTTCGGCCGGCATCTGCCCCATTCTGGCATGGCCGCGTTGCGGCGTGGCACAGTTCCGGTTCCGGGGCTGCGGGCGGGGATCGTATGAGGCGCGGGGACAAGGAAGGGACGTTCCAGGTGGAGGCTTTTTATATCGTCCTGCTGGTCGGCACGGTCCTGGTGCTGGCGGCTGCCCTTTCGAGCCTCCTCGCCTTCCGCTTCGGCGCGCCCCTCCTGCTGATCTTCCTGTCGATCGGCCTGCTCGCCGGCGTCGATGGGCTCGGCATCCAGTTCGAGAACTTTTCCTTCACCTTCATGCTCGGCTCCCTGGCGCTGGCGATCGTGCTGTTCGATTCCGGCTTCATGACCCCCATCCACTCGTTCCGGATGGCCGCCGCGCCGGCGGTCACGCTCGCCTCGGCCGGCGTGCTGCTGACGGCCGGCATCTTCGCCTTCGCCGCGACGATCTTCCTCGATTTCAACTGGCTCGAAGGGCTGCTGCTCGGCTCGATCGTCGCCTCCACGGATGCGGCCGCCGTCTTCTTCCTTTTGCGCGTCAGCGGCATCAACATCCGCGACAAGGTGCGCTCGACGCTCGAGGTCGAGTCCGGCACCAACGACCCGATGGCGATCTTTCTGACCATCGCGCTTGCCGAGCTTCTCGCGACCGGACAGGGCTTTTCCGGCCTCGACCTGCATTTCCTGTTCCTGTTCGTCGAGGAAATGGGGCTCGGCGTCCTCTTCGGCTTGTTCGGCGGCATGATGATCGTCTGGGTGCTGAACCGCTTCACCTCCGACCGCGGCCTGGCGCCGATCTTCGTGCTGACGCTGGCGCTGCTGGTCTTTTCCTTCACCGGCGCCATGGGCGGCAGCGGCTTCCTGGCGGTCTATGTCGCCGGCATCTATTCCGGCAACCGCAAGATGTTCGCCAAGCCGCAGATCGTCCGTTTCAACGAGGGACTGACCTGGCTCGCCCAGATCATCATGTTCCTGGTGCTCGGCCTGCTCGCCACGCCGTCGCAATTCCCGGCCATCCTTCTGCCGGCGATCGGGCTCGCCCTCTTCCTGATCTTCGTCGCCCGGCCGATCGCCGTGTGGCTGAGCCTGCTGCCTTACGATTTCACCCAGCAGGAGACCAGCTTCCTCGCCTGGGTCGGCCTGCGCGGCGCCGTCTCCATCCTGCTTGCGATCATGCCGATCCTGAGCGGCGTCGAGAACGGCCAGCTGTTCTTCAACATCACCTTCATCATCGTGCTGGTCTCGCTCCTCGTCCAGGGCTGGACGATCAAGCCGGTCGCCCACAAGCTCGGCCTGATCATTCCGCCGCGCATCGGCGCCGTCGACAAGGTCGAGCTCGACCTGCCGGGCACCGCCCATCACGAGCTGATCTCCTATCGCGTTATGAAGGGCAGCCCCATCCTGCAGGGCGAGCGCATTCCCCGCTGGGCGATGCCATCGCTGGTCATCCGCGACGGCCGCAGCATGCGTTATCAATATGCCGGCCGGCTGAAGGAGAACGACCAGGTCTACCTGTTCATCTCGCCCGCCTATTCGAAACTGCTCGACCGCATCTTCGCAAGCCAGGTGCCGGTCGACGAGGACGACGCGGAGTTTTTCGGCGCGTTTGCGATCTCGCCGACAAGGCCCGCCAAGGAGCTGGACGCGGCCTATGGCCCCGGCCTGCTCTCCGCCAACGAGCAGAACATGACCGTCGGCGACCTGGTGACCTCGCGGCTCGGCGGCCGTGCGGATTATGCCGACCGCATCCGCTTCGGCTCGATCATCCTGATCGTGCGCGAACTCGACGAGCACGAACATGTCCGCAGCATCGGCATTTCGCTAGAGCCGGTGGAGCCGGCGACCAACCTGCCGATCTTCATCAACATGCGCGAGATCGCCCACCGCATCCGCGACCTCATCCGCAAATATCGCGGCAAGCACGTGCCGGTGAAACCGGGCGCCGTGCCGCCGGAGGGATCGGCATAGGGGCGGAAGCTCCAATTAAATTCCTCCACCCGCTGCCTGATCGCGGTAGAATGGGCGCGCTGCCTATCTGAGACCTACGGAATGTGGGTGGCTGCAACCAATCGTCTTGCGTCGCCGGTCAGGCATAGTATGGTCCGCTGCGAATTTTCCGACGAAATGGATAAGCATCATGCCGGCCTTCAAAACCCTCGACGACCTCACCGATATCGCAGCCAGGCGCGTGCTCGTGCGCGTCGATCTCAACGTCCCCGTCGCCGACGGCAAGGTGACGGATGCGACCCGCATCGAACGCGTCGCGCCGACCATTCTGGAACTGGCCAAGAAGGGTGCCAAGGTCATCCTGCTGGCCCATTTCGGCCGCCCGAAGGGCGAACCGGTCGCCGACATGTCGCTGTCGCTGATCGTCTCGGCAGTCAATGAAGTGCTGGGTCAAAAAATCCTCTTCGCCTCCGATTGCATCGGCCCGGAAGCCGAACAGGCGATCTCAGCCATGAAGAACGGCGATATCCTGCTTCTCGAAAACACCCGTTTCCACAAGGGCGAGGAAAAGAACGATCCGGCCTTCACCGAGGCGCTCGCCAAGAACGGTGACATCTTCGTCAACGATGCCTTCTCCGCCGCCCACCGCGCCCATGCCTCGACGGAAGGGCTGGCGCACCACCTGCCCGCCTATGCCGGCCGCACCATGCAGGAAGAACTCGAAGCGCTTGAAAAGGGCCTCGGCAATCCGGCCCGCCCGGTCGTCGCCATCGTCGGCGGCGCCAAGGTATCGACCAAGATCGACCTCCTGCAGAACCTGGTCAAGAAGGTCGATGCGCTGGTGATCGGCGGCGGCATGGCCAACACCTTCATCGCCGCGCAGGGTATCGATGTCGGCAAGTCGCTCTGCGAACATGACCTTGCCGACACCGCCCGGACGATCCTGGCGGAAGCGAAAGCCGCCAATTGCGCCATCGTGCTGCCGGTCGACGGCGTCGTCGCCCGCGAATTCAAGGCGGGAGCCGCCAACGAAGTGGTGGATATCGCCGCCATCCCGGCCGACGCGATGATGCTTGATGTCGGCCCGAAATCGGTCGCAGCCGTCAACGAGTGGATTTCCAAGGCCTCGACGCTCGTCTGGAACGGTCCGCTCGGCGCCTTCGAGATCGAACCCTTCGACAAGGCGACGGTCGCAGCCGCGCAACATGCCGCGGCCCAGACGAAAGCCGGCAAGCTCACCTCGGTGGCGGGCGGCGGCGATACGGTCGCGGCCCTCAACCATGCCGGTGCTGCCGACGACTTCTCCTACGTCTCGACTGCCGGTGGCGCGTTCCTGGAATGGATGGAAGGCAAGGAACTGCCGGGCGTCTCCGTGCTCGTCAAGGCGGCCTGACCTGGCCGGCCCGGGAAACAGGGAGCGCGCCATATAGGGCGGCGCGCTTCGGAGTTAACGGGTTTAAAATTTTTTAGATATTTTAAACGATTGAAAGCATTTCAATCGTTTCAATAACTTAAGGGTGCATTTCCCTTTAAAAAAACTTCTGTTATCCGCGAATGAAAGCTTAGGGAGACATGCGCGCGTTGCGCGCCAACTTAGGGACAGGAGTGTAGTATGGTGGACGCCAAGATGTTGAACAAGATGAGTTCCGCGCCCGGATTTATCGCGGCGCTGGACCAAAGCGGCGGTTCAACACCTGGAGCGCTGCGTCTTTACGGCGTGTCCGACACCGACTACCAGGGCGACGAAGAGATGTTCCGCCTGGTACATGCCATGCGCGTCCGCATCATGAGCGCCCCCGCCTTCACGGGCGAAAAGGTTATCGGCGCCATCCTGTTCGAGCGGACCATGGACGGCGACGTCGATGGCGAGGCTGTACCGTCCCACCTCTGGGAAAAGCGCGGCGTAGTGCCTTTCCTCAAAATCGACAAGGGCCTGAATGCCGAGGAAAACGGCGTTCAGACGATGAAGCCGATGCCCGATCTGGATGCTCTCCTGATCCGCGGTCGCGAAAAGGGGATTTTCGGGACCAAGATGCGGTCAGTGATCGCCCATGCCGACAAGGGCGGCATCGCCGCCGTCGTGGAGCAGCAGTTCCAGGTCGCCCGCCAGATCATCGGCCAGGGCCTCATGCCGATCATCGAGCCCGAAGTTTCCATCAAGAGCCCGACCAAGGAACAGGCCGAAGCGATCCTGCGCGACGAGATCGCCGAGCGGCTCGACAAGCTTCCGGCAGGCGAGAAGGTTATGCTGAAACTGACGATCCCGACGGTCGCCGATTTCTACGCTCCCCTGGTCGCCCACAAGTCGGTCATCCGCGTCGTCGCCCTTTCCGGCGGCTACAGCACCGCGGATGCCTGCGAAAAGCTCAGCCACAACCATGGCATGATCGCCAGCTTCTCGCGCGCTCTGGCGGAAAACCTGCGCGTCTCGATGAGCGACGCCGATTTCAACGCGAGCATCGCTGCGACGATCGATCAGATCTACGCAGCAAGCGTCAACAAGTCCTGACCCGGGCCCTCAGGGCCTGGGGCCGCTGGAAAAAGGATATCGAAAAGGCCGCTTGAGGAGCGCCTTTTCAAGGAGGAGGAAGAAGGCCGCCCCGGCAACGGAGCGGCCTTTCTGTTTTATCGCGGCATCAAAAATTCATATGAACCGAACCGGCGAAACGGCGTTCCTTGCTGGAAGGGAGGTTGCCCATGACGGAAATGGAAACCAAGGTCCACAGACTGTTCGATGAATACGGCCGGACCAGCAATGACGCCCTGAAGGACGCAGCGTCGGTAGACGTCGCCGGCATCGCCGCATTTTTCGCCGCCTATTTTGTCGGCTCGGCACCGCAAGGGGTATTGGGGGGAGCCAATGACGCAGCGTTCCGCGAAGTCATCCCGCAGGGTTTCGCCCGATATCGTGATGTCGGCGGCAAGCGGATGGACATTACCGGCGTGAAGATCACCTGCCTCAATGATCTTCATGCGCTTGCCGAAGTCGGCTGGGATTTTTCCTATGTCAACAAGGCGGGCGAAGCCGGCAATGTGCGCTTCACCAACTTCTATCTGGTGACGATCGCCGATGGCGCCCCCAGGATTTTCGCCTATATCACCGGCGACGAGGAAAAGGCGATGCGGGATCACGGCCTTATCTGAGCCGATGGCGCCGATCGCTTTCATTCCCGTGATGATCACGATCAAAAACATTGGCTGGTATTGACGGTCGGTGAGGCTTTAAATCCGGCATCGCTTCCGGAGAGTTTCGCCATGCCGACCGCCGATTTCGTCACCGTCGATGTGTTCACGACCGAGCGTTTCGCCGGCAATCCGCTCGCCGTCGTGCCGGATGCGCGCGGGCTCACCGACCGGCAGATGCAGCGGATCGCCACCGAATTCAACTATGCCGAAAGCACCTTCGTTCTACCGCCGGAAAATCCGGAGAACAGCGCCCGGGTGCGCATCTTCACCCCGACGATGGAAATCCCCTTTGCCGGCCATCCCAATGTCGGCACCGCTTACGTGCTCGGCCAGCGCCCCGACCTGTTCGGCAAGGCGGTCACCGACCAGCTTCGTTTCGAAGAGATCGCCGGTCTGGTGGAGGTCGGGCTGCTGCGGGACGCGACCGGCGTTATCGGCGCAACGATCCGCGCGCCGCGCCCGCTGGAGATCGGCGCCGAGATCGAGCCGAGCCTCATAGCCGGCTGCGTTACGATCGATGCGGAACACATCCGTACCACCGCCCACAAGCCGGTCTTCGCCTCCGTCGGCCTCGCCTTCGCGATCGCCGAACTCGATGGCCTCGACGCGCTTGCCGCGGCCCGGCCGAACATGACGATATTTCACGAGGCTGCCGCAAGACATGCGGGCGCCGGCCTGGACTTCCCCGTTTTCCTTTACGTCCGCAACCCGCAAACGCCTTGGAGCCTCCGCGCCCGCATGTTCGCGCCGCTCGACAATGTCATGGAAGATCCGGCCACCGGCAGCGCCTCCGCCGCCTTGTCCGCCTTCCTGGTCACGCAGGCGCCGGAGAAGGATGCCGGGGTGCATGTGACGATCGAACAGGGCGTCGAGATGGGCCGCCGCAGCATTATCGAGCTCGATGTCGTCAAGTCGGCCGGTACCGTCACCGGTGTCACCATCAGCGGCCGCTGCGTGCCCGTCATGCGCGGCTCAATCGACGTCTAGTCTCGGCGTCAGAGCGTGGTGAATTCGCGCAGGATCAGCGCGACGCTCCAGACCGCGAAGGCGACGACGGCAAGCTTCCAGAAGTCGCCCCGGCGCCTCATGCCCGGCAGGTTGAGCGGCTTGATGATCTGTATCAGCATGGCGAGGACCAGAAGGACCGCGATTGTCTTTGTCATCTCCGCCTTGCCGATCTCGTCCGCCACAGGCTGGACATTTTTGCGCCCCACGACAGATAGATGTGGAGGGGATTCGAGGAATAGCTAATCCGCTTCGCTTTCGTTAACGCCCGGTTCATCCGCATGCAACAATGCTTGCCGGTGAAGCCGTGATTGATCGCATTCGCGCAGAGAGCTGACAGTAGCAAAGATGAGACGAAACCTCCTTCCAATCCTCGCCCTCCTCTGCGGTACGCTCCTGCTTTTCCTCGGCAATGGCTTGCAGAGCCTGCTTCTGCCGGTGCGGGGTGCGCAGGAGGGATATTCCAACGAAGTGCTCGGCCTGCTCGGCACGACCTGGGCATCCGGCTTCGTGATCGGTTGTTTCGTGGCGCCCAACGTGGTGCGCCGCATCGGCCATGTCCGCGCCTTTTCCGGCTTCCTGTCGCTGATCTGCCTCAACGTGCTTTTGACCGGGCTGCTGGTCGACCAGAACACCTGGCTGGTGCTGCGCGCCATCACCGGCTTCTGCACCGCCGGCACCTCGATGATCATCGAAAGCTGGCTCAACGAGCGCGCCACCAGCGAAAGCCGCGGCACGATCTTTTCCTTCTATATCTCGATCACCCTTTTCGGCGTCGTCGGCGGCCAGCTGATGGTGCCGTTCGCGGATATCGCGACGCCGACGCTGTTCATGATCTGCGGCATCCTCTACAGCCTTGCGGCACTGCCGACCACGCTTTCCAAAGCCGCGTCGCCGCAACCGCTGAAGCGCGCCCGGCTCGATCTGCGCGCCCTCTTCCGCAACTCGCCGATCTCCTGCATCGGCATTCTTCTGATCGGCGTCGCCAACGGCGCCTATGGCACGCTCGGCGCCGTCTTCGGCACGCGTGCCGGCCTCGACCAGGGAGCGGTCGCGGCGATGGTCAGCATCACCATCTTCGCCGGCGCGATCATGCAGTTTCCGGCGGGCCGGCTGTCGGACCGGATGGACCGCCGCCACGTGCTCGCCGGCCTCTCGGCCGCGGCAGCGCTCGCGGGCCTGGCTATCGTGCTGGTCCGGCCATCCGGCACCTACGACATCGTCGTGCTGGTGGCGATCTACGGAGCCGCCGCCAACGCGCTCTATCCGATCGCGGTTGCCCATGCGAACGACTTTGCTGCCCCGGAGGACTTCGTGAAAGTCTCAGGCGGCCTGCTTCTTCTCTATGGCATCGGCACGATCATCGGCCCCACGCTCGGCGGTCCGGTGATGACCTGGGCCGGCCCGTATGCGCTGTTTGCGGTGACGGCCGGCGCCCACCTTCTGGTGACCGCCTACGCAATCATCCGCAGCCGCCAGCGGGCACCCATCCCAGTCGCCGAGCGCGAAGCCTACACGACCGCGCCGGCCTCGACCTCACCGCTTGCCACGCCGGAAAGCCTGTCGCTAGACCCGCGCGCCAAGACCAGCGGCTCATTGCCGGAAGCCAATGCCAGGCCGGACATGAATGCCAGGCCAGAAATGAACGCAAGGAAGGAGGCATCATGAGCTTTCTCGACGACGACCGGCCGAAGAAGCCGACCACCCACGAACTCGGCTGCGACCTCTCCATGCTGTCGGTGGACGAGCTCGAATCGCGAATCGGCCTCCTGAGGCAGGAGATCGCCCGGATCGAGGCCGAGAAGGAGACAAAGGCGGCCGGCCGGCGCGCGGCGGACAATTTGTTCCGATCCTGAACGCCGGACCGCAGCGAAGAATGCTAAGTATTTCTGCTTAATTTTAAGACTATATTAATCATCATCTGAGAATATGGGGACGTTCAGGCTTCCTGGACTCAGACAGTTTCACCATTCGGCGAATGGTCTGATTTCTCCCTGTTTTACCTTGAGAGCCGCCTTTCCGCGGCTCTTCTTTTTTGGGACCTTGCCGGCCCGGTCCCATGTCTTGCCGCGCGCGTTGCAAGGCCAACGTTTTTCTGCCGGCTTTCCCAGAGCAACAAAGTCCTGTATTGGGGCGTGAAATGCGTCTCATTTCAGGAACATGGTGGCCGTTTACCACTTCTTGTGGGTATTAACCTTTCCTTAAGAAACGCCTTGCGGATTTCCATTATAAGTATCATCTTCAAGCCATCAGAACGGCATGGGAACTTTTATCCGCCGTTGTCATTGCCTGAATGTGATTGCGTTAAGCAGGATGATCTCGATGTCCGAACAGGGATTGAATACCGTAAGTTTTGCAGGCCGCGCCGCTGCGTCTTCGCAGTTCAAGGCTCTGTACTCCGAGGGCATGTCGCTGGTCGAGGAGACCGCGAGCTACCTCGACGGTACCGGCCGCGCCGCTTCCAAGGTTCTGCCGCGCATGGCATCCGTCCTTTACGCAGCCGAGTCCATGCGGCTCACCACCCGCCTCATGCAGATGGCCTCCTGGCTGCTTCTGCAGCGCGCCGTCAACAATGGCGAGATGAGCCGCGAACAGGTGATGTCGGAAAAGAGCAAGGTCCGTCTCGACGGCTTCAACGTCGACCGCAATGCTCCGGGCTGGCTCGATCTGCCGGAAGGTTTCCGCGACCTCGTCGAGCGTTCGCTGCGCCTCCAGAACCGCGTCGCCATTCTCGACCGCGAAATCTACCGCTCGGCCGACGCGGCCGTGCTGCCGGACAACGAAAACAGCGTCCGCGCCCAGCTCAGCCTTCTGCGCACCGCCTTCGGCAGCTGATAAGCCCTTTTTTCGCCAGGATCAAAGCCGGTGCCCTCTGCGCCGGCTTTTTCATGCCTGCAAGAGGCGCCCCGCATAGGCATCGACCTCGGCCCTGTTCGTCAGCCGGGCCTTCTCGCCTGAAAAGCTTTCAAAAAGCTTCAGATGGCCGTCGAACGAATTCCAATTGTTCTTTCGGGTTCTGTATTCCTGCACCCATTTCACCAGACCGTCGAACGATTCCTGGCTTTCGCCGCCCTGGATGCCACGGCGCATGATGTTCGCCACGCATTCCTCTTCGCTCAGATCAAGCCAGATCAGCGTCGTCGTCCTCGGCAGTGCGATATCGACATAAAGGCCATAGACACCTTCGATCAGCCAGGCCTCACCCGCTGCTATCGTCCGGACATCCTCGCGCACGACCGCTCTGTCGCGTGAGATCCCGTAGCGGCCCGGTTCCCAATGCACGTCGTCGAGGTGAACGAGCGGCAGGCCGAGCGGCTCTGCCAGCCGCCGCGCCAGCCAGGTCTTGCCGGAACCGCCATTGCCCGTGATCACGATCCGCCGGAATGCTGCCGGAATATCGGACTGTCCCTTCAACGGCTCCCCCCGTCAAATACGAGAAACGAAAAAAGCCCGGCTCGCGCCAGGCTCTTCCTATCTTGTCCGCCAAGAAGCGTATTAGAGGCCGAGGCCGCCGAAACGCTTGTTGAACTTGGAAACGCGGCCGCCGCGGTCCATGAGCTGCTGGTTGCCGCCCGTCCAAGCCGGATGGGACTTGGGGTCGATTTCCAGGTTCATGGTTGCGCCTTCCGAACCCCAGGTCGAGCGGGTTTCGTATTCGGTGCCGTCGGTCATGACCACCTTGATCACGTGGTATTGCGGATGGATGCCAGCCTTCATGTCGATATTCCTGCGCTGCGAGGTCCATTTGTCGCAATTGCGAGCGAGAGGCCTCTTTAATAAATGAAGCCGCAGACCGGTCTGGTCACGGCTTCCCAATTCGATGCGGAGCCTATACAGGAAGGTCGCCGGAAGTACAAGTACCCGCAAGGCCGAGAAATGAGCCTTTCGAGCCTATGGAGATGACGTGGCAGACGCCCGAGAAAACCAGCCGAGAGGCAGAGCCCTAAGACCGCTTGCAAGGCTCCTTCCCTATCTTGCCCGTTATCGTTCGATGGTCGCCGCGGCAATCGTTTTCCTCGTGCTCGCAGCCGCAACCACGCTTGCCCTGCCGCTCGCCGTGCGCCGCATGGTCGACCATGGCTTTGCCTCTTCCGACGGCCATTTCATCAACAACTACTTTGGCATGCTGCTGGCATTGGCAGCGCTGCTCGCCGTCGCCAGCGCCATGCGCTACTACTACGTCATCACCATCGGCGAACGGGTCGTGGCCGACCTCCGCCGCGAGGTGTTTTCGCATGTGACGTCGCTGTCGCCGTCCTTCTTCGACGTCAACCAGTCGGGCGAGATCGTCTCGCGGCTGACCGCCGACACGACCCAGATCAAGTCCGCTTTCGGCTCCGCCGCCTCGCAGGCGCTGCGAAACACCATCCTCTGTCTCGGCGCGATGGGCATGATGATCTATACGAGCCCGCGGCTTTCCGCGCTGGTGCTCGGCGCCATCCCGCTGATCGTGTTTCCGCTGGTCGGCTTCGGCCGCTCGGTCAGAAAACGCTCCCGCGCCGCCCAGGACACGCTCGCCCAGACCTCGGCCTTCGCGTCCGAGGTGATCGGCGCCACCCGCACCGTCCAGGCCTTCGGCGGCGAGAAAACCGCCAACGGCCGTTACGGCAGCACGGTCGAAAGCGCCTATGATGCCGCCCGCACCGCCATCAAGGCCCGTGCGCTGTTGACCGGGTTCGGCATTCTTCTCGTTTTCGGCAGCATCGTCGGCGTGCTCTGGTACGGCGCCCAGAGCGTGCTGGCCGGCACCATGACCGCCGGAACGCTTGGCCAGTTCGTGCTTTATTCGGTAATCGCCGCCAGCTCGCTCGGCCAGCTTTCGGAAGTCTGGGGCGAGCTTTCCGCAGCCGGCGGCGCCGCCGAGCGACTGACCGAGCTCTTGCACGAGGTCCCGGCCATTCGCGATGCCGAAAATCCGGTCGCGCTCCCCTCCCCGTCGCGTGGCGAAGTCGAGTTCGAGACGGTCTCCTTCGCCTATCCCGCCCGCGTCAGCGCCATCACGCTCAATTCGCTGTCGCTCAAGGTGAGGTCCGGCGAGACGGTGGCGATCGTCGGGCCGTCCGGCGCCGGCAAGAGCACGATCTTCTCGCTGCTGCTGCGCTTCTACGATCCCTCCGCCGGCACGGTGAAGCTCGACGGTATCGACCTGCGCCAGGCAAAGCTTGCCGACCTGCGCTCGCGCCTCGCCATCGTGCCCCAGGACGTGACCATTTTCGCCGCATCGATCCACGACAACATCGCTTTCGGCGCACCGGACGCAAGCCGAGAGGCGGTCCGTGCCGCGGCGATGGCCGCCCAGGCCGACGAGTTCATCTCCAAGCTCGACAACGGCTACGACACCATGGCCGGCGAACGCGGCATCACCCTTTCCGGCGGCCAGCGCCAGCGCATCGCGATTGCCCGCGCCATATTGAAGGACGCCCCCGTCCTGCTGCTCGACGAGGCGACCTCGGCGCTCGATGCCGAAAGCGAAACGCTGGTCCAGAAGGCGCTCGACGGACTGATGCAGAACCGCACCACGCTGGTCATCGCCCACCGGCTGGCGACGGTGCTGAAGGCCGATCGCATCCTGGTTCTGGAAGATGGGCGGATCGTCGAGGAAGGCACGCATCAGAGCCTGATCGCCGAGGGAGGGCTCTACGCCAAGCTCGCCCGCCTGCAGTTCCACGACATCGAACGGCAGAGCGCCGCCGCGCTCTGATCCTTCACGCCAACGTGTTTCGCCCGGTCCAGGCTGGACGTGAACCGGGCGGGCAGAGTGCCTACCTATCGCAGAACCGCCAGTATCGCGTATACTATTGCCGCCAGAAGCTCGAGGTCCATGAATTTCAGTCAACTGCCGCCCAGCCTGTCCCTCGATGATTGCCTGGACAAGATACAGTCCCGGACCTTCCGCTTCTTCTGGGACGGTGCCCATCCCGAATCGGGGCTGCCGTTCGACAAATGCTTTGTCTCCGGCGCGCCCTCCCCGAATATGGTTTCGATCAGCGGCGTCGGCTTCGGGGTGCTTGCCATCATCGTCGCCTCCGAACGCCAGTGGATCACGCGGTCGCAAGCGCTCGCACGCATATCGACCATCATCGATCGCCTGAGGCATTCGCCGACCTTCCACGGTGCCTTCGCGCATTTCATCGACGGCTCCACGAGCGACGTCATCCGCTTTTCAGGACGTGACGACGGCGGCGACCTCGTCGAAACGACGCTGCTGATGCAAGGGCTGATCTGCGCACGGGAATATTTCGCCGGAGAGACCACCCGCGAAGAGAAATTGCGGGCGGATGTCACGCGATTGTTCGACGAAGTGGAGTGGGACTGGTTCACCCGCGGCAAGGACGACGCTCTCTACTGGCACTGGAGTCCGAACTACGGCTGGGCCATGAACCTCCCGATCCGCGGCTGGAACGAGGCCTTGTCCTGTTATGTCCTGGCGGCAGGCTCGGACACCCATCCGATCAGGCCGGAAAGCTACCATGCGGGCTGGGCACGCTCGGGCGCCATGCTGAACGGCGAGACCTATCTCGGAACGAAGCTTCCGCTGGGCGAGCCCTATGGCGGGCCGCTGTTCATCTCGCATTATTCCTTCTGCGCGCTGGATCCGCGGGGCCTGAGCGACCGCTATTGCAGCAACTACCGCGACCAGGCCGTGGCGCATACGCGCATCAACCACGACTATTGTTTGACCGTGCCCGACTATGCCGGTGCCGGGGTCTGGGGCCTCAGCGCATCCGACGGGCCGCAGGGTTACGGTGCCCATTCGCCGACATTCGATCGCGGCGTCATCGCCCCGACCGCGGCCCTCTCGAGCTTCCCCTTCCTGCCTGCCGAGGCGGAAAGCGCCATGCGCGCCTTGCTTCATTATGGCGACGGCAAGCTGCTCGGCGCATTCGGCTTTGTCGATTCGTTTGCCCCGAAGACGGGCTGGGTGGCCGGCACCTATCTCGCGATCGATCAGGGCCCGATCATCGCGATGATCGAGAACTATCGATCCGGTCTGCTGTGGCGCCTGTTCATGAACGCGCCGGAGGTTCGCCGTGGTCTCAGCCGTTTGGGGTTCACGTCGGCCGGCCATTCCATAACGCCTGAAATGCCTATTTCAGGCGCTTGAACGTCCATTTCACCACGTAGTCGCCGTTGCGCTTCATCTTGGTCTTGGTCCGCACCTCGACCGGCCCGCCAAGCTTTGCCTCGGCATCTTCGAAGGCCTGGCGCGCCTCGGCGATGGCCTTGTGATAGGCGCTGTTGTCGCGTCTGGGGCTTTCGGCGACCGCCTTTATAACGGCGTCCATGTCCGGCTTGTCTTCGGCCATTCCGTGGGTTCTTCCTCGTCGCTTGCGATGCGACGGCCTTTATCGATATGAAAATAGCCGGATTTACCGCTCGGTGAGCTTCAGCTCGATGCGGCGGTTCTGGGAGCGGGCCTCGGGCGTATCGCCCGGCGCGATCGGCTGGAACTCGCCGAAACCGGCCGCGACCAGCCGGTTGGCCGGCACGCCCTTGGAGATCAGGTATTTGACCACCGACGTGGCGCGGGCCGAGGAAAGCTCCCAGTTGTCCCGGTAGCGGCCGGTGCCGGAAAGCGGCGAATTGTCGGTATGGCCGTCGACGCGCAGCACCCAGTTGATCTCGGCCGGGATTTCCTTGGCAAGGTCGAGAAGCGCGGCTGCGAGCTTGTCCATCTCCACCCGTCCGGCCGGGTCGAGTTCGTTGCCGCCGACGGGGAACAGCACCTCCGACTGGAACACGAAACGGTCGCCGACGATGCGGATGTTCTCCCGGTCCGACAGGATCTCCCTGAGCCGGCCGAAGAAGTCCGAGCGGTAGCGGTTGAGCTCCTGCACGCGCTGCGCCAGCGCGACGTTGAGGCGCCGGCCGAGATCGGAGATCTGCGCCTGCGAAGAGGCGTCCTTGGCTTCCGAGGCCTGCAGAGCCTGTTCGACGGCGGCGATCTGGGCACGGAGGGCGGCGATCTGCTGGTTGAGCAGCTCGACCTGGCTTGCGGCGCGCGCGCTCAGCTGCTGTTCCTGGTTGAGCTGGTTGGTGAGGTCGCCGATGCGGGCATTGGCGGCGCTGCTATTGCCGGTTCCCTGGTTCAGGAGCTGCTGCAGGCGCGAGCGGTCGGCTTCGGCGGTGGCGAGCGACGACTGCAGGTTCGCCAGCTGATCCTCGGCATCCTGGTTGTTGCTCTTTTCGAGCGCCAGAAGCTGGGTGAGTTCGGCGATCTGGCCATTCAGCCGGTTGAGCACCTCGTCGCGGCCGGTGATTTCGCGGCTGAGCAGGAACTGCGCCAGCACGAAGACCGTAAGCAGGAACATGATGGCGAGCAGCAGCGTGGAAAGCGCATCCACGAAACCCGGCCAATAGTCGACCCCCCGCTCGCGACGGCGGTTCTTGCCGAGCGCCATCGCTTACTTCCCCCCGATCTTGTCGGAAAGCCGGTCGAGCGTGCGGCGAAGCGCCTTTGATTCTTCCTGTTGCGCCTCGATCCAGTCGCGCAGCATCTGCTGTTCGTTGCGCATGTTCTTTACCAGGCCCTGAATGCCCTCGGCGAGATTGGCCATGGCCGACAGCGACCGTTCGTTCTGCTGGGCATCGACCGGCCCCTTGGTCTGGGCGGAAGCCAGAGCGCGCAGCTGTTCGGTCAGCGCCCTGATATCGTCGGAGGAGCCGCTCGCGATGGTTTCGGCGACGACCGGCGGCATGTCCGATCCGAGATCGGTCACCGAGGACAGCCAGTTTTCCAGTTCCGTATAGAAGCGGTTCTGGGCACGGCCGGCCTGCAGGTCGAGAAAGCCCAATATCAGCGAGCCGGAAAGGCCGAGCAGCGACGACGAGAACGCCGTGCCCATGCCGGAGAGCGGCTGGGCAAGACCGCTCTTGATGGCCGCGAGCACATCGTTGGAACTGCCGGAATTCGGATCGAGCGCCCCGATGACGTTGCTGATCGAGCCGATCGTTTCAATGAGGCCCCAGAACGTGCCCAGCAGGCCGAGGAAGACGAGCAGGCCGATCAAGTACCGCGACGTGTCGCGTGATTCGTCGAGGCGCGTGCCGATCGAATCGAGGATCGAGCGGAAGGCGTTGGTCGACAACGCCATCTTGCGGCGGCCGCCGATCAGCGTGCGCATCGGCGCGAGCAGGCGCGGCTCGCGGCCGACCTTGTCGGCGCTGCCGGCGGCGCGGAAGGAGTTGAACCAGCGCACTTCCGGCATCAGCGCGATCACCTGGTTGAAGACCAGGAGGACGCCGATCAGGAGAACGCCGAGAATGAGGCTGTTCAGGCCCGGATTGGTCTGGAAGGCGTGGGCGGCCTGGCGGTAGAGGATGGAAGCGACGAAACCGACGATGATCAGGAAGATCAGCATCGTCCATAAAAACGAAGCCGGATTGGAGAGTTTGTAGGCATAGCCGCCGCGGCCCGTTTCAGACGCGTCCAAATCGTCCACTGTCGCATTCGCCATAATATGCTTCGCCTCCGGTAGTCTGCGCGCCGGAGGCTAGTTGAAAATTGCGACGAATTGAAGTGCGGAAGCTTCGGAAAACAGTCAGCTATCGAGTACGGAAGATCTAAGCCGCCCGGTGGCGCAAAAATACCTCAGCGGGCCGGTCAACGGGTCGGAATGGGCCGGTTGGCGACTTCGACCAGCGCCTTCTGGATAAGCTCGTTGCCTGCGACGAGATTGGCGCTGCCGAAGATGTCGGTCGTGCCCTTCATGTCCGAAACGAAGCCGCCTGCCTCGCGGATCAGGATCAGGCCGGCGGCCATGTCCCACGGCATAAGGTCGGTTTCCCAGAAACCGTCGAGACGGCCGGCGGCCACATAGGCAAGGTCGAGAGCGGCGGCGCCGAAACTGCGCATGCCGGCCACTTCGCCCATCACATGGCGCAGTTCGACCAGGAACTTGCCGTGGTTGCCGCGGCCAAGATGCGGCAGGCCGCAGCCGATAACGCAATCCGACAGCACGCGGCGCGCGGCGACCCGGATGCGGCGGTCGTTCATGAAGGCGCCGCCGCCTTTTTCGGCGGTGAACAGCTCGTCCGTCGCCGGGTTGAACACCACGCCGGCAACGACTTCGCCATTGCGCTCGAGCGCGATCGACACCGCGAACTGCGGAATGCCGTGCAGGAAGTTGGTGGTGCCGTCGAGCGGATCGACGATCCAGCGATGCGCGCCGTCGGTACCCTTCAGTTCATCGCTCTCCTCGCCGAGGAAACCGTAGGTCGGACGCGCCTTCATCAGCTCGTCGCGGACGATCTTCTCCGCCTTCATATCCGCCTGGGACACGAAATCGCCCGGGCCCTTCACCGAAACCTGCAGGTTCTGCACCTCGCCGAAATCTCGCGAAAGCGACTTGCCTGCCTTGAGGGCAGCCTGAACCATGACATTGAGAAGGGCGGAGCGGGCCATGCGGGAAATCCTTGGGGTTGTCCCGACTTATCGTCTGGACGGGACGGCGTTTTTTTCAGTTTTTCTTGATGGGCGGCTTCAAGACCACAAAACTGCGGGAAATTCAAGTCATGGCGCCGGCGGAGCGGCTATTCTCTGGGCCACGAAGCATCCGACGCTCAACCCTGCAGCCAATCCGCAGCAAGTCCGGCGCCAACCGACAGCAGCGTGGCCGACCACAGATGGATGGCAAAACCGCGCGTACCGAAGATCACCGAGTAGACCGCCTTGACCACCATGTTGACGAGCACTCCGATGCCTATGGCGCGCACGGCAAGGTTTGCATCGAGTCCCGGCAGCATGCCCGCCACCGTGACGGTCGCGGCATCGACATCCGCAAGCGCGGAAAGCGCCGAGGCGGCAAGGAGACCGCGATCGCCGAAATAGAGGGTCGCGGCACGTGCGAAAAATGCCACGGCGGTAAGCAGGACTGCCATCCTGGCAATCGCGGGAAGTTCGAACGGGTTGCCGGGAAGGCTTTCGCCGGCCCCTGCCTGCTTCCCAAAGGCAAGGAATGCGGCGTAACCCAGCATGACCAAAGCACCGACGCAGAGCGGCAGCAGCAGGGCCGGCAGCAGGTTGGCCGCCAGCATTCCGGTCAGGAAAGCAACCCGCAGGAGTGATACGGCACCGGCACTGATAGCGCCGGCGGCAAGCGACGTCTCGCTCGCCCCTTCCCGGCTGCGCCTCGCAAACGTGATTGTCGTGCCGGTCGAGGAAACGACGCCGCCGATCCCGCCCGCGACCACGTCCCCTCGCGAGCTCCCGAGCCACCGGACAGCGATATAACCGGCAAAGGAGATCGAAGCGAGCGTGACGACCAAGAGGACGAGGCTTCGCAGCGAGATGCCGCCGAATGGACCGAGCGGATCGGCCGGGATGATCGGCAGGAGCACGAAAGTCATGGCAAGCAGGATGATGGCAGAACGCAACTCCACCCATTGCATGCGGCGGATCGCCCCGTGCAGGAATTCGCGGCCGGCAAGGATCGAGACAAGCGTGGCTCCGGCCGCAGAAGCCAGCGCCATGTCGCCAGTGACGGCAAGTACGCCAAGACCGAACGTAAGGAGGGCGGTAATGACCGAGGTGGCGCTGAAGCTCTTCTCAGCGATCGCCTGGCGCAGCTCGAATAGGGTCAGGACGACCGTGACGGCGATCAAAAAACCGACGGTCACAATGCCCGGATAGGCGGATGCCGGAGCGAGGCTCCCCTCTATCAAGCCGGCAACGCCGCCGAGCATGCCGATCATCGTGAAGGTGCGGATGCCGGCCGTGCGAGCTCCCGGCGGTTCGTCCCGTTCGCGCCAGTGACGCTCCACGCCAACGGCGGCACCGATGGCGATCGCCAGCCCGACACGTCCGAAAAACTCGATCTGATCCAACCCTGCCCCCGCCCCTCGGCCCTTCAATCGATTCACTGGATCGATTGCTCCGGCTTCGCCGGCCCAGGCCTCACCCTCGGCGAAACTTGTTCGCTGCCTCGATCGCCTGTTTCTGGGTCTGTTCGTTGATGCCGAGATAGAAGTCCTCGAGCTCCGGATCCTGCAGACCTGCACGGCGCGACAGCACATACCATTTCGCTGCCTCGACCGGGTCCGGCCGGGTGCCGAGCGCGTTGATATAGAGATGGGCGAGCTTGTTCTGGGCCACCACGTTGCCGCGATGGGCGGCGATCCGCAGCCACTCGAAACCTTTTTCGTAATTTCGGTCCCCAGCGACGCCGTTGACCATCCAGAGGCCCATGTCGAGCTGGGCGGTGTCGAAACCGGCGTCGGCGGCGCGCTCAAGCCACTCGCGGGCCCGTGCCTTCTTCTCGGGCGGCAGGTCCTTCAGCGTCGCATAGAGCTGCGCCACCGCATATTGGCTATCGGCCACCCCCTGCCTTGCGGATTTTTCGTAGAAGGGCAGTGCCAGATGCAGGCCCTTGTCGCCCGGATTTTCGGAAACCAGGATCTGCGCCCAGTTGAACTGGGCCGACCCGTTGCCGGCTTCGGCGGCCCTGCGCATGAAATCGTCGGCTTGTCGCTTATCGCGAGGCACGTCGCGCCCCGTCATCAGCAGCAGCGCATATTGGAACATCGCCGCCGGATCGCCGCCCTCGGCCGCCTTCTGGTACCAGAACGCCGCGGTCTTGGCGTCGCGCTTGATGCCGAGCCCCTTGGTCATCATTTCGGCGACCAGCGTCTGCGCCGCCGCATCGCCGGCCCCGGCCCGGGTCAGCGCCTTGTCGAGCGCCGTCACGTACATGCCGCGCTGATAGGCACCATAGGCATCGTCGACGGTGCCGGCATAGGCCTTTTCGGCAGGCGCGGGCGGCAGGGTCGCCCCCATGCGCTGGTAAAGTTCGACACCGCCCGAAGGAACGATGCCATTCGGTTGGCCCTCGGGCTCCTTGCTCCCCTGCGCCGCGCCCGGTACCGGCTGGATCTCGACCCGGCCCTTTTTCATCGGCTGCAGATCGGGCTCCACCGGCCGCGTGACCGCCCTGGAATTCGCCTGCGCCAGCGCAAGTGAAGGCATCGCTGCCGAAGCGACGAGCGTCGCCAGCAGCCCTTTCAGAATCACGCGGGAAAGGCGGTTCGACGGCATGGGCTCCATCAAGCCTCAAACCGTGGCGCTTTTTCGTCCAGAATGGCGTTGACTTCGGCGACCGCGGCGGCGGGTCCCTTCGGGTTGGAAAAGACAGCTCCCTTCAGCGCCACGAATTCGGCGCCGGTCTGCGCAACGGCCAGCGCCGAGGCCGGATCGGTGCCGCCCATGACGATGCAAGGAATCTCGATCATCGAGGCCCACCATTCGCCGAGCGCAAGATTTTTCGGATGCGCTTCGGGCTTGATGTCGCCGTCGAGCTTGCCGAAGAAGATGTAGTCGGGGCGAAGTTCGCCGATCGCCAGCGCCTGGTGCCGGTCAGCCGCACCGCCGGAACCGACGATCATTTTCGGCACGAATTTCTCGATCGTTTCCTCCAGCTCCGTCAGGTCCCCGCCGAGATGCAGGCCATCCGCCTTGATCCGGCCGGCCACCCGGCTGTCGCCGGAGATCAATGCTGCGGCACCCGCCGCCTGGATCAGTTCGACCAGTGCTTCCGCGCGCTTCTGGAACGCCTGGTCGTCAAGGCCGTATTGCGGCAGGATCACCGAGGCGACGTCGCCGCCGGCAAGTGCTGCTTCGAGATCCTTGGCTTGGCGATCGGCGTCGTCCTGGTGCGGCACGATCAGCACGAGGCGGCAGCGGTCTTCCTGTCCGGTCATGTTTCTTCCCGTTCGGCGGATATCGGCTTGCGAAAATCCACACTCGTTTTCTGTCCGCAAATTCGATAGACCGGACAGACTGCCGGATCAACCATTCCCTCGCTTCACTCCTCCCCGACCCCGAGTCTTCATGCCCGATACGCTCAGCCTCGCATTCTTCACCTTCGCCATCCCCGCTGTTCTGGTTGTCGGCCTCTCGAAGGGCGGCATAGGCGGCGCCATCGGGCTGCTCGGCGTGCCACTGATGTCGCTCGCCGTGGACCCGGTCAAGGCGGCGGCGATCTTCCTGCCGATCCTGATCGTCATGGACATCGTCGCGCTGTGGTCGTGGCGGAACTTCAACGACCGCAAGACGCTGCTGATGATCCTGCCCGGCGGCATTATCGGCATCGCGCTCGGCTGGGCGACCTCGGCCTATGTCTCGGACAATGCGCTGCGCCTCGTCATCGCGGTCGCGACGATCCTGTTTACCATGCGCTATTTCTGGCAGGTCTACGGCCCCCGCTCCGGCCACCCGCGGGCTCCCCTGCCGCACCGTCCGGTCGCCGCCACCTTCTGGGGCGCGCTCTCCGGTTACGCGAGCTTCGTCGCCCATGCGGGCGGACCGCCCTTCCAGATCTACGTCCTGCCGATGCGGCTCGACCCGAAATCCTATACCGGGGCCAGCATCCGCTTCTTTGCGATCGTCAACGCGGTCAAGGTCATCCCCTATTTCCTTCTCGGCGCCCTCGACAGGGAAAACCTGACCATATCCGTAACCCTGCTGCCGGTGGCACTGGTCGCGACCATGATCGGCGCGGCGATCGTCAAGCACCTCAAGGCGGAAACCTTCTATCCGATGACCTACGGCCTGGCATTCTGCGCCGGATTGAAACTGCTGTGGGACGGCCTTTCGTTCTGATCCGGCAACGCGGGTGCGGCGCGTCTAAAAAAGCAACGCAAAATAAGGCAAAAGGGATTGTTGCGACGCACAATAAATCTTGCCGTGTGCGGACGATTCCCGTAAGTTCGAAACATGACGACCCTGGATCCCTTCGCAGCCATAGCTGATCCTAACCGGCGGTATCTGCTGGAGGAATTGCGGCGCGCTCCGCGAACCGTGAACGAGCTGGCGCAGGGCCTGCCGATCAGTCGGCCGGCGGTGTCGCAGCATCTGAAGGCGCTTCTGGATAGCAATCTGGTGAATGTGACGGCGGAAGGCACGCGGCGCATCTATTCCGTCAACAGCAAGGGTTTCGACAGGCTGAACCTGTGGCTTGATCAGTTCTGGTCGTGACGTTCGGGCGTTCGAACCGCAAGGTTTAAGCGCCCTTGCCACGACCAGAAGTTTGTCATTGATATTTCTGGATTTTTTGCCGCTTTAAAATATGCGCCTCTGACTGATTAAACACCGGGCGAGCGGCGGGTTCTCCTAACTGAGGAACTAATGACGCGTGGTTGCCTTTAGGCGCTGCATTTGGTCCTTGATGCGCAGCTTGCGCCGCTTGAGCTCGGCTATTTCACGATCGTCGGCGGAGGGGGACGCGAGAATTGCCTGGAGCTCCTCCTCCAAAGCGCCGTGCTTCTTTTCAAGCGATGCGATATGAGCCTGGACGGTCATGTGGCATGTTCCTTCCTTGGTACCTACCACGGCATTCCCTAATGCCGAGGCTTCAGGTTTACGAAGGAAGTGTGACACGATCGGCAGGGTTTGTCGAAGGTGAAATCGTGGTTTCAAGTGGGCAAATTCGTGACCGTGTCTAACTTCCCGTTAACGCGGTTTGGTGGTAGAGGCTTGCGGACATGGCCGACCGTCGCTGAAAATGCGGACGTGAGAATGGGGACTGGAATATGGCAGATCAGGAACAGGCGGATATCCGGCTGGCGCTCGCGAAACTTCGGCAGGAACACGAGGATTACGACGCGGCAATCAACGCCATGATCCAGGTCGGCTGCGATGCCCTGCGCGTGCAGCGCATGAAGAAGAAGAAACTGTCGCTGAAGGACAAGATCACGCAGTTCGAAGATCAGATCGTTCCGGACATCATCGCTTAGAGAGAGGGCCGCCATGTCTGAAAGACCTGCCGTCGCCATCATCATGGGCAGCCAGTCCGACTGGGAGACCATGAAGAACGCCGCCGATACGCTGGAAGCGCTCGATATCGGCTACGAGGCCCGTATCATCTCGGCGCATCGCACGCCCGAGCGGATGATGCAGTTCGCCAAGGGCGCCCGTGCCGAAGGTTTCCAGGTGATCATCGCCGGTGCCGGCGGTGCTGCGCACCTGCCCGGCATGACCGCCGCCATGACGCCGCTGCCGGTGTTCGGCGTGCCGGTTCAGTCGAAGGCGCTGTCCGGCCAGGACAGCCTGCTCTCGATCGTGCAGATGCCGGCCGGCATTCCGGTCGGGACACTGGCGATCGGCCGGGCCGGCGCCATCAACGCCGCCCTTCTCGCCGCCGCCGTCCTTGCCCTCAACGACGACGAGATCGCCGACCGGCTCGACGAATGGCGCGCCCGCCAGAGCGCCGCCGTCGCCGACTACCCAATCGACGAGGCTCCATGACCGTCCACACGATCGGCATTATCGGCGGCGGTCAGCTCGGCCGCATGCTGGCCATGGCCGCGGCCCGGCTGAATTTCCGCACCATCGTTCTCGAACCGCAGGCCGACTGCCCGGCAGCCCAGGTCGCCAACGCCCAGATCACTGCAGCCTACGACGATCCGGCAGCGCTTGCCGAGCTCGCCAGCCGCTGCGACGTCGTCACCTACGAATTCGAGAACGTGCCGGTTGCCGCCGCAGAGACGCTGCAGCGCTCGGTCCCGGTCCATCCGCCGGCCAAGGCCCTCGACATGTCGCAGGACCGGCTGACCGAAAAGCGCTTCCTGAATTCCTGCGGCATCGAGACTGCCAGGTTCCATGCCGTCGACAGCCAGTCCGACCTCGAAACGGCGCTCGCCGATTTCGGTGGCCAGGGCGTGCTGAAGACCCGCCGGATGGGTTATGACGGCAAGGGCCAGCGCGTTTTCCGCTCAGCCGGGGACAGTTCCGCCGGCGCCTATGACGCGCTTGGTGGCGTGCCGCTCATCCTCGAAAGCTTCGTGCCCTTCGAACGCGAGGTATCGATCATCGCCGCCCGCGCCGAGGACGGCACCGTTGCCTGCTACGATCCGGCCGAGAACGTCCACCGCAACGGCATTCTCCATACCTCGACCCTGCCCGCCCGGATTTCCGACGCGACGGCGAAGACCGCTCGCGAATCGGCCGAAAAACTGCTCGCCGCGCTCGATTATGTCGGCGTCATCGGCATGGAGTTCTTCGTCATGGCGGACGGAACGCTGATCGCCAACGAGATCGCCCCGCGCGTCCACAATTCCGGCCACTGGACGGAGGCTGCCTGCGTCGTCTCGCAGTTCGAGCAGCATATCCGCGCCGTCGCGGGCCTGGTCCTCGGCAGCCCTCTCCGTCACTCCGACTGCGTGATGACCAATCTCATCGGCGACGATATTCTGGACGTACCCGCCTGGCTCGCCCGCAATGACGTTCTGGTACATCTCTACGGCAAGACGGAATCCCGGCCGGGCCGGAAAATGGGCCATGTGACCGAATTGAAAGGCCTGAAAACGGCGTCACAAGGTTGACATGCAGACTGGCTCGGGTTATCTGCACGCCCAACTGAGAGCGCGCCCCTCGAAGAATCCTGGCGGCGCGCTTTTGATTGATAGACATGCGGCTTTAAGCCCACAGACTGCTGGACCAGGAAAATGAAGATCAAGAACTCGCTCAAGGCGCTGAAGGCTCGTCACCGCGATAACCGTCTGGTTCGCCGCAAGGGCCGCGTTTACATCATCAACAAGCAGAACCCGCGCTTCAAGGCTCGTCAGGGCTGATACGCGCATTCGGCTCCGGTCTCGGCCGCAGCCGATCAAATTGTCGATAACACGACAAATCGGGTTTGACCTTAGGCGCAGGCGGATTACCTTATCCGCATGCGCTATTTTCGTTTCAGCACCCTGATTCTCGCCGCGAGTCTTACCGCTTCGTCCGCTCTCGCCCAGACCGCGACGCCCAAGCCGCCCGCCGCCGCTCCGGTCACCCCGGCCGTCGCCCAGAAAACGGGCCGGCCCGTGGACACGTTGTTCGACGCCTTGAAACGCGAGCGCAATCCGGACAAGGCACGCGGCATCGCCAGCCAGATCATCGCCGACCTCAACGATTCGGGCAGCGCCACCGTCAACCTGCTGATGCAGTGGTCGGCGACCGCCATCAAGGAAAAGCGCAACGCCGCGGCACTCGATTTCCTCGATCAGGTGACCGTGCTCGATCCCGCCTTCGCCGAGGGTTGGAACCGCCGCGCGACGCTGCATTACACGATGGGCAATCCCCGCAAATCCATGGCCGACATCGCCGAGGTGCTGAAGCGCGAGCCGCGCCATTTTGGTGCGCTGGCCGGCATGGCCGGCATCCTGACGGAAGCCGGCAAGGACGAACTGGCGCTGAAGGCATGGCAGGACTATCTCGCCGTCTACCCGGCCGACCGCGACGCCCAGGAAGCCGTGACCAAGCTTTCCGAAAAGCTTGCCGGCAACCGGACCTGAGCCTTCCGGCAGCCCGTTCATGCTGATCCTGCCCCTTGCCATCGCCGGCATTGTTGCCACCGCGTTCTGCTTTACCGCCTGGAAGGCGAAGGCGATCGAGGCCCAATTCCCGAATACCGGCGAACTGATCGATGTCGGCGGCTTTTCCATGAATTCGCTGCATGTGCCCAGGCCTGAAGGCGCCGACCTGCCGGCGATCGTCTTCATCCATGGCGCCAGCGGCAATTTTCGCGATCAGGAGGCGGCCTTCCGCAAGGCGCTCGAAGGCCGCGCCGAAATGCTCTTCGTAGACCGGCCCGGCCATGGTTATTCCGAGCGCGGCGGGCCTGAAAACGGCTTTCCGGACGGACAGGCAGCGGCGATCGCAAAATTGATGGAAAAGCGCGGCATCCGCAGGGCGATCATATCGGGCCATTCCTTCGGCGGCGCGATCGCTGCGAGCTTCGCCCTTTACCATCCGGAAAAGACTGCCGGCCTGCTGTTCCTCGCCCCCGCCACCCATCCCTGGCCCGGCAGGATAGATTGGTACTACAACCTCACCGCCCGCCCCATCTTCGGCCGGCTGTTCAGCCATCTCCTCGCCCTGCCGGCCGGCCTCGTGGTCATGAAGACTGCCACTCGCTCGGTCTTTCACCCCAACCCCTGCCCCGAGACGTACCTGAAGGATGGCGCGCCATTGCTCGTGCTGCGCCCGAAATCGTTTCGCAGCAACGCGATCGACGTCGCCAATCTCAACGGCTACGTGACACGCGTCGCACCGCGTTACAAAGAGATCACAGCACCGACGGTGATCATCACCGGCGACAGCGACGCGATCGTCGCCGAGGAGATCCATTCGCGCGGACTTTCCCGCGATATCGCCGGGTCCGAACTCGTCTCCATCCGCCATCTCGGCCACAAGCCGGATTACGTGACGACCGACGTGGTGATTGCGGCAATCGAGAAGCTCGCCGGCCTCCCCCGCGACCTGAAGGCCGCGGCCCGTATCGCCGAAGCACGGATCGCGCCGGCGGCGGCGGATTCCGCCCCCGAACTGGATCTCTCGATCGAGAAAACCTGAACCCGGCTCGAATAACGCCAGCCCCAAGCAAGTCGCCCGTCCCAACCTCCGACCAAAGGGAATCAGAGAGAGACGAGATGGAAATCGGCGGCATTGGCAGGGACTATCCGGCACAGCCTGCAAAGGCGGATCATGCGTCGGCTTCGACAAACGTCGCCTCCGATACAGCCAGCCCCAAGGACGAACGCTACGATCGCCTCGTCCATGGCCTGACCTCGCTGAACAAGGCGACGGACGAGGCGGAAGAACAGGCAAAGGCCCGCGCCAAGCAGAAGCTCGACGATGCCAAGCAGCAGCTCCAATTCATGCGCCGCTGGGGTTTCGATCCGGAAGTGATCGCCAAGCAGGCAGCCCAGCTCGGGGTTATCGTTGCCGCCGCCGCGCGCGAATTCACCGAAGCCCTGACCGGGGGCAGCGGTGCCGTCACCTCCGCCCCCGCCAATGCCTCGTCCGGAACAGGAACCGCCGATCCAATCCTCGATACGAGCGGAGAGGCCGCGGCCGCCGATCCCGCAGGCGACGGCTCCGCGGATGAGCCCGTAGCGGATGACAAGCCGGTCTCCTATGCCGAACAGGCCTACCTCGACGAGATGGAAGAGGCTCCGCGGGAAGCACCGAAACTCTCGCTCGACGACATCAAGACGGCGATGGAATTCAGCACCGTCGCCCGCCAGATCAAGGCGCTGCTGGAAGAAGCCGCCCGCAAGCTGCACGAACAAAACAGTGCAGCCACGGTGCCCGGCACCCAGAGCCTCGACGCCTCCGTCAACGCGCTGACCGGCACGGTCTCCGCCATGCCGACCGTCAGCATCACCATCTGACCTTCCCATCCGGCAGACCAAATTGCGCAACAAAAAAACCGCCGGATCGCTCCGGCGGTTTTCGTTTGCGTGGCGTTGCGTCTCAGATGCCGCTCTGGCCGTCCGAGCCGATATAGGCGATGCGCAGCATGTTGGTGGCCCCGGGCGTGCCGAGCGGCACGCCGGCCGAGATGATGATCCGGTCGCCCGGCTTGCCGAAACCTTCCGACACGACGATGCGGCAGGCGCGGTTGACCATGTCGTCGAGGTCGGTCGCGTCATGGGTCACGACGCAGTGCATGCCCCAGCAGATCGAAAGCCGGCGCGCCGTCTGGACGATCGGCGACAGCGCGATGATCGGTACCTGCGGGCGCTCGCGGGAAGCGCGCAGGCCCGTCGTGCCCGACGAGGTATAGGTGACGATGGCGGAGAGACGCAGCGTCTCGGCGATCTGGCGGGCGGCAAGCGAGATGGCATCGGCGCCGGTCGCTTCGGGCGTCGCGCGCTGGGCGTAGATGATGCTCGAATAAAGCGGATCCTGCTCCACCGTGCTGGCGATCGACGCCATCATCGAGACAGCCTCGACCGGATACTGGCCGGAGGCCGATTCGGCCGAAAGCATGATCGCATCGGCGCCTTCGAAAACGGCGATCGACACGTCCGATACTTCGGCGCGGGTCGGAACCGGCGCGGTGATCATCGATTCCAGCATCTGGGTGGCGACGACGACCGGCTTGCCGGCGCGCCGACACAAGCGCGTCAGCTGCTTCTGGATGCCCGGAACGGCTTCGATCGGCATTTCGACGCCGAGATCGCCGCGCGCCACCATGACCGCGTCGGAAAGCTCGATGATCTCGTCGATCCGCTCCAGCGCCTGGGGCTTCTCGATCTTCGACATGATGCCGACACGGCCGCGGGCGATCTTGCGCACTTCGGCAAGGTCGTCAGGACGCTGGACGAAGGAAAGCGCCACCCAGTCCACATCGTTGGTCGCGAGCACGGCGTCGAGGTCGACACGGTCCTTCTCGGTCAGCGCCCCGACGCCGAGCAGCGTGTCGGGCAGGCTGACGCCCTTGCGGTCGGAAATGCTGGTGCCGGCGATGACCTTGCAGACGATGCTCTTGCCGTCGGCCTTCTCGGCCTTCAGCGCCAGCTTGCCGTCGTCGATGAGCAGGCGATGGCCCACTTTCACCGCTTCGAGGATTTCCGGATGCGGCAGGAATACGCGGGTCTCGTCGCCCGGTTCGTCGCGGTTGTCGAGCGTGAAGGTCTGGCCGGGGGTGAGTGCCACCTTGCCGGCCGCGAACTTGCCAACGCGCAGCTTCGGCCCCTGAAGGTCTGCGAGAATGCCGATCGGACGGCCGCTGCGTTCTTCGACGGAACGGATGCGCTTGATCAGCGTGCGCATCAGGTCGTGGCTCGCGTGGCTCATGTTGATGCGGAAGAGATCTGCCCCCGCCTCATGCAGCTTCTGGATCATCGCCTCTTCGGACGAAGCCGGTCCAAGGGTGGCGAGGATCTTTACTTTGCGGTTGCGCCTCATCAGTTCTGGCCTTCTTGTGTGCCAGGCGTATCCGAAAGCTGGACCATCCAACTTCCCTGACGGCCCGTATCATATTCCTTGAAACCCATGCGCTGGAAGCCACGGGCAAAACAATCGTTGACGCCGACGACCTTGAACTCGTTCTCCGCGACGCACATGTTCACATTGCCGGTCCAGCGGCCGCCACGGGCCGCGTCCTCGGCATAAAGATAATAATAGCGCGACTGCAACTCGCCCTCGATCAGCGTGGCGCAGGTGGAAGCCGGGACCTGCCACCAGCCTTCCGTCGTCCAGCCTTCCTTGGCGCGGTAGCCGATCGCCACACCGACGAGGTTCTGCGTGGCGTTGCAGACGCGGAAATCAGCATGTGCTGCAGTCGCCGCGAAGAGCGGAACACCGGAGGCGACCATGGCGACGATCGCCGGGGCGGAAACGAGAGAGCGAAGCGTGGCTTTGGGGGATTTTTTCGACACGGTTTCCGTCAGGACTCCATGGTTATTCGTGAAGCACTTTCTTCGCGCGACGGAGTCGGAAAGTCAACGTAACTCTAATCGATTAGTCCGTCTCTCAGCCTCAACCCACGCTGATCATCACCCCGCATGGCTTGCGCCGCGGCTTTCCCCATGCCATCAACACCCGTCTTCCCAGCCACCTTTCGAAACAGCGCATTTCCAAGGCCATGCAGGACTTCATTCCTTTCGAGATCATAGAAGGCGAATATGACAGCGGCATGGTGCTCATCGCCGACCACGCCATGAACCGCCTGCCCGCTTCCTATGGCAGCCTCGGCCTGCCGCAGAGCGCCTTCCATCGCCATATCGCCTTCGATATCGGCATCGAGGGCCTGACCCGCCGGCTTGCCGCGATGCTGAACGTCCCCGCCGTGCTCGGCTGTTTCTCCCGCCTGCTGATCGACCCGAACCGTGGCGAGGACGATCCGACGCTGATCATGAAAATCTCCGACGGCGCGATCATCCCCGGCAACCATCCGATCACCCCGGAAGAATGGGATTTCCGCCTCGACACCTATCATCGGCCCTATCACCGCGCCGTCGAACGCACCATCGCCAGATCGGGTGCCGCGGGCCGTGCGCCGCTCGTCCTGTCGCTGCATTCCTTCACGCCGTTCTGGAAAGGTGTCGCCCGCCCCTGGCATGCGGCAGTGCTCTGGGACAATGACGACCGCGCCGTCACCCCGTTCCTGAAACTGCTCGGCGAACCCGGCGACATCGTCGTCGGCGACAACGAACCCTATGACGGGGCGCTGAAGGGCGACACCATGTACCGGCACTGCATGATGTCCGGCATCGCCCACGCGCTGCTCGAGGTTCGCCAGGACCTGATCGGCGACGAGGCCGGCATCGCCGCCTGGGCCGAAAGGCTGGCGCCGATCTTCAAGACGCTCAACGCTGACCCCACATTGCATGAATACAGGATCTTTCCGTCGCGGACCGGCCCCTACCCGGCCTGACGCGACATCTGACGCGACGAAAAGGAGGCGCGCGATGAGCGAACTCAACCCCACCGGACTGACCAGGGAGCAGCAGACCGAATTCGAGGCCGCCGCCTTCCGCCGCCTCGTCCTGCATCTGCGCGAGCGCACCGACGTACAGAACATCGACCTGATGAACCTTGCCGGCTTCTGCCGCAACTGCCTGTCGAACTGGTATCGCGATGCGGCGAACGACGCCGGCATCGACCTCTCCAGGGACGCATCCCGCGAGGTGGTCTACGGCATGCCCTACGAGGACTGGAAAAATCTGCATCAGGCGGAAGCGTCGGATGCACAAAAAGCCGCATTCGCCGTGAACAAGCCGGACCATGGCTGATCGATTTGCCGATTGGGCTTGACCTTGCGGCGGCTTTTCGGCAGTTGACGACCATTCATTGAAATTGACACGATCAGGAGGCCCCGATGTCTGATGCTCATGGCGTCGCCCGCGACCAGCTTCGCGCATTTATCGAGCGTATCGAACGGCTCGAAGAAGAAAAGAAGACCATCGCCGACGACATCAAGGACGTCTATGGCGAAGCAAAGGCCATGGGCTACGACACCAAGATCATGAAAAAGGTCATCGCCCTGCGCAAGAAGGACGACCAGGAGCGCATGGAAGAGGATCTCATCCTCGACACCTACCTCCAGGCGCTCGGCATGATCGAAGGCCCCGCCGACCAGGACGCCGCCTGATCTTGTCCGGCATGCAGGCATGAAAAGACCCGCCGTTTCGGCGGGTTTTTTATGGTCTTCGATCAGCCCGGCGATCAGTTGTTCGGGCCGCTGAACCGGCTGGGGTCGATCGCCACCGTGGCGGCAACCGGCCTGAAGCCGCCACCGGAATAACCGGCCGAATATTCGTTGTTGAGGGTCCGGCTGACGACGCGCGGTGCCTTCATCGACGCCGCCGCATTGGCGCGATTGTTGTTGAGAGCCCATTTCGCCAGGACGTCGCCCGTCAGCGCGCCGCCGCTGGCCGTCTGGTTCGGACGACCGCCCTTGGAGGGGATCGGTAGCGCGCTCGTCGAAGCCGAGACCGAATTCCGCGGCGCGTCGAAAGCGTCGCCGAACTGGGCGTTCTTGTTGGAATGGATCACCTTCGGGGAAGCCGACGCGGTCTCGATCGGCTTCTGGGCCGGCATCGGAGCCGCCGCCACGACAGGAGCCGGCAGGGCCAGCGCAGGCTGGACCGGAGCAGGCTGGGAAGGCGCGGGCTGGGCCGAGGCAACCGGAACCGAGGGAGCCGGTGCTGGACGGGGCTCGACGCTCTGGGCGAGAGCCGCAACGAGGGCTGGCGTCAGCTCCTGCTGTTCTTCAGCCTTGGCAGCCGCAGTGGCTGGAGCGGCAGCAGCCATGGTGGGGCGCTGGCCGGGAAGCGGCACCGCCGCGATTTCTTCGGGCGCCGACATCGGGCCGACGGACGCGGTCATGACGCCGCTTTCCGCGTCGCCCTTGAAGCCGCGCGGTCCAAGCAGGGTCGGAACCGGGATGTTGTAAGCGGAAAGATCGGCAAAGCTTTCGCCGCCGGCCTGTGCGGGAGCGGACGCCTGCAGGGCGAGCGCCTCCTGGGCCGGGTTGCGCGCCGGGGAATAGAGCGCCGTCGCAAGCCCGCCCGCATCCGAGCGGAAGGCCGGACGCGAGAGCGGTACGGGTGCAGCAATCGTCTGCGGCTGTGCTTGTGCCGGGGTCTGGGTCTGGGTCTGGGTCTGGCCGGTCAAAGGCGAAGCCGAGGCAACCGCGACCGGAGCTTCGTCCTCGTCCTCCGCAGCAGGCTTTGCAGCCGGAGCCCCACGCCGCGCCACCACCGGAGCAGCACTTTCCACGTTGTCCTCTTCCTCGTCGGCACCGCCGCCGCCGAACAGGAATGCCAGGAGATTGGGCTGCCGCTTCCGTTCCGAGTCGCCGCGGAAACCGGCACCGGCAGTGCTGGCGATCTGGATCGAATCGGCACCGACGCGCCGCTTGTAGTCGGCCATTGCCGTTTCATAACCGGGAAGCGGCTTGCCGTCGGCAGGAAGATGAATCGTGTTGCCGTTCGGGAAGATCTGCACCAGTTCCTGGCGCGTCATCCGCGGCCAGGCGCGCACGCCGCCGACATCGAGATGCACGAAGGGCGAGCCGGAGGTCGGGTAATAGCCGACGCCGCCGACCTGCATCTGCATGGCGAGCCCGCGCAGCGTCGAGAGCTTCACGCCCGGAATGTAGAAGTCCATGGCCTTGCCGAGCATGTGCTGGCTGTTCTTCGCCACGCCGGTATTGCGCGAACGGGTGCGCAGCATGTTGTTGGTGGTGGGAGAACGATAGGCCGAAACCACGTGGATGTAATCGCTGGCGCCGGACCGGCGATAGACTTCCCAGACGAGATCGAAGAGCCGCGGATCCATCCGGGCAGGCTCGTTGCGGCGCCAGTCGCGCAGGAACTGGTTGATCTGCGCAAGACCCTTGGGATCGAACTTGCCATTGCGCTTGAAGGTGATGACAGCCTTCTCGCCGGTATGAACGAAATAGAGCTTGAGGCTCTTGTCCTGGGCGGCCGCATTGCCTGCCGAAACAGAAAGCACAGGCAGCGCCATCAACATCAACAGGGCGAGAGCCATAACGCGTTTGGTGAGCTTGACAAAAAGCCCGGCTTCGCCACCGCGCCCCTTCTCACCCGAAGGCGTTTCTTTTGCATACTGATCCGGCAAAACGATCCCCGTCCTGTCGACAACGTCCGACGTTGCCCAAATGACTGTCAATTGCGGTGACACGATGGCAAATGTGCCACACATGTACAAGCTTCTCCCGTATAGTCAACAATTGACTAATCGAAGATTGACAGACGTTGACAGGACATCCTTGCGCGAAGGTTAACACTAGCTAATACATTAGCAATTACGCGGCAGTAATCACGCGGCTTCCTTGAGCGGATCGTCGGGATCGATGCCGTAATCCTTGAGCTTACGATAGAGCGTCGAGCGTCCGATGCCGAGTTTGCGGGCGACCTGGCTCATCTGGCCGCGATAGAACTTCAAGGCGAAGCGGATCAGCTCCTCCTCGACGTCGGCCAGTTTCCTGACTTCGCCGGTCTCGTCGGTGCTGACGATGACGTTTTCCTGGGGATAAGCGGCGGCCAGCATCGCCTTCGCGTCGGGTCGGATGATCCGCGCCTTATCATTATTGATGAAAACGGGTGAATCGGCGAGCGCCTCGCGCACGGCCTGGTCCGACACCGCCCCCGGTGACGGCATGACGGCGGTTGCCGCCAGTTCCGCAGGCCGGAATTCCGGGATCTGCGCGGCGATCTGCGGGAAGTCCTCTTCGGTCAGCTCGTCGCCCTCGGCAAGCACCACTGCGCGGAACACGGCGTTTTCGAGCTGGCGGATATTGCCCGGCCAGTCATAGGCGGTCAGAAGCGCCAGCGCGCCGGCGCCGACCGCAAGCGTCCTGTTGAGCTTCTGCTCGCTCGAAAACCGTTCGGCGAACACCCGGGCGAGATGCGGAATGTCTTCCTTGCGGCGACGCAGCGCCGGGATGGTGATCGGGAAGACGTTGAGGCGGTAATAGAGATCCTCGCGGAAACGGCCGGCGCGGACTTCCTCGATCAGGTCCTTGTTGGTGGCCGAAATCAGCCGGACATTGACCTTCTGGATCTTGGAGGCGCCGACGGTCTCGACCTCGCCCTGCTGAACGGCGCGTAGCAGCTTCACCTGCACGTCGAGCGGCAGTTCGCCGATCTCGTCGAGGAACAGTGTGCCGCCGTCGGCTTCGACGAACTTGCCGGTATGTTTTTCCGAAGCGCCGGTAAAGGCGCCCTTCTCATGGCCGAAAAGAATGCTTTCCACCAGATTGTGCGGGATGGCGCCGCAATTGACGGTGATGAACGGCTTGCCGGCCCGGTCGCTGTTCGACTGGATGGCGCGGGCGATCATTTCCTTGCCGACGCCCGATTCGCCCTCCAGCACCACGGGAATGTTGGAATGGGCGGCGCGCTGGGCAAGGTCGATGACCCGCAGCATGTCCGGGCTTGCCGAGATGATGTCCCCGAAGCCGACGGCACCGGCGCGATGGCGGCGGCCAACGCGGGCTTTCGATTCCTTCTGATCGAGCTTCAGCGCGTTGGCGATCGAGGCGCCGATCCGCTCCGGCGAAACCGGCTTGACGACGAAATCGAAGGCGCCGGCGCGCATCGCCTGCACCACGTATTCGATGCTGCCCTGCCCCGTCTGGACGATGACAGGCGTTTCAATGCCGAGTTCGCGGATCGCCGCGAGGAAGGTGAGGCCGTCCATTTCCGGCATCATCAGATCGAGCACGATGACATTGATGTCGGTCGCGGTTCGCTTCAGGAACTCCAGCGCCATCAGGCCGTTTTCGGCAAGATGGGCGGCATGGCCGTAACGTTCCACCGCATTCTTCAACAGGCGACGCTGGATAGGATCGTCGTCGACAACGAGGATTTGCGCAATCATGCTCGGCTCCCAGCAATGGTCATCATGGCCCTTTTAGGCTGTTATGTCGCTGGTTGTGTCAGAAAGCCTTGAACATCCCCTTTTGAGAAAAGCTTGCATTTTAACGGCCGGCGAGGAAAACAGACGCAACAGGTTGAGAAGGAAAAAAGCGATGAGAATGTCCGCCCCCGTCCTCCCCGAAATTGTCGCCGCGACCGCCGCAGGCGCTGCGGCCTCCGACCCGGCGCTCGGCCTTCTGCCGGTCTGGAAGCTCTCGGATCTCTATGAAGCCAAAGATGCGCCGGCCTTCACCGCCGACCTCGAGAAGGCTCAGAAGCTCTCGATCGCCTTCGAGGAAAAGTGGAAGGGCAAGCTTACCGAAGCCGCGACGAAGACCGGCGCCGGCGGCATCGGCGAGGCGCTGAAGGAATACGAGGCGCTCGACGACCTGCTCGGCAAGATCGGCTCGTTTGCCGGCCTCACCTATTTCTCCGATACGTCGAGCCCGGCCAACGGCAAGTTCTATGGCGACGTGCAGGCGAAGCTGACCGATCTCTCCGCCCACCTCTTGTTCTTCGCGCTGGAGCTCAACCGCATCGACGACGTGGTCGTGGACGCCTGCATGGACCGCGACCCGGCCGCCGGCCATTACCGCCCCTGGCTCGTGGACCTGAGGAAAGACAAGCCCTTCCAGCTCGAGGACAAGCTGGAACAGCTCTTCCTCGAAAAGTCCATGACGTCGGCCGCCGCCTTCAACCGTCTCTTCGACGAGACCATGGCCGAGCTCCGCTTCGAGATCGACGGCGAGCAGCTGCCGCTCGAAGTCACGCTCAACATGCTGCAGGAGCCGCAGCCGGATATCCGCGCCAAGGCCGCGGCCGCGCTGTCGAAAACATTCGGCGACAACCTGCGCGTCTTCACCCTGATCACCAACACGCTCGCCAAGGACAAGGAAATCTCCGACCGCTGGCGCGGCTTCGAGGACATCGCCGACAGTCGGCATCTCGCCAACCGCGTCGAACGAGAAGTCGTCGATGCGCTGGCCGAAGCCGTCGAGCAAGCCTATCCGCGCCTGTCGCATCGCTACTACGCGATGAAGGCGAAGTGGCTCGGCATGGAGCAGCTGAATTTCTGGGACCGCAACGCGCCGCTGCCGGAAACCCCGAACGCACTGATCTCCTGGGAACAGGCGAAAGATACCGTACTCAACGCCTATCGCGGCTTTGCGCCCGAAATGGCGGATATCGCCGGCCGCTTTTTCGACGAGCAATGGATCGATGCGCCGGTCCGCCCGGGCAAGGCGCCGGGCGCCTTCGCGCACCCGACCGTGCCTTCCGCCCACCCTTACGTTCTCGTCAACTACATGGGCAAGCCGCGCGACGTGATGACGCTCGCCCACGAGCTTGGCCACGGCGTGCACCAGGTTCTGGCCGGCGACCAGGGCGCGCTGATGTGCCAGACGCCGCTGACGCTCGCCGAGACCGCCTCCGTCTTCGGCGAGATGCTGACCTTCCGGGCGCTGCTAGAAAAGATCACCGACAAACGCGAGCGCAAGGCCATGCTCGCCCAGAAGGTCGAGGACATGATCAACACGGTCGTGCGCCAGATCGCCTTCTACCAGTTCGAGCGCAAGGTCCACACCGCCCGCAAGGAGGGCGAACTGACCGCCGAGCAGATCGGCGAACTTTGGCTCTCCGTCCAGGGCGAAAGCCTAGGCCCGGCGATCAAGATCTCGGAGGGTTATGAAAGCTGGTGGACCTACATCCCCCACTTCATTCATTCGCCTTTCTATGTGTATGCCTATGCCTTCGGCGACTGCCTGGTGAACTCGCTCTACGCGGTCTACAGTCAAGCCGCTCCGGGCTTCCAGCAGAAGTATTTCGAGCTCCTGAAGGCAGGCGGCACCAAGCATCATTCAGAGCTGCTGAAGCCCTTCGGCCTCGACGCCACCGACCCGTCCTTCTGGTCGAAGGGCCTGTCGATGATCGAAGGACTGATCGACGAGCTGGAGGCTCTGGACAAGGCCTGACCCATTCCCTTAATGCACCCTCATGAGTGAGAAAGCGCCCTTCGCGCTGTTTCGCGACGACCCCGCCGGCCGGAGCCTCGTCTTCGACCGGCCGAGGGAGATCGTCACGGCGCGGACTGCCGCCGAAGTGCTGCCGGCACTTCGGCGCCTGGAAGATGCGCGCCTCGCCGGCTGCTGGCTGGCGGGCCATATTTCCTATGAGGCCGGTTACGTCTTCGAGGAGAAGCTCCGGCCGCTGATCGTCGATAACCGGCCGACGCCCCTGATCGCCATGGGCATATTCGACGCGCCCTCCGGCAACGAACATCCGCTCGCCGAACCACCCGGCGCGGTCGTCGACGATGGCTCCTCCGCGGGTTCCTTTCTCAGCGAGCCGCGGGCCGGCTGGGATTTCGCGACCTATGAGGAACGGTTCGGCCGCCTCCACCAGCATCTGCGCAACGGCGACTGCTATCAGGCCAACCTGACCATGCCGATCACCGCCCGCTGGCATGGCGATCCGCTTTCCGCCTTCTGGTCGCTCGTCGCCCGCCAGCCGGTGCGTTACGGCGCATTCATCGACCTGAGGGCGGCGTCGGGAGCGCCGCTCATCCTGTCGCGGTCGCCGGAACTGTTCTTCTCGGTCGATGCGGACGGCATCATCGAGACCCATCCGATGAAGGGCACGGCCCCTCGTGGCGCGACGGCTGAAGAAGACGAAGCGATCATCGCCGAAATGCTGGCCGACGAAAAAACGCTGGCCGAGAACCGCATGATCGTCGATCTGCTGCGCAACGACATTTCCGTCGTCAGCGAAGTGGGTTCGCTCTCGGTTCCGAAACTCTTCGCGATCGAGACCTATCCGACCGTCCACCAGATGGTGAGCCACGTGCGGGCGAAGCTGCTGCCCGGGATCGGCTTTCCCGAGATTCTTGCCGCGCTCTTCCCCTGTGGCTCGATCACCGGAGCCCCGAAAATGTGGGCCATGCGCATCCTCGCCGACCTCGAGAAGGAACCCCGCGACGCCTATTGCGGCGCGATCGGCTGGTGTGATCCGGCCGGTCCGATGCGTTTTTCGGTGGCCATTCGCACGATTACCCTTTTCAATGACAAAAAGGCCGTCTTCAATGCGGGCGGTGGCATCGTTTTCGACTCGAAGGCGGATGCCGAGTATGACGAGTGCCTGTTGAAGGCACGCTTTGCGGTGGGCGACCAATGGATTTCTCGCTGATCGAAACAATGCGCTGGGAACCGGGCAACGGCTTGCTCCGGGTGGACCAGCATCTGCGCCGGCTCAGCCGCTCGGCGGACGCGTTGGGTTTCCGCCAGCCGCCGGCCGATACGCTGAAACAGCTTCAGGCTGCGACCGCCGGCGGCGAGACGCCGCTGCGCGTCCGCCTGGTGATGACCTATCGCGGCAAGATCGAGATCACCGCCACACCCTTTGTGCCGCTTGCGGCCGAGACCGTGTGGCGGGTGCGGGTGGCGAAGACCGTGCTCCCCTCCGACGACCCGACCTACCGCCACAAGACGTCCCGGCGTGAACTCTACGAGGCCGCCCGCGCAGAATTCACGCCCGAAGAGGCCGATGAGGTCCTTCTCCTCAACGAGCGCGGCGAGGTCTGCGAGGGCACGATCACCAATGTCTTCGTCGAAGGCAAGGACGGTTCGCTCCTCACTCCGGCGCTGTCAAGCGGCCTCCTGCCCGGCATCCTGCGCGCCGACCTGATCCGCGAAGGAAAGGCGAAGAGCCAGGTTCTCCGTCTCGCCGACCTCGAAAACCGCCGCTTCTTCATGGGTAATTCCCTTCGCGGCCTGATCGCCGCCGAACTCGTCAGCCAGGCAGCCCGATCGGAAATGCCGGTGGAAGCCCCTCGCCCTGCCGCCCGCCCTCCAAAAATGGCCAGATCTGGCCGGTAAATGTCCGCCGCCAGCCCCCTCGCCGATCACCTGCTTGCACTCGAACTCGCCTTGCAGAGCCGCGAGGTCCGCGGCTCCGAACAAAAACTGCGCGAGCTGCTGTCCCCGGAATTCCGCGAATTCGGCCGCTCCGGCCTCGCCTATACGTTCGACGACATCGTCACCCGCCTCGTCGCCGAGACCGGCCCGAACAACACTTCGATCTCGGACTTCAGCGCCGAGATGCTGAGCGACACGATCGCCCTCGCCACCTATCGCGGCACCCGCATCGACGACGACGACAGCAAGCTCTTCACCAACCGCAGTTCCATCTGGCGGCTGGACGCCGACGGTAGATGGCGCATGGTTTTCCACCAGGGCACGGCGACGGCGTGACTAATCCGCCAGATTTGTGCGGGGTTTATACCGCCGGCCATCGAACACTTCGATGATTTCGATATCCTCGTCGACGATGCGATAGATTAGGGAATAGACTGATTGCGGCACAATGAGGCGACGCAAGCCAAGTTTTGCCGTCGGCAAGCCCGCTTGAGGATGCACGATCAGCAGTTCCGCGATGTCGAGCAATCTCGCCGCCATCTCGTTTGCTGCCTGGGGATTATGCTCGGCGATGTAGGTGCGAAGATGCACCAGATCGGCGATCGCCGCCTCGGCCCATATCAGCCTCATCGACGGGTCTTGACGATGTCCGGCTTGGGTGCCGCGCCTTCGTTCGCCGTGCCCCAGCTCTTCAGCCAGCTGGCCACGGCTTCATGCGAAACGAAATCGCCCTTGTCGGCACGCTCGGCAGCGGCGTCGAGGGCCTCGATCTCCAACTCGTGGTGTGAAAGATAGTCTTCGAGCGCCTCCTCGGCGAGCGCCGTCGCGGACCGATTGGTAGCGGAGGACAACCGGTCGAGCCGTTCCTTCATTTCGCCCGAGATGCGAAGTGAAACCACATGCGACGTCATGAACCATATGCCTCCGATTTTCCCCGTATGTAGCATAAAGTCCGATGTCGTGAAACTTGCCTACACATCCGGTGACGTGTTCCCCGAACCGAATAACGACGCCGATTCCTCCCCCGAAAATAGACAGGCTCTTTATTGTGACGAAGTTTTATGATCTAGAGCGCCGCGAATTGCCCAAGTGCAGCATCTAATTTCCACTCACTGCCGAATAAGCGGGGCAGCGGCCCGAGAAGGCCGCGATCAAGGAGAAAGACATGTCAGAGACGACCTATCCGGTTTATGGCGAAATCACCGGTCCGATCGTGATGATCGGTTTCGGCTCGATCGGCCGCGGCACGCTGCCGCTGATCGAACGCCATTTCAAGTTCGACAAGAGCCGGATGGTGGTCATCGACCCGCGCGAAGAACCCTCCGACATGGAGATCCTCAAGAAGCACGGCGTCCGCCACATCAAGGAATACGTGACCAAGGAGAACTACAAGGATCTCCTTAAACCCCTGCTGACCGAAGGCAAGGGCCAGGGCTTCTGCGTCAACCTCTCGGTCGATACTGGCTCGCTCGACCTGATGAAGCTCTGCCGCAAGCTCGACGTTCTCTACATCGACACGGTCGTCGAGCCCTGGCTCGGCTTCTATTTCGACAAGAACATGAAGAATGCCGATCGCACCAACTATGCGCTGCGCGAAACCGTGCGCAAGGAAAAGGCCAAGAACCCGGGCGGCGCGACCGCCGTGTCCACCTGCGGCGCCAATCCGGGCATGGTTTCCTGGTTCGTCAAGCAGGCGCTGGTCAACCTCGCCAACGACACCGGCCTGAAATTCGACGAGCCGGACCAGCATGACCGCGAAGGCTGGGCCAAGCTGATGAAGAAGCTCGGCGTCAAGGGAGTCCACATCGCCGAGCGCGACACCCAGCGCACCAAGCACCCGAAGCCGCTCAACGTGTTCTGGAACACCTGGTCGGTCGAAGGCTTCATCTCCGAAGGCATGCAGCCGGCCGAACTCGGCTGGGGCACCCATGAGGAATGGATGCCGAAGAACGGCAAGAAGCACAAGAAGGGCTGCCAGGCCGCCATCTATCTGGAACAGCCGGGCGCCAATACCCGCGTCCGCTCCTGGTGCCCGACCCCGGGTCCGCAGTACGGCTTCCTCGTCACCCACAACGAATCGATCTCGATCGCCGACTATTTCACGGTGCGCGACAAGGACGGCGAAGTGACCTTCCGCCCGACCTGCCATTACGCATACCATCCGGCAAACGACGCGGTTCTTTCGCTGCATGAAATGTTCGGCAATGGCGGCACCCCGCAGCCGGTCCACCACGTTCTCGACGAGGACGAGCTGGAGGACGGCATCGACGAACTCGGCGTGCTGCTCTACGGCCACGAGAAGAACGCCTACTGGTTCGGCTCTCGCCTGTCGCTGGAAGAAACCCGCCGCATCGCGCCTTACCAGAACGCAACCGGCCTGCAGGTGACCTCCGCGGTTCTCTCCGGCATGGTCTGGGCGCTCGAAAACCCGACCGCCGGCATCGTCGAAGCCGACGAGATCGACTACAAGCGCTGCCTCGAAGTGCAGCTGCCCTATCTCGGCCCGGTCGAAGGTCACTACACCGACTGGACCCCGCTCGACGGCCGCCCGGGCCTCTTCCCGGAAGACATCGACGAGAAGGATCCGTGGCAGTTCAAGAACATCCTGGTTCGCTAATTCGCGAACGGGCTCGCTGATCCGATAAGACACAATAGAAACCGCCTGCCTTGCCGCAGGCGGTTTTTTGCATGTTGAAAGCTTCTGCCTTTTCAAGGCCACATCTTGCGTTACATAGGGCGATGGCGGCAAGGTTTGCCAACCGAAGCCGGACCGAATCGCGGGAGACAGATCATGAAATTCAAAGTGAGCTTTGCGCTCATCGCCGCAGCCGGCCTGACCGCCTGCGTTTCCTCTCCGCCGCCGCAGCAGATGGCGGCCGTGCAGCCCCAGGGCGTCGAAGGCAGCTGGGTCGATCCGAACGGCATCGTCTCCTCGTTCCAGGCCGGCACGTTCAACACCCGCTCCAGCGACAGCAACACGCTGCTCGCTTCGGGCACCTATACCAGCTTGTCGCCGACGCTGGTCGAGATCAACATGACTTCGCTGGTGCGCAAGACCCAGTCGCGCGTCAACTGCTCGCTGGTCACCCCCAACCAGCTCAACTGCACGCAGGATAGCGGCGCCCAGTTCTCGCTCGCCCGCCGCGGCTGAACGCACATCCCGTCCCGATCATCGCGACCCCGCCCCGGCGGGGTTTTCGCGTTTTACGGGCATCAATTTCCCAATACATGACTGTCACATTTCCCTTGAACCCACCATCGGTTGATGAAAACATGCCCGCCGGAACGGTTGTCACATTCAAAAACTAGAACAGATAAAAAGGGCGGCTCAGCCGGCCGGATAGAAAGAGGAGAGATCAGATGAAGAAGACATTGGGGCTCGGGCTTTTGACCGCTTCGGTCATGGCTCTTTCAAGCGGCGCGGCATTTGCCGATTTCGAGCTCAATATCCTGCACATCAATGACTTCCATTCGCGTCTCGAATCCATCAACGCGACCGATTCCACCTGCTCGGCCGAAGATGAAGGCAAGGGCGTCTGCTTCGGCGGCGCTGCCCGCCTCCTGACCGCCATCAACCAGACCCGCGACGCGCTGAAGGCCCAGAACAAGAACGTCATTCTCCTCAACGGTGGCGACAACTTCCAGGGCTCGCTCTTCTACACGACCTACAAGGGTGCGGCCGAAGCCGAAGCGCTGAATGCCATGAAGTTCGACGCCATGACCGTCGGCAACCATGAATTCGACGACAGCGACGACGTGCTCGCCACCTTCCTCGACAAGATCCAGTTCCCGGTCGTCACCGCCAACGTCGTGCCGAGCGCCGCCGCCAAGATCGGCAACCGCATCAAGCCGTCGCTGGTCCTGACCGTCGGCGGCCAGAAGGTCGGCATCGTGGGCGCCGTCACCAACGACACGGCCGAAATCGCCAATCCCGGCCCGAACATCACGATTGCCGACGACGTCGCCAAGATCACCGAAGCCGTCCAGGGCCTGAAGGCTCAGGGCGTCGACAAGATCATCGCGCTGACCCATGTCGGTTATCCGCGCGACCTCGCCATGATCGCCAAGATCCCCGATGTCGACGTGGTCGTCGGCGGCCACACCCACACGCTGCTGTCGAACACCGCCAAGGGCGCCGAAGGCCCCTATCCGACCTGGTCGGACAACCCGGGCGGTTACAAGGTGCCGGTCGTGCAGGCCTACCAGTATTCGAAATATCTCGGCGACATCAAAATCGTCTTCGACGACAACGGCGTCGTGAAGTCGGCCGAGGGCGAGCCGATCCTCATGGACAAGTCGATCACCCCGGACCCGGCCTTCCTCGCCCGCGTCGCGGAGCTGAAGAAGCCGATCGAAGACATGAAGAAAAAGATCGTCGGCGCCTCTGACGCCGTCATCGACGGCGACCGCCGCGTCTGCCGCGCCAAGGAATGCTCGATGGGCAACCTCGTCGCCGACGCCATGCTCGCCCGCACCAAAGGCCAGGGCATCACCATCGCCATCCAGAACGGCGGCGGCCTGCGTGCCTCGATCGACGCCGGCGAAGTCACCCAGGGCGAGGTCGTCAGCGTCCTGCCCTTCCAGAACACGCTCGCCACCTTCGAACTCACCGGCGCGGACATCGTCAAGGCGCTGGAAAGCGGCGTCAGCCAGATCGACGACGGCGCCGGCCGCTTCCCGCAGGTCGCGGGCCTCAAATATTCCTTCGACAAGTCGAAGCCGGCCGGTTCCAAGGTCTCGGACGTGCAGGTCAAGGACGGCGACAAGTTCGTCGCCATCGACCCGGCCAAGTCCTACGGCGTCGCCACCAACAATTTCATGCGCGCCGGCGGTGACGGCTACGCCGTCTTCAAGAGCGGCGGCAAGAATGCCTATGACTACGGTCCGGACCTCGCGGACGTCACGGCCGAGTTCATCGCCGCCCACAACCCCTATAAGCCCTACACGGACGGCCGTATCACCGACCTGACCCCGGCAAGCTACACGCCGCCGGCCAAGCCTGCGCCGGCCGCGCCTCCGGCACCGGCTCCGACAGCCGCCGCTCCGGCTGCTCCCGCCCCGGCAGCAGCGCCGGCACCGACGGCGGCGGCTCCTGCAGCCCCGGCACCTGCCGCTCCGGCCCCCACGGCGGCGGGTCCGGCAGCACCCCCCGCCC
>UCEY01000006.1 GCA_900471605.1 Hyphomicrobiales bacterium | reverse complement strand
GGGGTGGGGTGGAGGGTGGAGGTAGCGACGTGAAGCGGATCAAAATCGAGAGTCTCCAGCCCGGCGACATCATCCTGACCGCGCGACCGGGAAAAGGGAGCAAGTTCATCCGAGGTGCGACTGGAGGAATGGTTTCTCACGCGATGATCTGCGTTCAGCATGGATCCTTCATCGACTCCACGATGGATGGTGTTCAGGCCCGGAACATACAGCGAGAGTTTTTTGAAGACGACGAGAACGTCTTTGCTTTTCGGTCGAAGACCCCTTTGCCGACCCACTTCGTCACGCAAGTCGTCGATTACGCAAGATCGCAGATAGGAACCCGTTATTCATTGCCAGAAGCCGCACGCTCGGTTGTTGCGGTCACCAAGCCCCGCACCAACCGCCTGTTTTGCTCGAGATTGGTCGCCCGTGCATATCAAAGCGTCGGTATTCAACTGGTGGGGGACCAGGACTACTGCTCGCCGGAAGACTTGCGCGTGAGCCCGCTATTGGTCGAGCTCCCTTTGGAGACTGAGGTTGTGTCGCAAGATGAGGTTGAGGCGATGGCCAGTCGTCCCAATCCGATCGCAATGACACATAAGGCCCAGAACGAAGTGCTTGATGCAGCCCGCTTGCTCGATCCAACCGTCGAAAACTTTCAGGATCTAGACCGCTTGATCAACGATCACCCGGAATGGGACAATCGTATTGCGGATGTTCTGCAAAGCACCGGATATCTGGATCTTTGGCGGTACGAGGTCGAAACGCATCCATGGCGATATGACCATGCCGTCATGGCGACAATGACCACTCCAAGTATCCAGCAGGACCTTCGCGCCTATTGCATCGGAACTGTCCAGGAAGCCTATAGCGGCGGCGTCCGTTTTGCTGTGAACCTTGAACACTATCGGCGAAGGCACCAGGTCTCGCCACGTCGATCGTGGCAGTTATTGATTGAGCTTAACGAGACGTTGGTCAGCAATGATCATTGCCGTCGGGAGGTCGCTCGGACGTGGTTAGAGACGGCATATCCTGCTGATCTTGAACAGCATATGGAGAAAATCGAACCACATTCCGACATGTGGTTCTCGATCGTGGACCGCGTCGAACCCCGCCTGGGCGCACTTGCCCGCGTCGCGATCCAGAGCGAAAAGAGCGCGATGGTCTGTTCTTCATGCGGTGACGGACCGATTACGGACTATCGGATCGCCAATGCAGCAGAAGCGATGCCAGGCGTTCCATCACTCAGGCTTTGCGATGACTGCGTGAGCATTCGCCGAGGACTTGGCGAACGGCTGGAGCCTCTGGGCTGAGCTTGGTCGAAATAGAGAATTGCGGCAGGTGATCGCGGGCAGCGCGATCGCATGTGGGCTGGTGGCGAAGTCACAAATTCATGTATAGACCCAATTTGCGACCTCCATCAGAAGGCGTGAGAAGACTTTTTCAACTATTTGAGTTACGATTCGCGTTGACGCGAGTTTAAGTTAAGAGCCCTCAGAAACGCGAAAGATATGGCCAGAAGCGACCTTCTCATTTCCCTTGTCCGCGCCGGCGCGTCCGGCGATCGGGCGATGCTGAAATCCGCAACGGAAGCACTGGTCGCCGAAGAGCGTGCACAGAATCACCACATCGTCGCCGATCGCCTCGAGCGCGCTCTGTCAACGGTCGCCGTCACGCCGCCCGCGCTGACGGCTGCCTCCACTCCCGCCGGTTCCGGAAAGGACACGATACTCGAGCTCGAACCGCGACTTCAGCTCAATCAGCTGATGCTTCCGCTTCCGGTGGAGCAGGGCGGCCGTCAGCTCATTGAAGAGCATACTCGCGCCGATGTCCTGCGCGCTCATGGCTACGAGCCGCGCCACCGGGTTCTGCTCTCCGGCCCACCGGGTAACGGCAAGACCTCCTTTGCAGAGGCCGTGGCAGAGGCACTCGGGCTCCCATTCTTTGTTGTCCGCTACGATGCCCTAATTGGAAGCTATCTGGGTGAGACGAACGCTCGCCTGCGCAAGCTCTTCGACTATGTTCGCACGCGGCCGAGCGTTCTCTTCTTCGACGAGTTCGACTCGATAGGCAAGGAACGCGGCGATACCCACGAGACCGGCGAAATCAAGCGGGTCGTCTCGTTCCTCCTGATGCAGCTCGACCAGCTGCCAAGCTATGTCGTTGTGATCGCCGCGACCAATCACGCCGAGTTGCTCGACCGGGCAGTCTGGCGCCGCTTCCAGATGCGGTTGGCTTTTCCCGCCCCCGACGGGCAGAGGATCGGGGTCTTCCTCGACCGCATTATGTCGCAATGGCCCGATGCGCCTAAGGCTGCGGCGAAATCGATTGCCGCGAAACTGGGTACCGTAAGTTTTGCAGAGGCTTTGGATTTCTGCCAAAACGTGCGAAGACGACAGATACTGGGCTTGGGGGAGCTTTCCATCGACGATGCACTTCGTTCAGAACTGGACCTCTGGGCAACAAGAGTTAGCCCCGAGGTTTTGAATGGCGAGCGATCCGACCAAACCGATACTGAGACTGCATCCGAGCGCTCCGCAGCCAAGAGCACCCGGCCGTCAAGCGGTCGTACGCGGCCCTCAACCAAACTCAACCGCTGACCAGAACCAGCGATTCGGCGCGAAATTTCAGCGCCTGACAGACGTGCTGCAGCGCGACCCGGCGGGGCTCGCGCTTCGCGCGGATCCAGCCGCGCTTGCGCCTGAGCGACTTCTCGTATTCGAAGTGAAGGGGAGCATTGCCGCCTTTGCACGGGCAATCAACAACGTGCCGGGCCTCGAACTTATCGACGAGGAAGAGCTGCCGGGCGATGAGGACAAGGCGCCAGTTGCTTACCTGCTTGTACCTGATCTGCGGGCACTGCAGCAGATAGAGTCGCTATGGCGAACATGGGTGGCGGGCCGGGTGTTACCACAGGGCTTCACACCATGGCGCGACGTCTTTGCCTGCCTTCGCGACCTTCGTGTTTGGGGTCCTGCCGATCGCGTCCAGCGCTTGGACGCTGATGTCCTGGCTGAAGAGATCGACGATCGGGCCGACGACGAGCTTGTTCCTCTTGAAATCGAACTAGTCTTCCGCGGGTCTCCCGAAGCAGGTGCGATCAGTGAAGCGACGGTCGTGGAGGCGATCAGGCAGAGTGGCGGTCGACTTCTCAGTCGCGCCAGACTGGATGACATTGCCTACCATGCCATCCTTGCCGAATTGCCAGTGGCAGCAATTCGGATGGTCGTGGAACGGGCTCCAGCGAGCCTCGCCGGTGTCGAGCCGATCATGCACATTCGCCCGCAGAGTGTCGTCACGGAAATTGACGCAAATGATCTGCTGCCGGCTGCGCCTGCGCCGGTGATGGGACCTGTCACCGCCGACCCGATTCTTGCGCTTCTCGATGGTGTCCCAGTGGCGGGTCACCCGCTGCTGCAGCCCTATTTGAGTATTGAGGATCATTTCGGGCTTGAGCCCGGGGCTCTCGTGGCGCAACGCTATCACGGCTCGGCCATGGCCTCCCTTATTGTTCACGGCGATCGCAACAAGACGGAGCCACCACTGCCTCGTCAGGTGCACTGCATTCCGGTTCTTGGCCACAACGACCGCTTTCCGCCGGACAGGCTGATCATCGATTTGATCTATCAGGCTGTCATCCGGATGCGCGCGGGCAATCAACCCTCCGCTCCACATGTGATCATCATCAATATTTCCCTTGGAAATGTCCGGCGCCCATTCCACGGCCAGCTTTCGCCCTGGGCGAGACTTCTCGACCGGCTGGCATATCGTTTCGGTATCCTTTTCCTGGTCAGTGCGGGCAACATAACGACGCAGTTCCCTATCGCGGCCTTTGCAAACAGGGTTGCGTTCGAGGATGCCAAAGCCGATCAGCGCGCGCGCGGCGTGATCAACGCGGTTGCGGCCGTTGTCGCCGACCGTCGATTGCTCTCCCCGTCCGAAACGATCAACGGCTTAACCATCGGCGCGCGAAACCTGGATTGGGTGCCGACTGCTGAGCGGGCCTTGGCACGCGTTAACGTAAACCCCTATTCGGAACTCGACTTCGCCAACCCGTCCAGCGCGCTAGGGCCTGGATTCGCAGGCTCCGTTAAGCCAGATATACTTATGCCGGGCGCGCGAGAGCACCTCCGCGTCGTCGCCAGCGCGGAGACCATCGCGGTCGCACCGGCGCGCGCAAGTCGAGGAGCGGGCCTCAAAGTTGCCGCACCGCCAAGCCCTGGCCTTGAGAATGCCGAAGGGTTCACAAATGGGACGAGCGCAGCGACGGCGCTTGCTTCCCGAACGGCGCACCGCATCCACGACGCTTTGGAGGCGGCCTATGGTCAGGAATTTCTGCAGCTGTCGAATACCCAACGAGCTGTTCTCATCAAGGCTCTGCTTGTGCACCCCGCACGCTGGCCGAATCCGGCGGCTGGCTTGGTCAAAGAGCTACTAGGGCCGTTTGGCCAAGGTCAGGCTCCACGTCAAAAGGACAACATTCGCCGCTTCCTCGGATACGGCTTATTCGACAGTGATGATGCCGTCGCCTGTGCCGCCGACCGAGCTACCTTCTGGTGTGTTGGTTCGCTCGGGAGGGAGCGGAGCGTCGATGTGCTGGTGCCGATACCGGCGGCGATCGGCGGACAGGCACGCGCTCACTCAGTGTCTGCTACATTGGCTTGGTTCACACCGGTCGTGCCCGGTCGGAAATCCTACCGCGCTGTTAGGATGAAGATCCTCGATCCGGCCGAGATCGCCGGTCTTGGTGTTTCCGTTGACGCATGGCAACCAGATGGAAACCAGACCAATCGCGGAACCGTCTTTACGCGGGTTTGGAGCGGCGCGCAGGCCGCGGTCGTCGCCGACGGTATGAGCTTGCGATTGAAAATTCAAAGAGAACCCGATCCCGCCGGCGCCGTTGACGAAATGGTTCCGTTCGGTCTTGCAGTTACCCTCGAAATGCCGGGCGAGCTCAGGATTTACGACCAGGTGAGAAATCGCGTCCAACCGCGTCCGGCGCAACGAGCCGTCCCATAATTGAGGAAATAGACATCGTGGTCGAAATACCGTCAAACTTCATTGGCGACTTCAAGGTTGGGGACAACCTTGTCTACAACGCCGGCATTCTGCGCTCGCTCTGTGACCATAATGGCGATGGCGGCTTGAACAAGCTCGTCGTGGTGCAGGTCGGGGCCATTCTCGAGGCCGCGCTGGGCCAAATCATCTACCGAGCGCAGAATTTCAATCGGGAAGGTGTGCCAAACATTGCCGAAGCCGACCGGCGCGAAATCGAAGGCAAAAAGATCGATAAGCTCAACAACATCATCGACGTGATGCGCAAGTACGATCTGCTCAATGAACTCGGGGCAGGCATCTACGACGAGCTGCACACCCTGCGCAAGTTCCGCAACAAGGTCCACATTCAGGACGACAACGAGGATGTTCCGCGTGACGAGGCGGCGGCCTTTACGCCCGCGCGGTGCGCCTGGTCGTTGGGTCTTTGCGCTACCGTCCTCGGGTTTTTGAGTCAGAAGTTTCCTCGCCCTGCCGATGTCGCCAAATACGTCGAGCCGATTCGCATCCCTGACGCTTGAAAGCTGTGTTCCGCACAGGCCGGCCTTCTAACTGATTCCGGTCCGACTGCTGAAGCCGGTTGCCGCCAAACCCCCAGCTTTGCGGATATTATGACAATCCGCGCGGCAGGACAGAGGCTTGGGCGACAGATCTGATGTGAAACAAGTTATCGAAGCCGACCGGATCGCATGGCCCACTATAGGTCTCACAATGGAGCTTTGAACATCTCGTGATTGTAATATCCGTTCTTGCTGCGAGGTTTTGCCCCGGGCTCGCGCACGTCGATAAAGGCGTTGTTTCCGCCCTCACCAATGTAGACAGCGACATGTCCTGAACCCGTCGTGTTGATCCAGCCAGCGATGTCCCCAGGCTCAAGATCCGGGTATTCTGGACCAGAGCCAACCGATTTTGGATCTTTACCCATCAGATCATTCGCCTGCTGGTATCCTATACCAAGAACCTTGCACACAAACTCGCTGCAGCCTCGTGGATAGGTGTCGTTGAGCCGAAGAAGCTCCTTGGCCTTCTTGACGACATCAGCCTTGGTCAAGGGCATGAAATCGGGCTGGAGGGCTGGCGTGGACTGAGCGATTTTGAAGTCGACCTTGATACGCCCTAAATTCTCCAGTTCGACTAATATATTCAGCTCTGCTGGAGCGCCTGCAGCGGACGAAAGCGCCGTCAGATCCGAGTTCGAGGTGATTGTCTCGACGACGGAATTGAAAACTCTTACCAGGTCTGATTTGTCGCCTGCTTCAGTTCCTTCACTACGGGCTTCGCTGCTCATTCCGCTCTCCATTTTTCGATGAAAGGTAACCGGGATTGGCCCCGTGTTTCGATTTTCGTCATCTCATTCACTTTGCATTTTGATAGTACCTGTTTCCATTGAAAGTACCTCGGCGAACCAATCCCTCGAATTGCTTCAGGCAGTTCACCGCGAGAAGTAAAAGTGGGACAACATGAAACTCAGATTCTACTGAACCTCCAACTCAATGCCGATCGGCTCCGGCAGGAAGATGAGTGGGCCGTCAAGCGCAGAGGGTTGGAATTCCGTTTCTGGTTTGATCGTCCTGGCAGGTCGAGCATGCGAATTGGCGTGCGCCGAGGCAAGGCTCACGCGCACCGACAATCTCTTGTTGCGATCCTCCTCCGGAATGGGAAGCGACATGTGCCAACGTTTGAGTTGGAGTGGCTGGGAAAGACCATTCATATGCTCGATCACATTCTCAGGCGATCGCTGAAGGTTGCTGGCGATCACGAGCTGGCCGCCGTCGAAAACCGGCATGGGTCCCCGACCATCATCATCAAGTCGTTCAAGTTCCGCGACGATCAAAGGCGTCTGCACCAAGGACGGTATATCGATGGAGCTTACGTCGCCGGTCAGGTTTGACAGCATCCGCATCGTTGTCTCCCTCGAAATGCCAGCCAGTGTTTCCAGCATCGGTGCATGCCCCTGATAAGCTGGCCCGGTGACTGTAACCTGCACATCTCTCTCTCGACGGCTGGCCACAAAGTGCCAAGGCTGGGGCAACATCACAGTGTCAATCGGGATCACGGACGATAGCTGCCGTCCCGATATCGCATTTTCCTGGTACCGGGCAATCATCAGTTTCAAGCCTGCTTTGAAAGCGCCTGTTGGCTTCAGTTCGACATCACAGTAGAAACGGCCGAAGCCGTCATGAAACTCTGGCTTCAGGCACGCAAGACTGACCTCTGCGGTGCGATCGCTATCTTCCTCCCAGAGAGTCGCAACCTTTTCATCCGCCCCCTCGATCTGTGCTGCCACCAGATAGGATGCATCTTCCGCTGCAAGGTCGGTTGCAATGCGCAGTTCCTGGCCAGGAGCGGCCGCCATGTCGCCACCCCAACGACTTAACTTCGCGTCTGCCCAACCTTCAAGCTTCGCACTTCGTGGCCTGCGGCAGATAATCGCCAGCTTCTCATCTCCCCAGTTCCCCTCGAACCAGACGCGGTATGTGTAGCTGACAGTACTCCCAAGCCCATCCGAACGGACCATGCGATGATAGACGGTGCCCTTGTCTCTTGTCGGGTAGGGAGGAGTTGGGCGCAAAGTGGCGGGCACGGAGATGCGGAAGACCCCAGGGGACCACGCTGCCGCCTCAGGGTCTGCCAAAGTGGAGATCGCCGAGTGACACGCAGAGCGCGTGGCCGAGGCCTGAGTAAATGCATCATCTTCGGGCGCCTCGTCTGCCGCTGCTGGTTGCGGTTGATCTGAACCGGCACTGCTGTTCGATGGGGCAAAGCGGGATCTTGCGACTATACGAACGGCAAATGTTCGCTGGCGGTCGCAAACGAAGTCGGCCGTAAGTCCTCGTGCGACACGACCATGATCTGGACCAGCGTTGGGATCAGGGTCCGCCAGAAGAAGATCTATCTCATTGATGCGCTCGAGATATGCGTCAGGGCTTTCCCCTTTTAGTTTCGCAGGCAACGGAAGGTCTGAAATCGAAAACAGTCTCTTGAACTGCACGGGCCATTGCCGTCGATATAGACCTTCCTGATTGACGCGACCCGGCATTTCATCCTTCTCGGTGCGGACAATCAGCGCCTCCGATTCCTTCCAGAAGGCCTCCGCCCAGATTTCGCCAGTCGTCTTGCGATCGAAGGCAACCCGTCCTGTTGGAAACACCTTCGATGCGTCCGCCTCATCAATGCCGTTGCTGTTCTCGACGATCTTTCGCCAGGCCTCCAGGTCGCGAGCACGGAAAATCTGAAGCGGCGCGACGACATCCGGACGGGCAAGTGGTCTGTTTACCGGATGCTCGATACGCAGCCTGATCACGTCGCTCAATGACGCTACGCGCTGCGCACGAGTGAACTCGTAAAACGCCTGATCGCTCTTCTCATCAGGAGTCAGAAGCACCGAAAGTCTTGACTTGGCAGATTGGATAAAGGCTACCGCGGGATTTGCCCTGAATGCATCCGAGGTACGATTGGCCCAGATCTCAAGCTCCAGCGTGTCACCAGCAGCCACTTCGACACGGATCGTGGGGACTCGAAATCTCCGACGATCGTGCCCGGGTAATCTCAGCTCGAAATCGGGGCCGTTATATATCCGGCTCCTTTTACTGCTGCCGCTTGCGGTCACCTCAAGACGAACAGGAACAACTGTGTCTGGATCGAATTCGCGCACGTCTTTCGTTGCCGGAAAGAACGCCGCGTCGGATGTCAGGAGATCGCTCCCAAGGGCCTCCGTGGACGTACCTTTTGCAGCAGTCAGGCGTGCGGCGATCGTGCGGAGTGTAGCATCAACGTAGTGTGGATTGCCAGCGAGCATCGGCCCGGGGGGGATGACCTCAAATCCCTGGCCAAGCAGCATTTTCCCGTCCATCACCGGAGGGAATCCGCCGTTTTCCTGATGCTTGAGATACGTGTAGGCACCCGTTCTTGACGCGCGCTGCGCCCGGTCTCGATCGGCGGGAAGCGATGAGCGCGGGTCGAACTGGCCCTGCTGCTCGCCAAGATCGAAGCCCTTTATTGGGGAAACAAGCCACCGGACCTTTGGGCTCGAATCGCCCGTGCTCACGAAAATGGTGTTGACGGTTTCGCGATCATCGGGATCTGGTCCCGTTTGCGGTCTGAAGCCCCCATCCACGAGGATCGTCGGCGCAGGCGCTTTCTCGACAAACGCAAATTGATATCCTCGGTCACCTTTCCCTTTCTCGATTGCCGAGTAAGGCATCTTATCCAGCTCGCTGCCGAGCGCGAACTCATCGAGCCGCGTGTTCGACAGGGGACGGCTCGAGCCATTGAGCTTCCGGGCGCGTATCATGAACCGATAGTGACGCAAGTTTCGGAGGATCGCACCGAGCCGCTGCGGATCGAAATCATATTGGATGCCGTCCTCGGTGTTGGCGCTAGGAAGCCCGAAATTTGCTCCTGACCAGGTAAAGATAACCTGGGATACGGCCAGATATGTTTGTCCGCCATTGGACCAGGTCCTCCCCAAGGGCGACACCGATCCATCGTTTCGTTCCGTGTCATATAGAAGCTGCTGATCGACGGTGAGGCTGTCGAAGGCTTCATAACGCACTTTGCGAGCGCATGCAGGAAACACCCTGCCATCTGGTGCTACCACGTCGATCCGAAAGCCATCGACGAGATCCTCGGCGAAAAGAATATGGTCAGCCTCCACTTGTTCGACGCGATGCTCGGCAGCTTCCGCTGCTTCCTTGACCATGGTATCCAGAAGCATCAGGCCTCTCGTCCGAAATCCCTGAGGCTCGGTTGGCACATCCTTGGTCGCTGCACCGCTGTCATAGGCACCAATGGTCGACTGGTGGGCCCTCATACCGGAAAAATAGGCGGCTATGCCATCGATCGATGCGATCCTAAAGCGCCGCTTCCCGTCGATCGTCTGGTTGAATACGAAGCCGTCCCTGAGAGGCAGGGACGCTGATGCTGAAGCTTTTTCGGCATTAGTCGATGCACTGAAAGTGGACCGCGGGCACGGCTCGAAGATCGGATCTTTGCTTGTCCGCACTTCGAACGCGGTCTTCATGGCCACGTCAGGCAATTTACCATAGCCGTCTTCACCCGGCTTCTTTACAAGAACGGCGATGAATCCCTGGAAGTCCGTGATGCTCGATCCGCAGGCTGTTCGCAATTTTTCGACGTCGAGATTGACGTCGGCGATCTGGCGAGCAAACTTTCGAAGCGCTGGATGAGCTTGCAGCATTCCCAGCATTTTGTGTGCCTGGTCGTATTTCGGTTCAAGGGGCTTGGAATCAGCCCCCAGCTCCTCGTCCGTCTTCATCACCTCTTCGAATTCATCGTAGGTCGTTGCGAGAGCGACGGCATCGTACGACTTGGTGTTCACGAGGCCGAATGGGAGGGCGAAATTTTCCGGATCGAGCGCCTCCGCAAACTCCTTGTCGAGGACCCCGTCCGTACCGCGACCCACAAGCATGGCCCGCGTTGAACCGGATGGTCTGCGCATGGGCGTCCTGCCAAGAATGGTCGCCTGCCGTGACGTAGCTATTGCACCCAAACGCGCCCTCGCCAGTTCGCGAGCAATCCTTATGTGCGGGTCGTTCGGATCGCGAGCTGCACGAAGTGTGAACCCACTGAACTCGCGTTCGAGATCGATCGGGCTTTCCTTATCCGCTGCCATTCGCCTGACCTCATGGGATATCCAGGCGCGCTGCAGCTCATGAATCGACTCGGTGATCGCAGTTTCATGAAGCTTTTCGTAGTCATAGCTTTTCACCTTGGCCTTTCCGACGGCCGCACTCCCTTCGCCATTCAAAAGGTCGAGGTAGTAGTCGAGGTCCGAACCGCGCCACAGGCCTTCCCACCACCTCTGGGCTTTTGGGGTGATATCGGGTGTATGTTCACCTTCGAATGCGGCAGCAGCCGAAATCGTCTCGGTGAGGACCATGCTCTGCACATTCGGCCCAGCCCACACTTGAAACTCCAGCGTTGGAAGCTCAGATGGCCAGCGCGCCAACGGTACCTGCACATCTCGGGCATCCGTTTTGGCTGGCAACGTTTCGGGACGGAGAAGTACGCTCAGGCGGAGTAGCGAGCTGCTGAAAAATCCGTCTGGTATCGCGGTGCATTCAATGAGACATTGGGTCATGTTTCGGGCCAATCCGTTACAAAGTGATCGCGATAGCAGAGCCATTCCTTGGTCTTGTCAGGAAGTACACTGCACTTTGGAGCGCCGGCTGATATCTTGGCGCTTGCTGGCTCCGCGCTTGAACCACCCGCAAATGTGTAGTTGGCGGTCACACCGTAACCGACCTTGACAAACCCGATCCGGAAGCTGAACCGGTACGTCGCCGAGCCTTCAACGTCCCCGCCTTGGTGCACGACCTTCACCTCGAAGTTCACGGCGACTCCGAAGCAAGCGATACTTCCCTCGCCCAGGGCGTGTACGAAGCCTTCCAGCCGCGTTGTGCGGCCGGTTTCAGTCACGGCCGACATGAGATAGATACCCGCTGATACCGAGGCGTGGCCCGAAAGCGGCCCAAACTTCAGGGCTCTGGCGACGCCAAACTCAAGCTGGATCTCGAACGCTGTGATTGTCCTGGGTGTTGTCGTCAGGGCGATATATGCGGCGCCGTAATAGAACGGTGGCACGATTAGCCCGCAAGGCGCTTCTCGATCGGCAATCTGGACATGAGCGACCGCCGGACTTCCATCGAGAAAGAGGGCGAGCGACGCGTCGAAGGCAAAATTAAGGATCTGGACGCCGCCAAGCTCCAGAAAGTCTTTCGAGTAGCTGTAGCCAACGCGGATGCCGGCTGGATCAGATGTCGGTCTGGCGTAGATATTCGCGTCAAGGTCCAGGGCATCAGCAATATTGTTGAAAAAGCTGAGGTCGCTTCCCGGTGTGACGGCGTCGATCTGTGTTTTGAATTTCGGGACAAAACCCTCGAATGTAAATGTCGTCTCGGAAAAGGAAATCGTCACCAGGTCCGGCGACTCGAGTAGATTCAGACGGAAGGGAGATATTCGGCCCGTTACATCAACTTTCCGATCAGACAGCTTCAAGAGGTCAGCAGAAATATGTGTCGTCAAGGTGATCGACTTGTCGCCCTGCGGGTCGAAGATCTGCCACTTCTTCAGCCCGCCACGAAAATCGAAACTGGTATTGACGCGGGTTGGAAGCAATTGCTTCACCGCCTCTTCGACCGCGCGTCGAACGCCCGCCAGATCAAAGACGCCGCCTATCTGACCGGTCATGATCGCTGTAAAGAATTCGAGCACCAGATCCACAGCGTCGACAAGACCGAACTCTCCGCGGCTCCATCTTGCGAGGAGCGCGCTGATTTCAGTCGAGCCACTGCCTGTCGCCAGCATGTTCAGTGCCTCGCTGTCCCTCTTTATGTTGTCGCGGGCGACGACCAGTCTGGCGTAGACTTTGCTCGTGAAGAGCTTGACGAGATCAGGAGCGCTGTCAAACACAGCGATGGCCTGATTGGCGAGGTCCAGGATTTTTGCGTGAATGATGATAACTGGCTGGGCAACAAACGTCAGGACATCCTGCCTGGTCTTCTCAACGATTGTCTGCAGCGGTTTTGTCAATGCCACCAGATCGGATGCAAGCTCGAATAACCTTCGCTCTGCGGACGAAAGATCGGTCGCCGCGGTTACGATGTCTTCAAGCTCGCGCTGCGTCTTTCCGGTGGCCGCAGCTACTTTGGTCCGAATATCGGCAACAGCCGCAAGCACCTGGCTTTTGACTGACCTGACACGTTGGCCTACGACCGGAACAGCATCCATCCAGGATATACGCTGATCGATATTGTTGAACCACTTGAAAGTCAGGTTTGCTGCAAGTGACAGCACCTGGAGTCTGAGGGCTTCCATTTCGGCGAGCGCGTCAGTCATGCCAGTCGATGGAAGGCGAGCGTATATATCCGTCAGGTTCCCAGCGGCCTTCACGCAGCGTTGAAACGCCGAAATCACAGTTTTCCTGACTGATAGAAGGCGCGCACCCAGTGTTACGAGATACTGAGGTTGTTCGCGGCAGAGCTTGTCGAGCTTGAGAGCTGCGAGTTCCCTTCGAACGTCAGCGAATGCGTTGAGAGCCGATTGCAGATCGGCAACTGTCCGTCGCAGCGCCTGGCTCGCCTGCCGAGCTTCGATAACGCCAGGAGTGTCGGGCAGGTTGGGTAGATCGAGGGTCGGCCAGGCCTGGCGCAGCGTAGCGACTGCCTTGTCAAGATCGCTGTCACCTGGCGCAAGGTCAGCAAGGAGCTTGCAGAGTTCCTCGAGCCGCAAGGCGCTTCCGGCTGCCGAGCAAAGTTCGCCTGCGTTATTTCTTGCTGCGTCGACAAGCACGTCGACCTCGACAATCATCGATGCAGCTTTTTGCAGGAGAGGGGCGGCGGCGCGCACGGCTCCCGCAACTGCCGAACCACCTTGTTCGGCGATCGTATTCTCGATGTCCTTCGCCTGAGCGAGCATCGACAGTACAGGTTGCATGAATGCTCTTGCGAGGATTGCTTCTCCGACCTTGGCGCCCGACGCCGCAGGGTCGTTGAAGATCGAGCGAAGCGCCCGACGCAAATCGTCGGCACTCGTGCCAGCTGCCGGTACGGCACCAGTCAACGCCTCGTAGAACCAGGGCGCGCTTAAGGTGCCACCTCCGTCGAAGGAAGCCGAAACGATCTCCTCGATTAGAGCTTCGATCGCACCATTCGTTAGACTGGCCGTCGCGTTCGCAACCGTTTCGCGCAACGCCCGACCAAAGGATGCCTGCAGGGTGTCCACAAATGCGCGCAATTCAGCCATGCCAGCACGCAGCGGCTCCGGTGACGGATTGGCGATAACGGCGTCAATTGACGCCTTGACCGGTTTCCATCGCACGATCAGATCGTTTACCCAGGTGATCGGGTCGCTACCGCCAACCCCTTCCTCAAGAAGTTCCTTGAACAGCTGAAGCTGTTTTGTGAGATCGGGATAAAATCGCTCGATCGAAACCTGCGAAGGATCGATGGGCAGTCCGCCGCCAACTGACGAGGCGAAGACGGCTTTGAGCTTGCGATCAGCCTCTTCCAGAGCGACACCGATCAGCCTGCCTGCTGAGCTGCATGCGCCCTCCAGGACGCCTATTCCATTGCCAAGGCCATACTCGAACACTTGTTTCAGCTTCGGCTGCGCTTCGATCGCGGCCGCTTCGATAACCTCGCTCAGATCGACAATACCGAAAAGCTTTGCATCCCGGAAAAATGCCTTCGGATCGAACTGCTTCTGAATGGAGTCAAAGTTCCAGGGGCTGTCGATCCCGTCTGGCATGTCCGCGAAGGTGCGAGCTGCCAGTTTGCTTTCCTTCTTCTGCGCACCGACGACCGCATTGATACGGCTGATACCCGCAGCATAGTTCTGAGGCTGCGCGATGCCTCCGCTGATCCTTCCGTCACCTCCCAGCGACATCAATTTCACGTCGAGAAAATCGAGGAAAAGCTCTGCCTTGTTCTGAGACTGATCGAAGCCATTTCGAAGGTAAGTGCCATTATAGCCGACGGGGTGCAGACCTTGGGGACTCCCCATCATCTGGTCGAGTGGCGGGACTGAAATACTTGCCTGCTCCATCACCGGGTAGAACGGCGGCTCGTCCACGCCGGCCATGAACGTGTCGAAGCTGTAAGGCGCGTCGGCGTCGATCGTTCCCGCATTCAATGAGCGCGGGCGCGCTTGCAGGATGATGTGGTCCGTCTCGAAACTGGTCGTCCCGCTTTCATTCGCACCGTGATTGGCTCCCGACCGCTCGGGAGCATAGATTGTCTTTCCGCGATGGTGATCTTCCCAGCGATCCTCTTCAGCAAGTCGATTGTAGAATTCGATGATCGCTCGAACACTTGCAGGCTGGCCGGCATCCTTGTTTGAGACGAACAACATCGGCACTGTTCGGCGTGTGTCGAGATCATCGGCGATGAAATCAAACTGAAGCCTGCCACCCGCTCGCAAGACCGGCCAGAAAACCCGCTCCTTGTTCTCCGGATTTCCTGCATCGGAGGGGAGTACCAGCCCCGGAGGCGGGAGCATGGAACCGGGGTCGAGTTCGGGGGTGCGGTCGCCAAGAAGTCTTGCGCTTCGTAGCGGGACCCCGCGCGCCTCGAAGGGCTGATAGATACCAGGGAATGTCTTGGTGACGGGCTTGGGAACAATGAAATAGCGCGTCACCAGCGGCATCATCGCGCCGAACTCGGGTAGAACAGCCGGTTCCCTCTGGCTGATTTTCACCAGCGACACGCGAAATCCATAGGGAAACAGAAAACCCTTGTAGACCACCTGCGCAATGGTATCACTGCGCAGCCGCGTCCGATGCACGTAGCGTTCGACGGTGAACGGTCTCTGGAAAAACGGACCTTCCCATGCTCTCGTGAAGGGTTGGATAGGTTCAGCCTGCCACTCTGCATCCAGATCGCCACCGAAACTCGTAAGACGGGCGGTGAAGGACTTGAATGGGGCCGGCGAAAAAACCCCCTCCTGGACAACCTTCAAATTCGGATCATCCGGCGAAGGTTCTTGCTTCTTGTCAACGAATGTCCATTTGTCGGACACCCTCCTCACGCGGCTGTTAGGAACATCGACTCCCTGCTTCGTGGTAGACCTCAGTGCGGCAAGACCAAATGCCGATGACTGGAGCGCTATCTCTATACGATCCTGGCTGCTCGTGGATGCAGCGAACGGATCTGGATCGAGAGCCAGGCCATCTGGGTTGAAGAGAAAGCCGGCATCGAGACCCGATGCCCAGATGGCGCGAACGACGGAACTGGAATTTCCGCCTGTCTCACCCTCACTCGCCGGATTCAGGTCCAGCTGCGCCGTCCAGAGGGCAGGTGGGCTTTCCGATGGTGCTGTGGTGCGAAAGCGAGCGGATTTTTCCGGGGAAAAGAACAGCCCGGTCACCAGCTCAAGAGAAGTCTCGTCAGCTCTCGGCTGTCTGAGCCCGTCCTCAATCTTCTTCCTGGCAACCTCTCTCGTCGTTTCCTGCGTAATGTTCATCAGCGCTAGCTGGTCGTCGATTGGAATTTCACCGACCGCACGATCGGCGACCACAAGCTCCTGATCTGCCCAATTGGTCAACGCGTCTGCCGTCAGCTCGAACTCGGTCGCGCTCTCTGGTGCGAAGATTATTCGGCTATCGCCAGCAGCACGGGTACGAGCTATCAACGTGACGGGAGCGCCGGGAAACCAGGTCGCGTCTTTCGACGAGCCTAAGGGCCTTAATGACGGTTGAGTAAGAGCGGTGCTTGATAGAAGCTTCCCGAGTCGGACAAACCAGCCTAGTGGCAGCTTCGGTTCGATGGTGAAGCACTCTTCCTCGAGATGCTGAGGACTGAAGCGAACGCCACGCTGGGCACCGTCCATTGCCACAAGCTTTGCTTCCTCGCCAATCTCGATGCGAAACTTGTAGAACAGGAGGCCAAGGTCGAGACCGTCGATGCTGCGACGCAAACGCAGCCAGGGAGAAGCCGGCTCTATTCCTACGGCTCCAGGGCGATCAAGGACGATCCTCGCCGCATCCCGTTCGCCCAGATGAAGCCAGGACTCGTCCTTGATCGCCCCTCGCACTCCGAGCGACAATGCCCCCGCAACACCACTGGTGCCCTCTGCGTTCCAGACCGGAGCTGATCGGTTGAGACCGGGTTCTCCAACGGCCAGTCCAGACTTGTCTGTCCTGACGTTGCGAAAATCGACGTCAAAGCGGGTTTTGTCCTTTCCTCGCGCATGGAATAGCAGCAATTCAATTGGCAAGACTAATTGAGACTGCTGACGGTACCCTGGGAAAAAGCAGTCTCGGGATACACGAATAGCTGCCCCGAACTTGTCAGCCTCGACATATACTGGCTCGGCGCTCTGTGCGATCTTCAGGCCTCGCTGCTTCAGTGACCCTCCGACAACCTGTATTGCCTCGACAGCGGAAAGGTACAGATCGCGGCCCCACTGTTGGTCGCCGTACCGTAGACGTGCTCCCTTTGCCCCCCGGGCGTTGCCGGACCTTCGCAGGATGCGGGCTCTTCCGGATGCCGTCGCAATGCGTTCAAGTGATATTCTTCCGGAGCCTTTCCCGAAAAAAAGGCGCAATACACGACCACCAAATCCTCCAAAATCCCATCCTTGCGGATCGGCAACCGTTACGCCTTCCAGGATGAAACGCGTCAGTGGACGAGCGCCTGGCACAAGTTGGTCAATCTCCGGCTCTGTTTCATCCCACCTTGACGAAACTGTTGTCGACAGCCCGGCCGCGGTTCCCCAGCCGATGTCGCTCCCCTCGAAGGCAAGAGCGGCTGCAGCGCCGACGTTGAAAGGATAGGTCAGTGTCGCTCTGATATCGGAAGCGGCTTTGACGCGAACTGGTAACGTTGTCAGGTTCTTCGTTCGTAGCAGGATCTTTACGCCCAACCTGCGGAAGTCGCCGAGCGTTACGAGTTCGTCAGGACCACCAAATGAGGAAAAAGCCAGCCAGTCGTTTTCTCTCACCGTAATGGAAAGGTCCAACGCAACATTTGATCCACCCAGCAGCCCAGAAATCTTGAGGCGTGAGCCCTTTGCCTGGACTGCTATGTTTCCGCTGTCCAGATCAAACCAGCGGCGATCAATAACCCACAGCTCCTCCGTTGCGCGTTGCAGAATAAAAAAATCCGATGATCGAATGAACGTCGGCGGGATCGAGTCATCAGCCCATGCTACACTCTGCCCGATCGCAGCGATCCCGGCCCCAGCGACGAAGGAACGCCTGCTCAGTTTAGGTCCAGCCGATGGGATTATTGTTTTCTCAGCCATAAAAGGTCCCCGAGTTGGATGTCCGGCAATTTTGGAAAATGGCGTCGGTTCACCGTTCCAATTCGACCTCGAACTGGTTTCGGACGCGCAGAACTATGGTTACTTCGTATTGAGCTATTGATCAGCCCGGAGAGGCACGCACTGCAGATCTACTGACACTCGCGACCTTTGATGAAAGCGTAGAACGTGTGAATTCCGTATTTGGCCACTCTTTCCTGCCGCGGCGAGGGAGGAGAGTTATCTGCTTGATTGAACTGGAGAAGGTTACGGCTTGATTTGGTGTCGGCGATCGGCGGGACGCCATCTGCCACCGCTGCTACACTTTCAACGCAGGCCTTGAGCTTGCGGACCTCGGTCGGTATGAGACTATTCTCCAGGTCGGCTTTCGCTTTCAGCGCGTCCCCTGCCATTACCTTGTTCCATTGAGGCGAGTTATACGCCATGGAGCCTTTTTTGATGGCTGATAGTACGGTGCCATCGCCAAACGAGGTATTGTAGCACTTCTTCCTTGGCTCGGTGTATGTGGCGTAGTGCGCCATGTTGAGAATCGCTGCCGCGATGCCACGCTTCTCGTCATCGTCGCCCGGTGCTGATGATGCCTCCGCGTAAACGAGGCCAACGAGCAACTGGTGATTTGCATCCGTGGGCAGATCAAAGCCAATCGGCGTCCGCAACAAAAAGTTGCCGAGACGATCTTCGATCAATGTATTGAAATCGGCCTCACTAGCGCTTGACAGAAGAAATTCGAGTCTTTCCTTCCAGTCAAGGACGGCTCTGTTTCCTGGATCCGAATTTAGAATATTGACGCATGATTGAATTTGCTCAAGAAGCTTCAATTGTATGCTTAGAGAATTCTCGAAGGAAATTGTATATGCGTCTAACTTTGAACGCGTAGAAGTATTGCGTTCTTTAGGGCGGGCTGATATGGCCTTGGAATGCACAGTCGTATTCTTCGCCATTCTCTCTATCCCCCAAGAAGAGCCTAATTGCGTAGTGTATCGTGTGCTGAATTTCTCGCGAGCATAGCAACTCATGGGCGATTTGAGAAGGGGTGTTTCTAAGTAAAAGAGTGCGGTGTTAATCGATCTTTCAAGCGGCCTGTTGCCCTGCTTTGATTGATCGAAAACAACGTCGTTGATTACGATCGGCCAGAAGAATGGAAAGAGGCCGCCTCTAGCAAGCGCGGCAAGAAGCGGATCAGATCTGATTTCGCCGCTCCGAACGAAACCGACCCGGTGAACAACGCGAATCGGCCATGGTCCCGAGCGGACAGTCAGGGGTTCTCATCGGTGTCCTGCTCAGCAAACAGGCGAGCGCAGGATGGGCCGACCAGCTCCCAGATTGCATTGGTGACTTCGGCAAGCGCGACGTCGTTCATCTGGATTGATCGAGCATAGTTTCGCCACTGGGCCTGCTTGCCGGTATCCTCGAAAAACGCGCTGGACAAACCCGGTGGTCGTTTGGAGGGAATTGGCGTCCGTCTGCGCTCGAACGTCGCCCTGATCGCAGCATCAAGGTCCCGGTCCGGAATACTTACGGCCTGGGGGATTGCCCAGAGGTCAAAATAGTCCTTCATCCGGCCGTTGATGACCCCGAGCTGCACCATTGCCTGGAATTTCTCGGCGACGACGACTGCCGGGGGGTAGCTGCGAATGCGCGGGGGTTCCATGCCGAGCAGCGACGGGTAGGTGGTCAGTTCGGCTCCGGTCATAGCATCGCCGAACCCGATGTCGATCGTAACAGGTATTCGTGTGCGTTCGAGAAGCGCCGCGGTGCGGAGGCGCACTCCGTTGTACTCCGAATCCTCTCGGATGACCTCCGCCTGCAGGCCCCCTACATCGAAGACGAGCCCGTCATCGTATTGAGCTGCCATGATGTCTGCGAAGGTCGCCTTCAGCGTTTCCCTGTCCGCCTGACCGTATCCAAGAAAATCGACGTCCCGGGTCTCGCGATTGTCTCCCTCCAGCCACAACGTGACGAGCATTCCGCCCTTGAGGATGAAACGATCGGCCTTGTCGGACACCGACAGCCGGAAGAGCAGTCGCTCAAGAGCATATCGGATCATGACAATCTCGAAGACACGCCCTTCGCTGCGGGCGAGATTGCTGAGCTGCTGCTTGATCGAGGCTGCCCTGTTTCTGATCTCTCTAGCCATTCGATGTCAGCGCTTCCAGAAAGGGTTTCATCTTTTTCCATGCGCCGTTCGCCAGGGCGGTCTCGGCTATGGCCGCGGGACTGGTCTTTCTTTGCTTTAGCGCTGCGCGCAGCGCTTCTATGGCGACCGAACGATCGACGAGCCTGCTTCGAAAGACGTCTGCAAGCGATTTCGGGACCGAAAAAACTGGAACCGCGATTCCGGAAATCAGATGGTGCTCCACACCCTGCTTCATGTAGGCATCCCGGAACTCGGTGATCCTCATGGGTGGATAGGAGGGCGCAACTGCCCAGTCCTTCTGGCTTACCGCCATCCATACCTCTCGGGGGATCTGGTCTGTCAGGCCATGGAAGGCGAGCGCTGACGTCAGAGCAACTACACCCTGTGGAACAAGTTTTGCTGCCTCCGCCAGAGCCTGCAGTGTGTCGAGATCTGCATCTGGGCGCTGGTAGAGGCCGCGCGAGAGCCGGACGAGTTCTCCTGCTTCCACGGCTCGCGCAATCGTCATCGCGAATATGCCTGCCCTGCGTAGCTCATAGAAACGTACGATCGGGTGTTCTGCAATGTAGTCACGCAGTCGTTCCTGCTGTGTCGATGCGGCCACTTGTTACCTATCCTGGGTGCAATCGAAATTTGGACCCAGGATAGGTAACACAGATGTTGTTACCTATCCTGGGTGTTTTCTCATTCTTCACCCAGGATAGGTAACAATTTCCGCGCCTGTGGCATCTGTGTCTCGTTTCGCGGACGCACCAGAGCGCTCTCAAAATTTTCGGTCCCGTCGCAGATCCAGCGAGCGACGTCTTCCACCGTCTGCGTGAGCCAGGGGGAGCGTAGGCCGCATTCCCACACAGTCGCGACACGCCAGCCGGACGCGTTGAGGGTTTCGCGAACTTCGATGTCGCGCGCCACGTTGCGAGCAAATTTTGCTGTCCAGAACTCCAAGTTGGATGCCGGCGTTGTGCACCAGTGACAGCCCTCGTGCCGATGCCAGAAGCAGCCGTGAACGAACACGGCTGCACGTCTCGACCTGAACACGAGGTCTGGGCGACCTGCTACATCCGGATGGTGCAGGCGAAATCGAAGGCCGGCCGCATGTAGATGACGTCTAAGTGTCAGCTCGGGCTTGGTATTCTTGCCGCGGATGCCGGACATCATCTGCGAGCGTTTTTCCGAACTTACGACGTCGACCATGACGTTTTGCCTGTCATTTCCACACGAAGATGATATGCATTGGGAATACTGTCTACAACTCCGAAGTGCGTGATTCTTGTCATCATATTCTGTCGTCGACATCTTTGCAGGGCCGGGCGGGCTCGCGGAAGGCTTTTCGAGCGTTCCCGGCACGCGGGATGAGCGTGCCTATCACATTGCTCTTTCCATCGAGAAGGAAAGGGCTGCGCATTCCACTCTTCGTCTAAGGAGTTTCCTGCGACAGTTCAACGGCAAGCTCCCTCAGCAATACTATGACTTTCTGACCCGCGGCGGTGATGAACCAGACTGGGCATCCGAATATCCGCGCGAATGGGCAAAGGCCGTCGACGAAGCGTGGCAGCTGGAACTCGGAAAGGAAGATCCACAGAAGCGGCTCAATGGACGCATCGACGAAATCCGCGAGCAAAGCGGCGGGAACTCGATCCTGATCGGCGGTCCACCATGCCAGGCCTATTCGCTTGTTGGTCGCGCTCGAAATCAGGGGAAGAAAGACTACATCGCCAGCGATGACGAGAAGCACTTCCTCTACAAGGAATATATCCGGATTCTCGATCGCCTGCAGCCTGCCGCGTTCGTCATGGAGAACGTCAAGGGTATGCTTTCGTCATCGGTGGATGGCGAGAACCGGATCTTCGACCAGGTCCTTCGCGACCTTCGGGGTGACAGGCCGGGAGCGACCCGATACCGCCTCGTTGCCCTTGACCCCAGATCCCGCCGCCAGCTGGATCTTGACGCCTTCGAACCCCGGGCCTCGGATTTCATCGTACGAGCAGAGGACTTCGGCGTCCCGCAGGCCCGTCATCGGGTCATTGTGGTAGGATTGCGAGCCGATGTTGCGGAGGGCCTTCCGACGGCAGCCCTCGCCGATCTCATGGTGCGCCATAATCTCAAGGCGACCGTGCAGCACGTCCTCGACGGAATGCCAAGGCTCAGGAGCGGGCTGAGCCGTGGTATCGATAGTGATGAGGAATGGCGTTCCGTGGTTGAAGACGCCATGGCTCTTGTAGCAGATCTTGACATCGGACTTCCCGATGACCTTCAACTGTCTTTCACGGTCCAGGCACGCAAATGCCTTGCCGCCCTCAGAGGAATGAACCAGCTTCCCGGCCGCGAATCCTGGGGGAACGGGATCGCTGCCGAATGCCCCGTCCAACTGCGGGACTGGCTCGTTGACGAAAGACTGTCCAATCTTCCGAACCATGCGACAAGAAGCCATATGCCGAGCGACCTTGCGCGGTACTTCTTTGCGGCGGTGTTTGCGAAGGTGGTCGGTCGGTCGCCCAAGGCGACAGATTTTCCTGAAGCCCTTTCTCCGAACCATGAGAACTGGAAGACCGGCAAGTTTGCAGATCGCTTTCGTGTTCAGATTTCCGGTGGACCCTCGACGACGGTTACAAGCCATATATCCAAGGACGGCCACTATTTCATCCATCCGGATCCGCTTCAGTGCCGCAGTCTTTCGGTTCGAGAAGCCGCCAGACTGCAGACTTTTCCCGACAATTACTTCTTCAAGGGGAATCGGACAGAACAGTACATCCAGGTTGGCAACGCGGTTCCTCCCCTGCTCGCTCGCTGGATCGGCGAGGCGCTTTATTCGATTCTCACCGCCCATGCGGGCGCTGCAGAGGAACAGATTGAAAGGACCAGGCTGTCGAATGTCGCTTGACTACGACATTGCCAGTCCGGGAGCAGGGGAACTCTTCGAGTCTCTGCGAGCGTTCGGCTATGATCTTCCAACAGCGCTGGCCGACATCGTCGACAACAGCATCACGGCTCAGGCGCGCAACATCTGGATCGATATGCTGTGGGCGGGCCGCGCATCGCGCATCGTCGTTCGCGACGACGGACGAGGCATGTCGGAAGACGAGCTCCGGCAGGCCATGAGGCCGGGAAGCCGCAATCCGCTCGCAATCCGCGACGCGAACGATCTCGGTCGTTTCGGCCTCGGTATGAAGACCGCCTCGATCTCCCAGTGTCGCTGCCTGACGGTCCTTTCGAAGACCCTGCAGTCGCCCGCGGCCCTCCGGCGCTGGGACCTCGACTATATCGAGGCAACGGGCACCAGCGAGTGGCGGCTCCTGAAGAGGATGGATCTTCTTGCGGAGAGCGACCACCAGCTGCTCGCGGGTCAGAAGAGCGGAACGATCCTCTTCTGGGACAGACTTGATGCTCTGGTCGGAGACGTCGAGATCGATGATGAGCCGGCGCAGAGGCACTTCCGTGAACGCGCCGAAGCCGTCAAGCTGCATCTCGCGATGGTGTTTCACAGGTTTCTGAAGGGGCGCAATTCCATTCAGCTGCACATCAACGGGCGCTCGATCGAGCCGTGGGACCCATTCATGGAGGACACTTCCTTCACGGATCCAATGGCCGCCGAAGAGCTTTTCTGTGAAGGCGAACGCGCTGAAATCAAGCCATTCATACTGCCGCATCACAGTCGCATCAGCGCCGAGCAGCATGCATCAGCCGCAGGGCCGCGCGGCTGGAATGCTCACCAGGGCTTCTACATCTATCGGAACAAGCGTCTTCTAGTCGCCGGCGACTGGCTCGGTCTGGGAATGCAGAAGGAGGAGCATTTCAAACTCGCTCGTATCCGCATCGACCTTGACAACACCGCCGATCTTCTCTGGCAGATCGATGTCAAGAAGTCTCGCGCGCGCCCCCCTGCTGCACTGCGCCGCGATCTTCAGCGGATTGCGCGCGCGGCGCGAGGACGCGCTTCGAGCATCTACCGGCATCGCGGAAAGGTCATCCAGCGCGCGCTGGGCGACAAGGAGACTTTCCTGTGGACGCACTACACGAAGCACGGGAAGTCCTTCTACCGCATCAATCGCGATCATCCACTTATCAAGAAGGTGCTGGCAACGGCCGAGGATCGCGGACCGATCCGATCGCTGTTCGACCTTATCGAACAGACGATCCCTGCGCCTTTGATCGTGATCAACAATGCGGAGACACCGGATGCCTTCAGCCGACCGTTCGAACACTCTCCAGCCGAACTTCGAACGGCGATGGCGGAAGTGTTCGACGCTCTGGTCGAGGAGGGTCGCGAGCATGTGGAGGCCGCACGCTCGCTGCTGCTGATGGAGCCATTCAACAATTATCCGGAGCTGGTCTCGGCATTTCTTGACGAAGTGGCACGGAAGAGTCCCGTTCGAAAACGGTAGCGCAAGGGGGAGAACGTATGGCCGGGGGGCTATCGTCCGAAGCACTTCTGAAGAGTGCATATGGTGTCGCGAATTCACTTCTGGAACTTGAGCCAAGGATCACGCAGGAAGCGCTGGAGTCCGCTGTTGACACAGTCCTCGCCATGCCACGTTTTCTCGGCGTCGACCGTACACGACTGCTCCGTGACCTCGAAGCAAGAAACAACACACTGGTCAGCGGCTATTCGGTAATCGACGACAAGGATTTCAGTGCGTGGGTCGCCAGGGCGCGGGAGAATCGGCCCTTTGCATTCTGGGATCGCTATCGTCACTGGATGGATCGCGGCAAGCGCTGGGCAGACGGTCCGCTGAGGCAGATGGACCGCCTGACCGATGATATCCTGGATCGCCTGCGAAATCCCGAGACGGCTGGCGCATGGGATCGCCGTGGACTTGTCGTCGGGGATGTCCAGTCGGGCAAGACATCCAACTACACCGCGCTGATCTGCAAGGCGGTCGATGCGGGGTTTCCGCTCGTCATCGTGCTCGCGGGCGTTCACAACAGCCTCCGAAGCCAGACTCAGCAGCGCCTCGACGAAGGCTTTCTCGGCTTCGACACCAGGCTCGGTCTCCTGGCCGACGAGCAGGAAAACCAGCGGATCGGCGCAGGCCGAATGCCAAGTGCCCCCTTCCTCGTTGCTCACTCGCTCACAAGCAGCTCCGACGGCGGGGATTTCAAGACTGCGACGGCAAACGGAACCCGCCTGATACCGGGCGGCCGTGACCCGATCATCCTTGTAGTCAAGAAGCGGGTCAGCATCCTCGAAAATCTGCTCGCCTGGGTGCTTTCGGTGCGCGCGGTGGAGGATCCCACGGTTCCAGGCGGGAAGATTGTCCGCGACGTGCCCATGCTTGTCATCGATGACGAAGCCGACAATGCCTCCGCAAACACCAATGAATATCGCGACGATGACGGCAGGATTGATGAAGATGCGGATCCGACCAGAACAAACTTCCTCATCCGGCGCCTGCTTACGTCGTTCGAGAAGAGCGCGTATGTCGGCTACACCGCGACGCCGTTTGCGAACGTTTTCATGCACCACGAGGCAAGGCACAAGGTGGCTGGGGAGGACCTGTTTCCTCGCAGCTTCATCATCAATCTTCCGGCGCCATCAAACTACATCGGACCCGAGCGGGTCTTTGGGCTGAACAGACCCGGCCCCGACGGGGAAGCCAGAGGCTTGCCAATGACGAGGCAGGTTCGTGATGCCGAGGCGATCTTCCCGCCAGGTCACAAGAAGGATCTCCAGGTCAGCGAACTGCCCGAGACACTGAAGGAAGCAATGCTTGCCTTCATCCTTGCCTGTGCCGCACGCCGCGCCCGTGGTGATGTCGATGTTCACAATTCCATGCTGATTCACGTCACAAGGCTGACGGCCGTGCAGGAGAAGGTCGCCACGCTTGTTGACGAGCATCTTGTCGATATCGTCCGTCAGCTGGAATTTCCTGGCACCGGTGGAACCGCTTTTACCGAACTGGAGGCGCTATGGCGGCGGGAATTTGCTTCGAAGGCGGAGGAACTGCAAAGCCTTCTGACCGACCATGACCTGCCGCCTGTCAGCTGGGACGAGGTCAGGCCTCAGCTCTTCGATGCCGCCAAACGAATCGGTGTCCGTCAGGTCAACGGGTCGGCAAAGGATGCTCTGGACTATGTGACCCATCCCGAGGGTCTCTCAGTGATTGCGGTGGGCGGTGACAAGCTGGCGCGTGGACTGACACTGGAAGGCCTCTCGGTCAGCTATTTCATACGCACATCGCGCATGTATGACACGCTGATGCAGATGGGGAGATGGTTTGGCTATCGCCCTCGCTATGCCGATCTGTGCCGACTCTACACATCGCCGGTACTGGTTCGGTGGTACCGCCATATCGCGACGGCAACGGCCGAACTTCGCGAAGAATTCGACCTGACGTTCGACAAGGGAGAATCTCCGCTCGAGTTCGGACACCGGGTTCGCACTCATCCAGACGGCATGCTGATCACGGCTGCCAACAAGATGCGGGCGGGTACCCGGGTCAGAGCTGGTTTTTCCGGGACGATTTCGGAAACAGTCGCGTTTGATGTCGGGAGCGCCAGGAAGAACATCGACGCCTTCGGTCAGTTTCTCAAATCACTTCCCGGCAAAGGCGGCACAGGTCGGCAGCGCTGGGTTGACGTGGATGGGGCAAGCGTCCTCGGTCTTCTTCAGCGGCTCGAGACCTCTCGGGAATCTTGGAAGGCAAACGCGCGAGCGCTCGCGGACTACGTGGCTGACCGACTTGCCAATGGACGGCTTGGAAAGTGGACGGTCGTTCTTGTCGGCGAGGGTGATTCCGGAATCAAGAGGAAGATTGGCCCGTACGAGGTAACTCTGGCAGATCGAAAAAGTCAGGTGCACGGTGATGGTTCGAGAGTAACAATCGGCCGGCTTGTCAGCCCCTCCGATGAAGTCAGCGATCTCGACAGGCAAGCTCAGGAACGGGCGATGGCGCAGACCGTCGCAGCCTGGGAGAAGAAGGCCGAGCCGAAGCGTGACCGTCCCAAAGCACCCAGCGGTCCTTTCATCCGTCGTCAACGCAGTCCTGACCGCGGACTGCTGCTGATCTATCCACTCAATGCCGGACCGCCTTCGGAGCCACCGCTCGTGGGTTTCGCCATCAGCTTTCCGTTCGACGAACATGCGCCGCTGATAGATTACGCCGAAAACAGCGTGAAGCAGCTTGAAAGTATCTTCGAATGACGCCCGAGCGCCTGCTTCATATCTGGCAGGAGCTGGGCGAGCAGACGCCGAGCCCAGGCGGCATGCATCGTCGCAGACTGGATACAGTCTCACCGGTCGACATATTTGCATGTGTGTTCTGGCCAGGTCGCCAGCCCGGCCTCCTTGTTGAAGGCGCAGGCGTATTCCGCCCTCCCGGCAATAGAATTCCTGCCTGTCGCGGGGTTCGTACAGTGCATGAAGTCGCGTCCGTTCCCAGCCCGCGAACCGTCCTGCGCATCCTGCTCGACGATAACGCCCTGCTTGAAATCTTTGCAGTACTCTCTGCAGATCTTGTCCAGGTGATTACGGCAGAGAGCACGACTGGCGCCGGCCTGACGCGATGCATTGATCGGCTCTGCATGTGGCAGATCCTCTTCGATCGGATCCCCGCCGAAGGTCTCTCGGACGAGAGACAGCGCGGTCTCTTCGGAGAGCTCGCCGTGATGGATTCTCTCCTGTTCGAAGCTCTGAGTCCTTTTTCAGCCGTAACCTCCTGGGTCGGGCCGGATCCGGCAAATCAGGATTTCATACACGCCGGAACGGCAATCGAGGTCAAGACGAGCCTCGCAAAGCGACACGCGCGTGTCGCGATCAGCAACGAGAAGCAGCTCGACGAGCGACCTCACAAGGCGCTTTTCCTTGCGCATCTCAGGATTGATGAAAGTGCTGCCCTTGGCTTGTCGCTCGCTTCGATGGTCAGCCGCGTTCGCGCAAGGGCCGAAGTCGATCCGGCGGCTGCACGGGAGCTGGATGACAGGCTGACGCTGGCCGGCTATCTCGATCTGCACACTTCGATCTACGACAGAAGGAATTGGCTCGTCACATCGATGCGCTTCTTTCGCGTCGAAGGAACCTTTCCGCGCCTTACCGAGCACAATCTCCCGGTGGGCGTCGGCGACATACGCTATTCCATAATCGCAGATGATCTGGCGCAGTTCGAAGCCAGTGCGGAGCACGTGTCCAGGCAGCTTGAGGATCACAATGTCTGAAACTGAAGATCTCCAGAGGTTTGCCAGGAACATACAGCAGGATGTCATCGCGCGCGCCGACGCGATCGCCGATGGCGGGCTTCGGACAGAAGTGTTCGCCGAAATGATGTTCGAGCATCTCGCAGATGCGGCCGAGATCGACGACGGCATTGCCTGCAACTTCGAAGCGCGCGGGATGCGCTGCTCGGGCTACTATCTTTCCGAGGACAATGATCGCCTCGATCTGTTTCTTGTGCTGCCGCGTCTCGATGGTCTCGCTGCGAACATTTCAAAGACGGATATCGACACCGGCTTCCGCCGGCTGACCGCTTACCTGGAGAAGGCCGTCGCCGGCCTGTACCGCGAACAGGAAGAGGCGCTTCCTGCCTATGACATGTCCCGCGCCATCTGGGATGCTCGAGATGATCTAAGCCATGTTCGGCTGTTCATCATCACCGATGGTCTCGCCAATGTTGAACAGATGGAGGGTTCTGCGGTTGGAACGGTCGAGGTGTCTCGACATCTCTGGGACCTGCGTCGACTTTATCGAACCGGATCATCCGGCGCGAGCCGGGAACCGATTCATGTGGACTTCGCCGCGATGGGGGGATCTCCACTTCGCTGCATCGTATCAAGCCCTGCGGGAGGAGGCTATCGTTCGCTTCTGACAATGATCCCCGGCAACCTGCTCGTTGAAATGTACAGACTGCACGGTCCGCGGCTTCTGGAACGAAATGTCCGAAGCTTTCTCCAGCTGAAGGGCAAGGTCAACCAGAGCATCCGAAGGACGATCATTGACGAACCTCAGATGTTTCTCGCATTCAACAACGGCCTGTCCGTCACCGCTACCAACCTGAGCGTTCGTGATCATGGCGATGGAACGGTCGACCTTCTGACAGCCGGTGACTTCCAGATCGTCAATGGCGGGCAGACCACCGGATCGATCTTCCGAGCCTCGCGGAAGGACAAGGTGGACGCAAGTCGCCTGCAGGTTCCGGTCAAGATCACCGAGATCCTTGCCGACGGCGATATCGAACAGATCGCGCCGAGGATATCCCAGTCGGCGAACAATCAGAACAAGGTCAACATGGCCGACTTCTCGTCGAACCATGCCTTTCACCGCAAGATGCAGGAGCTTTCGCGATCCATCTGGGCCCCGCCCGCCAGCGGAATGCAGCGGCAGTCGCGCTGGTTCTACGAGCGCGCCAGAGGGCAATATCATGACGCGCTTGCCGAAAATCGGACCGACGGCGAGCGCAAGGCCTGGGAAGCCACCCATCCCCGTAGCCAGCTCATTACCAAGACCGATCTGGCCAAGTTCGAACAGACATGGTCTCAGCTGCCCCATATCGTGAGCCGTCATGGCCAGAAGTGCTATCTGGATTTCATGGATCGGCTCGATCAGCGCGGAGGGTTCGAGCCGGATGAAGCATATTTCAAGCGTTGTGTGGCGCGAGCTCTTCTCTTCAAGAGGTCCGAACGGATCGTATCGAAACAGGAGTTTGGTGGCTACCGCGCCAATATCGTAACCTACAGCCTTGCCTGGCTTTCCCATCACACGGCAAAGCGCGTGGATCTGGACGCGATCTGGGCCGCGCAGGAGCTCTCACCGAACCTGGCGGAATATATCGCGACAATCAGCGTTCACGCGCACGAGCACATCACGTCTCCTCCAGGCGGACAGGATGTGAAGGAGTGGTGCAAGAAGGACGCCTGCTGGGAGAAGTTTCGCGAACGATCAATTCCCATGCCGGCGTCGGTCGAAGCGGAGCTTGTTTCGCGTGAGAAGGCGCACACCAGCGGTTCGGCTCACGCTCTGGAGGAGCAGACAAGCGAGGAAGAGACCGAGCAGGTCGAACGTATTGCTGCTCTGCCAGCACAGATCTGGTTCGATCTGGCCGCCTGGGCAAAGGACACACAATCGCTGCAGCCATGGCAGCGTTCGCTTTCCTTCAGTCTGGGGAAGCTTGCTGGCAGTGGAAAGCGTCCAAGCCGCAAGCAGGCCATGCATGGAGAAAAGATCATTGGCGAAGCGCGTTCACTTGGCTTTCGAGGCTAGAACCGCGGCATGAAGGGCCGATATGACGGTCAGGAGGAGAATTTGTGAAACCCCTCGACAACAACGGCCTTGAGCTTCGTTCGACCTTCAGCGTGGTCGGAGCGCATCCAGGTTTCGAGATCACATTTGAATCAGGCGACGGACGCGGACGAAACTCCCAGTATGCGGCCGGTGTCGAGATCGTTCTGGAAAGACTGTCGAACGTTGACGCGACGCTGACGCGAGCGCAGATCACCAGTGACCCGGTAATGAAACTCGTGCTTGAGAAGGGTATCGATCCGAGCTTCGAACCCCGCGCCTTTCCGTTTCCCTTGCGCCTTCGGAGCGCGGAGAGTGTCAAGCTTCGAAAAGCGCTGGGAACCGCGGGTGGCCGGGTCGAGAGTGACCAGGCGCGTGGGGGAAACAACACGAGAAAAATGACGCTTTCCGTGACTTTGCCAGGTCCGGTGCGAGGAGCTGCCGATCTGGAGCTGGCCCTGGCAGGTCGTCTCGCAGTTCAGAGCCTGGAAATGATGTCAGAGCTGTCTGATGTTGATGCAGCCCTTGGCGAATGGCTCGAGGCGTTGAGGCAGGGATCACGTCCGGACAGGGGCAATCGGCTCTGGATGAGTGAAGAAATGGTGATGTTGAAGGCATCTCCATCCGGAAAGAGAGCGAACGCGTTTGATGTCCAGCTGGGGGTTCATAGTTCGGGCAGGCCATGGTCGGTCGAGATCAACGCGCCAGGGGCGGCGGCCGATCCCAATGTTCTCGTCAGTGTTGCCACCAGCACGGTCGGGCGCCGCTTCGTGATCCGTCAGGGTCGGCTTCGTCCAAACCCGGATTCCGACGGTGAGGTCGAAGGCGCGAAATTCAGGAGGTTGAGCGGCCTTGAGCCAGTGATCGTTACCGGCGCCGTCAGCAAGATCGCCCGCGCCTGGTATGTGGTTGCAGACATCGACGGGAGCGCCGAGGAAATCAGACGGCAGACAGGCGAATTCGTTCACGCCTGCGCCAGAGCTCGCCTTCTCTCAAAGGGACTCGTTCTCCCCCGGACCGCACCTCCGACCCTGGCGTCCGATGAAAAGGGCGGCGTATTCGTCAAGCCGGCGAAGGATGCCACTCCCGAAAAGGAAGTACTGAGACTTCAAGGAGAGGTGTGGCTCGCGCTGCACCGTGTCGTCGAAAAGGCCGGCCTTGATCTACTGAAACTGCGTCACGAGGCCGGTTACGAAGTTGATGGCATCATCGTTGGCGGACCATCCAGCATACTGGTGGAAATCAAGACCGGCGCCTCGGCTGCAGATATCTACGAGGGAGTCGGTCAGCTCGTTCTCTACAGCCGCATGCTTGGTCTTTCCGATTACAGGCGGATCCTTCTCCTTCCCGGAAAGCCGAGTGCAACTCTCGTATCTGCGGTCGAGGCGGAGGGGCTGATGATCTCGACGTACAAAGCCACGAAGAATGGAAAGGGCCTGGATGTGGAGTTTTCGCAGGCATTTCTGTCGCAATGCGGCCTCTCGCCTGCGGCTACGCCCGTAGCTGCCAAATCCCTTGTTTCCACGTTGGTCGACGGTGTCCTGTGATCGTTGTTGACCAGCTCAAGCTATCCTCTCTGAGGGATTCAAACCTATTTCTGCGTGCCCTCTGGGCAAGCCTGCGCGATCGATTTGGACGCCTAGGGTGGCAGTATACGCCCCATCGAACCGGGTCGCAGCAGCTGATCCGTTTTGGCTGGATGTCCCTCGGCACGACCGCTCCAACTGCTATTGAGGTGAGCATACGCTACAGACAGGCTGGTGTGATGAGGGCGGTCCAGTTCGATCTTCAGCACGGGCCACAGGACATACACCCCGACATCGAACAGATACTCCGGACCTGCGTGAAGGAGGCTATTGAACGAAAGGAGCAGCCCGGCGAGCACGTTCTTTCGACCCAGGTCAGAACATTCCCGCAGGTTCCGCTTGCTCATTACCGCGGCAGAAACTGGTATTGTGGACCGCTTACCAGCGGAGAAACCGAAATCGGTATCGCAGTCAGGGGGTTCGATGACGCCGATCTTCGGCATGAATTCGCGGTCCGCCTTGTCCCGTTGATCGATGCGCTCTCCTGCATGACCAATGCTGCGTTCGAGCAGGTGCGCGACAGGGAGTGCGACGTGAGCGCGGGGCACGACGATGCAAACCAGTTCCTGGTTGAGGAAGACTGGCTTGATGACTTTCCCTTGCGGGATCATCAGCTTCGGCTCAGCGCAGCTCAGCTGCGATACTGCGAGGACCTTTTGGAAGATGAAATCCATGACGACCGCCTGACACGCGCGGCAAGCATCTTCCACAAGGGCCTTGGCATATACAGGAAGTTACCTGACGCCCAAGACCTTGCTCTGGCACTTTTCGTCTCGGCTCTCGAATCCGTTGATCTCCCCCTGAGCAAGCCTGCCAGCTGCCCGACTTGCAGTCAGCCACAGCACAGGATTTCGCAGCGTGTCGTGGATCTTGGCAGGAGGCACCTTGGGCCGGGTGTGGAGAGAATGTTCAAGGAAAGCTATCAGCGACGGTCGAAATATCTGCATGCTGGCAAGGTTGTCGCGTCACAGCCAGTGACGGCTCACTTCATCCCGCAGCTTGACCCGGATGGCATCGAAGGCTGTGCAATGCCATCAGCCGGCAACCCGAAGAGCATGATGGAATTCACAAGCTTCGTCATCAGGCGAGAGATGCTCTTACGCGATCAATCCGTTCGCGGCCATGCAGCTGAAACGAACCCGCTCCCCTAGCGAGCGGCGTCGGCAGCCCGGGCGCAGACGCCGCGGCTCCTGCTTGATGCGTTTACGCTTTGGATGGCGCCGTGCCATGCTCCAGGCATGATTCATCTTCAATCTGTCGAAGAGCGTCGCTCGGTGCAGATCCGGTCGAGCTGCTCTTCCACCGCCTTCATGTGCGTTTCGAAGCTTTCAGGTGACTGGAGTGCCTCGAATGTTTTCGTGGTGAATTCCGGATTTTCCTTTTCGTAGGTCTGAAGCGCCTTGAACGATTCCTTTCTCAGGATGAGGGCGTTTCGAACCTTTGGCATTATCTGAGCTTCAAGGTAGGCGGCATTGCCTGGGTGGACCGTCTGAAAGCGTCGATAGAGCCTGGAAAAGGCACGGAAACGTCCTGCCTGAATGAATTCCGTAAGCTGATCCAGCGTGGCGCCGGACGGGGTGTTGTAGTCTCTTGATCCTTGCTGGCGAACCGCCTGCTCGATAAGCTGATCTTCTTCTGACATCTCTTCGGTTCCTTCGATACGATATGTCCAGGGTCTTGCGTTGAGAGCGAGAGCGGCGCAGGCCAGGCCGATGTAGCGCGGAGCGCCTTCAGCCTTGAACTTTGCGACCGTGTTTCGTGAGCCCACGCCGAGAGCTCTTGTGGCTTCGGCATCATTGAACTTCATGAATTCCAGCCATCCCTTGAATTCGTCTGCATCCACGTTCTAACCTTTCGATATAGCCCTAAAATGAGCGAAACATCGTTATAATGCTCAAAAATGAACACGTCAAGAGATCTTTGACTGATGTGGGTGGGGCAAATCCATCTGCAGTCATTGATCCCGTTCTGGCCAATCCATAAGGTGCGTGGGCGGCAGGGAAGACGCAGAGGGATCGAAATGACCACGCAACTGGATTTCTTTTCAGCTGCCGAGGCATCGGGGATCGGCAATCTGGAAATGGACGCCGGACCGAAGATTGAACGGGGCGGGGCCAGCTCGGGCAGCGAGGCGCTCGCCCGCCAGCTGGAGGCGACCGGCAACTATCGCATACTGCGACGGCTTCCCCGCCGGCCGGTTGTCGAGCATGCAAGGCCTGGATTTTCTCGGAAGGGCATCATTCTCGATACCGAAACCACCGGGCTTGATCACCGCCGCGACGAAATCATCGAAATCGGCGCTATCGCCTTCACCTTTAACGATGCCGGTGAGATCGGCGATGTCACCGGCGTCTACGGCGGGCTTCAACAGCCGAGTGTTCCAATCCCGGCCGATATCACCCGCCTGACCGGGATTACCGACGACATGGTCGCAGGACAGATGATCGACATCACCTGCCTCCGGTCCCTTATCGAGCCGGCTGACCTCGTGGTTGCCCACAATGCGGGTTTCGATCGGCCCTTCTGCGAGGCCTTCTCGCCAATGTTTACCCACAAGGCCTGGGCCTGCTCGGTCTTCGAGATCGACTGGGCCGCACGCGGCTTCGAAGGAAGCAAGCTCGGTTACCTGATCGGGCAATCGGGATATTTTCACGACGGACATCGAGCGGTCGATGATTGTTTCGCCCTCCTCGAGGTGCTCGGGCAGACGCGAGCCGATGTGAGCGTGGCGCCGTTTGCAGAGCTCCATGAAGCCAGCCAGCGATCAAGGGTCCGAATCCATGCGGAGAACGCGCCATTTGAGATGAAGGATCACCTGAAGGCGCGCGGCTATCGCTGGGCCGACGGTTCCGACGCGCTCCCCAAATCCTGGTGGATCGAACTTCCGGAAGAAGGACTGGACGACGAACTTCATTTCCTCCGGACGGAGATCTACCGGTGGGATGCCGATCCGCTGGTCAGGCATCTGACCGCATTCGATCGCTTCCGGCGCGCGTGAGACGAGAAGCGATGACGGCTATTCTCGGGATCGACGCAGCCTGGACTGCAACACAGCCGAGCGGTATCGCGCTTGTTTCGTCCGAGGCCGGCCGGTGGCGCGTGACCTTCGCGGGATCATCCTATGGTCACCTGATAGACCGCGCGGCAGGACGGATCGGTAGCGTGCGACCATCCGGCTCGGTCGCAGAGGCCGCGGCTGTCCTTACGGCCTCGGAGCAGATCGCAGGAGCTCCGATCGACTTAGTCGCCGTGGATATGCCCTTGTCTCATGAGACCATTGCAGAACGGCGGGTCTCGGACAATCTGGTTTCGAAGGCCTATGGCGCACGCCATTGCGGCACGCACACGCCAAGTTCGATCCGGCCCGGCAGGATCAGCGACAATTTGAGGGCCGGCTTTGCGCAGTGCGGATACAAGCTGCTGACGAAAGATCTTGCCGTGCCGGGTCTCCTGGAGGTTTATCCCCATCCCGCCCTGGTGGAGTTGACGGGCGCTCCAAGGCGACTGCCCTACAAGGTCGGGAAGATCCGGGATTACTGGCCGACCGACACAGCCGTCGGCCGGCGGACCAGGCTTCTTGAAACCTGGCGAGTGATCGTTGCCAGCCTTGACGCAAGGTTGCCGGGCGCCGCTGACGTCCTGCCGCTTCCTCCGTTCGATGCACCGACATGGCAGATGAAGTCATTCGAGGACAAGCTCGACGCCGTGGTCTGCGCCTGGGTCGGGATATGCGCATTCGAGGGAACCGCCGTGCCCTTCGGAGACGAGACCTCGGCGATCTGGATCCCCCAGTCGCACCTCCTGGGAGGGCAGCCCGCCTGGCCATGATCGAAGCGTTCCAGTGATAGATCGAACATCCAGCGTGAATGGCAGTCGAGATCACCGTCGCCGGGGGGTATGACCCATGGTTCGCTTGAATGCGTGGGCAAATGCACTTTGGGACGCATAGCCAACAGCTGCTGCAACTTCCGGAACGCCGCGTCCCAGAGCCAGTTCCCGCTGTGCCAGGATCATGCGCCATCGCGTCAGGTAGTCGAGCGGTGGCCGGCCCACGCGCCGCGAGAAATGCAACGTGAGTGCCGAGCGCGACATCCCGACTTCCCGCGCCAGGGCTTCGATCGTCCAGCGACGCGCCACATCCTCGTGCATGAGCCTGATTACATTGGCGAGACGTGGATCAGACAGTGCGGAGATCCAGCTCACCTTGTCTTCGGGATGGGTGGCGACATAAGCCCTGATGGCCTCCACGACAAGAATGTCGGCAAGCCTTGCAGCGACCAGGCCGCCGCCAAGCCTCTCGGCGTCTGCTTCATCCTTGAGTGCGGCAAGCGTCGAGGCAATGCTTCGGGCGCTCGGCGATCGAGGCGGTATCTTCAGAAACCGTGGGAGTGCTTCGAGAACGAATGAACCACAACCTGCCGCGAACCCGCTGCCGCCTCCGATCAGGACAGTGTCGCAATGCTCTCCAATCCGCACCGTGTTGTGGCCCGGAGACGCGTAAAGCTCCATGCCATCTGACGGCTCAAGGCCAGGATCACTCGCCACCGTGTAGGAGGTATCGCTCAGAAGGATCACGTCCCCCTCGTTCAGCGCTTCAGGAGGCCGATCGGAAAGCACAAGCCAGCACTTGCCCTTCAGGACCGCCACGAATTTCAAGCGTCCCCTTCCGTCGAAGCTAAGCGCCCATTCGCCGCCTGCTTCCAGGCTGGTTCCACGAACAGTGCTCGTTCCAAGGACAGTCAGCACGTCAGAAAAGGTGTCGTTCATGAGAATTGGCCGATCTCGACAAAAATGAAGTCATTCAAGCATGGATGGTCCAGTTTTGCCACGATATCCTGTGGGAACTTCAAAGGAGCATCCCATGACCATCAAGGACAAGATTATCGCCATCACCGGCGCTGGACGGGGAATAGGGCGCTCGACTGCGCTGCATCTGGCGGCGCGTGGCGCATGCGTCGTTCTCGGCGCACGCAGCGAGGTGGAGCTTGCTGACGTGGCGAACGAAATAGTTGGTGCGGGCGGCAAAGCCGTCTTTTCCGTGACCGATGTGACGAAGCGGTCCGACCTCAACATGCTGGTCGCTCGCGCCTGCGAGGCCTTCGGCCGCCTGGACGTGATGGTCAACAATGCAGGCATTGGTCCGATTTCTCGTTTCGATGCGCTGCGTATCGATGACTGGGACGCCATGATCGACGTCAACCTGCGAGGCACGCTCTATGGTATTGCAGCAGCACTTCCGGTCTTCGCGCGGCAGGGGCAGGGTCATGTGATCAACGTCCTGTCGACCGCCGGCCTCAAGATCGTTCCGACAATGGGGGTCTATGCCGCCACCAAGAACGCGCTTCGCACCGCCACCGAAGCACTGCGTCAGGAAGCAGGTCGAAACCTGAGGGTGACCGAAGTGTCTCCGGGGTTTGTCGACACGACCTTTGCCGATTCATCGATTACCGACGAGACCGTCAGGGCAACGATCAGCAAGCAGAAAGAGCAGCTGGCAATCTCGCCGGACGCCATCGCACGCGCCATCGCCTTCGCGATCGAACAGCCCGGCGATGTAGAGGTCGGAAGCATCGTTGTTCGTCCAACAGCGCAGGACTGAAATCGCGTCGGCGCGTTGGCGGCTTCCAGATTTCGAAGTCCCAGCTGATCTGTCGCTGAGACAATAAGGAACCCTCGCGAGGGCGTGAAACCGCTTCTATTGCCATCCGGAGCGCATTGCTGACTGAGCTGCAGTCTGCAATGCCTGTTCAAGAACGACGATCGCGGCCTTCCGAGGGCGCCCGGTGACGCGCTCCAGATAGTAGTTGCCGGAACCTCGTGTCCTCGAAACCATGGGACAGACTTCAAGGCCGAGAGAAGCCGCCAGGGGCCCGCAGACCGGCAGGTGACCGATCGCAAGTCCGAGTCCCTGGCTTACCATCATCAGGGCCAGCGGCGTTGTATCGACAACGTCGAGCTTCAGACTAATGCCCTTCAAAGGACCAAAATTGTGACTGAGCAGCGCGGTCCATCCCATGGCATGCGAGGCCACATCGAAAAGGCGAAAACGCAGCAGATCGTCCAGTCCGCTTATGCGTTCGACATCCTCCCTGCGGCCCATGACAACGTGCGACAGGCCCATCAGCCAGGAGGGGTGGCTGACCAGCTGCGGCTCCTCGCCAAAGCGGATCTGAAGATCGACATCGACGTCGCGCTGCGAACCTTCCATTATCAGGGAGACCCGGATCGAGGGATTGTCAGCCTCGAAGTCAGCAATGACGCGTGGGAGCCAGCTCATTGCCATGAGCTGACTGGCAAGCAGCGTCACATGCTCGACCCTCTGCCTTCCGAAGAGCGTTGCTGCCTTGCTTTCGATTGTCCCAAGCGAGACCTGCACAGTCGGCAGGAAGTCATTCGCGTCGGGAGTGAGCATCACCTTGTTTGCTGTCCGCAGGAATAGCGGGCGTCCGAGATGCGTTTCGAGAGCCAGAACCTGCTGACTGACAGCAGCAGCGGACATGTTCAGCTCCTTGCCGGCTTTTGCAAAACTCTGGTGCCGGGCAGCAGCCTCGAAGACGCGGAGCCAGTTGAGCGACGGGATGGACGGGTTTCTCATCCCTCAGCCTAAGCTGAGCTTATCCTGAGGTCAAATAGATACAGTATCCACTGATGCCGCTGGAGGTGCCATAAAATCTGGGCGGGCTCGTGCCTGTCATGAAACAGAGGGAACAAACAGATGATCACACGCCGACTTGTACTTGCATGTGCCGCATTGCCTTTCCTTGCCGCAGGCGCAATTGCTGCCGACCTTCCATCCAAAATCACAATCGCTACCGAAGGCGCGTATGCGCCCTGGAATTTTACCAATCCTGACGGGACACTCGGAGGCTACGAGATCGAGCTTGCGAAGCTCCTCTGCGAGAAGATGAAGGTCGAATGCGCCGTCATTCCTCAGGAATGGAACGGCATCATCCCCGGACTCAACGTCGGCAAGTATGATGCCATCATCGCCTCCATGGGCGTGACAGAGGAGCGCAGGAAGGTTGTCGCCTTCTCGAAACCTTACGCGAGAGCGCCGAACGGGTTTCTGACCACAGCCTCGAACCCGCTGAAGGATCTGCCGGATGCAGGAACGTCATTTGATCTGACCCAGTCGCCTGAGAAGGCGGAGGCAGCACTGAAAGCAGTGAGCGAGAGGATCAAGGGCAGGATCGTTGGCGTCCAGACGGGCTCGACTGCAGCCACGTTTGCCCGCAGATATCTGGCCGGCGGCGACATTCGTGAATATCCGACGTTCGATCAGCTGACGCTCGAGCTCAATGCTGGAAGGATCGACCTGGCCGTCGCCAATGTGACGGTCTTCAAGGCTGCGATCGACGGGAGCAAGGGCGCTCTTGTTCTTTCAGGACCCAGTTTCTCCGGCGGCATCCTCGGGCTCGGCACCACGAACGTGGCCCTGCGCCCGAAGGACGAAGCACTCCGCAAGGCATTTGATGAGGCGATTACTGCTGTCAACAAGGACGGCAGCAACGAAGCGCTGACAAGGAAGTGGTTCGGTGTGGACATTTCGATCCACGAATGATGCCGGTGTGCACCCACCATGGTGGGGGCGCTGCCTGCGCTCGTTGCGTTGCAACCTTTTTCCCAGCAAGGTGCTTCATGTTTCAGCCGATCGGGTCCCCGAAGGCCCCTGTGACCGTTCACTTCGATGGCGTGCCGATAACGGCCTGTCCGGGCGAAACCGTGGCATCCTGCCTCCTGCGCAACGGGATAACACGTTTCCGCACCACGCCTGTTTCAGGCGCCGCCCGCATGCCGTTCTGCATGATTGGCCACTGCTTTGAATGTCTCGTGGAAATCAAGGGCCTGGGCAGTCAGCAGGCCTGCCTGACGGTTGTTGTGGAGGGGATGAATATCGCGACCCAGGCGGGTGCCGCGAGGGTGGCGGGTGTAGGACATGACTGAGACCGGAACCAGTTCTTCGCCCACCGGTGCCGGCGCTGTCGCGATGGACGCCGATGTCATCGTCATTGGCGCTGGCCCGGCCGGCATGTCGGCTGCCACCGAACTAGGCGCCGCGGGCTTCAGGGTGATTGCGCTCGACATGAACCCATCACCAGGTGGTCAGATCTACCGGGCGGTCGAATTGAACCTTGGGGACCAGAGGGCAGATCCCGTCCTTGCCAGGGCGCTTGGCCGGGCCTACGCGGCCGGCTGGCCGCTGGTGGCGCGATTCCGCAACCAGGAAGGGATCGACTATCGCCCCGACACGACAGTCTGGGAATTGAGAACCGACGGGACCGTCGGCTGGCAGCGAGCCGCACGCGGGGGGTATCTGCGCGCACGTCATATCGTTCTTGCAAACGGCGCGATGGAACGCCCGATGCCTTTTCCCGGCTGGACGCTTCCTGGCGTGATGACTGCCGGTGCGGTGCAGACACTGATCAAATCCAGTCGGCTCAAACCGACCGGCAGGGTTGTTCTCGCCGGAACCGGGCCACTCCTGTTTCTGCTGGCCGACCAGCTTCTCAAACTCGGCGTCAAGCCGGCTCTGATCGCCAGGACCGACCGCTTTGGCGACAAGATGAAGGCCTTGGCACGGCTGCGCCCCGCCGCGCTCCCGGCGATAGCCAAGGGAGCCGGCTGGATGCTCAACCTGCGAAAGGCCGGCATCAGGACGGTGACCGGTGTCGCGCGCCTCGAAGCCGTTGGGGACGACAGGGTTCGGGAAGTCGTGGTCGAGACAGGGGACGAAACAACGCGGCTGCCGTGCGATACTCTGATTGTCCATGACGGTATCATTCCCTCCATTGATCTGGCACAGGGCGCGGGCCTCGCGGTAGAATGGCGTGCTGGAGATGCCAGCTGGTGCCCGGTGACCGAACAGAGCGGCCTTGCCAGCCCGTCTCGCGGGGCGAACCTGTCCGCTGGCGCCAGCCGCATCTGGATAACGGGCGATGCCCGGCAGATCGGTGGAGCCGATGCAGCGGCAGCGCATGGGCGCCTCGTCGGACAGACACTGGCAGCCAGGCTCGAAGCGGCGGAGACGGAGGCACTCACCGCTGGTCCGGCCAGGATCTACGCACGCGCTATGGCGCCTCGCGCTTTTATCGATGCCGCCTTTCCACAGGGGCAGACATCTGGCGATCTTGCCGACTCCACGATCGTCTGCCGCTGCGAGGAAATCACCGCTGGAACCATCCGCAGCAAAGCCCGCCAGGGTGCAACTGACCCGGACCAGCTTCGCGGCCTCCTGCGCTGCGGGATGGGACCATGTCAGGGTCGCAGCTGCGCGTCCACGATCGGCAGGCTTCTATCGGAGGAGTTCGATCTCAAGCGCCCACCGCGGCCTTTTCGGGGACGCCCGCCCGTACGGCCTGTGCCGCTCTGCATTCTTGCAACCCTTGAATCGCTGGATCCCGAGCTCGTGAGTTCCGAGGCGCTGAATGACAAGCCTGATGCGTCAGGCGGGATCGACTCCGATGTTTGAGCGCAGACAGGACGTCATAATTATCGGCGGCGGTCTGCAGGGATGCGCGATTGCGCTGTTTCTGGCGAGGGCAGGCCGCAGTGTCGGGGTCATCGAAAGGACCGTGGCCGGCCGTCATGCCTCGGGCGTGAATGCAGGTGGCCTGAGGCTGCTGCTTCGGGACCATCGCGAATATCCAATCGCGGTGAGAGCCATGGAAATCTGGTCTGGCCTTGAAGAGTTCGTGGGCAGGGCAGGCGCGAAGGCATCCGAAGTACGACTGCGCACATCACAAATCGCGATCGCGATGGATTCGAATGAGATGTCCTGGGCTGAGGACCGCGCTAGGGACATGGGGCGGCGCGGCATTCTCAACGAGCGGCTGCTCGATGGCCGTGAGGTAAGGCGTCTCCTCCCGGGTATTTCCAGTCGGGTCCTTGGCGGGCTGATCTCGGAGCCGGACGGGCACGCCAATCCGGCGAACGCGGCCCGCGCCTTCCGAATGGCGGCGGCGGCGGCTGGTGCTCATATCGAGGAGGGTTGCCGGGTGCAGGGACTCGAGCGCACCGGCTCCGGCTTGTGGCGGGTGGAGACAGACCGGGGAACTGCGGAAGCCGAGATCGTGATCAATTGCGCCGGTGCATGGGGAGCAGGAGTTGCCCGCCTCGTGGACGAGACGCTTTCGCTGGAAGCCATGGCGCTGAGCATGATGGTGACAAGCCGGGTCGAGCACTTCGTCACGCCGGTTGTCATCGGTATCGACAGGCCGTTGTCGTTCAAGCAGAGCGCCGCCGGCTCGCTCGTCATCGGCGGCGGCATCGCCGGAAAGCCATGTCTGGACGAGGCGACTTCCTTCACGATCATGGACCGTATGGTGTCCAGCGCTGCTGCAACGATCGACGCGTTTCCTTGCCTTTCCGATGTTCCAGTCCTGCGCACCTGGACCGGTCTCGAAGGTGTGACGCCTGATGGTATCCCATATATCGGACCTAGCGTCAGACACCCTGGGCTTTGGCATGTGTTCGGGTTCTGCGGACATGGCTTCCAGCTTTCGCCTGCCGTCGGCGAGATCGTGGCAACCTCCATCCTGTCAGGGGAAAGGGACGCTCGACTGCTTCCGTTTTCCGTCGATCGTTTCAAAGCCGGGCAACCGGTCAGGGGAGGGGGTGATGATGCTGCCGCTTGAAACGCTCCAACTTCTTGGTTTTGGCCCCGGCGGATGGGGATTGCCCCTCCTCAGTGCGGCAGGAGTGACTGTCTTCGCTGCCATTCTCGGCTTTGGCCTTGGGAGCGCGCTGGGAGTGATCGGCGCCAGCCTCAAACTCTCGCGGCACATCTTTCCTCGGCTGCTCGGCCAGACTTACACCACCGTGGTTCGCGGTGTTCCAGAAATCCTTATCATCTACCTGTTCTATTTCGGAGGCAGCCTCTGGCTGACGGGGATCATGAACATTGGCGGTTTCGATGGCTTCTACTCGCTGCCAGGCCTTGCGACCGGGGTCATCGCTGTCGGCGTCGTGTCCGGAGCCTATCAGACGGAAGCATTCCGTTCGGCCTACCTCCGGCTCGATCGTGGACAGATAGAGGCAGGCCGTTCCTGCGGGATGTCCAGAGGATTGCTCCTGCGGCGGATCATCGTGCCGCAGACGCTGCACTTCGCACTGCCGGCGCTCGGCAACATCTGGCAGTCGGCCCTCAAGGAAACCTCGCTGCTCTCGGTCATCGGCCTGACCGAACTGTTGCGCCAGACAGGTATCGCGGCAGGATCCACGCACCAGCCTCTGCTCTTCTTCAGCGTCGCGGCCGCGGCCTTCTTCCTGATCGGGCGGATTACAGGCCGGCTTGTTCGAAGGGTCGAAGACCACATGAACAAGCCGTGGAGGCGCTGAGATGGACTGGTTGTTCATACAGGACATTTTCCGTCAGATGCTCGTCGGCATCCCGCTGACGCTTGAGCTGACGGTCGTATCGCTTCTCGCGGGCTTTGTGCTGGCCGGCCTGGTGCAGGCTTTAGTGTCCAGCCGTCACGGCATCATCCGTCGGCCTGCCGCCGCCTACGTCGAGCTCTTCCGCGGAACGCCGCTTCTGCTGCAGATCTTTCTCATCTACTATGGCCTTGGTCAGATCGATCTGCTGCGGCAGTCCTTTCTGTGGACGCTGCTGCGCGAGCCCTACTGGTGCGCGGTTCTCGCGTTGACGCTCAATACCTCTGCCTACACGGCGGAGATCATCCGTGGTGCGGTCCAGGCCGTACCACCCGGCGAAATCGAGGCCGCTCGATCCTGCGGAATGTCGGGGCTTCTGCTGCGCAGACGGATTGTCTGGCCGATCGCGATACGTCACGGCCTTCCCGTCTACAGCAGCGAGGTCATTCAGATGGTCAAGGCTACCTCGCTTGCCAGCATCATCACGCTGAACGAGATTACAGGGATCACCTACAGGCTTGCATCCGATACCTATCGCGTCATCGAGATCTTCACGGTCGCAGGCTTCATCTACCTGTCCCTGAATTTCGTCGTGAGCCTGGTCTTTGCCGTAGTGGAAAGATTTCTGAACGGCCATCTCGCCGACCGCCGCACCTGAACGAGGGACACAGCACATGACGTCGGATCTTCAACAAGCCGCTCGAGCAAACACGGCGGCGGTGCCTGCAATCTCGGTCGATGGCCTGCATAAGCACTTCGGTACCCACGAAGTCCTGAAAGGAATCGATTTCCAGGCGCATGATGGGGAGGTTGTTTCCATTCTCGGCTCTTCCGGCTCTGGAAAGTCTACCTTCCTGCGCTGTCTGAACCTCCTGGAGATGCCATCGGCCGGCAGGCTGCGGATCCTCGGTGAAGAGGTCGGGATGAAAAAGGTTGGCAGCAGTCTGGTCATCGCCGACCAGCGGCAGGTCGACCGGCTCCGAACGCAGGTCGCCATGGTTTTCCAGAACTTCTGTCTCTGGCATCACATGACCGTGCTTGAGAACCTGATGGAAGCCCCTGTCCATGTACAGCGACGTGTCAGGGGAGAAGTCAGGGACGAAGCCCTGGCCATGCTGGAGCGGGTCGGCCTGCAGGACCGGGCGGGCTTCTATCCCGCGCAGCTCTCGGGCGGCCAGCAGCAGCGCGCGGCGATCGCAAGGGCGCTCGTGATGAGGCCGAGGGCGCTGCTGTTCGATGAGCCGACAAGTGCTCTTGACCCGGAACTGGTCGGTGAGGTGCTGAAGGTCATGCGGGACCTTGCGTCGGAGGGGCGGACAATGCTCGTCGTCACGCACGAAATGGGATTTGCGCGTGATGTCTCCAGTCGCATCGTATTCCTCGAACAGGGCACGATAGCCGCGACAGGCTCACCGCGGCAGCTCTTTGGCGGAGGTGTCAGCGAGCGCTTCGACCAGTTTGTCTCGCGCTTCAACGGCTGATCTGCGCGGATCGCGCTTCACCTCGGGGCTCCCGTGCACCGGCATGCTGTGGGCTCCACAGGATGTCACGCGTTGCCTGGTCTATCGAGGTTATCCCGCAGGATGCCATTGTCCGATCGAGCTCCTTGTGCAGAATATCAAGCGCCGACCTGACGCCTTTCTCACCATCGGCAGCCAGCCCGTAGAGCGCGGCGCGGCCGACCATCACGCCCCTCGCGCCCGAGGCGAGAGCCTTCAGGATGTCCTGCCCTGTTCGAATACCACCGTCGAGAAGCACCTCGATTTTGGATCCGACAGCTTCGGCAATGTATGGCAGCGCCTCGATGGAGGAGGGTGCAGAGTCCATCTGTCGCCCGCCGAGATTGCTGACGCTGATCGCATCTGCCCCGATGCGGGCCGCCTCGTGCGCGTCCTCCGGATCAAGAACGCCCTTGATGATGAGCTTGCCTGGCCACATGTCACGGACCCGCTGTAAAACTTCCCAGCCGAGATCGAGCTGATAGGGTTCGGTGGCGTACCAGCGCGCGAAGCTGCGCAGGTCTTCAACACTTTTCACCGAGCCGGTGAAATTTCCAAAATCCCTGTGCCGTGCGCGCAGCATGGACAGAAGCCAGCGGGGATGGCCGACGAAGTCGGCGATGGCCGACGGCGTCATCGGAGGGGGTATGCCCAGTCCGTTCTTGATGTTGACGTGCCGCTGCCCCTCGATATGGAAATCGATTGTCAGGATGAGCGCACTGCATTGCGCTTCCTTTGCCCGCCGGATCTGGTGTTCAAGGATGCTCCAGTCCTTCATGATCGAGACCTGCAGCCAGATTTCGCCAGGCGATGCAGAGCGCACCGCCTCCACGGAACAGGTGCTCAGAATGGACTGGCCATAGGCCACCCCGTAACCGGCGGCCGCTCTTGCGGCTGCCATTTCGCCGTCAGGATAGAGAAACCCTGCAACGCCGGTGGGTGCGATGACGACCGGCATCGAGAATGGCATGCCGAGGATCGTTGTCGCCGTGGTGCGATTTTCGACATTTCGTCCGACGCGCTGTCGAAGCCGGATGGAATGAAAGTCCGTCTCGTTGGCGCGGTAGGTGATCTGCGACCATGACCCGCTGTCGACATAGTCGTAGAGCATGCGCGGAACGCGGCGCTTTGCGAGAAGCCGCAGGTCATCGATGCAGGTCACAGGTGTCGGGCTGTACATGGGCAGGCTCCAGTCTGGAATTTCGTTCAACCGGCCGCCCTTAGAAGCATGCCGTAGAGATCACGTGGCTCGTCCGGATCGGCGAGAAGGTCGAGTTCCTCGTAGAGGCCCGTCGTTCTCAGCTGATCATGTACATACCTGAGCGCCGAGAAGTCTTCGGTGGCAAAGCCGACGGAATCGAACAGGGTGATATCGTGTGCCGTCCGGCGCCCCGGTTCCTGGCCCGCGATGACCTTCCATAGCTCCCGCACCGGATGATCCGGTGCAAGCTGCTGTATCTCACCCTCAATCCGGGTCTGTGGCGGAAACTCGACGAAGATCTCCGAACGCAGCAGGATGTCGCTGTGCAGTTCGGTCTTGCCGGGGCAGTCGCCGCCGACGGCGTTGATGTGGATGCCGGCACCAACCATGTTGTCCGTCAGGATCGTCGCGTTCTGCTTGTCCGCGGTTACGGTCGTGATAATTTCCGCACCGTCCACCGCCTCCTCTGCACTGCGGCAGATGGTGATGTCGAAGCCCTTGCCCTTGAGGTTTCGCGCGCATTTCTCGGAGGCGACCGGGTCAATGTCAAAGAGCCTCAGCCGATCGATTCCAAGCAGGGTTTTGAACGCCAGCGCCTGAAACTCCGACTGAGCTCCGTTGCCGATGACGGCCATCGTGCGTGCTCCGCGGGGTGCCAGATATTTCGCCGCGACCGCCGAAGTCGCTGCGGTCCTCAGCGCCGTGAGGATCGTCATCTCGCTGAGCAGGATCGGGTAGCCGGACCCTACCTCGGAGAGCACCCCGAACGCGGTAACGGTCTGCCGTCCCGTGCGTGCGTTCTTCGGATGGCCGTTGACATACTTGAAGCCATAAAGATGGCCGTCGCTCGTAGGCATCAGTTCGATCACGCCTTCATGGCTGTGTGCTGCGACGCGGGGGGTCTTGTCAAAGACCTCCCAGCGTTTGAAGTCCTCCTCGATGTAGAGGGCAAGGTCGGTGAGAAAGCGCTCGACGCCAAGCGAGAGCACCAGCTTCATCATGCTGTCGACACTGACGAATGGGACGACGGCAAGCGGGGAGAGTTTGGTCATGGCTGAGTATCCTTCGCGAGGGATGCTTCCCCGTTGGAGCGACCTGGCTGGAAGGGGTAGACAGGCGACAGCGCGCAGCCGAGAAGGTCTGCGGTGCGTTCGATCCCTGTTTTCGTCGCAAGCATGTCATTGCGGATCTCGATCAGCAGCGCTTCGACACCACGATCATCTCCGTGAACGGGCAGGGCGTAGTCGCCATCGCGGCTGATCACATAGGGCTGATTGAGGGCGACGTTGAGCGACGGGTCCGTCTGCAGGCGCGACATGATATCCCTCGCATACGCGCGGGAGGCCCCATGCAAGATGCCGATGTGCCAGGGTCTCTGCACACCCAGATAGACCGGTGTGAAGCTGTGGATGGTGACAATCCTCGTCTCGCGTCCCGCCTTCAGCCGCCGATCAAGATAGTCGGCGATTTCGGTGTGAAACGGCGTGAAGATGTGCATTTGGCGCAGTGCCACCGCTTCGTCGGAAACGGACTGGTTGCCAGGGATCACAGTGCCTTCCGAAATCACCGGAATGCTGTCGGTCGAGCCCAGCGGTCGGTTGAGATCAAGCAGCAGGCGGGAATAGGTGCCAAGGAAAGCCTGCGCACCCATCTGCGAAGCAAGGCGGCGCGTGACCTGTGCTGCACCGACATCCCAGGCAATATGGCGCACGGTGTCGGCGGGTGTCAGGCCAAGATTGCCAAATTCCTCGGGGATATGGTTTGACGCATGCTCGCAGACGAAAACGATGTCGCAGGGTTGCGTCTCGACAATGGTTTCGCATGCCGGCGGCCAGCCGGACGGACGTTCGCACACCATCAATAGAGCTTTCCGTAAAGGCTGCAGATATCTTCCGGCGTCATGTTTCGAGACCGTTCGATCTCGTGGGATTTCACTCCGACGAAAGTTTCGACCAGCGCCGGTGCAAACCAGCCTGTAACCGTATCATCCGCCTTCAGTGCCTGGACGGCATCTTCCAGTGTCTGCGGAAGGCGTTGAAGGCCAAGCTTCTCGCGCTCGCCCTCAGCAAGCGTTTCGGGGTCTCCCGAAAAAAGTGGAGGATCAAAGAGGCCTGCCTTCAGTCCCTCAAGCCCGGCGCGCAGGATCGCCGCCAGCGCCAGGTACGGATTGCTGGTCGCATCCGCGACCCTGTACTCGATGTTGAACTGTCTGGAGGGGTCGCGGCCGCCGATCGAGACGATCGGGCAGATGCGAAGGCTGGCCTCCCGATCCTGTTGTGCGAGCCAGGTGTAGGAAGAGCTCCAGTTGTGCGGTTTGAGGCGATAGAAGGAGGGAACGGAGGAAGCGGTCAGAACAGTTATGGCAGGAAGATGCCTGAGGACGCCGGCGCAGAACGCTCCGGCATTGGCGGAGAGACCACCCGGCCGTGCAGGGTCATAGGTCACGGGCTTGCCTCCGCCGTCGACAAAGCTGAAATGGATATGGACGCCATTGCCGACCGCGTCCGGCGCACTCTTGGGCGAAAAGCTGGCGCGCCAGCCCAGATTGCGCGCCATCTCGCGCGTCACCTCGCGGATGACGACGGCGCGGTCGGCCGCAGAGAGCGCGTCTGTCGGGCCATTCGTAATCTCGAACTGGTTTTCTCCATATTCCGCCAGCACCATTTCAGGGGAGGCGCCAGCCTGTTCAAGAGCCGCGAACAGCTTCGCCGGGAAAGGGTCTGCGGCGCGCAGCGCCGAGACGGAGAAGGGATGGGCCTCTGGCAACACACAGTCGAAAAGTCGAAACTCCTGTTCGAACGTCGCAATGACAGACAGACCGGTCTCTCGCTTCAGATCGTCCACCGCGTCCTTCAGCAGTGATCGCGTACAACCACCCCAGGGACTTCCGTCCAGTTCGACGAGATCACCCATGACGACGTCGAACGGTGTCGGTGAACCAGTCAGATCGGTCGCGTAGCGGGCGGATGTATTTGGCAGCAGCCGCAGATCGCCTGACGAACCCCACGGATTTTCGGAAACGATGCCTCCGAACGGTGTGAGTGACAGGTTGGCCGGAACCCAGCCTACTCCTGTCGCAGCAGACTTCTCGAGGGATCTGGAGGGGACCGGACGGCCGCGCGTGATTGCGACGAGGTCGGTCGTCACGATGCTGACGAGGTGATCAATCTGCGAGGTCATCGGACGTCTCCCAGGGCTTCCAGGCGTTCAAGAATGGTGGCGGTTTCAGCGATCCAGCAATACCCTCCGAAGGCTTCGATCGCCGTGTCGTGCCGCTCTTTGGTTTCTGCTGCACAGGCGTCGCGCACGCAGGTCACAAGATAGCCGCGATCGGCGGCGTCGCGCACAGCCATGTCGACGCACTGGTCGGTCATGATGCCCGCGACGATGAGGTTGCGGACCCCAAGATTGCGCAGGATGTAGTCGATGCTGGTCGAGTTGAAGACGCCCGAAGAGGTCTTGGGAAGAAGGACCTCGTTCTCGCGCGGCGCGAGCGGCTCGACGGGACGCCCCTCGGGCAGGCTGGGTGGCACGTGGATCGGAGTAAGCTTGTGGTCGAGCGAACGATCGCGGCCGTCTTCGGTAAGACTCTGAATGATCGTATGCAGGACCTCGATACCTGAGGCTCTCGCTGCTTTCAGAAGCCTGACCTGATTGGGGATCGTCTCGGTCGCCGTGCGCCTGTAGAACTCGTGATCCGGACCCCGCTCGGGATGGGCCGGGTCAAGCCCTGGCTCCAGCCAGATCCTCTGCATGTCAACAAGGAGAAGTGCAGTCGCACCTCGCTGAAAGGGGTCGTCCCGCTTGGGAAGAGGCTGGTTCATCACGGTCGTGTCCGTTCGTTCAAGGGAGTTGGGTGTGCGTTGCCAGCATCATTGCGAACTGACAGGCTCATCGAGAGTAATGGAGTTTTCCTTGCGCACGCTCTCGAGACGCTGCATTCGAAGCAGCGGTTTTTCACCGGAGACGGCAAGGATCTTGGCGACCAGCGTCTCGGCCTGGGCTATCGCCGGTGCCATCGTGTCGAAAGGCGATGCAACGTCGAGGCCGCTGACGATCGAGACTTCGGCGACTTCCGCGATCGGTGAGAGCCATTGATCGGTGAAGAGGATGATCTTTGCATCGTGGGCTGCGGCCTGGCGGGCATAGGAGATAACATCGTTCTGATAGCGTCTGTAGTCGAAGACCACGACGACATCCTTCCGGCTCGTGTCGGCAAGGGTATCGAATGACGACGCGGAAAGATCTGCAATAGCACGCACGTTCGGCCGCATCTGGTTCAGATATTCGCTCAGCATCCCTGCCACGTGCCTGCTGAATCGTCCCCCTAGAACGATGACGCTGCCCTTGGCCTCCATGATGAGCTGTGCTGCCTTCTCGTAGGCAGCCAGAGGCGTGAGTGACTGCGATTGGCGCAACGCGGTTTCGACGGACGCCATGTATTCGGGCACAACGCCCGAGGCTTCAGGCTGTCGTTTCGTTTCCATCATGTGCAGAGGCGAGTGAACCCGCTTTTCCACCTCCGCAAGCAGCTCCGCCTGAAACTCCGCGAAGCTCGCAAAGCCGAGCTTGCTCACGAGGCGCGCGACGGTCGGATCGCTGACTGCTGCGCGCTTGGCCAGACGTGACGCCGTGCCGAGCCCCGATGTCGGGTACTCCGAAAGCAGCAGCTGAACGATCCGCTGCTCCGAAGGTGTGAGCGACAGATCCCCGCCAATCAGCATTTCTCTTATGGTCACCTGCTTCTCCCTGTTCATCCATTCAACTTGTGTCCGGATCTCTCGGACGTGGTCGAACCGATGACGCCAATCCAGCGCGAAGGCAACAAGCCGCTACCGCCGTTCTTCTCTGTAAAATATCTGACAATTTTGCGAAATGATGTCAAGATTGAAAAATATTTGACAAATTAAACGGAAGGGAGCAGATTTTCTCGGGCTGGCCCTCCGCATGCCCTGCAACAGCATCGGCAAGAAGAGCAGAATGGTCTTGGGGCCCGACGAGTGGGAACGAAAAAAAGGAGACGACCATGTCGATCATGAAGGATAGTTTTGAGAGTTTGACCGGACGGCCTGTAATGGCGACCCGGCGCCGTTTTCTGTCAATGGGTGCGGCTGCTGGCGCGCTCGTCTTCTGCGACGCGACCGGGAACTGGGTGTCAGCCGCCTTTGCGGCGACCGCGCCGACAAGTCCGACGGGTCAGATCGTGCTCGGGCTTTCGCAGGAGCCCACCATCTTCATGCCGCTCATCCCGCATGCGGACGTCGACAATGCCGTCTACTTCAATCTTTTCAGTCCCCTTTGGAGCGTCGATGAGAAGGGAGCGTTCCAGCCAGAGCTCGTCTCGGAAGTTCCCACCCTCGAAAATGGTGGCATTTCCAGCGATGGTCTTACCTGGAAGCTGAAGCTCGACGAAAAGGCAAAATGGCACGATGGCACGCCCTTTACGGCCGAGGACGTGAAGTTCAATCTCGAGCTGATCAGAAATCCGAAGTTCCCCGCCGCAAATCGCGCCGGGATCGATCAGATCACCGATATCGAAATCGCCGGTCCGCACGAACTGACATTCCGACTGAGCAAGCTGTACGCTCCGCTTCCGTCCATTCTTTCCTGGACCTTCCTTGTTCCGAAGCACCTCATCGAAAAAGAAAGCAACCCGGCACAGCCGACCGCGTTCCTCGAGCGGCCTGTCGGGACAGGGCCTTTCAAGTGGTCGGAACGTTCACCTGGAGATCACGTCACGCTCGTTGCCAATCCCGACTTCCATGGAACAGGCCCACGCGCCAAGGCGCTGGTGTTCAAGTATATTCCGGACGGGACCGTACTCTACACGCAGTTTCAGACCGGAGAGATCGACTACGTCGGACTTCTTGGGATCTCGCCTGACAAGTTCGAGGAAGCGCAGAAGCTGCCGAAGCGGGTCGTGTCGGCGACACCTCAGCCGATGATCGAGACCATCGTCTTCAATCTCGGCAAGGATGTCTTCAAGGACCCGGCGGTGCGACAGGCACTCTACGTCGCAATGGACAAGAAGGGGATCATTGACCAGATCTATTATGGTCTTCCAAGCGAGACGGAGAGCTTCCTTCCGCACGAATCCTGGGCCTACAATTCCAACCTCTCCACGCACGAGTACAGCCCCGAAAAGGCGATGCAGATGCTCGACGAGGCCGGGTGGAAGCCTGGTGCCGATGGTATCCGCGAGAAGAACGGGGTAAGGCTTGAATTCACCAACTCCACGACCGCCGGCAATCATGTCCGCGAGCAGACCCAGCAGCTCCTTCAGCAGAACTGGCTGGACATTGGCGTGAAGATGACAATCAGCAACTTCCCCGCGGCGGTCATCTGGGGGGACTACTGGAACATGTCCAAGTTCGATTCTGTCATGGCCGGGATCAATTTCATGGTCGGACCCGATCCCGATGCGACCGGCAGCTTTGCCAGTTCTGCAATCCCTGTGAAGGGGGGCAGCGGGAGCAACACCGCTCAGTACTCGAACGCGGAGGTCGACCGTCTACTGGCCGAAGGTGCTTCCACGTTCGATCAGTCCGAACGGAAGAAGGCGTATCTCAGGATGCAGGAAATCACGCGGCAGGACCTGCCTTACCTGCCCATATTCCAGTACAACATGGTGCAGGGCGTCAAGGAAGGTCTTCAGGGCTTCATGCCCAACGTCAACGTCCAGGACAATTCCTGGAACGCCTCCACCTGGTACTGGGCGACCTGAGCCAGGCTGCCCTTCGCGGCGCGGGTCATCAGGTTTCCTTCCAGGTGCCCGCGCTAGCCGTTGCCGGTCGTGCAGGCAATTGTCTGCCTCGGCAGGATTGGCCTTTTCGATGGCAGCATATGCTTCCTGTGTCCGCTGGTCCTGTCCTCAGACTGGATCTGGCCCTGCACGCCTTGCCGGGGCGCCGGCGCGACCGGGATCTACTGTCTCGACCCAACCGATGGCCCTGAACAACCGTTTCCGGCCGTCACAACTGGACTGAACGAATGGCGAATTTCCTTTTCAGCCGGCTGCTGCAAAGTGCGGCGCTGCTGTTCCTCGTCTCACTTATCGGCTTCGGGATAGTACATCTGGCGCCGGGCGGACCCCTGGCGCAGTTTGCGCTGACGCCCGGGATATCGCAGGCCGACCTTGCGCGGATGGCGCATGAAATGGGCCTGGATCGGGCGCTGCCCATTCAGTACTGGGAGTGGCTGACACGCATTCTCACCGGTGACTGGGGCAGATCCTATCGAGATGGACGCTCTGTTCTCGACGTCATCTTCGGTCGCCTTCCCGCAACGCTGGAACTGATCCTGACGGGCTCGTTCATTGCGATCATCATCGGCGTCTGGATCGGCGTGATGGGAGCAGTAAAACGCTATTCCATCTTTGACATGCTCGCAACGGTCGGCGCGATGGTCGCCCTCTCCGTACCGACCTTCTGGTTCGGCCTCATCGTGATCTATGTGTTTTCCGTCAATCTCGGCTGGCTGCCCGCCGGCAACCGGATGACGGCTGGGGCCGGCGGTGGATTCCTCGATTTCCTGCACCACCTGATCGCACCGGCCCTGGTACTTGCCTTTGTGGAGGTTGCAATCTGGAGCCGCTACATGCGCAGTTCCATGCTCGACGTCATCAGCCAGGATTACATCAGGACGGCGCGAGCAAAGGGCGTGTCCGAGCGGTCGATTCTCTGGCGTCACGCAATGCGCAACGCGATGCTGCCGATGATCGCGCTTGCCGGTGTCGAACTGCCGGCACTTCTAAGCGGGGCACTCGTGACCGAAACCGTTTTTACCTGGCCGGGAATGGGTCGCCTTCTCCTCGATTCACTCGGCTACCGTGACTACCCCGTGGTCATGGGCATCCTGATGATCTCTGCGATCCTTGCGCTGCTTGGCAATCTTCTCGCCGATATCGCGGCTGCGGTCGTCGATCCTCGCATCCGGCTTACCTGAGGAATACAATGTCTTTTGAGACCGCCCTCGATCCCCTTTCGACTTCTGGCAGCCGCCCGGCCGGCAACCGTGCATGGCGTCGCTTCCGGCGCCACAAGCTCGCGGTCTTCGGTGTGGTCGCCATCGTGGTTCTGCTGCTTGCCTGCGCATTCGGCCCGCTGGTCACGCCCTTCGATCCTCTGCGCATCGACCTGCGTCATCGCTTTGCAGGACCGTCCTTCGGGGGCAACCTGTTCGGGACCGACCAGCTCGGACGTGACCTTCTCGTCCGCCTCATGATGGCGGGGAGAATTTCCCTGACGATCGGCCTCTGCGCCATGGTGGTGAGCACGGCTTTCGGTACGCTGGTCGGGATCATGGCAGGCTATTACGGCGGCTGGACAAGAGTTCTGCTCATGCGTTTCGTCGATGCGATGCTGAGCTTCCCGCAGATCTTTCTGCTGCTCGTGCTGGCCGCATTCATACAGCCATCGATCGTGACGATCACGCTTCTGATTGCTGCCACCACCTGGATGGAAGTTGCACGGGTCGTGGAAGGGCAGATCCGCTCCCTGCGCGAACGCGACTTTGTCCTGGCCGCGCAGGCGTTTGGAGCGCCGGGACGCTATGTGATGATGCGCGAGCTGCTCCCGAACGCCGCTGGTCCGATAATCGTCGCAGCAACTCTCGCCATCGCCAGGGCAATTCTGATGGAAGCCTATGTAAGCTTCCTCGGGTACGGCGTTCAGGCGCCCACGGCCAGCTGGGGCAACATGCTCAACGATGCACAGCAGTATCTCGGTTCCGCGCCCTGGCTCGCCATCTTTCCTGGCCTAGCGATCACCCTGGCGGTCGCAAGCTTCAACTTCGCAGGTGACGGTCTGCGCGACGCGCTCGACGCCCGCGGCGATCTGCATTGAGACCGGTGATGAAAACAATGGACATGCCCAGCCAACCCGCGAACGATCATGTCGAGCTGCCCCTTGTTCCGGCGCTTGCAGTCGAAAATCTGTCGGTAACTTTCCAGGGCGAGACCGGAAGCGTGGACGCGGTCCGCGACGTTTCCTTCACCCTGTATCAGGGCGAGACGCTCGCGCTTGTCGGTGAATCAGGCTCTGGAAAGAGCGTCACGAGCCTTGCTGCCTTGCGTCTCCTGCCCCCCGGCTCGAAAGCCAGGATCGAAGGAAGGGCCCGCCTCTTCGGACCGCAGGGGCCGCGCGATCTCCTCGCGCTTTCAAACGAGGAGATGCGCCACATCCGCGGCGATGAAATCGCGATGATCTTCCAGGAGCCGATGACCTCTCTCAATCCGGTTCTAACGGCTGGGTTCCAGATTTCCGAAACTCTGATGGTGCACAGGGGCCTGTCGAGACATGAGGCCGACGCCGAGGCTGTTCGTCTTCTCGACAAGGTTCGCATTCCGGATGCCCGCTCGCGCATGAACCAGTATCCGCACGACTTCTCCGGTGGAATGCGACAGCGGGTGATGATCGCGATGGCTCTCGCCTGCAGGCCGAAGGTCCTGATAGCGGACGAGCCGACGACGGCGCTGGACGTGACGATCCAGGCGCAGATCCTGGAACTCATCAGGTCTCTGCAGGAAGAGGACGGTATGTCAGTCCTTTTCATCACACACGACATGGGCGTGGTCGCCGAGATCGCCGATCGCACCGTTGTGATGTACAAGGGAGCCGTTGTCGAAACCGGTGCGACAGTCGATCTGTTCGCGGGTGCAAGACAACCCTATACCCAGGCTCTGCTCTCTGCCGTTCCAAAGCTTGGGTCGATGCGGGGCCGCGCTCGGCCGATGCGGTTTCCGGTCGTCGACCGGACAACGGGCGAAGCCGACACTCCCGTCGAAGTGCCGGAGACGGTGATAGCGAGCGAGCAGCCTCTCCTCCAGGTATCAGGGCTGACAAAACGCTTTGACATCAAACGTGGTCTGTTCTCGCCGTTGAAGGGTCGGGTCCATGCCGTGGAGAACGTTTCCTTCGACGTCAATGCCGGCGAAACGCTGACGCTCGTAGGGGAATCGGGCTGTGGCAAGTCGACTACCGGACGCACTGTGCTGCGTCTGATCGAACCGACGGCGGGCTCGATACAGTTCGGCGGAGCGGATTTCCTCGCACTGAAGGCGGAGCGGCTTCGCGAGCACCGCAATCGAATGCAGATCATCTTCCAGGACCCGTTCGCGAGCCTCAACCCACGGATGACGGTTGGGGACGCCATCGCGGCACCACTGAGGGTCAACAAGCTCGCCACGGCTTCGCAGGCGCGCGAGAGGGTCGCGGATCTCCTGCGCCGCGTTGGCCTCGACCCTGCCGTTGCGGGGCGGTATCCCCACGAGTTTTCCGGCGGACAGCGCCAGCGGATCTGCATTGCGCGTGCGCTCGTTCTGCAGCCGAAACTCATCGTCGCGGACGAGGCGGTTTCAGCTCTCGACGTGTCCGTAAAGGCGCAGGTCATCAATCTCATGCTGGACCTTCAGGCAGAGATGGGTCTGGCCTATCTGTTCATTTCACACGACATGGCCGCCGTCGAGCGCGTCAGCCATCGTGTGGCAGTGATGTATCTCGGGGAGATTGTCGAGATCGGCCCACGCCAGGCGATCTTTGAAAATCCTCAGCACCCCTACACAAAAAGGCTTCTCGCTGCGGTGCCGGTGGCCGATCCACTGCGGCGCGGTCAGAAAGGACCTGTCGTGGCGGACGAGATCAGAAGTCCGATACGATCTCCCGATTACGTGCCGCCGGAGCGGCGCTATCGGACCGTATCGCAGGGCCATCGCGTCATGGAGTGGGGCGACGAATGGTGAACGCAGCGCCCTGCGTGGCGCTACGTGCGGCGGGGCGAGGTGGCGGTGGCGGACCAGTTACGCGACCTCGCCCTTCCACGGATAGATGATCTGGAAACGCAAGCGACGAGGGGACGACATGCGAAAAGACGGAATGCTGGCCGGGAGCCGGATACGAACCAAGATCCTGATGCTGGTCCTGCCAATGGTCATTGGCATCGTGACCCTGGTCATGGTCAACTACTATGCAGGCTCACTGCTCGATCGTAGACTCGTTGGCACGAGCGCGAGCATCGCGACGCTTGGCGGATACAAGCAGGCTCACGAACAGATGAGAACCTTCCTCGCCGACACCACTGAAGAAAACCGCGATGCGGTGAAGACGCTGCTGGACGAACAGGCGATTCAGATCAACGTCGATCTCGCTCTGGCAACGACACAAGAGGAAGCGGAGGTCCTGGAAAAGGCGAAGGACATCACCCTCGGATTGAAGACCAAGGTCGACGGCCTCTGGTCGATGCATCAGGAGGAGACCCGGACGCGCGAGACCCTGTCGGCCGCAGTGAATTCCATCGTGACATTGCGTTCGAAGCTCTTCATGGAGGTAACGCTCGCCGGAGCAGGCTCGACCGCAGAATATCGCAGCAATTCGAGCCTCAGCCAGAAACTGGACACATCGATCTACGAGCTGCGGATTGCAGCCGCCGAACTGACCGGGGAACCGACGGCAGTCAGCGTCCAGACGTTCACGAGCAAGGTAAAAAACGTCGGAAACTTCCTGATCAAGTACAATGCGCTTTCGGATCTGCGGCCAGCAATCGGGGAGCTGACGAGCCGCGCTGGCGCCATCGTGGAAGAATCAAGCCTTGCAGCCGATGCGCTCCTGCAGGGCGCTCAGCAGAGACGGGCGGCCTACGCGGCTGCGGCAGAAGACATCAATGTGGCATGGCGGAGCATTGTCCTGTTCGCAGACGCTCAACGTGACAGCGCCGCAACTGTCCAGAAACAGGCGCGGATGCTTTCGATCGGCTCGGGCGTGATTGTCGGCCTGTTCGGGATTGCTGCGGGATATCTGCTCATCGCCGCCTTGAAGCGACCAATCGAAGTGCTGACAAAAGACATGGGTCGCCTTGCCGATGGCGAGCTTGACCACGAGATAAATGGCGTCGAGCGTGGCGACGAAATCGGGGAGATGGCTCGTGCCCTGCGTATCTTCCGCGAAAACGCCTATTCTCGAATTGCAGCGGAGGAAGAGGCGGGTGCGGCGCGCCGGCAGGCGGGCGCCGAAAGGCAGAAGCAGGAAGAGCTCAAGCTGCTCGATGGAGAGCTGACACGCCAGGCAGTCGACATGCTTGCCCTTGGTCTCAGGAAGCTCGCGGACGGTGATCTGACAGTCCGCCTTGACGAACGCTTCAAGGATGAACTCGATCAGCTGCGCGTCGACTTCAACCAGTCCATGGACCGCCTGAGCGAAACTCTGGCTGAGGCGAACCGAAAGGCAAACCTGATCAGCCAGGACATGGTGGAGATGCAACGCGGTGCCGAACATCTTTCGCGTCGCACCGAACAGCAGGCGGCGTCCGTCGAGGAGACCTCGGCAGCGCTTTCCGAGATCATCAACGTGGCGAAGCAGTCAGATAGGCGTACCGGCGAAGTGGAGCTTGCTGCCCGACATGCCTTTGCCGAAGCGGAGAAGTCGCGCGACGTGGTGTCCCGGGCAGTCAACGCCATGGGCGAAATCGAAAGCTCTTCTGGCAGGATCGCCACAATTACCGAGATCATTGAGAGGATTGCCTTCCAGACGAATCTGCTGGCACTGAACGCCGGTGTCGAGGCTGCACGCGCCGGCGAATCTGGCAAGGGATTCGCGGTCGTGGCACATGAAGTGCGGGAACTGGCGCAGCGCACCGCGGGCGCTGTGCTTGAGATCAGAGAGCTGATCTCGGAGGCGGGTCTTCAGATTGCGGGCGGCGTCGACCTGGTCCGCGCAGCCCAGGTCACGCTGGATCATATCACCGGGAATGTTTCGGAAATAACGTCGGGCATCCAGTCGATCGCGCAGGGCGCGCGAGACCAGTCGACTAGCATTCAGGAAGTCAATGTTTCGCTGAGCCAGATAGATCGGATCACGCAGCAGAACGGGTCGATGGTCGAGGAAACGCACGCGGTTGTGCAGAGTGTTGCCGACCAGATCGTCGGGCTGAAGAACCTCCTTGAGGCCTTTCACCTCCAGGAGGCAGAAGGCGCGGATCCCGACGACCTGCCTTTGTCGGAGCGTCAGGCACTGGCATCATAGGAACCGAGAGGCCGCCTTCTGAAAGGCTGTCTAACGACAGAAATGCTTGTCGAGGTCCGCATCCGGCTCGCGTCATTGAATCCTCAGGAGCTTGGTCTGTCTGTGCAAAGGCCAGATCCTCAACGGAAAACCCGTTCGACTCTCTTCCCAAGGCCGTAGGCCCAACTATGCCGGGTGCAAACCCGGCATTTTTTTGTTTTTCCCGCGGGCGTAGGTTGCGCTGGAATCGTAAGGTTTACGCGAGGTGGCAGTTGCATATGAACTGCGACAGTGCGGAAGCGCAGTCTGTCAGGACCCTATGAGGATGATGTGGCCGGCTTGCTGCTTTCCATTCCGGTCGGAAATCATCTGGAATGACAAACGCTGATTGTCTTTCAATCGAGTCAAGCCGATCTCCTCGAGCGTACGGATACCGACAAAGATGTCTTTGTCTTGATCATCAGGCTTGATGAAACCATACCCTTTCTTCTGATCGAACCACTTCACGGTCCCGGTCAGGCGACTGGTATGGAAATGCCGCCATCGCTCCTCGAGGCAGCGCGCTGCGAAAGTGATCTTTTTCTCACGAATGTTCTCTCTCACCATTCCGACCCGGAGCAGGTGCTCCAACGCAGCGAGCAGAGGTTTGGCACGAATGTCTTCGCCAACGATCTGATCGCGTGAGAGAGACGGCTCTTTCCGGCTTGTCAGGCGATTCAGGATGTCCTGCCGATCTTCCACCGCGCCACCAGCGTTCGCCTTGTCTGCTATTATTGACAACACCAGACGATCGAGTTGTTCGCCGATATCGCTTTTCTTAAGAGATCCCGCAACCTCTATGGCGAGGTCATAGCCGAGACCTTCCAATGCCTTGCCAGCAGAGTAACAGGTCGCCTTGTCATGACAGAAGACGGCAAAAACATCGCTCACTGCTTCAGCATCAAGAGGGTAGAGATCGACCAGGCATAAGTTTCCCTTTCGCACCTCCGAAGCCAGGGCGGGAGATTCGTCGAGGCGGAACTTGTTCGTTCCAGCTGTCATTGCGAGCTGAACTCGATTTCTACGGGCAGCCCGGAGCAGAAGTGCCATGTCCGACAAACGGAATTGCGAAAGATCATCGATTGCAAGAATGCCACCCTGGTGATTGATGGCGAATGCCTTGATCATCGCGTTGACAAGCGCGCGCTCTGCCTTGTCGGGAACCTCATCGAAGTTCCCGTTCAACTTCTCGCGGCTGGCATATTTTTCCAGTCTGCGCTGATCCACGCCCTCCCAGCCGTGGGACAGTGCCTCCCGACACAGTGTTGCCGCGAGGCTGCCCCTTGATGACTGACGATGCCAGTTCTCCCCTATCACGCGCACATACCGGGCACTCCTCGTCAGGAACCGCAGTGCGAAGGTCTTTCCCGAACCCGGTGGTCCAATCAGTATGATACTCTTTCGTGCTCTCAGGAAGTCAGCGGCACGCAGCACTTCCGAACGCACCAAGCCGTGGTCCGCCGGGTATTCGCGATCGGGTAACAGGCGCTCGTCTTGTTTAACCTCCAGAATGCCCTTTGCCGATCGAGCAGCCTTGCGCTGTTCACGCGAAAGATGGCCGACGCGGAACCTTGCTCCGTCGAGAACCGCGCCGCGGAAGGAAATCCCCCGCATGTCGGACATGGAGAAATCTACATTTCTCCAATCGCTATGTTCGAAGAAGGTATGGGGATCTTCGCCAATCTCCAGGAGACTGGAGATCCAGTCATCGCACCTGGAAGCTTCAAGTCTTTGAAGTTTGGTCTTGAACCGGGTCGGGATATCCATGTCAGGTCAGTTCCCACAGATTTGCCTGGCAAAGCACGGTGTCTGCGCCATCCTCTGCTTCCAGGCTCCTGCGCAGCGCCTTTTCCAGAAGTCGCCTCCTGATCTGGGACCTGATTTCGTTCGGACCATCGACTTCTCCATGGTCGACCCTCACATCCATGACATCCAGCCCGTTCGGCTGCACGCAGATCGTGACCTTGTCATCAGGATGCATTCTGCCTTCGACATGGCATATTTCTCCAAGCCGCAATTTTCCGGCAAGAGTTGCTCCGGGCTCTTCGGCGTTTATGTTCCATGCACATGCAAGTCCGTTGCTCCCGGGGCCCATGCAGTTGATCGTCTTGCCGTTGATGGTGGCGATGCCGAGATCGCCGAGGAAGTCGGTCCCATCGACGATCGCGGAGTCCGCGAGATGCAATTGAAGCGAAGCCGATCTGACCTGCACGCTGCCAGAGTAGGTCCGGCCGTCGGCGGAGTCGATCCAGTCGTTCAGCGAGGGTCCGAAATAAGCTGTCGTCTCGATCGAGATGGTCTGCTCGACATCCGGGCTGTTCGACAGGGAATTTGACTTTCGCGGATACATCGCTACCTGCAGGTTTGCGAGGTTTCGCGCGAGCGCGGTCGACGTGGCGATCCTACGTGTGGCCTCGTCTGAATGAGACGAACGGGCCAGACGGATGCACAAGGAGTTCTCCGGAACGCCGAGCAGTGTCTCGATGAAATTCCAGATATCCCGGGGAACACCTTTCTTCGTATCACCCTGAAACCAGCGCTGAAGCGTTGAACGGTCCCGAGGAGGGGACTTGGCGAATGGCATCCTGGCGTGCCGGCGCTTGATGAGCACGACGATTGTATCGAGAGCGATCGTCTTCTTTCCGTTGGCCTTGATAAAATGCTCGGAAGCGCTGAGCGCCACACGAGCAGCGTCGACCTTAACCTGTACGAACCTGTTTTCCATCATCGCGGCCTCCGACTGTGTTTCTACCATGTCGAGCAAGCAGCGCAATCGTTCTCGGTTTCGCACAATTCTTCATTTCCTGCACAAAATGCGTGGAAAATGCACACAGACGCAGGGATCCGCAGAAGTGCATAATTTTCAATACTTTGCGCAACCGGAAAGCGTGGAAGAGCACACCGATCGCGTGCAGGCTCCGAAGAACCGAAGCGGATGGACCGCTGGGTGAACCAGGAGCTCTCATGAAAAACGATAGATTCATCCGCCGCCTGAAAGCGATCGCAGGTCTGATCCTCATCCTCGTCAAGATCTGGATTGCCTTGGCGCCCGCCAAGGCTGACCAAGAGGTATGCCCGTGGCGATCGCCGCCGACGACCGAGCACTTGTTCGCGATGGAGGCCCGGGGTGACTAAACTTGCGGTCTCGTGAACGACAAATGCAGTCTTGCCCGGCGTCAGACCTGAGCCATGCCTCCATCGACAGCCAGTTCGGCGCCTGTCGTAAAGCTGCTCTCGTCGCTTGCGAGGAAGAGAGCGGCCGCCGCCACCTCCTCGGGCCGACCCATCCGTCCCAGAGGTATCATGCTGGACAAAGCGTCTCGAACCTCCAGCGAGGCGCTTGCCATCATTGCCGTATCGGTTGGTCCAGGGCTGACAACGTTGACGCGGATATCTTTGGGAGCAAGTTCGTTCGCCCATGTGCGGGCAAACGAACGGACTGCCGCCTTCGTCGCACCATAGACGCCGTAACCCTTCGTGCCGATATCGCCGGCGATGGAGCCGATCAGCACGATCGTTCCGCCGGCCTTCATGACGTCGAGCGCACCCTGTGCCGCAAAGAAGAGAGACCGCACATTCAAGCCAAATGTCCGGTCGAAATGATCCTCCGAAATGTCTTCGAGGGGTGCATATTCTGAAATGCCTGCATTGATGACGAGGACATCAATCCGCCCCTGTTCTGACTTGATCTGGCCGAGGACACGCTGAAGATCGGCCTTTTCGCCGGCGTTCGCTTGAATGACCCGGATGCTGCCCGAGCTCCCTGTTTCGGACGAGCTCTCTCCACCCTTGCGGCTGGTCGCATAGACCTGCGCGCCTTCGCTGGCGAACATCTGTGAAATCGCTCCGCCAATGCCGCCGACACCGCCGATCACGAGGGCGACCTTGTTTGCCAATCTGCTCATGTTCACTCCATCTAAGCTGATGGACATGTGATATACGCTCTATACCTACGGTCAATTACGCACTATAGGTAAAGCAGATATCGAGGAGTATACCCATGTCCTTTGCTGACGAACGCCTGTCGACCAAAGCCAGCGTGCCTCGCCGCCCCAAGGCCGTCTCGACCGAGGCATTGCTGGACGTCGAGAAGGCGCGGCCGGTGCTGGAGCAGATCGCCAACAAGTGGTCCGTGCTGATCCTGACGGTCCTGTGCAGCAGGCCGTCACGGTTCAACGAGATCATGCGGCGCCTTGACGGGATCACGCACAAGGCTCTTTCCGAAGCCTTGAAGCGGCTGGAGCGCAATGGCCTCATTCGCCGTGAAGTGCTGACCACAACGACGCCGGTCGGCGTAGAATATACCATCACGCCGCTTGGCCGCTCCCTCCAGCAACCGTTCGAGGCGCTTTATGCGTGGTCGATGACCTACGGTCCGGAGCTTGAGGCCGCTCAACAGGAATACGATCGCGTTCGGGACTAACTTGCTGGCATAGGGCGGCTATACTGTTCGCCCGACACCTTGACGATAAGCTTGCCAAAATTCTTCCCTTCCAGAAGGCCGATGAACGCGGAAGGAGCATTCTCAAGACCGTCAACAATGTCTTCTCGGTACTTCAACCTGCCGTCGGCGATCCAGCCTGCCGCCTGTTCCAGGAATGCCGGTTGCTGGTCGATGAACTCGACATTCATGAAGCCGCGCACGGTGATGCTCCTCTGCTGGATAACCTTCATGGAAGCAGGAAGGCGGTCGACGGTGGATTTGCCGGCCGCACCGTCATTGTAGTGGGAGATCATGCCGCAGAGCGGTATACGCGCAAAGTTGTTGAGGAGCGGCCGGACCGCGTCCCAGACGGCACCGCCGACGTTTTCGAAATAGACATCGGTCCCGTCCGGGCAGGCTTCGGCCAACAGACGGGCAAAGTCTGGATCGTGATGATCGATCGCGGCGTCAAACCCCAATTCGTTCCTCACGAATGAGCACTTGTCGGCACCACCGGCAATTCCCACGGCGCGCGCGCCTTGGATCCTGGCGATCTGGCCAACGACCGAGCCGACCGCCCCGCTGGCCGCGGCGACGACCACAGTCTCTCCAGGTTTCGGGCGACCGATGTTGCGCAAGCCGGCATAGGCCGTGAAGCCCGTCATGCCCAGCACTCCCAGGCCGGTCGAGATCGGAGCCACAGCCGGATCGATGCGCCGCAAATCGCTTCCATCGGAGATGGCATGGGTCTGCCAACCCGAATAGGCGACAACGATATCGCCTTGCCTCCAATCCCGGTGACGGGACTGCTTGATCCGGGAGACGGTTGCGCCAACCATCACCTCGCCGATTGGGATCGGATCAGCATAGGATTTGGCATCGCTCATGCGCCCCCGCATATAGGGGTCGAGCGAGAGATAGATGGTTTCGAGCAGAACCTGACCGTCGGGCAAGTCCGGCATAGTGGCCTCTTCGAGGCGGAAATTACTCGGCGTCGGAGCGCCGGATGGCCTGGATGCAAGCACGATCCGTCTGATGCTTTCTGTCATGGATGGAGTCCTCATGATTGTCCGGCGACCGCCGCGCGCTTCTTTCCGTCGCGGCGGTCGCCGCTGCACTTCACTTTGCGAAAAGCTGTTTCAGGAAGGCCATCGTGTCAGGCTGCGCGGCACGGATGACGGTGAAATGGTCCGTGCCGGGATATTCCCTGTACGTCACAGGTGTCCCCTCCGCCTTCAATCGCGCGACCAGCGCCGCCGTCGTATTCTGGAAGACAAAGGCATCGTCAGTGCCGAGCGAGATGAAGGTTGGCTTCTTGAGGCGGAAGTTCGGATTGGCCGCCGGGTCATTTTCAGCAAGAAACGCAGCCATCTTTGGATCGCGAGCCCAGTCTTCCTTGAAGCCATCGAATGCCGCGCCTTTTGCGGCAATCGCCTTGGACAGGCCACCAATGGCGGGGACCGAGCAACGTGTCGTGAATTCCTTCAGCTGCGCTTCAAGATCGGGCCCCATCACGGATGAAGCCTTGAATGAAGGATCGATCACCTTCAGTCCGGTCGTCATGAGGGCGATGTTGAAATTCTGCAGGAGACGGAAATCGCCCGCTTTTTCCGGCTTTGCCGCGGCTCTCTGGCCAAGCTCTTTGACAAAGTCTTCGATCGAGGTATAGGGCGCAATCGCCACGGTGCCCTTGAACTCGAACTGCGGGGCTTCCCCGGCAAAGGCTTCGACGCCGAGTACCGCGTGACCGCCATCGGAATGTCCGACCGCCACATATTCGTTCGAGAGGTCGGCGTTCACCTTGTGAGCGGCAACAACGCCGCTGACCAGTGAGCGCGCCAAACTGCTGGCATTGAAATAGGGGTAGGGGACTTCCGCCACTTCGCCCAGGCCTTCCAGGTCAGGAGCAACGACCGCATAGCCGGCGTTTACAAGCGTCGAGATTTCGAACAGGTAATCGCTGTTGAAACCATCCTTTGTCAGGCCACCGTCGAGGTCCTCAGTCAGGCTGGGTGCGCAGAGCTTGTTGCCAGGCGTTGTCGTCCCGTGTGCCCAGGCAATCACCGGCCAACCGCCTTGCGGCGCCTGTCCCTCCGGGACAAGAAGGAGGGTCGAGGCCTTTGTCTGAACGCCGGCCACCGACTGCATGGTGTGGACGATGAGCTCCGCGCGTCCCTTTATCTGCGAGGAAATCTTGTGCGGCGTATGGGAAATCACTGATCCGGACGTTGCCGCATCTTCCACGGCCAGGGCCGGGGCGATGGAAACAGCGGCCAATGCCGAAGAGCCGAGGATGGTCATGACGAGCGCGCGCGTAGCCGCCCGTCTCAATGGTGAGGGATGCATTTGACACTCCAGTTTGTTCAGTTCACAGGCACCCGCGCACCAATGCTGCGCACAGCCGATGCTCACGGGGGCGGTTGGGAGATGCGACTGGCTGTCTCGACAAAGACAAGCGCCATCGCTCGCTCAAGATATACGGGGGATATCTACGGTCAATTACGCACTTTTGCTAAAGCAGGTATCGGCGCGTATATCGGCTCAATCGTCCAAGCAGGGCAGGGCTGAACGTGGAGAGCTGCAAGGCTCTGGCGGAGCAACCAGCGCTCATGCGCATTGAAGAGCCGAGGACGTTACGATGGTTTCCGTATGGCCCTGCTTTGATGACGCCAGCCCTATCGCGGGTCAGCCGACCCTGAGCAACGGTGGATGTGCTATCCCTGGCCTGCGCTCAGGCGCACTGTCCCGATCCAGATGGAGCCCATGGACAAAATCATCGGGCAAGCCGGCTGGCCAGAGCGGCGCCGAGCCAATTCCCCATTCAAGTCACCTCTGGGCGGACATCGGCACTGAGTTCCGCCAAGCCGTCCTCCCAGGTCACGACAGGACGATATCCGAGCTCGCGCGTCGCCTTGGAGATATCGAGCGAAATTTCGACGGCGCTCGTCGCAAATTCCTGAAAACTGAGAGGTCCGCGCAGCCGGCCTGCGGTCAGGCGAAAGAGCCTGTCTCCCGCACTGGCGATCAGACGCAAGACGGGCCGGGGAACCGATTTCTCCGGGGGGACAAGCCCCTGCGTTGCGAGCAAGGCGGTGACGGTCTCCCGGAACGATCGGGCCGGACCGTCGGAGATGTGGTAGATTTCGCCGCCTCTTCCCTCTGTCAGAGCCAGTTCGACGGCATGGCAGAGATTGGCGATATGCGTCGTGGAGGACAGGTAATGACCGCCCGAAATCCACGCGAACCTGCCCGCGCGTACCATGTCCGCAAGCGTTGGCAAGGCTGTCGTGTCGTCGCGTCCCCAGACCATGCGGGGGCGAAGGACAACGACAGCCATCGTGGCGCTGCTGCCGTTCAGCGCGATCCTCTCAGCCTGAGCCTTTCCTGCGGAATAGGAACCGGCTGCGCGCCGGGGCAGGGGATGGTTCTCGCTGACGTTTTGCAAAGCGTGGCCGCCCTGTAGTGCTGAGTCCGAACTCAGGTGAACCACGCGCGCAATCCCCGCAGTGGCCGCCGCCCTCATGACCGCTCTCGTGCCGCTGATGTTCTCGTCATAGGCCGCCTTTCCAGGCCCGTGGTCGACATTGGCTGCGGCATGGATCAGGTCTGTCGCCCCGGCCATGAGCGGCGAAAGATCGTCGCGCAGCATGTCGCCTCGCGCCGCCGCCGCGCCCAATCCTGCAATAAGTTTGGCGCCTCGATCGCTGCGCGCGAGCCCCGTGACGCGATCGCCGGCATGGACGAAGTGGCGAACCAGGTTGCGCCCGACATAGCCGCTCGCGCCGGTGATGAAGATGTGGCGCTTAGTCATCGCACACCTCCTCCTTGAGCGAGCCGTCACGGGCGATGCTTGCAATGTCGTCGAGAATCTCCGCACGCTCCTCTTCGCTCCAGGCGACCAGTTCCATGTGCTGCTGGAGCTTGAAACCTTCCAGCGCAAGCCACGCGATACGGGTGCGGCGGGAATCCGAGGCGTGGTCGAGAAGCCTTGCGCGCAGTTTCTCCTGATTGGCGCTAAACGCACTTCGAAGGTCGTCGTCCTGCATAAGAGCCGAGATCAGCGCAAGGACGGCAGCATTGCCGCCGGCGATGAACGACGTCCGCCGGGCGGCTTCAATCCTGCCCAGCAGGGGCGCGTCGGGTTGATCGGCGAGCCCGGCCTCGCATGCGGCATTGAAAGCATTGTCCGCCTCGATCGTCCGCGCCACGAGGGCAGCGAGGAGGTCGCGTTTGCTGGTATGCTCGTAGAGCACCGTGGCTTTTGAAACGCCGGCCTCCTTCGCCACGGCATCGACCGTCAGCACGCCGTCGCGGGCGATCACGCGTTCGACGGCATCCAGAATTGCTGCCTGGTCATGCTTGCGGGGACGAGCCATGCATTCCACCTAGTTTATTTCCGACCATTCGGAAATAAACTAGGTTAGTGAAAGCGTCAAGTGACACAGTCGGTTCGATCCACGCGGGATGTGCTCTCAGCTCAGCGTACGACAGCTGCGCGAGCTGGGGTGACATTGAGTTGACTTGGGAGGCGGGGCACGCGCGCGATCGGGCGCCTGGCCCCATTCATTGCTGTTGGTGAGAGCGTTCCTGCCCATAGACGACGACCCGGATTTCAGGCCGTTCCTCATAGGCCAGGACACTGAGCTGGAAGGTCTGCCAACCCTTCTCCTGGGAATACAGTTCCTTGCGGCTGTTGCCGATCCGCACCACTTCCGGGTCGGTCCACCACGCTTGCGCAGGCGGGAACCTGCCGACGATCTCATCGAGGAGTCGACGCAGTATGGGATCGGCGCCGGCCGTGAGGTAGTCGTGGCGAGCCTTCAGGAATATGATCCGCGCCGCCGTCTCCCACTCGCGAACGCTCTTGCGATAACTGTCGGAGAAAAAGACGATACGAAGAAGGTTGGGGTCGCGCTCGGCAAACATCGGGAGCAGCTTGAGGGCTGCCTGGTTGAACGCCAGGACATCCCAACGTTTGTTGAGGATGTAGGCAGGGTCTGGCAAGGCGTTGATCATGGCCAGGAGACCGGCAGGTAAAGCGGCGTCCTGTGTCTCTGCCCGATAGGGCGCCCGCCCAGCCAGCGCATGAAGATGTTCCTGCTCAGCCCGGTCAAGTCGAAGGCCACGGCCAAGGCGATTGAGGAAATCATCCGAAACCTGGATGTCGCGTCCCTGCTCGAACCATGTGTACCAGGTGAGACCCACGCCAGCCAGCGTCGCAACCTCTTCGCGGCGAAGCCCTTTTGTCCGCCTGCGAGATCCAACGGCCAGGCCAAGCTCTTGAGGGGATGCGTGCTCACGACAATACCGGACAAACTCCGAAAGCTCCGTTCGGGCCTCCGGTCGCGCCAATCGCTCCGCCGACATGGACACTCCGTGGGGGTTGCTATAGTAACAGGATAAAAGTCATATGGTAACAGCTTAAATCTCCCGTTACTGCTTTGGCAACAGGGAGAATATCATGTCGATTTCCGTTATTGGTCTCGGGCAGATCGGATCTGCGATCGTACCGCACCTTCTCGCATCTGGACGCGAGGTGCGGGTCTGGAACCGTTCACCGGCAGCCGTCGAGGCCATGGTTAAGCTGGGCGCGGAGCCGCTCGACGACGTCCGAGACGCCTTTGCGTCCGAGATCGTTCTGTCTGTCCTGTTTGACGACGCGGCCGTGCGCCAGGTCCTCACGCAGGAGGTCCTTTCGTTGGCCAGCGGACATGTCGTGCATGCCTGCATGTCGACAGTCAGCCCGGATCTTGCCGACCAGCTTCACCAGGCTCATCAGACAGCAGGCATCGGCTATCTGTCTGCGCCGCTCTTCGGGCGGCCGGAGGCCGTAAGGCTAAAAGCCGCCAACATATGCGTCGCAGGCGATGCATCCCTCGTTGAAATTCTGCGCCCGGTTCTCGAAAGCTTCGGCCGCCTGTGGGTGGTCGGCAACCAGCCTCGACAGGCGAACGTCGCCAAGCTTTGCGGCAACTTCCTCATTGGCGCCGCCGTTGGTGCCATGGCGGAAGCTTCAGGCATTCTGAATGCCGAGAACGCAGATTCCGATGCATTCATGACCCTGATGACGGAGACCCTGTTCTCATCGCCAATCTACAAAAACTACGCGCCGTCGGTGACCGGTACGAGGCGGCTTCCTGCGACCGGCCTCACGCTGCCCATGAAGGACATGGACCTGCTTGCGGCGGTTTCTACCAAGAACGAGTTGGACGGACGTCTTCTCATGGCCCTGCGCGATAGCTTGTTGCAGGCGAAAGAGATGGGCTTTGGAGCGTACGATTGGTCAGTCGCATTGGGAAGCGCGGCTTGCAAGCGATAGCTTGGTTTCATGGCAACTTGATCGCTGTTACCTGTCACCGGGCGATCGCCCTTTGCTTGGTTTATCCGGGTCTTTACATACACGCCGGAGCCAGATCTAAATCGGTATTCAACGCGCGCCAAGACCCCTGGAACGGATGGATCGGTGACGCCATCCATTCCGGGGTCTCGGCCCGCGCGAGACAAGCTGGTGGTCTTTTGAGGACCTGCGTCTCTCGCAAGCAGCCGGCCTCACCCTTTCATAGAATACCCGAGCCGTAATCACGTCATTTGCCGTGCGTGTCACCCGCGCCGCACATCCTGCCCGCCAAACAACTGGCTGATTGGCAGCTGGAAAATGAAATAGGGATTGATCGGTGGCATGGCGGTCGCTCGCTCCAGCCGGGCCAGGTGCTCAGCTGTCAGTTCCACGTTGAGCGATCCAATGTTCTCATTCAACTGCTCCACCCGGCTGGCGCCGATCAGCACCGAGGACACGTTGGGGCGTTCCACGACCCATTTCAAGGCGACTTCCGCCGGCGTGCGTCCAATCTCCGCGGCAATCTCCTTGACCGCATCGACCACGGCGAAATTCCGTTCGGTAAACAGCATTCCGCCAAACGGATTGTCACCATTCAACCGGCCGCTGCTGCCCTCATCGCCGACCTCCGCTCCCCGATCCGGCATGGCCGCCGCTCGAGCGGCGTCGGCAAGCTTGTCGCGGCCATATTTGCCGGTGAGCATGCCGGCTGCGAGCGGGCTCCACGGCACGAGGCCAAGACCCAGTTCCTGGCCCGCCGGAATGAGATCAAGTTCGACGCCGCGATCGATCAGCGAGTAGGCATATTGCAGCCCGATCGGCTTTGGCAGGCCATGCGCCTCGGCAAGCGTTGCAATCTTCGCCACATACCAGGCGGGCGTGTTGGAGAAGCCATAATACAGGATCTTTCCGGAGCGGACGGCCTCCGTCAGCGTCTGCAAGACCTCTTCGGCCGGCGTCGTACGATCCCAGACATGGATCCAGTACATGTCGATATAGTCCGTCTTCATCCGCTTCAGCGAGCTATCGATCGCCAGGCGGATATTCTTTGTTCCATTGCCGCCCCAGAGCGGCGTGCCCTGGCCGCGGGAAAAGCCGGACTTTGTGGCGACCACGAGCCGGTCGCGCCGCCCGCTGTCTGCAAGAAAGCGGCCAAGCATGGTCTCGCTCTCGCCGCCGGAATAGATGTCGGCCGTATCGATGAAGTTTCCGCCAGCATCCACGTAGGCGTCAAAAAGGTTGCGGGCGGTTGTCTCGCTCGCGCCCCAGCGACCCGCGCCGAAGGTCATGGTGCCAAGCGCAAACGGGCTGACGATCAGGCCGGATTTCCCAAGTGTGCGGTAGGATGTGAGGTTCATTTGCGTTCTCCATGTTTGTCTTCCCCGATCTAGGGCCTTCGAACCGCCGGGATTAGCCCTTGCCCGCCGCATGAACCTGTGAGCACCATGCAGCAATGGAACGAGGTGAGCTCAACGATCTTCTGGCTTTCGAGGCGGTCGCCCGCGAGCGTAGCTTTACGCGCGCAGCGGCACTGCTCGGCATGTCGCCATCGGCCCTCAGCCACGCCATGCGCGGCCTGGAGGACAGGCTGGGCGTCAGGCTGCTCGCCCGCACCACCCGCAGTGTCGCGCCGACCGAGGCGGGCGAGCGCCTGTTGCAATCCCTGCGCCCTGCGCTTTCGGGAATAGAAGAGGGGCTGGAAGCGTTGCGGGAATGGCGGGACAACCCGTCAGGCACCGTGCGCATTACCACATTTGCCTATGCTGCCCGCGTGGTTCTCTTGCCAAAGCTTCCCTCCTTCCTTCTCGCCCATCCGGATATTCGCGTCGAGGTCAATATCGACGACGGGCTGACGGACATCGTTGCCTCGGGCTTCGATGCGGGCATCCGGCTGGGGGAGGCGGTGGCAAAGGACATGATTGCCGTCAAGCTTGGGCCAGATTTGCGGACCGTCCTCGTTGGAACGCCGGAATATTTCAAGCGCTATCCGCCGCCCCTCACTCCAAATGATCTCGACCGCCATGCCTGCATTGGCTACCGGCTGACGACCTCGGGAGGACTTTTGCCTTGGGAGTTTGAGAAAGATGGCAAGGAGATCAAAATCTACACCAGCGGGCCGCTCGTCGCCAATGACAGCGACCTGCCTGCCGCCGCCGTTCGCGCTGGCGCCGGCCTTGGATATATGATGGAGCATGAAGTGGCGGACGAGATCGCGTCCGGCAAGCTCATCCAGGTGCTTGGCGACTGGTGCCCGGCATTTCCGGGTTTTCATCTCTATCACCCAAGCCGGCGTCAATCACCGCCAGCGCTGCGGGCGCTGATTGCAGCACTCAAGATGTCCCAGGGGCATATGCCGGGTTAGGTGCTTCGCCGAGGATATGTCCGGATCGGCTCGAGAACCAGATATCGTCTGCCTCGAGCGGCGAATTCCTCGTCATTCCCCGGCATTATCATGCTCCATCTGATCAGCGCAGCAGTCCATCGAGATCGAAATCTTCCCAGCCCCGAAGGCCGGGTGCGGGATCTTGTGAGCCCTCGTCCGCTTTTTTTGCCGTCTTCTTTTTCTTCGCCAGCCGCGTCACCTTTGCCTGATAGGCGGCCTTCGCTCTCCTTTCCGCCTTCGCCTCAGCATCCTCGACACGCCACTCGTCGATGGCGCCACGGTCAAGAAGATCCTCGACAACCTTTGGATCGAAGACGTGGAAGGTTATCTGGCGGGCGCGTCCTGCGAGCCTCACGGTCTTTGTCCCGGCGCTCGGAAGACGGCCGTCGGCAAGCCATCGATGCCGCTCGCTTGCCTTCATGCCGAGGATGTCCTGGATCTCGCGCGGAATGACGGGCAGTGACGGCGCCTCTTCCACCGCCTGGGAGATCATCGATGCCGCTGCGGTAAAGGCGGGCCTTGCATCGGCTGGCATGGCGAGAACAAGATCTATACCTTCGAGCGACACAGCCTTCCTGGAGACAGCCGGAAGGCGTGCCTGTATCTCCTGGAGGAGGCCCTTGGCCCGCACGGATGACCCCATGGTAATAGCCGCAGACAGGGTCCATGTCCTGATCAGCTCGATGTCGTTCTTCTCGTGTTTCGCCATGCCGCCTAGATGGTGCGATCCATCATGGCGGTCAATACGCCCAATCCTAGTGCAAAACGATACAGGGAACGCCGAAGCGCTCCCTGCTGCTTCACCTCGAAGGCTGCGGTGAAACCTGCGCCTTCATCTTCTCAAGCACACGGGCGATGGGGTTTCCATCGGGGGCTGTCAGCTTGCGCCCTCGACGTTTGCGGATTTCCACCACGAAGTTTTTGACGGAACGTTCTTCATGGCGAGCCCTTCAAGCCACCTGGCGTTCCGCTTCGATCTGCAGCGGCGCGGTCTGTCCGGCCGACGTTCCAATCGTGATCTTGCGCGGCTTCATGGCGTCGGGGATCTCGCGCTTCAGCAGAATGCGCAGCATGCCGTTTACCAGCGAGGCATCTTCCACCTTCACATGATCGGCCAGTTCGAAGCGACGCTCGAAGGAGCGACCGGCGATCCCGCGATGCAGGTATTCGCCGTCCTTCGCCTCGGCCTTCTGGCCTTTCACGATCAGAACGTTGCGTTCCTGCGTGATGTCGAGATCGGAATCGCCAAAGCCTGCGACTGCCATTTCGATGCGGTAGTCGTCTTCGCTTGTCTTGACGATGTCGTAGGGGGGCCAGGTGTCTATCGCCTGCAGGCGCTGCGCACTGTTCAGAAGATTGAACACGCGGTCGAAGCCGACGCTGGAGCGGTAGAGCGGTGCAAAATCAAGATCGTTTCTCATGACCAAATCCTCCGTAAAGCGAGATGGAATGGAGATGCGGAAACCTGCGCCCCCGGTTGTGCCAGCCCCTGTCGGCGACTGACGAAATTGATCTGGTTTCGACAAAAACGCGCTTCAAGAGGAGTGATGAAAAAATCCTTCGACCCTGAACGTGGCGCTGGCCCTCATTGCGTGAGATGAACCATTGCGCGAAATCATGCCATCTTCTGATGCGGTCTCGCGCGCCGGGGGCTGTCGGTCCCGGTTTCCGGCTGACGCCGGCGCTATGCTAAACCTCCTGCGGCAACCCTTCTGACCGGTCTTGCGAGAGGCGAACGGCCTTCGCGGTTCCCGCTGCGGCTGGTATGCCCTTCCGTTTGCCTGGTTGCGGCGGCATCCGCAGCGACTGAAACGTGCCGTTGTCACGCAACTTTAGAAAAAATGAGTCGCTTCAGACGCTTGCGGCAAAGACAGCTAAAGCCATGATCCAAGGACGATTCTCGGCATATTAGTTCACAGGCATCCGATCCAGTCCGCCTGATGCCAGCTTGACTCTTTACTTCAGCCGGAACAAAAGAAGAACATTAGCAATTCTGCGGGACATGATGTCCTGTTCAACGCGAGCCGAGGGAGGTCCGTGAACGATGTCGCGTGTCCATAACCCTCGGATGATCGAGGAACTCAGGGATCGCATCGCCCACCTGGAGGGCGGTGCGGCCAGGCGACCTGCCGTCCTTCCATTTGGCGTGCGCGACATCGACGACCGCCTGCCGGGAGGCGGTCTTTCCCACGGCGCCCTGCACGAGATCGCTGGTGGCGGTGGCGGCACGGTCGATGGCGCGGCGGCAGCGTTGTTCGCCGCCGGCATTGCTGCGCGCTCGAAGGGCAAGGTGCTCTGGTGCCTGACGCGGCCTGATCTCTTTTTCCCGGCGCTTGCGCAGGCCGGTCTTCATCCGGACCGCGTGATCTTCTGCGAGGGTGACAAGGATGAGGACGTCCTGGCCTCCATGGAAGAAGGTTTGTCATTCGGCGGCCTGGGAGCCGTTGTCGGGGAGCTCGTGCGGCTTCCGATGGTCTCCTCGCGGCGGCTCCAGCTGGCGGCTGAGAAATCCGGGACGATGGCGCTCGTCGTGCGACGATGGCGGCGCCAGACGGAGGCGTCGGACTTCGGCAATCCGACAGCTTCGACGACACGATGGAGGGTAAGCGTGCTGCCATCGGAGGAACTGCCGGTGGCAGGGGTCGGCCGGGCTCGGTGGCTGGCCGAATTGATGCGCGTGAAGGCAGGCGAGTGTGCTGAGTTCGAGATAGGAGCCTGTGATGCCAAGGGTCGTGTGTGTCTACTTCCCTCATCTTCCCACCGACAGGATCAGGCGGCATGGCGAGGCAGCCGTGCCAGCTGACCAGCCGCTCGTCGTCATCTCGAAGTCAGGCTCGAAACGATGGATCTCGGCCGCCGACACGGCCGCGCGCAAACTCGGCCTGAAGCTCGGCATGCCGGCAAGCAAGGCGCAGGCAATCGTGGCCGGCCTGGCGATGATCGATGCCGATCCTGCCGCCGACGCTGCTGCTTTGGAGAGACTGGCGCTGTGGGCGCTGCGGCAATACAGTCCGGTGGTGGCCGTCGATGGCATGGACGGGATCGTCATGGACACCGAAGGCGCCGATCACCTGCAGGGCGGCGAGGACCTCTTGATCTCTGGCCTGGTCAACGGATTAAGGGGGCGTGGCCTGACGGCACGTGCTGCGGTCGCCGATACCTGGGGCGCGGCGCATGCCATCACCCGCCTGACGTCGGCTGGAACGACCGTCGTTCCAGTAGGGGGCGTGGCCAAAGCGGTGACCAGACTGCCGATCCACTGCCTGCGTCTTTCTCCGGACACGATCCAGGGCCTTCGGGTGATGGGCGTCGAAACGGTCGGCGAACTTTCCGCGATGCCGCGCGCACCGTTGACGCTGAGATACGGTCCCGAGGTCGGCCGACGTCTCGACCAGCTGTTCGGCCGTGTTGCCGAGCCCATCGAACCGCTGCGAACGCCGGAACTGATCGAAGTGGCCCGGAATTTCCAGGAGCCGATCGGTGCTGCGGAAACGATCGCAAAATATGTTCGGCGCCTCGTCGGCGAGCTTACGGCAAGGCTCGAACAAAAGGGTCTGGGTGTCCGGCGCTCGGACCTCGTGATCCATCGTGTCGACAACACGCGCCAGTCCATCCGGGCCGGCCTGGCAAAACCGGTCCGCGACCCGGCGCGTCTGTCGAAACTGCTTTGCGACCGCATTGAAAAGATCGATCCCGGCTTCGGTATCGAACGGATGGTGCTCGTAGCGATCATGGCGGAGCCTCTGGAAGAGCGTCAGGTCGCTTCTTCGCTCGTGGCAGAGCAGGTGGTCGACGTCACGCCACTCGTCGACATCCTCGGCAATCGCGGCCAGCGCCTTTACCGTGTCACACCGGTGGCCTCCGATGTCCCGGAACGGTCCATGCGGCGTATCGGTCCAACAGACGACGAGACCGGCGCGACCTGGGCCGCAAAATGGCCGCGACCATCGCGCTTGCTGGCGAACCCCGAGCGCATCGACGTCACGGCGCTCCTCCCTGACCAGCCGCCGGCCGTGTTCACCTGGCGGGGAAAACGCCGGCGCGTAAAACGGGCTGACGGTCCGGAGCGGATCTTCGGCGAGTGGTGGATCCGACCAAGGGAACACGCGGCTGTGCGGGATTACTTCGTGGTCGAGGACGAGGCAGGCGAGCGATACTGGGTCTATCGCGCCGGCGACGGCGTGGACGCGGACACGGGATCGCATCAGTGGTTCCTGCATGGGGTGTTCGGATGAGATATGCCGAGCTCCAGGTCGCCACGCATTTCTCCTTCCTTCGCGGCGCAAGTTCGGCGGAAGAACTGTTTGCCACCGCGGCAGCCCTCGGGATCGATGCCATCGGCGTGGTCGACCGCAACTCGCTCGCCGGAATTGTCCGCGCCTGGGAGGCGGCAAAGACCACAGGCGTGAGACTGGTCGTCGGTTGTCGGCTCGATCTTTCCGACGGCATGTCGATCCTGGTCTATCCGACCGATCGACCAGCCTATTCAAGGCTGACCCGCCTGCTGTCGCTTGGCAAGAGCCGGGGCGGCAAGGGAAAGTGCGTCCTCGATCTTTCGGATGTGGAAGCCTATGGCGAGGGACTGCTCGCCATACTGGTCCCTGACGAGGCCGACGACGTCACGGCGGGACAGCTCAGGAATGTGGCCGCGATCTTCGGGGATCGGGCCTATGTGTCGCTGTGCCTGCGCCGCCGGCCCAATGACCGCTTGCGGCTTCATACCCTTTCGAACATGGCCGTGCGCCACAAGGTGAGAACGGTCGTCACCAACGATGTCCTGTTCCATGACCCCAGCCGCCGGCAGCTGCAGGACATCGTCACCTGCATTCGCAATCGGACCACCATCGACAGCGTCGGCTTCGATCGCGAGCGGCATGCCGATCGCTTCCTGAAGGCGCCGGAAGAGATGCACCGGCTGTTTTCGGAGTATCCTGAAGCGCTGGCGCGAACCCGCGAGATCGTCGAGCGCTGTCGCTTCGACATGAGCGAGCTGCAGTATCAGTATCCGGAAGAGGCGCTGGTGCCGGGCCTTGATGCGCAGCAGTCACTGACGAAATTCGCCTGGGAGGGCGCCGCGACCCGATATCCGGAAGGGATCCCCGGCAAGGTCCGCAAGGCGATCCTGCACGAGCTCGAACTCATCCGGGTGATGAAATACGCCCCCTACTTCCTGACCGTCTACAGCATCGTCCGGTTTGCGCGGTCGCAAGGAATCCTCTGCCAGGGAAGGGGCTCGGCGGCCAACTCGGCCGTTTGCTACTGTCTCGGCATCACCAGCATCAATCCGGAAACCGGTGACCTGCTGTTCGAGCGGTTCGTTTCGATGGAGCGCGACGAGCCGCCTGATATCGACGTCGATTTTGAACATGAACGGCGAGAAGAGGTCATCCAGTGGATCTACGAGACCTATGGCCGCTCACGCTCGGCACTCTGTTCGACCGTCACCCGCTACCGCGCCAAGGGCGCGCTGCGTGATGTCGGCAAAGCCTTAGGCCTGCCGGATGACCTGATCACACAGCTTTCTTCCGGCATCTGGGGCTGGTCGGAAGGGGTCGGCGAAACGCAGCTCAAGGACAACAACATGAACACGGCCGACTACCGCCTGAAGCTGGCGCTCGACCTTTCGGCCCAGCTGATGGGTGCGCCGCGTCATCTCGGCCAGCACCCAGGCGGGTTTGTCCTCACCCAGGACCGGCTCGACGATCTGGTGCCGATCGAACCGGCAACCATGAAGGACCGCCAGGTGGTGGAATGGGACAAGGACGACATCGAGGCGCTGAAGTTCATGAAGGTGGATGTGCTGGCGCTCGGCATGCTGACCTGCATGGCGAAATCGTTCGAGCTGCTGCGCGAGCACAAGGACATCCCGATGGGGCTGGCCGATGTCGAGCAGGAGGATCCGGCCACCTACGCGATGATCCGCAAGGCCGATACGCTCGGTACCTTCCAGATCGAAAGCCGCGCCCAGATGGCGATGCTGCCGCGCCTGAAACCCCGGACATTTTATGATCTCGTGGTGCAGGTGGCGATTGTCCGGCCCGGACCCATCCAGGGCGACATGGTCCATCCCTATCTTCGGCGCCGTGAGGGCAAGGAGAAGGTCGAGTACCCGACCCCCGAGCTCGAAGCCGTGCTCGGAAAGACGCTCGGCGTTCCGCTGTTTCAGGAAAGCGCGATGAAGGTCGCGATGACCTGCGCGGGGTTTACCGCCGGCGAGGCGGACCAGTTGCGTCGCGCCATGGCCACCTTCAAGTTTACTGGCGGCGTCTCGAAGTTCAAGGACAAGCTCGTCGAGGGCATGGTCAGGAACGGCTACACCCGCGAATTTGCCGAGAAGACATTCACCCAGCTCGAAGGCTTCGGCTCCTACGGCTTTCCGGAAAGCCACGCGGCAAGCTTTGCGCTGATCGCCTATGCGAGCTCATGGGTGAAGTGTCATCACCCCGACGTCTTCTGCGCTGCGCTTCTCAATAGCCAGCCGATGGGCTTCTACAGCGTTGCCCAGATCGTCCAGGACGCCCGGAACCACGGCGTCGAGGTCCGGCCGGTCTGCGTCAACCGCTCGCGCTGGGACTGCACCATGGAGCGGATCGGCAATTCCGATCGCTTTGCCGTCAGGCTTGGCATGCGTGTCGTGAAGGGCCTGTCCACCAGCGATGCCGCGCGAATTATCCTGGCGCGCGCCGACCAGACCTTTGCGTCCGCCGACGACATGTGGCGACGCTCCGGCGTGTCACCGTCCTCGCTGGTGAAGCTCGCCGAGGCAGACGCTTTCCTGCCGTCACTGCAACTGGAACGGCGACAGGCGCTGTGGGACATCAAGGCGCTCCGTGACGAACCCCTGGAACTCTGGGCGGCAGCCGCCGAGCGCGAGGCCCGGGTTATTGCCGAGATGCAGGAACCCGAGGTTGCGCTGAAGTCGATGACCGAGGGCAGGGAAGTGGTCGAGGACTATTCGCATACCGGCCTGACCCTCAGGGCGCATCCGGTCTCTTTCCTCCGCCGCGATCTTGAGCGAAAGGGTATCGTGCCCTGTGCCGAAGCCATGGGCCAGCGCGACGGGAGATGGCTGTGGACGGCCGGCCTTGTCCTCGTGCGACAGCGACCGGGATCGGCGAAGGGCGTTATGTTCCTCACGCTTGAAGACGAAACCGGTATCGTCAACGCTGTCGTCTGGCCGTCTCTGTTCGAACGCCAGCGGCGCGTCCTGATGACCGCAAGCATGATGGCGATCAACGGGCGTATCCAGCGGGAAGGCGAGGTCGTCCATCTCGTCGCCCAGCGCCTGTTTGACTTTTCTTCCGATCTGGCGAGCCTCGGGGATCGGGACGGAGGATCGGGCGACTTCCCGCTTCCGCATGGCCGCGGCGACCAGGTCAAGCACGGGGGAGGACCGGATCCGCGTGACAATCCCAAGCCTGCCGTGCAGGCGCGCGACATCTATATCCCTGACCTCCATATCGATAACCTGAAGATCAAATCCAGAAACTTCCACTGAGGAGACCGGAGTGTCGCGTCTGTTCGCAGTCACCAAAAGCCTGGACGAGATTGTCGCCCATTTCGCGGTCGACATGGCGCCGGCGCTTGAGGTGCCGAGCGAAACGGTCGAAGGCACCTCAGGACTGATCGTCCTCGAGAAAGACGGATTGCGGCTGCTGAAGTCGGTCCCATGGGGCTTTCCGCGGCAGACCCGCGACATGCGACGTGAGGGCGAGCCCCCGAGCCGAATAGGTCTCGTTGCCGATTTGACCAATCCGCTCTGGGACCGGATCGTCGTCGACCCCAGGTATCGTTGCCTCATCCCGCTCACGCATTTTGCAAACCCCGACGGCGTCAAAGGCGAAAAGACACGCTCCTGGTTTTCGCTGAACCGGCATCCCCTCATGGCCTGGGCTGGCTTCTGCAGGAACACGCCAGAGTTCGGACCCGTATTCGCCGGCATGACGATGACCGCCAACGAGAAGATCAGGCCATTCAACGATCGGATGCCAGTTTTGCTTAAGCCTGAGGAATACGAGCGCTGGCTTCACGGTTCGATCGAGGATGTCATCGCTTTTCAGTTTCGCGCTCCACCGTCATCCGATGACTTTGAAATCCTTCACAGCCGCGATCGCTGGCAGAGCGGGGTTTCCCCTGCCAAGGCTTCACCCCGTCGGGACAACATGCTTATGTAGCCGACGTCTCGTGCTCGCGCTTCCAGTCGAAAGGTCTGCAGAATGTGCAACTTGTACACTGTCCGTCTGTCTGCCGCGGAAGTGGCCGCGCACTTCTGCGTGCCGAACCCCATGCAATCGAACGCACCGGAAGAAGTCTATCCGGGCACGCCTGGCATGGTCGTCACGGAGAACGAAGGTGTGCGCGAGCTTCGCTCCATGGTCTGGGGCTTTCCGCTCCGCCTGAAAGGCATGAAGCCGGAGGCAAAGCCAAAGCCTGTCAACAACATCGCGGATCTCGCGAAAGGCATGTGGATCGGTCTTGCCCGTAAGCCGCAATGGCGGTGCCTCATCCCCGTCACGGGTTTTGCCGAAGCCGAGGGCGAGAAGGGCAGGATGACCCGCACCTGGTTTTCCTTGAAAGACCAGCCGGTCTTTGCCTGGGCAGGCCTGTGGCGGATCAGCGATGAATGGGGTCCCGTCTATTCCGGCGTCATGACGGATGCAAACGAAGCCATCCAGCCGGTGCACAATCGCATGCCGGTCCTCCTGCATTCCGATGAGTACGAACAGTGGCTTCACGGTAGTTTTGACGATGCACTCGCATTCCAGAAGCGGACATTTCCGCCCGAGTTGGTGACGATGGAGCGGACAAACGAGCTATGGGCGAAGAAGAAGGCAGCGCCGCAGGCGCCGCCGCTGCTTTGACGACAACCTGTTCCTAGAGACTTGCAAACCAGTCGGCATAGGGCGTGTTCTTGGCCATGTGCCTGTTGTAGTCGGGTGCGCCATCGTCCCACCAGGGGGCGCCGCGCTCGCCGAGCGCGACTTTCGCCTGATCGACCAGATGCCGGGCCGTTTTGATGGCCTCCGGGTCTCCCTTTGCCTCTCGCACGGCACGTCTTGCTGACATCAGGTCCTTGACCAGCCTTTCTCTCGTGGCGTCGTCCAGCGCCGGATTGCTCTTGCGCCAGAGCCGGCCGCGCACCACGAAATACCGCCCATCCGGCGTATCAGGGTAGGACATGCTGTCAGGACGCCTCGTCACAGGAGTGTCCGCTGGGCAGGTTCGAGTGGCGCGATTTCCTGGCGTTCTCCGCGCCGTGCCAACTCCGTCTGGGCACTGAAGCGCACGTCGATATCGCGATCCCGCGCGAAGTCCTCAAGCGCTTGATCAGAAATCCGATCCCAGGTTTTGCCGCGGTCCGGGCCGGCGGGAACGCGGGGCAGTAGACCCGGTTCGCGGCTCCAGGCCAGGAGTTGATCGAGAGATGACACGTTCAACAGGTCGCGGAGATGATGCGCGGTGACATACGCGTCCGGCATGGCGCGGTGGGCCGGAAGGCCGATCTCATGCACGAGACCCTCCGGCATGCGCTGGTAGCGCAGCATCTGGTTGGAAAAGCGCGGCAGTTCCGGCCAGACTCGCAAAGCCGACTTCCAGGTACAGATCCAGGGTGTGCCGCCGGTAAAGCGCGGCGTGCAATAGCGCTGTTCGAAGCCCGCCCGGTGCGCCGCAAGCGCATGCAGCCGCCCCGAAGGTCGCAATACGCTTGCGGCGATTTCCTTCCAGAACGGCGCATCGGCCACGTGGCTGTCCAGGATATGATGAACTGCGATGGTATCCGGTGTCATTGGCCGTCCGGGATTGACAAGCAGTGCGCCTCGCTCCCCGGTAACCTGCCACAGGCCGTCATCACCCAGAACGACATCCTGCCAGCCGATCTCGCAGACATCGTTCGGGCCATTGCCGCCGGTCTCAAGATCGATGACACGAACTCTGGGTGGATGACTCTGGGAAATCTATCGATCCTCTCAATGTTCTCGGTTACAAAGCCAGATCGAGCTGCGGTTGTTCCTCGCCATGGTCTGTCTGATCGTTGGTGAGTGAGGAGAGCGTAACGCCAAGGAGACGGACGGGACGCTTGAACGGATAGACGGTGGCAAGCAGCGCCGATGCCGCCTCCATGATTTCAGCAACGCCTGAAACAGGAGACGTCTCCGTCCTGCTTCGTGTTGCCTGGGTGAAGTCCGAATATTTGATCTTCACGGTTACCGTCCTGCCGCTGATAGACTTTGCCTGGCAATGCGACCAGACTTTCTCCGCTAGCGGTCTGAGCTCAGTTGTGGCCAGGGCAAGATCGTCGATGTCATCGACAAACGTATCTTCGGCGCCGACAGATTTTCGCACCCGGTCAGGTCGGACAGGACGCTCGTCGATCCCGCGAGCAATGCCATAAAAATAGGGACCGGATTTGCCGAAGTTTTCCGTCAGGAAGAGCAGCGACTTGGATTTGAGGTCGGCTCCGGTCTCGATGCCGAGACGGTGCATCTTCTCGGCGGTGGCAGGGCCGACGCCGTGAAACCTCTTGACCGCGAGCCCTTCGACGAATGCAGGCCCGTTCTTCGGCGTGATGACGGCCTGGCCGTTCGGCTTGTTGAGATCCGACGCCATCTTGGCGAGGAACTTGTTATAGGAAATGCCGGCCGATGCATTGAGACCAGTGACGGCTTTTATCTTCGCGCGGATCTCCAGCGCGATCTCGGTGGCAATCGGTATGTCCTTGAGATTCTCCGTCACGTCGAGATAGGCTTCGTCGAGCGACAGCGGTTCGATCAGCGGCGTATATTCCGCGAAGATGTCGCGGATCTGTTGGGAGACGGCGCGATAGACCTCGAACCGTGGTTTCACGAAAATCAGCTCCGGGCACTTCCGAGCCGCCGTCACCGACGGCATGGCCGAGCGGACGCCATACTCGCGGGCCTCATAGCTTGCCGCAGCAACCACGCCACGAGCAGCCGCGCCGCCGACCGCAAGAGGCTTGCCGCGCAGCTCCGGATTGTCGCGCTGTTCCACCGACGCATAGAAGGCGTCCATGTCGACATGGATAATCTTGCGAGCGGATGGTGCGGCCATGACGTTCATGCGGATCAACAGCGCGGAGGAAACAAAGAAAGAACATAGCAGCCGGTTGGGACGATTCCAAGCCGACCAGATCGCGTTTTCCGGGATTACCGAAACAACATGACCCGGGCGACGTTAGGTAGTCGGCGACCAATATCCACGGAGAGACCCATGTCTGATGATAGCACCACGACCATCCGCGCAACCTTCAAGGCCCGTGAGGCCGCGGACCTTGCGATAGAACATCTGGTCCAGAGCCATGGAATTTCCCGGTCCGATATATTCGTGCAGCCGGTCGCGTCAGAAAACTCTGCAGGATCTGCACCTTCAGGCGGCGACGTCCGGCGCGACGGCGGCGTGCGAACCGATGCCCCGCTCGAGGGAGAGATCGAAGTGTCGGCCGACATTGCATCCTCGAAGATCGCCGCCGTGCAGCGCAGTTTCGGCGATCTGGATGCGATCCGGGTTTCCGGACGTTGAGCAAAACGAGCCGGTCTGGCCGGTTCCGTTCGTATCCTTTTGCGGAGTTGCGAGATCATGGCTGACAGTCTTTCGACATATCGGTCGAAGCGGGATTTCAAGAAGACAAAGGAGCCGAGCGGCGAGGTGGGCATCAAGCCATCCAATCGCCTGCGCTTCGTCATACAGAAACACGACGCGACCCGCCTGCATTACGATCTACGCCTTGAACTCGACGGCGTATTCAAATCCTGGGCCGTAACCCGGGGGCCGTCGCTCGATCCGAGCGACAAGAGGCTTGCAGTCGAGGTCGAGGATCATCCGCTTGATTACGGCGATTTCGAAGGCACGATCCCAAAAGGTGAATATGGCGGTGGTACCGTCATGCTCTGGGACCGTGGCTACTGGGAGCCGGAAGGCAACAGATCGCCGGAAGAAGCCCTGAAGAAGGGCGACTTCAAGTTCGTACTGCACGGCAAACGCCTGCAAGGAAGCTTCGTTCTTGTGCGGATGCGGCATGATCGAGACGGCGGCAAGCGAACCAACTGGCTGCTGATCAAGCATCACGACGAACATTCGATCGAGGCAGACGGGACAGCAATCCTGGAAGACAACATCACCTCCGTTGCATCCGGTCGCACGATGGAGGCGATAGCGTCCGGCAAGGGCAGGAAGCCGACGCCGTTCATGCTGGAAGGTGATGCGGCCGAAGCGGATGCCGTCTGGGACAGCCGTCATGGCCTTGCCGCTGACGAGCGCAACGCGGCGGCAAAGACGGGCACAACCAAAGCGAAAAAACGCGCGGCCACGAAGCGTGCAAGCTCTGCGATGCCAGATTTCATCGCACCGCAGCTTTGCGAGACCCTTACCCGTCCGCCGACCGGAAAAGGCTGGATCCACGAAATCAAATTCGACGGGTACCGCATCCAGATGCGCGTCGAGAATGGTGAGGTGACGCTGAAGACCCGCAAGGGCCTCGACTGGACCGCGAAATGGCCCGCAATCGCCGCCGCCGCTTCTTCTCTTCCCGACTGCATCATTGATGGCGAGATCTGCGCTCTCGATGAGAACGGTGCACCTGACTTTGCTGCCCTTCAAGCCGCGCTCTCGGAAGGAAAGACCGACGATCTTGTCTACTTCGCTTTCGATCTCTTGTTTGTCGGCGATGACGATCTGCGTGACCATCCGCTGACGGACCGGAAGGAGAGGCTGGCATCCTTCCTATCAGACGCAGGCGACGATCCGCTCCTTCGTTTTGTCGAGCATTTCGAGACCGGTGGCGATGCGGTGCTGAAGTCTGCTTGTCGCCTGTCTCTGGAAGGTATCGTATCCAAGCAGGCGGACGCCCCATATCAGTCTGGACGTACGGAAACATGGGCGAAATCCAAGTGCCGTGCTGGCCATGAAGTTGTCATCGGCGCGTACGCTACGACCAACGGCAAATTCCGCTCGCTGCTGGTGGGCGTCAATCGCGGCAATCATTTTGTCTATGTCGGCCGGGTCGGCACGGGCTACGGCGCAAAGGTCGTCGAGACACTTCTACCGAAGCTGCGGGTACTTGAAACGTCGAAGTCGCCGTTCACGGGCATCGGGGCTCCCAAGAAGTCATCCGACATTGTCTGGCTGAAACCCGAGCTGGTTGCCGAGATCGAATTCGCCGGCTGGACCGCGGACGGGCAGGTCCGGCAGGCATCATTCAAGGGCTTGCGGGAGGATAAGCCGGCGGACGAGGTCGAGGCAGAGACACCGGCCTCTCCGGTTGAACACGAGGTGCCAGACCCCGAAACCGACAAGCCGGCGCAGAAGCGGTTTCGCAAGGGTGCAAAGGCGGAGGTCATGGGCGTGATGATCTCCAGCCCTGACAAGCCGCTGTGGCCGGACGCCGGCGACGGGAAGCCCGTCACAAAGGCCGATCTGGCTCGCTATCACGAAGCTGTCGGGTCCTGGCTGATCGATCATATCAAGGGTCGACCGTGCTCGATCATCCGCACGCCAGATCGCATTGGCGGCGAGCAGTTTTTCCAGCGCCATGCCATGCCGGGGACGTCCAATCTCCTGGAGCTGGTCACTGTCTTCGGCGACAAGAAGCCCTACCTGCAGATCGACCGGGTCGAAGGGCTGGCGGCGATTGCCCAGATCGGCGGCGTCGAGTTACATCCCTGGAACTGCGAGCCCAACCAGCCGGAAGTTCCTGGACGCCTGGTCTTCGATCTGGATCCGGGTCCGGGCGTCGAATTCTCCAGCGTCGTTGAGGCCGCACGCGAGATACGCGATCGCCTGGAAGAGCTCGGCCTGGTCAGCTTCTGCAAGACGACGGGTGGCAAGGGTCTGCATGTGGTCACGCCCCTCTTGGTGCCGAAAGGCAAGAAACTCAGCTGGGACTGGGCAAAAGGCTTTGCCCATGACGTCTGCCAGGAAATGGCTCGGGACAATCCGGATCTCTACCTGATCAAGATGGCCAAGAACCAGCGCGAGGGTCGCATCTTCCTGGATTACCTGCGCAACGACCGGATGGCGACGGCTGTCGCGCCTTTGTCACCGCGCGCACGGCCGGGCGCGACTGTCTCGATGCCGCTCAACTGGACGCAGGTGAAAGCCGACCTCGACCCTAGGCGCTTTACGATCAGGACAGTGCCGGAACTCTTGAAGAAAAGCACGGCGTGGCAGGACTACTGTGACGGCCAGCGACCACTCGAGCCGGCCATCAAGCGGCTCGCGAAATCCCGGAAGGTCGCTGCCTGACCCGATCTCATGTCCGGTCCTCGTCGAATTGTTCCGCACCTTCGATCGGCGCAAGCCAGGGTTCGCGGCGTTTCACCCACAGCTCGTAGATCGGGACAAGATCCGTTGGCGCCTCGTTCAGGCTCCCAAGTTTGATCTCGGCCTCCGTCTCATCATATGCGAACAGACGTGAGCCGCAGGAAGGACAGAACCGGCGGCCTTCAAACACGGTCGTTTCACCCGCACTGGTGAACTGGGCTGCAGGCCAGATGCCGAAATAGGTGAAAGCCGATCCGCTCTCGACGCGGCAATCGGTGCAGTGGCAGATGCCAATGCGTGTCGGCTCGCCTTTCACGGCGAACGAGACCCGACCGCATCGGCATGAACCCTGTCGTTCGCTGATGGGTGCCATCCTCAATACCCTCCGACGATCGGCAAGATCTCGCCGGTGATATAGCTTGAGCATTGCGGTGAGGCGAGGAAGACATAGGCCGGCGCAATTTCTTCCGGCTGGGCCGGGCGCTTCATTGGCGTGCCGGAGCCGAACTGGGCGACCTTGTCGGGCTCCTTGTCGCTTGGATTAAGCGGTGACCATACGGGGCCAGGGGCGACGCAGTTGACGCGGATGCCTTTGGGGATGAGCTGCGATGCGAGTGACCTAGTGAAGGCGTGGATGCCGCCCTTGGTCATCGAGTAATCGAGCAGCGTCTTTTCGCCGTCAAAACCGGTGACGGATCCCGTGTTGATGATCGCCGAGCCGTTCTTGAGATGCGGAACCGCGGCGCGTGTCATGTGGAAATAGCCGTAGAGATTTGTCTTCAAAGTTTCGTCGAAATGATCCTCGGTCAGGTCGACGATGTCGTAGGTGTGGACCTGGAAGGCAGAATTGTTCACCAGGACATCGAGCTTCCCGAATTCGGATACGGTCCTTTCGACGGCGTCGCGGCAAAAAGCGGATTCCTTCACGTCGCCCTTGATCACCAGGCAGCGGCGAGCTTCCTTCTCGACGGCGGCTGCCGTCTCCTCGGCGTCGGCATCCTCGTCAAGGTGGACGATCGCGATATCGGCGCCTTCCCGGGCAAACAGCACCGCCACGGATCGCCCGATACCGCTGTCGCCTCCGGTGATCAGCGCGACCTTGTCCTTAAGCTTGGCTGAGCCGATATAGAACGGCGCGTCGTACATCGTCGCCGGCACAAGGGCGGCTTCGTCGCCGGGCTTGTCCTGATGCTGCTCTGGAAACGGCGGTTCGGGGTATCGACGGGCACCGGCTTGCATCGCACGAGGCTCGGGCGAAGCCTCCTGCTGATCCGCCTCAGCGACCTGTTCCTGGATTTCGCGTTGCTTTGCTGCGGTAAATGCTGCGGTCATCGTTCTTGTCTCCATCCGTTTGAGTCGTCAAACGACTGGGAAGAGAAATCGTTCGCCAGCCGGTGGAGGACATTCGAACTGGACCCAACCGGTGACGATGCCTGGGAGGATCTTGTCGGCGTCTAAGCGCTTATCGTCTCAAGCAAATGCTATGGCTTCGGTTTCTCTGCTTTTCGTCCTTGTCCTGGAATTGAGGATTTCGGCCAGGCTTACCGGCTTCAAACCCTGCGCGTCGACACCGACATCGAACTGGCGCGGAGCGGATTTTAGCCGACCATGCGAGTGGCCGTGGAGATTGATCGATCCTTTGCCCATCTGGTTCCACGTCCGGAATGCGTAGTGGCACAGGATCAGGTGATGGCCACCCTCGCGGAATTCGGCATAGTGCTGGACGCTGGCCCACCCCTTAGATGCCGTCGTCGTCTCCGGATCATTATTCCCAACGATCAGGTGTTTCCTCCCGTTCAGTTTCCCAAGCAAAGCCGCACAGTTGCCGCCTTTCACCGACATGAAGTCGCCGAGATGCCAGACGTCGTCATCCTGCCCGACCACGGCATTCCAGTTGTCGACGAGAGCCGCATCATGCGATGCCATGTCCGGAAAAGGACGACGGTCGATGCGCAACACGCGTGGATCCGCAAAATGCGTGTCTGCGGTGAAGAAGATCACCGCCTGCTACCCGAACTGACGGGCTGCCGCGTAGCCGCATGCGCTCGCAGCGGCGGTCAGGACCGTACCCCAGGCCAGATCAACAATCGTCAGCGTGACCGGCCAGTTCTTCAGCGTCGAGAGGTTGGTCATATCGTAGGTTCCATAGGCCGCGATCCCCAGTATTGCCCCATAACCAACGGTCGTCCATACTGAGTCGGCCTCCAGACCGGGACGGACCGCGAGGATCACGATGGCGATCGCAAAGAAGAGATAGAATACAGCAGCAACCGCAAAATTCGGTGACGGCAGCATCATGTCCCCGAGTTGTTCGCGATAGAAATTCTTGGCAACGATACCGAGCCAGATTGCATCGATGAGCAGAAATGAAATCAGCGTTCCGGCGTAGGCGACACCAAGTGTCTTCATCCGTTGCATCCTTGTTTGATGAGCTCTGCCCGGATGAACACGGTTGCCGCCACCTTGTTCCGGGGCAGCCTTCGTGAAGGATGCAACGAAAACCGCCTTGTACGAGCATGCTGTTAGCCATGCGGACGTTATGAACCGTCCGTGATGGCATCTGGCAGTTGTTGAAAAGAGAAGGGCTGGTTCGCAGTGTATGACGCCTGCCTCGTCGATCGTCTCAGCCAGCCTTCCGGCTCTTCAGTTCGGCAGAAACCGATTTGCGAAGCGCGTCCATTATGTTCACCACGTTGGACTTCGGTTCGACGTCTTCCGCTTTTCTGCTCTTTGTCGACTTCTTCGGCTTGAGCGCCTTCTTCTTCTCCTCAATAAGCTTGAGGAGGCTCTCCTGGATCGGGTCACTGACCATGTCGGGTGACCAGCGCTTTGTCTTCTGCTTGATCAGTTTCTGGACGAGAGGAATGAGATCAGGATCGACCTCGTCGTCGATATCCTCGAAATAGTTTTCTTCGGGCCGCACTTCGTCGCCGAAACGCAGGGACCAGAGTACGATTCCCTCATCCCGGGGTTCGAGAACCACCGCCTTCTCGCGACGACCGATGACAAGCTTCGAAATCCCGACGACCTTGTCCGCCTTCATCGCGTCGCGGATCACCGCAAAGGCTTCATTGCCGACGGCATCGTCGGGCATTAGGTAATGCGGCTTTTCCAGGTAGACCCACTCGATGCTGTCGGCGGGCGCAAACTTCGCGATGTCGATCGTCTTCACCGTATCGAGGGCGACGTTATCGAGGTCGTCTTCGGTCAGGATGACATAGTCGTTCTCGCCGCGAGCATATCCCTTTGCCTCGTTTTCATCCTTCACCGGCTTGCCCGTGACGGAATCGATATACCGGGAAACGACCCGGTTGCCGGTGTCCTTGTTGAGCGTGTGGAACCTGACCTTTTCAGATTCAGACGTCGCGGGGGTCATGCTCACGGGGCAGGTGACGAGGGAGAGCTTGAGGTATCCTTTCCAGTATGGACGCAGTGCCATGGTACCCACCTCCTCAAGCCGACTTGCGCTGCGAGGCCGCCTTGGAAGCGGTGGACTTCGCCGCAGCTCCGCGCGAGGCGCTCTTACGGCCTACGCCTTTGTTGGCATTGGCCGCAGTGCGTTTCGGTTTTTCGTCGGTCGCCTTCATCATGCCAGCGCTCTCCCGTAGGGCGGCAAGCAGGTCGTTCGGCTTGGAAACCTCGACTTTTTTGCGCTTTGGTATCGACTTGCCCTCGATCTTGGCCTTGACGAGTTCTTCCAGCGCGGCCTCGTATCGATCATCAAAGCTGGCGGGATCGAAGTCACCCTTCTTGGTCGAAATGATGTGCTTCGCCAGATCGAGCATCTCACCCTCGATCTTGATCTTCGGCATCTCCTCGAATGCCTTTTTCGACGAGCGGACCTCGTAGTCGTAATTGAGGGTGGTGGCGATCAGGCCCTTTCCGTGCGGGCGGATCAAGACCGTTCGCATCCGCCGGAACAGCACCGTCCTGGCGATTGCCGCGACCTTCGACTTGCGCATCCCGTCGCGCAGTGCCGCGAAGGCTTCGGATCCGAGTTTGTCAGGGGTCAGGTAGTAGGGCTTGTCGAAGTAGACATCATCGACATCAGAGCACGGGATGAACGCCTCGATCTCAAGCGTCTTGTTGCTTTCGGGGATTGTCGCGGCGACCTCGTCAGGGTCGATGACGATGTATTGGCCGTTTTCGATCTCGAAGCCCTTTGTCTGCTTTTCCTTATCGACGAGCTCTTCGGTCTCGCTGTCGATGAAGACGCGGTTGACCCGGTTTCCGGTCGCCTTGTTGATCGTGTTGAAGGTGATGCGGTCCGATGTCGAAGCTGCGGTGTAGAGTGCGACCCCGGCCGAGACCTCGCCAAACTTTATGAACCCTTTCCACTGGGCGCGCTGACCTGCCATCGAACTCTCCATACGAAACGCAACTTTGGCGATTCAACCGGATCAGTGAGCGAATCGTTCCGGCCCGAAAAGCGACTCTTTTTCAATGACTTGATTCAGTTCTTCGATGCAACCTGGGGAGCAGGATCAAGCTGCTGGAATCGATGCATCTTTTCGTAGCCTCGCGAGTTATTGACGTATCGCAACCGCAGGAGAGTCCCATGAGCAAGCGTGAGCTCATCGATACCGGTACCGACAAACGCTACGTCCGCCGAGACGAAGAGGGCAAGTTCAAGGAGTCCGTCGATGTCGGCCGTTCCCTGTCCGCCGACAAGCGTCATGACGCGAAGCACGATGCCAAGCCGGGTGAGGGCGACAAGGGCGATCACAAGCGCAAGTGAAGATCGCGACCTATAACGTCAATGGCGTAAACGGTCGCCTCGATCTTCTGCTTCGGTGGCTGCACGAGGCGGAGCCGGATGCGGTCATCCTCCAGGAGCTGAAGGCACCCGACGCCAAATTCCCTGCCAAGGCTATCGCGGCCGCCGGCTATGGTGCTGTCTGGCATGGCCAGAAATCCTGGAACGGAGTTGCCATCCTCGCGCGCGGGCACGAGCCGCACCTGACGCGTAAAGGTCTTCCGGGAGAGCCAGAAGATGAGCAAAGCCGGTATATCGAGGCCATCGTGGATGGGGTGGTGATTGGCGGCCTCTATCTTCCAAACGGCAATCCCTATCCTGGCCCGAAGTTCGACTACAAGCTCCGCTGGTTTCAGCGCTTGTATGACTATGCCGCCAAATTGCTGGAGCTTGAGGTGCCGGTCGTGCTGGTCGGTGACTACAATGTCATGCCGACAGAACTCGATGTCTACAAACCCGAGCGTTGGACGGACGATGCACTGTTTCGCGTCGAAGTGCGTGAAGCGTTTCGCAAACTGGTCGGCCAGGGCTGGACGGATGCGCTGCGTGAACTGCATCCCGGGGAGCGCATCTACACCTTCTGGGATTATTTCCGAAATGCTTACGCGCGCGACGCCGGACTGAGGCTCGATCACTTTTTGCTCAGCCCCGACCTCGCTGCACGCTTGAAAAAAGCAGAAGTCGACAAACACGTGCGCGGCTGGGAGCACACCAGCGATCATGCGCCCGTCTGGATCGAGCTATCCGACAAACCAATTAAAAGAAGGAAACTGAACGATGGCTGACTGGCGCGAAGAGTTTCGAAGCGGTCTTGCGAACCTGGTGGATCAGGCGGTCGTTTCCGGAGCGCGGCAGGCCGATGTTTTTCAGGCCGCGGTCGAGGAAATCGAGCGCCTTCGGGGTGCCAATGAACGTGATCCAGACCCGGCGGATGACGCATCGGAAGGTCAAATCGAGGAGCCCGCCAATGACTGGCCGGCGGCCAGCACCTGAAATGTCGTGAAGGTTTGTCGAGAATGCCGGCCGAGCGGCCGAGACAATCCTTCAATCCATCAAGCCTCTTTCATTTGTCGCGTCGAACTTCCTTATATCGCCCCGCACACGTCCCTGCCAGCGCGCAACGAAAGCTTTGGTGTCTTCCGCATCGAGATGAGCGCTTAGCGCCTGCTGATCGACCCAACGTTCCGCGATCAGCAGCGTACCCGCCTCGGGATCGGCAAGTGCGGCGTCGTAAAATATGTTGCCGGGCCGCTGTCTTGTCACGACCGCAAGATCCTTCAGTTCCGCAACAAATTGCAGAACCTCGGCAGGATCGATGTGCATGTATCCCATTATTATCAGCATGATGCTTGCCTTATCTGTAGAGTGTCAGCAGCTGAATGCAGCCGCCTGACCTAATGTCCATCAAACCGCGCTGAGGACGATCTTGCCCTGAATGCTTCCCTGCGTGGCGCGCTGATGGGCAGCAGATGCCTGCGCTAAGGGAAACTCGCTGTCGATGACCACGCGAAGCGTACCGTCGTCGAGCAATCGACCGATCTCGCCCAGTTGCGCGCCGCTTGAGCGAACCTGTGCGGACGAGACGATGATCCCGCGTTTTGTCGCCTCCTCGTGACCGGAAAAGCCCAAGGGGTTGACGAGGAAGAGAGCCCCGCCCGGCTTGATGACCTTCAAGAAGCGTTCGATGTTCGCGCCTCCCACGGCATCCATCACCAGATCGAAATCCTGTGCGACGTCTTCTATGGACCTCTTGGTGTAGTCGATGAACTGGTTGGCACCAAGTTCGCGAAGAAGCGTCTCATGCTTGCCCGAAGCGACGGCGGTGACGTCAGCCCCCTTCCATTTTGCAATCTGGACCGCAAGGTGGCCGACGCCGCCACCTGCGCCATTGATCAGGACGCGTTTGCCCGCAAGCGGAATCGGCGCATGGGGCAAAGATTGAAAAGGATTGGCGAAGCCATGGCCAAGCTCCACAAGAAACTGCCAGACCGTAAGAGCCGACATCGGCGCGCCGGCCGCATGAAGATGATCGATCCCCGATGGCTTCTTTGCGAGTTCCGATGCGGGCACGCTGACATAATCGGCGTATGCACCGCTGCCTTTCATCAGATCATCCGGGAAGCGGACCATGGCATAAACCTCATCGCCAATGCCGAACTCGGATACATCTTCACCCACTGCAGCGACGGCCCCCGACACGTCCGTTCCCAGGATCAGCGGAAACGTTGCATTCGGCCGCCATTCAGGAGGCAATGCTCGGTAGCCGTCTCGCAGATAAAGGTCGGGAGGGTTGATGCTGGCAGCGTGAACACGGACCAGAACTTCGTCGCTCGCTGGTGCAGGTCGAGGAGCATCCTCGTACACGAGAACATCGGGGCCACCAAATTCATGCAGCCGGACTGCTTCCATCATCTCAGTCATCGTAACCTCGTCACTTGAATTCTTTGTCTCCAAGGAAATAGGGAAGGCCGTGCATATTGATAATTGCGCTACTATTCGCTTTAGTAATTCCATGACGGAACAAATCGGTTTGGACAGGCTGACGGGTCTCATCGCCTTTGCGAAGGCTGGATCGTTGGGCAGCTACACGGCTGCAGCCCGATCGCTGTCCATTTCTCCGTCGGCTGTCAGCAAGAGCGTTCAGCGGCTTGAAGATCGGCTTGGGGTTTGCCTTTTCACCCGCACGACGCGCTCGTTGACGCTGACCACCGAGGGGCGGGAATTGCATGAGCGGGCCCTTCAGCTTTTGCGAGACGCAGAGGAAATCGAGCAAGTGGCAAAGGCGGCCCGCGCTGCACCCTCTGGAAACCTTAAAATTGCGACTTCCCTACCGATTGGCCTTCATGTCATCGCTCCAACCGTTGCGGAGTTCAGGAAGCGGTACCCAAGCGTGACGATCGACTTGCGGCTCAGCGACCATATGATCGACCTGATTGCCGAAGGGGTCGATCTAGCGATCCGCATAGGGGACCTTGACGACTCACGCCTTCTGTCTCGGCGTCTCTCCCCACATCGGCTGTGTTGTTACGCATCGCCTGAATACCTGGCCGAGCACGGTACCCCACGACATCCTGACGAGTTAGTCGAGCACGAAACCGTCAACTTACGCTACAAAAGCACGGGCCAGCTTTTCCGATGGCCGTTCCGGATCGGGGAACGTGAGGTCGAAATCGTTCCATCATCAGGTATTGTAGTCGATGCAAGTGAAGGCGTCATGACCGCAATCGCGGCAGGCGCAGGCATTGGAATGGCCACGAGCTTTGCCGCGACCGCCTGGGTCAACCGCGCGCAGTTGACGCCGATCCTTACCGAGTTTTCCGTCGAGCGGCACAACGTCACCGCCGTCTGGCCGCAAAGCCGACGCACCAACCCGGCGGTGCGCGCCTTTATTGAAATGTTGGTCCGCGCGGCCTAGGGCGCGCACCGAGCGGGGGTGGTGGTGGCATATGCTTGTCTCGCCCGCGGTGACAATGACTGGCAATTTTCTTGACTACCTGTGCACCTGCCGGTCCATTTTGCGGCATTTTTTGCCACTCGCAAACAGCAACCTACTTGAGTTCAGCGACACCGATCCGAAGATAATATTGTCGGCTTTCTCCCGGTCCCAGCAATCGTTGATCGCCGGCCCGAAGATCGGTCCTCGGCTCGATTCCCAGCGCGAAGATCCCCGATTGATAAGCACGCCACACCGCGAGCTTAGGAAGGGTCGCCTGACTATAGTCGAATGATACTCCGATCCCGCATTGCTCGTTGCGCAGAACGACAGGGGCCTGGTGCGGAGTAATACGGCTGTCGACGACATCGACCTTCTCGCCGAAATCATCGGAGGGACGTGGAGGGTAAGATCGAAGCTCGGAAAGAAGTGGATCCGGCAGACCCTCAACCGTCAGAGTGTCGTCAAGAAATGGATAGCCGAAATTGACATGATACATGAGGGCGTGGTCAGTCGGGCGAAAGCCACGGTTTGTCACCGTGTCCTCCACGATCAACTCCGAGCCGAACACTGGAAGCCTGATCCTGCGACGCAACTCGAGGGTTTCACCGAATAGGCTTGCTTGCCTCACGATTGCCTCGCTTGAAATTTCACGGCTCTCCGCGTCCACGCCGTAGCTCAGCAACCGCGCCTTTTCGACCGAGATTCGTCCATGAAGCGGCATCTTTCTCGTCTTGAGGTGTGGGTGGTTGTAGTGGCTGACGTCGGCTTCGTGAGGACGGCTGAAGTGGTCGAGACCGCATGTGACCATGAAACCATCGAAGTTGCGCAAAAACCCCCAGCCTTCCTCCGACCCTGGATCGTGCAAAGGGAACGGCATCTGCGCCGGGGATTGCCAACCAATATTGAAGCCCTTGTAGGAAACCTCTGAGATATCGAAGCCGCGGTCGACGGCAACCTCGAACCTGACCCCATTCGCATTGCGGCCGATGAGGAGACGCTGTCCTCTGCCGGGCCCGTCTTCCAGAGTTACCAGACGAATGTCAGCGACGCCGCGCAAGTCCGCCGTTTTTCTGAGCAACCCTTTGTCCACAGTCTGTCTCCTTGCGCAAAATGAGGGTAGCGTCGTCTAAGGTCTCCGGCGATGATCGAAAGCGACGCTTCTCACGTTGTTCGAGCTTCGTGATCAGGCCGCGCAGTTCCGGTTCGCTGCCCGAGGACGCCGCGATGGCAGGCGCAAACCATTCAAGTCTTCGCTGGTCTCGTTCCGGGAACTCGTTGTCGATCTCTCGCGCGTCAATCAGATGCACCTGCACCATGGCCGGGACCAATTCGCCGCCGTCGAGTTTTTTTACGTAAGTGTAGTATCCCCATGGCTTCTTACGAATGCGGCCCCTGACTCCGGCTTCTTCCCAGGCCTCCCGGCTTGCGACTTCATGCGGCTTTTTCTTCCGCATCGGCCAGCCCTTGGGAATAACCCACCTGCCGCTGTCTCGACTGGTAATCAACAGCACTTCGACCGAACCATCGCTCCGACCAGTATGCCGATAGCAGATGGCTGCATACTGCCAGAGGATCTCTCCTCGGCAGAGCTTATCCGCGACAAGCGCGAGTTGCGAAAGGGCGGCCTGTTTCGATCTTTCAAATGGCATGAGCCGCGCAAATCTCCAACTGGCTCTTGATCTCTCGCTAAGCCACCCTGGAAACATTTTGCAGCAGCGGACGCAATTGCTCGACGAAGTCGTCACTTCCGCAGGCAAATCGAAGTTTTTCAGAAAGCTCGATCTGATCCCAGTCGATCGTATGAGAGACGCCGAGATTAGCCAGGATGGGCAGTGCGGCCATGACGTCCCAGGTTGAATCACCGAGCGAGAGATAACCGTCCGTCTCTCCGAGCGCGACCTCAATGAAGGATGCGGTCGCCGAGCCGCAGATGCGGAAGCTGATCTGCAGTTCATCTGATACGAAACGCATGAGCTCGAGCCGATCACTGGTGGCGACAGTCGGATGGATCCCGAAGCTCATGGCGGCCTGCGACATGTCGAGAGGCTTGAGTGGCGACATCGGCTTTCCGTTCAGCCGCGTCGGCACGGAAATACCGCCTACCAGCATCAGGTCACGGGCAGGCGCGAAGATGACGCCAAAGGTCGGCCGGCGGTTCTCATAGAGGCCGATCGAAATTGCCCAATTCTGGCCACCCCGAACAAAGTTGAAGGTTCCGTCGATCGGATCAATCACCCAGATCCGCCCCGACGTTCCGAGTATTTCGCCGCCTTCTTCTCCGAACAGGCCGTCACCGGGAAATGCCTTGCGCAGCTCTGCGATCAGAAAGTCTTCCACTTCACGATCGGCCTTGGTGACCAAGTCGAGATGTCCCTTTTTCTCGACCGGCAGATCGGCGAGGGAGCGGAAGTGATAAAGCGCCAATTCTCCCGCCCTGCGCGCGATGTCCTCGACGATCACTTCCATTGCAGTCTGCAATTGCCTATCAGCCATTGGCTTCAGCCTTGAGCCTGGCCACTTGCGAAACGTCATTGCTGATCAGCTGGTCGAGCTGACCATCCCGGATCCACGCGACCACGTCGGCTTCGATATCGACGCCGTAGGATTTCAGAGTTTTCAGCTTGCTGGGCGGAGGCACATGGAGGAAGGTGGCGATCCCGCCTGCATGCAGCTGCATTGCTTCGCCGCTCGGGAAATGATGAATCTCGAGGTTGATCGCATCAACATTGGCTTCGATCGCAATCGCTGCCGGGTCGATCAAGCGCGAGTGCGAGAGGCCGACAGTGGGAACTTCCGGGATCGCCTTCTTCAGGGCGCGTAATTGCACGAAGTCGAAAGAGGAGAATTGCAAGAGCTCAGCGCAGCCAAGTTCGTCGATCAGAGCTTTCAGCTTCGGGAAGAACAAGTCGTCCTGACCGTAGGTCTTCAGTTCCAGCTGATAGATTATCTTGTGCTCGCGAGCAAACTGAAGCGCCTCGCGAAGTCGTGGCAGACGCTCATCAGCGAACGCCTCGCCAAACCACGAGCCCGCGCTCAAGGCAGCGATTTCCGAATAGGTCAGCTTATTTACCAGGCCGTGCCCGTTGGTGGTGCGGTCGACAGTCTCGTCATGGATCAGCACAAGCTCGCCATCGCTGGTGATGCGAAGGTCAGTCTCGCAGGTAACCCCGGGGCCTGCGAATTCCCGCGCCGCTCGGAACGCAGCGTAGGTATTTTCCGGAGCGCCTTCACTATGGCCCCTATGTCCGGCAAGACGCATGGTCCCCGGCGTCATTCTCAGCGGGTTCATTCTAATTCCTTTCATTATCGTAGCCGTGCATCGAAGCGATCGCGGAGGTAGTCCCCAAGCAGACTGATCGACAGTGTCGTCAGGACGATCACTGCCCCTGGGAAGGCAACCAACCACCAGGCGATCGCGAGATAGCTGCGCCCATCGGCGACCATCAAGCCAAGGCTGGTAGCAGGAGGTTGAATGCCAAGACCGAGAAAGCTCAGCCCGCTTTCAAGAAGGATGATCTCGGGGAAGTTCACGGTGAACTGAACAATGAGGGGGCCGGCTATATTTGGAAGCATGTGCCGCAGGTAGATGCGCATCGGTGGAACGCCAACGATGCGGGCGGCTTCTGCATAACCTTCCTCTTTGGCACTGAGAACCAAGCCTCTTGTCAGACGCGCATATCGCTCCCAGTTCGCGAACCCCACGAGGAAGACAAAGAGGAGGGGGCTCGACCCAAAGATGGCCAGCACGCCGAGCGCGACAATGATAAAGGGGATGGAGGCCATTGCGTCGGAAAAGCCCATGATCGCGTTATCGACCCATCCGCCGAAATGGGCAGCAAGGAGACCAAGGCTCGTACCAATGATGGCGCAGATGAGCGATCCGATGATCGCAATCATCAGGGTCGTCTGCGTGGCGACCAGCAAATTGCTCACCACATCACGGCCCAGATAATCGGTGCCCAGCATGTGCGCAGCAGAGATAAATGGCTTCGAAAAACGTGCCAGCGGGTCTTGATGCAGATACTCGTACGGGGCTACCCACCTTGCAGCGATCCCCACGAAGATAACAACAGAGATCCAAGCGCAGCACAGGCCAATGCTTGTCGGCATACGCTGGAACGGTGCCCAGAAGCTGCGCTTGCTCAGTCGGGAAGTTACCGCCGTCGCCATGTCACTGCATCCTGATTTTGGGGTTGAGAACGGCATAGAGGACATCGACGGTGAGATTGATGGTCACCATGAAAGCAGTGAACAGGAGAATCATCGCCTGGACGACGGCAAGATCACCGCTGCTTGTCGCTGCGACGAACCCGCTCCCCAATCCCGGCCAGGCGAACACCGGCTCAATGAGAACGGCGCCGCCCAGAAGGCCGCCAGCGGTAAACCCAAGGGTCGTGATCATCGGGATAGCCGCATTGGGCAACGCATGGAAAAGGATGATCTCCCAGTTAGGAATGCCGTCCGCGCGCGCAGCGGAAATATAAGGTTGGCCAAGGACGTCGATCAACGTAGACCGCATGAAGCGGGCTATGCCGGCGGCGTTGAACAAGGCGAAGGTCGCGACAGGAAGGATCATATGGCTCCACGTCGAACTTCCTGAACTCGGAAGGATCCTGAGCCACACGGCAAAAACGAAGACAAACACAAGACCGAGCAGGAAGTTCGGCACGCTATAGCCGAGCACGGCGCCTGCCATGACACCCTTGTCCACCGGAGATTCCCGGCGCACCGCCGCAAGGATTCCTGCCGGTATCCCAAGGGCGATACTGAGTATGAAAGCGGAGACTGTCAGCAGAAGTGTCTTCGGAATACGCTCACTGACTATGACAAAGACCTCACGTCCGTCCGCATAGGATGTGCCGAAATCTCCTTGCAAAGCGTTCGACACGTAAATCAAGTATTGCTCGAAAATCGAACGGTCGAGGCCCCATTTGGCGCGGAACGCGGTCAGCGCCTCGGGACTGGCTGTGTCGGGAAGCATTTGCTGCGCGGCGTCGCCACTAATTCGCAGCACGATGAAGACAACAGTTACTGTTGAAACGAGGACTACGAGAGCCCGGAAAAGGCGGCTTAAGATGAACGCCCCCATCACACGATCTCCTCGCGTAATTCCGCCACCGGCGATGTGATGGACTGAGGAAATTCCTCAGCACGATGACACGAGACCTGTTGTCCCCCGACTGGGCGCAGGTGCGGTGTCTCCGACGAACATCTTTCGATGGCGAACGGACACCGTGAGCGGAATGGGCAGCCGTGCAAGGCTTTCGTAACGTCGAGCTCGCCTTTGATAGGCGGCACGATGTTGCGTACAGCCGGGTTCATTGTCGGGACCGAAGCAAGAAGGGCACGGGTGTATGGATGCCTTGGCCAGTGATAGACTGACCTGATATCACCTGTTTCGACAACACGGCCGAGATACATCACTGCTATGCGGTCGACGAGATGGCGAACGATGCGAAGATCATGTGTGATGAAGACATAGGCGAGGTTGAGTTCCTGCCATAACTCTCGCAGCAGCGCTACGACCTGAGCCTGGACGGAGACGTCCAGCGCGGAAACCGCCTCGTCAAACACGACCAGCTTCGGGTTGAGGATCAGCGCACGCGCGATAACGACACGTTGCCTTTGCCCGCCGGACATCTGGTGGGGATAGCGGTCCATCATGGTAGCCGACAGGCCGACTCGCTCGAACATCGCGCCGACCCGCTTATAGGCATCGGCGCGGTTGGCGATGCGATGAACCAGAAGCGCTTCAGAGACCTGTTTGCCGACTGTCATCTGCGGGTTCAACGCAGAAAGGGGGTTCTGCTGTACGAGAGAGGTTTGAATTCGAAACTGCAGCCAGTCGCGAGCGGTACGGTCTTTGTGATTGATGCCTTCGAACCAGATCTCTCCCGAAGTGGGCGGCGTCAAGCCAAGGAGGAGGCGGCCAAGCGTAGACTTGCCACTGCCGGATTCCCCGACAATCCCCAGTCTCTCGCGGGCAGCAAGATCAAGGTCGATCGATCTTGACGCGAAAAAGCTGTGTGACCTCGAGAACAGGCTGGTCTTGTGCCCAAACGCCTTCGACAGGTCCTTCGTTCTCAGGATGGGCGTGCTCATGCTGCCACCGGATGGTAGCATGCTGCCTGGTGTGCAGGCCCGACAATGGCTGAAGAAGGAAACTGTGCTGTACACTGAGAGCTCGCGCGCGAACAGCGAGGGTGGAAGTAGCAACCATGGGGAAGGCAATCGAGGAGCGGGACAGATCCGGGGATCGGAACGGGCGGCTCAAGATCGCTCGCATCGATGCTCGGCATGCAGTCAATGAGGGCGCGCGCATAAGGATGGGCAGGTCGCGCAAGAAGATCTTCCACCGGAGCGGTTTCAACGATCTTCCCGCAATACATGACCGCTGCCTCGTCGGCTAAGCGAGCGATGACGCCGAGATCGTGGGAGACGATGATGAGCGCCATTCCTGTTTCTGCCTTCAATTCCTCGAGAAGGTGAAGGATCTGCGCCTGCATTGTTACATCGAGCGCAGTCGTCGGTTCGTCGGCAATCAGGAGCTCAGGCTTAGCCGCAAGGGCATGAGCGATCATCACGCGCTGGTTCATGCCGCCGGAAAACTGATGTGGGTAAGAGCGCAGCCTGCTCTTGACCCTGTCGATACCGACACGCTCAAGAAGGCGCATCGCTTCCATTCGAGCGTCACTCCCCTTGAGACCTTGATGGCGGTGAAGCGCCGATTCAAGGTAGTATCCGATCGTGTGAACAGGGTTCAGGCTACTCGTCGGATCCTGAAAAATCATGGAGATCTTCGGTTTACCTGCTTTGCTCGGGGTCGCATTGCTTGATAAATCAACGGAGCCGCCCGTTTGGGCGAGCCCGTGCGGAAGCATGTTGCCGATGGCATAACAGGTCATGCTCTTGCCGCAGCCGGATTCGCCGACAAGACCGAGGGTCTGGCCGGTATCCAGGGAAAAGCTCACGCCGTTCAGGATCTTGATGTTGCGACCCGGCATCTCGACGACAAGATCCTGGACCGTTAGCAATCTAGGCATATCTTCCTCCCGGAAGCGGTGCGCATCCTCCACGCACCGCTCCTTGATCATCGCGTTGTCTTATTTGAAGTTCAGGTTGCCCCGGAACTCCATCGTTTCGAACGAGACCGGACTCCACTGGACGGTCTTGCGCGCCGCGTAGACGTCGAAGGGCTGGTAGAGCAGCACGGCCGGCGCCTCGTCTTCGAAAATATCGCGAAGGCGGTTGAACGCTGCAGAGCGTTCCTCGCCGTCTTTCAATTGCGCGACCTTGTCACAGAGCTCGTTGAATTCGGCCGGCGCTTTCCAGCCCCAGCGCTTCTGGATGCCACGGCCCGGACCGAACTCGGAAACCATCGTCGTCAGACCATCGGTCAGCCATTGGCCGTTCGACCAGTTGCGGATCATGATGTCGCTGTCCTTTGGAGTCGTTCCCGGTGCGTAGATCGTCGGAACGACGTTGATGCCGACAGCCTTCCACATTTCGATCATCATCATGAGCGCGGGAACTGCGTTGGCGTAGTAGTTGCCCATGGTGTGGTATGTGATCGGCTTGCCGTCGTAGCCGCTTTCCTTCACCAGACGCTTGGCTTCCTCGACGTTGTATTCCATCGGCTTGCGCTTTGGATCGAAGCTTGCGCCATAGCTCGGGAAGTTGAAGCCGTTCGGGATTGACGCCTTGCCTTTCCACAATGCCTCGACCATCAGCGGCCGATTGATGGCGAGCGACATCGCCCGGCGCAATGCCTTGGACTGGACGACCGGATTGTTGAAATTGAAGGTGAACATGTGAACGTTTTCGATCAGCGTCCCGCGCGTTTCGAGGTCGTCGTATCCATCGATCAGCGCCATGTCGTCCGGCGTAAGGGTCGTGATGATGTCGTATTCGCCACTGATAAGGCCGGCGACACGGGTCGCCGGCTCGGCAACAACCTGGTAGGTGATTGACGAAGCCGTGGGCTTTTCGCCCCAATAGCCATCGTTCGCCTCCAGCGTGGCATGATCGTTGGCAACGAGTTCCTTGAACTTGTAGGGGCCGGTACCGATCGGCTTGTTGCCAAAAGCAACCGCGCCAAGGCTCTTGTAATATTCCTTCGGAACGATCGGGCCAAGCCACGAGCCCAGGTACTTCTCTATGAGATAGGACGGGGTCTTGGTACGCAGGACGACCGTGTATTTGTCTTCGACAACGGGTTCGTCCCAGTTGGGCGAGAAGTTGCGGCCGTTCGGCACAGTCTTGATTGCCTCGTCGCCCCAAAGGCGCTCGGACGAGAAGGTGAAGGCAACATCTTCGGCAGTCATCTCGGTGCCATTGTGGAATTTGACACCTTGGCGAAGCTTGAAGCGGACCGACTTGTCATCAATGCGTTCAAAGCTCTCCGCAAGTGCTGGCACGAGCTTGATGCCGTTGCCCTTCGCGCCTTCGGCGAAGTAGTCGCGACGAATAAGAGTGTCAAAGATCTGGTTGATGATACGCGGGCCCGTATTGCTGATCCCGTTGATAGGCTCCAGCGATGACGGCAAGCCGTTCACGCCGATCTTCAGCGCCTTGCGGTCGGCTGCGAAGGTAAGTCTCATGCTCGTCGTCGACGCCAAAGCAGCAACGCTGGCGCCGATAAGAAAACGTCTGCGATCAGTCTTGATCATTGGTCCTCTCCCGGACTTAAGAGTAGATTCTGGCTTGCTATTCGGCGGCGGCACCGAGCCTTAGTTCGCGATGACGAACTTCCTCCGCAGTTTTTCTGGCACTGTATCGACGATCGACTTGGCGCCGACGTCGGTGATGATCACGCCGACGTCCTCGATTCTGGTGGTGACCGAGAGGCTCGATTTGGTGAACTTGGAATGATCGGCGACAACGATCACGCGCCTCGAGACTTCGATCATTGCCTTTTGGATGCTGGCGTTGACCGGGTTCGAGGTGCAGATCGTCCCCCGATCAAGGTCGATGGAACTCGCATTCAGGATCAGCTTGTCAGCATTGAACTGGCGCACGAAATTCTCCGCCAGCGGTCCGCGATACGAGCGGTTCGTATCGGTGAATTCGCCGCCGACTGAGTAGATGCCGTTTCCGTCGCCGCGTGAGAGCTCGGCAATGATGTCGAGACCATTCGAGATCAGGGTCAGGCCCTTGCGGCCTGAAAGGATCTTCGCAACTTCCAGCGCGGTAGTACCTGCATCGAGAAATACTGCGTCACCTTCAGCAATCATGCCCGCTGCAACGGCAGCGATCGCGGCCTTCTCGGCTTGCCGCGAGACTGACCGTGCAGCGTGCGTCGTGTCCTGCCCGACCTGATTGACGCTGACAGCTCCGCCGTGCGTCCGTCGCAGCACACCTGCCTGCTCGAGTTCGTCGAGGTCGCGACGGGCCGTGGCAAGTGAAATTCCAAGGCGCTCAGCAAGCGTATTGATCGCCAGGAATTGTTCCTCGCGCAGCAATTCCGCAATTCTTGCCTGACGTTCCTGGGCGATTGTAAGCACAAAGCGCTTCCCTTTTGTGACCTATTTCGATCACGTGTATGATTGATATCGATCTTTGTCAAATGACGATTTCATGACAAAACGTGCTGCTTTGCAGCAATTTAGCGCGTACGACCCCAAATATTGAAAGTGAACAAAACGGGGAATGCAAAACTATCTTGCCAACGTGATCGATATCAATCATGCTCGCCAGTGTGAGGCCGCCATAGGCGAACCTCATCTGTCGGCCGGTGCAGTAGAGCCAGCATTCTCCTCCCAGAGAGGCTGCTGCTCGTCCCTGGCGGACCTGTTGTGGGCGGGCGGCGGCTCTCGGGAACACACGCTGTCTGAAGTTCAGATGCGATCTCCCCTCGTTAACAAGGAGTGGCGGGATGACGTCGACAATCGTCATGATTAATCTGTTCGGTGCAGTAGCCTTGCTGCTGTTCGGCCTCGCGCAGGTGAAGGACGGCGTGTCGCGGGCCTTCGGCGCCAAGCTTCGCACCGGTCTCGCGACCGGCACGCGGAGCGGCCTGCGTTCCTTCGTCTCGGGCTTCGTCGCCACCATCGCACTGCAGAGCTCGACGGCAACGGCGCTGATGGTCGCTTCCTTCGTCGAACGTGAGCTCGTCAAGCCGCGCATGGCGCAGATCGTGCTCCTCGGCGCCAATGTCGGCACCGCCGTCACCGCCTGGATCGTCGCGACCGGCATCGAGTGGCTGTCGCCGCTCGTCATCCTTGCCGGCATCGTGCTCTATCGCAGCGGCTCGACCTCCCGCCAGGGCGGCGGCACGGCGCTGATCGGCATCGGCCTGATGCTGCTGTCGCTGCATCTTCTCAGCAGCGCCACCGAGCCGATGCGCCAGTCGCCGGCGCTTGCCGCCTTCATCGGCCTGCTCGACAATGCCTGGCCTGTGGCGCTGGCCTTCTCCGCCGGCATCGCCTTCATTTCTTCCTCCAGCCTCGCCGCCGTCGTGCTGATCCTGTCGCTCGCCTCGACCGGCATCCTCTCGGCCGGCCTGATCATCGTGCTGGTGCTCGGCGCCAATCTCGGCGGCGCGATCCCCCCCGTCGTCGCCTCGCTCTCCGGCCCGCCTTCGGCAAAGCGCGTCACGCTCGGCAATCTGATCGTGCGCGCCATCGGCTGCGCTGTCGCGCTGCCGCTCGCAGGCTATGGCGCCGATATCCTGGAAATGCTGCCGCTCTCGCCCGCCAAGCTGCCGGTCGACGCCCATCTTGGCTTCAACCTGATCCTTGCCGCACTCGCCTGGCCCTTCTCGCAACTGCTGTCGAAGCTGATGCTGCGGCTGGTCCCGGAAGAGGTGCAGGCCGACAATGCGCCGAAATATCTCGATCAGGGCGAACTCTCGACGCCGGTCGTGGCGCTCGCCAGCGCCACCCGCGAAACGCTCGGCGTCGGGGATCTCATCGAGCGCATGCTGATGCGCGCCTCCGACGCCTTCGAGAAGGACGATCTCGCCAAGCTCAAGGAAATCCCCTCGCTGGAAAAGCGCGTCGACAGCCTGCAGCAGGAAGTGAAGATCTATCTCTCCAAGCTCGGCCGCGAAGGCCTGAGTGAAGAGAACGGCCGCCGCTCGATCGTCATTATCGACTATGCGATCAATCTCGAACATATCGGCGACATCATCGAGAAGGGCCTGCTGCCGCAGGTCACCAAGAAGGCTTCGCTCGGCCTCAAATTCTCCGAGGACGGCTATGAGGAGCTGAAGAAGCTCTTCCATCTGACGATCGACAACCTGCGCATCGCCCAGACGATCTTCGTCACCCGCGACTTCAAGCTCGCCAAGCAGATGATGGAAGTGAAGGTCGAGGTCCGCCGCATGGAAAAGCAGTCCTCCGAACGCCATCTGGAACGCCTGCGCGACGGCCGCGCCGACAGCCTGCAGACCAGCTCGCTGCATCTCGACATGCTGCGCGACCTGAAGCGCATCAATGCCCATATCGTCTCGGTCGCCCACCCGATCATGGACGAGCACGGACTGCTTATTGAAAGCAGATTAAAAGATGTTGGCTAACGCGGTGCGGTCCTGGAATGATGCCGGGCCGTGGGACATGTCAGAAACCAGGATGGGATGCATAGAGTCTTACCATGATGCCTAAACGACCAGCACCCCACACACTCTACGCCTTTGAGGCAGCGGCGCGCCTGAATTCGTTTTCGAAGGCGGCAAATGAGCTCCAGATCACGCAGCCTGCGGTCAGCCGGGCCATTGCTGCACTCGAAACGGAACTCGGGGAACAACTCTTCCAACGATCCGGACCAACGATCCGGTTGACGCAAAAAGGCTCCGAACTCAGTTCTGTTCTTTCCGATGCGTTCCATGCGGTGGACGGACTTCTTGCGCGATGGCGCGCGCAACGAGACCGCAGTTCGGTCTTGTTGTCGATTTCATCTTCTATGGCGTCGCACTGGCTCATCCCACGCTTGTTCGAATTTCGGCAAATCTTCCCAGATGTCGATCTACGCTTTGAACTTATAGCCGGTGCCGTGGGCGACGGACCGGTGCTCGCCGACCTCGGGCTTCGCCGGTGGGAGGCGGGCCGAACGACAAGTCGCGAAACGCTTTATCTGCCCGAGATCATACAGCCGATGGCGTCGCCAGAGTATCTGCGTCGGACCGTCTCCCTCGACAATCCGACATCTCGCCGGCCGCATACTCTGATCTCACTGACTGATCATTGGTGCGATTGGGAGACTTTCTCTAAACGCAGCGGCTTCGCGTTACCCAAGGGCTGCAAGCACCTGCACTTCTCAGATTACTCAGTGGCGCTTGAGTCTGCCATCAACGGGCAAGGAGTGGTGTTGGGCTGGCTCTCTGTCACTTCCAGGCTGATACGCTCCGGAAAGCTGCTGGCTGCTTCGGATACGTTCTTGGCTTCCGGTGCAAACTACAACCTTCTTACCAACGACTTGTATCCCCCAAGTGATCTTGTCCAGAAGGTTCGACGATGGATGCAAAACGAGGTCCGCTCTGACCTCCTCGAAATTCAAAAATCAAAGCAAAGCTTCACCTTCGCCGGGAAGGTGGCACTCGCTGCTGCCGAAGACCGAACTGCGGGATGGTAGCTGAAGATTTTGCGCGCTAATCCGGTGAAAGCCCTCAGGTATCATTACCTGGAGTTATAATCATTATCATACGGGCGACAGGGTGAGACAAAAAGTCTGCATCAAGCATCTGAAATCACGTGCGAATCTAGGGGATTGCCCACTGCTTGACGATCTTTCCCATGTAATACTTAGCTAGTGCCTAGAACAGCCACCGATGAAGAGCGTTCAAGGGTCTTGTCGCAAATGGCGATGGGAACACCGCACCGTTCAACTTCGTGATCTCAACTGACGCGGGTGTATCAGCGCGCGCATGGATGGCTATGCCTATCGGAGGGCAATGAAAAGATGAGGGTTAAATCCGCGACTGTCTACCACGTCCAGGGCGAGGGTCTGAAGCCGGTCATTGTCAAGCTTGAGACGGATTCGGGAGTTGTCGGTCTCGGCGAGGCAGCGCCCTCATACGGTTCCGGCGGGACCAGTGCAGCCGGCATGATCAAGGACCTCTGCGAGCGTTTCGTCGTCGGAAGAGACCCGAGCTCCCTGAACGCAATCGTGGCTGAAATGTATGATCAGTCATTCTGGCTGAGGAACCCCGGCGGGATCGCGGGCTCCGCTTTTAGCGCCATTGAGCAGGCGCTCTGGGATATCAAGGCGAGAGCCTTGAATGTTCCAGTCTATGAGCTTTTCGGCGGGAAGATGCGCGAGAGCCTACCGTACTACGCCAACGGCTGGTATTTTGGAGCAGCATCGGAGATTGAGCTTCTTCAACGCGCCGAGGGCGCTGTAAGGGACGGTCATCCTGCTCTTAAAATGTACCCTTTGGCACGGATTCGGCCCAACGGGACCCTTCAGCACCCGTCAAATCGTAGCTCTGATGATCGTCATGCTGTCGGTCGAGCCGTAAATCTGGTGCGTGAAGTCCGCAAAGTCATCGGATCGGAGGTTGACCTTATGCTCGATCTGGCGGGCGGCCTCTCGATTTCGGACACGATACGATTTTGTCGCGAAGTCGAGGATTGCGGGATTTCGTTTGTCGAGGAAATTATCGACCCTACGGATGTTGGGGCGATGAACCAGATTAAAGGCGCCGTCAATATCCCTATCGCGACCGGGGAGCGGCATTACCTTCTTGGCGGTTACCGGGAACTGCTGGCAACACGGTCTGTCAGTATCCTTCAGCCCGATATCGGCAACGTTGGGGGCTTCGCCGAGGCGATCAAGGTCGCGGCCCTTGCCAACTCATACGGGCTTAAGGTCCAGCCGCATGTGTGTGCCAGTTCAGTCGGGGCCAGCATCGCGGTCCACATGAGCGCCTGCATCCCGAATTTCTACATCCAGGAACACTTCCCCTACTGGACGGCTGTTCCGGGGTACATCGAAGTTGCGACCGAGGCCTTCGAGAACCGTGCTTCTAACGGGACCCTGTCTGTTTTGGACGCACCTGGCTACGGCGTCACCTTGAACGAGTCCGTCATGCAGGATCACGTCTTTGCCGAGGTGACCTGTGGCCCTAGGGCGTCGCCAAGCACAACGACGGCTGGCTTGAATGAAGTCAGAAGCGCCCTCGGGTAACTATCAAACTACAGATCTGAAAAACAAAGAGGAGAGAGCAATGAAAAAAGTAGATCAATCGCGATTCCTGACGTCGACCCGTCGGCAGGTTTTGAGCGGGATGGGCGCCGGGCTTCTTGCCGCCCCCTTCGTGCTTTCAGCTTCGAAGGCGGGCGCCGCCGACCCCGTCGTCATGGTGACTTTTGGCGGAAGCTTTGCCGACGTGGTCCAGAAGGTGATCGTCGATCCATTTACCAAGGAAACGGGCATCGCGGTCACTATTGCCAATGGTCCTGACCTTGCGAAAGCCAAGGCGCAGGTTCAAACTGGCAATCTCGAATGGGACGTCTTGGACGGTAGCGGCGGACCGCTCCTCAATGCCGCGGCAGAGGGCCTGTTCGAGGAACTGGATACCAAGATCATCAAGACGTCGGATCTAGTGGCCAGGGCGACACCCCATTGCATGCCGTTCCTGATCTATGCCGGAGGGATCGCCTACGACCCGAAGCGTACGATGAGCCCGGCAAAGACATTTGCCGATCTCTGGGACGACCAGAAACATCCCGGCAAGATCGGTCTGCGGACTCGCGTCTCGGAGACACTTGAACTCGCATTGCTAGCGGATGGCGTTTCACCGGCCAACCTCTATCCGTTGGACGTCGACCGTGCCTTTGCTGCATTGGACAAGGTAAAACCGCGCGTAGCAAAGTGGATCGATCAGACGCCTCAGACGATCAGCCTCCTGACGGCCGGTGAGATTGATTACTCCTACACGTATAACGGCCGTGTTGCGACCGCTAAAAAGGAAGGTCTCAGCGTGGACTTTTCCACCGACCAGGCGCTTTTGCTGACGCAATATTATTCCGTCCTCAAGGGGTCGAAACGGCGGGAGCAGGCAATGCGCTACATCGAGTTCGCGTGCCGGCCCGACATCCAGGCCAATCTGGCGAAAGCCTACGCATCAGTTCCCGTCCGTCCAGGCGTCCTGGAAACGCTCCCTGATGACGTTCGTGCCGTTCTCCCCAGTCCGACCGATCCCAAGATGGTGCTGGTGAAGGAAGAATTCTGGGCGGACAAGTTTCTTCAGCTGGATCGTCGCTTCAAGGAATGGCTGCTGACCTGAACCAGACGACGGAGTGAGGGCCAATGCAGACGATGCACGCGCTGGAAACAAATACGACGATTGGTAAGGCCCATCGTGGCCGCATCCCGATCATGATCAGAACACTTGGGTTCGGGACCTTTCTTCTTCCCCTGACCGTCTTCATGTTGCTGGTGTTCTGTGTCCCGTTGCTCGGCGTTGCGAGGGCGAGTTTCTACACAAACGGCACGTGGACGCTTTCGGCCTATCGGGAATTCGTATCGGGGGCGCTATTCCATCGCGCCCTCATCAATACGCTTTCAATCGGCTTCATGACCGGGCTGATCTCCGTGATCTGCGGCTACTTTGTCGCATATCATCTCTCGCGCATGCCGCAGCGAAAGCGCCGGCTGTATATCATCCTGGTCATGCTCCCGTTCTGGACGAGCATTTTGGTGAAGAGCTTTGCCTTCACAGTCCTGTTGGGAACCAACGGGATAATCAACCAGGCGCTACAGGCGATTTCGGGAACCAATGTGGTCGTCCCGATGATCTTCAACAGGGCCGGCGTCATCATTGGCATGGCGCACTGGCTTATTCCCTTTTCAGTCCTGCCGATCCTGAGCAGCCTGCTTTCCCAGGACAAAGCGCTGCGCGACGCGGCCGAAGTCATGGGCGCGACCGGCATGCAGGTTTTCTGGAAAGTCACGTTCCCCTTGAGCCTGCCCGGAGTTCTTGCCAGCGGCTTGATGGCCTCGGTGATTGGAATGGGCAGCTTTGTCACCCCATCCCTGCTTGGTGGCCGGCAAGATCTTATGATGGCAAACCTTGTCGACTTTTACGTTCGCGAGGCCCTCGACTGGCGCATGGCATCGGCGATCGCCGTTGTCCTTATCCTGCTCGCCTTGCTGATCCTTTCAACAGCGGCATTTGTTCGAACTCGTCTCTCGAGGTGATGACATGAACACTCTACATCAATCCGCGAAGGCCACGTCACGGCTTGGACGCCCGATCTCAGCATCAGTCCTCATCGCGTGGCTCGTTTATCTGTTCTTGATCGTGCCATCCCTGATCGTGGTGCCAATGTCCTTTGGTACGTCGAATGAACTCGTGTTTCCGCCGCAACAGTGGGGGCTGGACCTTTATGCAAAGGCGCTTGATCCGGCACAAGGGTGGCTTTCGGCGGGCGGGCGCAGTTTTGTATTGGGGCTGATTGCAACTGGCCTGGCGCTAATGATGGGCGTGCCGGCGGCCTATGGGCTCTCACGCACCAACTTCTTCGGCCAAAAGGCGCTCAGTTTCATGCTCCTTAGCCCGATCTTCGCTCCGACGATCGTGGTAGCGCTCGCGCTCTATCTTTACTTCGCCACCTTGCACATCAACGGGTCAATGCTCGGGCTCGTCATGGGCCATGCCGTGATTATCACGCCTTTCCTTGTCGTAACGACACTCTCCGGTCTCAAACATCTTGATCGAAACATCGAGAACGCAGCGATGGTGATGGGAGCAACACAGCTACAAGTTTTCTTCCGCGTCGTTCTCCCCGCGATCAAAGGGCCAGTCCTGTCGGGATCGTTGTTTGCATTCCTGTTGTCTTTCGACGAGGTCATCGTCTCCTGGTTCATCGCCCGCAGCGACCAACCGACCCTCCCGGTCAAGATGTATAGCTCGATCCAATGGGAGGTATCTCCTGTTTTGGCTGCGATCTCGACCTTCCTGGTTTTCATAACTGTTATCGTTTCCCTCGTGTCCGCTTTCGCACAACCCGAAAACACAGACGGGTTCTAGCGCTGGCAACCGCGAGTAAGACAGAAAGAACATAGCCATGACCTCCAAACTGACACTGCACGGGGTTTCAAAACGCTACGGCCCTGTAACCGCTCTCCATCCGACGGACCTCGAGGTCAGGGAAGGCGAATTCGTTACGCTACTCGGACCCAGTGGGTCCGGGAAATCGACGCTTCTGAAGATCATCGCCGGCATGGAACTGCCGACGGAAGGACGGATCATCATCAACGGGCGCGATGCGACAGAGATGCCGGTCCGGGAGAGAGATCTGGGCATGGTCTTCCAGAACTATGCCCTGATGCCTCACCTTACGGTCTTCGACAACGTGGCCTTTCCACTGAAAATACGAAAGACCGCGACCGAAGAGATCCGGCGAAAGGTGCACGATGCCCTCAAGACCGTACAGCTGGAGCATTTGAAGGATCGCAAGCCGCAGGCCTTGTCCGGTGGACAACAGCAGCGTGTCTCGATCGCGCGGGCAATCGTCTACAATCCCTCGCTCGTCCTGATGGACGAACCGTTGGGCGCACTCGACAAGAAGCTTCGCGAGCAACTTCAGTTCGAGATCAAGGAGCTGCACGATCGCCTCGGCATCACAATTCTCTATGTGACGCACGACCAGCAGGAGGCCATGTCGATGTCCGACCGCGTGGCGTTGATGAACGGCGGCCGCATTGAACAAATCGGTACGCCGCGACAGCTATACTTCACTCCAGAAACGGCGTTCGCAGCCGACTTCCTCGGGAGCTCCAACTTCATTGACGCGACTGTCACCGCCAGGACGAGCGAGAGGACCGTGTGTCGGCTTTCGTCCGGCGAAGAAATCGCCGCCCCTTCGCGCGAGGGTTTTTCCGAAGGTCAGAAGGTCAGGCTGATGGTTCGCCCTGAACATATCAGCCTGCTCGGTCAGGCGGTATCAGCCGATCGAAACGTCCTGAAGGGGGTAACGACCGGCACCACATTCTTCGGCGAGTCCGCAGAGATCCGGGCCCGATTGGCCGCTGGAAGCGAGATCGCGATCAGAATTCCCAACGACTACTCACTGCCGGAGGCCGAGCCGGGGGCACCACTCCATCTTGAGTGGGATGTGAGGCAAACGCACGTTTTTGCTTGATGTACCACAGCGATAGCCACGTCGCCGGGCGGCATTTGCAATTGCCGAGATGTGCATGGCGACGGGCGCGGCTGGGTCGAAATTCGTTGAGGGGATGGAGAAATGACGATAACATATCATGCGCCGAATTTCAGGTGGTCGATAGGGCGCAAGATTCCATTACTTATGGTCGCGATCGCCGCACTCTCATGTGGCGCCGTGGCTCTCTATGCCTCCAGAACTGCTTTTTCGACAACAGAAGCACTGATTGGCACCCATTTGCGATATGTCGCTGAAACAAGGCGCGACATCCTGGCGACGAGGCTCGATGCACTGAAAGCGGAGACTGCGACGCTCGCCAACAATCCAGGGTTTGCGCAAATTTTCGACGGATTATATCTTGGCCTTGCGAGCATGCCGAAAGATGAGGCCCTTGCCCTATCCAAGGTTCTCGTGGATGGGTCGAACCTGAACGGGGTGATGACCTCGAATGCAGGATATTACCTGGACAACTTCAAGCAGATAGACCCCTGGCTGCGCGCACTTGCGGCCAAGGACGATTTCACAAGTATAACCCTTGTCGATAAGAAGGGTTCGCTCCTCTACAGCACCGAAAAATACCCACTTGGCCCTCTCGGGCCGGATCACGTCCTGCAAGTGCCGCTCAACATTTCGCAGGACAGGAAGGATGCGGTGATTACTGATTTTTCTGCACCGAAGGAAGGTTCTGATGGGACGGCTTATATAGCCGTGGCCGTACCAACGCCGCCGGGTACTCGTCCCGCAGGCCAACGAGCCGGGACCCTTATCATCGGGGTGAGCACGAAGGCGATCGATACGATCATGCGCAACTCCAGCGGATTTGGCCCGCACGGCGAAGCGATTGCCACGGGCGCTGATGGTGGACTGCGGTCAAGGTCGAGGTTTGAAGATGCCAGGTCGGCTTCCGTTACCCTCGGCCGAACGGAAGGCGCCGCCGATGGTCTGAAGACACTACAGTTCCGCGGAAATGAAATGTTGGCTGCGGTTGCACCACTGGTGTTTGACGACCAGAACCTGAACGTCATCGCACTGGAGCCGAAGTCAGAGATCCTTGCGCCTGCCTCGAGCCTTCTCCAGAATATCGTCTTGCTGACTGCGATGACTATTGGGATGACATTGCTCGCTGCCACCTTCGCCTCGAGATCAATTTCACGGCCCATCCTCCGTCTGGTGTCTGACATGAAACGCCTTGCCAGCGGAGACGCGAGCTGTGAGGTCGATGGTACGGGCCGTCGTGACGAGATCGGCGACATGGCTCGAGCCGTCCTGATCTTCAAGGAAAATGCCGTCGCGAAGGAGGCCGCCGAACACGCTGCGCGGACGCTCGAAATTGCATCTGAGTCCGAACGGCTCGCGAGCGAGACCGAACGCCAGCATCGGCTCAAGGAGCAGGCAAGGGTCGTCGCCGAGATCGGAGAATCCTTGTCGGCTCTGGCAAAAGGTGTGCTGACCCGTAGGATAGCCATGGCCTTCCCGCCCGACTACGCGCAGCTTCGTGATGATTTCAATGCCGCGGTCACCCAGCTTGAGACGACGATCTCGACGGTGTGTGTTCAGGCGACAAGCATGACATCGATCGCCAATGAAATGCATAGCGGCACCCGCGAGCTCGCCCGGCGCACAGAGAAACAAGCTGTGGTCCTCGAAGAGGCGGTACGGACGTTGAACAGTGTATCTGGCGACGTCGGCCGCACCGCGAAGGCCGCTGATGAAGCGGACCGCATCGTTTCCGCCGTTCATCGCGACGCGTCTTCGTCCGACGCGGTCGTTTCGCAGGCGATCGAAGGCATGAGCCAGATCGAGGAGTCATCGCATCAGATTGCGACTATCGTAGACGTCATCGATGAGATCGCGTTCCAGACCAATCTCCTAGCGCTTAATGCTGGCGTCGAGGCATCGCGTGCGGGTGAAGCAGGACGCGGCTTCACCGTCGTGGCTTCTGAAGTTCGTGCGCTCGCACAACGTTCGGCGGAAGCCGCACGAGAAATAAGGGATCTTATAGCAACCTCGTCACAACGGGTGCAGCGGGGCACGGCGCTCGTCAGTTCCACGAGCGACCAGTTGAAGAACATTGCGAGCCAGATCGCCAATATCAAGACAGTCGTCTCGAATATAGCATCGACCGCCTCTGACCAGGCAAGGCACCTTGAACGGTTCGGAGCGACGATCAATGAAATCGATCGAGCCACCCAGCAAACTGCAGCCATGGCCGAAGAGTCAACCGCAGCCTGTGCATCACTGGAAAGCGAGGCAGCGAGGCTCCTGGACCTGATTGGCTCGTTTACCTTAGGCGCGGCAGCACATGGCAGCACCGCAAGTGTTGCAGCTTAGCGGAGGAAATCCGCCGATCCCGAACTTCAGAACCACCTAGTGCCGGACTGCGCTTCGCATTCGGCAACTGATCAAAGCGTCTGCGACAGGTCGCAGAGTGCTCCCCAAGCCGCCAGAAAGTGTACATCATGCTGACTATCGAAAACATGCGCATCTTCAATATCCAAGGTGCAGGTCTACACCCCGTCATCGTCGAATTGAGGACGAAGGACGGACTTCTCGGGTACGGCGAAGCCGCAGTCGCCTATGGGATTGGGGCAAAAGCGGCCGCAGGCATGCTAACCGACTTGTGTCCACGCGTGATCGGTGCCGACGCCACCTACCCTCGCCAGATATGGCACGACATCTACGATAATTCGTTTTGGACCAAAGGTGGAGGCGCGGTGGTGTTCGCTGCGCTCAGTGCTATCGACCAGGCGTTATGGGATATAAAGGCAAAGGCTCTTGGCGTACCGGTCTACGAACTCTTCGGCGCACGGTTCGAGACTGAGCTGGAAGCCTACGCCAACGGATGGAGCAGCAATCATGACGATGTCACTGGTTGGGCAAATGCGGCTGAACGCCCCTTGGTGGACGGATTTCGAATCCTGAAATCCTATCCGTTCGCCACTCAACAGAAGGGAGGGACACTTCGGCACGTCCAGCGACGTCAGCTCGATGATGATGCTTTCAAGCGGGCTGTTGATCGCGCGAGGACGCTGCGTAAGGCAGTTGGTCCGGACATCGGTTTGATGTTCGATCTCTCCGGCGGGCTGAACAATGATCAGCTCATCCGTTTCATGGATGTTTGTGCCGAGCTCGACGTTATCTGGGTCGAAGAACCGCTCGACCCCTTTAACGTGCACGGACTCAAGAACCTCGCGGGGCGTTGGCCTGTCCCGATCGCCGCCGGCGAGCGCGTCTATACTCGCAGTGGCTTCAGAAACCTTCTTGAGACTGGTGGTGTCGATATCGTGATGCCCGACGTGGGCAACTGCGGAGGAGTTTTCGAACTTGTGCAGATCGCTGCCATGGCGGAAGCCTACAACGTGCGGGTTTCGCCACACAATTGCGCCAGCTCTCTTTGCACCGCGGCCTCGGTCCAGGTGGCGGTAGCATCCGCCATGGCCATGCCGCTCGAGACCTATCCTTATTTCGCCGACGCGAACGACTACGTGCAGGTCTTGAAGAACCCGATTGAAAAGCAAATCAAAAACGGCAGATTTTCGGTTCCCACCGCGCCCGGCCTTGGCGCCGAGATCGATCTGGACGTAATAGAGCCGTTCCGCTCGTTTGATTTCGCGCGCGATATGGCCTGATCAGAACCTTTACTGCCAGTTCAATGGTGGCTGGGCGATCCAACGACGATATAGGCATCAGCCACCTACCGATATCTCGCGACCAGCCGACCTAGCCTGCGATGTACACGTCCAATCTATCAACACTGAGCCGTCTCATGCTCAAGCCGGCAGAATTTCTCGTGAGCGTGTGCCGGACCTTTCATCCGAAGAATCAGTCAGCCATAGGGAGATGCAGTTTCGCTGCGCTCGATGGAGCTCTATGCCGATCGACGCATGCAAATCGGCTCCACCCAGAAGCGCCGCCGAACCCCGCTCTCTTGTCTGGCATCCCTGATCCAGTCCCGACCTTGGACGGTCAACCCGCAAGGGGTTCGCGAGCGAGCTCCGACCTCTCCAGCAACGCCTGCGAGGTGACCGCGGTCAGGCCCGGTTCAAACGGGCGCCATCGAGCGGGGATCGGCCCCGCGGCCGGATGGAGCCTCAAATGTTGGATCTCAGCCTCGCACGAAACCACGCACTCGATCTTGCCCGGACCCTGATGGTCCCGGTCACCCTCTTCGAGATCGACGGAGATATCGGCGTCATGCCTTCGGCCGAATATGACGGCGACGAGGACGCCGTCATCAACGAATACGATCCCTTCGCTTATCGATCGGCTCATTGAGCCGATCCCCCTTCGGGAGCGCGTGCCGCTTGCGCTGTTGCACGCGCAAGGGAGGCTTCGCCGCGAGCCAGACCTCGCAGATCTGCAGGTTGCGAACCGCGCCCTTGCGCGCTTGCATCTTCGCGCCTTGGCGCTGGCAGCCGAAAGAGCAAGGACAATCAAGGAGTGGACATGGAAAAGAAGGACATTGAGGAGCTGCGTGACCGGGTTGGCTGCTCGGCTGTTCTTGAAAGGCAAGGATTTGCTGTCGATCGCAAGGAAAGCACGCGCCGGGCGGTCAAATACCGACGCGACGATGACATCATTATCGTGATTCATGACGACAAAGGTTGGTTTGACGCCCGTTCCGACGCCAAGGGTGATGTTTTCGATCTCGCGGGCTACCTGCATGACATCGGATTTGCCGATGCCCTCGTGGTTGTCGGAGGTCTTGTCTCGTTTCAGCCAGCAGCACCGGCATGGATCAAACCTGCTCGTTGCCAGCCTCTGGCTTCGATTGCCGATCGCTGGGTGCACCGAAAACGGCCGTGGCGCGGATCGGCGACCTGGACCTATCTGCAGCAATGCCGTGCGCTGCCATGGCAGGTGATCTCTGCTGCCATCGAAATTGATCTTCTGCGGGAAGGGCCTTGCGGTTCCATGTGGGCGAAGCACGTCGATGAGACTGGCACGGTCATTGGCTGGGAGGAACGCGGCCCGGACTGGCGCGGGTTCTCCAAGGGCGGCGCCAAGACGCTCTTCCGGTTCGGAATAGTGGAGGCCCTTCGGATCTGCGTGACGGAGGCGGCAATCGACGCGCTCAGCCTGGCTGCGATCGAGCAGACGCGAACCGACACGCTGTATGTCAGCACCGGTGGCGGCTGGTCGCCGACGACGGCCCAAGCGTTACAAACATTGGCTTCCGGGGAGGGCGCCTGGCTTGTGGCCGCGACGGACAATAACGCTCAGGGCGAGGTTTTCGCCGACCGCCTGCGCCAGATGGCGGATCGCGCAGGTTGCGATTTCTCGCGGCTCAGGCCGCAGAGTGAGGATTGGAATGAGGAACTGAAGGAGAGGAGGGAGAAAGGAGAGCTGCCGCATGCGCGGCCAACGCATCAAGGGTGAAGCTGCCGCCCGCCTGAAGGCGGCCCTTGACCCGCTGCCCGCGAGGCGCCGGCTGAGGAGGGGCAATCAAAGGACTGAACAGAGAGGTCGATCAGGCTTCGCTTCAGTCGTAACCCCGAAGGAGCCGCAGATGTCCGTTTCCCCAGCAATCCGTCCAGCACATCGCAAAGTGTTCGAAGGTGTGGCCAGCCGTCACGAAATGTACGCCCTGTTCAATCGCCACTCCCAAGCACCGTTCGATGATGATCGGATGAATGGCACGCGATATGTCGGCGAGTGGTTCGAGATATCCGAAACCGACCACGACCACATGTTCGAGATCCTGCCGCCGTTGTTTTACCGCGGCGACATGTTCGCCATGCGGGAGTTTCTGGCCGCCAGCGTCACCAGCATGTTCTTTGCGCTGACGATCGATGATCGGTCTAGCTGGTTTCACGGCTATTGCGACCTGGGCGATCGTCAGTCGCCCGACCGGATGCGCGCCGAAATCATCGCCCGTGAATCCCGGCCGGTCCGCGCCATGAGCGACCAAGAAAAGCGCGACCATATCTGGAGCGCGACCGGTCCGGATTTTCGCGGCTATGCCGATGCCCGCTTTCCAGCCGATCTGCGTAATCGCCAGATCGTGCTCAACTATCCCGCCACTCAGGGCAAGATCTGGAAGCTGCTCGACGATCTGACGGACGAGGAGATCGCCGCGAAGCTGCCGGTACAATTCCGTCATTTCCCGGAAACCATCGCTGCCTGACGGCAGCCTTCACTTCAAAACCTCCATCATCCGCGTCCTGGCAACACCCGCACCGCCTGCGAGTGTGCCTCGGCGCGCCCACTCACAGGAGTTTTCCAATGGCGCATGACGATCCTTTCACCATCGACCTGTTCGGCAATACGGCTCTTTCTTCCGGTTTCGATCTCGGTATGCCCGGTTTCGCAGCAGAGTTCGGGGCCGATCTTGACCCGCCGCCGTCGACGCCGGCGCTGGCCGCACCTGTTCGCAAAGAACCTAAGCCCAAAGCGCAGATGCGAGCGAAGGTGGATTTTCGGTTGCAGGGTTCTCGCGGTCTCGCAAAATCGTGGCGCGACCGTGCGAGGGAAAATATCGCCGCCATCATGCTGGCGAACGAGATCGAGCGTCACGGATTGCCGGCGCGACCTGACCAGCAGGCCAGGCTGATCAAGTTCACCGGCTTCGGCGCTTCGGATCTGGCCAACGGCATATTCCGGCGGCCGGGCGAAGAAGCGTTTCGCAAAGGCTGGGAAGAGCTCGCTGGCAATCTCGAAAGCGCTGTGGCGCCAGGTGATTACGCGTCGCTGGCGCGCTGCACGCAATATGCACACTTCACACCCGAGTTTATCGTTCGGTCCATCTGGGCGGGCTTGATCCGGATGGGCTTCAAGGGTGGACGGATCCTGGAGCCGGGGATTGGCACGGGGATGTTTCCGGCGCTGATGCAGGATGCGCTCTCCAAGGTCAGCCACGTCACCGGCGTCGAGCTCGATCCCGTCACAGCACGCATCGTCCGACTGCTACAACCGCGGGCCAGAATCATCACAGGTGATTTCGCCCGGACGGATCTGCCAGCCCATTTCGATCTGGCGATCGGCAATCCGCCGTTTTCCGACCGCACGGTGAAAAGCGACCCGGCTTTCCGGTCATTCGGTTTACGGCTGCATGACTATTTCATCGCCAAGTCGATCGATAGGCTGAAGCCCGGCGGGCTTGCCGCTTTCGTCACCTCGTCCGGCACCATGGACAAGGCTGACAGCCGCGCCCGCGAGCACATCGCCAGCCTGGCCGATCTTGTCGGAGCAATCCGCCTGCCAGAGGGAAGTTTTCGGGCTGACGCTGGAACCGATGTCGTCGTTGATATCCTCTTCTTCCGAAGGCGCCATGCGGACGAGATGGCTGGAGACGATAGCTGGGTCGATCTTGCGGATGCGTCGGTGGAAGGTGAGGGCGGCAGCGTCCGTATCAACAGGTGGTTCGCCGATCATCCCGACATGGTGCTGGGCCGCCATGCCGTCACCTCGGGACCGTTTGGCGAGACCTATACCTGCATCCCGATCAGTGGTGATCTCGAAACGAGCCTGAACGCCGCGATCGGTCAGCTACCAGCTGACATCTATGACGGTGAGACCTCCACAATCGACTTCGCCCTTGAGGACGAAGTCGCCGATGCGATGGCAGAGCGTCCAGACGATCCCAAGGTGCGCGAGGGAAGCTATTTTATCGGCAAGGGCACGGCCTTGATGCAGGTATTGGATGGGATCGCTGTTCCGGTCGAAGTCAGGAAGGGCCGCAGCGCTGACGGCATCTTCGCCAAGCACGCGCTGATCATCCGAAAGCTCATTCCGATCCGTGATGCCGTCCGGCTCATTCTCAAGCTGCAGGAGCGCGATCAGCCGTGGAGACAAGCGCAGGTGTCGCTGCGCATCGCCTGGTCGAGCTTCGTGCGCGAATTTGGTCCGATCAACTTTACCTCCGTCTCGACATCGGAGGATCCGGACACGGGTGAGATCAGGGAGGTCCATCGTCGGCCAAACATCTCGCCATTCCTCGATGACCCCGATTGCTGGCTGGTGGCCTCCATCGAAGACTATGATCTGGAGACCAACACGGCCAGACCCGGGCCGATCTTTACTGAACGGGTCATCGCACCGCCACCGGCACCCGTCATCACTTCGGCCCTCGACGCGCTTGCTGTCGTCTTGAACGAGCGCGGCCACGTCGATCCCGATCATATCGCCGAACTGCTGCATCGTGATGTCGCTGATGTGCTCGCCGAGCTGGGCGATGCGATCTTCCGAGATCCGTCAGACGGGTCCTGGCAGGTGGCTGACGCCTATCTGTCGGGCGCCGTGCGATCAAAGCTCACGGTTGCTCGCGCTGCAGCCGGGCTCGATCCGGCCTTCGCCCGAAACGTGGCAGCTCTTGAGCGTGTGCAGCCTGCCGATCTTCGACCCTCAGACATCACCGCTCGGCTTGGTGCGCCGTGGATCCCGGCCGATGACGTCGTCGCCTTCGTGAAACAGACTATGGATGCCGAGATCTCTATACACCATCTGCCGGAGCTGGCGACATGGACGGTCAATGCCCGTCAACTCGAATGGTCGGCAGCTGGCACCACGGAGTGGGGCACCCACCGCCGCCATGCCGGCCAACTGCTCTCGGATGCGCTCAATTCCTCCGTGCCGCAGATCTTCGACACGATCCGCGACGGCGAGACCGAGCGTCGGGTGCTGAATACGGTGGAGACGGAAGCGGCCAAGGAAAAGCTCGCCAAGATCAAGGCGGCATTCCAAGCATGGATCTGGTCGGATGCAGATCGAACCGATCGGCTGGCGCGCGTCTATAACGACACCTTCAACAACATCGCGCCGCGTTCCTTCAACGGCGATCATCTCCAGCTTCCCGGCGCCTCAGGCGCCTTTTCTTTGTACGGTCATCAGAAGCGCGGCATCTGGCGGATCATTTCGGCGGGTGCCACCTATCTCGCGCACGCCGTCGGTGCCGGCAAGACGCTGACCATGGCGGCCGCCATCATGGAGCAGCGCCGCCTCGGCCTGATCAACAAGGCAATGCTGGTCGTGCCCGGCCATTGCCTGGCGCAGGCCGCACGCGAATTCCTGGCGCTCTATCCCAACGCCCGCATTCTTGTCGCCGACGAGACCAACTTCGTGAAGGAAAAGCGTCACCGCTTCCTGTCGCGGGCGGCGACAGCGAACTGGGATGCGATCATTATCACCCATTCGGCGTTTCGCTTCATCTCGGTTCCCTCCGCATTCGAGGCGCAGATGATCCAGGACGAATTGGAGCTTTACGAGGAGCTGCTCACCAAGGTCGAACGCGACGACCGTCTGTCCCGCAAGCGGATCGAGCGCATGAAGGAGGGTCATAAGGAAAGGCTTGAGGCACTCGCCACGCGCAAGGACGACCTACTCACTATCTCCGAATTGGGCATCGACCAGATCATCGTCGACGAGGCGCAGGAATTCCGCAAGTTGTCCTTTGCCACCAACATGTCGACGTTGCGCGGTGTCGATCCGAACGGATCGCAGCGGGCCTGGGATCTGTTCGTCAAATCCCGCTTTATTGAAACCAGGAACCAGGGCAGGGCGCTGGTGCTGGCTTCGGGCACTCCGATCACTAATACGCTCGGCGAGATGTTCTCCGTGCAGCGGATGATGGAGCCGGCAGCATTGTCGGAACGTGGTCTGCACGAGTTCGACGCATGGGCCTCGACCTTCGGCGACACATCGACGGAACTCGAACTGCAGCCGTCCGGCAAATACAAGCCGGTCACGCGCTTTAGCCAGTTCGTGAACGTGCCAGAACTCATCGCCATGTTCCGCTCCTTCGCCGACGTCGTGCTGCCGGTCGATCTGAAAACTTATGTAAAGGTTCCCAATATCTCTAGCGGAAAGCGCCAGATCATCACCGCCGAGCCGACGGCCGCTTTCAAGTCCTACCAGAGGCAGCTGGACGCGCGGATCAAGGCGATCGAGATGCGGGATGGGCCGCCCAAGCCAGGCGACGACATACTGCTCTCCGTCATCACCGACGGGCGGCACGCCGCCATCGATCTTCGGCTGGTCGATCAAGCCATCGAGAACGAGGCCGCCAACAAGCTGAATGCGTTGGTCGCCAACGCCTACCGGATATGGCAGGAAACGGGAGAGGCTGAGTATCGCCGTAAGGACGGCAAGTCTTACGACCGGCCAGGCGCCGGCCAGCTCATCTTCTCCGATCTCGGCACGATGAGTGTCGAGGCGTCCCGCGGTTTTTCCGCATACAGGTGGATCCGCGACGAGCTTATCCGACTCGGCGTGCCGGCATCCGAAGTCGCCTTCATGCAAGATTACAAGAAGTCGGATGCCAAGCAGCGGCTTTTCAACGACTTTAATGCCGGCAAGGTCCGCGTGTTGATCGGCTCGTCAGAAACCATGGGCACCGGCGTCAATGTCCAGGCGCGGCTGAAAGCCCTGCATCACCTCGACGTCCCTTGGTTGCCGTCGCAAATAGAGCAACGCGAAGGCCGGATCATCCGTCAGGGCAACCAGCATGATGAAGTCGACGTCTTCGCCTATGCAACGCTTGGCAGCCTCGATGCCACGATGTGGCAGAACAACGAGCGCAAAGCCCGGTTCATCGCAGCGGCTCTTTCGGGCGACACCAGCGTTCGACGGCTGGAGGACATGGGTGAGGGGCAGGCAAACCAGTTCGCCATGGCCAAGGCCATCGCGTCTGGCGACGAGCGTCTGATGCAGAAGGCGGGGCTCGAGGCCGAGATCGCTCGCCTCGACCGCTTGCGGGCCGCGCATATCGATGACCAGCATGCGATCCGCCGGCAGATCCGCGATGCTGAACGGGATATTGAGTTTTCCACCCGCCGGATCGAGGATTTGGCCAAGGATATCGAACGCCTGGTCCCGACCGCTGGCGATGCGTTCTCGATGCAGGTTTGCAGCACTGACTTCGATGAGCGCAAGCTCGCGGGCCGGGCGCTGATGAAGGAGATCCTGACGCTCGTTCAGCTTCAGCAGGAGAATGAAGTCGTTATCGCCGCGATCGGCGGCTTCGACCTCGTCTATCAGGGTGAGCGGTTTGGTAAGGATGGCTACCGATATGACACCCTGCTCCAGCGCACGGGCGGCGACTATGAGATCGATCTGGCAGTAACCACCACCCCGATCGGCGCGATCGCCAGGCTCGAGCATGCGCTTGGCGGGTTCGAACATGAACGCGAGAACCATCGCAATCGCCTTGCCGATGCGAACCGTCGTCTTGCATCCTACACACCGCGTCTGGGAGAAAGCTTCTCATTCGAAGCCGAACTTGAACTCAAGCTGAGCCAACTGGACGAGATCGAGAGGGATCTAGCGGCAGCCGCCAATGAGCCAGAGGAGGATCGACAGGAAGCCGCTTGAACAGCGGCTTATCCCCCGCCACTTGAAACGGGACCGGGCGATGCACATCTATCGGTCATCACCCGTTTCGATGGTTTCCTGCAGTGGCAATCGCCGCGCGTTTGAAGCTGTCCGGGTTGGAAGGGCGCTCCCCGAAAGGGTCGAGCGCTCTTTCGTTTTGAGACCTTGGAAAGCTAGTCGTCGAGTTTGTAGATCGCCGCGTTGTCCTGCACTTCTCTCAATCCCTTGTAGGATGCGTGCCTCAGCTTGCCATCGTCGGTCCAGGCGCGAAATTCGATCTCGGCAATCAAGGTCGGCTGGGCAAAGACGACACCCTTCTTGTCGACGGCGACCGTTGGACGCTTTGTCTTCAATGCGTCCAGCATGCGGCGTAGTTCGATCGCGTCTTTCTCTTTGAAGCCCGTCCCGACCGAGCCGACATAGACGAACGCGTCGCCTTGGTAGGCTGCGAGCAGCAGGCTGCCAATCCCCCCGCGTGCGGCAGTCGATGGTTCATATCCGACGATCACAAAGCTTTCGCTCTGCACACATTTGATTTTTTGCCAGTCGCCAAGGCGACCGGAGCGGTACGTGCTGTCGCGGTGCTTGGCGATGATGCCCTCAAAGCCGTGTTCGCAGGCGGCCGCAAGAAGAGTAGGCCCATCGGCTTCCACCTCCTGAGAGACACGGATTGCTCCCTCGCTCTCACCGATCAAGTCTTCGAGCAGATGACGGCGCCCGGACAACTCCATGTTCGTCAGATCGTGACCGTCGAAATACAAAAGGTCGAACGCGTAGAGGACAGCTTCGGCCGACGCCTTTTTTCCACCGCGCCCCCCGAGCGAACGCTGCAGCGCGCCGAAATCGGAGCGGCCCTCGTTGTCAAGCACGACGGCTTCACCATCGAGAATGGCAGTTCCGACGCCGAGCTTGCGAGCGGCGTCGGCGATCGCCGGAAACCTCTCCGTCCAATCGTGACCGCCGCGCGTGATGATCCGGACGGAATTCGGCTCGATATGGACCGCCACTCGATAGCCGTCCCATTTGATCTCGTAGATCCAGTCCGGTCCGGACGGCGGCTTTGCCTTCAACAGCGCCAGGCAGGGTTCGATCAGGTCGGGCATCGGATCGAAAGGCAGCTGTGGCTGCGCGGGATCACGTGGTTTGCGCGGCCGTGATCGGATCGGAGCATCTGTCTCCCGCAACAGCGGCTGGGATTTCTTGCGCGGCGGTTTTGTCATCACGCGAGTTCAGCAGCAATTGCTTAAAATCGCGTGACATCACGGGGGAAGGGAGGAGGGAAGGAAAAGATGGGGGAGGAAAAGGAAATGGAAACCGGTTCGCAAGGACGGTCCAACGGCTGACGGTTCCCTCAATCGCGCCGGTCGCGGAGACCGGGCCAGCTTGCCTCGCAAGGCAGGTATGCCTCGCTCTCCCGCAAGCCAGGTCTGCTCCGGCGCAATTGCAGCCGCCGGTCCTTCCTGCGGTCCAGGAGATGTCTTCGAAATGAAGATGAGGAGGCAAGGACAGTCCGTCCGCCCGAAACCGAAAAGGTCATTTGACATGCAGTTGATAGCAGCAGATCCGCGCAGTCTGAAGGACAATCCCGACCGGTCCCGTCAGTCGAAATCTTCGCCGCAGTCCGACGCGCTTCTGTGCGCATCGATAAGGGCGATCGGTGTCGTCCAGCCACCAATTGTCAAACTCGATCCGGAAGGCGGCAACAGCTACATCATCGTTTTCGGACATCGTCGCGCGGCACAAGCCATTGCCGCGGATCTCGCAGAAATTCCCCTGCTGCTGGCCGATCCTTCCGACGATCTTGGTGCCATGCAGTCCTTTGCGGAGAATATCGCCCGCGAACCGCTGAACCCCGTCGACCAGTGGCGTGCGATCGAGCGGCTGGTGGCATTGGGATGGACGGAGGAGTCAATCGCGATGGCGCTGGCGCTACCTGCCCGGCAGATCCGAAAGCTGCGGCTGCTCGCCAACATCCTGCCCGCGATGCTTGATCAGATGGCGCGTGGCGATATGCCGAACGAGCAGCAGCTGCGCACAATTGCATCCGCAGGGCAGGAGGAGCAGGCCGAGGTCTGGAAGAAGTACCGGCCGAAGAAACAGGATCCACAGGTGTCGTGGTGGGAGGTCGCCCGCGCACTCACCACAACACGGATGCTCGCCAAACATGCGAGCTTCGGTGATGATCTGGCGCAGGCCTATGGTGTCGTCTGGGTGGAGGATCTGTTTGCCCCCGCCGACGAGGACAGCCGCTACACCACTGACGTCGAGGCGTTTCTCGGGGCGCAGCAGGAGTGGCTGGCCAACAATCTGCCGAAGCGAGGCTCGATCATCGAGGCCAACGAATACGGCCAGGCAAAACTACCGGCAAAGGCGCAACAGATCTACGGCAAACCGGGCAAGGGCGACCTGACCGGCTGGTACATCAACGCGCGCGACGGGTCGGTCCAGTCCGTTGCCTACCGCATGCCCGAGGTGAAGAAGCCGAGGCTGGTCAAGGATGCCGATGGCGTCGAAACCGTCGTAGATGAGGTCGAGGAACCGAAGGTGCGGCCCGACGTGACCCAGAAGGGTCTCGACATGATCGGCGACTTGCGGACTGACGCCCTGCACGAGGCGCTCGCCCGTGCGCCGATCGAAGACGACACGCTGATGGCTTTGCTCATTCTCGCCTTCACCGGCATGAATGTCACGGTCGCCAGCGGCTCATCCGACAATCCCTATGGTCGTGCGAAATGCGGGCCGCATGCTGCCCGGCTGATCGACGAGGACGGCAAGCTGTCCTTCGATCGCGAGACGCTGCTGCAGGCTGCGCGCTCGGTGCTGATCGAAGTCCTGTCTCTGCGGCGCAATCGCTCCGATAGCGGCCTGATCGCCCGTATTGCCGGGGACGCTATCGGCGCCGATCAATTCCTGCCCAATATGGCGACGGAAGACTTCCTTTCGTGCCTGTCGCGCAACGCGCTGGAGGTTGCGGCGGAAGCGGCGGCTGTCCCCGCTCGTATCAAGGTAAAGGACACCCGTGTCGCTTTGATTGAGCATTTTGCTCAGGGCAAGCTGGTGCATCCGGCAGCACTGCTCGCGCCGTCAATTGAGGACGTGCGGTCGTGGGCGGGACGTTTTGCCAGCGTCGACAGCGGACTGGAGCATACCCAAAACATGTCCGATGCACTCGAAGATCAGCTTCTCGGTGATGACCTCGTGGATCAGTCCACAGCCGAGGAAGAGGCTGACGAAACTTTCCGCGACGCCGCCGAATAGCACCAGGCGTTCGGATCTGAACTAACGCCGCTGGCTCACGCTGGCGGCGTTTTTGTTTCCAGCAATCAGAAGGAGTTTGTCATGGCAAAGATCCATGATGACATGGCAGCAGAACAAGCGGCGCATGAGACTGAGCTTCAGGCATTGGACCGGCCGACGATAGAAGCAGGAGCCTCAACACCATGGGGGATGGCGCAGGTCTCACGGCAATTCTCCGGCAGCATCATTCTGCATTCCACCGCCAGCCATGGCGGCTTCCAACTCGACGAAATCGCAAATGCCGTCGTCCATCCACTCTACCGCAATGATAAGGGCTTCTACGAGGAAGACTGCGAATGGGCGAAGGTCGCCCATGCCTTCCCTCAGTTGTTCACCACTTACGAGCGGCGTTTGGCAGATCGCACACTTCGCGACTACTACCCTGATGCCTACGAGCGCGTCATGCGAGTCATTCTGAACGGCGATCAGTCTCATATGCGGGACAGGCAGCAGTTCGAAAGGCGACATCGCAACGATTGGGTTGTTATATCGGCCCTCAATTCCGATCACCATCCGGGTCTCGTCGAGTGCATCGCGACGCTGGGTGGGATCCGGGGCGAGACCGGCGAACGACGGTTTCTGGTTCCCCGCTCCGACTACGTGATTGGCCGGCATGGCTTCGTCATCGATATAGTCAAGCACCAACGATATGATGGTCCGTCCAGCTTCGTGACCTGGGCGGCGCGGCGATGACGGTGGCGTCCACTGACACCGAAGACCCTCGAAGTCGTGTGGTCGATCTAGCCGATCTCTATCGCAGGATCTGGGCACGGCAGCGAGATTATCGCTCCCGGCGGGCTGAGGTGACACGACAAACGAAGGCGCGGTGGAAATGCAAGGCAAGGCATGGCCGACCTTCGACTACTGCACGCATATCAACGGAGCCTGGTGAGAGCGGAAACGCGGGCCAAGGTGAGGGTGCGGTAGTACGTTGATAGAAGCGGGGAAGAAGGGGCACGGGCAAGCCGCTTGCAATGGCGTGTGCTTAGCACCGGGATTATCACTGCCTTGGTGGGTGACGCGGCGTTGCGACGGTCGGATCAGAAATGGCGATTGAATCATGCTACCGAAAACCAGATCGTCTGCCGGCACAGCGCCTCGGTTTTGATGCGGTCTGACATGGGCGCGTCCCGGTCAAAGGCCGCTTTGCGCCGCGCTGCGGCAGGATCATCGCCTCGTCGCAGGGCAGGCCCGCGTCTGTCGCAGCCCGCTTAAGGGGGCAGCACCATCCGCAAACCGTCCTTGCTCCTCCGGCAACGCCCTGACCTTGGGCCGGGCCGCTGGTGCCCATGTCCTTTTGCCCGCACCCGAGGGGCTGAGCCGGACGACGTCAGGCACCCCGGGCTTCGCTGAAACATCGCTCGAAAGGATCCGATCATGGCACCGCTCAACCGCTCCACCCAGAAGAACCGCCCCGCCAAATCCCAGCGCGCCACCACACTCGAAATGGTCAGGCACGCCTGCCCCGACGCGGCCCAGGCGCTCCGCATCTCCGAAAGCTTCGGCCTTGCCCTCATCGACAGCGACCGTATTCGCGACCTTCACCGCGGCCAGTTGATCGAGAGCGCAGACGCGCTGAGGGAAGGCCTCGCCGAAAAGGCCATGCAGATCCACATGCAGCGCATCGTCGGATCGTTTGTCGGCTCTGCCTACGGCGCCGGACAATTCTACAGCCGCGCGGTCACGGAGGCCCGCGATCTCACTACGAAGCTTGCCAACGATACCCGGGATGAGGACCTCGACGGCCCAGTTGGCTTCGACAGCCGCGCACAGCGCAAGCGCGAGTTCGCGGCCGACATGGGCCTGCAGGCCCACGTGCTTCGCATGGCAGCCGAAGGCGCTGTATCGGCCTACGAAGACATCACCGGAGAGACTTGGAAGCCTTATGAGCGCACAGTCGAACAGCCCGCCAACTCGGTCAACAGACAAGCCGCAACTGCACAGTTGTCAGCCTTCGAGTAGCCGGAATGCGGGGCTTCGGCCCCGCCTTCCCCAATTCCGGACGCTGTCGCTACTTCCTTCGGAAAGAAAAAAAGGGCCGACGGAAAACCGCGGCCCATAAAGTGTGAAGGTCATGGACCTCCAGAGGGGAACAGCTGCTGCGGCGGAACTGGGAGGAAGCCGCCATCTGCGTCAGCTGAAGTCACTATGCACATCTTTTGACCATGTCGCACCTCATTTTTGTGCAGTGCAGCTATGCATTGGCCACCATGCGTCCCCGTGTCTTGTTGTTCAGCATCCCTTGCCGGCGCTACTAGGAGATAAAGGCCGGGATTTGAGGTCCCGCTTCTGGCGCTTTACCCGTCGCGGCGTCTCCTGAGCGCGCGGGTCTCTGCCTTCCTCGATTTCCTGAAGCAGGCTTTTCCCAAGGGAATGCCCGACGAACTGGCTGCCTATATCCGCCGGTGAGAGGCTTCAGCTTCAAGCCGTAGCAACTGCCCGCGAATAGGCGCCGGGCGGCATTCCCACATGCCGGTTGAAGGCGACGCTGAAAGCGCTTGTCGATCCATAGCCGACGCGCAGGGCGATGTCGGCCATGGCCATATCTTCGCGAAGGAACTCCTTTGCCAGTGCCATGCGCCATCCCGTCGCATATTCCATCGGCGCGACCCCAACTTCCTTTCGGAAACGATCGAAGAAGGTCGAACGAGACATCGCGGCCTCACGAGCAAGCGTTTCCACCGTCATGCTTCGACCCGGGTCTTCGTGGATCCGGCGCAAGGTCGGCGCCAGCAGCGGATCGGCCATGCCCCGCAGGAGGCCCGGCGGCGCCTTGTTACTTGCGGCCGATCGCAGTGCGTCGATGAACAGAACCTCCAGCAGCCGGTGAAGAACCATCTCGCGCGCGACACGGTCAGCCCTCGTTTCCTCATTGATCATGCGGACCAGAGCCATCAGTCGCTCTTCACCATGAATATGGATGACCTCCGGCAGCAGCGACACGAGAAGAGCTTTGTCATCCGAGCCGAATGCGCAGTGCCCGACCAGTGCCTTGATCTCTGCCGGCGCTTCCGGGTCGCCCAGACGGAAGACACCGGGGCTGGTCTCCAGACGCTGCGCAAGTGCGCCGCGTGGCGGTGCCTCCATGCTGCTCATCGTGAACGAGAAGATCTTTGGGACCAGCACGAAGTCACCCGCAGTGAGCACCATTGGCTCACGACCGGCGATCGTCATCAGGCAGCGGCCTTCGACGACGGCGCAGTAGAAGGGGCTTCCGAGCTCCGTGCGCTCAACCAGCCACCGACCGCCGCCCGTCACCAGCTTTGAGATCGATGGGCTCGGCTTTAACAGGGAAACGACTTCAGCGACGGGATCGGTCATGCTTTCGGACTTCTGCTAAATACTATCGGACATATGCATATAGCAAGTCCGAGGTGAAAGGTCCATCTTCAGGCTAGTTAAAGGTCAGGAGAAGAACATGCCAAAGATCCTCATCACCGGTTGCTCGTCCGGTTTCGGCCTCGCCATCGCGCGGAAATTCGTGGAGGCCGGGTGGGACGTGATCGCGACCATGCGCACGCCGCGCTACGACCTTTTCCCGTCGAACGACGGGCTCGAAATCCTGCCGCTGGATGTGACTAGCGCCGACAGCATTGGTCAGGCTATTGAAGCCGCCGGCCCGATCGATGCGCTGGTCAACAATGCCGGCGTCGGCATGCTCAACGTGCTCGAAGGCTCGGCGATGTCGAAGGTCCGCGAACTGTTCGAGACAAACGTCTTCGGCGCAATGGCTATGACAAAAGCTGTCCTCCCGCAGATGCGGGTCCGGCGCTCAGGCGTCATCGTCAATGTCAGTTCCGCCGTCACGATAAGGCCGCTCCCAGCACTCGCGGTTTACAGCGCCAGCAAAGCAGCGCTCAACGCATTCACGGAGAGCCTCGCGCTCGAAGCGGCGCTGTTTGGCATTCGCGCCAAGCTTGTCTTGCCTGGCTCGGCGCCGACGACCGGCTTTGGCAAGAATGCTGTCTCGCGGATGGGCATGGAAATTCCCGAGCCATATGCCGCCTTCGTCCACGACTACATGACGAAGCTGCGCGCGGGAACCGAAGTCACGACAGCAGATGCAGTCGCAGAGGCCGTCTGGCGGTCTGTGACAGAGATCGAAGCTCCGATGAAGATACCCGCGGGCGCCGACGCAGAAACCGCGTTCCGCGACGCGAGCCATTTGCTCGCCTGAACATCACAATCCGAAATCTATTATTGAAGGTGCAGACCCATGAACAATCTGATCAATCTCGCGAAGTATATTCCGACACTTGAAGCCGCTCTGACTATAGCCTACACGCCGATCCGCCTTTCGATGCCCGCTCGCCAGCCGCTGGAACTGCGCCTGACGGCGCCCGCTACGGGAAGTAACCTGCCTATCCTGCTGCTGTCACATGGCTACGGCCCATCCAACTATATCCCCTCAAAGGACGGTTACGCCCCCCTTGTCCAGTTTTGGGCGGAGAGAGGGTTCGTTGTGATCCAGCCGACCCATGCGAGTTCGCGGGTCGGCGGCCTGCCGTCGGTTTCGCCCGGCGCGCCGTTCTTCTGGCGCGAGCGTGTCGAGGAGATGAAGGCGATCCTGAACCAACTGCCGGAGATCGAGAGACAGGCGCCGGCCGTTGCTGGGCGGATGGATCATGCACGCATCGGCGCGGTGGGCCATTCCTTTGGTGGCCACACGGTCGGGCTCCTGCTTGGCGCGCAGGTGGATGGCGAAGATTTTTCCGACCCCCGCATCTCGGCCGGCGTTCTCCTGACAACGCCGGGACGCGGCGGCAAGGAGATGACGCCCGAGAGTGCTGCACGGTTTCCGTTTTTCGACGTCGACTTCTCGACGCTCTCGACACAAAGCCTCGTCGTTTGCGGTGATATGGACAACCCGCATTTTACGACGCGTGGCCCTGAATGGCATGCGGATGCGTTCCATGACGCGCCGGGTGCTAAGGCAATGCTGATGATGCACGGCGTCGGGCACGGCCTTGGAGGGATCGCGGCGCTCGACGCAAAGGAAACAGAGACTGAAGCACCAGACGTGCTGGAAGCGACACGGCGTCTCACGCTCGCCTGGCTTCACAGTGTGCTCGGCGCAGACGAGGAGGCTTGGCCGAGAGCATGCCTCGCACTTGAAAGCGAAGCTGCCCCGCTTGCGACGGTCACCGAGAAGCAGCCCTGACCGCTGGGTAGATCTGCGCGGTTGAGCCACGAGGACAATAAACCATTGGGCGCCCTTCTTCGGCGCTCAATTCAGTCTGCGGCAACCGCGTGGTGCACGGCGCCAAACTTGAGGTTCCCGAAGCGCGTCTAAATCCCCCGTTCGTCCACCAGTCTCTCGAAGGCCCCAACGGAACAGTATCAGTCCCGACGGGGATCTGCGATCAGCAAGCTTTGGTATTTGACGCTAGTACGCGATTAGGGTGGGGACGGGCGGTTCCAGCGTGTGCTTCACGTCGGCGCGCAGATGACGCCATAGTCGTATCCATTGATCTGGCAAGCTGGCACGTCCACTGCGGTCTCGATGGGGCATGTCTGACCAAAGACCGCCTCGCGGCGCTCGGCTCGATCGGCATCCGCAACGGCCGGATCGTTTTCTTCCCCTGTGCGCTGAAGCGCCCATTCCTCGCGGTGCCAAGAAAGCCTCTACCTGGCCGTCCTCCACTCCGTTTCGGTCCTTTGGATGCGGGCCGATCGTCTCCGGTCCTATCGACTGCCATCGAGATCCTATGAGTAATGGCGGCGATCTGTTCTGATCTGGTTGACGTCAACGCCGTTGCGGAAAGGAGCAGGACGATGTCGCAAGATAATGCTCGTGCAGCAATTACTCCTCAAGGGGAACTAGGGGCAATCTTCGCCTCGATCGAATTGAGCAAAAAGACGTGGCTGCTAACCACGATGTCACCGGGCGCCGGTGACAAGATGTCTCGCCACATTATTTCCGGAGGCGACATTGGCGCTCTCTTTGCCCAGCTCACGACCCTGAAGCGGAAGGCTTACGACCGAACTGGCCGGCACTATCCATTTGTGATCATCCAGGAGGCCGGCCTCGACGGGTTCTGGGTTCACCGCGCGCTGATAGCCGAGGGTTATGAAAGCCATGTCGTTGATGCAGCCTCGATTGCCACCTCACGCCGCAAAAGGCGGGTGAAGACCGATAGGTTAGACGGGGAGAGTTTGATCCGAGCTTTGCTTGCGTTCAAGCGCGGAGAGCCGCGCGTCTGCTCGATGTTGCGAGTTCCGAATCCGAATGAAGAAGATCGTCGGCGCATCGTGCGGGAGCGGAAAGTTCTGATGGAAGAGCGTATTCGACACAGCAACCGTATCAAAGGTCTTCTCTTCTCGCAGGGCATCACCGGTTACGATCCTTTGCGTCGCGATCGACGAGAGCAGCTGGAGATACTTCGTACGGGCGACGGGCGACCTTTGCCCCCAAACATGAAGCGGCAGGTCCTGCGAGAGTTTGGCCGAATGGAGCTGCTGATTGATCAGATCAAGGAGGTCGAGGCAGAGCGTGACGACATGCTTATCGAAGAACGACAATCTGCGCGAGAGGTGGCTTTGCTGTCTAAGGTCGTCGGCATCGGGCCCGAGTTCGCCGCTGTGCTGTGGGGCGAGGGTCTGTTCCGGCACTTCGACAACCGGCGGCAGGTTGCCGCGTATGCGGGTTTAGCACCAACGCCCTGGCAGAGTGGTTCGATTGATCGGGAACAGGGCATCGGCAAGTCTGGGAATCCTCGGCTCCGATCAACGTTGCTGGAGATGGCCTGGCTTTGGCTGAGGCACCAGCCATCATCAACGCTCAGTCGCTGGTTCAATGAGCGGGTCGCGCAAAACGGCGGCCGCTTCAAGAAAGTGATGATCACGGCGCTGGCACGTAAGCTGGTGGTGGCACTTTGGAAGTACGCCAGCGCGGGCGTCTTGATTGAGGGTGCGGTAATCAGGCCGTGACCACGTAAGCGCATACCAGTTCGGCACAGGCCTGATCAGCCTCGCCGGAACCAGGTGGACGACCGAATTGCGGCCTGGCTTTAAACGCCGTCATCGAGAATGGTCTCGTCCTCCTGAGCCCTCGCCGCCGCAGGCGGGATTATGGTGCGGCCGTTGGAACGGCGACCGGATATGAGGTTGATACGTGCGTGGCGCGGATCAGAAACGGGCTCAGACCAAGGTTCACCGGGCGAACTCAGATCTAGCAGCTATGCCGGCTCATGATTGGAAGTCCGTTGCCAGCATCGTTCTCGCGAGACCGGTGTCCGGGAGAACCCGTCCCTTGCGACCTCTCTTCAGGCGGGTCTGACGCCAATCTGTCCTGATCCTGCAACGGCTTCACCGAACTTCTTCCCCTGCAGCTTTGCTGCATTCCTCGCGGGACAACAAGTCCGGCTTTCGCCGTCCTGCGCTAGCGCTGCGGTCCCGTTGGGATGCAGTCGGCCAGATCGGCGCCTCACGACCGCTATCGAGGCCGCAAGGGGCGGCTTCGGCAACTCAGTCAGGAGAACGACAATGGCTACCATCGGAACCTTCCAGCAATCCGGCAATGACTTCAGCGGCGAGATCGTCACCCTCTCCCTCCAGACCAAAAACGTCCGCATCGTTTCCGATACGCGCTCCAGCGGCGACAACGCTCCCAGCCACCGCGTCTTCGTCGGCCGCATCGAAATCGGAGCCGCCTGGTCCAAGCAGTCCAACGAGGGACGAAACTACCTCGGCCTCAAGCTCGACGACCCGAGCTTCACCGCTCCGCTCTACGCCAATCTGGTGGAAGACGAAGATGGCAAGGCCTTCAGCCTCATCTGGTCGCGGCCGAACCGCCGCTCCGTTGACTGACCTCTCCTGGTGTGACGCCCCGCACCTGGGGCGTCACGAAGAACCGCAACCCGCCGCTCGAACCGCAACTTGACGAGTGGCTCCTCATATGAGGCCGCGATGGACGCGGCCCGAACAACCGAAAAGGAATACGACAGTGGCAACCATCGGCTCTTTCACCGCTTCCGGCAACGGCTTCACCGGCACCATCAAGACCCTCAACCTCAACGTCAAGGCGACCATCCGCACCGTCGAGCGCACCTCCGACAAAGGCCCGGACTACCGCATCCTGGCAGGGGCCACGGAGTTCGGCGCAGCCTGGAAGAAAACCTCGAACGAAGGCCGCGACTATCTCTCGGTCAAGCTCGACGACCCGAGCTTCCCCGCTCCGATATACGCAACGCTGATCGAGGTCGAAGGCGAGGAAGGCCTCTCCCTCATCTGGTCCCGGTCAAACCGGGACTGATCCGGAAATGCCCCGCCCGACAGGGCGGGGCTCTCCCTGTCAGAGATCATTTGTTCAGAGCATCCTTGAGCGCCTTGGCTGGCGCGAAGGTCAGTTTGTTGGAAGCCGCGATCTTCATGGCTTCGCCCGTTGCAGGATTGCGGCCCTCGCGCTCAGGCGAAGCCTTCACTTTGAACTTTCCAAAGCCGGGGATGGACGTCTCCTCGCCGGAGCTTGCTGAATCGGTGATCGCCTGGAAAACGGCTTCGACGATGGCCTTGCCCTGAACCTTGGTCAGGCCGTTATCGGCGGCAATCTTGTCAGCGATTTCGTTGGTAGTAGTCATGAAAAATACCTCGAGTAGAGAAACAATGCAAAATCCGTGTCAGCTTCTAGCCCCGTTGTCATCGTTGGCGGTGGCGACATGGCTCAGATGCGTTGGATGTCCACAACTCGTTTCGGCTTGTAGCCCCGCCTGCGTTTTTCTCGAACGACATCAAGGAACAGGCTGACAGCCTCGCTTTCGTTGTCAAAGAGATGAATCATCTGCTGCCCACGTGTTCCGATCCGTCCCCACGCGCGTACAAGAGACACCTCGCCAAACAATGTCGGCTGGACGGCAAGTGCGTAGAAGCGCGCCATATTCTTTTCAGGGGCGATACGTTCGACATAGAGGTGATAAGGCTGTGCGATCATGGGGAAAGAATCGCGCGATCGGAATCCGACGTCCAATGAGAGTTTTGAATCGCAATGTGCTCACCGATTCATGACGTTGATCCGTCGGTTTGGCTTCAATCACACCAGCTCCGACGTGACCCTTCCCACTTCCGGGCAAGACCTTCGGCAATGAGGATTTCGCCGACAGATCGATTGCCGCGAAACACGATCCTAAGCTTGCGGCCAAAGCGATCCTCGTCTCTCGCTACACTCCTCAACAGGATCGGACCCGAGTTGAGGATTTCGAGCAGACGCTGCTTTGCAGCCACGCCGCGTTGGCGTTCTCGTTCGCATCTCGGAGGGCTCAGCTCCGGCGTGTCGATGTCGGCAATTCTGATCTTCGTGCCTCGAAGCCAGAAGGTATCACCATCCACGACGCAGGTGATCCTCTGCCCGTTTTCACAAATCGAGAATTGCTCATTCGGCGTCGTCGGTTGCTCGGCTAACCCTGGGTATGAAAAGCCCCATGATATCATGATGGCGATGGTGGCAACGGTCGGCGATGCTCTCAATCTGTAATCTCCTCAATGCTTATCACGCCCGTGTCACCAGCCTTGGGCTGTTTGATGGCCGGCCTGTGAAACCGGTTCTCTCCGACACAGGCCTTCATGTCCTCGCGGCGGAACCAGACGGCGCGCCCGCATCGAAGGGGTGCGTTGCCCGAGGTGAAGACGATCTGTTCGTCGCCGCGCATGCGCAGAACCTCATGCGGAAGGATCAACGGTCGGCGGTTGAGTTGCTTCGACCGCGATCTCGACGATCCCTTCATTCCGGACGAACGATTGGTTTGGTCGACCTCGACCGTGGTGTCACCACATCGTTTGGAGATGTAGTCAGCGGTATCAGGATCGTTGATCGCCGCGAACGAAATCCAGGACGCGGATTCGAACCACTTGCTCGTCGCATCCCGCCCGCCATAAGCCTCGCGCATCTGGCCGAGCGACTGGAAGATCATCGTCAGCGTGATGCCGTATTTGCGGCCTGCGTCTCGGGCGGTTTCGAGGATGCGCAGATAGCCGAGACGTGCCACCTCGTCGAGGAGGAAGAGGGTTCGATCCTTTACGTTGCCGTTGCGGTTATAGATCGCGTTCAGCAGCGAGCCGATGACGACACGCGCGAAGCCCGGGTGGGCTTCCAGCACTTTCAGATCGAGCGCGATGAAGATGTCAGTCTCACCGTCTGCGAGATCGTCTGTTGAGAAACAGTTGCCGGAGACCAAGCCGGCATAGTTGGGATACGACAGCCAGTGTGTTTCCTTCACCGCATTGGCATAGACACCGGAAAACGTCTCCGGTGTCATGTTGACGAAGACGGACACGTTCTCCTTCACGAAATCCGAATCCGACTCTTCATAGATCTTCGTCAGGCGCGCCCGAAGTTTTGGCTCGGGTTCGGACAGATTGGCGCGGACCTGTCTCAATGTCTGGTTTTTCTTGTCCGTATGTCCAGACAGGCAGACGTCGGCGATCAAAGCAGTCAGGAGTTGCATCGCCGAGGCCCTGAAGAAGTCGTCGCGGGCAGATGCCGTGCGCGCATTGTCGGTCATGATCCACGTCGCAACGGCAACGATATCCTCTTCCTTGGTATTGCCATGACGGCCGATCCAGTCGAGCGCATTGAAGCCGACACCAGACGCGGTTGGATCGAGCACGATCACCTTCCGGCCAGCTTGGCGTCGATGCTCCATGACCATCGGCGCGACCTCGCTCGATGGATCCAGCACCACCAGGCCGCCGCCCCATTTGAGCGCGGTCGGGATCGTCACCGACGTCGTCTTGAAACCGCCGGAGCCGGCAAAGACGATTCCGTGCGACGAGCCGAAGGAGCCGTCGAAGCAGAGCAGCGGCGACTTGCCGCCGGCACCCCAGCTTTGCGGTTCATCGGAGCGGAACGGCATGGTGGCAACGCTGTCGCGATCGACGCGATAACGTTCGCCGACGACGATACCGCCGGCTTCGGGAAAGAGCTTTGCGGCTTCGGGCATTTTCATCCAGTCGGCCTCGCCATGGACAGCGCGCTTGCCGCCGATCCGCTTTGGCGACGTAGTCGAAAACGCGGCATTGCCCCTAATAGCAACGCACAGCGCGAACACGCCGCTGATGAAGACAGCAAGCGCGCCGAGCATCGTCGCCGGATCGATATAGGCAAGAACGGATTGTCCCGCCGAGACGCTCGCGGAAAACCCGGTCAGGCGGACGGTCTCGCGGGCGATGGCGAGGATCACGACGGTGGTGCTGCCCGTGAGAGCGCCGAGACCGGCCGCCTTGATATTGGCCGACCCGTTCGCGGCAAAGAGCGCCATGACGCCGATGGCCGCGGCTGTGACATAGGGCAATGCGAGACCGACTCGGCCCAGCATCAGCTTCGCCTGCGCCGACGTTCCGAGTGCCGCCAGCCGATGTTCAAATCCAGACGTCAGGATCATCGTCGCGAGCATGATCACAGCGGGCAGGATTGCCAGCAGCAGCCTATTCGCCGTCATTGCCGAAGGCCTCCGCGCCGATTGCCGCGAGGCGGGCCTTCTCTGTCTCGTCGCCCTTGATCCGCCTGCCGGCATCGATCAGCAGGCCGAGCAGCAAGGAACGCTTCTCGTAGCGCAGCCCGGCCTTGACGATCAGGCCGCCGAGCTCGATTTTTTCGCGCGTGTCCTTTTTGCGCGCCTCTGCCGTTGCTGATTTCGCCATGCGCTCAAACCTCACCAGCCCCGCCCGCATCCGCGCCAGGCGACTGCGCCGTGAACGGCTCACCGCCGCTTCTGCTCTCGCCGGTATTCTTTCTCCCGGTCGCAATACCTTTGCCTCCGCGAAACCGTTTGGCGACGTCCTCGAAGGCAGCCTGAAGCTCTGCCTCGTCAATCTCGATTTCCCCGAGAGCGGCCTTCAGTGCGATGCGGCCGATGCGTTCGGCCTCACGCGTCTCTGCCTGCTTCAGCTGGTCCTGCAATCTTGCGATCTCTTCCCTGATCCGCGACGACGGTTTCTTCATTCCGGTTGCTCCTTTTTACGTCTGGGCGTTGCACTTGCGACGCCCAGACTCTCCCGGATGCCTTCAGATTGAAATCTGCAGATCTGCAGATCGCCAAGGGCGATGCTTTTGTGAATGATCCCGCCGTTCCGAAGGAATGGCTTCAAGGGCGCAATTATACGTCGCGATGCGACGCGTTGCTTTCGGCCGCCACTCCCCCCGAACTGGGTTCCAACTGGGAGCGCTCTTCGCCGTGGCCATCGCCCATTTCTCAGCCAGCATCGTCAGCCGCGGCTCAGGCCGCAGCGTCGTGCTGTCTGCGGCCTACCGGCACTGCGCGAAGATGGAATATGAGCGCGAGGCCCGCACCATCGACTACACCCGCAAGCGGGGCCTGCTGCACGAGGAGTTTCTTCTCCCGGCCGACGCCCCGAAATGGGTCCGCTCGCTGATCGCCGACCGCTCGGTTTCCGGTGCCTCTGAAACTTTCTGGAACAAGGTCGAAGCCTTTGAGAAACGTGCCGACGCGCAGTTGGCGCGCGACCTGACCATCGCGCTTCCGCTGGAGCTGTCCGCCGAGCAAAACATCGCCCTGGTGCGGGATTTTGTCGAGAAACACATCCTGGCGAAAGGCATGGTTGCCGACTGGGTTTATCACGACAATCCCGGCAATCCGCACATCCACCTAATGACCACGTTGCGGCCGCTCTCCGAGGACGGGTTCGGGTCGAAGAAGGTTGCGGTCATCGGCGAGGACGGCCAGCCGGTTCGGACGAAATCTGGAAAGATCCTCTATGAACTCTGGGCCGGATCGACTGAGGACTTCAATGTCTTGCGCGACGGCTGGTTCGAGCGGCAAAACCATCATCTGGCGCTGGGCGGCATCGATTTACGCATCGATGGCCGCTCTTACGAAAAGCAGGGTATCAACCTTGAGCCGACCATTCATCTGGGCGTCGGGGCAAAGGCCATTGAGCGCAAGGCGGAGCAACAAGGCGTCCGGCCGGAGCTCGAACGGATCGAGCTGAACCAACAGCGACGCTCGGAAAACGCCCGCCGGATCATCCGCGATCCCGCCATCGTGCTCGACCTGATCACGCGAGAGAAGAGCGTCTTCAACGAGCGGGACGTGGCCAAGGTCCTGCATCGCTATGTCGACGATCCCGCTGTCTTCCAGCAATTGATGATCAGGATTATCCTGAACCCGGACGTGCTGCGACTGCAGCGCGACACGATCGATTTCGCCACCGGCGAAAAGCTGCCGGCGCGCTATTCGACCCGAGCGATGATCCGGCTGGAAGCAACGATGGTGCGGCAGGCGTTGTGGCTGTCGAACCGGGACGGTCATGCTGTGTCTGAAGGTGCTCTGGCCGCTACGCTCCGGCGGCATGAGCGGCTCTCGGAAGAACAGAAAGCCGCAATCGAGCGGATCGCCGGACCCGCGCGGATCGCGGCCGTGGTTGGACGCGCGGGCGCCGGCAAGACCACGATGATGAAAGCTGCCCGCGAGGCGTGGGAACTGGCCGGATACCGCGTCGTCGGCGGAGCGCTTGCCGGCAAGGCGGCCGAGGGCCTGGAGAAGGAAGCCGGCATCGAAAGCCGCACGCTCGCGTCTTGGGAGCTGCGCTGGAACCGCGGCCGAGACATTCTGGACGACAAGACGATCTTCGTCATGGACGAGGCCGGCATGGTGGCCTCGAAACAGATGGCCGGGTTTGTCGATGCGGTGGCAAGAGCAGGCGCGAAGATCGTGCTGATCGGCGATCCCGAACAGCTTCAGCCGATCGAGGCCGGGGCCGCTTTCCGCGCCATCGTCGATCGCATTGGCTACGCCGAACTCGAAACCATCTATCGCCAGCGCGAGGACTGGATGCGCAAGGCCTCGCTCGATCTCGCGCGCGGCAATGTCGGACACGCGCTCGCTGCATATCAGGGTCAGGGGAGGGTGCTCGGCTCGCGCCTGAAGTCCGAAGCGGTTGAAAATCTCATCGCCGATTGGAACCGGGACTACGATCAGACCAAGACGACTCTGATCCTCGCCCACCTGCGCCGCGACGTGCGAATGCTCAATGTGATGGCCCGCGAGAAGCTGGTCGAACGCGGCATTGTCGGTGAAGGCCATACCTTCAAAACGGCTGACGGCGAACGCCGTTTCGATGTCGGTGACCAGATCGTCTTCCTGAAGAACGAGGGATCGCTCGGCGTCAAGAATGGCATGATCGGCCATGTCGTAGGGGCCGAAGCAAACCGAATCATCGCAACGGTGGGCGAAGGCGATCAGCGCCGTCAGGTGATCGTCGAACAGAGGTTCTACAACAATCTCGATCTCGGCTACGCGACGACGATTCACAAATCCCAGGGGGCCACCGTCGATAGGGTGAAGGTGCTCGCTTCCCTGTCCCTGGACCGGCATCTGACCTATGTGGCGATGACCCGCCATCGCGAGGATCTGCAGCTCTTTTACGGAACGCGGTCCTTCTCCTTCAATGGCGGCCTGGCCAAGGTTCTCTCCCGGAAAAACGCCAAGGAGACGACGCTCGATTACGAGCGCGGCCAGCTCTATCGCGAGGCGTTGTGCTTCTCGGAGAACCGTGGCCTGCACATCGTCCAGGTCGCTCGCACGCTGGTCCGCGACCGGCTCGACTGGACATTGCGCCAGAAGGCAAAGCTCGTCGAACTCGGCCAGCGTCTCGCTGCCTTCGCCGCTCGCCTTGGCTTCACCCAAATCCCTGACACTCCAACGATGAAGGAGCCCGCCCCCATGGTCGCAGGCATCAAGACATTCGCTGGCTCTGTTGCCGATACGGTCGGTGACAGGCTTGGCGCCGATCCCGCGCTGAACCGGCAATGGGAAGAAGTTTCCGCGCGTTTCGCTTACGTCTTCGCCGATCCGGAAACCGCATTTCGCACGATGAACTTCGACACGGTTTTGGCAGACAAGGAGATCGCGAAACAGGTTCTCCGGAAAATCGAGGTGGAGCCGGAGACTTTTGGTCCACTGAAGGGCAAGACCGGCATTCTCTCGGGCAAGGCAGAGCTGGAGGCGCGCCGCATCGCCGAGCTCAATGTCCCGGCATTGAAGCGCGACCTCGATCAATATCTGAGGATGCGCGAGACGGCAGTGCAGCGATTGCAAGCGGACGAGCAGGCAATGCGCCAGCGGGTCTCCATCGACATTCCGGCGCTGTCGCCAGCGGCGCGTGTCGTGCTCGAGCGAGTGCGTGATGCCATCGACCGGAACGATCTGCCGGCTGCGATGGGATATGCGCTGAGCAACCGGGAAACGAAGCTGGAAATTGACGAATTCAACAAGGCCGTTACCGAGCGGTTCGGCGAGCGCACGATGCTGACTAACACGGCGCGTGAGCCCTCCGGAAAGCTGTTCGACAAACTGTCGGAAGGCATGGACCGGCAAGAGAAGCAGCAGCTGAAGGAAGCATGGCCGGTGATGCGCACAGCGCAGCAGCTTGCCGCCCATGAACGGACGACGCAGACACTCAAGCAAGCCGAGGAGCTGAGTATGACGCAGCGCCAGTCGCCGGTGATGAAGCAATGAGGCGTTGCGGTACCATCGTCATATGCAGTGCGTCCATTCTGCTCTTCGCCGCTGTCGTTGCCGGCGCGGCGATCGGCGGATACCGGATCAACCTGACGCCGAGTGAGCCGCTCGGCCTCTGGCGGATCGAGGCGTTCAGCCGCCCGGTCCAGGCCGGCGATCTCGTGTTCATCTGCCCGCCGAGGACCACGGTCTTCGAGCAGGCATTGCATCGTGGATATCTCCGCCGCGGCCTGTGCGATGGCGGTGTGGCGCCGCTCATCAAGACGGTTGCGGCATTGTCCGGACAGCATGTCGAAATCACCGATCACGTCGTCATCGATGGCCAGCCCATCGAGGCATCCACCGTTCGCGAAAAGGACGGTGAGGGCCGCGAGCTGCCCCGCGAACCCGGCGGCATCGTGCCATCGGGATACCTCTTCCTTCACTCATCTTTTGCGAGCTCCTATGATAGCCGATATTTTGGCCCGGTTCCGGTTTCCGGTCTTCTTGGCCTGGCCCTTCCGATCCTCACTTTCCAGCCCAGATCATAACGACAGCCGCCGCACTTATTTTCGGCGATCGGGTCTGCTGGTGATTGCCTCAATCGCTTGCGGCTGGATCGGCTGGAGTGGGGAAGTGCTTCTTCTTCCGGTCGCTTTGTTCTATCCCTTCCTCTGGGCAACGGCGCCGTCACGCGCGATCGCGGCATTTGTAGCGGCGGGCTATTTCCTGGCAGCTTCACGCGGGTTGCCGCAGGGTGTTGCAAATTATTATGCCGCCGATCTCTGGCCGGGGCTTTTGCTCTGGGTAGTGGCTTCCGCATCCTTCGTCATTGTCCATGCAATGTTTTGGACGAAACCTCGTGGCGAAAATGCTTCCGGGAGAAAAGGGACGGATGCGGCGAGGACCTTACGCTATCTTGTGGTCATGGTGCTTTTGGCACTGCCGCCCTTCGGTATTACTGGCTGGGCGCATCCACTGACGGCTGCCGGTGTGCTGTTTCCCGGATGGGGCTGGACAGGCCTCGGCGCGACCGCGATCCTGTTGGTCGTCATGACCGGTCGACGATGGCAAATCGCGGTCGCAGTCCTTGCAGGACTTTACGTCTGGTCCGCCATGAACTGGACGTCCCCGAAACTACCACCCGGCTGGATTGCCGTCGATTTGAAACAAGGGGGACACCTCGGGCGCGATGGCTCCCTGGCCTATCAACGTGATCTGGTTGACACGGTGAGGAAGGCCACTGAGGCGGGCGGGGATGTTCGTGTCGCGGTGCTGCCGGAAAGTGCGCTCGGCCTCTGGACGCCGACGGTGGCGCGGGTCTGGCAGGAAGGTCTCCGCGGCTCGAACCTAACCGTCGTCGCAGGTGCCGCCGTCATTGACCCACGGGGCTATGACAACGTGATGGTGGCGACCTCGGCCGATGCAGCGAACGTTCTTTATCGCGAGCGTATGCCGGTTCCCGGGTCGATGTGGCAGCCATGGTTGCGATTGACCAGCCAAGGCGGTGGCGCGCGGGCCGACTTCTTCGGTAATCCCGTTGTCGCGGTTGACGAACTGAGGATCGCGCCGCTGATCTGCTATGAGCAGCTCATTCTTTGGCCGGTCCTGCAATCGATGCTGCATGCGCCCGAAGTGATCGTTGCCGTTGGCAATGGCTGGTGGACCGAAAACAGCTCAATCGTCGCCATCCAGGAAGCGAGCGTCGCAGCCTGGGCTCGGCTCTTCGACTTACCCATCGTCATGGCCTTCAACACTTAGGATGTACCCAAGATGCTCGATGCCGCCCTTATCCAGCAATGCGCCGATCCGTCCCTCAAGCCGACGATCGTCGAGCAGTTCATCGCGCGGGCTGGATCGCAGGACCCTCTTGCGATCACCGTGCGCTCTGGCAACCGGGTGGTGCTGGTGCCGAAGCCGACAACGCCGGAAGAGGCACTGGCTCTGATCCGCGATAATCTCGGCCGTAACACCGTTCGCGTGGGTATCACCCAATATCCGGCGGGCGTAGGCATCGTCGAAGCCGGTCAGTTGAAGCCGGAGATGGTCGAGACTTGTGAGAATATCCGTATGGGGACGACGCTCTTTGCCAAGGTCTTTCGCATCGTTTTGAAATGGTATGGCAATCCCACAGCGAAAGAAGTTCTGCCACAGGTTATGGATGATGCGGTCATCGCTTGGCAGACTGGGTATTTCGAAGGGCTGGCGGTGTTCCGGGCGGAGGATCCGGGTGAGGCTAAACCTATGGAGCAACCTCAAGGAATCCCCGATGACGGCAAGGAACCTGCCGACTCCGAAAGAAACGGTAGCGAATCCGACGTGTCAGCCGAGCCCGCGTCGGATCCGAACAAAGCCAGCATTAGGATTGACTTGACGGGAATAGGAGGAAGACCATGACGTTTCTGCAGATCTGCAAAATGTTTGTCTTTCCATCACTCTAGCGAAAACAACATCGGCCCTTTATAAGGGCGGACAGGGCAGTACGCGCTGCCTCGAGGTGTGGAAACCTCTATCAGACGGTTGGTATCGGCCGATGCGATACCAGAATCCTCTGGCCATTGGCCGGTGGGCCTGCGACGTATGTCCAGGTGCTCCGGTGCTAAAGGTCGCAGGACTGTTCTGATACAGTTTTCCAACCCCCGGCTTGGGATCAGAGATAAACGTCTGCGGGGGCGCACCGCAGACAATTCTGAGGGTTGGATGATCATGGAAACTAGTGAAGCCCCTGTGTCCGAGGCATGCCAGCTCCGCCCGGTCATCGGACTTACGCGTGGGCTGCCAACCGGCGAACTTGAGCTGTTAGCAGTGAATGCCATCCGGCTTCACAGGCAGCTCTTGGAGAAGGCGGATCAGCTGTTTCAGGCTCTTCCGCAGGACTATAAGATCGGTGTGGCTGCGGGTGGCGCACAGCACCTTGAATACATTGAAGCCATGATCGAGATGCACGCGCAGATGAGCGCGCTCAATATGCTGATCGGGCTCCTGGGTTACATCCCGAAGGTGTCATTCAATTGAACTGAGCCCTCAGATCAGGCCGGCGCGAATAGCCAGCGCCACAAGATGCGGCATGGTATGGACCTGAAGCCGCTTGCGGGTTTCCTCGATCTTACTTTTCACCGAGTTGTACTTAACCCCCTCTAGTTCCGCGGCTTCGTCCATAGTTTTCCCGACGGAGATCCAGTTCAGGTAAGCAGCTTCTTTAGGGTCAAGCCAGTCCGGTTGCTGTTCGGTCGGCGACAGCGGCAACAGGGACATTCGTGCGTGTAGCTGTCCAACAGCTGCCGCCGCCGCGACAGGATTGATATCGCGCTCAAGCTGGATTTCGGTCGTGTCTGAAGCCAGCGTGAACATGGAGGTCGAGCCGTTCGCAGCCCTGATGGGAATGGTGATCCCTGAGCGGATGCCGTAATCGGCTGCGCGATCGAAGAATTCGCGCTCGTCCTTAGAAAGTCGCCTTCGCTCCTGTTCGCCGCTCCACGCAAAGGCCTGCTTCAGGGACTTGGCTCGGTTGACGATCGGATCGAGAGCTTCGAACTTCCGCTTGAAATAGAGAGTTCGCCATTCCGGGTGATAGTTGGATGCGGCGATCGTGTGTCCTGGTCGAATATAGAGATAAGCGTACCCTCCAAACCCCGCCTGCTCGGCAAAAAGGCTCAAGGCGTCCTTCAAGACAGTTTCATCGCCGCGAAGCGCGGCGAGATCAGTCAGCTTGTCGAGCCAATGCTGCATTTAGATACTCCGTACCAGTTTCAGGTGGGACAGATCACACGAGGCTCCTTATAGTGGGGCTGTTGCGTAAATGCAACTTTAGATTGCATAAGATAGCTTATGGAACTTATTCCTAAATCCCGATGGCCTTGTATGCGTCCGCGATGCGATTGAGAGCGATGCAGTAAGCGGCTGTTCTGAAATCGCCTAATTCTGGGCGCATCTGCAACAAATGCGATATGCGTTCATAGGCCGCTGACATGATGTCCTCGAGGCCGGACCGGACAAGGTCAACCTCGCCTCCTCCTTCCATGAATTCGTTGCGCATATCGAGGGGGAATACGTTGCCCGTCATGGCCTCCAGGGCGGACGCAATCTGCACGTTGCGCCGTTCTCTGCGCCTGCGTTCCATCAAGCCGAAGGGCATATGTGTCAGGTTTTTGACCCATTCAAAGTAACTGACGATGACGCCGCCGGCATTTACAAGTAAGTCCGGGAGAACAACAATGCCACGCTCCCGCAGGATGGGCTCTGCGTCAGCGGTGATTGGACCATTCGCCGCTTCGACGATCATCGCGGCACGGATGTCCTGGCAATTGGACCAAGTGATTGCCGCCTCCATGGCAGCCGGGACCAGGATGTCGCACTCCACTGCAAGGCCCGCCGCAGTGTCTATGTAAGACGAAGCGCCGGGAAAGCCTAGGAGGCTGCCGGTTGCTAACTGATGCTGCTTCAGCGCCTCGATGTTCAAGCCCGCGGCGTTCCAGACATATCCGTCCCGCTCAATCACGCAAACAATCTTGGCGCCGTTGTCTTCGCTCAGGAATTTGGCTGCGTGATAGCCGACGTTCCCGAAGCCCTGGACGGCAATCGTCATTTGGGAAAGGTCCCGCTTCCCCTTCACGCCATTGTGTCGGGTATCGCGAAGAAAGCATTGGATTGCGTATTGGACGCCTCTTCCAGTCGCTTCCGTGCGCCCCGCAATGCCCCCGCTCGAGAGAGGCTTACCCGTCACACAGGCGTTTGCGTTGACGATGTCGGAAGGACCGGTCCGTTTATACTCGTCCGCCATCCAAGCCATCTCCCGCTCGCCTGTTCCCATGTCGGGCGCCGGCACGTTACGACCCGGAGAGATCAGATTGCGCTTGGCCAGTTCCTGGGTGAAGCGGCGGGTGATGCGCTCCAATTCGTGGACGTCCCAGTCCTTCGGATCAATGCGCAGAGCGCCCTTCGAACCACCGAAAGGAATGTCGACAAGCGCGCATTTTAAGCTCATCAACGCCGCCAAGGCCTCAACCTCTTCCGCATTCGCCGATGGATCGTAGCGAATGCCTCCTTTTGCCGGCTCAACATGCTCGCTGTGAACCGAGCGCCAGCCGGTGAAGCTGTGCATGCGCCCGCGCAAACGAACCCCAAACCTCACTGTATAGGTCGAATTGCAGGCCCGGATACGCTCGCCAAGACCCTCTGCAAGCGACAGATACTCGAAAGCCCGATCCATATAAGTCTCAACCGACTGTAGAAACGTTGCCTGTTGCGACAAAACTGCATGGGACTGATTCATAGTCTGCATTCCCTTGAAAATTGAAGTCTGCATAAAGCTCTTCCGCTTGCTCAACCCTCAGGTTAATGCCACCGCGATGGCACAAGGAACATCGCGTCGACCAATTCCCCAGCGTGAAAGCAATGCAGGCTTACAGCGGGTCACCTTGAGCAGGTCCAACACTTCCGGATAATCGAGACCGCTCATTATGCAGCCATTGAAAGGATCTTACGAACGTCCTCCGGCCGAATGTCTTGGTTCTCACCAAGTTCCGTGTGGCCAGCCTTTTCCAGATGAGACACCAGCGCCTCGACATCAACTTCAAGAGCGTCTTGCTGGGAGATCCGAACCGGACAACCCATATGCGCCATGAACTCTTCCGTCCTGACAATGGCCTGTTCCGCCGCCTTTACGTCGTCTAATTGGTCTGATTTCCAAACGCGGCGCGCGTAACGCGCCAGCATAGGCGCCTTCGTGTTGAGGCAATATCGGAAAACTGACGGCATGATCATGGACAGGGTGCGAGCATGATCCACACCGTAGATCGCCGTAATCGCATGGCCGATCATGTGTGTCGACCAATCCTGCGGAACGCCGGCGCCAATCAGCCCGTTAAGCGCTTGGTTGGCCGCCCACATCACGTTCTCACAAGCCTCCTCTGACCGTGTTTCAACGAGTTTCGGACCCCACTCGATTAGAACTTCAAGAACCGTCTCGCTGAAACCGTATTGTACAGGCGTGTTGACCGGCCTGGTCAAATACTGCTCCAGCACATGGGTGAATGCGTCGACAACGCCGTTTTCGAGCTGTCGCCGCGACAGACTCTGCATCGTTGTCGGGTCCATTATGGCAAATTTCGGTCGTGCCGCCTGGTTGGAGAACGGGACCTTCAATTGCCGTCTAACGCTGGAAATGACGGAAACGGGATTACTTTCAGAGCCTGTTGCTGGAAGCGTAAGTACAGCTCCGTTCGGCAAAGGACGAACGTCTTCCGGGTGCTTGAGAAGATCGTCCCAGGGATCGTCCTTTCCAGTCGCGATCATGGCTGCCAAGAACTTCGCAGCGTCAATCACAGACCCCCCACCGGCACCCAGCACAAAGGTGCTGCCCTTCAACATCGCCAGCCTCGATGCTACCTGCAGAGTTTCGTAGTGAGGGTTGGCCTCAACGCCGTTAAACTCATCCACTACACGTCCGGAAAGCGCGTCCATCACTTGGTTGTACACGCCATTTTTCTTGATGCTCCCGCCGCCGTAGAGTAGGAAAATCCGGGCATTCTCCGGGATCAACTCCGCGATTGCAGCAATCTGGCCCTTTCCGAACTTGATCTCGGTTGGGTTGCAATAAGTAAAATTGATCATTTACCACCTCTTGTCTGGTTCTACATCGTCCGCTTAATGGGGACGAATTCGGTCCTTTTCTCGCCACGGAAATAAGCGGTCAGTAAGTTGACCTTCCGAGCCCGATAGGCAGCGGGTCTCAGAATGCCGCCCTTCTGAGACCCGCCTAGCGCAAGATAGGTGTGATGCAGCTGCTCGGGAGGTGATGTTGCTACAACTACGCGTACCTTGCCGCTTTCTTCCGAGCCTCTCCAAGGGGTCAGGAACTCAGCTCCGCTGATGCCGCCCACAGGTTGATATCGGCATCCTTGGCATGAGTATCTATTTCGGCCAGTTCCGCTTCCGTGAAGTTGAGGTTGTCGAGGGACCTGACGCTATCCTCGACCTGTTCTGGGCGGCTCGCACCGACCAAGGCAGTTGTCACGCGACCGCCACGCAGAACCCAAGCGATTGCCATCTGCGCCAGCGTCTGGCCACGCCTTTCGGCAATAGTGTTGAGCGCCTTGAGGTTGGCAATATTCTTGTCATCCAAAAAAGTGGGGCGGAGCGACTTGCCCTGCGCCGCACGGCTTTCTTCAGGGATCCCATTAAGATATTTCGACGTCAGCATGCCTTGGGCCAGCGGCGAAAAGACGATCGAGCCGATACCGAGATCATCGAGCGTGTCGAGCAGGCCATCTTTCTCGACCCAACGATTGATCATCGAATAGCTCGGCTGATGGATAAGGATTGGCGTGCCGAGCTCCTTCAGGATCGCCGTTGCTTCCTGGGTGCGCTTCGAGTTGTAGGACGAGATGCCAACATAGAGCGCCCTGCCCGAGCGGACCATGTAATCCAGCGCCCCGCAGGTCTCTTCGAGCGGCGTGTCCGGGTCGAAACGGTGCGAATAGAAAATATCGACATAGTCGAGGCCCAAGCGCTTTAGGCTCTGGTCGCAAGACGAGATCAAGTACTTGCGGCTTCCCCATTCACCATATGGGCCCGGCCACATGTTGTAGCCGGCCTTCGTCGAGATGATCAGTTCGTCGCGATAGCCCTTGAAGTCTTCGTGCAGGATCTGGCCGAACGCCGTTTCCGCACTTCCCGGCAGCGGGCCATAATTGTTGGCGAGGTCGAAATGGGTGATGCCGAGATCGAAAGCCTTACGGCAGATCGCAACCTTGCGGTCATGCGGCGTGTCCTCGCCAAAATTGTGCCAGAGGCCGAGCGAAATCGCCGGAAGCTTGAGACCCGAACGGCCGCAGCGGTTATATTTCATGGATTCGTAGCGGTTGCACGCTGGTTGCCAAGTCATTGCGGATCTGTCCTTGAGATATGGGCGCTATCGTCTAACCCATGCGCTTGATAGTGGCTGTTCGACAACACGAGGCACTGCGGGAATTTGAGAGCAGCGGCGATGTCCCAAACTCGATTGCGCGGTCACCAGATCCCGATCCGGTGACCGCGCACTCATCACTGCAGCTTTGTGTATTCGATCGAGATACCGGAAAGAAAACTTAGAAAACCCGGGAGGTTCCTAAAGCCATCAACGTTCTTACGCGTCGCATAGCATTGATCGCGGAACATCATCGCGACGATCGGGGACAATTCATTCGCGCGCTTCCCAAACGCCTGATAGATTTCGCTCCTGAGAGCCGGATCGAGAGTGATGCGCCCTTTGTCGAGCATTTCGTTCATGCTCAGATCGTTGAAATAAGGTGAGCTGTTAAGCCGTACCAGATTTTCGCCCCCGTAGTAGAAGCTGCTCATCCAATCGGCATCAATGATATCGCCGCCGGTCCCCGCGACCATGAAATCATAGTCACCCTTTGACGCCTTGCCCATGCGACCCGCCCAGTCCGGGAGATCAAGCTTCACTTTAATCCCGATCTTAGCGAGGTCTGATTGCACGACGACTGCTGTATTCTGGTGAAAGTCGTACTGCGCAGTCGACAGCAACCGGACCTCGAAGCCATCAGGGTAGCCGGCGTCGGCTAGCATCTTCTTGGCCTTAGCGGGGTCGTGTGTGAAGTAACGTGCATTTGCCTCCGAATAGCCCATGTAACCGTGTGGAATAGGAGGTCCGTAGATTGGAGTACCAACTCCGTTGAATGCGGTGTTGATAACCGCTTGACGGTCAATTGCGTATGCCACTGCCTGACGCACCTCGGGCTTCGAAAACGGTCCCGATTGCGTGTTGAACTGCAAAGCCATGAACGGCCCCGCCGTGCAATCGAGCTTCAAATTCGGATCGGCCTGGATAGCCTTTTCATCCTTCCAGGGGACATACTCGATAATATCCACATCGCCCGATTTGAGGGCGTTTACGCGAGTTTCCGCATTCGGATAGAAGACATAGTGAATTTCGTCCAGATAAGGGCGTTCCTTTGCAAAATAGCCCTGAAACTTTGTGACTTCGATCTCCCGACCGCGATCCCACTTCACAAATTTATACGGACCAGCGCCAACTGTCGGAGCAGCCTTTGGGTCAGAGCCATGTTCCTTGATCCATGCGGCTGGAAGGACGACCTGTTCAGGCAACGCAAGATAATCCAAAAGAGGGATGAAAGGGTGCGATAGTCGGAGAATGACGGTTTTCGGATCTGGCGTGTCGATTTCTTTAATGACCTTAAGCTCACTGTTGTTAGCAGCTTTGGCCCCCTTCGCTATGATGCGTTCGAGGGTGGCTTTGACGTCCGCCGATGTGACAGCCGAGCCGTCATGAAACTTGGCGTCACGGAGTTTAAATGTATACTCAAGCGCGCCTGGCTTGACGTCATAGCTTTCCGCTAATTCTGGCGTAAGTTTCCCGTCGATGCCGTAATTCAAAAGACCGCGGTGAATAGACAAATTGACGGTACGCTCCGACGTTCCCGAGTTCACCATTGTTTCGAGTGATGGTGGCTCGCTCGATAAGCCGTAATACAAGGTACCGCCGTCTGCGAATGCCTTCTGGGAAAAGACGCTCGATGCGAGCGCCAGACTCATTGCCAGAATCCTACTTTTCATGATGTTCCCCTTTTCGCTTGTTGACTTCCGGAATTAGTATCCATGTCAGTTATTCCTGCCTGAGACGTGGATCTAGAATATCGCGCAGCCTATCTCCCGCCACGTTGATGGCTAGAATGGTTACCCCGAGAAGAAGTGAGGGCCAGATTACGTACATTGGGTTTTGCGCAAGATAGCCGCGCGCCGTGCCAATCATCTGTCCCCACGACGGTTGAGGCGGCACAATACCAAGGCCGAGAAAGCTTAATCCCGACTCGAGCAGGATGGCAGCGGCAACTGTCAGCGTCGCCTGAACAACCAGTGGTGCGAGGATATTGGGAAGGATCGCGTTGAAGATGACGCGCGCTGTGGAGGCACCCATCGCCCGTTCCGCCTCCATGAACTCCATGCGGCTTACCTGCAACGTGGCGGAATGGGCGACGCGTGCAAACTGCGGAATATAGACAACTCCGATGACGACGATGAGGCTCAGAACGCCGCTCTGCCAGAAGCCAACAGCTAAAAGGGCGAGCAAGATCGGAGGGAAACTCAACATGATGTCAACGCAACGCATGATAATGAACTGCGTTACAGGGCGCCCGTGGGCCCCAGCGATGCCAAACATGGTACCGAAGACTGCTGCGATCGCGGTTGCCCCTATCGCTACAATGAGGGTCGGCTGCACGCCTATTAATAATCGGCTTAAGAGATCCCGACCGAATTCATCGGTGCCCAACCAGTGGGATGCGCTCGATCCCTGGTTCACGAGTTGGGACTGGATGAGGAAGGGATCCTGTGGGGCAAGGAGACCGCCAAACACACCAATGCTGGCGACCATTGCGATGAGAGCCACACTAAAGGCGAATGCCGGCTGGCCACGCATGGCTCGTGGGATTGACGCAGAAGTCAAGACCGCTTCCTCCGTATACGAGGGTCGAGGATGTTGTAAAGCAGCTCGACGACGAGGTTGATTAGAATGAATGCCGCAGCGATCGCCAGCATCGCGCCCTGCACTAGCGGATAGTTGCGTGCTGACACTGCGGTGACGAGCAGCGTGCTCAGGCCTGGCCAGTTAAAAACGGCTTCCACGAGAACTGTACCGCCGATGAGGTTCCCAAGCTGAAGGCCGATGATTGTAATGATGGGTATCGCTGCGTTGCGCAGCACATGCTGCCAGATAATCTGACCTTCCGGCATGCCCTTGGCCCGCAACGCACGGACGAAATCGCGACCGAGGATCTCCAGCATCGACGAACGAGTCATGCGGGCAATCGATGCGGCAAGGCCGATCCCAAGCGTAGCCGCTGGCAGTACAAGCTTGCTAAGGTGCAGGCTCAAGCTTCGTGACACATCAGTGTACCCGCTGGCCGGCAACCAGCCGAGCTTGATACTAAAAAATAGCACCATAAGCGTCCCGGCGATGTAGACCGGTACTGATATACCCACTGTGGCAAGTGACGTGAGGATGGTGTCGCGCGCACTGCCCCGCTTTAAAGCAGCCGCTATTCCCAGCGGAACTCCAACTAAAATAGCAATTACGATCGCTGTGAGTGCCAGTTCGAGGGTTCGGGGGAGGTTTTCGGCCACGTAACCGGCGACCGGATAGCCATTTGTGAGGGAGCTACCGAAATCGAGGTGCAATGCGTTCCAGAGCCAATCGAAATACTGAGCCAAGACAGGCTGATCAAGACCAAGTTGGTGACGCATCGCCGCAATTGCTTCTGGCGTTGGGTTGCTATCTGCACCAAGCAGCAGAAGCACGGGATCACCGGGCATTATATACATGATCGAGAAGATCAGCGTTGCGACAACGTAAAGCTGAACAACGGCGACCAAAAGCTTTCGCCCAAGCAGAAATATAACTCCTAAAAGGGTGGCCCTCATGCCGTTTCCCTTTCGTGACCAGATGCGCCGACGGTGGGGACTGCTTCAATGAGAATGCGGGTGTAGGCTTCCCGAGGGTTTGAAAACACCTCTGCGGCTGCTCCCGATTCCACGATTTTTCCCTTTTGCATTACGGCGACTGTGTCACTGATATGACTCACCACCGAAAGGTCATGGGATACGAACAAATAAGTCAGATTAAACTCAGCCTGCAGGTCCTTTAGAAGATTTAGCACTTGGGCTTGAACCGAGACATCAAGTGCGGACACTGCCTCGTCACAGATGACTAGTGCTGGATTGAGTGCGAGCGCCCTAGCAATGGCGATGCGCTGCCGCTGACCTCCTGAGAATTCGTGTGGATATTTACGAGCCGCCGCTGCTGGGAGGCCCACAGCGTCTAGCAGACGCAACACCCGTCTTGATCGCTCGACGGCGTTTCCCTCTGAAAAGATAATCATCGGCGCCTCGATGAGCCGCTCAACAGACTCGCGCGGATTGAGCGAGCCGTAGGGGTTCTGGAACACCATTGCGATCTCCCTCCTGAACGGACGCACTTCAGTTTCTGTCAGGGAGGCGATGTCCCGACCCTTGAACAGAATCTGTCCTGAGTCTGGCCGGTAAAGCCGCGTGATAGCTCGAGATAGCGTACTCTTGCCACATCCGGATTCGCCAACTAGACCAAGAGTGGTGCGCGGCATTATCGAAAGGCTGACGTGATCTACGGCGCGCAATTCCACTGGCATTGATAGCGGCGAAGGCTTCACCCAGTATGACTTGCAGAGATCCTTTATTTCTAGCAAGGGAACCTGATCGTTTGGATTACCGGCCTCCTCACGTGATGGGTGAGCGCGTGCTACCGGTCGCACGCTACGAACTCCCCCCGCTGAATCACGCTCGATGACAGGCAACCTTTCGGCTCGAGCGCCGAGCGAAGGCATGGAGTCTATCAATGCCTTGGAGTAATCGTTTTGCGGGGAAGCGAAAAGCTCAGCCGTGGTGGCTTCTTCCATTTTCTTTCCGCCGTACATTACAACAACCCGGTCAGCTACTTCATAGATAACGCCCAGATCGTGAGTGATGAGGAGAATGCCCGCCCCGACTTCGTTGTTAAGCTCCCGTAAAAGCTTTAGAACCTGCTTTTGCACAGTTACATCGAGCGCCGTTGTCGGCTCATCAGCAATGATTATGTGGGGTTTGCACGCCACTGCCATGGCGATCATGATTCGCTGGCACTGACCACCTGACAACTCGTGTGGATAAGAGCGCATTGCGCGTGCCGGATCGGGAATCGATACCTTCTGCAAAAGTTCGGACGCTTTTCGCCGAGCGTCAGACTTCCTCATTTTTTGGTGAAGCAAAATTGCTTCTACGATCTGGTCTCCGCAGGTGAAGATTGGATCCAAAGAGGCCATGGGATCCTGAAAAATCATCGCTATTCGACTGCCGCGCAACTTTCGGAGCTGTGACGCTGAAAGTTGCAGAAGATCGACACCCTCCGCCAGAACCTTTCCTCCAGTGACGACAGCATTCGGCGGCAGCAGGCCCATGACCGCGAGTGAAGTTATAGTTTTGCCACTACCGCTTTCACCTACAAGTCCAACGATCTCGCCCGGCCCTACAGAAAAGCTTACGTCCTCGACGACTGCTTTTAGCCCCTCGCGCGTTCGGAACGCCACCGACAGGCTATCGACAGTCAACAACTCATGACTATGCATCCACTGATCCGATCTGCAATCAACGCCTTTTGGCGCCAGTTCCCCGCGCTCCTTAGAACGCTTCTCTTATTGTCTCGCCACGTCGAAGGGCACGGCAACGCGTTCATGTATTCACTTGATTGACCAGGAATGCAGCAACTGACTAATCGAGCGAGCGCCGGCACAATCGACGCATTCTCACGCTGATCTAGACTGCGGCTGCTATCGGCCTCGAAAAAGAACACGCGACTTGGTGCCTTTCGCTAGTTTGATAGCTTATATATGAACGATAATGGGAGATAATGCGCCAATATGTCAATCTGATTTTTCCAAATTCGCGTGGAGCACCTTTAAGCCGCGACAATTGCGCCATTATTTCGCACTTAGGTCGACTCTGGTGCGACTAACTGCAGTTAAAGTCGGGGTGAATTAACGCCCTCGCGCATTAATGAACGAAATTTCCGCAGCGCCCAACTTTTCAGTTGAAGAAAGCGGTAGTTTATGCTCGATTATGGTAGATATTGAGAGATTACAGACATGAGGCGTACTCGTCTCGGAAGGAGTCATATGGGTGTCGTGATGCCAGACCTGATCCAGAGTGACCCAATTCCACGAAAGGTCGATGTTGTTATAATCGGTGGTGGGATCATAGGGACGTGTACGGCTCTGTTCCTAGCAGAGAAAGGCCTTCAGGTGGCGCTCTGTGAAAAAGGGCGCATCGCGGGCGAACAGTCGGGACGCAACTGGGGTTGGGTACGACAGATGGGCCGATCGCCGGAAGAATTGCCACTCGCCATCGAAAGCATGCGTCTGTGGGACGGAATGAACCAGCGCGTCGGAGGTGAAACAGGGTTTCGCCGCACGGGGATCATGTATTACGCTGAAAACCGAACGCTTCAAAAAGAGCACGAAGCGTGGCTTGACCATGCTATGAAGTATCAGTTGCCATCTCGGATTTTGTCTCCGGACCAGATGGCAGAACTGCTGCCTGGAATGGCTATTCGGCCACTCTCGGGTCTTTATACAGCCACAGACGGTCGGGCCGAACCACATCTTGCCGCTCCGACCATCGCCTTGGGAGCGCGAGCGGCTGGAGCACATATACTTACGAATTGCGCTGTTCGCACTGTCGAATATTCGGCGGGCGCTATTTCTGGCGTTGTTACGGAAGCCGGGCCCATAAGTTGCAGTACCGTGGTTCTTTGCGCTGGAGCCTGGTCCAGGCTCTTTGCCGGAAATATGGGTGTGAACATACCGCAGCTTAAAATCCTCAGCAGTGCGGCTCGTATCGAGGGGGTGACGCTACCTGATATGCCAGTCGGCGCGGGCGATTTCGCCTATCGAAAACGAACTGACGGCGGTTACACAATCGCTCGTCGGAATATAAACCCGTATCCGCTGACACCCGACAGCTTTCGCCTTCTTCCCGAATTTCTGCCGACAATTTTGAAATCCTGGCGCGAATTCTCGTTGACCTTGAATGACCGTTTCTGGACCGAAATGCGGGTAGCCCGCAGTTGGCAGAGCGACGAGGTAACACCTTTCGAACAAACACGTGTGCTGGACCCTAGGCCGGACGAGAAACTGAATTACGAGGGTTTAGCCAACTTACGGAAAAACTACCCCAATATGGGTGAAGGACGGATCACCCACCACTGGGCAGGTTTGGTCGATGTCACGCCGGACGCGGTGCCCATCTTGTCGAAAGTTGAAGAGATCCCCGGCTTTTACCTTGGCACAGGGATGTCAGGCCACGGCTTTGGCATCGGGCCAGGAGCGGGAAAGCTGCTTGCTGAACTGGTTATGGGGAAGTCCACGTGTGTGGATCCGACGCCATTCCGTTTTTCGCGTTTTACAAAGGGCTTTGTTCGAAATCGTGAGCCCGGACATTCTAAACATCAGGGGAGTAAATAAGATGGCGATACGCATTGGCGTAGACTCAGGCGGCACCTTTACCGACGTATGCCTGTTTGACGAAGAGAGCGGGAAGCTCGACATCTGGAAGGTTTCATCGACACCTGACGATCCCTCGCGGGGCATCGCAGCCGGCGTCGAGGAAGGTCTAAAGGAAATCGGTGTTGAGCCCTCTGACGTTGGCTTTCTCGGGCACGGAACGACGGTTGCCACAAATGCTCTTATCGAACTCAACGGTGTTCGAACCGGCTTGCTGGTTACGAAAGGTTTTCGCGATCTCCTAGAGATAGGTCGTCAAAAGCGCCCTTCACTTTATGATCTATTCGCCGAGAAGCCTGAAGTTCTTGTGCCGCGTGATATTAGAATCGACGTTCCCGAGCGCATACTTGCAGACGGCTCGGTCGACCTTGCGCTTGACGAAGAGAGCCTGAGGCAAAGTATCCGCAAGTTGAAGGAAGAAGACGTCAAGGCTATCGCCGTCTGCTACCTCTACGGATTTCTGAACGCCCAGCACGAAATCCAGACTATGCGCATCATTGAGGAAGAATTTCCCGGCGTCTTCCTTTCGGTCTCTCATCGCGTCGCACCAGAATTTCGCGAGTTTGAGCGTCTTTCAACGACGGTTGTGAACAGCTATCTTGGACCGGTTATGAAACGGTACATCGAGCGGCTATCCCAGAGGCTCGATGATCTAGGTATACGCGTCACTCCGCAGCTCACGCAGTCCAACGGTGGGGTCATCGGATTTGAAACGGCCGCAAGCCTTCCTGTACGCACCGTCTTGTCCGGACCATCGACCGGTGTGATCGCGGCCCAGGCGATTGGAAGAATGGCGGGGTTCTCAAACATCATTACATTCGACGTTGGCGGCACTTCCACTGACGTCGCACTGCTTCAAAACGGTGTATGCGCGCTGACGGGTGAGGCTATTGTACATGGTCACCCGATCAAGGCGCCGATGCTCGACATTCACACCGTTGGCGCAGGGGGCGGGTCGATTGCCCATGTTGACACGGGCGGGCTCCTTAAGGTTGGTCCGCGCTCCGCTGGAGCAAACCCTGGGCCTGTCTGCTATGGTCTGGGCAGCGAAGAACCTTGCGTAACTGACGCGAACATCGTTCTGCAGACACTAAACCCAGTAGAGATTCTTGGCGGCCGCATGAAAGTCGACAAGGACTTGACACATGCGGCGATGGAAAGGCTCGCCGAGAAACTCAACATGTCGAAGATGGGTACGGCTGAAGGGATTATCTCGGTCATGATCGCGAACGTCGCGAAGGCCGTCCGCGTGATTTCAGTGCAGCGCGGACACGATCCGCGCGACTACGCGCTGATGGCCTTCGGTGGAGCAGGTCCGCTGCACGTCGCTCGGCTGGCGAAAGAGCTTGATATCGCCAAGATCATCGTGCCGCGCACGCCCGGCACGCTCTGCGCCCTAGGCCTGCTTCTTACCGACCTTCGAGCTGATTTCGCTGTTTCAAGGCTAGTCGATATCGATGCGGCGGGTGCCCCAACGGCAGTCGAGTCCGGCTTTACCGAGATCGAAGCCCAAGCGGCTGATTGGTTTACTAGGGAGGGCATAGGAGCTGATCGCCAAATTCTGACCCGCACCGCTGACATGCGTTATCGTGGTCAAAACTATGAACTCTCGGTGCCAGTGCACTCAGGCCCAATCAATTCGGATACATTTAAGGCTCTCGCAGAAGGCTTCGAGGCAGCACATCAGCAGCGATTTGGTTTTGTTGCCGAAGGCGAAACCGTTCAAGTCGTAACGGTTCGTGTTCAAGCGACAGGAGTGGTCGCTAAGGCAGAATTCAAGGCCGAGGCTGACCATGGCCAGGACTCATCCCTTGCAAAAACGGCCGAGCGTGACGTCTGGTTCGACGGCGGGTTTCTGCGCTCGCCAATTTACGAACGGGCGAAGCTGCATGCCGGAAACGTCGTCATTGGCCCGGCGATAATCGAACAAATGGACACGACCACCGTCATCCCCCCTGGCATGAAAGGTTCTGTCGATCCGTATCTCAATCTTATTTTGGAGGCCGTGCAATGACTGCCGCAGAAACAATCGTTGACCCGATTACTGTCGAAGTGATCGGCTCCGCCTTGACGTCTATCGTCGACGAGATGGGCGAGGCACTTGTGCGCGCCAGCTACTCGACCAACATCAAGGAAAGGCGTGATTGCTCAACAGCCTTGTTCGACGCCAAAGGTAACACTCTTTGTCAAGCCGAGCACATCCCTATGCACCTCGGATCGTTCCTCGGAATAATCCCTGCTATCAGAGCGCGATATGGCGAAGAAGAGATTCGTCCTGGCGACGTCTTCATCGGCAATGATGCTTACGAAGGTGGTGCGACCCATCTACCCGATATCGTCCTTGCCGAACCGATTTTCGCTGGTTCAGAGTTCGTTGGTTGGGCGATCAATACAGCCCATCATGCCGACTTCGCCGACCGAGGGGATGCTCACATTTATCAGGAAGGCATTCGGATCCCGCCCATCAAGCTTTATCGCGAAGGCGTTTTGCAGACAGATATCCAAGCCATGTTCCTGCTTAACTGCCAGGTTCCTCACGAACGAATTTCCGACTTGCGCGCACAAATGTCGGCAAATCGCTTAGGTGTTCAGCGTATGCAAGCGCTCTGCGAGAAGTACGGCACGGACCGGGTGCTGGCCGCAGGGGACGCGTTGCTTGACTACGCCGAGCGAAAAATGCGCTACGGCATTTCGCAGATTCCAGATGGAGTCTACTCATTTTCAGACATCTTCGACAGCACTCAGATGCCTGGCTTGTCCATGACCTTCAGCGTGGAAATCACGGTCAAGGGCGATGAGATGACGTTAGTCTTTGATGCACCGCCGCAAGTTCGGTCTGCTCTCAATATGATTTACACCGCGCTGCTTGCCTCGGTCTATTTTGCAGTCAAATCGATCGTCGATCCTACCATTTTGCCAAACGCGGGCCTCACTCGGCCTTTGACTGTAATTGCTCCGAAAGGCTCTATCCTGAATTGCCAGCATCCCGCTGCTGTCAATGGGCGTATCGATGCTGGGCAGCGAGTGGTCGATATCGTGCAAGGGGCGCTTGCCAAAGCCCTTCCCGGTCGCGTGTCCGCGGCCGGTAATGGCTGCGTTACGGGCGCTCTTTTCATGGGAGAAAAATCTGACGGGCAAATCTGGGTATACCTCGAGACTATTGGCGGCGGTGGCGGCGCGCGGCCTTCGTCGGATGGTCTTTCGGGAATCCATGTGTCCCTTACGAATACATCGAACTTGCCGGTCGAAGCACTTGAGATAGAATATCCCCTTTCTCTACTGGCGTACGAACTCGTAGACGGCTCAGGAGGCGAAGGTGAGTTCCGCGGCGGTATGGGGATCCGTCGCGTCTATCGCGCTGAGCGGGATTGCCGCGTCGGCATTTTCGGCGCCAGGGTGACCTCACAACCTTGGGGTCTCGATGGAGGAGGACCAGGAGCTACCGCATCACATACGGTTGCTGGCCGTGATGTTCAGGGCGCCGCGATGGTTGTTTTGAAAGCAGGAGAGATCGCCGAAGTTATCACGCCTGGGGGCGGGGGATACGGCGATCCTTCGCACCGCAGGCCCGATGCTGCCCTTCGCGATGTAGCCGAAGGCCGCGCAAAGCAAATCTCAATTTGAATTCACAGCGAAAACACAAGAAACGGAACTATGGAAATCACGAAAACTAAATCCGGCGGACGCTATGAAGAGCGCGATAGCTACTCTCGTGTCCTTGAAATTGGCGACTGGGTGTTGATGTCTAACACTGCCGGCCGCAATTTCACAACTGGCGTCATGCCAGAAGACGCTGTTGAACAACTCGATCAGGTCATCTCCAATATCAAGGCGTCGCTGGCGCAGGCTGGTTGTGACCTTTCGGATGTTGTGCGGTCGCGCGTCTTCATCCAGTACCGCGAAGATGCCGAAAGGGTCATGATCGCGTACGGCAACTATTTCCGAGGAGTGGATCCAGTCATTACTGTCATCTGCTCCCCACTCGGCTCACCGGACTACAAGGTTGAGATTGAGGTAACGGCGTACAGAGGGGCTGGTGGGATGGAGCAAGGTCGGAAGGCTTTTAAACTCTGAGCTTGAAGCGCCGCCCATTGGGCGGCGCTTTTTCGCTTGAGCTCGAGTCGAAAAGAAATGCCTCCGTGACGCAGGCTAGACATTGCTTGACAGCAGCGAAAGTTGACTGTCTTGTCCGGGAAAACTTGGGACAGATGAGTATGAACGAGCGAACCCCCGACTTCGGCGAGGAACTGGACGAACCCGATGGCGATATGCTGCCCGCTGAGCGGCGTGCGCGACTGATTGAATTCTTCAAAACGAATATGTCGGGGTCGAACCAAGAACTGGCGAAGCTGTTCAACACTTCAGTATCGACTATTCGGCGTGATTTCGAGCACCTCGCGGCACAGGGGCTCGTTAAGAGGACGCATGGCGGAGCCGTGAGGATCCGTTCTAGATCGACATTCGAGCCAAGTTTACAGGTGGCGCAACGAACAGCAATCGACGAAAAAAGGGCGATAGCGCTTGAAGCCGTCAAGCGGGTTGAAGCTGAACAAAGCATATTTATTGATACCAGCACCACGCTTCATGTTTTTGCTGAAGAATTGTCACGAATGACTCTTCCGCTGACTATTGTGACAAACGATATTTACGTAGCGGGCGTTCTCTCAATGAAGCCAAATTTCCGGATAATCGTTCCGGGTGGGATGTGTCGAGAAGGAGCGCAGACACTCTTGGGCGAGCCCGGGCTGAGTTTTCTAAAGGAAATTCGTTGCGATAATTTTTTTATGTGCGCGCAAGCTGTTGATGAGGTTTGTGCCTCAGACACCTCCATGGAGCTTGTTCAACTGAGAAGGGCGATGATAGACGCTGCGACCCGTGTCACGCTTTTGATCGATAGCTCGAAGTTACCTAGCCGAGCATTTTATCGTATTTGCTCCACTGAAGAGATCGACGAAATCATTTGCGATGATGGACTCGAGTTGGCTGACAGGATTATGTTTTCCGATCTTGGGGTCGCCGTTAGCTGTGCGCCATTACAGGCCTAATACTTTCTCGTCATGCGCATCTGCCGAATGCAGGGCGTCCATTTACTTGAGTGCCAGTGCTGTGGCAGGTCGCACAAACCGACCCTGATCATAAAATATCGTTGACCAAGTGATTACCGAGCGACAGACCAGCCACCTGGGCGCTGTGGACGGAGCTGAACTCACCTGTCGTCGTGCCGCCCGAGACCAAAAAAACCATTCATTCGTTTCAGACACAACGGAGGTCCGTCGCGATCGTATGGTCGGCGATATGGCGCCATTACGTATATGAAAGTGGAGCGAATTGCCACTTTTCAATCGTCACATCTCTCCATAACGGGCATTAATCACAAAACGTCACGCAGAGGTCAATATCTACCATAAACACTCAGCCTTGCGCCCTTATTATGACGTTTTGTGATGTTTTCGCTTGCGAAATGTGCAGGATCACAATAGGCCAAGAGCGCTCGCTGCATAGGCGCCGCGAACGAGCGCTGACGTCTCTCAGGCGCTCAGGCTGGTTTTAGCACCTTCTGGAAACCTGGTGCTTATTCATCAAACTCTGTGAGGAACCAAATGGTAGAGGTCATCAAAGTTAAGTCGGGAAGCCTGTACGAAACGAAGGAAAGCTACTCGCGCATCGTGGCCGTGGACAACTGGGTCTACGTGTCGAACACCGCAGGCCGTAACTACAAAACCCGCGAAATGTCGACCGATCCGGTCGAACAGGCGACACAGTGCTTCAACAATATCGAGCGCGCACTCGCTTCGGTCGGCGCATCGCTGAGGGACGTCATCAACTCGACAATCTACATCCCGAACGTCACAGACGCTCCGACCGTGATGGCATATGTGGGTGAGCGCTTCCGCGGAATCGACCCGGCACGCACGGTTTTATGCACGCCGCTCGGCAATGACGAGTTCAAGGTCGAAATCGAAGTGCAAGCTTATAAAGGCGCCGGTGCTGTTAAAGCGAAGCTGATCGACATCAGCCAGTGATTTTGTCGGGAGGCCGGCGCAAGCCGGCCTCTTCTATGAAAGAAATCTTCCATCGTCTTGATTTCTCGCATAGTAAATGGTCATGGCATTGAGAAAAGCGAGAGCGCGCTTGAATGAAAAGAATATCGTCGAGGATGAGGATTTCCTTCCCGCTGAACGGCGGGCAAAGATCATCGATTGGTTCTCGACAAGCCACGTCGCGACAACGCAAGAGCTTTCTAAACGTCTGAACGCCTCTATCTCCACGATCAGGCGAGATTTGGACCTCCTTGCATCGGAAGGCCTCCTCAAAAGAACCCACGGGGGCGCTGTTCGAATTCGGCAAAACACTACTTTCGAGCAGCGGACGGACGAGGCGCGGATCACCTCGGTTGAGGAAAAGAGGGCGATTGCCAAAGCGGTGACCAGCATCCTGCAGCCGGGGCAAAGCATCATCATCGACTCAAAGTCTACCTCACAGCAGCTGGGGTACGCTGTCTCCGAGATGACGATCCCACTGACCGTTATCACCAACGATGTACATGTTGCTTCAACGCTTGCGAACAAAGACCATATTACGTTGGTTGTTCCGGGCGGAATTTGTCGCCACGGCGCGTATGTGCTTCTGGGCGAGACAGGCACCAAGTTCGTGCGTGAACTGAACTGCGATCACTATTTCCTCTGCACTCACGCTGTCGACCTGGCCGGCCCTACTGATACGTCATTGGACCTTGTCCAATTGCAAAGGGAAATGGTCCGTGCTGCGAAAGAAACGACCCTCGTTGTAGACAGCAGCAAGTTTGGAAGCCGCGCGATATATAACGTCGTTCCCATGCAGGATGTAAAACGTATCATCACAGACGAGGGACTTTCGCCCGATGAGCGTGAAAGGTATGCCGCTTTGGTCGAGGAGTTCATTATCGCGCCTTATGTGGACGACCCTCCTTCAGATCTGGATGAACAGTCTCAACTTGCTCACTGAAGGGCGGCGGCGCTTATGGACCTGCCGCTTCCTCAATAGACTTGGTCAAGCTACCGGTTGCCGAGAAAGCGAATAAGGCAGGCCCGGAGCGCGTGGTAAGTGTCGCCCTTCCCGAGAAAGAGGGTGTGGACCGAGGTCGTCTCGTCCGTCAATTCTTCATGCCAGCCGCCGTTTTTGTGATCGATGAACCGATTGGAGATCGTGCCCCAGATCAGTCGGTAGCTCGCGCTGGCAACAATCCCTTGCGCGAAGGCTCGCGCGACAATGGCATTAGAGCGCCTAATCGGGTTGCGGGAGATCTGCCACGGTTGAGAATATGCCGCACTGTGGCACAGGATAGAACTCCAACCTCTTGACGTTCATCAGTAACCACCAGGGAATACGATATCCTGATCTACCAGGACATTAAACTTGTAGCCGGGCCGGATTTCGAGTGTTGGCTGAACATCCATATTTCTTTGAATGGTTCGGTCTGCAACTCGGCCGAAGGTCTCCGCGAAATTACGTCTCGCCGCATCGGAGGCGGTGTCCTGCGTGGCGAGTGTCGAGCTTTGCGGAACAGCCATGTCGATACCGGTCCCGATCAGGGCGATCAGGACTGCGGAGCCGAAAGTCTTCAGGTAGTGGTTGTTCACCTTGTCACTGAAACCGCCGTAGCCTTGTGCGTCCGTGCCTGACATACCGCCGATCTGCAGCGTCGAGCCATTGGGAAAGATGATGTCGGTCCACACGACAAGCACTCGTTTCTGGCCGAAGGACACCTTGCTGTCGTAGCGACCGAAGAGCTTCGTGCCCTGCGGAATAAGCAGGCGATGACCTGTCGCGCTGTCATAGACATTCTGGCTGACCTGGGCCGAGATCCTGCCCGGAAGATCGGAATTGATGCCCGTGATCAGCGTCGCAGGGATAACCGATCCACGCTTGAGCTCGAAAGGCGATTGCTGCGGGACCACACGGTTCGGCAGGTAGCCGAGATCCTTGAGATCGGCGCTAAGGAATTCCTCTTTTGAGCTCTGCCGATTGGGATCCGTGTTCTGGCCGCCCAACCCGGCCCGCAGTGCGGCGGCGTAAAGGTCGCTTGTACCCGTGGTATCTCTGGAGGTCGTTGCAGTTCTCGTTGCAGCCTCCGCCGTCGCATCGTTCGTCTCGCCACTTCTGAGCTTGCCTCGATCAATGTCGAGCGGCGCATCATAGGCCGCGTTGTTCGCCTGCAGCCTTGCCATGCGCTGGCGCTGCTTCTCCCGCAGGATCTGTTCCTGCTGTTCTCGTGCAAGACGAGCTCGCCAGACCGCTTCCGCCTCGAGTTCGTCGCCTTGTCGCTGGACAGTCCGTTGCTCAGGCTGCGGCGTAAACGGATTTGCCGATTTTTCATCGGCCTGTCTCGTTTCGACCGGGGTCGGCTGGAAGGTCGTCTGTTGCTGTGGTTCTCCAATGATGCCGTCGGTCACGCCGCGCTTGATCTGGTCGGCATAGGTCGATGCCGGATTTCCCGAACTTGTGTCCGGGCCGCCATCCCCTTCGAAATACAGACCGCGCGATGCAAGACCGTAGAAGATAATGCCAAGGAACACGACCAGCAGCACGATGACGACGATAATCGGCAGCCGGTTGATACGCCGGATGGAGGCCGGGCTCTGGCTCTTGTTCGAGCCTCCGAGATTGAGAGACTGCATCATGTAACCTCCCCTACCCGCGCCGCATCAGCGTCAGAGCGCTTGCCGGCGTCGCGCCACCCGCAGTCACGGAGTAGGCACGGCCGAGTTCGACGCTCTCCGTCGAAAGACGTGCCAGAACCTGGCCGTCTACCGAGGAAATCACATATGCGAGCGGGATGACCTTCGTGCCCTGGTCGGTCTTCTGGTCGGTGATGACTGCATATCCCCATCCCTTGAGCGCCGCCTCCAAGGCCTGGCCGAATGGTGATGTGTCGGCCTTCAGCGCGATCGTCGCCTTACCCGGCCCGATCTGCTCCGCAAGGCGGCTGACCATGTCGCCGGCGATTGCGCTTGCCGCGGGTCCGGAAATCTCTGGCGGCGCGCTGCTCGAGACAAGGCTTTCAGCGTTCATCGACTGGCATCCGGAAAGGACGATGGCGAGGGCGAAGGATGCGGCGAAGGTGCGGATCAATCGCAGGCGTCGAGATCGGAAAAACTCGATCGTCATCACCTCCCTCCCCTTCTGATCGTGATTTTTTCTTGTTTCCAGCCGACGCCGGAGATGAGCACCGCGCGATCAACGTTGTAGTCGACAACCATCATGTCACCCTTCATGCGGTAGTTGACGATCCGGCTTTCGCCGCCGGAGGTGACGAACAGAACGGGTGCGTCCTGACCGGAGATCGATCGGGGAAACTGGATGTAAGTCTTCAGGCCATCGGAATAGACGCGCGTCGGACGCCAACCGGCCCGGCCTGATACCGAATAGGAGAAGTTGAGCTTCTCGGCAGGAATGCCAGCGCCCGGAATGGTGCTTGCCTCGAGCCGCGCATTGACGTCGGCGAGCTTTGCCGAGACGTCCTCGGGATAGTCGAAGCCGATCCGCGCCATGTACTGCGTGCCGTGCGATTTCAGCTGAATGTGGTAGGTGCGCCGCGACGTCGTAACGACCATCGACGTAACGAGTCCGGGCTCCGATGGCTTGACGATCAGATGGATCGCCTGCCCACCAGCAGCGCCCGAGGTCGCAGGCTCGACTTTCCAGCGAACCGTGTCGCCCACCAGCACATCGCGAACAACCTCGCCACCCTGAAGCTCGATGTCGCAGACCTGGAGCGGTGAGCAGACGACGGACGGCTGCACCTCGCCATAAAGGAAGATCACCTTTCCATCGGCGCCTTTCGTCACCAGGCCTCGGCTTCCGCGCCATTGTGTCGAGATCCCCATTCCCTTGGCCTCGTTGGCGGTCACGCCGTCGGCCGCGACGGCATGGGGAGGGATGGCGAGCAGCGACGCCAGCAATGCCGGGGCAAGTGCGCCGGCAACCCTGGCCCTTGTTTCAGTGCACGTTAGGTTCATGTTCAGGGCCATGCCTTTCAAAGCTGTGCGGTCCAGTCGAAGTCGCGGAGATAAAGACCGATGGGATTGAGCCGGATGACGCCCTCGTCCTGGGGCGGCGTCAGTGTTACCGTGGCGATCCCACGGAAACGACGGGTAGCCGTCTCCTTGCCGCGGCGGTCGCGTTCGAATTCGGTCCAGTCAATCTGGTAACTCTGGTTCGAGAGTGCGACGATGTTGTTGACCTCGATCGCCACCGTCGAGTTCCTGGCTTTCTCGAACGGCGAGTTCGACCGGAACCAGGCATTGACCTTTTCCGTCGCGGGATCGGAGGTGCGCAGCAGCCCGTAGGTCCGGTCGATATACTGCTTCTGCACGACCGCATCCGGGGTGACGGATCGAAAGTTCGAAACGAAGCTTCCAAGTGTTGCGCGTACCACCCGTGGATCGGCATATTCGATCTGTTGCGGAAAACCTGCGTTGACAGCGGTTCCGAGCTTGTCGACTTCTACGACGTAAGGGATCAGCCTGACCTCAGTGCTCTGGTAGAGCGCATAGCCGAAACCGATCACGGCCATGGTCATGCCGGCGATGCCAACGGTCCGCCAGGCGGCTGCCGCCTTGACGTAGGATCCATAGCGCTCGTTCCATTCGTTGCGTGCGGCAAGATAGGGATTGTCAGGAATGTTCTGTCGGGCCACCTTGGATTACCTCCGGTCACTTGGTGTCGTTGAACGGCGGTGGCACGGCCGCAGAGCCAGAGCGTCCAGGTGTTTGATCCAGTTTTGCGTTGGCAAGTCCCAGGAGTGAACCGGCATAAGCACCGGGCGATCCGATCGCTTTTTCCTTCGCCGCCGAGCCAACGGCACCTGCGGCACCTCCAAAACCAGCTTCCATGCCGCGTATCGCAGCACCGCCGAGTGACGAGCCTCCGGCACGGGCAGCGCTAGCTGCTTGGAAGCCCCGGCTTGCTGCCGCCGCGGCCAGGAACGCGGCGCCCGCTGCGAATGAAGCCGCCTGTCCGCCATGTCGGATGGCTTCCATACCTCCGGACACCGACGCCCCCTGGACAACGCCCTGCAGGATCGGCGGCACATACATGGCGATGACGAAGACAACGACCGAAATGCCGGCGATCGCCAGTGTCGCGATGAACTGCTCGGACGAGGCAGTCGGCGCCTCTGCCAGTCCCAGCAGGATGTCGGAGCCGATCTTGGCGATCATGACGAGGCCCATCAGCTTCATCCCAACGGAGAAGGCATAGACCAGGTATTTGATGGCGAAGTCCTTGGTGTAGGAGGATCCTCCAAGGCCTAGCATGATCATGCCGGCCAGCAGTCCGACATACATTTCCACCATCACGGCCACGAAGAGCGCGGCTACCAGCGAGAACGACACCACGACAACGACCATGGCGAAGACGGCGGCGATCGCGAGCGCATTGTCCTCCCAAAGCCCGAACTTCGCCTGTTCCGACATCTTCGTCGCGACACGAATGCCGGCATCGAAGATGTTTGCGGGTGATGCCGAGCCGCCGCCGGCGCCGATCTGGTAGAGGCTGTCGACGACTGCTTTGGCGAACGTCGGACCCTGGTCGAGAATGAAGGCGAACAGCCCGATGAACATGATCCGCTTCACAAGCTCGGCAAACCAGCTGTCGAGCGAAGCTGCATTGATCGCCAGCCAGACTGCAGCGATGCCGATCTCGATACCCGCCAGGATCCAGAAGAGCGACCGCGCTGCGTTCATCACGGTCGTCTCCCAGCCTTTGGCTGCCGCGACGACGGAGTTCTCGAGATTCGTCAGCACTTGGCCCTGTTGTGCCAGCGCCGATGAACTTGTGACCAGGATCAGGGCGAGCGCTATTGACGCAAGCGGCATCCATCGCGCCGGGTTTATGGTCACCATCTTGGCTTCATCTCCTGGCCGCTGCGAATATCCCGCTCGGTGTCACCGCCGAAGAACTCTTCTCGATGTCTGCGGTGAGCCTTGTCAGTCGCCGCCGCACCCGATGCTTTTCCTGCTGCGGGCAAAGCGGCCGGCTCCGGCTGAACGATCCACCTGGTGGCGACGAGGCCGGACGCCACGACAACGAGGGCGGCCAGAAGCAAAATCAGGCGCGCGCTCACCAGCGGGGCTCCATGGTCTGGCCGCCGCGGATGTCACGCTCGGTTCCGCTGAAGAACTGTTCGCGTCGCGCCTGTGCCAGATCCTTTTGCGCCTGTTCCGACTGGAACCAGGTGCCCATCATCGTCATCTGCTGGGAGACTAGGCCGCGCAACTTCTGCATCTGGGCAACCTGCTGGGCGGCGATCTCATGGCCTACCTGCAGCGCCTTCATCTGGCCGTCGGCCGATTCCGACATCGACCTGAGCTGCGACATGGTGCTCTCCTCGCTGGAGAATTGTTCAGCCGTCAGATTGGCAGCCTTTAGCGTGCCGGCGACCGTGTCGCGATTGGTGTCGGACCAGTTCTGGTAGGTCGAGGAGAAGCTTGCGCCGTCCGGCAGGTTGCTTTTCATCTCGGCGAAGCTCTGGAATCGTTGCTTGAGTACATCGTCGACATTGCCCATTGAGAAGGCGATGCCCTGGCCCTGGTTGACGACGTTCTGGAGGTTCTTCAGGTCGCTTTCGACCTGACCCCAGACGTGGTTCGGAAGCTGCGCGGTGTTCTGCAGCATGTTCTTGTAGATGTTGATCTGGTTCTGGATCTGCTCGGCCAGCTGCGAGATCTGGGTGATCTGGTTATTGACCTGCTCTGCTGACTTTCCGACGAGCGAGATCAACTCGGCATTGTTGGCGAGCTGCGTCCATTCGGTCGCCTGCCCCGTGACGCCGCCTGCTTGCACCGGAAGCGGGAGTGGGGAGGCAAACAGCAGCGCCACAGCAATGGCGGCGCGCGATATCCTACTCGGTTGGGAAGAGCATGTCGGCATGGGCGAACCCCCTTTGCTGAAGCCAATGGAGAGGCCATTCGGCCCCATGTTTACGATGAAGCGCCCGGATGCGCTTGAGGTCTTCTTTCCCCGACGCCCCGACAAAGGAGAGCGTTACCGGCCCAAGCGCCATGTCGAAGAGACGTCTCCCCTCTGGCGAGACGACGTAGTAGTCCCGCTTCGGGATCGCGGTCGCGACGATCTCGATCTGCCGTGCATTGAACCCGATGCGCTCGTAGAACTCGCGCGTGCCCGGCTCTCGTGCAGCACCGTTTGGCAGGCAGATCTTCGTCGGGCAGCTTTCCTTCAGCACGTCGATGATGCCGGAGCGTTCCGCATCTGAGATCGACTGGGTGGCGAGAACGACGGCGCAATTGGCCTTGCGAAGCACCTTGAGCCATTCCCTAATTTTGTCCCGAAACATCGGGTGGCCGAGCATCAACCATGCTTCATCGAGAATGATCAGGCTGGGTGCACCCGTCAGGCGCTTCTCGATGCGTCGAAAGAGGTAGGTCAGCACGGGCACGAGATTGCGCTCGCCCATGTTCATTAGTTCCTCGATCTCGAAGCACTGGAAAGGTCCGAGAGCCAGGCCGTCCTCTTCCGCGTCGAGCAGTTGGCCCATTGGTCCATCGACAGTATAATGATGTAGCGCATCCTTGATTTCGCGCATTTGCACCCCGGATACGAAATCCGAAAGCGAGCGACCGCGGGACTCTGCCATCAGCGCCAACTGCCTGGAGATGGCGTTGCGATAGTCGGGCGTGATGGTCACACCCTGGAGCGCCACGAGCATTTCAATCCATTCGGAGGCCCAAGCCCGGTCGCCGTCGGTCGAAAGATCTGCCAGGGGGCAGAAGGAAAGCCCCCTCGCCTCCCCTGCCCTCCCCTCCTCCGCTCGGTCCGGGTGTTCTCCACCAATATTGTAGTGGTCGCCATTCAGGCCGAGCGTCAGGGGCAGCATGGAGCCACCTTTGTCGAAGGCGAAGATCTGGGCCTGAGCGTAACGCCGAAACTGCGCGGCGATCAGCGCAAGCAGCGTCGATTTGCCCGAGCCGGTTGGCCCGAAGATTAGCGTGTGGCCAACATCGTCGACATGCAGGTTGAGCCGGAATGGCGTCGACCCCGTCGCCACCTGCATCAGGGGTGGGGAAGCGGGCGGGTAGAAGGGGCAAGGTGCGACCGGGCTGCCGGACCAGATCGAATTAAGCGGGATCAGATCGGCGAGATTGCGGGTGTTGATCAGCGGCTCGCGTATATTGGCATAGGAGACGCCCGGCAGGCTGCCGATAAAGGCATCCGTCGCGTTAATCGTCTCGATGCGCGCCCCAAAACCCTCTGCCTGGACCAGGCGGCGGATCGCCTCGCAGTTCTCCTGCAGACGTGAATGGTCTTCATCGAAAACTACGATGACCGGCGTGTAGTAGCCGTAGGCAACAAGTTGTGATGAGGCCTCGGCGATGGCGTCTTCGGTTTCTGCCACCATCAGCATGGCGTCCTGGTCGAGTGACCGCGATTGCGTCTGGAACAACTGGTCGAAGAAAGGCCGCACCTTTTGTTGCCATTTCTTGCGCGTGCGTTCGAGCCTCGCCCTGGCTTCTTCGGCATCGAGAAAAACGAAGCGCGATGACCACCGGTAGGTCAGCGGCATCCGGTCGAGCGTATTGAGGATGCCAGGCCAGCTTTCCGCGGGCAGGCCGTCGATCGCCACCACGCCTAGGAGCCGGTTTTCGACGAGCGGCGTCAGGCCGTGCTGCAGTTCGGCCGTCACCAGGCAGTCGAGATACATCGGGATTTCCGGCAACCGCACGGGGTGGTTCTCGGCGGTGATGCAAAAGCGGATGAACTGGAAAAGCTCGTCGTATCGCGCGACACGATAGCCACCGCGCTCGGACGTTTCGCGTGTCATCATCCGCCGGATCGAGACGACATTGGCGAGATATTGTTCGACTTCGCGGATCGACGTCAGGAAGGTTTCAAGCGCCTTGTCGGCATAGGTGGCGGAACGGCTGCCAATGTCGGAATAGACGTAGCGCGTCAGCCCGGACCGCCGGGGCTCCGGTGGACGCCAGGTCAGGATCAAGGCATGGCGGCTCTCGTAGTGTCCTCTCTCCTGCTGGAAATGCGCCCGCCGTTCCGCATCGATGGCGCGGGTGACAGGATCGGGGAAATGACTTTCTTCCTTCGTTGGATAGTTCCCGGTCGAAATTCGGACAGCTTCGACCTGGATCATCCAGCCGGACCCGAGCCGAGACAGTATGGCATTGATCTGCCGCGAAACCTCGTTCCGCTCAGCGTCGGTGGAGCTTTCGCTGTCCGGTCCGGCAAAATACCAGCCGGCCATCAGCGAACCGTCCTTCAGGAGGATGACGCCGTTGTCGACCAGCCCGGCGTACGGAACGAGGTCCGCAAAAGACGGTCCGGAATGGCGGAAGGACTTGAGAGCTACCATGGAGACTTCCTCAGTACCGGCGCCACGGCGACGACGTCGCGCGGTAGAAGCTCTTGTAGGAGATATGCCGGATATAGACCCTGCGCATCAGCGGATCGGACTTGGCCATCGTGCGAAGCGCTGCGACCGCGACCAGCCAGGTCGCAGCGCCGAACAGCGCCGCATACCAGGTCAGGACCACGAAGATCAGGATGACGGCGGCGAGCGCCGTCACCAGGACAAGCTCGCGATCGGCGCCAATCAGCAGGTTTGGACGAGACAGCGCCCGGTGCACGCGCGACCGCGCAAGGGATGAAGTGGCTTCAGCCATGAGCCTCCTCCCCCGTCGTGGTCACTGCAACAGGCGGCTTTGGCACGCCCTGCTCAGCCTGGGCAGGAGCCTCGCCGATCGAGGCCCCGGTTGCGCCGAACAGGGCGACGATCTGTGTCGCACCGAGAAGCACGCCGCCGACGAGCGCCACATAGCAGAGCCTTCGGGCAAAATCGTTCAGCTCCCCACCGAAGATCAGCATGGCGCCGGCGATGGCGACCGCGGCCAGCGCAATGAAACCCGCGACGGGCCCGGTGATCGACTGCTGGATCTGTTGAAGCGGCGATTCCCACGGCAGGCCCCCTCCCCCGGACGAGGCGAGCGCGGGTTCGAAAATGCCGATAGTGAAGGTGGCGAATGCCACGGAGGCAAGGATGAGTTTATTCTTATGCGACATGGCTGTCCTCGTCGATCTGGGCATAGTGTTCGGTCTGGTAGTGGCCGTTTCGGTATCCTTCGATGTGGATGATCTCCCGGACGCGCCTCCCCTTCCCCGTGCGCTCGATTGAGACGACAAGATCGACAGCTTCGCCGATCACCGCCTGCATCGGCTGCTGGCTGGCTTCCGCCGTCAGTTGTTCCAGCCGCCGCAGGGCTGACATCGCCGTATTGGAATGGATTGTGGTGATGCCGCCGGGATGCCCCGTGTTCCAGGCTTTCAGGAGTGTGAGCGCTGCCCCGTCACGGACTTCGCCAACGATGATGCGATCCGGGCGTAACCGCATCGTGCTCTTGAGCAGTCTCGCCATGTCGATCGTATCGCTCGTATGGAGCGATATCGCATTTTCCGCCGCACACTGGATTTCGACAGTGTCTTCGAGGATCACCATGCGATCGTCGGGTGCAGTCGCAACCACTTCGGCGATAATGGCGTTCGCAAGCGTGGTCTTCCCCGAGCCCGTTCCACCGGAAATGACGATGTTCATGCGCGCTTCGATCGCGCTGCGTATCACTGAGGCCTGTGCCGCCGTCATGATCCTGGATTTCACGTACTCTTCCAGGGGAATGAGACGCGACGCGCGGCGGCGGATGGTGAAGGCCGGGCCGGAGACGACAGGCGGCAGCAATCCCTCAAACCGGTGTCCACCGATCGGCAGTTCACCGGAAATGATCGGTCGGTCCGTGTCGGCTTCGGACTGCAGGGCGTGAGCCACGCTTCCAATCACCACCTCGGCGGCTGCGGGGGTCATCGCACCGGCTGGAGCCACGCCGTGACCCAGCCTCTCGATAAAGAGCTTGCCGTCGGGGTTGAGCATGATTTCGACCACCGTCGCATCATCGAGCGCGACGCAGAGCTGATCCCCAAGCGCATCCTGCAGCTTGCGGACCAGGCGTGGATGTGAGCGGAGCTGTGTCACGCAGCACTCCGGATCTGGGCGACTGAGTTCCGCGCTATGGAAGACTTGTAGGCTACCGGTCGAACGCGGTTGAAGCTTTCCGGATCAGCCGGCAGGGAGCCGGCAATTGCAATCGTGTTGCCTATTTCCCTTGGCTCCCCCAACCGCTTCATGGGCCAGGCGGCGCGGTTGAGGATCCGTTCAAAGCGAAGGTCGGTCGCGGTTACAATCTCGTTGTAGCCGTTGGCCATCGCCCAATCGATGATGCCGGTGAACATGGTGAGCGTGGCGAGATGAAGCTGGCCCCCTCCCCTCGCCTTAGCCAGGGACGTGTCAACGCAGAACCGCGAACTTTCGACCATCGTCGGCGAGGCATTTAGTTTCCCCCTCTCAAGGAGCTGGGGGAATGTTTTCTCCAGCATGGTTGGACCTTGTGCCGGCAAAAGGCGAGCGCATCCGACCACGCGGGTGTCTTCGGTCACAGCCAGGATGTAAGTGGGATCGAGCGTATCGTATTCGTCGAATTCGCCGGATTCGGTGACGGTGACATCCCATTCCAGGCGGCCGCGGAAGACCATCGCGCGAAGTCGGTGCATCTGCGCCAGTTCATCGGAATGTTGGGCGTACCGGTCAGGTGGAACGGTCAGGATCCGCATGTCGTTCTCCGCTTGTTTCGGACATGCGTAGAAAGATCACCTGAAAAACGATGTGGCCATCTGCAGATCTGCAGTCGGTGATTCTAGCTGTTGAACGACGAAAAGCCGTCAGCCTCCATGGCCCGGGTCAGCGAGATCAGCTGCTGCAACTGCAGATCTGCAGTTTCCACCGACTATACGCAACTGACGGAATCTGCCTAACTGGCGGAAAGATATCGCGGATTCGCTGAGCCGGGCCGATTCCCGACACGTGCGTTAACTTGTTGTTAACCTTAAATGTCTTGCGGCGCGATGGGAATCGGATGATAGTTTCGCAAATGATGGCCGCAAAGCCATTTTTTCGAAAATGAAGACCTCCGGGAAATAGTTCGCAAAATGAGCACTCAGCTGCAAAACAGGTTTGATATCGAGATCGCCCAGCAGGGGTCGAAGATCTCAAGCGCATTGCATATGTTGCGCAGCCAGCAATACCCGCCGGACGCCCGCAAGGGATTGCGCAAGTTCCAGCTTGCCGAAGTCGCTGATTTCATGGGGGTGACGCAGACGCATCTGAGGCAACTCCATTCTGATGGCAAGGGGCCGGAGATCGAGTCGGTCAGCGGGCGCCGGTACTACACGGCAGACCAGATGCTCGAGCTCCGGGATTATCTCGAGGCAAACAAGAAGTCCGACAAGCGCTACTACGTGCCCCGGCGCCGGGAAGGCGAGCCGATGCAGGTTGTCTCGGTCGTCAATTTCAAGGGGGGGAGCGGCAAGACCACCACGGCCGCACACCTTGCCCAGTATCTTGCCCTCACCGGCCATCGGGTACTGGCGGTCGATCTCGATCCACAGGCCTCGCTCACCTCGCTCTTCGGGATCCAGCCGGAGCTTGACGACACTGCCTCTCTCTATGAGGCTCTCCGCTTCGATGATGAACGCAAGTCGATCGCGGACGTCATCCAGCCGACCAACATCCCGGGACTGGATGTGGTCCCTGCTAACCTGGTTCTCCAGGAATACGAATATGACGTGCCGCTGGCGATCTCGTCCAGGAAGGGCGAGGACGGCCGGCTGTTCTACATGCGGATCGCCAGCGCCTTGAAGCAGGTCGATGACAAATATGACGTCGTCGTCATCGACTGCCCTCCTCAGCTGGGCTACCTGACGATCACCGCACTCATGGCCTCGACAGGCATCCTCATCACCATCCATCCGCAGATGCTGGACATCATGTCAATGAGCCAGTTTCTTATGATGCTCGGCGGGATCATGGGGCCCGTCGCCGAGGCCGGGGCGGAGATGCGGGTGCAATGGTTCCGCTATCTGATCACCCGCTTTGAGCCGACGGATATCCCCCAGGCCCAGATGGTCGGGTTCATGCAGTCGATGTTTGCGCAGCAGATGCTGAGAAACCACGTGCTGAAATCCACGGCTATTTCCGACGCGTCGATCAAGAAGCAGACCCTGTACGAGGTCGAGCGGGGCGAGTTCGTCCGCGCGACCTACGACCGGGCAATGGAAAGTCTCAATGCCGCCAACGCGGAAATCGTCGATCTCATCCATGGTGTCTGGGGGCGAAAATGAGAGACTTGTCAGCCGTTTTTTTTGCCGTTTTTCAGAGCGCGATGAACGGCTTGTCGCAGTTGAATGCTCGTCTGGAGGCCGGCCATGTCGCGTGAAAATCCGTTCGCCAAGCTGGACATGGCTGCCATCTCGGCGAGCCAGACGCCAACCAAGCCGGGCTACGGCATGACAGGAGCAGCAAAGACGGTTGTCCGCTCCATCGAAGATATGGCCGAGAACACCAAGAAGCTGATGGAAGGCGAGGTGATCGTCGAGCTTGATCCGCAGTTGATCGATGCCTCCTTCGTGGCCGACCGTTTGACCGACGATGGGGAGGAGTTTCAGGAACTGCTCCAGGCGATCAGGGAATCAGGTCAGACGACGCCCATTCTGGTTCGCCCGATCTCGACGGACGCCAAGCGATATATGGTGGTGTTCGGCCATCGTCGCCTCAGGGTCGCGCGCGAACTTGGCGTTCCGGTCAAGGCAATCGTCAAGAAGCTGGACGACACCACCTCCGCAATCGTGCAGGGCCAGGAAAACGCGGCCCGCTCCAACCTGTCCTTCATAGAACGCGCCTACTTCGCCCAGAACCTGATTGGCTCAGGCATGACGAAGGAAACTGTTCGTTCCTCGCTCGCCATCGATGAAGCGATGCTTTCAAAGATGCTCGCGGTCGTCGAGGCAGTGCCGGCATCGGTTATAACGGCCTTGGGTGCGTCCAAGAAAATCGGGCGCGACCGGTGGCTGAGCCTCCGCCAGCTTGTCCTTGCCCCTGCCCTGTCCAAGGTTGCGATCGAGCACGTGGAGTCCGCCGACTTCCAGGCGCTTCCAGAAGGCGACCGCTTCGACAAACTCCATGATCACCTGAAGCGATACAAGGCCCGGTCAGCCGCCAAGAAGCCGAAGGCTGAACCCGCTGTCCGGGACTGGACCTCGACCGATCGCGCGTTGAACATGGTGATAAATGCGAAGGCAAGGAAGGTTGCCATCGAGCTTACCAATGCTGAAGCCAGGCCGTTCAGCGAATGGCTGTCTTCACACATGGGTCGTTTGTACGAGGAGTACAAAGGATCGAAAACTGAAACGAACGGAGACTGAACCGCAAAAGAAAAAGGCCCCCAAACGGCGAACCGTGGAAGCCTCTCTCGTCATCTCTAGCAGGATCGAGAATCGCATTTCCCGGAATCACAGTCAAGAGTCTTGGCGCCGATTTGGTGAGCGGATTTCCTTTGCCTGAAGCAAGGTGAAAGAAAAATGCAGACGGGACATGTGACGACGCCCTTCGGGCGGCGGCCGCTATCGCTCGCCCTGGTACGCAGCCAGATGGCGATCGAGAATCCGCGACCGGAAACGCGCATCGAGAAGTGGAAAGTCTTTCGAGACGTTTGTGAGGCGCGGGAACGCCTGGGAATCCAGGACCGGGCACTTGCCGTCCTTGATGCCCTCTTGACGTTTCACCCCCAGGCGCAGCTCGATCCGAGCCAGGGTCTGGTCGTCTTCCCATCAAACGCCCAGCTGTCCGTTAGGGCCCACGGGATCACCGAGACAACCCTGCGCCGGCAACTCGCCGCGCTGGTTGACGCGGGCCTTATTCTCCGGCGCGACAGCCCGAACGGCAAACGTTATGCACACCGCAACCGGGATGGCGAGGTCGAACAGGCCTACGGGTTTGACCTGACGCCGCTGCTGGCTCGTGCTACGGAACTCGCCTTGATGGCGCAGGACGTCGCTGCCGAGCGCGCGCGCTTCCGCCGCGCAAGGGAAGCGCTGACGATCTGCCGCCGCGATGTGCGAAAGTTGATCTCGGCCGCCGTGGAAGAGGGCGCGGCCGGCAACTGGGACCATGTGGAGTCCGAGTATGTCAGCATTCTCGCTCGCCTCCCTCGCCACCCGAACCGCTCTCAGGTCGAGACTACGCTCGATGAAATGGAGCTCCTGCGGGAAGAGGTGCTCAACATCCTGGAAATCCAGCTTAAATCAAAAGAAATGCATGGCAATGCCATTCAGGATGACCGTCACATACAGAATTCAAATACCGAATCCATAAATGAACTTGAACCTAGCTCTGGACAAGAGCAGGGCGAGAGCTTGGCGGACAAACCTTTGACGAGGGATGAGCCGAAGGAAATACAGAAGACGAGACGCGAGCCGATCAAGTCGTTCCCGCTCGGAATGGTCCTTCGTGCCTGCCCCCAGATCACAGATTATGGGCCCGGCGGGCGCATCGAGCATTGGCGCGAGCTCATGAAGGCGGCTGTCGTTGTGCGCTCGATGCTCGGCGTCAGCCCCTCTGCCTACGAGGAGGCGTGCAACGCCATGGGGCCGGAGAATGCCGCGGTGGCGGTGGCCTGCATTCTCGAGCGGTCGAATTTCATAACGTCGGCGGGCGGCTATCTGCGGGATCTCACCAGGCGCTCTGAGCGCGGGGAGTTTTCGCTTGGGCCAATGCTGATGGCTCTCATGAAGGCAAACGAGCAAGGAAATCGAAAAACTGCCTGATGGAGCTAGCGACAGCTTGCCATGCGATCGAGAAAACAGCGCCTCGGCTTGGGTAGCGCACATACGCCACTTGTCAGCCGTTTTTTTCCGTTGTTTTCTCTTTTTTAACAGCAGGTTACTGGCGTTGAAAGCCAGATGTCAGTTGGCATTCAACAATAAGAATGAGTAACCTATTTCACTTAGGTTCCGGCTTGCAACTTTGTCTCGATCTCTGGCATCGAGTAGATTGCAGACCATAATCTTCCTGATGGGCGTCGGCATAATGAACGAGACTGTGCTTCCCACCGAAAATGCGATCATCGCGGCAGCCAAGAAACTCGATGCGGCCGCATCGCAACTGGTGGCAGAAATGTTTTTTGCTATTCGGGATGGGATGTCGATCAATCCGATTGGTCGCAATCCTGATGGACAGACTATCAAGGGCTACCCTGATATCACGGCGCGGGTGCCAGGTGAGAAGAAGTACCTCATCGAGGTCACGAAGGATGACTGGCGCGCACATATTCAGGGTGATCTATCGAAGCTGCCCCGATTGCAGAAAGGCGTCTATGCGGGTTTCCGACTTCTTTGCTTTCGAAAGTCCGAGTCCGAACTTACTCAAAGCAATCGGAAGAAGGCCCGGGAGACTGCTCAGCAGGCCGAGGCCCGAATTGAAAAGCTCCTGGGTGTCGAGGCAGGAAAGATTGAATTCGTGTTTCTCGGTGAGTTTGCGCGTGAGGTCAGGTCTGCCAAATATCACCGCGTATTGATGGCGCTCGGCCTGGAACTAGTGCCAGCGCCATTCTTTACGGATCTACGCTTCGTGCAGGGCCTGGCCGATTTCGTGCCGACTGCGGAGGAGTACGAGGCTGAAAGCGTTGTTCCTCCCGATGAGGTCAGTCGGACTTACGAGCGGGTCTTCAAGAACAGAATAACGCTGATCGAAGGTGAGGGCGGTAGCGGCAAAACAAGCCTCGCTCTGGCGGTTGCGACAGAGCACAGGAAGCGAGGCGAGATCTTTCTGTTCCTGGACGCCTCTGCCACCGACTGGAAAAACGGTTCAGAGCGAGCTCGCCTCGTGGAAGTGGCGGCGACATTCGCGGAGTCCCATACTCTTATCATATTGGACAACGTACATCTGGGCGATGCCTCCGGCATCTCTGAACTTGTCACAAACATTCAGGCCTCCGGCTACGACTTTCGCTTTTTGATGACGACTCGCAGCAACCATGATGTCGGGCATTGGAGGCGCCTGGGCGATATAGAGCTTCTCCGACGAGTTCCCACTGGAGACGATGTCAGTGCCGCCTATCGCCGTTTGCTCGCTCAACGCTTCCCTGGAACCGAGTTCAACGAGATTCCGCCCGCGGTGACCAAACGGTGGTCAGATCAGATTCCCAATCTGGTTATTCTCACTCTTGCTCTGGGAGGGCTTACAAAGAGAGGCGGCTATGATCGAGGCTGGGCCATCAGGGTTGAGGATGCAGCCACCTACCTTCAAGCCAAGTTCCTCACCAAGCTGTCGTCAGACGACGTGAAACTGGTGGGCAAGATCGCTGCCCTGTCGCTGCTGGAAATTCCCACTTCGCTCAAGTCGCTCGACAATCGCGTCCCGAAGTCTGCTGTGGATCTGGGTTTCGTTCGCCTCAACTCAAGTTCAACCACCCAGCGATATGAGCTCGTTCACCACGAGCTAGGCAAGTTGATCACATCCTTCAACGACCCGGACATCAACGCGCGGCTGGGAGAAGTGATGCGGGCTGATCCCTTCCAGGCAACGTATATCGGGGTGAAGCTTATCGGAATGGGGCAGTCCAGCCTTGCAAAGAAATTGTTGTCTTCAGTCCTCTCCGAAGCACTCACACTCTCGCCGGACTTCTCGATGGGGAACGCCGGCGGAGTTTTCGGAAGCCTGGTCCAGTCCAATGTGACTACCTATGCCGAGATAGAGCGCATCCTGCTTCCGGGTATTCGGGTCTTTTTCGACACAAAACCGGATATTGTGACCGGTTTAAGCTCCTTTCTAGGTGCGGCCTCCGAAAACATGCCGCACCTGTACGCGGCCATTCTGGAAAAGCTTGCGGAACAGGAAACGATCCGCAAGATTGAAGATCGCCTGCCATCGGTGGGCCCGACGACTTTCGCGACACTTTATCGATGCGCGAGCTCACGGGGCCTCCCACTTCTTTCGACACTTCGTAAATATCTCAACAAAGGGAATCGTATAGCTTCCTTTGCATTTGGATGCGGATCTGAAAGTCCCGGCAAGGTCGAGATCTGTTGCGGGTTGATTGATGAGTTCTTCCCGCACCACAAGGCCAGGTTTGAGAGTGCACTTCGGTCCGCGCTTTCGGAGAGATACATTGAGCGCCTCCTCCCGGAAGACCTTATCGAGGCTCGCTCTTCGAGAGCTGTCCAGACTGCGCTCGCATCCACGAACAGGGAGGTTTTCAGTCGGTACATCACATTCCGTGGTTGTAGCGACGATACGCTGCTGCGTTTGACCCACATGATGCACGACATTGGAAGGGACGATCTTTCGGAGGTCGCAGCTGACCGGGTGGCAGGCAGAACGATAGCCTCCATCTGGTATAATCGCCGCACTGGTGGCAGGGCGTTGCTGGCCGTTCTACGGCGAGCATCGAATTCCGCCGAAGGAGATATCGAGAAAATTCTGATGCGGCTTGAGGCTGAAGGAAAGATGAGGGCCATCCTGAATGGAATGCGCCCGCATCGCCTCGCAAACTTCGTCCTCGTGATCCTGGACCGACACAAGAAATTTGCTCGTTTCATCACGGACACGGATCTTAAGGACATTACGAAGCGCCGATTCAGAAAGCGAGCGGCAGAATTTTCCGAAGAACGACAAACATCCATCTATGTTGCTGGTGTCTATGCGCTGGTGGGCCTCGACATACCGCGGGGTGAGTGGAGCATGGTCGACGTCACTGATGACGATATCAAGGGGAACCGGAATAACCCGGTCTTCTGGATCGGCCTCAGGGCTTTGGAAGAAGCCGGTATGATACGTCTTGCCGACCGAAGTAGTTTTCCAACATCCGTCGGCGCGCTTGTCTCACATTCTGCGGACATAGGTCGGATCATGGGCGATCTGAGAAAATGGGCTGCGGCGGGGTAGTCCAGACGAGGCAGAGGTCAGAAACCAACCCTGCCATTGCGGACGCGAACGAAGCGAACGATGTCGCGCCACGCAGCGATCCAAACACCGTTCGCAATTGACGACTGGACTACTGTCTATAAAACCAGGCCATGCCATCAACTGGGTTCGCTGGTTTACATTCCAGGTTGTGAACATCGCAAAAAATGGCAGCTTTACAACTGATAAGGTGATTCGCTGTTTTCGCCTCGCACAACCAGAAACACGAGCAGTGTGATGACAGTTCATACAATTGCATACCGAATATTTCCGGCTACAGCCTGTCCGACGGCTCTCTTGCATTTCAGTCCCACTGGAAACCACTGTGAGGTTGACACAGACCAGGTCGGCCTCAGTGCGCTGAGTGAAATCCTTCAGACGGCACCCGGATCAAATCCCTTGCCTCTGCTATTCGACGAACTCCTGTCGCCCGGCACGTCCCAACTTGTCTGGAAGGGATCGGGACCCGGGCGAGGTGTCGAAATCAGAAGGGCATTTTCTGGCCTCTTTGGACGGTTTTTTGCCCGCGCCTATCTGGAGCGCTATCATGGCTTCACCTGGTTCTCTCCAGTCAGTGGTTCGCCATATCATGTGAGCAACAGAGTGAGGGTCGTACGCCAGCCAGGCAGAGAATTCGATTTGCCTGACTGGGTCATGGCGGGTCCGGGCGTGCTTGCCATCGGTGAAGCCAAGGGGTCTCACGCAAAAGGACCGACCCCGTCTTCTGCCTTGCCAGGTCCGCTACGCACTGCGTACGAGCAGCTTTCGAGGGTCTGGGTTCAGAAGATGAACCCTGCGGGCGTTTGGGTGAACCGACAGGTGAAAGGTTGGGGGGTAATGTCGCGATGGGGTGTCGAAACGCCCGCTCGCAGTGCGTATCATTGCGTCCTGGACCCTGACACAGAAGGCGAGCCGCTGATCGGAGAGGAGCTCGAAGAGACCGTGCAGGACGTCGCTCGCTCGCATGTTGCTCTTCTGCTCGAGGGGCTTGGGAGGTCGGACCTTGTTGATAAAAGGTCGAGCCCCGCATTCAGTCCTCAGCAGGTCTCGGCAACGATCGACGGGTTAGGCGAACGGACGTTTATCGGAGGTATCGTCAACAACTTCGGTTTTCTCCCCATGTCGATTGATGAAGCCCGTGCGGTGCAGACGAGCCTTCCAGAGCGCCTGCGCCCTTCAGTCCGGTTCCTCGGACTGGAGATGGAAGTTGTGGAACAATATCGCTCAGGCTCCACTATCAAAGCTCAGTCACTTCGTATCGATGCAAGCGGACCAAGTTTGAGTTCTGACGGGATGATGCTCGCGCCCCTTGAGCGGATCAACCCGGTGCAATCGACGATCTAAGGATACGCATCCATTCCGGCGCTCCGTAGCGGATCTGAGGCAAAGTGTCTTGTCGATCCGATCAGATAAGAGAGACCTGAAAGGCTATAGCGCGAATGAAGATTGCAGCAACCGTGGCCAACACGCCATCCTGGAGTGCGACAGTCTCAGGCAGGCGCAATGGAAAAACGATCCCTTCGACTGCGTTTGGACCGCGATTTGATCAAAGCATCCTGGCAGCGCGCCCGGTACGGCGCGTGGCATTGTTGTAGTAGCTCGAAGCCTGCTGAATGGATCGGTGTCTTGATTGCTCCATGGCCTCCGGGAGAGGCACGCCACGGTTGGCGGCCTCGGTGAGATAACCCGACCGCAGTCCATGCGCCGAAAACTCCCCACTGTCTAATCCAGCCATCCCCGCCCGCTGCTTCAGGATCGCATTGACCGACTGCGGATCGAGCGCCCGCTGCGAGACGGTTCCCCACCTGCCGATTGCCCGAAACACGCTGCCCTTGTCGATCTTCGCCGCCACCAGCCACGCATTCAATGCCTCAACTGGTCGGCCGGTGAGATAGACGACGTTATCCTGCTCGCCGGTCGTGGTCTTGGTGCGGCCGAGATGGATGGCAAGCGAGGGGAGGGGAGGACCGTCTTGCACCTCGATCGGCGGCTCGACGGTCAGCTGCTCGCGGCGCAGTCCGGCAATCTCGCTTCGTCTCCGACCACCGGAGGCGAAGGCGACCATCAGGATGGCGCGGTCCCTGACATCACGCAGGCTATCGGTGGCGCAGGTCGCCAGCAGTTTTGCAAGAACGTCGCCGGTCACAGCTTTCGCGCTCTTGCGCCGCCGGGTCCGGGGGACCGCGCGCACGGCCAGCCGGATGGCTGACTTGAGGGCCGGGGAGGCGAAGGCGCCATCAAGGCCGCGCCATTTGGTCAGTGTCGACCAGTTCGCCAGCCGACGGCGCACGGTCGCCGGTGCATGCGGACCGGTGGATTTCAGAAAATTTTGGCGCCGAAGGTTGTCGGCGACCTCAGCCGGCATGCCGTGACCTGGATCGGCCGCCCGCTTTTCCGGATCCCACAGATGGTGGGCGACGAATTTGAGCAGCAGCGCCTCGGGCGCCGGCCAGGGAAGAGATTTTCCGGCGGCCGCCAGACCCCAGGCCTCGAGATAAGCGAGATCCGAGGTCAGCGCCTGCAGCGTGTTGTCGCCCATGCCCTGGTGGACGAGGTGGCGGAGCGTTTCGACATCCTGGTCGGTCAACAGTTCGGCCAGCTCGTCTCGTCGTTCCATCGGCAGGACGGAAGCAATCGTGTCGAGTTCTTCCGATCGACGTTCAATGGCGGATTTCGATATGGACGGCGTCAAAAGAGGCTCCGAAACAGGCTTTTGTCCGGCGATGCAGCCGTCCACTGACACTGTATTTTCTGATTTGCGCCGGGAAATCAATCTACCATCGATAAGAGCTAGTTATCGATGGTTAGACGCTCCACTGCCAATCATCCCATGTGAGGAACCGCAATATTAAGATAGAGTTCTTTTAGCAAATCATTTACCATGATTTCAATGGCTTACGATCTCGCGAAAATCAGCATGACATCCCTGATGCGGCCAGCATTTGACGCCGGCATCGCTATCACGCGTCTGGACGAGCGCATCGCCCGCTCACCGGTCGGCGCCGGCTTCCTTGAGCGAAGCCAGTTCACAGACGCCTGCGCCTCCCTGTGGATCGACGGCGAGCTCGTCCATCTCGAAGACCTCGTCCTCCATGACGCCACTCGCGATATTCGCACACCGACCCACGAGCTGACAATTGCCCGCGACGTGCTGCGCACACGGCGGCGCATTGCCGCCCAACTCCCCGGCTGGGCAGTTTCGGCCGACGGCATCCGTTCGCTGCGTAAAACCTCGGAGATTGGGTCGGGCGGCGGGGAAGAGGCGATGATGGGCGCAGTTATTCGGCCGGCGGTCGCGATCGACGCGGAAGGCGAGGGGGAAGATGTCGACGACATCGCAAATCTCCTCGGCGTCGACTACGCCGCCATCGATGCGGTGCTCGCCCGATCGGAGGCGGCGATCGAGAACGCAACACGGCCGGGCCGTGGCGTGACGCAAGAGAAAGATCCGATGATCTACGATCTCGACTGGGACGAGGATGCCCGGCTCGACGAATGGCGTGCTGTGTTACGCCAACTCGAAAACCTGCCGGCGATGCTGCAGGCGATCGTTGCCCTCGACGCCTGGAACGAATTGTCCGTGCTGCAGCACGCGCCCTGGCTTGGCCGAATGTTGTGCGCTTCGATCCTGCGCCAGGCCGGCATCACCGCCGGCGCCCATCTCGCCGCCATCAATCTCGGCCTGAAAACCATTCCGGTCGATCGGCGCAGGCATCGCGATCGCGAAACCCGGCTGCTGGCCATCACACAAGGGCTTTTGGCGGCCGCGGAGATCGGCATGAAAGAGCATGACCGGCTGACACTGGCGAAAGCGATGATGGACCGAAAACTCGAAGGACGGCGAACGTCTTCGAAACTGCCGGAGCTGGTCGAGCTGGTCATGGCAAAACCATTGGTGTCGGCTGGCATGGTGGCGAAGACGCTCGAGGTCACGCCGCAGGCGGCGCGGCGGATCGTTTTGGAGCTCGGCCTCAGGGAGATGACTGGGAGGGGGAGGTTTCGGGCGTGGGGGGTGATATAGGTAAAGCGTTCGTGGCGGAGGGTTTTTAGAATGGGGCGTCAGATTCCGAACTCGGTTATCGGTGCAACCGCATCGGTCATCGGACATCATTATTACAGCCACAGTAAGCTCGACACGCTTTTCATGGAAAGCGGGGCGCCAGGTGAGCCGCCAGCTGGCAATTGCGAATCGAAGTGCGCTTCATGGCTCAGGAGATGTAACGAGGACGAGGGCGTCGACGCCTTGGACGTCCTCGGCGAGGTGATCCAGGATTTCATGGAGCTTGAGGCGTATAACGGGGACGTCGAGAAGGGGCAGCAGCGAATTCGCGATGCTTTGGCGAAAAACAGCCTCTCATACCAGACGAATGGACGCATTACCCTCGCGGGAAGTGCGCCGGTTGCGGTGGGATTAAGCGACCTCCTCAAGCGCGGCGATTTCGCGTCGGTGGAACGCGAATTCGAGCGCGCCTATCAGCAGCTGGTCGGCGATCCGCATGCCGCAATTACGGCGGCGTGTGCGATCATCGAAGCCTTATGCAGAACCTACATCGAGACCTTTGCGCTGGAGCTGCCCTCGAAAATGACGGTCGTGCCTTTGTGGCGCACGGTGCAAAGCCATCTCGGCCTGAACCCTGACGCAACGCTTGCTGAAGATCAGAGAAAGATGCTGCAGGGATTGGCATCGGTCGTCGACGGCGTTGGCGCCTACCGGACACATATCGGTTCGGCACATGGACGAGGAATTGCGCCGCCTAGGATTTCGGTCTCGGAAGCGCGTCTGGCGGTCAATGCGGCACATACCCTCGTGACCTTCATCATGGAGATCTGGCACGACCCAGACCGATAATAGGACCGGTGGGATCCGGCGCCGTCAGCATCATCATGTCTACGTGAACTTTGAGATAGGCAGATCGCAGAGGCCGCAAAGTCCGTCATTGACAGCCCCTCGGCTTGTCTGCTTGGTGATTTTTCAATCAAAGGGGGATCGATGTCGACGATTACGCTCAAGGCAAAGCATGACCATCTTGAGAAGGTCGCCAGCACACGCGACCCGGTCAAGGCCATTGCCGAGTTCGTTTGGAATGCCTTGGACGCGGACGCGACGAGGGTTTCGGTCGATTTCCCGCGAAATCCGCTCGGCGGTGTGCAGTCCATTATCATTTCCGACAACGGGCTCGGAATCTCCAGAGATCGTGCCGAGCATGATTTCGAGAGCCTCGGGGAATCCTGGAAACGCCAGGCTCGGCAAACAAAAGTCCACGCACGGGCCATCCATGGGAAGGAAGGGCAAGGCCGCCTCAAGTTCTTTTCGCTGGCGCAAAAGGCGAACTGGAACACGGTGTATGAGACAGATGGCAAACGCTTTTCTCTGTCGATCTCTGTCGACTCGAACAGGCTGCACACCGGGACGGTTTCGGAGCCCGTCGAAGTGCCGGACGAAGAAACTGGCACCGTGGTCGAACTTGCCAACCTCAAGGAAAGCTTTGAATGGCTGACCGGCGAACAAGCCAGCGCCGATTTCAATGCGACCTTTGCACCTTACGTACTTCAGTATCCGGGCCTTGAAATCCGCTATGATGGCGTGCCTGTCGACCCGAAGACGTCAATCGAGCGGTCGCATGATTTCAAGACCAAGTCGGTCGTAGGAGCGACGCGCGTTATCAGCAACCTCACTCTGAAGGTCATTGAATGGAAGTCAAAAGTGTCCGCCCGGCGCATTCATTTCGGCGGAGAAACCGGGGTAGTCCTGGGGACGCTTCCCGCAAATGTTACGGCCCCGGACTACTCGTTCTCTGTCTACGCCTATTCGCCCTTCTTTCAGGAGATTGCCAACGCCAACCTGCTGGAGCTCGACGGTCTTGGCGATCCTGATTTCACCCGTGTGGTCGACTACATTCGCGACGAAGTCGGTGACTACTTCCGAGACCGAGAGGCCGAGAAATCGAGCGAACTGATCCAGTCGTTGAAGGAAGCGGGGGTCTATCCCTACGAGGGTGATCCGAAAGATGAGATCGAGCGTCGGGAACGACAGGTGTTCGATATCGCGACCCACGCCGTTCAGTCCTATTCGCGTGATTTCAAGAAAGCTGAAAATGCGCTGAAGAAGATAACCTTGGGACTGCTGAAGGAAGCCCTGGCGCACAATCCGGAATCGGTGGCCCGCATCCTCAGGGCAGTGTTTAATCTTCCCAAGAACAAGCAGGACGATTTTTCGGATCTTCTGGAAAGGACACAGCTCTCTCATATCATATCGGCGTCGAGCCTGATCGCCGAACGTGTCGTAACGCTGCAGGTGCTGCGCGAGATGGTTTTCGACCCGAAACACCGATCGACCATCAAGGAGCGCGGCGAACTAGATGTCCTTGTCGGTGAGAACACCTGGATCTTCGGCGAAAACTTCCATTTCACGATGCAGGAATCGGGTCTGACGAAAATCATGGCTCGCGTTTCGGAGGAACTTGGCAAGACCCGGTCTCGCCATAGTAAGGGCCGCAAGCCTGACGGCAAGATTGGCCGCATTGACTCCTTCATGGGCCGGATGGTGCCGCATGCCGATCCAGGCCACCGCGAGTTTCTCCTCATCGAGTTGAAGCGGCCGTCGTTAACGGTGACCCGGAAGGAACTAGATCAGCTCGAGGACTACGTTCGAGCCTTGATCCAACAGCCTGACTTTTCAACAACGTCCACCGTCTGGAATTTCTATCTGGTCACGACGGAGTACGACGAATACGTCAAGGACCGGGTCACCCAGACTGGCAGGCCGATCGGCCTATTCCTTGACAAGGAGAACCACAAGGTCTGGGTGAAAACCTGGGCTGAAATCATCCGAGATTGTGACGGTCGACTCAACTTTATCCAGGAGCGGCTGCGGGTCGAGGTTTCTGCCGAGGAGATCGAGCAGAAGATCGCGCTCCTGAAGACGTCGATCGTCAAGACCAGCAAGGAAACGACCGACACCCAAGGCGATACCGGCGAGTGAGCCTAGGACGCCTTTGCTTGGCCATGATTTAACAGACGGGAATGCTGGGGCGCTTGGGGTGGGGTGGAGGGTGG
>UCEY01000039.1 GCA_900471605.1 Hyphomicrobiales bacterium | reverse complement strand
CCAGGAACGCGCGTTCCTGGTCGGTCGCCTCGCGATTGTTCAATTCGAAACGGATATCGGCGGCAAGGATTTCCTGGCCCTGCGAGGCAATTGCGCCGGTGATCGCCCGCGATACGGAATTGACGGCCGCGATCGCCCCGGTGCCAAGCGCGATGCAGGCAAGGAAGATGTAGAAGCCGGCGAGCCCGCCGCGCATCTCGCGCAGCGCCAGGCGGAAGGAAATCGAGAGGCGCGGAAAGGCCTGCCTCATGCGGAGACCGCCTGAACCGGGTGATGGGCGGCGGCGCTGTCGCCGACGATCTCGCCGGAGCGGACGCGAATCTGGCGCGAGCAGCGGGCGGCGAGCGCGTTGTCATGGGTGACGAGCAGCATGGTCATGCCACGCTCGGCCTGTTTCGAGAACAACAGGTCGGCGATCTGCCGGCCGGTCTCGGTGTCGAGATTGCCGGTCGGTTCGTCGGCGATCAGCACCGAGGGCGATGGAGCAAGGGCGCGGGCGATTGCCACGCGCTGCTGCTCGCCGCCGGAAAGCTGGCCGGGATAGTGGCTCAGCCGTTCGCCGAGGCCGACGGCGGTCAGTTCGCGCCGGGCGATGTCGAAGGCGTCCTTCACATTGGCGAGTTCGAGCGGCACGGCGACGTTTTCGAGTGCCGTCATGTTGGCGATCAGGTGGAAGGACTGGAAGACGATGCCGATATTGCGGCCGCGGAAATCCGCCAGCCTGTCTTCGGACAAGGAATGAAGGGGAGCGCCGTTGATGACGATTTCGCCGCTGTCGAGGCGCTCGAGGCCGGCCAGAACCATCAGAAGGGTCGACTTGCCGGAACCCGAAGGCCCGACGATGCCGACGGCTTCGCCCGCGTGGATGTCCAGGTCGATCTGCTTCAGCACATGCACCGAGGCCGCCGCGCTGCCGAGCGTCAGATCGGCTTTCTTCAGCGTGATGATGGTTTTAGTCAAATCGAACCGTCCTATATTAGGCGTGAAGCGTAACCCGAACACCGCGTGGCGGTAGCGCTCAATCTAGGAGACGGATCGTGAGTTTTAAAGCAAGCCTGCTTCACTTCATTGTCATGTCCGGGCTGGCGCTGGCCGCCTTGCCGGCCGCGGCGCAGGACCGGGCGATCCAGCTCGTCGGTTTCGGCGACAGCCTGATGGCGGGTTACCAGCTTGCGCCTTCCGAATCCTACACCGCCCAGCTCGAGGCGGCGTTGAAGGCCAAGGGCGAGAATATCGTGGTCACCAATGCCGGCGTTTCGGGCGATACGACGGCGGGGGGCTTGTCCCGCATCGACTGGTCGGTGCCCGACGGCACGGATGGCGTGATCCTCGAACTCGGCGCCAACGACGCGCTGCGCGGCATCTCTCCCGATCAGTCTGAGAAGAACCTCGATGCGATCCTGGCGCGGCTGAAGGAGCGGAAGATCCCGGTCTTCCTGATCGGCATCCTGGCGCCGCCGAACATGGGCGGCGATTATGCCGAGAAGTTCAACCCGATCTACAAGCGGCTGGCCGACAAATACGCGGTGCCGCTCTATCCATTTTTCCTCGATGGGGTCGCGACCATTTCCAGCCTGCAGCTCTCGGACGGGATGCATCCCAATGCCAAAGGCGTCGCGGTGATGGTGGAAAAGACCGTCGAACCTGTCAAAAGCTTCCTGGGGGCTATTAAGGATACGGGAAAATAACAGCTTGCGCGGAACCTCGTTGCATGATTCGCTGTTAGCATCTGCAAAAGATTCGAGGAGGTCCCTATGCCGAGACTTTTCACCGCCCTCGAAATTCCGCGCAACGTAGCGATGAGCCTGTCTCTCCTGCGCGGAGGGATCCCCGGCGCCCGGTGGATCGACGTGGAGAACTACCACATTACGCTGCGCTTCATCGGCGACGTGGACGGACGCACGGCGGACGAGATCGTCGATCGTCTCGACCGCATCGACCGGCCGGAATTCCAGGCAACGCTGACCGGGATCGGCTCCTTCGGATCGAAGAAACCGCATTCCATCTGGGCCGGCGTTTCGCCCTCGCCGGAAATCTACGCGCTGCAGGCCGAAATCGAACGGATCTGCCAGCGCATCGGCCTGCCGCCGGATCCCCGCAAGTTCACGCCGCATGTGACGCTGGCGCGGCTCAAGAACTGCCGGCTGGACGACGTGGTTCACTACCTCTCCGGTCGCGGCAATTTCCATACCGCTGCCTTTACAGTCCCCCGTTTCGTGCTGCTGTCATCGAAGGAATCGGTCGGTGGCGGGCCGTACCTGACGGAGGAAATCTTCCCGCTGCAGGAGGCAAGCTACGGCAGTGCCTATGCAGGCGAGATGGAGCCGGTGAAGAGCCTCCTTTAAACCCGAAGGAGCCCTTTATCCCGAAGGAGCCTGGCGATGAACTACGAAAAGCTGGACGCGGCTGCCGTCGAGCGCGAACTCGCGACGCTTCAAGGCTGGGAACTGAAGCCTGAAGGCGATGCGATCTTCAAGAGCTTCAAGTTCAAGACCTTCATCGAGGCCTTCGGTTTCATGGCCGAATGCGCACTGTCCGCCGAAAAGCTCAACCACCATCCGGAATGGTCGAACGTCTATTCGCGGGTGGACGTGCTGCTGACCACTCATGATACGAAAAGCCTGACCAACATCGACTTCAAGCTGGCCAGGGCGATGGACAAGGCATCCTTGCGCCGCAATTGAACTTCATGGTCGAGAGCCCATATTGGATGGCACACGTTGAGCGAACGGAGCGACCATGGACGACGTGAAGATCGGTGAAATCCTGCTGCCGGGTGACGTGGACACGCAAGACCGCCGCGAACGGCGGGTGCGCGCCAAGTTCTGGCCGACCCTCAAGCGGGCCGTCCGGCAGGTGCCGTTCAGCCGGGATCTGATCGCCGCCTATTATTGCGCGATCGACCGGCGGACACCGACGCGGGTGCGGGGCGTGCTGCTTGCGGCGCTGGCCTATTTCGTGATGCCGATCGATTTCCTGCCGGACATGTTCGTTCTCGTCGGTTTCACCGACGACGTCGCGGTGCTGGCGGCTGCCTTCCGGATGATCCAGGGACATATCGCCGACCGTCATTACGAGGCCGCCGACCTGGCGCTCATGGACAATCCCGACCTCGCCCCGGACCGCGCCGAGGGCGTGCGCGGCAAATAGTCACGGCCGCCCCTACGGCTCTGCAGAATCGGCAAGAGCCCTTCGAAGACGCTCGAATGCGAGGCGAATTCGCGACTTCACGGTGCCGAGCGGAAGACCGGTGGACGAGGCGATTTCCGAATGGGACTGGCCGAGGAAGAACGCCGCGCGCACCAGTTCCATCTGTTCCCCGGGGATATTGGCAAGGGCAGCGCGCACCTGCGCATCCCGTTCCTCGCCTTCGAAGATCGTGTCGGCGCCGGGCGCCTCGGTGACCAGGTACAGGGGTTCGTAGACGTCCAGCTGCTTGTGCCTTGCCCGGCGTTCCGCATCGATGCGGCGGTTGCGGGCGATGCGGAAAAGCCAGGTGGACAAGGAGGATCGGGTCGGATCGTAGAGGCCGGCGCGGTGCCAGAGAACGGCCATCACCTCCTGGACAAGCTCCTCCGCATCGTCCGGCCGCATCGACCGTTTGACCAGCCAGGATTTCAGACGCGGCGCGAAATAATCGAACAGCTCGGTAAAAGCTGCCTGATCGCGCTCATCGGCCACTGCCCTTACCAAGCCGGCGAAGTGGTCTCTTTCGTCTACATCCATTTACGCTGCGCAAGGTTTCCGATGAGATTCGCGTCATATTCGACCATTCTAATGTCATTGTGAGAGTTAGGAAAAGAACAAACTCTCGCCCCAATCCTTGTGTCACTGATTGACGAAACGCATGGGATTTCTGCTGGTTGGGTCTTTTTCGGTAAATCGGGAGTGCCATTCCCGTGCGCCGGTTGGCCAAGCCAGGGAATTCGGCGGATTCCAATCGTCTGGTTGACGGTTTGGTAACCAGGATCAAGTCAAAATGCACCGAATCAGGATCATGCCTGGCAAGGCTTGCCCGCTCGGGCCGTGGAACGAACAAAACCGGCAGGAGACCATGTCTGTAAGAACAATCGCAACCGCATTGGCAATCTTGGCTGCAAGCTCCGGTCTGGCATCGGCCCAGGCGCCCAAGGCCACCGCCCCGGCCAAGCCGCAGCCGGCCCAGGCAGCGCCCGCAGCCGGACCCACCCGTATCCAGCAATTCAAGGCATGGGGCGCCTATTCCTACAAATCGGGCGCCAGCAACGTCTGCTACGTGCTTTCGGTGCCGACCACCAAGGAACCGGCCAGCGTCGATCATGGCGATATCTTCTTCATCGTCTCGCAGCGGCCCGGCCAGAACATCTCCTACGAGCCGCAGGCGATGGTCGGTTACGTGTTGCAGCCGAATTCCAAGGTGACCGTGACGATCGACAAGAAGAACTTCACGATGTTCACGAAAGACAAGGCGGCATGGGTCGAGAACGCGGCCGAGGAGCCGGCGCTCGTCGCGGCGATGAAGACCGGTCACAACATGAGCGTCAGCGCCGTTTCCGGCCGCGGCACCAAGACCTCCTATGCCTATTCGCTGCAGGGCATCGCGGCGGCGCTGAAGCAGATCGAAACCTGCAAGTAAACGTCTGCTCGCAAGAACAGTCGAAGGCCGGTCCCGTGACCGGCCTTTTGCATTTCTTGAAGAATAGTGACGCGGCGGCTATTTGATGATAAAGCCCCGCCTCAACGAAGGTCCGGCACATGTGCCCGATGGGCCGATACAGGTTTCACGCATTCAACATGCCCTGACTTTCCCGCTGATCGAGCGTGGGAAAGCCGCATGTGTTCGAACGGGATAGAAGAATGTCAGTCTCAGAGGCTCTGGCGCCGGTCGCCATCAAGAAGCCGCTCGTCGCCAACCCGGATCTGTTCGGCACCAAGCCGTCGCTGATCGGGCTTTCGCGCGAGGACATGGCGGCAGCGCTCAAGGAAAAGGGCGTGCCGGAAAAGCAGGTGCGCATGCGCGTCAGCCAGCTCTGGCACTGGCTCTATATCCGCGGCGTTTCCGATTTCGACGCGATGACCAACGTCGCCAAGGACATGCGCGAAATGCTGAAGGCGCATTTCACCATCGCGCGTCCTGAGATCGTCGAGGAACAGGTTTCCAATGACGGCACCCGCAAGTGGCTCTTGCGCTTTCCGCCACGCGGCGCCGGTCGCCCGGTCGAGGTGGAGACCGTCTACATCCCGGAAGAGGGCCGCGGCACGCTGTGCATTTCGAGCCAGGTCGGCTGTTCGCTCACCTGTTCCTTCTGCCACACGGGCACGCAGCGGCTGGTGCGCAACCTGACGGCGGAAGAAATTCTCGCCCAGCTTCTGCTGGCGCGCGACCGGCTCGGCGATTTCCCGGGCACCGACACGCCCCCCGGCGCCTTCGTGCCGACCGGCGAGCGCAAGGTCACCAATATCGTGATGATGGGCATGGGCGAGCCGCTCTACAATTTCGACAGCGTCAAGACGGCGCTCCTGATCGCGACCGACGGCGACGGCCTGTCGCTGTCCAAGCGGCGCGTGACGCTCTCGACTTCCGGCGTGGTTCCGGAAATCTACCGCACCGGCGACGAAATCGGCGTGATGCTGGCGATCTCGCTGCATGCCGTGCGCGACGAGCTGCGCGACATGCTGGTGCCGATCAACAAGAAATATCCGCTGAAGGAGCTGATCGAGGCCTGCCGCAACTATCCGGGGCTTTCGAATGCCCGGCGCATCACCTTCGAATACGTGATGCTGAAGGACGTCAACGACAGCCTGGAGGACGCCAAGGCGCTGGTCCAGCTGCTGAAGGGCGTTCCGGCGAAGATCAACCTCATACCCTTTAACCCTTGGCCGGGCACGAATTACCAGTGTTCGGAATGGGCGCAGATCGAGAAATTCGCCGACTTCATCAACCAGGCGGGTTACGCCTCGCCGATCCGCACCCCGCGCGGCCGCGACATCCTCGCCGCCTGCGGCCAGCTGAAGTCGGAATCGGAGCGCATGCGCAAGACCGAACGTCTCGCCTTCGAGGCGATGATGATCGCCGGACACGGCGAAGACGATTGATGAGCAACCTCGTCCGGAACGAAAGGACGAAGTTGACGGCGACCTATTTTAATGGGGCCGCCGTCGCTGTCGCGGCGGTCTGAACGCTCGCGCCACTGATTTCCAGCCTCAATACTCCGGCCGGAATACCCAATCTTTCAACGGCCATTTCATGTCTGGTTTGTCTTTTGGCATCCGGCATATTACATTTTATTGCAAGGCGTCTGCTGAAAGGGTTGATCGAATGAACATCCCCGAATTCCTGACATTCCTGATCATGCCGGTCGGGTTGATTGTTTTTGCCGGGATCATGCTTTACGTCACGCGGCAGGACCGGATCGACGCCAAGAAGAACAACTCTTCGCACTGACCTCTATCGCGCCTGGGTGAAGAAGATCTTCGCCGCAAAAACCGAAAAAACGCCCGCAAACGTATAGTCGAGTCCGCGCAGGACCTTCGGATTGGCCTGCAGCCAGCCCGAAAGCCAGTCGGCCGCCAGGACGACGATCAGGTTCACCGGCATGCCGATGGCGATGAAATAGAAGCCGAGGAAGATCAGCTTGCCGGTTACATGGGGATCGCCAGCGGTGACGAACTGCGGCAGGAAGGTCATGAAGAAGATGATGACCTTGGGGTTCAGGATATTGACCCAGAAGCCCGTCGAGATGTTGGCGAGCGGGCTGCTTGCGGTCTTTTCGACCTGTTCCACCGAAAAATTCGAGCCGAAGCGGATCGCCTGGATCGCCAGCCACAGGAGATAGGCGGCGCCGCCGGTCTTCAGGATGAAGAAGGCGGTCGGCGACGCGGTGATCAGTGCCGAGATGCCGAAGGCGACCAGCAGCGTATGGCAGACGACGCCGAGGCTGGTGCCGAGCACCACGAACAGAGCCGGGCGCCGGCCCTGGCCGAGTGCGCGGCTGATCGATAGGGTCATGTCCGGTCCCGGCGTCAGCGCCAGAAGCAGGCCGGCGGCGGTGAAGGCAAGCAGGGTGGCAAGGCTCGGCAGGAATTCCATGGGTACGCTCGAATAGCCGGGTAAAGGAATGTTCCATTTACCCGGCTTTCGAAGCCGTGCCAAATCAATCTATCAACGTCCGTTGATGAATTCCTTTGATGCATCGGCAAAATCCGGATGCCAGCGCGACAGCGGCGGGCGGTTTTCGATGATATCGCCGATTGCCCAGGCCATACGGCGTTCGTCGGTTGCGCGGTCCACGTCGTTGTCGGGGCAAAGGATGTAGAAATCGCCGCGCCCGAGGCTCGCCAGCATGAACTCGACGGTCTGTTCCGGTGTCCAGGCGCCAGCTGGCTTTTCGATGCGGTCGCCTTTGGTGAGGCTGGTAAACACGAAGCCGGGGATGAGGAGATGTGCCGAGACCTGGCAGTTCGGCGTGTTGCGCAGCTCGTGCTGCAAGGCTTCGGTGAACGCCTTCACGCCGGCCTTGGCGACATTGTAGGCGGGGTTGCCGGGCGGGGTGGTGATACCCTGTTTGGAGCCGGTATTGATGATCAGCGACGGTTCGCCATGGGCGATCATCGCCGGCCCGAACGTCCGTGTCCCGTTGACGACGCCGAGAAGATTGACCGCGAAGACGCTGTCCCAGTTGACCTGCGGCCCGAAGATCGAGCTTCCCGGACTGATGCCGGCATTGTTCATCAACACGTGGACCCGGCCAAAACGCTGGATGACGGCGCGTTCGAGCGCCTCGATCTCGTCCGGCTTCGAGACATCCGTGCCGATGGCAGCGACATCCGCATCCCCGTCCTCGGCGAGAGCCGCGACTTCGCGGCACGCTTCGGCGAGCCGGTCGCCTTCCAGGTCGGCAAGGACGACGGAGAGGCCCATCTTGGCAAATTCCTTCGCGGCGGCAAGGCCGATGCCGGATGCGGCACCGGTGATCACGGCGACATTGTCCTTTTTCAGAGCGGGATGAGTGATGGTCATTTGCAGATCTCCTCTGGGGCGCTGCTGTTCAAAGGTCGGGCGGGATATGGTAACCTCATCAAAACCTGTCAACATGACAAGGGCGTCACAACAGAGGCTGTTGTCATTCGCGTCCTTCACCAGCGGATGAACATCGGCCGCCATCTCTGATCGGTCTCTCCCGGTTTTTCTTGCGTGCCTCAAGAAACTCGCTAAAAGTGCCGCAATTCCCGACAGAGCGGTTTTTTAACCGCTTCCACCCGCAGACGGACGCAATCGACATGGCACTCCCGAAAGACGTAAAGAAGGTCGTTCTCGCCTATTCCGGCGGTCTCGACACCTCGATCATCCTGAAATGGCTGCAGACCGAGCTCAACGCCGAGGTGGTGACCTTCACCGCCGATCTCGGCCAGGGCGAGGAACTGGAGCCAGCCCGCAAGAAGGCCGAGATGCTCGGCATCAAGGAGATCTATATCGAGGACGTGCGCGAGGAGTTCGTGCGCGATTTCGTCTTCCCGATGTTCCGTGCCAATGCCGTCTACGAAGGCGTCTACCTGCTCGGCACCTCGATCGCCCGCCCGCTGATCTCCAAGCACCTGATCGAGATCGCCAAAAAGACCGGCGCGGATGCGATCGCCCATGGGGCCACCGGCAAGGGCAACGACCAGGTCCGTTTCGAGCTTTCGGCCTATGCGCTGAACCCGGATATCAAGGTCATCGCGCCGTGGCGCGACTGGGCCTTCAAGAGCCGCACCGATCTTTTGAACTTCGCCGAGCAGAACCAGATCCCGGTTGCCAAGGACAAGAAGGGCGAGGCGCCGTTCTCCGTCGATGCCAACCTGCTGCACTCCTCCTCCGAGGGCAAGGTTCTGGAAGACCCGGCCATCGAGGCTCCCGAATACGTGCATATGCGCACGATCTCCCCGGAAGCCGCGCCGGACAAGGCGACCGTCATCAAGGTCGGCTTCAAGAAGGGCGACGCGGTTTCGATCAACGGTGTCGCGATGTCGCCCGCGACCCTGCTTGCCGCGCTCAACAATTACGGCCGTGACAACGGCATCGGCCGTCTTGACCTCGTCGAGAACCGCTATGTCGGCATGAAGTCGCGCGGTGTCTACGAGACCCCCGGCGGCACGATCCTGCTTGCCGCCCATCGGGCGATCGAGTCGATCACGCTCGACCGTGGTGCCGCGCATCTCAAGGACGACATCATGCCTCGATATGCGGAGCTTATCTATTACGGCTTCTGGTTCTCGCCGGAGCGCGAAATGCTGCAGGCGCTGATCGACAAGAGCCAGGAGCATGTGGAAGGCGAAGTGACGCTGAAGCTCTACAAGGGCAATGTCATGGTCATCGGCCGCGAGAGCGAAAAATCGCTCTATTCCGACAAGCTGGTCACCTTCGAGGACGACCAGGGCGCCTACGACCAGAAGGACGCGGCCGGCTTCATCAAGCTCAATGCCCTTCGCCTGCGCACGCTCGCCAAGCGCAATCTCGGCAGGTAAATCCCGACCGGATTGTCGAAGCCCGCTTGCCCGACGAGGCAGGCGGGCTTTTTCATGGCCTGCGGCTGGCGATTCGGAAACCGATGTAACCGAGCACGGCAATGAAGTGCATGGCCGGGATGATGATGCCGAAGGCCGGCAGCGGCGAGCCGATCGAGGCGGCTGCGACACCGCCCAAGAAGCCGGCGCCCATCTGGATGAAGCCCATCATCGCCGAGGCGGAACCGGCAATATGCGGGAAGGGGATGAGGCCAGCCGCGGTCATGTAGGGCGACACGAAGGCGATCCCGAAGGCGCACATGGCGACCGGCCCCATGACCGACAGGAAGGATGGCGGCAGGTAGTGGACCGAAAGGGCCATGACGAGGCCGCCGCTGCCGCTGAAAATCAGTCCGACGAGGGGAGCGCGTTCCGCCGGCAGCCATTTCGAGATGACGCGGAGACAGACAGACCCCATCAGGAAGAAGCCGGATTGCATCAGCATGCTCAGGCCGAACTGGGTCGGCGTCAGCCCGACCTTCTCGATCAGGATGAACGGCAGCACGGCCGCCTGGGCATACATGGAGCCGACCGCACCGGCGAGAACGACCGCGGTAAACAGGAAGCGCGGCAGGGCGACGATTTCCGCATAGGCCTGGGCGAGCCGCAGCGGCTTCAGCCGGCTGCGATCGGGGACCGTGGTTTCCGTCAGGCAGACGGTCGACAGGAAGACCAGCAGCGCGCCGAAACCGACCATCAGCAGGAAGACCGATCGCCAGCCGAACGCTGCCAATGCGAGGCCGCCGACCGTCGGTCCGAGGGACGGCCCGATCGCCAGGATAATGCCCATCGTGTTGATGATCCGGGCCGCGTCGCCGCCGTTGAACTGGTCGCGCACGATGGCGCGCGACACGGTGATGCCGACGGAAGCGCCGATACCCTGGATGAGGCGGCCGGCGAGCACCCATTCGACCGTCGGCGCAAAGGCTGCCAGCAGCGAACCGGCGAGATAGATCAGCAGGAAGCTCAGCGAGGCCGTCTTGCGGCCGAAAGCGTCGGAGACGGGGCCGGCGACCAGCTGCGCCAGCGCAAAACCGGCGAAATAGAGCGACAGCGTCATCTTGATCGCCGCTTCCGTAGTCGAGAAGGCGTGCACCAGTTCCGGCATGGCGGGCGTGTAGATCGCCATCGAGATCGGCCCGATCGCCGTCAGCAGCGCGCCGATGATCGTGGTTCGGCGCTCGCTCATCCGAGCGGGGACAGGCGGCATGTTATCGGCTTTCATCGGATGCGGTCTGGAGCATGGCGGAAGGGGCTGCGGTCTGGAGGTTGGCGTTGAATACGGCAAGCGCCTCGCGCAGGATGCGGTTGTTTTCCTCGTTCAATCCGTCGGTCGCCTGGGCCAGGATGGCGTTCAGTTCCTTGCGGATCGAGCCGATCATCTCGTCGGAGGCGCCGGTGAGGTTCACCCGCTTGGCACGGCGGTCGGCCGCGCATTGCTGCCTTTCGACCAGTCCTAGTCCCTCCAGCTTGTCGAGATAGGCGCAGAGCGTCATCGGTTCGACACCCATGCGCGCGGCGATGTCCAGCTGGCGGCTGCCGTCGACGGCTGCGATGGTGAGGAGCGCCCGTGCCTCGCCGGGCGTCAGGCCGAGACCGGCCTGGGCGATGCGGCGCTCGAATGCGGCGCGCAGCAATCGGGCACTGTCGACGATCAGAAATCCCAAACGGTCCATTGTCCGGCGCCTCTCGCCCTGTCTGTCAATTTTGTAAGGCACCCTTACTATCTTTCGGGTGGGAGGCAAATGGAAAACCGGGTCCGACTGCATTGACACCGGCGAAACCTGCGAGGAAATTGTCGCAGCCTTCCGACGGAGCCTCTCCATGTCCTCATCGCTGCTTGCCGGTGCCTTTTTCGCGGCGCTCGCCTATACGCTCATTCCCGGGCCCGCCTTCCTGGCGTTGCTTGGCATCGGTGCCGGACAGGGAAGGCAGGCCGGCGCCTTCTTCATGGGCGGGCACCTGGCGGGGGATATCCTCTGGTCCGGGCTGGCGCTGGTGGCGATCATCGGCGCCAAGACGATCGGCACGACGTTGTTCGATATACTGGGGGTTTTCTGCGGCCTCTATCTGGGCTGGATCGGCTGGAGCGCCTTGCGGGCGAAGCCGAAGGAAAACGGCGGCGGCCTGATGACGGTCGAAAAGCCGCTGCGGCGCGGGCTGATCTTCGGGCTGACCAATCCAAAAGGGTATCCGGTGGCGCTGGCGACGTTCACCGCGCTGCTCGCGAGTTCAGCCGACGCGCTGGATTTCAGCGAACTGCCGGTGCTGCTTGCGGTATCGCTGATCGGGTTCCTGACGGCAGACGTGGTGCTGATCGGGATTATCGGCGCCGGCGTGGTTCGGCGGTTCTACCGCAAACACGAGAGGGTGATCGTCCGGCTTTCCGGCCTGCTGTTCATGGGCTTTGCGGTGCAGGCGCTCTGGCATTCGGCGCCAGGCCTGTTCGGCTACCGGCGCGCCTGAGGGGTCAAGGCTGGCTGATCAGACTTCGATAAAGGCCATGACCGCGCGCAGGACGTTGGCGCGGGACGTATCGCCAAGCGACATGGCGATCTCGAGCTGGTTGCGATAGAAATCGTGGAAGTTGAAGCCGGTTTCGTCGGTGACCTGCGACAGGTCCATCAGCTGGCCCTGAGCATCGACGGCATGCGTGGGAAGTTCTTCGGAGAGCGTTATGTAAGTGTCCTGGTCGATCTTGCCGGCCTGGTAGTTTTCCAGCGCAAGGGCGCGCAGATCCCGCGGGGTGATCGCCGAATAGTCGATCGGCGATTCATCCATGTCGGGCACCTGAAAGGTGATCTGGCTCTGCCGACTTCCATGCTCCGATGTTTTCTCGACTTTATTGTTTCGAGAGTGGTCTCTTTGCAGTAAGTTGGTAGACCAGCGCAAGGAACTGATTTCCATGGCTATATCCTGATTCATCGGATACTGGGTAAAAACTACCTTTGATTACTGCACTGCGTCAAATGGTTAATAACCGTTAATTGTTGTGTATGATTTCTTAGCGAAAACGAAAATGGGCGGGCGCATACCCATTCCTGCCGCCTTCTCCTATATGAAGGGCGAAGCATCGTTGCGAAGGATATCTGCATGTCTTCTAATCTTCCTGTGAACCCCGCCCTCGTGGACTGGAACGGCCATCACGGCCTGCCGCGTTTCGATCAGGTGAAGGACGAGGATTTTGCGCCCGGTTTCGACGCGGCACTCGGCCTGCACGAGGCGGAGATCGATCAGATCGCCAACGACCCGCAAGAGCCGACCTTCGCCAATACGGTCGTGGCGCTGGAGACGGCGGGAGACGAGCTGTCGCGGGTCTCGTCGCTGTTCTGGGGCAAGGCCGGCGCCCATACCAACGAGAACATCCAGGCGCTTGAGCGCGAGATCGCGCCGAAGATGTCGCGCCATTATTCGAAGATCGGCATGAATGCGGCGCTGTTTTCCCGCATCGACACGCTCTGGGAAAAACGCAAGGAACTTGGCCTGACGCTCGAGGAAGAGCGGGTGCTCGAGCGGCACTGGAAGGGCTTCGTCAAGGCCGGGGCCAAGCTCGCCAAGGCCGAACAGGAACGGCTTGCCGATATCAACGAGAAGCTTGCCGGGCTCGGCGCCAGGTTCGGCCAGAATGTTCTCGGCGACGAGAAGAGCTGGTCGCTGAAGCTGACCGAGGAAGCGGAACTCGACGGCCTGCCGGCCTTCCTGCGTGATGCCATGGCAGCCGCTGCGCGCGAGCGCGGCGCGGCGGACGGCTATATGGTGACGCTGTCGCGCTCGATCATCGAGCCGTTCCTGACCTTCTCAACCCGCCGGGATCTGCGCGAACAAGCTTTCAGGGCCTGGGCGGCGCGCGGCGCAAACGGCGGCGACACCGACAATCTCGGCATCGTGCGCGAAACGCTGGCGCTGCGGGCCGAAAAGGCAAGGCTGCTCGGATACGAGAACTTCGCCGCCTACAAGCTCGACAACACGATGGCCAAGACCGCGGATGCGGTGAACTCGCTGCTCCGCAAGGTCTGGGACAAGGCGCGTTCCAAGGCGCTGGAAGAAGAGGCGAGCCTTGGCGGGCTGATCGCCGAGGAAGGCAAGAACCACGAGGTCATGCCCTGGGACTGGCGCCATTATGCCGAGAAGCTGCGCCAGCGGACCTTCGATTTCTCCGAAACCGAACTGAAGCCCTATCTGCAGCTCGAAAAGATCATCGAGGCCTGCTTCGACGTCGCCGAGCGGCTGTTCGGCGTCACCGTGGTGGAGGTGAAGGGCATCGCCGCCTATCATCCGGATGTGCGGGTGTTCGAGGTCCGCGATAAGGACGGCTCGCTCAAGGCGTTGTTCATGGGCGACTATTTCGCGCGGTCCTCCAAGCGCTCCGGGGCCTGGATGAATTCGCTCCAGTCGCAGCACAAGCTGCCGCTGAAGAACGGTGCCACGGGCGAGCTGCCGATCATCTACAATGTCTGCAATTTTGCGAAGCCCGCCGAAGGCAAGCCGGCGCTCCTGTCGCTGGACGACGCCCGCACGCTGTTCCACGAGTTCGGCCATGCGCTGCACGGCATGCTGTCGGATGTCACCTATCCGTCGGTGTCGGGCACCGGCGTGTCGCGCGATTTCGTCGAACTGCCTTCGCAGCTTTACGAACACTGGCTGACCGTGCCCGAAATCCTTGAAAAATACGCCGTGCATCACGAGACCGGCAAGCCGATGCCGAAGGCCCTGCTCGACAAGGTGCTGGCGGCGCGCACGTTCAACGCCGGTTTCGCCACGGTGGAATTCACCTCCTCGGCGCTGGTCGACATGGCGTTCCATACCCGCGGCGCGGTCGAGGATCCGATGGCGGTGCAGGGCGAGGTTCTCAGCGAGCTCGGCATGCCGGCCTCCATCGTCATGCGGCACGCGACGCCGCATTTCCAGCACGTGTTTTCGGGCGACGGTTATTCGGCCGGCTACTATTCCTACATGTGGTCGGAAGTGCTCGACGCGGACGCCTTCTCCGCCTTCGAGGAAACCGGCAACGTGTTCGACCCGGTCATGGCCCGCAAGCTCAAGAACAACATCTATTCGGTCGGCGGCTCGATCGACCCGGAAGACACCTACAAGGCCTTCCGCGGCAAGCTGCCGGACCCGCAGGCGATGCTGAAGAAAAAGGGGCTGGCGATGGTCGAGGAGCTTTCGGGCAGCGACGCCTGAGGTCTACTGCGATCCCGGTCTCAGGTGACGCGGCATGCCGTTGATTACCAATCGTCGGCCTGTCATTCGGCTGTCATAAAACCGTAACACCACTGTCATGGAACCTTAATAGGAAACCGGCATCGCCCCCAACCGATGCCGGTTTCCCCATGAGCTTTCAGCCCCCAGCGACACATGCCGCCGTTTCGACGGCCGGGGTGGAATTGCATTACGGCGCGACGCCGGTTCTTAAGGGCATCGATATCTCGCTATCGAAGGGCAAGACGCTTGCCCTGCTCGGTCCTTCCGGCTGCGGCAAGACCACGCTTCTGCGCCTTGTCGCCGGATTGCTGGCACCGACCAAAGGTTCGATCTCGATTGCCGGCCAGGTGGTTGCGGATGCCGCGACCGGCACTTTCGCGCCGCCCGAAAAGCGCAATCTCGGCATGGTCTTCCAGGATTATGCGCTGTGGCCGCATCTGACGGTCGGCGGCAATGTCTCCTTTCCGCTCGAAATGCGCGGCCTCGGCAAGGCCGACCGCCAGTCCCGCACGACGCGGGCCCTGGAACGGGTGGGCCTCGGCGCCTATGCGGATCGCCGCCCGAGCGATCTTTCCGGCGGCCAGCAGCAGCGCGTGGCGATCGCCCGCGCCATCGTCGCCGAACCGCAGCTCATCCTGTTCGACGAGCCGCTCTCCAACCTCGACCGGGAGCTGCGCGAAAACATGGTCGGCGAACTCGCCGAACTGATCGCCACGCTCGGGCTGACGGCCATCTATGTCACCCACGACCATGCGGAAGCGCTGACGCTTGCCGACGACGTCGCCGTCATGCGTGGCGGGCTGATCGAACAGCTCGCCTCTCCCGACCAGCTTATCGAGAGGCCGGCGACGCCGGAAGTGGCGGATTTCCTGCGGCTCGGCGGCATTGCCGATCTCGACTACCGCGACGGGCTCTGGGTTTTCAAGGGCAGCGACGTGGCGCTGCTGCGGGGTGCCGGCGCTGCCGGTAATAACGCTCGCGTGCTCATCCCGGTCGGGGCGATCTCGATCGGCGAGATCGGGCCGGGGCGGCTTGCGGCCACCGTGCTGCGCTCGCAGTTCCGTGGTGACGGGCACCTGGCGACCGTCTCGCTCGCCGGTCCGACCCGTATCGAATTGCAGGTCCTGAGCCGCGTCAAGCTTCGGCCGGGCGACGCCGTCGGCCTTTCGATCGACACGCATCAGGTCCGCTGGTTTTCCGGCGATATTCATTCGTCCAAAAAGGAGAGTTTGGAACATGCTTAAATCATTGAAAAACATCACTTTCGGCGTCGTTGCCGCAGCGCTTACGGCCGGCGTCGCCCATGCCGACGTCACCGTCTATACCGCCGGTCCCCAGAGCCTGATCGACAAGCTCTCGGCCGGCTTCACCAAGCAGACCGGCATCAAGGTCAATGTCTTCCAGGCAACGACCGGCAAGGTCATGGCCCGTATCGAAGCGGAAGCTGCGAACCCGGTCGTCGACGTTCTCGTCTCGGCTTCCTGGGATACCGCGACCGATTTCGCCAAGCGCGGCTGGCTCGTCAAGTATTCGAGCCCGAACGCCGCCAAGGTTCCCGATTTCCTGAAGACCGACAGCGCCGTCGCGCAGGGCATCTCGGCGCTCGGGATTGCCTGGAACACCAAGAGCGGTACGCCGAAGCCGACCGAATGGGCCGACCTGACGAAAAAGGAATACAAGGACCTCGTCAACATCCCGGACCCGGCCCAGTCCGGCTCGTCCTTCGAGCTGACCGCTGCTCTCGCCGGCCAGGACAATTTCAAGCTGTTCAACGATCTCAAGGCCAATGGCGCGATCATCGCCGGCGCCAATGCCGACGCCCTGAACCCGGTCCTGCAGGGCGCCAAGGCTGCCGTGTTCGGCGCCGTCGATTACATCACGCTCGCCGCCAAGGCGAAGGGTGAATCGATCGACGTGATCTTCCCGGCTTCCGGCACGGTCATCGCGCCGCGCCCGGCGATGATCCTCAACTGGTCCAAGAACCAGGACGACGCCAAGAAGTTCATCGACTACATGCTCTCCGACGAAGGCCAGAAGGCCGTCGCCGACGAAATGCTGATGCCGGCCCGCACCGACATCCCGGCAAACCGTCCGCTGATCAGCGACCTGAAGCTGCTGAAGTACGATACCGCCGCCGTCTACGGCAAGCGCAAGGAAACGCTGGCCGAGATCACCAAGATCTACGGCGGCAAGTAAGCCCCTCTGGCACAAAGGGAATGGCGTCATGAAGGCGAACGGTATCGGCGGTGCCGCCCAGAGTCCGGCATTGGCCGCCTGGCTCGCGATCGTGGGACTGATCCTTGTCGTTGCCGTTCCCTTTGGTGCCGTGGTGCTGCAGGGCATCTTCCCCAATCTCGGACAGGGCTCGTTTGCGGGCCCTTTCTCCTCGCTTTTCGCAACGCTTGCCGATAGCGCGCTGATCGGCATGGCCGGCAATACGCTTTTGCTCGGCGGCTGCGTGGTGCTTGCCTCGGCGGTGGTCGCCGTGCCGCTCGGCGTTTTCCGGGCGCTCTACCGCATTCCCTACGCGCCGTTCTGGGATGTGGTCCTGCTCGTGCCCTTCATGATCCCGCCCTATATCGCGACGCTCGGCTGGATCATGACCTTGCAGCCGCGCGGTTACCTGCAGCAGCTGGTCGGTTTCAACCTGGCGCCCTTCCTGTTCTCGCTGTTCGGCATGACGCTGGTCATGGCCTTCAATACGTTTCCGGTCGTCTATTTCGCGGTGTCGCGCACGGTGGAAGCCGTCGGCTCCCGCTACGCGGATGTCGGCCGCGTGTTCGGCGCGACGCCGGCGCGGGCCTTCTGGCGGATCACGCTGCCGCTGTCGGCTCCCGGTCTCGCCGCCAGCCTGATGCTGGTTTTCGCAGCCGCCATCGAGGAATACGGCACGCCGGCGGCGCTCGGCCGCCGCGCCGGGTTCCAGGTGCTGGTGACCGGCATCGACCTTCGCATCACCGACTGGCCGATCGATCTTCCGGGTGCTGCGATCCTGTCGCTGCTGCTGGTCGCCATGTCGCTCGTCACATTCCTGGCTCAGCGCTGGATCCTGTCGCGGCGTTCCTACCAGACGGTGGGCGGCAAGCCGACCGCCAAGGACAAACGCCCGCTCGGTGCCCTGAAGGTGCCGGTCATGATCGCCTTTGCGGTCGTCGCCTTCCTGGCGACCGGGGTGCCGCTGCTGGCGATCCTCGCGACCGCCCTGTCGCGGACGATTTCCGGCGGGCTCTCCCTCGGCAATCTCAGCCTCAACAATTTCATCCTGGTGTTCGGCAACAGCGCCGGCGCCGTCGGGGCGCTGGTCAACAGTTTTTCGCTCGGTATCGCCACGGCTTTGATCACAGGGCTGATCGGCGTGACGGCAGCCTATACGGTGGTGAAGACGCGGATGCGCGGGCGCATGACCATCGACGTGATGACCATCCTGCCGAATGCGCTGCCGGGCATCGTCGTCGCCGTCGGGCTGATCCTCGCCTGGAACATGCCCTGGCTGCCGGCGACGCCCTACAATACCGGTTTCATCCTGCTGCTCGCCTATTGCTGCATTCTGCTGCCGCAGCCGGTGCGTTATACGACGGCAGCCTTCCAGCAGATCGGCGACAATCTGGAGGCGGCGGCGCGCGTCTTCGGCGCCAGCGGCATCACCGCCTTCCGGCGCATCCTGCTGCCGCTGGTTTTCCCAAGCCTTGCCTCCGCCATGCTGCTCGTCTTCGCGCTCGCGTCCCGCGAGCTTGTCGCCTCGGTCGTCGTCGCGCCTGTCGGCATGCAGACGATCGCGACCTTCATCTGGCGGCAGTTCGAACAGGGCTCGATCGGTCTCGGCATGGCCATGGCCTTCATCGCCATCGTGATCACCACCCTTCTGCCGCTGCTCCTGCTGACCCTGTTGAGGCGAAGCGGGCTGGTGGCGGAATAGCCGTCAACCATCATCGCGCTCACCCCTTTCGCAATTGCGAAAAACAGGGTATGAGGCCGCAAAACGAATTGGGTGCCGCCTCCCGTCGCCGCGCCAAAGCTCAGAGATTCAAAACATGAAAATGCGAAATATCGCGATTATCGCACACGTCGACCATGGGAAGACCACGCTTGTCGACGAACTTCTGAAGCAGTCGGGCTCGTTCCGCGACAACCAGCGCACCGTCGAGCGCATGATGGACAGCAACGATCTCGAAAAGGAACGCGGCATCACCATCCTTGCCAAGGCGACCTCGATCGAGTGGAAGGGCGTGCGCGTTAACATCGTCGACACCCCCGGCCACGCCGACTTCGGCGGCGAAGTCGAGCGCATCCTTTCGATGGTGGACGGCGCGATCGTTCTCGTCGACTCGTCTGAAGGCCCGATGCCGCAGACCAAGTTCGTGGTCGGCAAGGCGCTGAAGGTCGGCCTTCGCCCGATCGTCGCGATCAACAAGATCGACCGCCCGGACGGCCGCCACGAGGAAGTCATCAACGAAGTCTTCGACCTGTTCGCCAATCTCGACGCCACCGACGAACAGCTCGATTTCCCGATCCTCTACGGTTCCGGTCGCGACGGCTGGATGAACTACAATCCGGAAGGTCCGAAGGAAGAAGGCCTGGCGCCGCTGCTCGATCTCGTCCTGAAGCACGTTCCGGAGCCGAGCGTCGGCGAAGAAGACGGCGCCTTCCGCATGATCGGCACGATCCTCGAAGCCAACCCCTTCCTTGGCCGTATCATCACCGGCCGCATCCATTCCGGTTCGATCAAGCCGAACCAGTCGGTCAAGGTGCTCGGCCAGGACGGCAAGCTGATCGAAAACGGCCGTATCTCGAAGATTCTCGCCTTCCGCGGCATCGAGCGCACCCCGATCGACGAAGCGCATGCGGGCGACATCGTCGCCATCGCCGGCCTCTCCAAGGGCACCGTGGCCGACACGTTCTGCGACCCGTCGGTCACCGAGGCGCTGCATGCCCAGCCGATCGATCCGCCGACCGTCACCATGTCCTTCATCGTCAACGATAGCCCGCTCGCCGGCACCGAAGGCGACAAGGTCACCAGCCGCGTCATCCGCGACCGCCTGTTCAAGGAAGCCGAAGGCAATGTCGCGCTGAAGATCGAAGAAGCCGAAGGCAAGGATTCGTTCTACGTTTCCGGCCGCGGCGAATTGCAGCTCGCGGTTCTGATCGAAACCATGCGCCGCGAAGGTTTCGAACTTGCCGTTTCGCGTCCGCGCGTCGTCATGCACAAGGATGAGGCCGGCAACCTGCTCGAGCCGATCGAGGAAGTCGTCGTCGACGTCGATGAGGAACATTCCGGCGTCGTTGTGCAGAAGATGTCGGAGCGCAAGGCCGAGATGGTAGAGCTGCGTCCGTCGGGTGGCAACCGCCTTCGACTGCGCTTCTACGCTCCGACCCGCGGCCTGATCGGCTACCAGTCGGAACTGCTGACCGACACGCGCGGCACGGCGATCATGAACCGCCTGTTCCACGACTACCAGCCCTACAAGGGCCCGATCGGCGGCCGCGTCAACGGCGTGCTGCTCGCCAACGGCGCCGGCGAAGCCGTCGCCTATGCGATGTTCAACCTGGAAGACCGCGGTCCGATGATCATCGAGCCGGGCGAAAAGGTCTATCAGGGCATGATCATCGGCATCCACTCGCGCGACAACGACCTCGAAGTTAACGTGCTGAAGGGCAAGCAGCTCACCAACATTCGCGCCGCCGGCAAGGACGAAGCCGTGAAGCTCACCCCGCCGATCCGCATGACGCTCGACCGCGCGCTCTCCTGGATCCAGGAAGACGAACTGATGGAAGTGACGCCGAAGTCGATCCGTCTGCGCAAGATGTATCTCGACCCGAACGACCGCAAGCGCTACGAAAAGTCGAAGATCGCCTGATTTCGATAGCTTTCATTGGACCCTTCAAAACCCCAGTAGAAATACTGGGTTTTTTTTGTGCCTGTGGCCCGCCCGGCCTTGTGGCAATGGTTAAAAACACGTTAACGTTGCCTCGTCGTCCACATGAGAAGTCTGTGGGCAATCCCTGCTACGCATAATGGCGGAATGGCGGATTGCCTGCTTCGGGGCCTAGAGTAAGCGTTATGAAAACGTTGTCGATCGATGTCCGGCGGGCTGAACCGCAAGACGCCCGCGCCATTTCCGAGGCGCATCGCCAGGCGTGGACACAGGCCTATGCAGGGCTCATTCCCCACAAGCCGCTGACCCAGATGCTGGAGCGGCGTGGCGAGGCCTGGTGGCGCAAGGCGACGCGCGGTCCGGCCACGCTTCTGGTTCTCGATGTCGCCGACCAGGTCGCCGGTTATGCCACGATCGGCCTCAACCGGGCGCGTGCATTGCCTTATGACGGCGAAGTCTACGAGATCTATCTGCGGCCGGAATTCCAGGGCATCGGGCTTGGCCGCCGCTTGTTCGGCGAAGGCCGCCGGCTCCTGAAGTCGCTCGGCTGCGAAGGCCTGGTCGTCTGGTGCCTGGAAGATAGCGAGCATGCGGCGCGTTTCTTCCGGCGGCATGGAGGCGTGGATCTCGCCGAAGGCATGGAAGATTTCGGGGGTACCCAGCTCCGTAAGATCGGCTTCGTCTGGCCCTGATCCGCCGGATCGAAATTACTCTGGAATTTGAACATTTTCTAATGTTGCAACGCGTGCGGCAGTTTAACAATGGCGCAAAGCCTTGTTGCCTTGCAGCATGATTCCCGCTATCGACGCATAACTTTGTCGAACCTCATCGGGGACCAGAATGCGTATCGATGCAATTTCCGTTGGCAAGAATCCGCCTGAAGACGTCAACGTCATCGTTGAAGTGCCGGTCGGCGGCCATCCGATCAAGTACGAAATGGACAAGGAAGCCGGCGCTCTCGTCGTCGACCGTTTCCTCTACACGCCGATGACCTATCCGGGCAATTACGGCTTCGTCCCGCACACGCTGTCGGAAGACGGCGACCCGATCGACGTGCTGATCTGCAATACCCGCCCGCTGGTTCCGGGCTGCGTCATCAACGTGCGCCCGATCGGCGTGATGATCATGGAAGACGATGGCGGCAAGGACGAGAAGATCATCGCCGTGCCGGTTCCGAAGCTGACCCAGCGCTACGACAAGATCAAGAACTATACCGACATGCCCGAGATCACGCTGAAGCAGATCGAGCATTTCTTCGAGCACTACAAGGATCTGGAGCCCGGCAAGTGGGTGAAGATCGGCGGCTGGCAGGATGTCGACGTCGCCAAGAAGCTGATCGTCGAGGCGATCGAGCGCTACAAGGCCCAGAAATAAGCCGTCAGGCTTTCAGAACCTTTTCGAGCTTTTTCTCCAAATCCTCCGGGTCGCCATCGATCCGGAGGATTTTTTTGCGCGCGGTTTCGCCTGAGATGATCGAAATGGAGGATTTGGGGAGGCGGAACGTTTCGGCCAGCAGCAGGATCAGCGCCTTGTTGGCCTTGCCGTCCTCGGGCACCGCGGTGACACGCGCCTTGAGGAAAACCTCGCCATCGGCGGCGGTCTCGATGCCGTCGACAGCATTGCGGCCCGAATTCGGCGTGAGCCGGATTGCGAGCCGCAGATGATCGGAATGCTTGCTGCAGGGACCGCTCACGCAAACAGCGGATAGATCGACGTCCACATCAGCGAGCGGATGAAGAAGATGATCAGGAGCAGGATGACCGGGGAGATGTCGATGCCGCCGAGATCCGGCATGATGCGGCGGATAGGGCGCAGAACCGGGTCGGTGACGTTGAACAGGAAACGGCCCACCGCATCGACGAACTGGTTTCGCGAATTGATGACGTTGAAGGCATAGAGCCACGAGAAGATGGCGCTGGCGATCAGCACCCAGGTATAGAGGTTCAAGGCCAAATCGATGGTCTGAAACAGGGCGAGCATTAACGTCTCCATTTCTTTGTTGACAGACATGTAGACATTGGCGAACTAACGGGCAAGTGCCGCACCCGCGCCTCTACCGAATCATGTTTAACGGGCGGCAGGCGTCCTGCCGGTCTCCGGGCCCCGCTGAAAGTGCTGCATCATGTCTCTTCCCGTCTCGGGCGATCGTTTCGCCGCCTTCCGGCACTCGTCCTATACCCGCTTCTTCTTCTCCCGGCTTTTCTCGGCTTTCGCGATCCAGATCGTCAGCGTTGCCGTCGGCTGGCAGATGTATGACGTGACCAGCAATCCGCTCTATCTCGGCCTGATCGGGCTCTTCCAGTTCCTCCCGTCGCTGGTCCTGATCCTCGTCACCGGCTCCGTCGCCGACCGCTATAACCGGCGTGCGATCATGGCGATCTGCATGGTGGTCGGGGCGCTCTGCGCCGGCGCGCTGCTGGTGCTCACCATCACCCACTCCTTTTCGCCCTGGCCGGTCTTCGGCATCCTGATCGTGTTCGGCATCGAGCGCGCCTTCATGGGGCCGGCGGTCCAGTCGCTCGGGCCGAACCTGGTGCCGGAGCAGGATCTGCCGAATGCGGTCGCCTGGAATTCCTCCTCCTGGCAGACGGCGGCGATCCTCGGTCCGGTGGCCGGCGGCCTGCTTTACGGCGTCAGCGCGGTTGCCGCCTATTCGATCGCCTTCGCCTTTCTCATCCTCGCCGCGGTTCTGGTCTTCATGATCCCGAAGCCCGCGCAGCGCAACGCGGTGGACAAGGTGAGCTGGGAGCAGATCCTTGCCGGCTTCAGGTTCATCTCCGGTGAAAAGATCGTGCTCGGGGCGATCTCGCTCGATCTGTTCGCCGTGCTTCTCGGCGGCGCCGTGGCGCTGATGCCGATCTTTGCACGCGATATTCTCGAACTCGGGCCCTGGGGGCTCGGCATGCTGCGTGCCGCGCCGGGCGTCGGCGCCATCATCGTCGCGATCTACCTCGCCTTCTATCCGATCCGCCATCATGCCGGCGTGGCGATGTTCATCGGCGTCGGTCTGTTCGGCATCGGTACGCTGATCTTCGGCCTGTCGGCAACGCCCTGGCTGTCGATTTCGGCGCTGATGCTGATGGGTGCGTCGGACATGATCTCGGTCTATGTGCGCGAGACGCTGATCGCGCTGTGGACGCCGGACGAGGTGCGCGGCCGGGTCAACGCGGTCAACATGGTGTTCGTCGGTGCTTCCAACGAGCTCGGGGAATTCCGCGCCGGTACGATGGCCTCGATCTTCGGCGCGGTGCCGGCCGTGGTGATCGGCGGTATCGGCACGCTGGCTGTTGCGATCGCCTGGTCCGTCGGTTTCCCGAAGCTGCGCCGGATCGACAGTCTTGAGGCGCCGGAGCGGTAACGGAAAAGCGGATCATCCCGCCTTTTCGCCGCGAGCGGCGGCGCATCCGCGATATCGGAAGTGGCAGGGCGCAAGGGAGGCATCGGCGGCAGGCGTGCCGTCAGTCTCCGTCTTCATCCTGTGCGGTTGCGCGTGCGGCGGCCTGCTGGCGCTCCAGAACCCGGTCGCGCGCGGAGACGCCAAGCAGGTCGGCGATCCTCCAGATCACATGATCCTCGATCTCGCTCCGCTGCCCGTCCGCATAAACGATATCCCAGAGGATGCCGAGAAGCTCGACGCGGTCTTCCTCGTCGACGAGATGTTTTCTAAGGTCGGACGTGAAGCGATAATAATCGACCGCCTCGCTGCCGGCCTGATGGCCGACCTCGATCAGTGCCTTCAACCGGTCCTCGCTGAGGTCGTAGCGCTCGCGCAGCAGGTCGCGAAATTTCTGCTGTTCCTGGTCGGAGATGTTGCCGTCCGCCTCCATGACCTGGAAACAGAGCGCGACGAAGGCTACCCGCGGATCGTCGGGGGCGAATTCGTGCGCATGATGGGATCCGGTCAGAGTGTGGAGGAAGGCCTGAATGCGGTCTAACATCTATCTCCAGGCCCTCGCCATTCTCAAAAGAGCCGGAGCCTCGTTGCGGGCTGCCCGGCCTCGGGATCTTTCACACCCGGATCATCCGGCGGACGGCCGAAAAAGGGAACGGGCTCCTCCCCATTTTCAGGGGTTTTTCCGGTTTTCGGCGTCACATTCGCGGAGGCTGGTGTTTTTGCTGCAACAGCCAATTCCCTGTGGGGCGGCTTGATCTCCTGGGGAGCGGGCTTGGCCTCCTGCGGGGCGGGCTTGATCGGGACGAGAATCGGCTTCGGAGCTTCTTCGGCCTTCGCCTCTCCCACCGGGGCGACCTTTGGCGCGGGAGACACCTTGCTGGCCGACGGCGCTTCGCTGACAGGCGGCAAGCTGGCGATCGCCGTGTCGGCCGCCAGCGAACCTTCCTCGACCGGACCTTCGAGCTGGTCGAACGGCGCCTTCCATTCGAAGGCGTCGATCCGGCCGGTGACGGGGGAAAGCGGCAGCCACTTTTCCGAGACGAAACCATCGGCCACCCAGGCAGGGTCGCGCGGCGCGCGCAGCGCCTGCGCCATCCAGTGGCGAACGCGGCCCTGGTCGCCGGTCTCGGCCTCCTCGATATCGGCAAGCAGCAGGTAGACGGCTTCGCGGGGCTCCATGCGAGCGGCGGCCTCGGCCTTTGCGCGGGCTTTCTTGAATTCCTGCGCGTCGAGCGCCGCCTGGGCGACGGCGAGCAGCGACTCGAGATTGTTGGGGCGCATCGCCTCCAGCTTTTCGGCGCGTTTCAGCCGGTCGATCGTGCTGTCGCCGCTGCGGGCGCGGATATAGGCGCGGGCGATTTCCGGATGCGGACCGAGCTTCCAGACGCCTTCGAGGGTGGAGGCGGCCTTGCGGATATTGTCCTCGCGCAGCCAGGCCTTGGCGGCGATCACGGCGGCGGGGACCAGGTCCTTGGCGAGCTTGAGCGCCGCCATGGCGTCGTCGCGCGCGCCTTTCGGATCGCCCTCCAGCCGGTCGTTGGCCTTGGCGGTCAAAAGCACCGCCTTCCAGCGTTCGGCCTGCGGCTTTTCGAGGATGTTTGCCATGCGCTGCTGGTCGAGCAGGCGGATCGCATCGTCCCAGCGGCCGGCCTGGCTGCGGGATTCGAGCGTCGCCTGGGCGGCCCAGGGCAGGTAGGGCGCATGTTCGACGGCCTTTTCGGCATATTGGCGGGCGGCCTCGTTGGCGCCGAGCCGGCGGGCTTCCATGTAGAGGCCGCGCAGGCCGAGTTCGCGGGTTTCCGGATCCTCGGCCATCTGCTCGAACTTCTTGCGCGCTTCGTCGTGCTTGCCTTCGATGAGGGCGGCCTGGGCTTCCAGAAGATGGATCAGCGGTTCCTGGTCGGCGCTGATCAAGCCGCGGGTGCGCAGACTCATCTTGCGGGCGAGCAGCGCATTGCCGGCGCCGGCGGCGATCAAGCCGGTCGAGAGCGCCTGATAACCGCGGTCACGCTTGCGGGCGCGAAAATAGCGGCGGACGGAATAGGGCGATGTCCAGATCACCCCGACGATCCACCAGAGGATCATCGCAAGGCCAATGAGCGCGACCACGGCGGTGGCGGCCACCATCAGGCTGGTTTCGATCAGGTGGTCCTGCCAGGTGATGGAAATCAGGCCGGGGCGATCCGCAAGCCAGGAGAAACCCCAGCCGAGAGCCAGCACCACAACGAGAAAAATGAAAAGTCTGACCATCCGGTTCTTCCGTCCTCAGCCTTGGGTGCCGGCGACGGCGCGCGAAAGCGTTCCGCCCACGAGATTTTCCACCTGAATGCGGGCATCGAGCTTCTGCTTGAAATCCCGCGAAACGGCCTTTGCCGGTTCCGGCAGCGCGTCCCATTCGCGGGCCGAGGCCTGGAGATTGCCGTTGCGCAGCGCCTCTTCCATGCGGGCGACGACCGCATCCGGCGTATCGCCCTGGACATCGCCGACGCGGCGGACCTTAACGACCGACATGGCGGAGGAAAGCAGCCGGCCGGCGATGCCCTCGTTCGGGTCCCGCTGGACGGTCGCTTCCAGCATCGCATCTGCGACGCGGGGGAAGTCGCGCTGCAGCTCGGCGCGGGCCGGCACGCCGGCCGAGGCGAACTTTTGGAGGTCGGCGATCGCCGGATCGTCGCCGGCGACGGTCTTGAAGGTCTGGAGCTCGGTCTCGAACGGGCCGCCGCGATCGATGCCGGCCTTGAGGGCCGCGGCTGCGACAGCGCGAGCGACCTGCTGTTCCGGGCCGCGGTCGTTCAGCTTCGCTTCGGCTTGGTCGAGGCGCTGGGCGAGGCTGG
>UCEY01000069.1 GCA_900471605.1 Hyphomicrobiales bacterium | reverse complement strand
CGGTCGACCTCTATATCGGCCCCGGCATAAAGCGTCTTGCCGAATGCCCAGTTCTTCATCACCCGCGATCCGTCCGCACCATAGGAGAAGGTCACCGCCGATCCCCCTTGGGTGACGCTGGCAAGCTGGTTCGAGCGGTCCCACACAAACATACGGGTGCCGTCCGAGACCATGTTGCCGTTGGCGTCGTAACCGATCGTCTTCGCACCGATCTGGGTCGCCGCATGCGGACGGATGGCTGTCGGCGCCGGGTAGGTATAGCTGCCCATCCGGGTACGGGAGGTCAGATTGCCGTTGAGGCTGTAGCTGTAGGTCTCGTCGAGCGCGTTGTTACCGAGATTGTCGGCGCTTGCCAGACGATTGAAGCCATCGGTGGTATAGGTATAGACCCAGCTGTCGGACGGCGTCAGGCCGGTGACCGTCTTGATCTGGCCGATCGCATTGCGGGTGTACTGATTGTCCATCAGCACCGTGGTGCCCTTCTTGGTCGTCACCCGTGTCAGCCACCGCCGGGTCGGCGAATAGGCAAACTCCGTCGTCACTCCATTGGCATAGCTGATCGACTTCGTCTGGCCGTCCGCCTCGTAGAATGTCGAGGTGATGTAATCCGGGATCGAATACAGGAGATCAGCAGCGTTGTAGGTATAGTAGAGATCGGCCGTTCCAACCGCGACAACAGGCGCACCATAAATGATACCTGCGGTTTTTCCCTGCCTGCCAAGTGTGTCACTTCGCCAATAGGTGAGGCCGTCAACGACATGCGTCTCACCATTATAGCTCCCCGCACCAAAATAAGTCCGAGTATAGGTATCAGTCGAATTTGCATTTGTCCTTTGGGTCAGCAACCCGACATTTGACGAACCTGTTGAGAACAGCTGGTCATAGGCGTTAGCAGCCACCGTCGTCGGCGACGCTTCGCCTGCTCCCCTCACCTGCTTGGCAAGCAGGCGCCCCATCTGATCGTAGAAGAGCGTCGTTAACGACCCTCGGGCATCGATCTGGCGGATCAGCCGATTGGCTCCGTCATACATATAGGTCCAGGTGCCGAGATCCGGATCGCTCGCCGACACCCGGTTGCCGGCTAGGTCGTAAGTATAGGTCCAGCGGGCACCTTCGGTATCCTGAACCCCAAGCAGCCGCCCAAGCGCATCGTAGGTCGAGATATGGTAGGCGGTGAAGACACCGTTCTTGTGGTTAAAGCGGCCGAGCTCATAACCGTGGACATCCGTCACGGTGTTGTATTGCTGGCCGAGTTCGTCGGTGAGCCAGGCATCGAAGGCGGCGATGCTCGCCGAGCCCCACATGACGGCGGCAGATGTGGGTCGCGCCGCGTAGCTATAGGTCTTTTGCGAGGCGTCCGGGTTGACGGTCTTCACCACCCGGTCTTGCCAATCGTAGCTGTTGACCGTCCACTGCGCCGTCTCGTTGGAGAAGTAGGCAAAGCTGGTCTTCGCCGCATTGCCGCGCGGATCGTAGACCGTGTCAGTGACACGGGTGGGACCAGAGGTCGTGTCGCCCAAGCTCTGAACCCGCCAGGGCCGGCCAATCCCGTCGTAATAGGTCTGGGTGTAAACATCTCCCGTGCCGCTCGACAAGGGCTCGAACACCGCAACCGACTGCTGGACCGGATTGCCTTCGTTCGCATACCGCGTCTTCACATATTTGCCGCTGCCCGAATGCGTGTAGTCATAGGGCCGGCAGAACGGATCGTAGGTGAAGGTCTCGGTCACCCCATTCCAGTCCACCTTGGTGGCCGGTTTGCCGCACACCACGTCGTTGGTGAAGGTCGATACAAACCGCGCATCCGCCGGCTGTCCGCCGGTGGCAAAATACTTCGGTGCCCGCTCCGTCACCGGATAGAGGTGATACGTCGCGTCATAGTCCCATTCCGTGCGGCTGCCTGTTCCTGAGTTGACATGCGCGGTTCTGTTGCCAAAGCCGTCATACGCATAGTGCTCCCAAACGCCATCCCCAGGCCCTCGGTAGGTGTAATCAACCGTGATATTGCCCTTGGTGGGTGCAACAGGCGGACTGGCGGATCCGTCGTAATGAAATTGGCGATCTTCCAAAAGGGGAGCCGCGGAATCCAATCCTTGCCAGATCGTCTTTTCCCATGGCAACGACACGATGTACGTGGTTGTATTTGGCGAGTAATTAAATGCGCTCCGGGTCTCATCACCACTGACATCGGTTCGTCCGAGATCGCGAATCTGGGTAATATTACCGAACCCGTCAAAGTCGCGTTCCTTGCGGAGGGTAAGCGTGTACTGTTCGTTGACCGTCGTCTCGGTGACGGTGTTCAACGCCTTGTACGGCTTGGTGGCGGCATTGACTGCATAAGTTTCGGTGACCGTCTTGGAGGCGGTGTTGGCGCCGTTGCGGATCACCGTCTTCTCCGGCAGGCCGTAACTTGCCAGATCCTGCCGGTAGGTCGTCTCGACCACCGGACGCGCCGTCTCGCCATTGGCCAAAGGCTTGGTCATGGTGATCGTCTTATAACCTAGGAACTTCCGCGCCTTCGGGTCGTACAGCCCGCCCGCATAGGCATAGTCGCTCGCCGCAACCTGCCCGCGGCCGTCATCCACCCGCAGCTGCGTCACCGCATGCAGAACCTGCGGCATGAACACGTTCGTCCATCGCGTCGACGGAGTGTAGTCAACAGAAACAACCCCGCCAGTCTCCAACTTCACCGACCGCAAAAGGTTAGGATTGCCAGAGCCGGACTGCGACATCAATGTGATATCCCCGCTCACCTCGGGGAGACCATCTCCGTTGAAGTCCCCGGCTGCCCAATAGCCCTTCGGGATGACGTAATTCGACAGCAAATGCTGAATACCGGCCGCGCCGAACCCGATGCCGGAGACGACGATCCTGTCGTGGGTGAACTCGAACTTGCCGTCGTTGTCGAAATCCCGCAGAGAACTCTCGGAGTTCAGAGACAACCCGCCGGCATGGACAAACCCTGTTCCCGTCGACAGCCAGAACTGCGCATCGGAATTATACATATAGACAAGGTCAGTCGTGCCATCGCCATTGAGATCTCCCAACCTGCAGGCGATGGGCGCTTGGCAATTTGGACCGGCAGACGCCCCGATCCAGGCTCCATCGACGTTTCGCAGGACGAGCGAGCTCGGGTGGAGAAGTAAGAGGCTTTGACGCCCGTTTGCTGCGAAATCTCCGACACTTGAGGGAGTGTCGCCTCCTACATAGGCGATATTATCGATACCATCGCCATCGAAATCCAATGAGACAAGACCGGTGAGGCTGGGAGCCTCATGAGGGGCTGTGTTGCAGACTGTGGCGAACGGCCCCGCGCACCCCTCCAGTGTCAGCGTCCAATTCGGTCCGACCTTGTAGACAAGATCCTGCCAACGGGTAACGATCTCCCCGTATTCATAATTAGCAGATGAAGAGGCGATTACTATGTCCTGGCCATTTGCAGTGGTGTGGCGGCCGGCTAGCCACTTCACGCTGCCTGCAGTCGTGCCATACACCTGAGTGAGGGCCGGCAGAGTGGACGTCAACACCCACTGCGTCGTCAAATTGGGGCCGAGAAGCTTCGTTAGCGCTATATTATATCGAATAGCCCCATCCAGGCATTCTGAGCAAACCGTCTCGTAGATCTGGAAAGACTCATCCTGGCCGTCGAAGTCGGCATCAAAATTAGTTCCCCCCACGAAAGTTCCGGTTGGATATGTGCCGATAAGCTGGCTTACTTGCTGGGGCGCATAATTGAAGTTGGCATTATCATAGGTCATCTGGCGGATGGTCTTGACGGTCGGGCCGGTGACGACACCTGCGGATCTGACGATGGCGTCACTGCCATAGCGGTCAACTTTGACGAGACGCGAGGTGTTGGAGAACGGTGCTTGGTCATAGCTCAGCGTGTAGGCTGCCCGGAGCGCCATGCCGACCTTCACCGCGATCGTCCTGATCCGCTGCTTGGTATAGGAAAGCCCCAGCCCGTTGGCCATCACCAGGAAGTCCGGCCGCGCCTCGTAATAGAAATTGACGCTCATCCCACCATAGCTGACCACCGACGGATAACATACCGGCAGGTCCGGGCAGGTGTAGGAATAGTTGACGACATTGCCATTGGTGTCGGTCACCGACGACAGCAGGAAGCGGCCGTCATGCTGGACCTTGTATTCCGGCGTACCCGATGCCGGCGTGCTGCCGGAGATCGCCATCACCGACTTGAACAGCGACACTGTCCCGTCGCGGTCGGTCACCGTCCAGGTATTGGCCGCCGCATCGAAGATCACCCGCTTAAAATTCTCGTTCTCGGTCACATGCGTGCCGCCGGC
>UCEY01000008.1 GCA_900471605.1 Hyphomicrobiales bacterium | reverse complement strand
AGTGGTCGCGGAAACCTTTTCCCCGACGCTGGACGCATCGGGCCGGCCGGCCTACGTCGCCTTCCCCTATGACACCGGCGTCATGAGTACGACGGACGCGATTCCCGGCCTTATGCGGTTCGACGACAAGCGCAATCGCCAGTTCAAGAACAATGCCACGAGCTTCGATGTGGACGATGCCATCGAAAAGGCCGATATCGACGATCCCCAGCAGCGGCTGATCAACTCCGACCAGTGGACCGATCTCAGCTCATTCGCCGCCCGCGGCAGCAAGATTATCTTCTTCCACGGCGTGAGCGATCCGTGGTTCTCGTCCAACGATACGGTCGATTTCTTCAACCGCATGAGCAGGACCACGAAGACCAGCTTACAGACAAAAGACTGGGCAAAGCTCTATCTCGTGCCCGGCATGGGGCATTGCCGCGGCGGCCCGGCCGCTCTCGACCAGTTCGACATGCTGACCCAGCTTGTAAACTGGGTGGAAAAGGGACGCCAGCCGCAAAGCATCGAAGCCTCCGGCAAAGCCCTCCCGAACCGGACAAGGCCGCTTTGCCCTTATCCGGCCCATGCACATTACAAAGGCGCCGGAGACATCAACGACGCTGCGAATTTCGAATGTCGGAGTTAGGCGGCACCTGCCGGAGTATTCTGCGATGGTCGCACGACCGAGAGGATCCGCTCCGCCGAGCAGGGCGCAAGAACGCTCCTGCGCCTTAGGTTTTTCGACGACGCTACGGTCTCCTCCGCGACAACTGCTAGACGGTGTCTGGCGAGCGGCTTCGTTTCGCCACATGTTTGGTGCTTCCCCAAACAACTCGCTGCGCCTCAGCTGCTGGCGATACCCCCCGGTTATCACCCGCCTATCCGACGAAGAATGCTCTGAAGCATTGGTATCGCGAATTCGCATCTGGCAACGACTTGACGGCAGGCTACGTGCGCACCAAGCAGCGGTATTCGGATGAGTGAACGAGGACTGCTGTTGAGCACTATCTGGACCACGGCCGCTGTCTCGCATGGATCATCAAGGCACTTGGCTACCTGGCCGCGAAAAGCTTTCGGCTTGGATCGATGAATGTCAACCTGGCGGAAGGCGGCGAGTTCACACCGGCACCTCAAGCGGTACCATCAGATCGGAGCAGCAGAAGCGAACAGCCGTGATCGACTTGTGCGCTCGGGGTGAGAGTGCCCGTTCGGTGGCTCAGAAGGTAGGCGTGAGCCGGCAGACGTTGTACGACTGGAAGAACCAGAAACTTGGTCGTGAGGTCCCTGGATCCATGACACGCCGTCGCGAACTACCACCGACTTCCAGCCGAGACGAACTCGAGCGTGAACTCGACGCATTGCGCAGTGATGGAAGCGCCTTCAGCTTGAACATGACCTGCTTACGAAGGCTAACGAACTCATAAAAATGTATGGCCCGCCCGTCTGCAAGAGGATTTTACGGTGTTCTGATCAGTTTGCGTCAACGTATACGGTCTCATGGATACCCCCCCCATGGCCAAGATGGACATCCGCGCGTTCAGAGCCCAATAAGACCGTCAGCACCAAGTGCGATTTTTTTAAACGGGCTTTCTAAACGCCGGTAAACTGTCAGGCCATCTTCACGATCCTTCCTGCAAACCTCGTTGAGCTACATGACGATAACATATGCCGTCTCGACTATGCCGTCGCTGCCAGATAGCCACGTTCAAAATTGTCTTCTTCCGCAAAGTTGCCCAGGCGATGCGGGCCAGTTTGTTGGCCAGCACCACAACGCTGGCGTTGCGATGCACACCTCGCTCGATCATCGCCGTCAACCATCGCCCTATCGGAGTGTTGGTCGCTGAATGCGAGGGCAACGCCGCCCTGGCACCATGGATTAGCAGCGTCCGCAAATATGTATTGCCGCGCTTCGATCCCCAAGGAGGCGAGGCTTACCGCCCGTGCTGTCTTGTCTAGGAACCAATCCAAGCCCGGAGCCGAGATCGCGCGCTTTGGCAAAGCTGCTAGCATCGCCTACAGCCGCGATCAGGGCCGTGGCATTGAGGACCCCTATACCGGTGATCGAGGTCAACCGACGCGCGGCGGCATCGTTCCAAGCCAACTGAACAAACTCGCGATTCAGTGCTCCAATTTTTCTCTCCGAGCTCCTTCCGTTCTGCACCGGTTTGTTCTTTCTGCGACCAGGCGTGAACGTACCCGATGCAAGGTCTGTATATCCAGCTGCTCCTTGCTCTTGAGTTCAACGAAGCGCATCGTTGGCCGAGAGGCGGCTTCAGCGATCCCCTCCGCATCGCGGTCATCGTTATTCTGGACCTTGATATACGGCCGAACATATTCCCGCGACATTAAGCGGATCTCGTGACCCTGTCTGTAAACAGACGACCGAGATGATGCGCGCCGCAGCATGCCTCCATCGCAACCACACAAGAAGGAAGGTTCGCAACATAGTCGATCAGCGTCTGTCGACGCATTGTTCGACGAACGATCACTGCTCCCGCCGTATTGACGCCGACCACGCTGCAGGAGTTCTTGCCCAAATAAATTCCAAGAATAGCAATAGACATCGGCCGGTCCTTTCCCTTTCCCGATATTAGCATTGTACTCAATGCTGGGTGAAAGGGCGGGCCATCCCATAAGATCTGGCATCAATCTGCTGCTTCTAGGAAACCGGGAAAAGACACTGCTGTTTGATGCCCTGCAACGGGCAATCCCCCTTTCGTTCGAGCTCCCTGCTTTTGCCTGAAGAAAGAGCTATCTGCCATATTCAGAACAACGGTTTGATTGCATCCGAGTCATCATCATATCGCTTCTTGCGGTCTTCGCATCAACGAGAAGTTCCCGTGACGCGTCCCCAAGGCGTGCAAGCCTCTCAGGTCGATCAGCATTATACGCTAAAGCGTCTTTCACGAGGTCTGTAGCGTACGGAGCCTGGGGTTTCTGAGTTAGTTTGCTATTTTCTCGGAACTCGCGAGCCCTACTGAATCGTAACTCGTAGTTTAGGTAAACCTCATCTCTATATGCGGCCTCAGCGTCAGGATCAGCAAGTTGGACATCGAGCACCTTAACCCGCTGTTTGTCGTTCAAGTCACCGTTCCAAGCAGCATCCACTAACCGACCGGCTGCATCAGCCTTAAATGGGCCATGTTCGAAGTCTTGAATGACTGCATTGTAGATTTTCTCCCGAAACTTTGACTGGAAACCCTTCATATGTCCGGACATCTCGGCCACCACCTCCAGTCGAACCTCAGGAGAGACAGCTACGATCTTAGCTGAAAGATCCTCCTGGCGGGGGTCATCGAGAAACCGAACTATCGGGCCCAAGGTGCGGCCAAAGTGCGCAGCGGTCGCAGCATGGATCTGGGCCTCGTTTCCCATGATCTCGGGAACTGTCTCTTGCCAAGTCACTGTGGGGATGCCCTCCTTCATCACGGCGTCATATATTGCCGCTGCAGCCTCACGTGTGAACACTCGCTCGTTTACAGCTTTCGCTGTACTTCCAAGGACTTTGTAATAAGACTTGCTTAACAAAGCTAAATTTGTGAGGTCCTTGGGAATGTCAAGTTGATCGACGACGTGCTGAAATAGCTCAGGAGGAAGGTCACCTAGGCGGTCTTGCTCCGCACTTTTGCCGCTAGATAGGCGGTGCACGACCCGAGCGGCGTTGGAATTTTCTGTCGGGTCCTTCGGCTGAGGCTGATTTACCGGTTCTGTCATCGTCTTGGCTTTCTCCACGTGATATGAGCGATTGTATGCACCAAATGCCACTTCGGAAACGGGTTGATAGACTTCATTTGAAACAACATTGGCGAGAAGCCAGTAGACCGTCGATGTCAACGGTTCACATGGTCGCTTCAAGTGCATCAAACAGTCGCGTAAGGTGTCGCTCTCATATGCAACCATCTTATTACGTATCTCGAGCACCTTTGCTTCAAGCTGCCACATCACGCGCTCATCGGCCCAGCACGAAGGCGAAGTCATAGTGAGGCGATTGCGCAGGCTGCGGCGCCATCGTGGTGCGGCCGAAGCAGCCGGCAGGCGTCGAACGATCAAAATCGATGGGCTTGGATTTGGGCTTGGCGGTATAACGACAGGTTATCGGCATATTACGCCTGCAGTTTCAGTTGGAACACATCTTTACTTGAAGTCGGAATTCGTGACCGGCTAAATAGCTTATGGGCCGTGTCAACCGGACGCGATAGAGATGGTGGACGCAGCGGTTTTTCCGGTTTCACGCTTCGGCTAAACGAATTGGCACTCGAGCACCCAACCTATCCGGCCCACGATATTCAGGCTAGTTCAATGGCGTTGTGTGTGCGAGTTGCGTTAAATGACGAGCCTGCGTCTGACGAGATGCACAGTCCTCGGAGAAGGGTGCATATCAGGATCTGTGGTGTGCTTCATTTGTGCTAATCAAGGCATCCACCAGGAGCGTCAAGGTCTGAAGAGGTTGGTTCGCTGACTGAACGCCTTCCATTGACTTCTTAGTCGCTTGTTTCGAAGCGCTTGACCTTTGACACGATCAGCTCGGAACTAACGGACGGACCGACGTCGCGTCTACCTCTGCAACGTGATAAGGAGAGAACTGATGAGAGAAGAACGAGTGTCATCATTACCAAGTAGATACTTGTTTTTGCGGTGTCGTTCAAAAAGCCGCAGTCGTGGTTGCGACCATGACAGGGCTATGCACGTTGTCATGAAGCGGTTGATGCTCGTAGCACTTGTCATGGGAACGTTCGCTCTAGGAATGGCCTTACTTGTTGAGGCGCCGGGGGCAAACGAATTGCGTCTTCGTCCTGGCACGCGGATCTTTTGTTCCCATCCGGCTACAGCAGGTTGCGTTCCGCTTTAAGCAGGTTCTAGAAATCCTGAATACGGCGTCTCACAGGGCAAACGCACGCACGAATACTTTCATTCGCCGAGGACATTTGTCCGAGCAGTTGTGGCCAGAACTGACCTCGGCTCTCCTTACCTGTGTTATGATTGGTTTTGAGAGTTTACTTCATACGTTGATAGGACGGGAAAAGGCAAGATGAAGGATCAGCATACAGGTGAACAAGCCGCTCAAAGGGACAAAGAAACGCCAGCGAAAAACGGCTTACGTAAGCTTTCGGCCTCTCCTCCTAAAAGAACAATATCCGCACTCGTGTCAGCTTTGGCTAGCGACGCTAAATACCGTTTGAAGCAGACCTTCAACAGGGTAGAGGCACTAGAACCACAAGAGTCAACTAGTCAAGCTCGCTACGTTCGCATTCATTACCCTAGATCAGAGCCCAGAACACCCTTGAGCGATAACCAAAAAGAAGCTCGTGCGCATCTAGCTCATGCACAAGAACTTGCCGATATCCCTGAAAGCCCGCTTGAATCACGTGTGGCTCCCGGTGCCCCCATCAACTTCTCAAAGCCTTTTCGCTCACCCGGACCTTTCGTAGAGCTTCCGGCTGCTAGGAAGAACAATGAAAGCCAACGACAACTCGATCCGAGGTTGCGTGGACCTTCAGGACGGGCATACTAAAATTGGTCTTAAGGGTAACCTGACCCTTAATAGGTGCGAAAGTCGCGCATGGAAGTCGCCAACGCGATCCGAGGACGCTAACCGGAAAAGAGAAGCGCAGGATCTTGGAAGAGTTCATTGCGGCGACGGGATACCACGAGAAGTCCGCTATCCGTGTTCTCAATCATCAGCTGGCGCCGAAGATCCGGCGGGCCCATCAACGCCGGCCGCTTTACGACGAGGCTGCTCGGGGCGCGCTGATCGTGCTGTGGGAAGCTTCCGATCGGGTTTGTGGTAAGCGCCTCAAGGCGCTGCCGATCTTATTGCCGGCGTTGGAACGCCATGGGTCATCTGACCTCGAGGAAGAGATCCGCGGTAAACTTCTGTCGATGAGCGCCGCGACGATCGACCGCTTGCTCCAGATGCCGCGGCGCACCAGCAGAGAAAAAAAGCAAGCATCGTGCCAGCACCACGAAGTCGCATCAAAATGCGGAGACTCGCCGACTGGGATGAACCGCTTCCCGGCATTATGCGGGAATGCCAACCGCGGCAGCTTCGTTTATAGCCTGGTGCTGACCGATATTGCCGCCGGCTGGACAGAGGCCGCCCCTATTGTGGTTCGGGAAGACAGCCTCGTGTTCGAGACACTCGAGCGCATGCTTGCCGTTTCCCCTTATGGTGCTGGACGTGGACAACGGCAGTGAGTTCGTCAACAATAGGCTGATCGAATATTGCCTTGCTCACGGCATCGAGCTCACTCGATCACGGCCTTATCGCAAGAATGACCAGGCCTGGATAGAGCAGAAAAACGGCGCCGTTGTACGCAAACTCCTTGGTTATCGGCGTTTTGAATGATTAGCGGCCGCCAGGGCGATAACGCGTCTTTACGGTGCTTCCAGGCTATTCGTAAACTTCTTCCAGCCTTCGTTCAAGTTGGCCGAAAAGCATCGCGACGGCGCAAAGGTGACCAAGGCTATCATCCGCCGCTGTCTCCCTGCGAGCGTCTGCCGCAAGCCGAGAGCACGCCGATGGACGTTAGGATAAAACGGAGCGAAATCGCCGCCGAACTCGATCCGTTGAAACTTCTGGAGGAAAATGCGTGCGGTCCAAGCTTACCTGGCAGCGTTGGCCGACGGAGAATTACCGCCGCCGGCGACCTCCGAACCACCGGGCCTGGCCGCATTCGTGGCAGGCCTATCGAGCGCCTGGCACGCGGGTGAGATTCGCCCTACCTTTCCCATTGAAGCGAAACCACGCTACTTACGGAGCCTTTAAAAGGTCTCAACACATACCCCGTCACGAACCCGATCGCACCACTCGCACTGGCGCTTCCGTCTGTGAGCGCTCCGATAGTAGAGAACAGACCAGAGACGCCGAAGCTGATCTATGCTGAACCTGGCCAAACTCGCATTCACGCACTCCGCGCGGAGTGGCCGATCGCGTGCCGGCGATTGGAGGAATTGCCGAACATCAACGCCATGCAGCTCTTTGAAGAGTTGTGTCCCAGTTTCCGGGTCGATTTACCCGGAAACAGTACAATACGCTTGCTCGCAGAGTAAGCCTCTGGCGCAAGGCAGCTCACGCACGCGGCGTGGTCATCGTATCGAAGACATCTCGTCGGTTCAGCGACAATCCCCGAGGTCGCCGTCCAGAAACCTTCAAAACCCATTGGAACGAGATGGAAGGGTACCTCGAAGAACACCCCGATCAGACCGCGCTTGAACTTCTCGTCGAATTCCGAGCCCGCTATCCAGGGCAATACAGCGCGAGTCACCTCCGCGCGCTACAGAAGCGAGTGAGGGCGTGGAGACAGCAAGCGATTCAACGGGTGATCGGCGACGCCGGCACTTTGGCCTGCATCGCGCCAGGCAGCGGGCTAACAGTCTAGGTGGAGGCGGGCGGTAACAAAATTCCGTGAGGCAACACGGTGGGGAGTATTGCTCCGGTACCGACACATGGCTGCCGCGTCCAGCTTTTATCTGCAATTGGGATCGTTCTGAAGGTCATCGGCGACTATGATCGTCTCGATCAACAGCAAGCTTGATGCAATTGCCACTTCGGGGAAGGAGTATCATCAAGCTGAGCCTAATATAGTGGCTTTGGTCTGCAGACCCTGCCTCGCGCTGGCGATCCAGGCGATGGCCGTTGAAACGCCGATCCCGAACCGAGCCGCCGCCGATCGTGCGGACATGCCGTGACGAGACGCAGTAAGAACGCGGCTGCGAAGATCATCACTGAACGCGCGGGTCAAATTCTCTCTGACCAAATCATCAGTAGGTCGATGGAATCAGAAAACGATCGACAACGGAATCCTCATTCCGATTCCGCGTTCAACGGACGTGCTCTGGGCTCGAGATTGCAGATGATGATGTAGAATACCTAGTTTTCGTTTTTATTAAAACTGTAACTCTCTTCCGGTCGAAATGACGATGAGACGATGTCATCATAATATATAGCAATCCCCAACTCGAATATGGATCTGAACATGCAGAGCTCTAAAGTGTTACTTGAGAAATTTGTTGTTACCAGCGCGGTTAAGCCCCCCGTATCAGATAAAGGAATGAAGCCTAGGCTCGCCTCCGACGGCGACACATCTGCTGATCCACCAGATTTCGAATGGAATGTGCGTGAGCTGTTGTCTCGCATAGATACGCTAAATCATGACCAAAAATGGCAGATCCCGAAACAGATCAGCTTGGTAGAGAACCTTGTCGTGAAGGCAGGTTTGCTACTGAGCTCATCAAGACGTGTCGGCGCTTTTTCATGGACCCAAATTGTGTTGATCCAAAGTGTGGTCAACGAGACCTTCTGTGCAACAAGCGACGACACCACTAGGCAACTTCTCTGTGATGCCCTTGCCACCATTCGACGAGGCACCGGCTCGGTCGAGGCCGGAATCCATGATTACCACCCCGCCCTGCTCCACGGGCTTTCCGCCGCTGATGCTCGCTTTTACGGCAGAATGAGATCTGCATTAGTGGCCGAAGCGGGCAGATCTAAGTTAACTTCCTAAGACTGGGTGTTGATGGCCCTCTACGGCAGACTTAGGATTCAGGTTACGGTTGAAACAGATATATGTTTTGAGGTTTTATGAAGTACTCCTACGTTGAGCTGCTCTAACAGCTTTATCTGAGTCAGATAGCCGGTCGCGGGCCCCAGGGCTGATGAAAAAATTGCAAACGTTCGCCTTTGAGGAACAGCGGAGCACTCCGGGCCTGGTATCTGGAACTACCGCGGCTCCGTTTGCTCCAGCGGCGTCCTCGGCCTCAGAGTTGACGGCCGAGAGGAGCATGCCGGTCTGTATGATATCCAGGCTATAGAAACTACCCCAGAACCGATTATTCCTATCAACACACGAGATCCGCGGCCAAAAATCTCGGAAATCAGAATGCAACTGGACCACGCAATAACCACAACATTACCGCGCACGCAGACACGTCTCGATGCGGTTCAGGAAATCTCACGACAGTTTTTGCGTGTCTCCCCGCGCGATGAGCTTGACCGCATTCGACGCCAACTAACGGACGGCAAGGCTGAATCGGGCAAGGCAGGATGGATACGGGCGGTGATAGTCGGCAAACACTGAATCACCACGATCGGGTAAAGTTTGTTCTGTCGCCATTTGGCAAAACACGAGAAAAGGCCAGCAACGTCGCCTCCGGTGATGGTACGTCGGGACATCTTCTCGCTGCAAGGTGACAGAGCTATCACCAGCCAGGTCGATTTGCTCAATTCCAACGAGACGAGAAGTGCGCCAAGATCGACGAGACTAGCGGTTTGCGCTTGAGATTGATCTGCTGTCATCGGCATGGTTGGCCTGCAGAGCGTATTCTGACGACCTCACTCTGCCCGGTGCGGGCCGCTACTCACCCCTTATGGGATCTCAAGACGCGGTACACTTTTGAATGCCGCTAGTAGGACGATCCCCTTCCTCAATATCTACCAAGGCACAACAGCTCCGTCGAAGTAGAAGCTACCCGTTGCTGCGTCATTGTCCTGGGTCGCCAGCCAAACGATCCCTCTGGCGGCCTGCTCGACGGTCCTATAGCCAGAATGTCCGTTGAAGTCGGTGGCTGTGTAGCCGGGATCGGCTGCGTTCACCTTAATGCCGGATGCCGCAAGCTCTTTCGCGAAGGCCACGGTCACGCCGTTCAAAGCCGTCTTGGAGCTGTTGTAGCCGAGAAAGTTGACGCCATGGAACTGGTTGTCCGGATCTGAAAGCCATCCGAGCGACCCCAGCCCGCTGCTGACCATGACGATGTTCGCGCTCCCCGCGTTCCTCAGAAGGGGCAAGAGCGCCTGGGTGACTCTTATTGGTCCGAACACGTTAGTCTCGTAGATATCACGCACGTCGTTGACGGACTGCTGGGAGGGAGGAACCATCTGGCCGGGAACGCCAGCATTGTTGATCAGGACGTCGAGCTTCCCGTCCTCCGCCTCGACCCGAGCCGCCGCCAGCTTCACCGAAGCCTCGTCCGTCACGTCGATGGAAACGGCCTTCACGTCGATACCTTCCGCCGAAAGCGCGCGAGCAGCTTCGTCGCCACGCGCGGCGTCACGACTTCCAAGCCATATCCCGTAGCCCAGCCCGCCCAGCTGGCGGGCCGTTTCGAACCCGATGCTTTTGTTCGCGCCTGTGATCAAGGCCGTCTTCTTGGACATCCTGCTTCTCCTTCATGTTTGGCGACTGCCGCCGATGATGCAACGTACTGGTCAGAAAGGGTTTTGATAGCCCCCCGAAACCTGTATAGGGTGATCGGCATGGCGAACAACGACGACATGGCGAGTTTCGACGACCTCTCGGTGTTTCTCGACATCTGCGACACGGGTGGGTTCCGCGCCACGGCACAGCGCCTGGGCCTTTCTCCCTCCTCGGTCAGCGAACGGGTTAAGCGTCTCGAGCTGCAACTGGGCGTGCCACTGCTGACGCGAACAACACGAAGTGTTTCGCCGACGGAGGCGGGCCGGTCGCTGGCGGACCGGCTGCAGCCCCTATACCAGGAAGCGCGCGCTGCCCTGAAGGACGCTGCCAGCTCGCAGCTCGAAGTTCGTGGACTGCTGAAGCTGAACGTGACCGGCGCGGTGATGGTGGACATCCTTCCTCCGCTCGTCGACCGCTTCCTTGCCGAGCATCAAGGCGTCCGCATCGAATTCGTGGTGGAAGACAGGCTCGTGGACGCCGTGGCCGCCGGATGCGACGCCGGCATCCGGTACGGAGAGCATCTCGCTCAAGACATGATTGCCGTTGCCATCGGTCCGAGGACGCAGCGGACTGCCCTTGCCGCGGCCCCGTCATATCTCGCAAGGCGCGGCAGGCCGGAGCATCCGGACGACCTGCTCGCCCACGAATGCATCCGCCTCAGGTTCTCCAGCGGCGCCTTCGTGCCATGGGAACTCGAGCGGAACGGCAAGGTGGTCACAGTCGATCCACAGGGTCGGCTGATCGTCGGCGTGGATGCCGCGGCGGCCGCCATCGATTTCTCCCGCGCAGGTCGGGGCCTGATCTACACGTTCGAAAACTGGCTCGAGCCGCATTTCGTGTCCGGCGAACTCGAACCCGTCCTCCAGGACTGGTGGATGAGCTTCGAGGGGCCGCGCCTCTACTTCTCCCGCAGGCTCATTCCCGCGCCGCTGAGGGCGTTTGTCGACTTCGTCAAACGGGGTTCGGACGTACACGAAAGCGAGTACTGGATATCGCGCCGCATTAACGCATGGCCACTCTAGTTGTGGAGCCTCAACACGTTGTCGCTGTTCAGACTGAGGCGACTGATGGGTGTTTTTGATTTTAAGCCGCCGTGCGGACGATGCCAATTGTACATGTGGTTCCAGTTCGGCAGGTGGGCCTTTCGATGATCTGAGGTTTGATATGCCCGAGCATAAGCCCCTTCGCGTAAGGCTGTCTGAATAAAACGTTCGGCCTTGCCGTTGGTCTTCGGCGTATAAGGTTTTGCGGATGTGCTTGAGACCGAGAGCCTTGCAGGCTCGTGCGAAGTCCTTGGCGATGTAGCAAGAGCCGTTGTCGGTCATGACGCGCGTAACCGTAATGCCGAGGCTGGCGTAATAGGCAACTGCCGCATTGAGGAAGGCTATGGCACTGACGGCCTTTTCGTTCGGGAAGATGTCGGTGAAGGCGATGCGGGATGCATCGTCGATCGAGACATGGACGTATTCCCAGCCGATGCCGCGTGAGTTGCTCTGACCAGTCCTGCCGCCAGTGATCCGGTGCCCGACCCGGTCGAAGCGGCCGAGACGCTTGATATCGAGATGGATCAAGCCGCCTGGCTCGGCATATTCGTAACGCACGACCGGTTCGGCCGGAGCAATGTCTTTCATCCGGGAAAGACCGGCCCGCTTGAGAACCCGGCTGACGGTGGCCGGTGATACGCCTGTCTCCATGGCAATGTGCTTGCCGATCAGGCGCTGGCGACGAAGAGCGACGATGTGATCGCTCAAAACCTCATCCGCCTGACGGGGGCTGTTTTGGGGGCGCGACGAGCGATCCGCCATATTGGCGCGCCCACCTTGCTCGAAGCGCTCAATCCAGCGCGACACGATCTTGGGCGAGCGGGCATAGACGCGGGCGGCTTGCGCTTTGGTGAGCGCACCGCAGAGAACGGCGACAGCCATTTCCTCTCGACGCAGCGGGGTCAGTCGGGCATTCTTGTGGATGTTCATTCGGAGCCATCCTGGAAAACTGAAGTGTGGTAACTCCAGTCTCCTAAATCAGCTCCGAATGGACAACCTCCTGAAAGCTCACATCTAGAGAAAATCCGGCAATCAATGAATCAATTGTGATGTGACGGTGCGAGCCGAAGCTGATTCAACATCCACAGCGAAGAGGTGGATGATGGCACGGGCACTGGATGATGACCTTCGATTGTGTTTGTTGAGAGCGTCTGCTGCGGGCTTGTCGGCACGGCAGGCTGCGGCTCGCTTCGAGGTTGGCGTTTCGACGGCGATCCGCTGGATTGCAAGAGCGAAAGACGGTGAGCCAACCTCCCGACCGCAAGGTTGGAAGCGCCCATCGGCACTGGATGCACACGAGGCATTCGTCATCGAACTGATCGAAGAGCGCAAGGACGTGACGCTCGACGAAATGGTTGCGCTCTTGTCTGCCGAACGGCAAGTCAGGATTAGTCGAATTGCCGTTGGTGCATGGCTGCGCGGCCGCGGCTGGACGTTTAAAAAAAGTCCGCACATGCACTGGAGCAAGACCGGCCGGATGTCCTGAAGCGCCGACGCGCCTGGTTCGATGGCCAACTCGATCTGGATCCGGAAAGGCTGGTCTTTATCGATGAGACCAGCCTTTCGACGAAGATGGCACGTCTGCGCGGACGTGCACTGCGCGGCGAGCGTTGCCGGGCCGGCGTGCCGCATGGTCATTGGAAAACAACGACTTTCACCGGAGCGTTGCGCCTCACCGGAATGACCGCGCCATTCGTCTACGATGGCGCGATGAACGGCAACGTCTTCCTGGCCTATGTCGAGCAAGTGTTGCTGCCGACGCTTCGCACCGCCGATATCGTGGTCATGGACATCTTGCCGGCACACAAGACATCCGGTGTGCGTGATGCCATCGAACGCGTCGGAGCAAGGCTCATGTTCCTGCCGCCCTATATTCCTGACTTTAACCCGATAGAGAACGCATTCTCCAAGCTGAAAGCCATGTTGCGAGGTCGAGCAGAGCGAAAAATCGATGCCCTGTGGAATGCGGTTGGCGCTTTGATGAGCCGCTTCACACCAGCGGAATGCGCGAACTATATCAAAGCAGCAGGATATGACCCGGATTAAACAGGATTTGCTCTAGTGAGGTGACAACGCAAACAGAGTCGTCGTCGGAACGCCTGTGGTGGTGACCCGTACTGCTGGATAAAGGCTCGTCGCATTCTTTCAGTTCGCTAAAACCGATTTCGAGAGCGAGGATCTCGACAGGAACACGCGTAGTTTCGAACGGCCGTCTCGCTTCTTCGACCCGAAGGAGTTCGACCGCCTTCGCCGGACAAATGCCGACTTATCCTGAAAAATTCGGCTGAACTGCCGCAGGCTTAGACACGCCATTTCCGCTAGCTTCTCGATGGTAAGCTGTTCGTTCAGATGAATGCGTGTATGGTCCAGAGACCGGTGCATGCGCTTGTCCCCGCACTTTGCGCTGGGCGTGACCTACGGTGCCGAGCTTGAGCGCGCGCAAGAAGAATACGATCGGGTTCTAGACGAGCAGCGCGAGCAATCGAGTGACATTGGATTGCTCGGCCGGCCACTCTTCGCGCGGCCGCGCGCATTGATCGCCGACCACACGCGGCAGGATAGCGAGCCCGACGCCTTGGGCCAGGGGTTCAGGTTGCAGCCGCCTTCCCCCAAAGGCTTTCGCTGATATTCGAGAAATGCTGCCGCTCTCGGCCCGATGATCTCTGTCATTCAAAACTCGGAGAGAAAGACGGCTGTTTGATCTGGGTGGCGATGTCGCTCTGGTCAGTATCGTTGGAATGCTCATATGGTCACCTGCTCCCCGATCTCCACCACCCTGTTGGCGGGAAGCTTAAAGTAGGCGGATGGGTCGATCCCCAGACCGGATAGTGCGATGTAAAGCTCGTCCTGCCACCAGGGGAGACCGGAGTTTGGATTGCCAATCAAAGTCCTTCGGCCAAGGTAAAACGAGGTCTGCATGATCTCGAATTTGAAGCCCGCCTTTTTGCAGAGCGTCATAGCCCTCGTAACGTTCGGCTCGTCCATGAAGCCGAAGCAGAGTTCTAGCTTGGCGAACCGATCTGAAATCTTCGTCAACGAAACGCGCTCCGCATCTGATACGTAAGGCTGCTCCGAGGTCCTGACCGTCAGGATGACATTCTGCTCGTGAAGCACGTGGTTGTGCTTGATGTTGTGCAGCAGGACCGCTGGCGTCTTATCGGCGACGCTCGTCAGGAACACGGCCGTACCGGGGACCGTGACTAGCGCGTGCGAGGACTTCTCGACCGAGCGGATGAACTTCTCGAGCGGGATGTCGTGTCGGGCGGTCTTCTCACGCAGCATCTGCGATCCCCGGGTCCATGTCCACATGACGATCATGATGGCGATGGCCAACGCTACAGGCACCCAGCCGCCGTCGTGGATTTTGAGTAGGTTTGCAAGCAGGAAGACGCTCTCGATGGCCAAGAGCGGGGCGAGGATGAGGCCTGCCGCGGCAGTCGAGTAGCCCCAGACCGAGCGCAGGAACTGGAAGGACATAACCGTTGTTACGACCATCGCCCCAGTCACCGAAATGCCGTAGGCAGTCGCCAGCGACTCTGAGTCGCCGAAAGCGAAGATTAACACAATGACGCCGACGAAAAGGATCATGTTCACGGCCGGCACGTAAATCTGCCCCGTGTTCGTCTCCGATGTAAACTTGATCAGCAAGCGGGGCAGGAACCCGAGGTGGACTGCCTGACGCGCCAGCGAGAACGCGCCAGTGATGACTGCCTGGCTGGCGATGATCGTGGCCATGGTGGCGAGGATCACCATCGGCAGGAGCGCCCATTCCGGATAGAGCAGGAAGAAGGGATCTTCCATCGCCTCGGGATGGCTGAGAACCAGTGCGCCTTGTCCGAGGTAGTTTAGGGCGAGGGCGGGAAAAACGAGGATGAACCACGCCACGCTGATCGGCGTGCGGCCGAAATGGCCGAGATCGGCGTAGAGTGCTTCGGCACCTGTCACCGTCAGAAAGACGGCGCCGAGAACAACAATACCAGCCCAACCAGCGTGGGTGATGAACCAGAGGGCGTTGACCGGGTTGAGCGCCGCGAGGATTCTCCAATGGTCACCGATGTGGATGAGGCCGCCCCAGGCCATGGCGAGAAACCAGACGACGGTGATCGGGCCGAAGAACTTGGCGACAGCTCCCGTACCCTTGGACTGTACGGAAAAGAGACCAACCATGATGGCGGCAGAGATCGGCAGCACATAGTCAGAGAAGGCGGGGGTGACGAGCTTCATCCCTTCGAGCGCCGACATCACTGAGAGGGCAGGAGTGATCATGGCGTCGCCGATAAAGAGCGCCGATCCGATGAGGCCTGCGAAAAACATAACTGGCATGAAGCTGCCCGTCTTCTTCATCAGAAGGGCGAGGAGAGAAAGCGTCCCGCCTTCACCGTCATTGTCCGCGCGGAGCAGAAAAAGGACGTACTTGAATGTGACGATGATCGTCAGCGTCCAGACCATCAGCGAGATGAGCCCCACCACTTCGGGTTCATGTACTCCGTCGCCGGAGAACGGACGGAGCGCCTCCCTGAAGGCATAGAGTGGGCTGGTACCGATGTCGCCATAGACAACGCCAATAGAGCCAAGAAGGAGAACGAGGAATCTGTGGGCCTCCGAATGAGGTTCCGAGGTAGCGTTTGGCGCGTGCATGCGTGCTCCTGCCATATGGCCTTGCTTCCAACCGCTCTATATTCCCCACCATTGTTATCTGCGATCGAAACGCTTCGGTTTGGTGGGTATTTCGGCAGGTGAGCCGCTCGTAAACGCGCGAGGCCGTTGGTGGTTCGAGTGTTTCTGTCGGTAGCTACGCTCAGAGTATAGCGATGGGGATGAACTGGGGCGGGTTCTTACCAAGGTTATCTTTGTCGAAACCCGTTCCAGGGGTAGACACATCTGACATCTATCGCCCCCGATCGCTGCGATCGGCGATCGAATTCATCAGCATTGCTCGAGCTTCATTCATCTGCCGAGATGCTGATGCCGCAGCATACTGTACCTTTTGAATGCGCCCAAAATCCTCAGGAAGATTTGAAGTTTTTTCCAAAATTCCCCTTAACTTCTTGCTCTCCGACGGGTCTAGCGAAATTTTTTCTCGCACTGCCTGGGAATACACCTTGGAGGCTTCGATCAGGGCGAGACCTTCTTTTGACCCTGATCTAATCATGTCATATGTCATATTTTTGTGGACTCGACGCACAAGCTTTGACTGAAACAATTTTGCGATAGCTCGAGCTGGAGCATTAAGAGCGTGATTGGGTCCTTCCACAGATGGCCGGCCTATATAAAAAAGAGACTGTTCCATTACAAAATCAATATCCGACTGCGACTTGGGATCAACGTAAGACGATAGCTCCTCCAGTGCCCCGTGAGGATCTTCGATGTCCGAGAGGGTCTCTTTCACAAGTTCTCTAAAATTCGGGTCTCCCAGCATAGAGGGACGAGAATATATGATTGCGTTACAAAAATTAGCACGACAATAAACTGCGTTCTCGTTGTGAATGATTTTGTCGACGACTGCGTGAGTACTATCAGTGAGATGATCGTAACCCCTCACAAGTATTTCGGCCGCACTATAGTTCGCAATATTACTTCCGAAAATTGGATTGTCAAACGTCTCAAGTGCCTCTCGTTCCATTTGAGTGACCTCGTGAGGTTTAAGCAAACTTGCGTTATCTATTAGATGAGCGTACCCCAGCATTCGTTCGTCGATGCCTTTACCGGAGACTACGCTAAATATCTGTGATCGCATCTCAGGAGACTGAAACTGCAGAATCTCAGACAACGCAGCGAGTTCATGTCCGATGTGAGGGCGATCTAAGTATGTAGGTGTGAATTCCTTCTCTAGGAAGGTCTTTTTTACAACGTCATCAGAAACTAAACCGTTGCCCTTCAAAAGCTCTCTATACTGTTTTATCGGTCTGACATCGGTTTGATAACGAAAATCCTTACTCGTATGCCTCAAGCTGTCAACGGTACTTTTTGATCTCCAAGCATCTATGTCGTTTATGGCATGAATGGTGATCATGCTCTTGATTTCGTTGGGCAAGCCATTCCAGCCAAATTCGTTGCTTGAGTTCGGTGCATTGTTCGTTCCGTCGTCTTTCATGTCGAAATGATCCCTCTTTTATACTGGTCTTTAAGTGGAATATTGAGGAAGTCGAAATCAATCGTTGAAACGTTACATACGAAATATGGCAGGGTACCTAGGCTAAGAGTCGGCTTCAAAAAGGGTTCAACGAGATCCAGACGTTGCTGGCTGTCGCGTGCGAATGTACGCATCCGTCATGATCAACGCCCGTGGGCGTTACATTGTCAACACGACGTCAATGAACGCCCTCTGCTTGTCGATATATATTACAATCGAAACGATCAAAAGATTGCACATTTCAGTTATTTGTAGAAGCTTAATACAATTAAATCTGAGGATGATGCTTGTGAGATCTTTTTTAACACTTGCTTTTCTGTTGGGCAGTTTTGTTGGAAGTATGCATGCCGCCGACCTTAACCCGCCTTCATTTGAGGCCCCCCCGGAGCCACCGCCCGTCGTCGCGCCGCCTCCTGACTTTGAGTGGAGCAGCCCCTATCTCGGCTTGCATGCGGGCTACGGCATTGGCAAGGTGACACTCGAAAGCTTTTGCGAGGATCAGTCAGGCGAAAACTTTCCCGGCGGCCGGGTGGGCGGCTTTGCCGGCCGCAACTGGACCACCTCCAGCGGCTTCGTTCTCGGCGTCGAGGGCGACGTCGGCTACGACTGGAACGGCCGCGCTTTTAACGGCGCAAAGGAGGTAGGAACAAGTTGGACGACTTCAGCTCGCCTCCGCCTCGGTCAGAAGATGGGCGACGGCCTCTTCTACTTGGCTGGTGGATGGACCGGCGCCAATATATACCTGAACGATCCCGACGACAGTAAATTCGCACATGGCTGGACATTAGGCGCGGGTATAGACTGGGCAATCTCAAAAGCCGCGTTTGTGCGGGCCGAATACCGCTTTAACAGCTTTGAAAAGGTTGGACTGCGCGGCATCGACACCCAGTTCAACCAGAGCGCTTTCAATATTGGTATCGGTGTAAAATTCTGAAGGAAACCATCAGGCGCGCATTCTTTATGGCACTCCTTCCACCCAGACTGGCCGTTGGCCCCTGAGGCTTTCTCGCCTTGGATGGTGGTTTCTCGGGTTCCGCGCTGCCTCGAGGTTTCGTTTGGCCGCCTCCTCTACACATGGCGGTGGCAGGCTTTGGTCACATCGGACCGAGCCTGCTTTTGTGGCGGCCGCGGTCTTTTACCTGCCCGCATTTATGCAGTCAAAATGGCCATAGTAGTGGAATCCCGAATGGCATTGGAGATTTGGATTAGCAGCGCTATCCGTACTGGCAGGTGCAATCATGCGGGGCGGAAAGCTGATCCCGATCAGTTCAAGGTTTGAGGTGAACGACAGGCTGATGCCGTTCAGGGTGCAAAATCCATGGGCATGAGTGCGTTGATATCGCGGCTGGGCCATCCGGAGGTATACGTTGAAGCGTTGGGTTAGACACACTCGCGGATCGACTGCATTTCATCTTCGTGTTCGCAGCAACGCCGGCGATTGCGGTTTGTTTTCCGAGCGCCAAACGGTGCCCTGGTGCCTCGCAGCTCCTCACCGATAGCGTGCCGTTTAAACACCCGCGCGAGAACTATCGCCCGGAGCACTTCTTCCCGCTCGGCGGGGCTTTGCGAAGGCTCCATTGGTCGGCGCGACGACAGGAACGGACCTTCGCCCTGGAGAGCTTTGACAAGGCCGGCGGCATTCACGGCGACGAGCGTGATCTGGTCCGTCGAGTTCATCGCGTTTTCGACGATGTTCTAGTTTTTGTACATGGCCCACTACCAACTCGGGGATTGGCCGCATACGCGCCGGCAGCTGTGGCGGAGACGACGTTTGTGACGGCAACCTCGCCAGTGTGAACTTCAAGTTAATTATTTTCTCTTCCTCTGAACCTCTTGCGCAGATGCGGGCCTTCCAAGGCCGGCCCGTCATGGGTTACGCCACAAGGGACCAGGGCGAAAGGAGTTTCAGCAGAGGCGGTGAAGCTTCGCAGATATTCTTTAGCCGATCAAAAAGCGATTGCTCACTCCTGAAGAGGAAGTCGAACGAGATGGTAGAGCCTTTGTCATGGCGAAACGGTCGGCGCCCTTGGTACGGCGATCGGCTGGATTTGTTTGTCGCCGGTGCGCATCTAATTACACTGCGTCATTGAGACCTTCTACATGAGCGACTGGTACAGCTTGCGTGCTCTCGGCCTCAAGCGCCATTCCGTCGGTTGCGCGATAGCGTGATGGATTCTTCGCCAAAGGCTTTGACCGCGACCATGAAGGACCTCCGGATGCCGGGGTCGAGTGACGACGGTTCCATCCTACAATTGTTCCATGTCGCAACACACCAAGCAGCCAGTTGGCGCATCGAAGGATTACAACCGGCTGTCACGGATGCTTGGTGTAAAGTGCTAACTTGAGCGCTGGATCGTCGTTGGCCTGAAAGCTCGCATATTCGTACCGCAAGACGCCAAGTGTCGGGTGCTTTAAGTGTTTCGTGCCCGATAGAGGCGCGCCAATACCATGCTCGGGCCACCACTTTTGGAACTCCGGAGAAGTAGCTCCGACGCGGTCCACGAGACTCGCAAAGGCCTTGTCGCCGGGCCAAAGGTCATAGGCCGATCGGAACAATGATACTACGCGCTCCGCCTCCGTGGCCCAGGTCATGCCAAACAAATGCTTTGCAGATGGATCACACATCATCCAGTGAAGGACGTTGCGGTCATTTATCGGAATTCGGCTGAAGTCCCCAAAGAGGGCCGCAGCGGCGTCATTCCAGGCTAGGATGTCAAAGCGCTGGCCTATGAGGTAGGCTGGCTCCGCTAGGCTTGCAACAATGCGTTCTAGCATGGCCGGAGGAGATTCACGCTGGAACGTTTCTCTTCCACCTGTCGCGGCAAGTGCTCGTAGGTGGGCCATCTCAATGCGGTCGAGCTGCAATGCGCGTCCCAGGGCCTCGATAGTCTCGTTTGAGGGGGAGACAGCTCGTCCTTGTTCCAACTTGACATACCACTCGGCGCTGATCCCGGCGCGTATAGCTACCTCCTCCCGCTTGAGTCCGGGCGTGCGGCGCCGTTGCCATGCCGTTCCAGTAGCTTTATCGGGGGCCAATCGCATGCGACGAGAACGGAGGAAGTCTCCGAATGGGCGGTTAACTGTCATTCAATATCCTCCGGTGGTCCTCGTGGATACTAGTATCATGCTGGTTCTTCTTATGGTGAGAAATAACGTTAGATTGGGGCCGTCTGGTCAAAGGAGGTTTGCGTATGAAGGCTGCAGTTCTTCACGATTTTGGAAAGCCGCTGAGCATCGATCACGTCGCTGATCCCACGATCGGTACCGGTGAAGTTTTAGTGGATGTCGTGGCCACCCCCGTTCTGTCTTACACTGCCGAAGTGTTGAGCGGCGCCCGGCAATACCTGCTACCGACGCCTGTGGTGCCGGGCGGCGGCGCAGTTGGGCAGGTACTGGCTGTCGGCCCGGACGCGACTCGTTTAAAGCGCGGAGACTGGGTGTTTTGCGATCCGACTGTGCGCTCTCGCGACGGGGGGCTGACACCGGACGTAGCCTTGCAGGCTGTTAGCGCGCGAGGCGAGGGCGGGCAACAGCTGCAACAGTATTTCCGGGATGGAACCTTCGCTGAGTGCGTCCGCGTGCCGACTGAGAATGCTGCACCTATCGGTGCTATCGATCCCGAGAATGCGGGGCACTGGTGCGCGCTAGCAACCTTGCTTGTTGCTTATGGCGGCCTGTTGGCAATGGACTTCAGGCCCGGTGAAACGCTGTTAGTGAGCGGCGCAACCGGCAACTTCGGTTCAGCTACCGTCGCGTTGGCGTTGGCGATGGGCGCGCGTTGCGTCGTGGCGCCGGGGCGTAATGTAGGTGTCTTGGATGATTTGCGTCGACGTTTTGGCGAGCGTCTGAGACCCGTCCAGTTGAGTGGTGAGCCTGCAGTGGATACCCTTGCGATGCAAGCGGCCGCGACGGGTCCCATCGACGCTGTGCAAGACTTCTTGCCACCTTCGGTCGGAGCCGCAATTGCACGCACCGCAATCATGACACTGCGACAAGGCGGGCGGGCGGTCCTTATGGGTGGTGTGGGGATGCTAGGTGGAGAGGATCTCGCCTTGCCCTACCCCTGGATCATGCGCAATCTGATCACCGTCCGCGGACAGTGGATGTATGACACACTCGCGATACCGAGGCTGATAGGTCTAATTCGGGGCGGGGTGCTTGACCTCGATCAGTGGACGGTAACCGCATTTCCGTTGAACCAAGCCAACAACGCCGTCGTGCACGCAGCAGGGAATGCTGGGCCGTTCAAGCTGACGGTCCTAAAGCCGTAGCGTAACCGCGATTTTTGAGGCGCATTACGGCTGCGGAACCGGTGAATTGTACCTTCTTGGATGCGATATCCGACACCCACAAGGGCCGCAGTGGTTTCGGAGAATTTAAAAGGTGGCAAATCGCTGATGTCGGGGTCTTCCTCGCGCTGCGGCAACTCAGTCAGCGCGTTGGTGGCCACGTTGATCCAAGCGCGGGGATCATGGCTGTCCCTGCGCCTGGTTTAGCTGCGTAACCCCACCCAGCGATCAATTATTCAGCTGCCCGGGGTCCGCGTAATTCGCAACGCCGTCGCCCTGGCCGGGAGGAGAAACGATGTATCGTCCCCGCTTTCATCTGCCTACATGACCTTCACCCAGACGGCACCGGTCCGAGCTTAACAGCGCGAACGCTCTCGAACGACCAACAGAAAGATCAAGCGCCGAACCTATGTCGTCGGCGTCTTTCCCAACGATGACACGATTGCCGCCTCGTCGGTGTGCTCTTGCTCGAACAGAATGACGAGTGGGCTGTTCAGCGATCCCACTCACCGCAGCAAGCTGATCCATTCGGCTCTTCCGGAAAGCACGGTGGAGGAGCCATGCCATGCCGCGGAACAAGGTCCGATGTCGCGGCTCTTTGAAGCCAAGGTACTGGCTCGCCTTGACGCTTGCAGCCGAGGATCCACCGAATTCATGTCCGCATCGAAAAGATCGTGGCACCGCCGAGTAGGCAGCCATCATGTGAACAATCGAGGCACCGTAGCCGGCGGCGCCAGACGCCGGCAGTCGATGATACCTGAAACAGAACGCAGCAAATTCAAGCGAACACCTTACCCGCGGATGGGTTTAATAACGCACCTTCCGCCGGCGCCAAGGTCTTCCTGCAGCGTCCTTTTGTTGTGGGCCGCGGCAATTCCCGAGGGGTTCGCTCTTTAAGAGGAAAACACTCTTGCGCGCTAATGCAAGGAAACCGCGAGCGCGCGATGGTATCGTTACTGATGCTTCCGGGTCACCTCATGACATCTGAAACGGTTAATCTTTTGCTGAAAACGTAAGAACATGCCATACATTCTCTGCCGTATATTTATGGATGCGTAAAAAGTTTCTACGTAAACATTGCTCATGTACCGGCAGATTATCTGAAGATAAAATTTTGTATTAAGATCAAATATATTAAAGGAGATTATTTACATTTATATTGGTGTGGCAAAGTGACTTGCAACTTCCCCCGGCTTGACACTTGCCCTTTTATTTCCGTTCATTGGCGGTGGCAACCGCTAATGAACGGCTTTTTTTTGAACTTTGTGTCGGCGGCTCATCCGAGACGGCGCAAACCTCACTGATGAAGGCATGCGACAGGGGTGCTCGTCAGAATGTCCGATTCAAAGTGACCCGGCGGCGTTGGTGCCGCATCGGGGAGGCAAGCTCTCCCCGCCGCAGATCATTAGGCCCAGCACTACTTGGCAGACTATGGAGGAAGGCCCTCCTGGATCCGCTTTCAGGAGCCGGTCTCAAACCGCCCGAGCTGCTGCGGTAGAGAGCGATGGTGGTGAGCGTCGGATGAAACGTTCGGACGAGATCCGAGCAGGGGCATGTCCAGAAGGCTACTGAAGTTGAACGCTCCGAGGACGTGTCGCCTCGTCAGCCAGGACCGTTTTGTCATCTTGGGACAAGTCCGTCGGATGCATGATGACCGGGAGCGCGGCGACCTGCGTGGAGGGGAGTGAGTTTGGATACAGGCTTCATGCGGTACTGCAGCAACCAGGCTCCTGATGCAAAGGCAGAAGCTCAAGCGGTGCAACCCGCAAGGTGAGAATACCGATGCAGGAAACCGGGGCGGATCGGTTCGCTTGAGCGCTGACGGCACTGTAAGGCGACAAGAGCAAAGGGAGCGGATATCAGGTGGTCGTAGGTTTTGAACAACTGAAAACAGGATGACGTCGATAAGTCGACAGACAAGACGAAGGGCCGGTTGGTGAAATCCTCCGGCCTGTTTTACCCCGACGTGAGCACCAAGATGTCTCGCCTGCGCGGACCATCTCTTTGCGGCGAACGTTGGGGGCGCAAACGCCGGCGACCCGTCGAGGGCTTTGAATCGGACAGCTCCGGCATCAGTTCCGCATGCTGGTTGAATCTGCACGACAACGGGCGTGATGAAGCAGCCTGTCGAGCGCCGCCGTCGTGACGACATCGTCAACAAACAGCAGGCGTGGCCCCCAGAACAATCAAATGCGCCCTTGGAGCCTTCCTTTCCTGCAGGCGCTGCTGAATACCAGCGGGTGCCCCTTTTCTCGTCAGCTGACTTCAGTGAAACGGCTCAGGCTCTTTACAAAGCTGTCATAGATCGCATCGTTCCCGCCGTTCTCTCGCTGCATGCGCATCCGCACCACGCGCGGATCGGCAAGTCGTCGATGATGTTCGCGCATGGCGGCGTTGACCGCTAGACGAAACAGGTTGGGGCTGAGCGGCTGGATGGCGAAGCGGTATATCCGGCCGCTGTTGATCAGCTTGATGATAGTGTCGCTCTGTGGCGCTGAGGTCATCACCACCACGGTAATGGCCGGATCAATGCGAGCGATTTCAGCGAGCATCTCTGTCATGTCGACGCCATCTACCTCGGCATTGGTGACGATCACGCCAATCTCTTCCTGGACGATGATGTCGATGGCTTCCTTCATCGTGCGGGCCGCATGCACGCGGTAGTCATAGGTGAACATTTCCACCACTTCCTGCCGGTCGCTCTCGCATCCCTCAATGGTCAGCAACTGTGAGGCGATGCTGAACTGCGGGTCGGCCGTGTTCTCCTGCCAAATCGGCACGACGTTCTGCCGGGTAGCGCGCGAAGAGCGGGCGGTTTCAACTGCCTCAGCGATCACCTGTCTGAGCTCGCCCTGGTTCCAGGGCTTGTTGAGAAAGCGATATACTTCACCCTCGTTCACGGCTCCGATAATCGCTACGAGATCGCTGTAGCCGGTCAGGAGGATACGCACCGTCTCTGGCCACCGCTCGCGCACTTGCGCCAGCAGCTGGATGCCGGTGCATTCCGGCATGCGTTGATCGCTCGCGATCACATCCACCGGTATCGTTTCGAGGATTGCCAGCGCCTCGCGGGCGCTGAGCGCGGTGTGGACTTCGTAGTCGTTGCGGAACATCATCTTGAGCAGCCGCACGATCCGCTCTTCATCGTCCACGAAAAGAAGCACTGGCTTGTCGTTCATCGTTTAATCCTCGATCAAAGGTGGTTTTTCGGGACGTTCTTGAAAAGGCCTAGGCCAGGTTGAAATCATGCGACTTGGGCGGGACCGCGACTGTCGTCGTTCAGGCCGGCCTGCAGTTCGGGCGCTGCATGCTTTTCGTCCTGACGGGGAAGCGTGATGGTAAAGATCGCTCCTTTGCCAGGCTTGGAATTGACAGTGATCGTGCCACCGTGGTTCTCAATGATACGGTAGCAGATCGACAGGCCCATTCCCGACCCCTTGCCCACAGGCTTTGTTGTATAGAAGGGGTCAAAGATTTTGCCGAGTTGTTCTTCCGACATCCCCGGTCCGTTGTCACAGACGTCGATCTGTACCATGTCAGAGGATGTGATTCGAGTGCGAAGCGTCAGTACGCCGCGCCGTCCCATCTCCGCCATGGCGTCGGCGGCGTTGACGATGAGGTTGAGGAGCACCTGGCGCAGCTGCGACGGCGAGCCGATAATATTCGGAACCGCATCAAATTCAGTGCGTACATCCGCGACATACTTGAGTTGCGGCCGGGCGATGAGAAGCGCGCTTTCGATTCCCTCCTCCACAGAAAAGCTCTCGATGTGGCCCTTATCCATGCGGCTGAAATTCTTCATCGTGCGCACGAGAGTCGCCATTTCGTCGAGACCGTGAATGCCGTCGTCCAAAAGCATCCGCATCTCCTCTCGCCGTTCGCGAAGGCTGTCGTCGTCTTCGTCCGCACTGGTAGGAGCCAGATTGAAGTCGGGCTCGGCCAGCACACGCTCCTTGATGAGTTCGAATACAGCTTTAACGTAGGCAAGCGGCGTGTTGATCTCGTGGGTGATACCAGCGACCATCTGTCCCAGCGCCGAAAGCTTGGCCGATTGCAGTAGCTTTTCTTCGACCACTTCATTGACTTCCTGAAGCATGCGATTGTCTTTTGCCAGTTTGGAGAAGCGATAGCGGAGGATGGCGACGAAGCCGATAAAGGCCAGAAAAAGAAGCGCGCCAAGGGCTGCCGTCATGTACCAGTAGGCGGCGGTTCGGTCGGCCACCGCCGCTTCAAGCCTCTGCAAGTCGCCGTCCAATGCCGCGGCAGCCGTATCGGTGGGCACCGATGTCAGCGCCAGCATAAGATCGTTGCCGCGCTGGCGCTCCTTAATGGCGACTTCGACCTGGACGAGAAAGCGTTCCACCGATTGGCGAAGCTCCGGCGACATTCGCGCAGCGCCGGCGCGGGCGACTCCAACTCGGGTTTGCACGGTGTCGCGTAGAAGCGGTGTCGGCGAAGTGGTGAAGCTGACCATGCCGGTTATCACTTCCGTGATCAGGTCAGACATGCGTTTTACAGTGCCCGCGGCCGGCTGGAGCACGTCTGGCTGTCCGAAGGCGTCCGATATCGTGCTAGGCAACACGCTAACCGCATTGCGCAGCATGGCGTAGCTCGCCTTGACCTGCTCGGCCAGCATGTCTTTTCGCTCGATCCGCTCCGCATAGGTCACGAAGCCGGCCTGCAGCGGCGCGAGCGCCGGCCTTTTTTCTAGAGGCTCGCGCAGTTCCTTGATCGCGACCTTTATGTCGCGCGACGCATGGGTGACAGCATCATAGTTCGGCGCGATGCCGAGCTGGAGCGACAGGATTTCCGTATCCCAATGCGCCTCGAGCGCACGGATGGCTTCGAAACGGCGGCGAAAATCAGGAAGGCTGCCATCGGGGGTGCGCAGTACCCAGATAAGCCCGCCGAGAACAGAAGCCATCAGCGTGATCACGCCGAGACAGACAATCCAGGCGGTTCTGGAGGCGGCAAGCTCCTTGATCGAGATCGTGTACAAGTTCTGTCTCTTTCCCTGTTGCCTCTGTCGGAACTACTCGATTGTTTCGCTTTATCTACCTCTTGTCGAGGGAGACGCCTTGAAATTCCCCGGTGAGCGATCGGAGAAAGGCTTCAAGTTTGGCGGCGTCGTCTTGTGCGAGATTCCGCCCGAGCTGTGTCCTCGCCATGGTATCGATCGCCTCACGAAGGGTCGCCACAGAACCGTCATGGAAATAGGGAGCGGTATGCGCGACATTACGCAACGACGGGACGCGAAACACCGGCCCATATCCAGTGATTCCGGTATCCAACGCCGAGCCGGGCGTCTCTTGGTTGTCTTTTGCGCCGTTCGGCCTCTCGAATATGCCAAAGGCCTGCAACATGTTACCGCCGACATTGACGCCCTGATGGCATGACACGCACCCGTAATCTTTGAACAGTTGGTAGCCGGCCTTCGTTTCGGGACTGATCGCGTCTTTCTCCCCGCGCAAATAGCGGTCAAAAGGTGAATTGGGCGTGTTGAATGACAGTTCTAGGGCGACGATGGCGTCGATAACATTACTGCGCTGAATACCGTCCGGATAAATGGCCTCAAAGGCGGCAACAACGCTCGGGTCTCTCCGCAGTGTCACCAACACCTCCTCCCACTGTCCGCCCATTGTCCGCTTGCTCTGGATGACTTGGTCGGTGTGGTCTTCAAGCGTCGCGAGCCGTCCTGACCAAGAGAATTTCGAATTCAGGCCAACGTTGAAGAGGCCGAGCGTGTTGGTGATGCCGGGATAGCCGGGAAGACCGCGCGACACTGGCAGATGATCGGTCATGCCTTCGTTTATCAAATGACAGCTGTTACAGGAGACACCATTGCCACTCGAGAGCCGGCTGTCGTTGAATAGGCGCCTCCCGAGCGCAACTTTGTTTGCATCCAAATCCGCCCAGAGCGGCACTGGGGTGATTGGTTCCCCAACCCCCGCGGCTTGGGTCATAGCCGGGCTAGCGCCCGCTCCCCCCGGTTCCTGCGCACGGGCGGCGACGACCAGAAGGGGCAGAATGCAGGCTAGAGCTAGCGAGCGCCACGGGCGGGCTTCCGGCGTTCGCCGGGCCAGACCAGAGAAGAGGCGAGGGCCGTGTGACGGGGCTGCGATGCTACCCCCAAGCCTAGCGCAAAAAACGGTCATGACAAGCGTGGTCCCTTTCGCCACAGGCTTTACCTAACTTTTCTTCTGAGGTTCCCATCCGGAGAGTGGTCCCAGTCTTGTCTTACAGGCGCCGGCGCCGCGAAAGCAACAACGGGTTCTAATCCCTCGCTGCTATAAATCAAAACCCCTCCGATGCCATCATGCATTGATGGTATACCGTCATGCCAATGACGGCGATATCCACTCGCATCTTCGGCCGTATGCTAAGCCCGAACCGAGGAGAACCGGCTCAAAAAAGGCATGAACTGGCATCGCTCTATCAAGCGCTACGCCTTTACCCGCTGCCGCAGTCCAGGTTGCCGTGATCGCCGCTCAAACGGGGGAATTCCTATGTTTTCTAGCGTATCCGAACGCAAGATGCTAAGCGTGCGCGGGTTTCTTCTCGCCGCGTGGCTGATCCTGATCGGTTCGCTTTTTTGGGACCCATGGTCGGAATCGCTGACGCGTCCCGACAATCTTCTAAGCCCTTTCAGGGTCACCAACCATGAAGTGGTCGTTCAGGATCACACTCTCACAGCCGCCCCCTACTCACTCGGCGCGCGCATCTTCTGGACAATGGCGGTTCCGATCGTACCGCTCTTTCTCATGGTGTTCGGTCATGAGGCTTGGCGGCGCATCTGCCCACTGTCGCTCGCCTCGCAGATTCCCGGCTACGCGGGCTTTCGGCGCTTTCGCAGCAAGCTGGACCGGCGGACCGGGCTGATCAGCCGCAAGATCCCGCTGATCAGCCCAACCGGTTGGCTAGCGCGCCACACTTGGTACGTGCAGTTCGGCATGCTATTTTCCGGCGTCACCGTGCGGCTGCTGATTATCAACACCGATCGGCACGCCATGGGAGTCGTTCTTCTTGGCGTGATTTTCGCCGCTATGCTTACAGGCTTCCTTTGGGGCGGTAAGACATGGTGCAATTATTTCTGCCCCGCAAACATCGTCCAGAAGATTTATACAGAGCCGGGTGGAATCCTAGAAAGCGCGCCGCACTACACCCGCACCGCGCTACCGCAGTCCATGTGCCGAAAGCCGTCCCCTAAAGGCGATGTCAGCGCCTGTGTCGCCTGCACAGCCAACTGCGGCGACATCGATCTGCAGCGCTCCTACTGGACAGGCGTCCTCGATCCGCAGCGCCGCAATGTCTATTACATGTTTTTCGGCCTGATCCTCGGCTTCTACGGTTTCTATTTCTTGTACTCTGGCAACTGGGACTACTATTTCTCCGGTATCTGGACGCACGAGGACGGAGTTGCGGGGAAGATCCTGGCGCCGGGACTGTTTCTTCTGGGCCAAGTGGTCAATGTTCCGAAGATCATAGTCGCGCCTGGCACGCTCGCTGTCTGCTGCGCCCTTTCGCTTGGTCTCGGACGCGGCCTCGAAGGCATCTATCGGCGCTACCGCTCAAAGAAAGACAGCCTGTCCGACAAGCTGATCGTCCATCACTGCCTCAGCGTCAGCGCCTGGGCTTCCATCAACGCGTTCTACCTTTTCGGCGGTCGTCCCAACATCCTTCTGCTGCCCGCGCTCGGTGGCCGCGTTGTGGATATCGCCATCGTCGCCCTCACCACTATCTGGCTGCGCCAGGCGCTGCATCAAACGCCGACGCGCTACCAGCAGGAAAGTATGGCGTCAGGCCTTTTAGCCGAACTAAAGAAGCTTAAGATCAATGTGGGCAAGTTCCTGGAGGGGCGCAAACTCGAAAACCTGCGCGCCGACGAGGTCTATCTTCTGACCAAGGTGCTGCCGGGCTTTTCCCAGCATCAGAAGCTCGATGCTTATCGCAAAATTCTCGACGAGGCGGTCAGCAACGGCGCTACCGCGAGTTCCGCCTCACTGAAGTTGCTGCAGGAATTCCGCCTGCAAATGAACATTACAGAAGAAGAGCATGTTAAGCTTCTGGAGGAGCTCGGCCTCGCTCATATCGCCGATGTGGACGTGGTCGCCCTGAGCGACGAGGAGAAAACGGAATCGCTCCACCATTATCGTGGAATCCTTAGCGGCACTGTCGCCAGCCGCATCGACGGTGGCATGTCGATCACTGACATCCTTGTGGACCCCTCGTTCCTGTCCACGATCGAGGTGCTGCGTCAGAGCCTGCAAATTGGTGACGCCGATCACGAGGCGGTGATTGCCGAGTTGTCGTCTCAGAATGGCCTTGTCAGCGCCAAGATGGACGACGTCCTGGAAATCCTATTGCGACAGAAGTCAATGCGGATGTGCATGGAGGCGGCGGTGATCTCTGACCCGCTCGGGCAGTCGCTTCTCGACCTCCTGCATGACGCGCTTGACGCCCACGAACATGCGATCCGGATCGAGTCGCTGTCGATCTTGCGCAATTTTGGTCCCGAGCCGCAGTTCAAGCGCCACGCGGAGGACCTTGCCTCTCTGTGCGGGCGCAGCATCGACCTGATACTGCGTCAGGCCGTGCCTTCGCGCCCCACCGTGCGCTGGCGCGATACGCTACATCCCGCCATTCTCGCCATTCTTCTCGGCGGCCATGTCGACCAGACCGTCGCCGCGGCCGCCAACAGCGGCGAAGCCCAGGTCAGCGCAGGCCCACGGTCGCGGCGCTCCCATCGCGCCGCACTTCTCGGGAGTCTCAACGTGGAAGACAATCTCCTGCAGCTCCTGTCCTTTGACGACCCGCTCATTCGCGCGATCGGCCTAATGGTGTTCGGCTACATAGATGCCGAAATCGCCGCCGGCGCTGCTCGTAACATGGTGAACGACGTGTCGGAGCACGACCATCCGATGCTTGTCGCGGTGGTCCGCTACATGGCGGGCGTTGCCGTGGCCGAAGATGAAAAAGCCGGCGGCGCCAGCATTCGCGCCATCCTGCGAATGCCTGGACAGCCGGATCGGCGCCTCAGCACGGAGAAAGCCTATGTTACGATCGGGCGCGCGCCCGATAACGACATCGCCGTCACCCACGCCCTGGCCTGGACCTACCACATCGCTGTGAGCTCCCTCGGAAGCGAGGTGCGGCTCCTGCGGCTCGACGAGGGCTCGGTGTTCGTCAACGGCCGCCAGGTGCTGGCGGAATCGGTATCTTTGCGCAAGGGAAGCGTCGTGTCGCTCGGCGCGGCCGGCGGCGACGCGCCAGCGATTGAGATCGACTGGGATTTGGCCAGCGAGCGCGGCAGCCGCATGACGGTTCACCCTGTGCTGCGGCTGGCCATGCTGGCCCGAAACATCCGGCTCGGGCATCTACCGCTCCCCGTTCTCGCCGACATCGCCCTCCGCTCGAGGGTAGAGCGCTACGTACGCGGCGCTAAGCTGGAAAGCGCTGACGGGGAGGCGCATCTGCTTGTGCAGCAAGGGGAGGTGCGGCTATTTGATCCGGCGACCATGGATTTCGTATCCGGCATCGGCTTCGGCCCTGGTGATCTCATCGGTCCCGAGCTCGCCAATCGCGACGCACTGCTTCTGCCGGAGATAGGCAGCGATTTCGCCGTGGTGGTGCAGGTGCCGGCAACGGCCGACGTCTGTGCCGCGACGCCGCGCTTCGACCCAGCCGCCCATCTTCTCGCCCCGGCAAGGGCGCATCCCCGCTCCGGCCACGAACCACGCGACGGAGCGGGCGCTCTTCCGCGCCCGCCCGCCGGCGCTGGGTTTTCGGCTGCCAGAGCCCAGGGCGTTGCGCCGGAAAGGATGGTGGAAGGCGGTGCTGAGGGGATGAGCGCCAACAATGGCGCTGTGATCCGGCCGGGCATTGGGGAGCCAGGCGATCGGGGGTCCGCGGGTGCAATACATCCCAGGCCGCGCACCGTAGACATCGTGATCGATCAAACATCAGCTTGAGGAAACCGACATGAACACCAATGTCCAGATCAGAATGCCGCATCCCGTATCCAACATCGCCCGCATTGCCTTTTCGATGTTTATCCACATCGCCGACATGGATAAGAGCATCACCACCCAGGAGGTGCGCCGCTTCCAGGCGCTTCTTCGCGACACCGCCTGGATCGACAATGACGATTTGCGCGACGCGCTGCATGAGCTGCACCAGAATTATTCCACCGTCTGGGCTAACTACGAGGACGGGGTATTTGCCGTTGATGTCGCAGCAATCTCCGAGTGCATGAGCCGGGCCATCATCGAACTTGGCGATGAGCGTGGGCTTGCCTTGCGCCGGGCGCTGGCACGTTTCCTAGAGCGGCTAGACGGTGGCACCCATGGCGTCAAGCTTGCTGGGAACGGCGATCATAAGGCCCGCCAACAGGCGCGTAAGGACATCGCGGCAGTTCTGCTGAGGCCCGACGTCCCTCCGGCGTCCGCTGGCGCCTTGCCGGCACCGGTTGCGCTGCCCGTGTCGACGCCCGTGGCTATACCCGTTCCTGCTCCGGTGCCTTTGCAGGCTCCGCTTCCCTCTGCTGGTAGCGGAGGCCCCGCCGCCTTTGCCGCCCCGCCGCCGACTCCGGTAGTGCAGGTGAGGGCTGCGCCGATATGGCCGGCCGCCGCTCTCTCGCCCCGCGAGACGCCGGTGTGGAACGGCGGCAAAACGAAGGTGCGTTGCGTCTCCGTTGTGTGGGAAACCGACGACACCAAGACCTACAGCTTCGTGGCCGAGCCGCGCATGCTGTTCCACTACAAGCCAGGGCAGTTCCTGACCCTCGAGGTGCCTTTGGCGGGCTCGGTTCTGCGGCGCTCCTATACGATCTCCTCCTCTCCCTCGCGACCTTACACTCTGTCGATCACTGTCAAGAAGGTCCCGATGGGCTGGATGTCGAACTGGCTGTTCGATAACATGGTTGAAGGTTTCGAATGCAGCGTGACCGGCCCCGCCGGCAGGTTCACCTGCCATGACCATCCCAGCAAAAAGATGCTGTTCCTAGCTGCCGGCAGCGGCATCACGCCTACCATGTCGATGCTGCGCTGGCTGGCCGATACCGCGTCGGACGCCGATATCGCGTTTATCAACAACGTTCGTACGGCGGACGACATTATCTACCACCAGGAACTCCTGCATATGAGTACGCGCATGGGCGGAAGGATGCGGCTCGCCATCGTACCGGCCGTCGTGTCGCCTGCCCGCCCCTGGCACGGGCCAACGGGCAAGCTGAACGAACTGCTGGTTCGTGCCTACGCGCCCGACTTCGCCGAGCGCGAAACCTTCGTGTGCGGGCCGCCCGGCTATATGGCCATGGCAAAGAGCTTGCTGGCCGGCATGGGCCTGCGGATGGACCGCTATCACGACGAAAGTTTCGGCGCCTCCGCGGTGGCCGTGCCTGTACCGGCTGCTATTCCTGCAGCAGCTCCGGTCGCGGGTGCGGCTCGCCAGGCGGCGCCCCTCCAAACTGCCGGTCAGTCGGTCGAGGCAAGAACCGCGCCGCCGGCTAAGACGGCCCCGCCCGCACCTCCGCTGCGCTCGGAGCTTCCGACCGGCACTCAGCTGTCAGACCAGTTGGCTGCCCAGCCTGCACTCCGGCCTGCCCTTGCGCCTGCAGGAAGGACCACCGCCCCGCCGCCGTCTGTGCCCCGCCCCGCGACGGCGGCGCCAGCTCCCGCTCCCGCTGTCGCCTCTGTTCCCGTAAGAACGGTACCCGAGCCCAAGGAAGCGCGCGTGACGCTGCAAGGAAGCACTGACAGCTTTGTGGTGCAGCCCAAACAGACCATTTTGGATGCGGCGGATTTGGCCGGCGTGAACATCCCACACTCATGCCGTTCCGGGATCTGCGGCGCCTGCAAGATGCACAAGGTCGCCGGCCGAGTCGACATGGAAGAGCAGAGCGTGTTGTCGCAGGCGGAGATCGAAGCCGGCTATGTGCTAACCTGCGTCGGCAAGGCGATTGGTCCTGTCACGCTCGCGCCGTGATCGGCGGCGCCTCTTAGAGGATGTGCCGGACCGTGCCGCAACATCGCGATGCTGCGCGTACGGCTACGGCACCTACGACCAAACCCCAACAAAGACTTGTGCTTGACGGCTTTTCAATCCTAAGCTTGACTCATAGAATATACTAGGTTGTGTGCAGCCATGGTACGGAGAGGTTTAAAAGTGACGGTGGTCCGAGCGTTGCGCTTGAAACCGAAGACTGCGAGCAGACGAAATAGCAGGTAAGAAGTCTAAGGATACGGCGACAGGAAGGAGGCAGAATGGAGCGACAGCAGGAATCTAAATATGCCAAGGGGGCGGTTTCTCATGAGCCATCCGACGCGACAGCCCCGATGTTGCAGCCAACTCCCTTTGACGCCAGGCTTGCAGGCGTAGATCTCAACCTGCTTGTTGTTCTGGAAGCCCTTCTTGTTTGTCGAAACGTTACACATGCGGCGCGAAGGCTGGGGCAAACGCAGCCGGCGGTGAGCCGAGCGCTGGCGCGGCTCCGCGAGCTCCTGAGGGACGATCTTCTGGTGCGCTCCTCCACCGGGCTAAAGCTTACCAGCCGTGGCGAGCATCTGGCCCAGTCGGTGCCGATGACGATGGCGCATGTGCGCGAGGTGATCTCGTCACGCCGAGTCGACCATGGCGTGCGGCTCAGCATAAACGCTAGCCTGGCGCCAGCGCTTCTTCCCCATCTGTTGCAGTCGTCGGCGCGCAAAAACGAACCCTTCCGGATCAACACCCACAAATCACCGCAGGAGGGATTTTCGCAATTGCGTGCACACGCCGTGGACTACATGCTCGGCACGGCAACAGTGGATGAGCCGGACTTTGAAAGCGAGCAGGTATTTGCGGAGGATTTTGTGACGCTCGTTGCCTTCGAGCGACATCAATTTGGCGGTATCCGCCCTAGCGAGAGTCATTTCCTTGATCTGACCCATGTGCGTCTGGTGGAAAACGGCTCGGAAACCTTTCCCCAAGTCGTGGATACTCTCATGAGCTATGGCCGGCGGCGCAGCCAGCTTTTTGAGGTCCAGGACGTCACTAGCGCAGCGCTCATGGTGTCAGAAAGCGCGCTCGCGCTCACCGTGCCACGATCCGTCGCGGGATGGCTGACGCGCACGCTGCGTCTGTCCGCGCTTCTGCCACCGATCGCGATCCCGCAGCAAAAGGTGTCCATGTACTGGCTTGCTGGCGCGTCGGGGACGACGCGGCACCGGGTGATAAACGAGATCGGCGACGCCGTCAGAACAGTTGTGGCGCAGGACCAGGCGTATATCCGCATTCTGCGCTCTGTTTACCCGGACGCGTAGGACATTATGGCATCGAGTGTTGCGGCCAAGGCGGAAGATGGCCAAGGGGATTTCGATCTCGGTGGCTTCGACCTCAACCTCCTTATTGTGCTCCACGCGCTTTTGCGGGTGCGCAACCTCACCCATGCCGGCAATGAGCTGAGGCTCAGCCAGCCCGCTATCAGCAGAGCGTTAGCCCGGCTGAGGCAGATGTTCGACGACGAGCTTCTGGCGCGTAGCAACCGCGCGTTTGAATTAACGCCGCTTGCGCGGGTGCTGGCGCCCAAGGTGGAAGCAGCACTCGGAAACATCAGCACCATTTTCTCCGGTCGAGTGCAGGCCCCGGAGCGCTTCAGCGTCGCTATGCCAGATCACCTGGCGCTGCTCCTAGTGTCGAGCCTCGGCGGCTATTTCCGGGAGGTTTCGCCCACGACCGTCTTCATGCCGCTGATCGGGCTCACCAACGTAATCTCGCAGCTGGAGGACGGGCGCATCGACATGGCCCTCGGCATAACCGATGACACGCCAGCGGGCTTCTTCTGCCGGGCGCTTCCGCCCGTGCCGGCGCTCTGTCTGAGCCGGCGTGGTCACGTCGCGGCGAATGGCAAAATCCCTTTCGCCGATCTCGGCCGGTTCCTCTCGCTGCGTATCGGCTCCACTTACAATACTGGCTTTGGAGAGGCCTACGATGGATTGGAAGCTCTGCGCCCGCGCGGTCGCGAAACGCTGACCGTTCCCGACATCCATACTGCAGCGCGACTAGTGCAGGAAACCGATGCCGTGCTGGTGCTGCCGACCTCTTCAGCTCGGTTTCTTGCGTCGAGATACGGGCTAGAGAGTTTTTTGCCCACGAAGGGGCCTACTCCGCCGGCCTATCAGGTGTCGCTGATCTGGCACGAACGCTCGCATCGCAGTAGCATCCATACCGGAGTTCGCAGCATGATCGCCTCCTATGTTCTGGAGGGCCTGTCAGATGGCAGCGGTACGCCAGGTACCGTTGTTTCGCTCAGCAGTTCATAGAGATGCAGAGCGATGCTTTTCGACAATTGTAACGGAACCCGAAAGGAATCTTCATGACTACTGCTTGTGCCTCCCTTGTGGTTCGAAGATGATGCAACCGTCACGAACGCGCCATAGTGCAGGAAGGATACCACAATGCAGTCAGCCGCCGCGCCGACAAAACGAACAACTGGGCCTGCAGGCAATCTTTTTGCCGAGAGGGCTCTTGCCCTATGGCCTGATGACGGCGAAACTCTCGAGGCAGAAAGCTCGGCCGCTTTCGTGGATGCCGCGGCGGGGGTGCTATCCGGTCGCTGGAAATGCGTAATCCTATTCCAGCTCTTTTCAGGAACAGCGCGCTTTAGCGCACTTCGCCGGGCGCTGGGCGAAATCACCCCGCGCACACTCACTAACCAGCTGCGCGAACTTGAAGCCGAGGGCCTGGTGGAGCGGCGCGTCTATGCTGAAGTGCCCGTGCGGGTGGACTACACGATCACCGCCCACGGCCGCAGCCTAGAGCCGGTCCTGCGGGCGCTGGAAAGGTGGGCACGCTCACATGTGAGCGTCCGGGCGGTTGTCGCATCCGGATCGTCGACGGATCTTATTGTTTCGCCACGCTGATTGAAGGAGCCGTGACATCCGCAGTTGGGTGGCGCCGAAGTTGGTGCCGCTTCAAGAAGGAGAAAGGTTGAATTTCGGGCAAATCGATCTTTTGGTCGTTTACCAAAGACAAGGCCTGCCAGAATTCTATTCCGAACAGGATAAGCAAATCAGAGATGGCCGCACAGTCTGCAGCCGGAACTGAAAGGAAACTCAACGCAAAAGAAAAAGGCCCCCGACGCAAACACGTGGAAGACCTTATCTCATTCTCTAGCAAGACCGAGATTCGCACTTCCTCTCAACAGTGTCAAGTTGTTGCAACGCCTCTGGGTGAACGATTTCTTTTGCCTTCACGAAAGGTAAAGGCATGCAAGTGGGAAAGGTGACGACTCCCTTCGGGAGTCGGTCGATGGCGCTTGTCCAGGTTCAGGCGCAGATACTGGGATCGGATCAGTTCGGCGCGTGGAATTGCGACGCGGCACAAGCAGACGTGCGGCGTCCAGGTGCGGTCAGTAAATGGCGGGTGCTGCGCGATATTTGCGACGCTCGCGTGCGGCTCAACCTGCGGGACCGGGCGCTCTCGGTGTTGAGTGCTCTCCTTTCGTTTCATCCGCAGACAGATCTTTCGGCTGATGACAACCTGGTAGTATTTCCATCCAATGCGCAGCTTTCGGCACGCGCCAACGGCATTGCCGGTACGACACTGCGTGAAAACCTTTGGCTCCTGGTGCAGGCGGGTCTCATATGGAGGCGCGACAGCCCCAACGGCAAGCGGTATGCACGTAAGGGGCGCGACGGACGCATCGAGGCTGCATTTGGTTTCGACCTTTCGCCACTGCTGGCACGAGCCAGCGAATTGGCTCAGCTGGCGCAAGAGGTGGCGGCCGAACGCGCTAGGCAGGCCGCTTTACGTGAAGGCATCACGCTTCTGCGCCGCGACATCCGCAAACTCATTGAGGCTGCGATTGTCCAAGGGGCGGCAGGCGACTGGTTCGCCTTTCAGGCGGAGTACAATACGCTGGCAACCTCTTCCACACGCCGCACGGCGCACGGGGAGCTCCAGGAGCGCACACAAAGGCTCGCGGAACTCAAGAAGCGCGTGCTCAACATGTTGAAAATTAGTTTAAAAACACAAAAAAACGGCAGCAATGACCACGTAATCCGCCTACACATACAGAATCAAGAAACAGAATACTATTTTGAACTTGAGCCTAGCTTTGGAAAGGAGCAGAGCGGAGAACCTGAGCTCCGGCGTAGGCCTTGCAGAATAAGGGAAGACGGGACGGGAGACCCGGAAGCAACATGCGACGGAACAAAGCAAGCCCGGAAAGCGGTGCTCGGCTCGGCACCAAGCAGCAGCCGGCAAAAAATCGAGGCGGCGGAAGGTCCGGCTGTTGCCTCGCCGATTTCTGACGCCGAAACCAGCGTGGGCGCGCGACATCGGTCGGATGCCGCCGCCGTGTCGCGCCCACGAGAGGCACTTCCACTCCGTATGGTGTTGCGCGCCTGTCCGGAGATCATCGCTTACGGGCGAGGGGCGCGCATCGATAACTGGCGCGACTTGATGGCTTCTGCTGCGGTCGTGCGAACAATGCTCGGCATCAGCCCGTCGGCGTACGAAGAAGCCTGCGAAGCGATGGGCCATGAAATGGCCGCGGTGACGATCGCCTGTATTCTCGAGCGCTATGGGCATATCACTTCGCCAGGCGGCTATCTGCGCCATCTGTCGGCAAAAGCGTCGAGCGGGCGGTTTTCTGTTGCCTCTATGTTGACGTCTCTGGCGAAAAGGGCTGCTAGCGCTCCTCGGCAAGGGTGAGCGTATTTGCTGAGCTCGTTGAGGAACTCTGATGTTAAATGACGTCGTCAGCGCGGACTCGGTGGCCAACCCGCGATTGCATCGGTGCGATTGTGTGAGCCGCCTATCGAAATCTCCCATGCTTTCAGTCAATAATTTGTCGAGACAATGCTTCGATTTAACCTTCTGCTGCTTGTTGGACAGGTATGCTTGCTCAACGTGAGCAGTTAGCCTACCTACACACCGACACGGGATGTTCCTCCCTTACTGCTCGGCGGCGACCGCAGTTTCCCGCGTCGCGGCGATCTCGATGGGATTCAGCGTCAATCAAGGGTTCTTCCGCTCTTTTGGTGGTGATCAATGGTTTCAGCCGGATCATCTCTGCAGGCGGCGGTCAGGCTGCCGCCAATAGTCGGTTTCGCAACAGCTCGTATCCAGCGCGTCCGTACATTTGCCGCTTGAGTGTCTTGAGGCGGTTAATACGACCCTCGACTGGGCTCGTGCTCCATGGGTAGGTGACGGCTGACTTGACGGCGTCAATGTCGCGTCTAATGCCCTTGGCCAGAGCATCCAATTCGGTGCCAGCTGCATCGGCGATCCAGTGCTCAAGGGCTGCCTCGTCATCGCCGCGGATCAAAGCAGCAAATCGTCGTGCGGAGTCCCCTGCGACCTTGAGTTTCGGGGCGTGTTCAAAGAGATAATGAAGAAAGCGTTGAGTGGCGTTATCGAGTGCGTTCGGCTCTTCGCTTAACAGCCATGCGCAAACGCGTCGCGATGGCGATCGCCGTTGTGGCGTCGCCGCGTTGAGCGAAAGTGCCTGCCGACGAGGGGCCAGCCGACGATAAAAGGGTCGCTCTGCTGCCGTCATATCCGCGCTGTTTAATCGGCCCATAGAAAGCCACCGTTCTCCTCCATTCTGCGAGTGGTGTTCAAGATATTCGCGAAAGGGATCGATACAGATGTGACGCGCGGGAGGCCGGCGATGCGCAGGTCACCGTGCTTTGCGTCTGCCTCCAACGAGGAGTGTAAGTCGACCTCCGTCCGGTTATCCATTTCGGTACTCCAGGCCTTTCCTGCGACCCGCACGGCTTTGCGATGGCGACCGACGGCAACACGTTACGCCCCACCAAGATTATTGAAGATGCCAGCGACCCGCGACCCGAGTCACCTGAGGTGCGCCACGCCGGGCACCCTCGGCTTAAAGACGGGCGCGGTCCTGGGCGATGATCTCGGTCGGGCTCTAATGCAAGGACCGTTCTAAGTCTTGCCCCGAACGTCCGTGAGACGCCATCCTTAACTTGCGCCAAACCGAACAATAGCAGTTGCCCCAGCGCGAGCCGTCGCCTGCTTTCCACAGGTGCGTATGAACGCGGGCGACGGCCCCTCCGGGAGGAGGACGCTGGCTCTACTGCGCCAGTCGACAGACAACGGCTTGCTCAGCCGTTATTTCGGAATCCATACAGGCCCTGCCATGGCCGACCACTCGCGGCTGACGCCTTCTCCGAGAAGCCCCAGCACTCGTGCGCGAACACCTCGCGGACGAGAACCTGCCAGCTGTCGGGATCAGTTGCCGTCAGAAGTGCGCCCGAACGCTTGGTGGCATCGTAGGCGGATCCATCCAGGCAGGCCACGTGAGCGCCGGCCTCGGTCGCGATCAATGTCCCTGCAAGATGATCCCAGGGCGTTAGCCGATCGAGCATCACGAAATGGCCATGACCGCTCGCAAAGGCGCGATACATGTGCGCCGCGCAGCGGTGGCTGGAGAACATCCGAGGTTTCGCCAGCTTTGCAAGAACGCCCGGCTTGACCACTTCCGGCAAAAAATCCGTTGAGACATAGCCTGTCATCTCGGCCAAAGATGCCGGCTGCGATATCTGGAGCCGCCTTTCGGTTTCATCAGCGCGAATCAAAAACGCGCCGCCGCCCTGTTCTGCCATCATCCAGTCATCGCTCATCGGATCGTAGATAACCCCCGCAATCGCTTTCCCGTATCGCACGACCGCTGCTACGACTCCGAAGAGCGGCATGCCCGCCACGAAATTGGCCGTTCCGTCCAGAGGATCGACAACGACCGCCAGTTCGGCTTTGGCAAGTCGATCCAAAAGCGCGGGATCTTTCGACGCACCTTCCTCGCCTACGAACAGCGCCTTAGGCAACATGTGTGCAATCTCTCGGGCGAGAAAGCGCTCGGCAGCTTCGTCGGCCGCCGTGACTAGGTCCGTGGCATCCGATTTGCTGCGGACGTCGAGGTCCTTCACCTGCTGGAACCGAGGGAGGATTTCCCGCCAGGCGGCCTCACGAAGCTTGTGACCTAGTTCTCGAAGATCGAATTCCACTACGTCCTCTCTTTCTGCGACGATGGACGGACCTCAAACGGTGGTCTTTGTCCTCGCCTTCGCTACTTTTTGTGCAGCAAGGTAGGAGCGCAATGTCTCCATTTCGTCCGTCTGCACGGCGGAAAAGCCGGCCCTGAGCAACCGGCCCCAGATCGAATCGGGATCTTTGAGAGCGGCGGTGTCCGTGAAGCCTGGTGAGGCAACGCCATCGAGCGTATTGACCCACAAGGTAATGCCAGCGTCTTTGAAACGCTGCCTGATCGCCTCGACCTGCGCTATGTCCTTGAACGAGACCTCACAGATCAGCGGCTTCAACCGGAAGACAAGTTCCACCTGCGCATCGGCATCATCGTGCTCCAGATGCGTGCGCGCGATAAACGGGACGTCGTGGGAGGCAATATTGTCCTTGATCCAGCAGACGTCGTCCTCGGTCTTGAGATCGGCCCAGAAGTCGACTTGCTGGTCCACACCCATTTTCTGAGCGTAAGCCAAAACCTCCGGAATGACGTGGCGGTGCTTGATGTCCAGATGAATGAAGATCTTGTCACGGGTCAGCTCGAACACATCGCGCAAGCTGGGAAGCTTCTCGTCGGTCAAGTTGTTATCCGACCCGCCGTCGCGGTTGCGCAGCGAAGTCGACGTCAGTTCCTGAAGCGTAAGCTGCCCCGGCTCACTGCGCAGTCCAGCCATGCGCTCAAGTGTATCGTCGTGCAGGAGAACGAACTCGCCGTCCAATGTACGGCGCACGTCGATCTCGACGACGTCGTACCCTGCCTCGATTGCCCGCTGGATCGAAAGAAGGCTGTTCTCCGGAGCATCCTGCCAGACACCGCGATGCGCGACGATCGCGCACTGGCGATGAGGATCGGTCATGTAGTCAAAATAGTTCATTTTTGGTCTTTCGTTGTAGCGGTGAATGCCCCTGCAATTGCCTTGCCGGTCACCGTGTCGAAGAGGTGCAGCTTGGTCTGGGGACATGAGAGGAGTAGGACGTTGCTTTCGGGCGCCTGCGAGCCGAACGGCGTCGTGATGCGAACCATGGTCCCTGAGAGATCGGCGACCAGGATCGAATGTGATCCAAGATCCTCGCGATAGCGGACATGGGCTTTGATAGCCGAAGCGTCTCCCGTTGTGTCGACCAGGATATCCTCGGGTCGGACGCCGAGCTGGAATTCGCCTTTGAGATGGCATTTGGCGACCGGCTGGCCGTCGGATAAGCGAAGCACCGATCCGTCACTTTTAATTGGAAGAATGTTCATCGGCGGCGAGCCGATGAACTTCGCGACGAACATCGATGCCGGCTTATGATAGATCGCTTTCGGCGTATCGTATTGCTCGATCTCACCCTTGTTGAGGATCAGGATCCGGTCGGCCAGCGTCATCGCCTCGACTTGATCGTGGGTGACGAACACGGTCGTCGCGCCAATCCGCCGATGCAGTTCGGCCAGTTCGATGCGGGTATCGTGCCGCAATTGCGCGTCGAGGTTCGACAACGGTTCGTCAAACAGCAGTACTGCAGGCTCGCGGACGATGGCGCGGCCGATGGCTACACGCTGCCGCTGGCCGCCAGACAGTTGGCCTGGCTTGCGGTCAAGATGGTCCGCCAGGCCAAGCATCTTCGCGACGATGTCGACGCGGACGCGTCGTTCGGCTTTCGAAAGACCTGCGATCTTGAGGCTGTAGGCGATGTTGTCGAAGACGGTCATATGCGGATAGAGCGCATAGTTCTGGAAGACCATGGCGCAGCCACGTTCCCTCGGCTCAAGATCCTGTACTTCTCGGTCGCCGATGACGATCTTTCCGCCGCTGATCCGTTCGAGGCCCGCAATCATCTGCATCAGGGTAGACTTGCCGCAGCCTGAGGGGCCAAGAACGACGGTGAATTCCCCTGCCCTGAATTCGACGTCGAGCTTCGGAATGACGGTCATGGCGCCGTAGGATTTCGTCACTCCGTCGAGCCTGATATTGGCTGCCGCGATATGAATCGCGGGATCGATGGCGTTCATTGTCATTTCTCCGATAGGACGAGACCCTGGACGAGATAGCGCTGCAAAAGAGCGATCATCGTCAGGGGAACGATGGATACGAGGATGGCGCCCGCCATGATCAGCGGATAGTCGGGTACGGCGCCTTCGTCGGGAACAAGCCGCGCCAGACCAACGACTGCCGTCTGCATCTCGGCCGTGGACGATGCGACAAGCGGCCACAGATATTGCGTCCAGCCGCTGAGGAACGTCAGCACGAACAGCGAGGCAAAAGTTGTTCGTGACAGGGGAAGCAGGATGTCAACCAAGAACCGGATCGGCCCCGCCCCGTCCATCCGAGCCGCTTTGAACAGATCCTTCGGCAAAGTCAGAAAGAACTGCCGGAACAGGAATGTTCCCATGCCGTGTGCGAGCAGCGGTACGACCAGCCCAACATGGGTGTTGAGAATGCTCCATTCCGCATGGAAGGGCGCGCCGACCACGCTCGCGATCAGGTCATTGAGCCCCGTTGCATCGAGGACGGCATTGACCGGCGAGAAGACGTTGGATGCGACCTGATAGGTCGTAACGAACCGCATGTCGAGCGGCAGGATCACGGTCGCAAGGATCAGCGCGAAGACGACGCTCGCCCAGCGAACCCGAAAATAGACTATTGCATAAGCGGTCAGGAAAGACAGGACGCAGGTCGCGACGGCGTTGCCCGTTGCGACGATGAGGCTGTTGATCATCTGCAAGGGGATCGAGGTCTCGGTGAAGATCCGCTTGATATTAACGAGGAAGTCACTGCCAAAGGACCAGACGAGACCGTTCTGGAGCATGAACTCGTAAGAATGCGATGCGGTGGTCACCGTCAGATACAGCGGCCCGACAATAAAGCCGATGCCGATGATCAGGATCAGGTTGGCGACGATGTTGATGGAGCGTGCGTTCTCGACCATGGCTTAGCGCTCGTAGTTGATGCGCCGGCCGAGCAGTGCGAACTGCAGAGCGGCAACGAGAATGAAGAAGACCATCAGGATCGCGGTCTGGGTGGAAGCGCCGGACAGGTCGTAGCTGCCAAAGCCGTCGAGATAGATCTTGTAGACGAGCAGCGTCGTGGCGCCGCCCGGCCCACCCTTGGTGATCGTGTCGATCAGCGCGAAGGCAGAGGTGACGCTTTCGGTAAATTCCAGCACCAGCGTCAGGAATAGCTGCGGCATGATCAGTGGCAGCTGCACATCGAGGATGCGCCGCCAGGGCCCGGCGCCATCCATGGCGGCGGCTTGAACGATCGTATGCGGAATGGCGCGAAGGCCGGCGAGAAGGATCACGAAGTTGAACGGGATATTGCCCCAGACATGCGCGGCGATCAGCGTGACATAGGAGTCGAAACTGTCGAAGCCCGGATTCCACAGGCCCGGAAACAGCGTGTTAAGCGGCGTGAGGACCCCGACGAACGGATTGAAGATAAAGGAGAAGACCAGGCCGATCGAAGCTCCCGCAATGCCTTTTGGCCAGACCAGGACGTTTCTGGCTGGAAGCGACATCCGCACTGCGCGATCGGCGGCGATCGCAAGAATAAGCGGAACGAGAACCGCAAGCGTCGAGGCCGTCGCCATGAAGATCAGCGTGCGCCAGCTCGCTTTCCAAAACTCCGGATCTAAGAGCACGCGGGCAAAATTCTCCCAGCCGACGAATTCGGAGCCACCGCCGAACGGACGCTCCAGATAGAACGACCAGTAGAATGCCTGAAAGACCGGAGCGTAGAAAAACAGAATGACCAGCAGGAAAAGCGGTGCCACGAAAAGCAGCGGCAGCCATCGATGCCGGAACATGGTGGATTCAAGAAACATGACATACCCCGAATTGTGGGAATGATGCGGGGCAAATGAGCCCCGCATCATGATTTAGGATCAGGGTAGTTCTACGCCCTGGTAGGTCTGCTGGAAGCGCCGCAGCAATTCGTCGCCACGTTTCTTGGCGTTGTCGAGTGCCACCTGCATCGTCTGCTGACCAGCAAAGGCCTTCTGCGTTTCTTCCGTCCAGATTTGCCGGAACTGGATATAGGAGCCCAGACGAATGCCGCGGGTGTCAGGCGTGGAAGGCTTGCTCATCGACTCGATGCCGACCGCCGCTGTCGCGTATTTCGGCGACTTCGCTTCCGGGCTCTTGGCGATGGCGTCGAGGACGTCATTGGTGACGGGCACATAGCCGGTCGCAGCCACAAAGGAGATCTGCTGGGCAGGTTGGCGCAGGAAATTGAGGAAAGCCTTGGCTCCCTCGATCTCCGACTTGTCATGCCCCTTCATGATGTAGATCGACGCGCCGCCAACCAGCGTGTTGTGACGTTCCTGATCCTTGTACATTGGCGCCATGCCGACGGTGATTTCGTATTTCCCCTCGAATGCCTTGGTGAAGGTGGAATAGGAACCGGAGGATGCCTCGATCATGGCGCATTCGCCCGAACTGAACGCGGCGACGAGATTTCCGCCCTTCGTATCGGCATTCAGGCGAACCAGACCTTCCTTGCGCCAGTCCACGAGGTTGGCGAGGTGCTTGGCGGCCAGTGTCGTGTTGAACACATATTCGGCGTCGAGCCCATCATAGCCATTGTGCTTGCTGGCGATCGGCAGGCCGTGGCGGGCTGAGAACTGTTCAAAGACGACCCAGGGTTCGGCGTTGGTCACAAACGGGCAGGTGCTGCCGGCGGCCTTTAGCTTGCGAGCAGCCTCGACCACCTCTTCCCACGTGCCCGGGGTCTTGGTGATACCGGCTTTCTCGAGTTCGGTCTTGTTGGTGTAGAACAGCAGTGTCGATGCGTTGTAGGGCTGTGCGAAGAGCTTGCCTTTCGGCGTTTCATAATAGGCGCGGGCGCCGGCAATGTAGCTATCCCACTTCACATCGGGCAGAAGGTCCTGGACCGGCTCGACGGCACCCGACAGCATCATGTCGAGCGTGCCGGCATCGAGAACCTGCAGCAGGACCGGGGCATTCTTGGCACGATAGGCGGCGATCGCCTTCTGCATCAGGACTTCATAGCTGCCCTGTCCGACGCAATTGACCTTGTGCTCGCTCTGGGCGGCGTTGAACGCGTCGCACTGGGCCCTGATGGCCACCTCGACAGGGCCTATATTGCCGTACCAGAAATCGATGTTCGCAGCGTTTGCGGACGCTGCGCAGCCAAGAAGCGCGGCCGACGCCGCTAGAGTGGAAAGTTTCATGATGCCCTCCTGTTGGAACGTCACCGAGCCCTCCTCGGCAAGTCATGGCGACGCCTTAGTTACTCATGTAGAGTAACAATAATACGACAAAGTGCAAGACCTTGATGCCAGAAAAAATGCGAGTTATGGGTCAACGCAGCGTAACCGCTCAGACTTAGTACTCAGCAATGGTAGATTTGAGGAGAAAACTGAATGGGATATTCGCCGGAGACATTGATCTCTCCGCGTTTCTTTCGCCCGACTGACGACGCGGTTGCGACGCCTAATGAACGAACCCTTCTCCGGGTCATCTGGCGCAACCCAGGGGTCTCGCGAACGGAATTGACCAGTCTTACAGACCTGGCACAGCAAACGATTCATCGACTGCTCGACCAACTGGCCGAGCGCGGCATTATCAATCTTGGTTCTCCGAAGGCGGGGCTGGGCAAGGGACAGCCGAGCCCGATGCTGACGTTGGAGAGCCGCTATGCCTGGTCCTGCGGCATGTCCGTTAACACCGACGTCATCGACGTCTGCCTCATGGATTTTGCCGGAAAGGTCCTCGCCGAAACGAACGTGCAGTTGCGCGAGCGCACGGTTGCCCAGGCGCTTGAGCGCGTCCGTGACTGGATCCGCCAGCAGCAGTTACCTCTCTCGCTTTCCGACGAGCAATTCTTCGGTGTCGGGCTGGGGGTTGCAGGTTTCCATGTCAGCGGTACAAGCTTCAACGCATCCCTGCCCCTGCACGAATGGTCGCTGATCGAGCTCGGGCCCCTGTTGACGAGCTACTTTGAGAGGCCGGTTTGGGCACTTAACGGCGGAAAGACGGGTACGGTAGCGGAATCCATGTTCGGAGTAGGGCGGTATATAAAGGACTTTGCCTATTTGAGCTTCAATTACGGTTTTGGCGGTGGCCTGATCTGGAACGGCGAGTTGCTGCATGGCGGGAACGGCAATGCCGGTGAATTTTCGCAAATGTATGATGACGACGAGGTGAACAGACGCCCGGCCCTTCAGCTTGTCATGGAAAAGCTCAGAGCGCGCGGTGTGGACGTGCCGTCGATCACCTATCTGCGAAAACACTTCGACCCCAAATGGCCGGGTGTGCTGGAGTGGCTGGATGAGGTGACCCCTGCCTACAATCGGGTTGTGAATGCAATTTGGGCCGTGTACGACCCGCAAGCCATCGTGTTTGGTGGCCAAATTCCACCGGCCCTGGCGGAAATGATGATTGAGCGGACGCACCTGTTTGGGAAGCCGCGCTATGGCGTCTGGCGTGCCGCGCCGAAGTTGATAGTCTCTGAAATCAAACCGGATGCCGCGGCGATGGGGGCCGCCGTAACACCGTTTAAACTGACCTTCTTCTAAAAACGGCCGCAACACCTCTCGGTAGAATTGCAGCCTGTTATTAATTTACGGTAGTTCCAACCTGGATCCCGACCCTGATGACTGGAGCGAACGGCCGGCACCCGATGCCTGAGCGCGGCGTGTGATTTTGTTGTCACTGCGCCAGTCCCAAATACGGTGATCGTGGCACGGATTGGCGATCAAGAGTGTCTAACCCCGGGGACTGGTCGGGCAGCGGCATGAGGTTTCGATGAAGGTGTTCTGGATCGACTTGTTTGCGAGCTGCGAGGGAGGACACCAACATGTAGCCGTCAATGACGGCAAGGCCCGGAGCCGTTCGGTGAACTAACCCGACATGAATGCACGACAACATTTCTTACGTAGTGCCAAGAGAGCTTCTTGTGGGCAGGGGATCCCCTTTGGTTCGAGCAGCACATCATATCCGACGCGGCGGCGCGGATGCGCTGACGCGATTACAAAGGCTCATGACCCTCTCCCTGGTTTCGCAATGGATACTTCCCCGGCAGAAGCCGATGGCCGCAAACCCGCAGTTCGCACGTCACAAATGGATTTACGAGATAAGCAAGAGCTCCGCTTTGCGACGACACCCACCAGCTTTTCTCAGAGGTCTTTCACCGGCATAGTCCAGACTTGCATTCGACGGGAGCCACTTCGGCTTGGTGTTTCGTCCTCCAGCGCCTTCGGCCGCCTCTAGAAGCTGGCATTGATGATACCTTGCTTGCGGCGAAGCAGCACAACCGGCGTGTTCGCCTTGTCCACCGGCCAGAGAACGGTGCTTTGCAATGAATGCGAACTTCATATCGCGTCCCTGGCAAAGTAGGCTGCGGCCTTTTTAGGATATCACCCTCAGCCTTCAGCTTGGCGACTTCACGCCGGAGCCGCTCGATCTCAAGCTGCTCCGGCTTTATCTGGCCTTTTCCGGCAAAAGACTGGCCGGGGTCGTCGCAGTATTCCCGAACCCATTTGCGCAACACATTCTCGTCGACATCAAGGTCACGCGCCGCCTGGGCAACAGTGACCCCACGTTCCCTGACAAGCTTCACAGCCTCAAGCTTATACTCGCGGCTGAATATTCGTCTTTGTATTCATGCTCTCCGGTTTCAGGAGGAATATCTTAACTCGATGTCCATGAAACCGGCAGCAGGCCATTTCAAAATTTGTGTTGGGCAGGATATATGCCGATGTAAACATCTCCTAACCCTAACCCTAACCCTAACCCTAACCATTATATCTTGCCAGATTAGTCCGCCTAAGTTTTTGCACGCGCGAACAGACCGAGCGTTTACAGCATATAGCCGAAATACTCCAAATGGGCAGTCAGTGCAGCGAGTGAGCATAATACCTGGAGATAAAATTTTACTGATAGACGCATTGTGTATTTTCTATCTTAAGTCGCAATCCTAATTCGATTATTAAAATCAAGCGAAGTTCAAACCAAACGTTCCGTCAAATAGCGAGCGTTTAGGAGCGAGTAAAAGCAAAAACATGGCCTGAACCAGCGGATCCTCCGAATAACCCACATTGACATCAATCCTCAGCCGTGAAGCATCGATTATCGTCTAATGTTCGTCCGAGAGAACGGCGTCGAAGCGGGGATGGGTGAAGCCGAGAGAGGTGTCGGCTGGGATACCGCAGCATCGCAAAGCCGCCTTTTCAGGCTCATCAGTGATGATGAAATCCGGTCGCATAACGCTTTCGGCAATGCCAGGGGTGGAATAAAGCTCCTTGATACGGCGTTCGACAGTGGATGTCGGCCATGGCAGCATCTTTCCCGTCATGAGATCATATGTGAAGTAGGACCTGGTGCCATCGGACTGCGGAATAGAAACGTCATACGCGCGCGTGCCGGATCCGATCTTCAAGTTGGGAAACTGGGCGTTGGTCCTGGCCCATTCGACGAGTTTCACCATTGCCTGTTCAGCATAGATCGCAAAACGTTCCTTGTCGCTCAAGGTGTCGAAACCGGGAAAATCATCAGGTGTGAGGCCGGAGCACATGGCGACGAGGCCGAAGAGCTTGATCCCAGCTTTAGGAAAGCTCTCCATCACTAATTTGCCGACCTCAACAAGCTCATCGACAGTGGTGGCGGGCATGCCGCGTCGTTTGGCGACAGTGAGCAACTCGGATGGATAAAAGTTGAGGACAAATTTGCTGCGGATCTTCCAGTCTCGGTGAGGTTTAAATTCCTCGACCCATTTTACAACCTCTTCTCCGTCATGGAAGGCGAAAGTGTAGAACATAAGAAGCATGGACTCGTGGGCATCCTCATGGCTGAGTTTAGCCCAGAACTCAGCGATCTCCATGTTGCGGCAATCAGGAAACCCGGTCCCGTCGGGAACCCGTCTCAAGAGTTCCTTAATCGTTGTCATGGCGGTGGCCAAAGTGTCCCCAGACGCGGTACTTTCAGGCGAAAAGTCGTTGTTCTGGAAGCGTCTGATGAGGATCGGCTGCCCCACAACGTCCTCCTCAGAGAGATGGGCAAATTCGGCATCAACGCCGAGGTTACGCATGGCGCTGAAGTCGTGATCGACAACCGCTTCTCTGCCTGAAAAAACAATATCGAACTCGTGGAGGCGGTGACCTTCGGCCGTGGATGCGCGCATAGTCGAGAGGCCATTTTCGGGAAGGTTATCGCCCGGGCGATAATAGAAACGATGTGTTGCAATCTGCATATGATCCCATTTTTCATGGCCTTTCTTGGACAGGTTGCTCATGGAGTGAAGGTCTAAGAATGTCTTAAGTGCCATGCCATCTGGCAGGCGCCATTTTGGAAGGTCCACGGATGGGAAAACATAGGTAGGAGCCTGCAGAAGTTAGGACACCAGCATTGGACCGACTGTCACATGTGAAGAGAAACTTACGGCCATGGCTATTCTGTTAGAGGCGCCTGGGGTTAAGTGCTTGATTGACTGAACGATGTTGCGAATGATGTGAGTGAACGGGTAGTGAAATGATATTTTAAAACGAGATTGCCGAGTTTTTATAGTTTTTTGTCTAAGGAAAGCAGACAATAGAAAAACATAAAGGTGACTGCAGAATGGGTTTGCCCATGAAAAATTCTCCTAAGCGCTGGCACCCTAGCCTGGCGAGCGGGGCTGAGCAAAAGCAGCTGACGCGTATAGGCTCAATCGGGATAGTTCTGCCAGCACAGCATCCCTGCCAAGACGGATGCCATTCATTTCCAGTGGAAAGAGCAAGGCCGATACTGACGTATCGTCTAAGCTGAGCAGGTTTTTCTCCTCAATCGAGGGGCGATCGGTGATTGCGACTTCTAGTGAGCCAGACGATTGGCTGGCAAGCGAGGTAATTTCTTATCCGGGAAGTGTATGACGCGCGGTTTCGAAGGCGCTTATCACATGAAGGATTGGAGCGGCATGCCGCGGATGATGCCACTCAGAAAAAAGCCATAAGCACCCACCCTTCAAGCTGCCGATTACGAATTGGTTTGTGAGTGTGTGTTGACGTGGCAAAGCAGACGCGTCCAACGCTATGCGTCGTGGCTTGGTTGGCTCATCCCTCTAGTGGTCGGCGAGGTAGTGGAACACGGTTCGCTCGGTCGTCACGCGCGCGCTGGCAGACCCTATTGGACACGCGATCTCGGAACGTGAAATATCCGGTCGGATTTGCGTAAGCTGTCCAGGGGCGCGACCTTCCTCAAAATGCAGCGTCGTGTGCTAGGAATAGGTGTCACGGTATAAAGTGAGCTGTATATGCGATCGATGCTGCCAGGCCGCGTCGAGTTACAATAATGGATACAACTGTTTCCAAAGAAGAGCATGGGCGGTGTCCCAGTTGGAACGAGATGATAAAGCACGGTGACGCATTTCAATTTGGAAAAGCAAAAAAGGTCCGTTTCTTCATCTCGTTATTCAATAGCTAACAATTTATAGCTTATCGTATTCGTCTTTCTCTTACGGATCGACAATGACCCAAATTGCTCTATTTTAATTAAAAAAATAAGAGAAATGAGAGCAGAAGGTACTCGCTTCGTTTTCTTCGTGAAGACAGTATACAATGAGATCGAGGACCATGTTTTCGGGCTAGTTGAGAATGACTATCTCGTAACTCCCGATAGTATCTGGTTCGGAGAAGAAGAAATTCTGCAAACTTTCGGCGACGGGTGGGATTGGGACAGAATACTCAAAAAATTAATCGAAGAGAGCCCAGATAGCATGGGAGATCCGAGCTTGTGCACCTTGCTATTCCTCCAGGATTTTCAATTTCAGCATCCCGATGTTTCCGACTTAGACGATAGCGATGTTTCCAACGAGGTGTTCACCGTAAAGTTCGGCTTTGAGACGTATGAGCTGCTAAGGAGATTGGACGAGTTCAGAAAAGACTTCCGCAAGAACGAAGAAATCTTTGTCCCATGGTTTAGCGATGAAGCCGAGAGCCTCGACGGGTTAGAGGCAAGCCAGGACGAATTAGACAGTTTAGGCGACGACCCGGAAACCCTCGCCGAGTTAGAGACAAACGAGGAGCAATCTCCCAATTTCTCAGCTGATAAAGCTGATGGGACAGAGTTTGCCCCGAACACCGACGAGGATGGGTTATGTAGAGTTTAAATTAGCATATTTGATTTTTACTATTTGCCGGCAGCTGACGCAGTGAAGTTCCATAGACGTCTCAGGAGTGTTACCATCTGGCAAGCACCACTATTGGAGATCCACAGATGGAAATATAAAGGCGGGACCCCGTTAGACGTTATTGGGTTTTCGTTGATGACGGTCTCTTCCTACAGGAAAACCTACAGAAATGTTTTTTGCTGCGTTTCGAGTTTGAGGGGCTGCGTGCGTAATTTACTATTGTTCTGGCTGGAATGACCTGTTGAATATGAATGCGATGTGGAAGGGTGACCACGTAAGAGAATTGGAGAGAACGGAAATTTTTCTACACGTCAAATTTGATTTTCTAAGTAATGACAAGCGATACGGTCTAGCTACTCAGCGACGTGTAGCTTTTTATTATTTTTTTTTGGGTTTAGGTGGGCTTTAGGAAGAGGCTAATTTCCAACCTCCGTGCCGAGGTCGAAGGGTATCAGCATCTGGTAGCCGTCTTTAGTGACAACAATTGTATCGAAATCGACAGTTCCTACATACGCGCCGCCACTCACTCGATAGAACCCGCACCACGGTACTTCTCGATGAACTGTCCTGCGGTCATATCAGCAATTCCGAGCTTTTCAGCGTTCATTCCATCGCTCATGAAATCCCTGTCATAGACCATGCTGGCGTATACGATGAAGCCCTCGTAGCGTTTGCGGTACTTGATGGGGAAATCAGCGACGACCATCATCGCGTAGAGGGGCACCATATGGCATAGTATTTCGTCCACGACATAAGGGCCGAAAGGCTCAGGCAGATACCCGGCTCCGGGGGGTCTGCCCCTGCCATCCGCGTAAACCTTCAGATCCGCGTGAGGGTTGCCAGTGTTGAGTTTCCGGCCCGTGTCGTTCTCGCATGCCTTGATGATATTGTGGGCGTTCCAATTCATCCACTTAGGGCCTCCGAATTCAACGCGCGCTTCATCCAGTTTCAGAATGACATTTCTGGCGAATGCGTTACCGACATGATCCTTGTAGTAATCCAGTACACCGCGGCATTTATCATGGCTCAGCCCGATCATCCCGAGCAAAGTCGGTGGCGCATGAAGTTCAAAAGCGGAAGATTTTCCGTAGGCTGCAAAGGGGACGGTATTCCATATCGCGTTTGGAGACGGAAAAAGAATGCGGGTCATGATGCGATCGTCTTCGGACACGATATCAAACGGGTCCTTGGAGGCGATTTCCTCATCGGTTCGTCTGGCATATAGGGTGAGGTTTGCCTTGGAGGCGCCGATATGGACCCTGCCGATTTCTTCGCCATCCTTCTGGACCCTGGAGCCCTGGAAAGCGGTGTTGACATCGACAAGAAGATGCGGCGACTTCTCATCGGTCTTGACCCAGCCGGCGTGTCCTAGTCCATGGATCATGTAATAGACCTGCTTCCTGTTGGTGTGCTTAAACAATTCCCGCACGGCTTCGGCTTGGCCTGTCGGTAGAACGGTGTTGATGATGGCGTCTACCTTTGGCATGACTTCCGCGAGATTGCGCACGACATTAGGGTGATAGTTGCCATTGAAGTAGTCACCATAAGCCTGAAGTCCGTCTTTCTCCACATGGTTGATGAGGTCTTGCGAACGCTTGGGGTCGGTGTGGACGTAAACCTTATGTCCATTTTCGATCAAACGTACGCTGTCAGCCGCACCGGTGTTTCCCAAGGCATAGACGAGGACGTTGTAAGCACGATTTTTTTCCTGGATCGTTACCAGATTGAAGGTGTCTTGACGTTCGGACATGGTGAATTTCGAAAGATGAAGATGAAGATGAAGATGAAGATGAAGATGAAGAGTTCAGTGATTGTGTTGCTGGTGGGAGGTTCTGAACCGATGTTTTTATACTCATGCTTCGGAAAGGCCGCTACACCGTTTCCGGTGAGCTGACGTGTCCGGTGAGATGCCACGTCACACCGTTCAGACGATGCCACGTCACCTCCGTTGTGGGCAAATCCTGTCACGTTTCACCTTCATCCCTGGAGCGAAGACAGGCATCGCATCCCCGTGATTTGGCCGATGAGTTGGCACAACGCGGGCGTCCGGCATCGTAGTTATCCAACTGAAATTCGTTGCGCTGAGACCTGTATCGCAATGATGGCTGCAGACGTGTTTTGCGTTGCTCGCCATGGCAGCTAATCAAGCTTGTTGCCGTTTCACGCTAACGGGGTTTGCACAGTAATGCGATATGTTTGCATAGCTCATAAGGACAAGGATCAAGGTAAAATTCTATAGCCCGGATTTGGTTATTGGATAAGGAAGCAAGAGCGCTAAACTCCTGGAATCTATAAGGGAGCTATGGACCATTCCCCGCTTCAGCTACATGACCGTGACAATGTGCCTGTAGAAATTATCCACCGTTGGGTTCCTGAAGACCTCAATCATGATTGAGCGGATACGACGCCTGGTTTCTTCCACGGCTTCGGTATCCTCCGTCTCGTCCCAAATTTGAGCTTCGGGGTCCGGGTCGCGATCGAAAAGATCAAGAACCTCATCGTTGAGTTGGTCATCTTCCCATTCAGCCTCCCATTCAGCGGCCCGCATCCATGCATCATTGGCAGTAGCGGCAGCGCCGACATTTGGTGGTGGAGCGCCTGTCCCGCCTACCTGCAGTTCGATATGGTTGGGGTTCTGCGCGTCATCCTCGTCATCCTCGTCAGCGAAGCATGCAAAGCATTTGGCGATTCCACCTTTGGCGCCTTTAAGTTTTCTCGCAATGGCGCGAAGGAGTTTTGCCAGCGCAACGGCGACAGGTTTCATGACAGGCTTGAACAAAGGTCCTACGCGGTGTCCGAAAGCGCAGTTCAAGTCCGAATTCAATTTGATCATCGCCTTGCGCAATTTCGGATCGTTGAAGGCTTTCGGTCCCTTCACCAGAAGTGGGATGTAAACGGTTGGGAAGGAGAACATGACAGTGGTACCACCTTCAGAAAGGACACCCAATGTGTCTTCCAAGCCGTGGCCTGGATTTTCGGCACTGTCGATCAGCCTGTAAAGGTAATATGCTGCCCAAGTGGCATTTCCGTAGAGATTTACCGGATTTCGGAATGTCGGACCGATAGCCATCGCCACGATCACCACGCCCAACAGGACGGCGCTCCATTTATCGAGCCGTTCAGGATTATCGTCATCGACGCCCTGTTCTCCGATGATCTTTTGCATGATGGCGATCAGTTGGCTCAGTTCGCTGGTGATGTCCGTGATCGTGGCCGCCTCTGCTTTTCCTGCGCGATACTTACTCTTCAGCGATTTGATGAACGCCCTCATATCTTCGAACGAGCGTTTCGATAGCTGTAAGCGCTGCCTGAGTGCTTCGGGATCCACGCGGCTTTCGTCATCGATATCCGTCAAGCTTTCGATGGTTTTTTTTACAGCATGCCTGTTTTGCCATTTCGCAAATTCCCTCCGGCCGATGAGAGCCGCGACAACGGCTGCACCGGCGCCGCCGCTGATGTAGTTGTACTCACTGGTTCCATAGAATTCCGGATGGATAAGTGCATAGTGATAAACGGCCATTCCCGGAGCCGATCGAGCAAGCCTGTCTAAGGCTTTTTCGCGAACTTGACGGTGGTTGGCAGATCCCTGGAACAGCTGGTTGAGGAAGATGGAAATGCTGCGTTCAATTGTTGGAGCCACAGCGGGCGCGAGCGAGGTGTCCGGGCCTTTGAGACAGAGATAAGCATGCCATCCGAGTTGCGGGTAGATGATGGATCCCCAAAAAACCCTTCCAGCAATGGAAAGGCCGTTTCCTTCGATGGCCGATAGGTCTCCCATGATGATGTTGCCGTGCTTCGTCAGAGCCTCTTGGAGACCTTTGGGGTTACGTTCTTGGCGCGTCTCTTCGAGAAGGCTCTTAAGCTGGTCGGCTAGGCGGTGGTGTGCGTAGACTTCGGATTTGTCGGCATTGATGAGCGTCCCTTGGAAGCTGATCAGCGCCTTGTGCAAGTCGCCGCCGTTGCGAGAAAAGGCGTCATCGAAGATGGTCAGGAGCCCTAACAATTCTTTGATGATTGATACCGGGGACAAAGCGTCGGGGAGGGCTGCGAAATTTCCTGAAAAATCTAACTCCATGATGGCGGTTCTGTGTCGAGTGCAATTGAAGTCCAAGTTCAGAAGTTGGTTTGGATGATTGAATGATCTGGAATTGAGGAAGCTATTTGTACTGGCAAGTTTCGGTGTGCCGCATAAGTTGGCATGTGCCAGATTTATTTTTTGTCATGCAGCCATTTCATGGCGCGGCACCGAGGGCGCTGAAAGGAGAGGCAATATCCTGATCTTGCGCCTGGCGATGACGTGGCAGCTGATAAGTGGTCCGGTTCCGGGCGCGGGAGATGAGGCATTAATTCGCCGTATCGCATCCGGTAATGATATCCGTGCGATGACGTGGCAGAACCGATGACGTCTCGTGATGACGTGGCAGCTGAAAAGAATTAAACGAGTTTCCCGGGATGAGGTATAAAATCCTCATTTCCCTCTATCCTCGGGTCGGTACTGCACTTCACTTTTCAAATTCAACAAAAACAATCGTCGTCTTCCCAAGCAACATGGCTGCATTTTTCAAACCCGAGATCATCGAGATCGGCGAAGGTTATCGTGTTCTCAACATCCTTGACCACGATCTTCCCCGCGCTGGCGAAATTCAGCAGAAGGTTGTTGGCTACAACGGGGGAGCCGTTGTTATCATTCACCCCTTTTCGACCCAGCAGCAGTTGTCGGACAAAACCCAGCTTGTCGAGGCGGGACAGAAGTACCTGATCTCCGACAATAATACCAAGATCCTTTACCGGGGAACTACGACTATCATGCCTGCTGGAACGACTGCCAAGCAGGCTTGCGAGAAGGTCAAGGAGCTGGCCGGCTAGACTTCCTCCGCGAAGACCTGAAGTATGCGAAGCGCCGCCATTTGATCTTGCTACGGCGCAGATGTGGATTTCTAAAGATGAAATCGTCGGAAGAAATACCTCATGCCAATATGATACCGCATCTTCCGGTGCATGGAGGAATTCGATGTGCTGGTTCATTGGAGCTGCAAGGAGGGAGGAGCTCCAGCAGGCTTAGAACATTCGATTTGGTAGGATGGGCGATCTGACGTTCTTCAGGGGAGGCAGAAGCGGTAGCGGTCCATACACTCATTTAAATCGTCAGGGTCCAAATTTGGTCCCTGTTTAAATCCCGCATTTGTTGTCGCATAGCGATTGTGATTGGTGAACTTGTAATGGCGAATGCCTGAGGGTGCCTTCGTAGGATGTCTCGCGGACAATCAAGGGTTAGAATTAGGGTTCGCAGGATATATTGAGGAGTATCATAAATGTCTGAATAAATTCATTTATCTGTTAGATTGTTCGTATATCTGTTAGATTGTTTATATGTTCGAAAGTTCGTGAGAAAATCATTCCTCTTCCTGTGAACTGCCCCCACTTTCGGCCGGACAGTCGGCATAGGCAGAAAGGCTCATGAAGTGCTCCCCGATTTTG
>UCEY01000013.1 GCA_900471605.1 Hyphomicrobiales bacterium | reverse complement strand
CCCCGGCCGGGGCACATCGCTGCATCACTTCATCGCGGCTTATGCGCAGCTCACCATTCAAAAAGGAATACGTGTCTTGTGAGGATAAGGAAACATCCATGTCGCACCTCGAGGCTTTATTAATTGAGACGCTTCTCAATATTTACACTTCACCGGTAAAGTCAACATCCGCGAGCCATATGACGTTGGTAGCCTGTCGTTTAGGCTGGTGAAGCTCGATCGGGTGATCAGGACTTTGGTTTTGCAAATTATCTATTAAAAACAGTTATTTGTGCTCTTGAAACAGTTTTTATCCGGGAATGGTGCTGAAAGCTATTGCGCGCTGCAAATCGGTCATATATCAGTTTTGCGACGCATCTAAAAAAAAGGATGAACCCTTGCCGCTGCTCTTCCTGTATTTCGCGGCGGTAACGCTGGCCGGTGTGGCGCGAGGTCTTTGGGTGGTCGCGCTAGGCTGGTCATCGGCAATCGTCGGTGGGTCGGTCACGTTGATCGGCATAGCGTTCCTGGTCGGCCACCTCATCAACGTATTGCTCGCCCCGGGTGTTGGCGCGCTGATCGACCGCCGCAGTCGGAAGCGCCTTGCAATGCTGGGGCAGGCGCTCTTCGGCGGAGCCATGGCGCTGCCCGGTCTGGTCCATCTGCTTGGCTTCGAGCCCAGCTATGCCATGATCCTTTTCGTTGCCTGCTGCATCGCGGCGGCAGGCCTTCTGCAGGGTGGCGCACTTGATGCGATCCAGAAGTCGATTGTCGGGCAAGGCGATATCAAGCGGACCAACGCGATTGCAAATGGATTGCGGCAAGGCTCGATGATCGCCGGCGCCGGCATTGGCGGGCTTGCGCTCATATGGTTGCCGATCCACGCCACCTTCGCGCTTGGTTTGATCCTTTCGGGCCTGGTGGTCATCTGCGTGCTCGGGTTGCCGGACGCCTATTCGCCATCCGCTAAGCGCAAAGGCTACATGGCGCAGGTGGCGGAAGGCTACCGTTTCTTCCTGCAGAAACCGGAGCTGGGCCGACTCGCCGTGCTGATCGGGCTCAGCACGTCTGTAGGGCAGCTGTCGAACGTGCTGCTGCCGATGCTGGTGCGGCGTGAGCTGGACGGCGGCAGCGGGCTATATGGACTGATCGACGCCCTTTGGTCCGTGGGAGGAATCTCGGCCGCGGTTTTCGCAGCAAGAATCCTGCAGCGTTTCAATCTGGATGGCGTGGAATATCTGGCCATCGTCGCTCTCGGGCTTCTTGCCGCCAGCATTTCGGCCACCGCTTATCCGGTTGCGATAGCGGTCATCTATTTTCTCATGGGCTTTTCGTTTTCCTTCTCAAAGATCCTGTGTGACGGGCGGATGATCGAGCTGGCCGACATGGAGTCGATCGGCCGGGTACGCACCCATACGCAAGCGGTCACGAGCGCCTTCGGGCTGGTGGTGTTTTCGATGCCGGCAGTCACCGGCCTGGAAGACGTGAACCTCCAGTATGCCTTGTGGGGCGTGGGCATCGCCGTCATCGCGGCGGGAATTTACCTCGTAGACTGGGCTAGCAGCGACCGTGCTGCGCTTCGCCAGGCAAGGAGCGAAAATGAATCGCATGAATGAGCGTCATTCCTCCGTTTGACGCTTTCACACCGGTTGGCGCGTTCAGCCAAAAGGTCGAGACGCAGGGCGACCTGCCGGCGGCGCCCTTGTGAGTTCGGTGCAGCGTGGTTTTGAAGGATAGGAGTATGCCTTGACCAGGATTGTCATTCTAAACCGGGCTGATCCGAGACGCATCCGGTATGAGGAGGTCATCGACCACCAGCGTCATGACGTGACCTATATCGGTCAGTTCCTCAACGAGATATCGCCGACCAACGCCACGCTTTTCCCCGCGAAACTGTCGGATCTCGATGCGGATGCTCTGCCGGCCCATATCGAAGAGGCCTGCGCGAATTGCGACTACCTGATCGCCCGTGGAGAGCGCGACCTGATCCTTGCCGCCCGGATCCGAGAACGGTTCAACATTCCGGGCGATTCAGTCGCAAAAGTCCTTCCCATCCGTGACAAGCTGACGATGCGGATGGCGGCACATCAATCGAACGTGAGGCAACCTGATTTTTGGGCGCTTGCCAAGTACAAGCGCATGAATGGTTCGTTGCCGCCCGATCAGAAACTCGTGCTCAAGCCACGCCTCGACGCTGCCAGCAATGGCATCTGGATCGGGCCGCGCGCCGAACTGGACAAGCGCATTGAGAGCCTTGACGAACGCGACTGGCTGGTCGAGGAATTCGTGCCGGGGGACATTTTTCATCTCGATGGACTGTTGAGTGGCGGCGAGCTGATCCTGCTGCAGGCGTCCAAATATGTGAATACCTGCTTTTCCTTCGCCTCGGGCTCGGCGCTCGGATCAACGCAGCTGGACAATCCGGATTGGGCGGGCGCGGCGGTAACAGACATTGCCCGGGCGCTCGATTATCGCGACGGCGGCTTTCATCTTGAGATGATTGTCGATGGAGAGGGACAGCCATTTTTCCTCGAGTTCGCGGGCCGGATCGGCGGCGCCTATATTGCAGAGGCGTTCGAGATGAAAACGGGCGTTAATCTCCACCATGGGGATCTGCGCTGCGCACTGGGCGAGGTCGCCAAGATCGACAATGGCCGCAGCCGGACCGAGATGTTCGGCTGGTTCCTCTTCCCCTATGGCGCGGATATTGACTGCCATTCGGTCGGCCAGGTTTTCCGTAATGAATTTGTCCAGTGCCATATCAATGCGCGTCCGGCCAAGCCGGATCTGCCTTCCTACAGCGAAATCCACTCGCCCTTCGGCGGGATCGTCCGCAGCATCAGGTCCTGTGAGGACGCCATCGATTCAATCGTTCGCTACGTGACCACGAAGCAAATTTCCCTAGCCCGTACGTGTTGATTCAGGTTGAAGCCATGCAGATACAGCCTTTGATAGACTTGGAGAGACGACCCTGGGAGCGGCGGTTCGCAAACCGGGCCAAAAACATAAACGCTTCGGAGATTCGCGACCTCTTCGCGCTGCTCGACAATCCGGAGATCATTTCCTTTGCGGGAGGATTCCCTGACGCAAATCTCTTCGCCTTGCCGCAGTTTCGCGATGGCTATCGGAAGTCTCTCGAGGACAGCCCGACGACCGCGCTTCAATATTGTGCGAGCGAAGGATATTTGCCGCTGCGACGCTGGATTGCCGATTTCATGCGCCGCCAGAACGTCGTCTGCAGCTGGGAAAACATCCTGATCACGTCCGGCGCCCAGCAGGCCATCGAATTTCTTTCCCGCCTGTTTCTGGAAAAGGGTGATCCGCTCGCTGTCGCGAAGCCGAGCTATCTTGGCGCGCTGCAGATATTCAACGCCTACGAGCCCGACTACCGCTTTTTCGATGGCGGCGGCGTAAGCATGCCGCGCTCGGACACCGACAAAACCCGGCCTTTGAAATTCATCTACGCCAATCCGGATTTCTCCAATCCAACAGGCGAAACGATGGATGTGATGGCGCGGAAACGCCTCATTGCCCTTGCGCGTGCAAACGATGCGCCTCTGATAGAAGACGGAGCCTATACGTCGCTGCGCTACGAAGGCGACCCGCTGCCGACCATCATGCAGCTCGATATCGCGGAATCCGGCTCGATCGAAACATCGCTGGTTGTCTATTGCGGCAGCTTTTCCAAAACAATGACCCCCGGTATGCGCATTGGCTGGATCTGCGCAGCCAGCCAACTGATCAACAAGCTCACGTTGCTGAAACAGTCCAGTGATCTGAACAGCTCGACGATCAACCAGATGGTGATGCACCGCGTTGCGGACGAGGCATTTGAAGCGAGCGTGAACACCTCGCGGGAAGTCTACAGGCAGAGGCGTGACAACCTGATCGAAGCGCTCGAAGATCATATGCCGGGCAACGTGACCTGGCGAAAGCCGGAGGGTGGAATGTTCGTTTGGCTGACCTTGCCCGAAGGCATCGACACCAAGGCGCTGCTTGCCAAGGCCATTACGCAAGAACGCGTCGCCTTCGTCCCAGGCCGCCCCTTCCATGCCGATGGCACAGGCGGCAACACGCTGCGTCTTTGCTTTTCATCCTGCGCACCCGAGCTTGCAAGAGAAGGCGTACGGCGATTGGTCCGGCTGATCATTGCCGAAACGGCAGGATCTGCCGCGATTTCGCAGACATCGGCTGCGTCGGCATCACTCTAGGCGCTTTGGCCGAAGGGGGATTTTCGCCCGGAATAGCCCAAAGTCGAAAGTCCGGCTTGGCGTTCGAGCCGATCTATCGGACGTCGGTGGGTACGCCGGACCGGCGGTTTGCCCGCGTCAGGCAAGCGTTTTGAAACGTGCGAAGCACAGCGCCGTTGAAATTCGTCTCGTCCGGTTCCCACTCCGCGTGCCATTGCACGCCGTAGGCGAAGGTCGATGCCGTGCCCACGCGCACAGCCTCGATCGTACCATCAGACGCGGTCGCCTCCACCACTAAGCCTGACCCGAGATCCTTGATGGCTTGCACATGGAGAGAGTTGACCGGCACTGCCAGGGGATCGAGTCCACATTCCCTGGCAAGCGTTTCCAAAAGCGTGTTCTCCACACAGCGCAGGGTATGCGCGGGAACAAATTTCTCGGCTCGCGTTGAAACCTCTGATGGCGCACGATGGTCCAGCCGACCAGGCACACGGTGGATTGCCTGATGAAGCGATCCGCCGAAGGCGGCATTCATATCCTGAATGCCGCGGCAGATTGCCAGCACCGGAACACCCATGGCAATCGCCAGCGGGATGAGCGCTTGTGTCGTAACATCCCGCTGCTGATCGTATTTGTAGGCGGGATCGCCGGCCTCTCCGTAAAGCGAGGGATCCAGCATGGTCGGCGCGCCGGTAACGAACACGCCGTCCAGGCGTGCAACCAGGCTTTCGAGTTGGGCCTGTCCGGCGCCGACCGGGATGAGGATCGGGACCGCCTCAAGAAACCCCGCGACGACGGCAACGTAGCGATCAAGCACCGCGTGGAAATCCGATCCAAGGACGTGCTTGGTGCAGCAGGTCAGGCCGATCAGGGGCAGCCGGCCATTGCGTGTCTGGTCAAGCGAGGACATCTTGGCCACCCGCGTTCTAAATACCATCCGTCAGAAGCAGCCGGGTCGGCCTTACGCCTTCCTCGTAGACCCGCGAGCGATATCTGTATTCCGTCTCCGCATAGTCGGAGGTGGCAGCCGAACCGAAACAGTTGGCGTGCAGCGTATCAAGCGCCGCCCGCCCCGACGGGAAATAGGCGTTGTCGAGCAGCTTCTCCCTCGATGCCTCCTGGATTTCGTCGATCAGATCCAAAGTGCTGAAGACAAACTGTTCCTTCGAGCGGCGGTCCGTAACGCCGGTCATGTAGAACAGGTTCAGGAAGCGAAAACGGATAGCGTCTGGAACCGGCAGCTGATGGAGATAGGTCAGCAGCCATTTCCTCCGCAGATTGGTTGACCCCACAAGGTGGAGGTAGGCCGACATCTGCTGAATGAGATTTTCGCGCGCCAGATCGACTGAGCGGTCGATTTCCTGTTTGTCCCAGGCGCCCATCAGGTCCAGGAGAACGGAGAAATCCGATGCAAACCACCGGTATGCGACATAGCAATATTGCCAGCGCGATATCCCTCCCAGCAATTCCTGGAAGCGCGGTTCGTTGCGCAGGACCAGGCAATTGAACAGTCGGTGAATAAGGTTCTGCTGCCGCACGGTGAGCACCTTGGTCAGCAGGACGAGATTGTTGCAAGCGTAGTCGTAGATCGATTTGACCTGATCAAAGAGCGCTTCGACCTCGGCGAATGTATCGAATTCGACATCGATCTTGACGCCCGATTTCGGCACCACGGTGTGGATGAGGAAAACCTGCTTGCCGCGCGAAGTCTCGCTCAGGATGTCCCTGTCGACGCTCAGCACGCGGTGGTGCTGGCGGTAAGCGATTTCCTCACAGGAGCGCCGCTCTTCCGTGAAGACATACATGTCAAGGTCGGAAAACTTGTTGCCTATCCCCTCGATAAGCGTACCGGCGGCGATCGCGACGTCACCCTTTCGGAAATAGATCTGGCCATCAATGAACGACTGATCGACGCGGACATGGCCGCCCAGAAGACTGATGCTGTTTTGGATCAAATCCATGGCAAGTTAACCTCGTACTGGCATCTCAAACGCAGGGCGAATTCTGAAGAAGCGCTTTCCGAAAAGCGACCGGGGGTATTTTTGCGAAAACCACCTTCCATCGAGACTCACAACGGGGGCCGGCGTGAGCGCCATGATGCAGAAGGGCGGCCGTGGACAATCAAGTCATCCTTGTTTGTAGATATATCGCAAAATTGATACAGCAGGCATTTGCGGCGCGCAATAGCTTTTGGCATCCTTCGACGGGAAAGGTCAAAATCCACATATATGTTATTGTTTTTGAATTATAATTTGTAATAATTTCTGTCGTACCTGGTCTGATCGGTGGCGCGCCTCTGTTCGTCCTGGGGAGGAGAGCGCCGACGCCAGACGTTGCCGCGAGGTTGACTCTGGAGCCAAAATGTAAATATTGAGAAATATCTCACTTGTTGAAGTCTCAAGGCGTGCCATGAATTGTTACCCCGGCCGCTACCGGAGGGCAGGGGAGGTATTTCCGGCTCGCAACGGCCAGCGGCTGCAACTTTCAGATCAAAGAGCAATTTTCGAGAGAGCAGAACCCATGATTCCAGTTAGCAGTCTCGACGCATCACGCATCGCCAAGGTGTTTCGTCCCAAGCGGGTCAATCGCGGCCTGTTCATCACGATCGATGGCTTCGATGGTTCGGGCAAATCCACCCAGATCGAACGGTTGGCGCAGCGTTTCGCGGATGCCGGGCGAGAGGTCGTTCTGACCCGGCAGCCGACGGATTGGTACCGCGACGCGCCGATTGTCGAGCACTTCCACGATCACGGGGGCAGCGCTGAAAAAGCCCGCATTCTTTCTTTGTTTGCAGCCGCCGACCGGCATCGCCATGTGATGGAAGTCATCGATCCGGCACTGGAGCGCGATGCCGTAGTGATCTCGGACCGATATGTTCTCGCGACCTTTGCCGTCTTCACGCATCGTGGCGTCGATCCCAATTTTCTGATCGAGATCAATGGCGGCGTGACGCGCCCGGACTTTTCGTTCTATCTCGAGGTTCCGACGGAGGCGCTTTTGCAACGGCTTCGCGCAAGGGACGGCGACAGCCTCAAGCACGAAGAAAAGTCATCTCAACGCATCGACTCGATCAAGGCACGATGGACGGCGATGAAGTCGCTTCTCGCGGTCATGGACGGCACAGGACAGCCTGCCGAAATCAGCCAGAGAATCTATGATCGCTGCAGCGAGCCCCTGGCGGCCGCGGAGTGACTTGCGGAGCCGGACTGCCGAAGATATCGAGACTTCCCTGCTTTTCCGGAGTATCGGTTAGTTCCATAATTCAGGTTATGCGATCTTCACTTGTAGAGGCTATTTAGTAATGCGACAGTTGGGCCAGTTAGAGATGCGACAGTCTCGCCTCTCGACGTTCTGGTCAATGCCAACGTTGGGAGCAAGGATGACGACCTTCAGCCTGGTCGAGACCATGAGCGGTCGGAGTCGTCATGTCCTGTTTGATCACCATGTCGCAGAAAGAATTGCATCGCCTCGAAGTCATCCAGAAGATCCGTGATGAGCGCCTGAGCGTTGTCCAGGCTGCCGAACTGCTCGACCTCAGTCGAAGTCAGGTGCATCGGCTGCTGCAGGCCTATGACCTGGATGGTCCAGCCGGTCTCATTTCCAAGAAGCGATCGCGACCGAGCAATCGGCGCCATAGCGAGGAATTTCGCAATGCGGCGCTGGATCTGATCCGCGAACGTTATCTGGATTTCGGTCCAACGCTAGCGCGCGAGAAGCTGATCGAGCTGCACCGGATCTCGGTGGCCAAGGAGACGCTGCGGCAATGGATGACCGAGGCTGGCATCTGGGTTTCTCGCCGGGAACGCAAGAAACGGGTTTTCCAGCCACGCGGCCGACGTGACTGCTTTGGCGAGCTGGTGCAGATCGACGGTTCGCATCACTGGTGGTTCGAGAACCGCGGTCCCAAATGCGCCCTGCTCGTCTATATCGACGACGCCACCGGCAAGCTCTTGCATCTTCGCTTTGCCGGATCTGAGAACACGTTCGACTACCTGCATGCGACGAAGGCCTATCTGCAGCAATGGGGCAAGCCGCTGGCCTTCTACAGCGACAAGCACGGCGTCTTTCGCTCCACCCATGCGTCGGAGACAGATCGGACGAGCGGCCTGACACAGTTCGGGCGGGCGCTTTACGAGCTGAACATCGACATTATCTGCGCCAACACCCCGCAGGCCAAGGGCCGGGTGGAGCGCGCCAACCAGACGCTGCAGGATCGCCTCGTGAAGGAATTACGGCTTCGCGGCATAGATACTATCGAGGCAGCCAATATCTATGCGTCAGAATTTATTGCGGATTTCAATTCCCGGTTCGGTAAACCGCCACGCAATCCGAAAGATATGCACCGAGCGCTGGCCGACCATGAGAACCTCGATGGCGCCATGTGCCGCAAGGAAGTCCGTACCTTGTCGCAGTCATTGACGCTGCGCTACGACAAGGTGCTGTTCATTCTCGATCCGACCGAGATATCCAGACCCTTGGCGGGCCGGAAGGTCGTGGTCTGTGATTATCCGGACGGACGGCTCGAGATCATGCACGAGAGCTTTGCCCTGCCCTATAGAACCTTCGACAAGTTGCGATCGGTGCATCGATCCGAAGTCGTTGAGAACAAGCGTTTGGACGACGTGCTGTCGATCGTCGCCGAGTTGCAGGCTGGGCGCCAACAGCAACGTAGCAAGAGCGGCCCTCGCCGCACTGGCCAGGCGGATCATATGTTTGGGATACCGGATGGCAGTAAGAGCAATGGCTATCAGAAGCGCGGTCGCAAGCCCGGTCGGCGGACGGATTTCAGGAATGATCCGGAGGTGATTGCCAAAAGGCAGAAGGCACTGGCTCGGATGGAAGCGGCGGAATGAACGGGTGTGCATAGTCTCAAAGCTAAAGCCGAAGGGGGTGCCCCTCACCCGCCCC
>UCEY01000023.1 GCA_900471605.1 Hyphomicrobiales bacterium | reverse complement strand
CCCCGCCGAACGCCGGCAGGCCAGAGGGGGGTATTCTCCAGCAGTGCCGGCCATTGGAAGGGCGTCAACGCATCGTACCCTTCTTCGCCGATTCCGACGCACGCACCGATATCGAAATCCCGGCTGCCGTCATTCTCGAAGGCGGAAAGCGCCGCATGCTCGGCAAAAATATCGGCGGGCGTTTGATAGTCGAAACCGGCAAAGCCCATCCGGCGGCCGACTTCCGCCATCTGCCACCAGTCGGCTTTGGCCTTGCCGGGCGCAGCGAGGAACCCGCGCTGACGGGAGATGCGGCGTTCCGAATTGGTGACGGTGCCGTCCTTTTCGCCCCAGCCGAGCGAAGGCAGCAGAACATGCGCGTGGCGGGCGGTGTCGGTATCGCGAAGAATGTCGGAGACAACGACGAAGGGACAGGCTTTGATGGCAGCCTCGACCGCGTCGGCATCCGGCATCGAAACCACCGGGTTGGTCGCCATGATCCACAGCGCCTTGATCCGCCCGTCGGCAACGGCGCGGAACATGTCGACGGCCTTCAGGCCCGGCTTGTCGGCGACCCGCGGCGAGGCCCAGAAACGCTGCACCAGGTCGCGATCCTCGGCGTTTTCGATCGCCATATGCGCGGCAAGCATGTTGGCGAGACCACCGACCTCGCGGCCGCCCATGGCGTTCGGCTGGCCGGTCAGGGAGAACGGGCCCATGCCCGGACGCCCGATACGGCCGGTCGCCAGATGGCAGTTGATGATGGCGTTGACCTTGTCCGTGCCGGATGCCGACTGGTTGACGCCCTGGCTATAACAGGTGACGACCTTTTCGGTCGTCTCGAACAGGTGGAAGAATTCGCGGATCTGCATGGCGGGAAGGCCGGTGCGTTCCATGAGTTCGGCGAACGAGAGGGCGGCAGCGGCGGCGAAGGCTTCGCCGAACCCTTGCGTATGCGCGCCGATATAGTTCTGGTCGATCGCCGGGCCTTGCGCCAGATGGGCGAGCAGGCCCATGAACAGGGCCACGTCGCCATCCGGCCTGATTCCTAAATGCAGGTCGGCGATATCGCAGGTCATCGTCCGGCGCGGGTCGATGACGACGATCTTCATGCCCGGCCGCGCGGCCTTGGCGGCGGCCAGCCGCTGGTAGATCACCGGATGGCACCAGGCGAGATTGGAGCCGGTCAGGATCACCAGATCGGCAAGTTCGATGTCCTCGTACGTGCCGGGCACGGTGTCGGATCCGAAGGCGCGGCGGTGGCCGGCGACGGAGGACGACATGCAAAGCCTTGAATTGGTGTCGATATTGCCGGAGCCGATGAAGCCCTTCATCAGCTTGTTGGCGACGTAATAGTCTTCGGTCAGCAATTGGCCGGAGACGTAGAAGGCGACGGAATCGGGCCCGTGCTCGGCTATGGTTTCGGAAAATTTCGCTGCGACGAGATCGAGCGCCTCGCTCCAGCCCGTTTGCCGACCATGGATTTCTGGCAAGAGGATGCGTCCGTCGAGATCGATGGTTTCGGCGAGTGCTGAACCTTTCGAGCAGAGCCGGCCGAAATTGGCCGGATGCTCGGGGTCGCCCTTGACCGTTACGGCGCCGTCACCCGCCACTGTGGCGATGACGCCGCAGCCGACGCCGCAATAGGGGCAGGTCGTCCTGGTGGTGGTGGTTCCACCCGCCTGCATTTCCGTTTCCAGAACACCGGCCCCCATGAGCTTACTCCGCCGGAACGACGGCAGGAGTGCCGAGACGGCCAGCCGGCGCGCTCTGCTTGCCGCTCTTGCGGCCATGGGTCGAGTAGAGCGTCAGGCCGACGAAGGTGAGGCCGCCGACAAGATTGCCGATGACGGTCGGGATCTCGTTCCAGATCAGGTAATCCATGATCGAGAACTTGCCGCCGAGCAGCAGGCCCGACGGGAAGAGGAACATGTTCACGATGGAATGTTCGAAGCCCATGTAGAAGAACAGCATGATCGGCATCCACATGCCGATGACCTTGCCGGAAACGGAAGTCGACATCATCGCGGCGACGACGCCCGTTGAAACCATCCAGTTGCACAGCACGCCACGGATGAAGAGCGTCAGCATGCCCGCCGCGCCATGGGCCGCATATCCGAGCGTGCGGCCTTCGCCGATATGGCCGATCCGCTGGCCAACCTCGTTCGGTGCCTCGCTGAAGCCGAAGGTGAAGATGATCGCCATCATCACGGCGACGAGAAAGGCGCCGGCGAAATTGCCGATAAAGACGAGCGTCCAGTTGCGCAGCACGCCCCCGGCGGTCGCTCCCGGCCGTCTGTCGATCAGCGCGAGGGGAGACAGCGTGAAGACGCCCGTCAGGAGATCGAAGCCCATCAGATAGAGGAGGCAGAAGCCGACGGGAAAGAGGATTGCGCCGGCAAGCGCATTGCCGGTCTGCACCGTGATGGTCACGGCGAAGGCGGCGGAAAGCGCAAGGATCGCGCCCGCCATGAAAGCCCTGATCAGCGTATCGCGCGTGGACATGAAGATCTTCGCCTCGCCGGCGTCGATCATCTTCGTCACGAATTCCGTCGGTGTGACATAGGACATTTTTTTCTCGTCTCCCTAGAGCTTAGTCGTCTGAAATGGCCGCGCCGGTTATTCGGCGGCGGCCAGCTGTTCTTCGAGGGCCATGAAGATGTCTTCGCCCCGCAGTTCGAGCCGGATGGTGCGGACCGAACCTTCGTCGGCGCCGAGCGCCTTGCCGGTTTCGAGCGAAATCACCCAGTTGTGCAGCGGGCAGGTGACCGAGGTGCCGTGGACGATGCCCTGGCTGAGCGGCCCGCCCTTGTGGGGGCAATGATCCTCGATGGCGAAGACCTCGTTGGCGGCCGTGCGAAACACGGCGATCTTGCCTTGCGGGGTCTTCACGCAGCGTGCGCCTCGCAGCGGAATGTCGGTGAGCTTGCCGATTGCGATCCAGTTCATGTTTCTCTCCTCACTCGGCTGCGTGCGAATAACCGACCGTCGCCATCGGTTTGAACTCGTGTTTGTCCTTGCCGGAGACGCGCTCCGACCAGGGATCGACCTGGGCGAATTTCTGGGAGAAGACGAAGCGCTCGTAATAGGCCTGACGCTTCTCCGTATCGGTCATGATCTGCCGGCGGATCTCGTCGAGGCCGACGCGCTTTGCCCATTTGTAGATGCGCTCCAGGTAACGGCCCTGTTCGCGGTACATCTGGGTGAGCGCGACGATGTATTCGAGCGCCTCGTCCTCGGTCTTCACCAGCCCGAGCACTTCCGTGCCCTTGATGTCGAGGCCGGCGGCACCTGCGAAGTGGATCTCGAACCCTGAGTCCACGCAGATGACGCCGATGTCCTTGCAGGTTGCCTCGGCGCAGTTGCGCGGACACCCGGAGACGGCCAGCTTCAGCTTGGCCGGTGTCCACGAGCCCCACATGAATTTCTCGATGCGGATGCCGAGACCCGTCGAATCCTGCGTGCCGAAGCGGCACCAGTCGGAACCGACGCAGGTTTTTACCGTGCGCAGCCCCTTGGCATAGGCCTGGCCGGAGACGAAGCCCGCCTTGCCGAGATCGGCCCAGACCGCCGGCAGGTCTTCCTTTTCGATGCCGAGAAGGTCGATGCGCTGGCCGCCGGTCACCTTCACCATCGGGATCTCGAACTTGTCGACCACGTCGGCGATCGCCCGCAGTTCCTGCGAATTGGTGACGCCGCCCCACATGCGCGGAACGACCGAATAGGTGCCGTCCTTCTGGATGTTGGCGTGGACGCGTTCGTTGATGAAGCGCGACTGGTAGTCGTCGGCATATTCGTCCGGCCAGTCGCAAACGAGGTAGTAGTTGAGCGCCGGGCGGCATTTGGCGCAGCCGCAGGAGGTTTTCCACTCTAGTTCCTGCATGACGGCGGGGATGGTTTTCAGGCCCTTCGCCTTGATCAGGCGGCGGACGTCGTCATGGCCGAGCTCGGTGCAGGTGCACATCGGCTGCACGGCCTTCGGGTTGTAGGCGTCGCCCAATGTCAGGGCCATCAGCTGTTCGACGAGGCCGGTGCAGGTGCCGCAGGAGGCGGACGCCTTGGTGTGGGCGCGCACGTCGTCCAGCGATGTCAGGCCCTTGGCGGTGATGGTCGAGGTGATCTTGCCCTTGCAGACGCCGTTGCAGCCGCAGATTTCCGCATCATCCGGCAAGGCTGCAACGGCCGCCATAGGGTCCAGCGGAGACCCTCCCTGATAGGCCTGGCCGAAGATCAGCGTGTCGCGCATGTCGGAAATGTCGGTCGCCTTCTTCTTCAGGTCGTTGAACCAGGCGCCGTCGGAGGTCTCGCCGTAAAGGACGGTGCCGATGATGCGGTTGTCCTTCAGAACGAGGCGCTTGTAGATACCGGCGGTGGCATCGCGGAGCACGATTTCCTGCCGGTCGTCGCCATCGGCGAAATCGCCGAGCGAATAGAGATCGATGCCGGTGACCTTGAGCTTGGTCGGCGTATCGGAATGCACGAAGGCAGGCTTGGTATCGCCGGCCAGATGCGCGGCGGCGACGCGGGCCATCTCGTAGAGCGGTGCGACGAGGCCATAGACCATGCCGCCCACTTCGGCGCATTCGCCGATCGAATAGATGTCGCCGTCCGAGGTCTGCATGCCGGCATCGACGACGATGCCGCGATTGACCGCGAGCCCGGCATCCTTGGCGAGACCGGCGCTCGGGCGGATGCCGACGGCCATGACCACCAGGGTCGCCGGAATGATCGTGCCGTTGTCGAGTTCGACGCCCTCGACCTTGCCATTGCCGATGATCTGTTTGGTATTGGCCTTGCAGATCACCTTGATGCCGCGTTCCTCGACGGCTTTCTGCAGCAGGTAGCCGGCGGCCGGATCGAGCTGGCGCTCCATCAGGGTCGGCATCACGTGCAGAACCGTCACGTCCATGCCGCGCTGGGCAAGGCCGGCGGCTGCTTCGAGACCGAGCAGGCCGCCGCCGATGACGATCGCCTTTTCGCGCGACTGGGCGGCAAGCAGCATGGCCTGAACGTCGTCGAGGTCACGATAGGTGATGACGCCCGGCAGGTCCTTGCCGGGTACCGGAATGATGAAGGGCACGGAGCCGGTGGCGATCACCAGCTTGTCGTAGCTTTCGGTGACGCCGTGATCGGAGGTGACGGTCTTGGCCGTACGGTCGATCGCGACGATCTTGTGGCCCTTGTAGAGGGTGATGCCGTGGTCGATGTACCAGCCGTCGCCGTGGATAACGATCTGCTCGAAGCTCTTTTCGCCGGAGAGAACCGGCGAGAGCATGATGCGGTCGTAGTTGACGCGCGGTTCGGCGTTGAAGATCGTCACTTCGTAGCGACCGGGCGCCTGTTCGAAGAGGTGTTCGAGCATGCGTCCCGGCGCCATGCCATTGCCGATGATGATGAGTTTTTCTGTCATGGTTGTTACTCCGCGGCTTCGACGAAGCGGTGGCGTTCGTAGAGGAATTTCAGCACCGCTTCGCGGCACTTGAGATATGTCCGGTCGGAGGCGAGCTCGATGCGGTTGCGCGGCCGGGGGATGGTGACGTCAAGGACTTCGCCGATCTTGGCGGCGGGGCCGTTGGTCATCATCACGATGCGGTCGGACAGAAGCACGGCCTCGTCCACATCGTGGGTGATCATCACCATCGTGTTGCCGAGGCGCGAATGGATCTCCATGACCGCATCCTGCAGATGGGCGCGGGTCAGTGCGTCGAGCGCGCCGAAGGGCTCGTCGAGCAGCAGGATCTTCGGCTCCATGGCGAGCGCCCGGGCAATGCCGACGCGCTGCTTCATGCCGCCCGAGATCTCGGCCGGACGCTTGTCCTTGGCATGGGCCATCTGGACGAGGTCGAGATTGGCCATGACCCATTCATGCCGTTCGGTCCTGCTCTTGGTGCGGCCGAAGACTTTTGAGACGGCCAGGTTGACGTTTTCGTAGACCGTCAGCCAGGGCAGCAGCGAATGGTTCTGGAAAACGACGGCGCGTTCCGGACCCGGCGCGTTGACCTCGCGGTTTTCGAGCAGGACAGCCCCTGCCGAAACGGGCGTCAGGCCGGCGATGAGGTTGAGCAGCGTGGACTTGCCGCAGCCGGAATGGCCGATGATCGAGACGAACTCGCCCTTGCCGATCGTCAGGTTGATGCCCTTCAGCACCTCGGCACGGCTGCCGCCGCGGTCGAAATATTTGTCGATATGGTCGAGCTTGAGATAGGCGTTCATAAGTCGGCTCCTTAGCTGGCCATTGCGCCGCGGGTGACGAGCTTGCCGAGTGCGGCAACCAGCTTGTCGAGGGCGAAGCCGACGACGCCGATATAGGCGAGGGCGACGATGATGTCGGGCAGGCGCGAGGAGTTCCACGCGTCCCAGATGAAGAAGCCGATGCCGACGCCGCCGGTCAGCATCTCGGCGGCGACGATCGCCAGCCAGGAGAGGCCGATCCCGATCCGAAGGCCGGTGAAGATGTACGGCGCGGCGGAGGGCAGCATGATCTTGAAGAAGAACTCGATTTGATTGAGCCGCAGCACCTGCGCGACGTTGCGGTAATCCTGCGGGATGTTGCGCACGCCGACGGCGGTGTTGATGATGACGGGCCAGATCGAGGTGATGAAGATCACGAAGATCGCCGAGGGGTTGGAGTCCTGGAAGGCGGCGAGCGACAGCGGCAGCCAGGCGAGCGGCGGCACGGTGCGCAGCACCTGGAAGATCGGGTCGAGGCCGCGCATCGCCCAGACGGACTGACCGATGATCGCGCCGACGATGACGCCGGTCACGGCGGCGAGGCCGAAACCGTAGGCGACACGCTGCAGCGAGACGAAGACGCGCAACCCCAGGCCGATATCCTGCGAACCGTTGTAGAAGAACGGCGAAACGATCAGGTCGTAGCTTTCCGTCCAGACCACATGCGGCGAGGGCAGCGAGGCACCCGGCGACGAACAGAGGACCTGCCAGACGAGCAGGATCAGCGCCAGCACGACAAGCGGCGGCACCACGTTGCGCAGCGTCGTTTTGCCGATCTGCCTGAAATCGATCCTGGAAACGGGCTTGCCGGAAAAGGGAACGATATTTGCCGCCGGCTTTGCGGCAGCGACTGCGGAAACTTTTTCTTTTTTTGCCAGGGCGGTCATCGGCGCGCTCCTTAGAAAGGGAAAAGGCCGGCGCGTGCGTCCACGCGCCGGAGGTGGGGAAATCAGGACGTCGCCTTGATGGAAAGGCTGTCGAGATAGGCCGAGGGGTTTTCCGGATCGAAGACCTTGCCGTCGAAGAAGGTTTCCTTGCCGCGCGACGAAGAAGCCGGGATGTCGGCTGCGGCGACGCCGAGATCCTTGGCGGCGTCGCGCCAGATGTCCTCGCGGTTCACCTGGTTGACCAGCGCCTTGATGTCGGTGCCGGCAGGCAGATAACCCCAGCGGATGTTCTCGGCCATGAACCAGGCGTCGTGGCTCTTGAACGGATAGGAGGCGCCATCCTTCCAGAACTTCATGTAGAGATCGGTGCCATGGGCCATGCGGCCGTTGCCGTAGTTGATGTCGCCCTTCAGGCGCCCGAGCACGTCCTTGGGAGGCACGTTGAACCACTGGCGGCGACCGAGAATGTCGGCCATCTCTTCCTTGTTGGCCATGTTGTCGGCCCATTGCTGGGCTTCCATGACGGCCATCAGCAATGCCTTGGCGGCATTGGGGTTCTTCTCCACCCAGTCGGCGCGCAGGCCGAGCGCCTTTTCCGGGTGACCCTTCCAGAGTTCGCCGGTCGTCGCCGCGGTAAAGCCGATGCCCTGGTTGACGAGCTGTTCGTTCCAGGGTTCGCCGACACAGAAGACGTCCATGTTGCCGACCTTCATGTTCGCCACCATCTGCGGCGGCGGCACGACGATGGTCGAGACGTCCTTGTTGGGGTCGATGCCGCCGGCGGCGAGCCAGTAGCGGATCCAGAGGTCGTGAGTGCCGCCCGGGAAGGTCATCGCGGCCTTCACTTCCTTGCCTTCGGCCTTCTTCTTCTCGAATGCCGCCTTCAGCTTGGAAGCGTCGAGCTGCACGCCGGTCTCGGCATATTCCTTGGCAACCGAGATGCCCTGGCTGTCGAGATTGAGGCGGGCGAGGATCGCCATCGGCACCGGCTTGTTGTTCTGGGTCACTTTGCCGGTATGCATCAGATAGGGGAGCGGGGAGAGGATATGGGCGCCGTCGATGCCGTTCGCGGCGCCGCCGAGCACGAGGTTGTCGCGGGTCGCGCCCCAGGAAGCCTGCTTGGCGACGTCTACTTCCGGCAGGCCGTGCTTTTCGAAAATGCCCTTCTCCTTGGCGACGATCAGCGGAGCTGCATCGGTCAGCGCGATGTAGCCGAGCTTGATGCCCTTGACTTCCGGGCCGGCCCCGGCTGCGAAGGCGCCGGACGGGAATGCGGTCTTGACGGCGCCGACAAGAGCGGCGGTGGCAGTGGTCTTGATCAGGTGGCGGCGGGTGATGCCGCTCGTCAAAAGCTTGGTCATGCGCAGGTTCCCTCTGCTGGTTCTTAGGAATTCAGGCACAAAAAAACGCCGCTTGGAGATTGAGCCTGCGGAAACTGGGAGGAGTTTCCGGGCAGCAAAAACCTTGCGACGTCGATGTCTTTGGAAGCGCTTATGGCGCGCTCATCTGCCCCAATCGCCGTTGACCGGGGCGATTTCTAATAAGCAAACGCCGTGCCAGTTTTGGCAAAAACCTTTATCTTATTGAAATAAAATGGAATTTTTGCTGTGAAACTTTTGGCTTAAATTGTCAGCAGTCTGTGCGACTGCAATATTTTTGTGCGGGTGCTAAATTGCGTGCGCGCAATTGCTGTGCAGCTCAAGCCGCCTTTTCAGATTTCGTCACGATCTGCATGGGCTGCGGGCGCGCTGCCGACGGCGAAATTTCCGACATAGGTCGCCATCTCGGAAGGATCGAAAACATGACCGTCCATGAAGCGGTCGCCGTCGCGGTCGCCTTCGATGCCGATGTCCGGTTGCGCCGGTCCGGTGCCGAGCGCGCTTCGATAGAGATCGGGGCGATAGGCAGCGGCGGCGGCGCGCAAGCCGTCCTCGCTGAACTCCACCTGGCCCCAGCGGATCATCTGGCTGTAGAGCCACAAGGCGTGGCTCGGCCGCGGATAGTTGGCAAAGCCGCGATGGAAGGTGAAATAGTCGGCGATGACGCGGCGGTTGCCCTTGGCGTCGAGGCTGAATTCGCCGGACAGCACATGGCGGATGATATTGACCGGGGCGCCGATGAAGCGCGGGCCGGCCAGGACCTCCGCCAGCGCATCGTGGTTCTCGGCCCTGTCGCACCAGCGCGCCGCGGCATCGAGCGCGACGATAAGGCGGGACACGGTCTCGGGGTGGCTTTCGGCCCATTCCGGCCGCATGGCGATCACCTTTTCCGGCGCCGACGGCCAGATGTCCTGCTTGGCGGCGACGATGCGGCCGACGCCGCGCTCGGAGGCGACCATGTTCCACGGCGCGCCGACGCAGAAACCGTCGATGGCGCCGGCTGCCAGCGCATCCGAGGTCAGAGGCGGCGGCACGACGACCAGCTTGACGTCGCGGTCCGGGTCGATGCCGCCGGCGGCGAGCCAGTAGCGGAACTCGTAGTTGTGCGAAGAGAACGGATAGGTCATGCCGAGCGTCGGCAAGGTCTCGGCATTCTCCTTCATGCCGTGGATCACGGCCGCAAGCGCCTGCGCATTTTCCAGCGCGCCCGCGGTCTCGGAAAGGCCGGCCGTCTCGCGCATCCGGTCGAAGAGGCGGGTCGAGAGCGTGATCGCATTGCCGCCGCGGCCGAGCGAAAACGGCGTGATGGTTGGCGAGGGGTTGGAACCGAGGCCGAGCATAGAGGCGACCGGCATCGGCGACAGCATGTGGGCGATGTCGAACTGGCGGAAGGCGAGACGGTCGCGGACATTGGCCCAGGAAACGTCCTTGACCAGATCGAGCGTCAGTCCCTCCTTCGCGGCAAAACCGAATTCTGCGGCGGCGATCAGCACGGAAGCGTCGACCAGCGGAATGAAACCGGCCCGCAGGACTTTCGGCCCTTCGCCGTTGGCGCGAACGGGGGCGGCGAGATTGGTTCCGGATCGGTCGGTCTTGGTCATCATGTTCACTCCGGCTCTCTCCCGGACATTTCTGTACTCGACATCGTCACATCAGCAGGCCGGCGGCCGTCACCACGCTCTGGGCGATGTCCGAGATCTTCTTCTTTTCGTTCATGGCGGTCTGGCGCAGCAGCGCGAAGGCATCCTCTTCCGACAGGCCGCGCATCTTCATCAGAATACCCTTGGCGCGCTCGATCACCTTGCGTTCCTCGAGCGCCGATTTTGCCTCGGCCAGTTCCCGCTGAAGCCGGCTGAAGGCGTTGAAGCGGCTCACGGCCATGTCGAGGATCGCCTTGACGCGTTCCTTCTTCAGCCCGTCGACCACATAGGCCGAGACGCCCGCTTCCATCGCCGCCTCGATCAGGGCCGTATCGGACCGGTCGACGAACATGGCGATCGGCCGGCTGACGGTGCGGGTCAGCTGGAACAGATGCTCCATCATGTCGCGGTTGGGGTTTTCGATATCGATGACGATGACGTCCGGCTTCGACGTCTCGATGATTCGGGCAACCCCGTGGACCTCGTGGATGACCGTGACATTGCTATGCCCAGCCTCCCGCAGCCCTTCCTCGATGATGGAAGCGCGGATGGCATTTTCATCGATAACCAGAATGGTGAGATCGGGTGCCGGCATCCTTATAGGAATGACGCAGTGCAGCAATCTTGGCAAGCGCTACTCGCAGCCAATCAATTCATGTCATCATCCCGCCCGTGGAAAGAACCGGTTAACCTTTATTTTCTACTTCCTGTGAGAATGTGCCGTTCCCGTATCTCGTCTGGTAGCCATGCAGTTCTCACGCAATAATCATCCCCAGAGTTCTGACCTTCCCAACGCCGAAGACGACACCGTCGACGCGGCGCAGCAGGCTCGTCCGTCGCAGAGCCTTGCCGATTTCAATCAGCCGGTTCTGGAGCAGGCGCCTTGGCAGGCGGCCTTCCGGCTGGCGCCGAACGTGCGGTTCACCCGCACGCCCGAAAGCGTGCTTTCCCGCAAGCCCGTTCCCGTCGGGGCCGTCGCGGAGCCAGGGCCGGTACCGGTTTCGGCTCCGATCGAGGTGATCCCGTCCGAGGTGTTTCTGACGGCCGCCACGCATGATTCGCCGGTGGCCGATGCGCCCCCCGCCGCTCCGCTCGAACAGATCGCGGGCCTTCAACAGCTTGCGGCAACGATGCGCTACCATGTTCCGGAAATCCGTCCGGTCGTGGTCTCGCAGCCCGAGCCGGTTCAGGAGATCATGACCATCGCAGCGCCGCGCCAGGACATTGCCATCTCCGACTTCGCCTTCTGGGACGCCATGCCGTTCGAGCTCGAGGGACCCAGTGTCATCGAGGTCGAGGCAGCACAGGTCGAAGCGGAAGCCCTGCCGGTCGTCGTGGCGCAGCCGGGCGCTCCCGTCACGGATCTCTATCGCGAAGTGCCGCGCCGGACCGCAGCCAGAACCGTGATCGTCGCACCGTCTCCGAGACCGGAACCGGCCGCACCCGTCCAGCCTGCTCCGCAGCGTGCGGTGCGGGCCAAGGCGGCGCCGGCCGTCGTCGCATCCGTACCTGCTCCGGTCGAACAGGTGGTCGTACCCGCGCCGGTCATGATCGCAGAACCTGCCATCATTCCACCGGCTCCCGTCCAGCCCGAAATCACGCGTCCGCGAACCGTGCGTCCGCCGGAAGCGGAATATGAATTCCCGCCGATCTCGCTCCTGCAGGAACCGCAGGGCGAACGCGGCCAGGCGATGCAGCCGGATGCCCTGCAGCAGAGCGCCGGCCTGCTCGAAAGCATTCTGGAAGATTTCGGCATCCGCGGCGAGATCATCGACGTTCGGCCGGGTCCGGTCGTGACGCTCTACGAATTCGAGCCTGCGCCAGGCGTCAAATCCTCGCGTGTCATCGGCCTTGCGGACGATATCGCCCGCTCGATGTCGGCGCTGTCTGCCCGCGTCGCCGTGGTGCCCGGCCGCAACGTCATCGGCATCGAACTGCCGAACGCGACCCGCGAGACCGTATATTTCCGCGAACTGATCGAGTGCGAGGACTATTGGGAGACCAAGCATCGGCTGGCGCTCTGCCTCGGCAAGACGATCGGCGGCGAACCGGTCATCGCCGAACTCGCCAAGATGCCGCATCTGCTCGTTGCCGGTACCACCGGCTCGGGCAAGTCGGTCGCCATCAACACGATGATCCTGTCGCTCCTCTACCGGCTGCGGCCGGAGGAATGCCGGCTGATCATGATCGATCCGAAGATGCTGGAGCTTTCCGTCTATGACGGTATCCCGCACCTTTTGACACCTGTCGTGACCGATCCCAAGAAGGCCGTCCTGGCGCTGAAATGGGCGGTTCGCGAGATGGAGGATCGCTACAAGAAGATGTCGCGCCTCGCCGTTCGCAATATCGACGGCTACAACCAGCGTGCCGCCGCCGCCCGCGAAAAGGGCGAGGTCATCACCGTCAGCGTCCAGGCGGGCTTCGACCGGCAGAACGGGGAGATCCTCTACGAAGAGCAGGAGATGGACCTCTCGCCCATGCCCTACATCGTCGTCATCGTCGACGAGATGGCCGACCTGATGATGGTCGCCGGCAAGGATATCGAAGGCGCGATCCAGCGGCTGGCGCAGATGGCGCGCGCCGCCGGCATCCACCTGATCATGGCGACCCAGCGCCCCTCGGTCGACGTCATCACCGGCACGATCAAGGCCAATTTCCCGACCCGCATCTCCTTCCAGGTGACCTCGAAGATCGACAGCCGCACGATCCTCGGCGAGCAGGGTGCGGAGCACCTTCTCGGCCAGGGCGACATGCTGCACATGGCCGGCGGCGGGCGGATTTCCCGCGTGCACGGCCCGTTCGTCTCGGATGCCGAAGTCGAGCTGGTGGTCCGCCACCTGAAGACGCAGGGGCGGCCGGACTATCTCGGCACGGTCACCGAGGACGAAGACGACGAGGAAGACGAGGACGTCTCGAGCCACGAAGCCGTGTTCGACAAGAGCGCGATGGGCGGAGACGACAGCGACGAGCTTTACGACAAGGCCGTCAAGGTCGTCATGAAGGACCGCAAGTGCTCGACCTCCTATATCCAGCGCCGCCTTTCGGTCGGTTACAACCGCGCCGCATCGCTGGTCGAACGCATGGAACAGGAAGGTCTTGTCGGACCGGCCAACCATGTCGGCAAGCGCGAGATCATTGCCGGCGGCCGTTCGGCGGCAGCCGAAGATTTCGGCGACTGACCGCCGCCGGGCGCTCTACCGCTGGCGGCAGATGAAGGGCAGGAAGCTGCTCGCGGTGCCGAAATTCATCGCCGCCACGGTCAGCGTATTGGCGAGCTTGATCTCCCGGGGCGAGTGCGGGCAGACATCCGCACCGCTCGAACAGCCGTCGGCGATGAACTTTTCATTCCCCTTGATGAAGTCGTCGCTGACACCCTCGAGCCCGATAAAATCCTTGGCCCGGTTCCAGGCGCGTTCGTAGCGCACGCATTTCTCCTTGGCCCAGGCTTCGACTTCGGCATCCTCGGCGCGGGCCGGACCGAAGCCGGCCAAAGCGATGACAAGGATCAACAGAATTCTGGTCATGTGGCGTCGGGATCGGGCTCCGGAGGATTACCGGCTGCGGATGTAATCGCTCAGCCGTTGCGCGGCGTCCTCGACCTGTAGCGGATCGCGCAGGAAACAGGCGCGCATGAAGCCCTGTCCGCCCGGGCCGAACGCGGTTCCCGGCGCAAGGCCGACGCCGGTTTTGTCGACGATCCTGAAGGCCTCCTCGCGGCTGTCGGTGACGCCGTCGATCTTCAGGAAGGCGTAGAGGGCGCCGGAAGGTTTCAGCGTTTCCACCCGGTTGGTGGCGATCAGCGCATCGCAGAGGATGTCGCGGGACTTTCGCGCCCGTTCGATATTGGTGCGGACGAAGTCGTCGCCCTGTTCGAGGGCGGCGATCGCGCCCTTCTGCATGAACTGGGCGACGCCAGAGGTGGAATACTGGATGAGGTTGGTCAGCGTTTGGCCGATTTCGGCCGGTGCCACCATCCAGCCGACCCGCCAGCCGGTCATGCACCAGTTCTTCGAGAAGGAATTGGCGAAGATGATCCGGTCTTCCGGCTCCATGACGTCCATGAAAGAGGGCGCGCGGGCGCCGTCGAAATAATAGAGGCCGTAGATCTCGTCTGCGATGATCCAGAGGCCATGCTTGCGGGCGAGGTCGAGGATTGCCTTGAGATCGTCGTGCGTGGCGGTCCAGCCGGTCGGGTTGGACGGCGAGTTGATGAAAAGCGCGCTGGTCTTCGGGGTGATCGCCGCCTTCAGGCGGTCGATGTCGAGCACCCAGCGGCCGTCGGCAAAACCGAGTTCGACGGTGACGGGCTTGGCTTCCGACACGGTCACGGCGTTGACGACATTCGGCCAGGCGGGCGAAAGATAGACGATCTCGTCGCCGGCGGAGGCGACGGTCTGGACGGCGAGCACGATCGACTGCATGCCGGAGCCGGTGACGTAGATGTTGTCGACCGACAGGTCACGTCCGTAGTGACGCTGGTAATAACGGACGATCTCTTCGCGGAGCGCCGGAATGCCTTGCGTCCAGGTGTAGAAAGTTTCGCCGGCGAGCAATGCCTCGCTGGCCGCGCGGGTGATGAAATCGGGCGTCGGCAGGTCGCCTTCGCCGATCCAGAGCGGCATCAGGTTTTCGCGGCCACGGGCGTAGGTGACGATTTCGCCAATGCCGCTGCGGGGCGCTGCCGCGGCGCGGGCGCTGATCTCCGGTCTGATGATTGTCATGGAGGCCCTGTCGATGCTGGAATGATGGTTTCCTGCGTAGGCCCGACCCATGTCCGGGTCAATATTTTTCGGTGTCAGTGGCCCTGAAAACGACCGAACGTGCCGCGCGAGAAACACAGCGGATCTCCCTCGCGATGGGCGGCCCGCAGGACGCGGCCGAGGATCAGCGTATGATCGCCGGCATCGTGCATGGAAGACAGCTCGCATTCGAAGCGGGCAAGCGTGCCGGGGATGACCGGCACGCCTTCACGGTTTTCGTTCCAGCACAGTTCCTCGAAGCCGAGGCCGCCGCGTGTGAAGCGGGCGCTGAGGGGATCCTGATCGGCACCAAGCACATGGATCGCAAAATGGTTCGCCGCAGTGAAAGCCGCATGGCGCGACGAACTCTTGGCCGGCGACCAGAGCACCAGCGGCGGATCCAGCGACACCGAGGTGAAGCTGTTGACTGTCATGCCGATCGGGCCATCCGCGGTCGTTGCCGTCACCACAGTCACGCCGGTCGTGAAGGCCCCGAGCGCGTTGCGGTAATGCCGCGCGGTCGATGCGTCCGGAATGAAGATCTGTTCGCTGAGCATGCTTGCGGTGTCGGCAGTCATCATCATGGCACCTGCTTTCCGATTGCGGCTGAATAGAGTTCGAACCAGGTCTGGCGATCGATCGTCACCTTCGCGGCGTCGGCGATGGTGGCGATACGGCCGAGGTTGTTGGTGCCGAGCACCGGCAGAATGTTGGCGGGGTGGGCCAGCAGCCAGGCGACCGCGACGGCCGTGGTGTCGGCACCCTGTTCCGCCCCGATCCGCTCAAGGACCGACATCAGGCCTTCGTTGGTGAAGAGCGAGCCGCCGCCGAGCGGCGACCAGGCCATCGGCGCGATCGCGCGTTCCTGCAGGTAGGCGAGGTCGCCGTTGGTGAAGGCGGCGGGAGCGACGAGGCTGACCTCGATCTGGTTGGTGACGAGCTCCGCCTCCATGGAGGATTGCAGCAGGGAGAAATCCCAGGGGCGGAAATTCGAGACGCCGACGGCGCGCACCTTGCCGGAGACGACCAGTGCGTCGAGCGCCGGGCCCGTCTCGTCCGGATCCATGAACGGGTCGGGCCGGTGGATCAGCAGGAGATCGATATGGTCGGTGCCCATGTCGCGCAGCGAGGCCTCGACCGAGGCATTGATATGGGCGGCGCCGGTATCATAATGTTTGCCGCGGACGGCGGAATGCCGGCCGGCGGGCGCGACGATGCCGCATTTGGTGACGATCTCGATTTTGTCGCGCAACGAAGGCGAGGCCTTCAGCGCCCCGCCGAAAATCGCTTCGGCCGTGTAGCCGCCATAGATGTCGGCCTGGTCCATGGTGGTGATGCCCTGCGCCAGGCAGGCCTCGATCTTCGCCTGGACATGTTTCGGCGAGGTATCGGTGTCGTCGCCGATCCGCCACATGCCGTAAACCAGGCGGCTCAAATGGAGGTCGGGCGAAAGTTGAACGCGGTCCAGGTGGTGAGGGGTCATCAGTGTCGTCTCCCGTTGCCGAGCGGCGTTGCGGGTGTCTCGGCCGGCACGCGACCATAGGCATGCGGCAGCGAGCAGGTCTTGAGCTCGGGCAGGACCTTCTGGCCGAAATGTTCCGCTTCGTCGAGATGCGGATAGCCCGAAAAGATGAAAGCCCGGATGCCCATCTTCTTGTAGGCCTCGATTTCCGAAAGCACCTGGTCGGCGGAGCCGACAAGTGCCGCGCCGCAGCCGGAGCGAGCCCGGCCAATGCCAGTCCAGAGGTGAGGTTCGACGTAACCGAACTTGTCGGCAAGCTCGCGGGCCTTGGCCTGGTGGGAGACGCCGAGCGAGGTGCTGTCGTGGGCGCGGCTGCGGATCAGCTGGCCGTATTCGTCGTCGAGTTTGGAGACGAGATGTTCCGCATAGTCGCGGGCTTCCTTCTCCGTATCGCGGACGATCATGTGGATGCGCAGGCCGTAGTCGAGCGTCCGCCCATGGGCGGCGGCGCGGGCGTGGACGGCCTTCATGCGCTCGGCCAACTGGTCCCTGGTTTCCGGCCACATCAGGTAGACGTCGCACTGGGCGCCGCAGAGTTCCAGCGCATCCGGCGAATAGCCGCCGAAATAAAGGAGCGGACCGCCGTTCTGCTGGTAGGGCCTTGCCGGCTCGGTGGAGACGCCCTTGAAATTGTAGACTTCGCCCTCGTGGTCGATCGTGTCGCGGGTCCAGGCCTGCCGGAGGATCTGCACCACCTCGTGGCTGCGGCGGTAACGGAAGGCGCTGTCGGCGACTTCGCCGGGAAAATCCGAGCTGATGACGTTCAGCGTCAGCCGGCCTTTCAGCATGTGATCGAGCGTGGCGACGGTGCGGGCGAGCATGACCGGCTGCATCTCGCCGCAGCGGATCGCGGCCAGCATGTTGATCCTGCTCGTGACCTGCGAGGCGGCGGCGACGAAGCTCAGCGTGTCCTGGCCGACCTGGTAGGACGACGGGCAGAGGATGTTGCGGAAACCGAGCGTTTCGGCCCGCTTGACGATGTCAGAGCAATGGTCCCAGCTCGACTTCAGCGCGTCGTCGGGGACGCCGAGATAGGCGTAGTCGTCCGAGCACAGGGCTGCGAACCAGGATATTTCGGCCGCATCGAGATCCGGCGACGTTATGGGCACGATAGTCATAGGCACTCCTCTCCCTTCCGACTTGCATATCACCCGGTTTCGTGTAAATCAATGGTGTATCAATTTGGAGGCATCGTTTCCCAGGGGAGGGGGAAGTGCTGATGGAGAGCCACCCGGGCAGCCTGCCGATCTATATGCAAATCGCCGAACTTCTGGTGCGCGACATCGCCGCCGGCCGGCTTGTTGACGGCGAGAAGCTGGCGCCCGAGCGCGACATGGCGGTGCAGCTCGGCATTGCGGTCGGCACGCTGCGCAAGGCGCTGGCGGAACTGCAGAACCGCGGGCTGCTGGAGCGGGTGCAGGGATCCGGCAACTACATAAGGGCGATCAGCGATCCGAAGAGCGTCTACGCGATGTTCCGGCTGGAACTGGTCCAGGGCGGCGGCCTTCCGACCGCAGAACTGATCGACGTGATGCGGCTCGACAAACCCAGGGACCTGCCGAAGTTCGGCTTTTCGCCGGAAGGGCATCGCATCCGCCGCATTCGCCGGCTCTCGGGCAAAATCGCGGCGCTTGAGGAAATCTGGCTCGACGGCTCCTACGTGACGGCGATCGCCCCGGAGGAGCTGTCGGAATCCCTCTATCTCTACTACCGCACCCGGCTCGGCCTGTGGATCGTTCGGGCGGAAGACAAGATCGACCTCGACACGGTGCCGGACTGGGCACCGCCGGGCTTCGGCCAGAAGCCTGGCGCGCCGATCCCGCATGTGCTGCGGACGAGCCAGGCGCAGGACGGAGCGCTGGCCGAGGTTTCCCGCACATGGTTCGACCATTCCGTGGCGCGTTACGTATCGCGGCTGCGCTAAAAAACAATCGGGTACCGGCAAGATGAAATTCGAGACGACACAAGACGGGTTTTCCATTTCGCTCAACGGCCGCAGCATCCTGCGGCATAGCGCAGCCTCACCCTGCCTCTTTATAGGCCAGGGGCAGGAGCGGATGGACATGTACCGCGGCAATTTCGAGGTTGAGGACTATATCGTCGAGCGCAGCCCGCTGCGCCATGCGGAGATCGAGGGCAACACGATCAGCCTCTGCGAGGCGGAGGGTCGCGCGCCGCGGCTGGAACTGACGATATCCGAAACGGCCGTGCATTTCCGGTCGCTGGACGAGACGATCAACCGCTTCTGGATCCGCATCCATGCGGAAAACGACGAACATGTCTGGGGCGGCGGCGAGCAGATGTCCTATTTCGACATGCGCGGACGCCGTTTTCCGCTGTGGACATCGGAGCCGGGCGTCGGTCGCGACAAGACCAGCGAGATCACCTTCAAGTCGGACCTGAAGGACAAGGCGGGCGGCGATTACTACAACACCAACTACCCGCAGCCGACCTACATTTCCTCGGCGCGTTATGCGCTGCATGTGGAGACGAGCGCCTATTCCGTCTTCGATTTCCGCCGCAAGACGTTTCACGAGATCGAAGTCTGGGCGGTGCCCCAGCGGATCGAACTGTTTGCCGCAGCGAATTTCGTCGAGCTGGTCGAGGCGCTGTCGCTGCGGTTCGGCCGGCAGCCGGAACTGCCGGACTGGATCTACAAGGGCGCGATCATCGGCCTCAAGGACGGCGTCAATTCCTTCGAGCGGCTGGAAAAGATGCGGAGCGCCGGCGTGCAGGTTTCCGGTCTCTGGTGCGAGGATTGGGTCGGGCTTCGCCAGACCTCGTTCGGCTCGCGCCTTTTCTGGGACTGGCAGGCGAACGAAGCGCGCTACCCGGGCCTGCGAGAGAAGATCGCCGGGCTGAACGGCGAAGGCATCCGCTTTCTCGGCTACGTCAACCCCTATCTCTGCGTCGATGGTTCGCTGTTTCCCGAGGCGGAAGCGGCGGGTTATTTCGCCAAAGATCAGCTCGGCCGAACTGCGATCGTCGATTTCGGCGAGTTCGATTGCGGCGTCGTCGATTTCACCAACCCGCAAGCGGCCGAATGGTTTGCCGAAGAGGTGATCGGCCGCCGGATGCTCGATTTCGGGCTGACCGGCTGGATGGCCGATTTCGGCGAATACCTGCCGATCGACGTGGAGCTTTCCAACGGCATCGATGCCAAGCTGATGCACAATGTCTGGCCGACGCTCTGGGCGGAGGTCAACGCGAAGGCGATCGCCAGCCGCGGCAAGACGGGCGAGGCGCTGTTCTTCATGCGCGCCGGCTTTACCGGCGTCCAGAAACATTGTCCGCTTCTGTGGGGTGGCGACCAGTCGGTGGATTTTTCCCGTCACGACGGGCTGGTGACCGTGATGTGCGCCGCGCTTTCGTCAGGCCTGCTCGGGAACGCCTATCATCACTCCGATATCGGCGGTTATACCAGCCTGTTCGGCAATGTCCGCACGCCGGAACTTTTGATGCGTTGGGCCGAAATGGCCGCCTTCACGCCCGTCATGCGCAGCCACGAGGGCAACCGGCCGCGCGACAATATCCAGATCGACCAGGATCCCGAAGTGCTCGAGCATTTTGCGCGGATGACGCGGATCTACGTGCATCTGGCGCCGTATCTGAAGACGCTGTCGAAGGAGGCTGCGGCGACCGGACTTCCGGTGCAGCGGCCGCTCTTCCTGCATTATGAGCACGACCGCAAGACCTACGCCATTCAGGATGCCTATCTCTACGGTCCCGAGCTACTGGTCGCCCCGGTCTGGCATGCGGCGCAAGAGACGCGTGCGGTCTATCTGCCGGCGGGAGCGGGCTGGGTGCATGTGTGGAGCGGCATGGAATATGCAGGCGGGGAAGAGGTGACGGTCACGTCGCCGATCGGGGAGCCGCCGGTGTTTTATCGCAAGGGGGCGGCGTTTGCGGAGACGTTTGCGGCTTTGAGAGGGATGTAGGTAGGAGGCGGTGCGTGGAGCCCCTCCCCTTGTGGGGAGGGGTTGGGGAGGGGCTTCGCCCAGTAAAACCCCTCCGCCTGCCGGCCACCAACCGGGGACGGGTCGCTTGCCCCGTCCCGTCCTCCGGACCCTCGCAAGAGGGAGGGTTAAGAATGCGGCGCTGCCGTACATCCTCATATGCGCTGCCCTTGTCTCGAGGAAATCGACCAGACGGGCCCCCAATTCCGTCTTACCGCGCCGCCCAGTTCGCCCCGCGGCGGAAGATCGTCTTCATCTGGGGCACGGCGAATTCCTTCGCTTGGTGGCCGAGCGACGAATAGAAGACGCGGCCCTTGCCGTATTTGCGCTTCCAGACCACGGGCATGACGACGCCGTCGATCCAGTAGGCGTGGTCGCCGGTAAACGTCGTGGTGGCCAGCACCTCGTTCGACGGGTCGACATGCATGTAATACTGCTCGGACGTGTAGGGGAAATCGGTGATCCCCTCCATCAGCGGATCGTCCGGGCGGGTGATATTGACCGTGTAGTCTATGATGTTGCCGGGATGGGCGACCCACTGGCCGCCGATGATGAACTGGTAGTCGACCGATTCACGGAACGCATCGCCCGCGCCACCGTGATAACCGGCGATACCGACGCCGTTCTCGACGGCGGCGGCAAGGTTCTTCACCTCCTCCTTCTCGATCTTCGACATGGTCATGATCGGCACGATGAGGCTGAGATCATGGATGGATGGATCGGCGAAGGCCTCGGTCGAGTGTTCGAGATAGACCTTGAAACCGTCTTCCTCGAGCATGGTCTTGATGATTTCGGCGCATTCCTGCGGTTCGTGGCCGCTCCAGCCGCCCCATACGATGAGTGCTTCACGCATTTTATTCGTCCTCCAGAATTATTTCGCCAGCCGGCCGTCGACGAGCGATTCAGACAGCGGAGCGGGCCGCTCCGTGGCCGTGGTGATCCTGATCGTGCGCCCTTCGGCGGAAGCCGTGTGGAAGGCTTCCATGACCTCCAGCACATGCAGCGCCAGATCGCCGTTTGCCCGGTGGGGGCGGCCAGAACGGATCGCATAAGCCAGATCGGCGATGCCGATCGACCGGTAGTTGCCGTCCGCATAAGGCTGGGTGGTGGGCTGGTCCTCGAACTGGCCGCCCTTCTTCAGATAGCCGACAGGTCCTTCGAAGCGGTTCGGGTCGGGCACGATCAGGGTGCCTTCGGTGCCATAGACTTCGAGCGGCACATGCTTGTGGCCGGCGACGTCGAAACTCATGCCGATCTGCACGACGGCGCCGTTGGCAAAGGCCATGACGCCCGCCACATGGGTCGGAACATGCACGGGAATCCGTTCGCCGTTGCGCGGCTCGCTGGTGATGATGCGCTCCTGGCGCGGCGTGGTCGCAAAGCCCGCGACTTGGGAGACCGGGCCGAGCAGGTTGACCAGGTCGGTGATGTAATACGGGCCCATGTCGAGCATCGGGCCGCCGCCGACCTCGTAATAGAAGGCCGGGTTCGGGTGCCAGCGCTCGTGGCCCGGGCACATGAAGGTCGCCGTGCCGCCGACGGGCAGGCCGATGACGCCCCGGTCGATCAGCTCGCGGGCGCTCTGGTGGCCGCCGCCGAGGAAGGTGTCGGGTGCGGCGCCGATGCGCAGGCCCTTGGCCTTGGCGGTGTCCGCCAGTTTTTTCCCTTCCGCGAAATTAATCCCGAGCGGCTTTTCCGAATAGGTGTGCTTGCCGGCGTCGAGCGCCTGTAAGGCGACGGCGACATGGGCCTTGGGGATCGTCAGGTTGACGATGATCTCGACCTTGGGGTCTGCCAGCAGCTCGTCGACGGTGCGGGCCTCGAGATTGAATTCGGAAGCCTTGGCCTCGGCGAGGTCGCGGTTGAGATCCGCCAGTCCGCGGATATCGAGGATCGGAAAGGTGCTCGTCATCGCCTTCAGGTAGGCGCCCGAAATATTGCCGCATCCGATGATGCCGATACCGACTTTATCCATGATTTCCTCCCGAAGAATGCTGAAGTTTGCGCATCAGAGCGCCGGCCCGGTGGTGCTCCAGGGCGATTCGTAGAGTTCGTACAGCGCGACGGCGGCGGCGCCCTGCGCCCAGAAGTCGTCGGCGGAATCGTCGAAGACGAGTTCGCTGACGCCTTTCAGCGACGGGGGGATGGCGAGCGCATAGGCGTCGCGCAGGCTGTTGAGGAACGGTTCGCCCAGCGCCAGCGAGGAGCCGACGAGGATGACCCGCGGCGGCGCGAACAGCGTGACGATATTGGCGATGGTCAGCCCGACGGCCTCGCCGGCGCGAACGGCGGCGCCGATCAGGCGGTCGTCGTCGGCCTGGATCAGCGCTTGCACATGGCTCATGCCGCGGCCGAGCCGCACCGCCTCGGCGAACCGTCCGTCCGTCTGCTGGTCTCCGAGGATGGCGCTCTCGCCCGCCTGGCTGGAAAGCCGCACGATGCCCTGGGGTCCCGTGCCGAGCACGAGGTCGCCGAGATTGTGGCTGAGGCCGCCGGCCCCCCGGAAAAGCCGGTTGCCGTGCAATACGCCGAGGCCGAGCGTCTGTTCGAGCGAGATCAGCACCATGTCCTGCAGGTCACGGGCCTTGCCGAACCAGTGGTGGCCGAGCGTGATGGCGTGCGCATCGCTCTCGACGATCGTCGGGGTGGACAGGCGGGCCGACATTTCGGCAGCAAAATCGATATTGATATCGCGGAAGATCGGGCTCGAACGGATATGCCCGGTGCGGTGTTCGATGACGCCGGGAAGCCCCAGGCAGACGGTGTCGACATCCTCCAGCGACAGGCCTGCGTCGACGACGCAGCGGCGCACGCCATCCTCGACGAGGTCGGCGATGACGGCGATCGGCTGGCGGTCGATCCGGATCGGCAGGGTGAGCTGCGAGAGGACGTCGCCGCGGAAATTGGTGACGACGAAGACCATGCGGCTGGCGGCGATCTTGGCGCCGACGACGCGGGCGGCATCCGGATTGACTTCCAGCATCACCCGCGGCCGGCCGCGCACCGCCTCGTTGCGGATATCGCCCTCGTGGCGCGTGAGGATCAATCCGTCATCGAGCAGCGAACCGGTAATCGCGGAAACTGTGGTCGTGGAAAGTTCGGTGCGCTCGGAAATTTCGATGCGGGAGATGGGGCCGCGCCGCCGGATCGTATCCAGCACGCTGAGGCGGTTCATCGCACGCATGAGTTCTGGATCGGCGGTCTTCATCTCTTCTGCGCACTCGTCGGCTTTTGCACCAGATGGCGATTTAATTCGAGGTGCAAATTAAATTCGCCTTGTTCTAGAGCCGATTTTGGGCGGCTTGCAATAGATAAAAGCAGCAAACGGCGCAAATTTCATCAGAAGCAGCCAATGTGGCCGGAGGCTATTGACAGATGCGGCAGGCTTGCTGATTATTTAATTCGGATACAGGAATAAAGCTTTGGGAGGAGCGCCTTCAATGTCCAAGAGATACCACAGGATGCGTTTGATTTCAGCGACGGCCCTTGCTCTGGCCGGCGGGCTCTTTACGGCCGGCGTCGCTGCGGCCGACAGCGTCATTCGCTGGATGCATGTCGAACAGGTGCCGGGCAACCTCGCGGCCTGGAACCAGATCGCCAAGGATTTCGAAGCCAAGCATCCCGGCGTCAAGGTCGAGCTGCAGTTTCTGGAAAACCAGGCGTTCAAGGCAAAACTTCCGACGCTTCTGCAGTCGAACGATGCGCCGAGCATCTTCTACACCTGGGGTGGCGGCGTGCTGAAGGCACAGTCCGAAACCGGGACGCTGCGGCCGATCAATGCGGCGCTCGACGCCAACGGAGGGGAGTGGCGCAAGTCGGTCAACGCTTCCGCGGTCGAGGGCCTGACCTTCGACGGCAAGGTCTGGGCCTCGCCCTCCAAGAGCGGCCTCGTTTCCTTCTATTACAACAAGGAACTGTTCAAGAAGGCAGGTGTCGATGCCTCGAAGATCGCCACCTGGGACGATTTCCTCGGCGCGGTGAAAGCGCTGAAGCAGGCAGGCGTCACGCCGATCGCCGGCGGCGGGCGGGACAAGTGGCCGCTGCATTTCTATTGGAGCTACCTGTCGATGCGCGAGGCCGGGCAAAAGGGCTTCGCCGACGCGAAGGCCGGAAAGAATGACGGCTTTGCCGGCAAGCCTTTCGTCAAGGCGGGCGAGCGCCTGGCCGAACTCGGCAAGCTCGAGCCCTTCCAGAACGGTTATCTGGGTGCGACCTGGAACGATGCGCTTGCCGCCTTCGGCGACGGCCGTGCCGCGATCATCCTGAGCTTCGAGAACACGCCGGCGACCCAGGCGTCGAATTCGACGAGCCGCAAGGGCCTTGCCGACGACAATATCGGCCGCTTCCCGTTCCCCGTCGTCAGCGGGGGCGCAGGCGTCATCACCGACAGTTTCGGCGGGCTCAACGGCTGGGCGGTCACCAAGAACGCGCCGCCCGAAACGGAAGAATTCCTCCGCTACATGGCAAGCCTCGACGTGCAGAAGGTACTCGCCAGGGACACGCAGGTCATGCCGGTCGCCAAGGGGGCCAGCGAGGCGATCTCCAAGCCGCTGCTGAAGGAAGTCGCCGAAGCACTTGCCAAGGAAACCTGGCACCAGAACTTCCTCGACCAGGATCTCGGTCCCAATGTCGGCGCGATCGTCAACGACGTCAGCGTCGAAGTGGTCTCCGCCGGCATGAAGCCGGCTGCAGCCGCGCAGCAGATCGAGGACGCCTACTCGCTCGAACGCAAGTAGGTGCTGTGCCGGCGCTCCCGTTGCCCCTTTCGGGAGCGCCGGTTCCTTTTTCATCTGGCGCGGATTTTGCGCAGGCTGAAAGGCTCGAAAAATCGATGAGCGATATGTTGATGTCTGCCAATGCAGCGCCGTCCGGTAACACAATTGCGATTTCGCGCCGCCGCAAACGGTCGCTGACCAGCAGCAAGTGGCCGGTGCTGATCCTGTTCCTGCCGCCGGCGCTTCTTCTGTTCACGGTGCTGGTGATCCTGCCCATGGGCGAGGCGGCTTGGTATTCCTTCTACAACTGGAACGGCTATGGCAGTCCGACGCAATGGGTCGGCTGGCGCAACTACCAGCTCATTTTCCGCAACAGCGCCTTCACCCAGGCGCTGATCAACAACGGACTGATCGTGCTTGCCTCGCTCTGCGTGCAGGTTCCGCTGGCGCTCTGGCTGGCGACGATGATTTCCAGCCGGATCAAGGGTGCGCTGTTCTTCCGGTTGATCTTCTTCCTGCCCTATGTGCTCGCGGATGTGGCGGCCGGCATGATCTGGCGCTTCGTCTATGACGGGGATTTCGGTCTCGTCGCCGGCATTTCGCATTTCATCGGCGTCGAACCGCCATTCTGGCTGGCAGACCGGAACCTGGCGATGTACGCGATCCTCGGGGTCGTCGTCTGGAAATATTTCGGCTTTCACATGATGCTCTTCATCGCCGGCCTGCAGGCGATCGACAAGAGCGTGCTGGAAGCGGCCGATATCGACGGCGCGACCGGTTTCCAGAAGTTCCGGCTGGTGACCTTGCCGCTGCTCGGCTCCACCGTGCGGCTCTCGGTCTTCTTTGCGGTTGTCGGCTCGCTGCAGCTCTTCGACATGATCATGCCGCTGACCGGCGGCGGCCCGTCGAACTCGACGCAGACGATGGTGACGTTCCTCTACAATTTCGGGGTGACCCGCATGCAGGTCGGTTTCGGCAGCGCCGTCGGCGTGGTGCTGTTCGTAATCTGCGTGACGCTCGCCTTCAGCTACAAGCGGGTGTTCATGCGCAATGACTGAGATCTCGACAGCACAGCCCATCGATGCCGCCAGCGCGCCGACCTCCGGCCGGCGCCTGCGCGCCGGCACCCAGGTCTACATGTACGTGTCGCTGATCATCGTCGCCGCGATCGTGGTGGTGCCGCTCATCAGCACCGCGCTCGGCGGCTTCAAGACGCTCGGCGAACTGCGCGGCAATCCGTTCGGCCTGCCGACGGAATGGCAGTGGTCGAACTACACGGACATCATCGTCAGCAAGCGCTACTGGCTGCAGATGAGCAATTCGCTGATCATCGCCCTGCTGACGGTGTTCCTGACATTGACCTTCGGCGCCATGGCTGCCTTCTGCTTCGCCCATATCCGCTTCTTCGGCACCGATTACCTGGTCAACTATTTCCTGATCGGGCTGATGTTCCCGGCGGCGACCGCCATCCTGCCGCTCTATATCCGCATCCGCGATCTGGGGCTGATCGACACATATTGGGGCGTGGTGCTGCCGCAGGTCGCGTTCGGCATGGGCATGAGCATCATGCTGTTCCGCAACTATTTCCGCAATCTGCCGTCCGAACTCTTCGACGCGGCTTTCGTGGACGGCTGCGGCTACATGCGCTTCTTCTGGCATATAACGCTGCCGCTGTCGCGGCCGATCATTGCCACCGTCGGCATCATCTCCTTCGTCGGCAGCTGGAACAGCTATATCGTGCCGCTGATCATGCTGAATTCGGAAAGCCGCTATCCCTGGCCGCTCGGCATCATGATCTACCGGGGCGAGTTCAGCACCGAATGGCAGCTGGTGCTGGCCTTCATCACCCTCACCATCCTGCCGACCATCATCGCCTTCTTCCTGGCCCAGAAGCACATCATCGCCGGTCTGACCGCCGGTGCGGTGAAGTCCTGAGCCCCGACCCGGAGTAACTCGCATGGCATCCGTCGAACTCAGACAAGTCCGCAAGGCCTATGGCCTACTCGACGTCATCCACGGTATTTCGCTGTCGATCGAGGACGGGCAGTTCATCGCCCTGGTCGGGCCTTCCGGCTGCGGCAAGTCCACCCTGCTCAGAATGATCGCGGGGCTCGAGGAAATCACCGGCGGCGATGTCATCATCGACAATGCCGTGGTCAACGAGCTGACGCCGCGCGAGCGCAACATCGCCATGGTGTTCCAGTCCTATGCGCTTTATCCGCACATGACGGTCGCCGAAAACATGGGTTTCAACCTGCGGCTTTCCGGAACCCCGAAGCCGGTAATTGCCGAACGCGTCGCCGAGGCTGCGCGCATGCTCGATCTGGTGCCGCTTCTCGACCGCAAGCCGGCGCAGCTTTCCGGCGGTCAGCGCCAGCGCGTCGCCATGGGCAGGGCGATCGTCCGCAACCCCGCCGTCTTCCTGTTCGACGAGCCGCTTTCCAACCTCGACGCCAAGCTGCGCGTGCAGATGCGCTCCGAGATCAAGCAGCTGCACCAGAAGGTCGGCACCACGTCGATCTACGTCACCCACGACCAGATCGAGGCGATGACGCTCGCCGACCGCATCGTCGTGCTCAACCACGGGAAGGTAGAGCAGGAGGGTACGCCGATGGAACTCTACCGGAAGCCCGCCAACCTTTTCGTTGCCGCCTTCATCGGTTCGCCGGCAATGAACATTCTCGACGGTACCGTGGATGGCGACGGTGGCGAGGCGGCCGCACGGCTGAGCGACGGCACCGCGATCCGCATCGCGCCGGACCGCAAAGTGAGGCGTGGACAGTCGGTCAAGGTCGGCTTGCGTCCGGAACACCTGAGCCCCGGCGCGGGCGGAACCATGCTTGCCGGCCAGACGCTGCTGGTCGAACCGACCGGCGCGCAGACGCATATCGTCTTCGACCTTGCCGGCAACCCCGTTGTCGCGATCGTCGATGGCGAATATCCCGCCCGCTACGGCGCGCGGTTCGAAGCCAATATCCCCGCCGAACAGGTGCATGTCTTCGACCGGGAAACGGGGGTCGCTCTCTAGGCGGCTTCGACGCGCCGCGGCCTCCCATGCTTTTCCGGCATCCTTTGTGGCGGCTTCGTTGCGCGATAATTCAGGCGGTGTCACGCTGTTGAAATGTCGGCGACCTAGAACCCGGCAACGCGAACGATTTCCGATTCCCGCACCTGCAGAAAAGGTCAATGACAATGGCTGACATCCGCCCCAGCGCCCTCCACGTCATCGTCGTGGGCATCGATGGCCTGCGTCCCGACATGATCAACGAGGTCACCATGCCCAATCTCGCTGCGATGAAGGCGCGGGGCGTATCGAGCAAGGACCATCGCACGGTGTTCCCGAGCGAGACCCGCGGGGCCTTGACGGCGCTTGCCAGCGGTGCGCGGCCGGCGAGCACGGGCGTGCTCGGCAATGAGTTTCATGCCCGCGACGGATCGGGACGGCTGACCGGCACGGACACGATCCATGACTGGCGGGCCGGAGACAAGCGGCTGATCGGCGGCATGGTGACGGCCACCAATCTCTCGGAAACGCTTGCCAAGAACGGCAGGTCGTTCGCCGTCGTGACGTCGAGCGGGCAGGGTTCGTTCACGGCGCTCAACTGGAGGGGCGCCGACTGGGGGCAGAGCGGCTACAATGTCCGCCATCCGGCGATCGGCTTTCCGCCGGAACTGGCCGTGGATATCGCCGAACAGCACCGAGTGCCTGCGAACGGTTTCGATCGCGGCGCGGAAAAGCAGGCGGTCGCTGTCTTCACCGATACGGTCTGGCCGGCGAGGAAGCCGGACGCGGCGATCATCTGGCTGACGGAAGTCGACAGCGCCTCGCACCGCTACGGCCTCGGTGCCGAGGGCATGCTCGCCTCGATGCGTGATTGCGACGCGGCGATCGGCAACCTGCTGGAATGGCGCGACAAGCAGCCCGAAAAGGACGAAATCGTCATTTTCGTCACCTCCGACCACGGCCATTCGACCATCGTGGAATTCATCTCGGTCGGCGATGCGCTGAAGGAGGCCGGTATCTCGGCGGGTCTGCGATCCGGCGACGGCATCGACGTGCTCTACCGTCGCGGCCGCGCACCGGGCTTCTGGCTCAGGAAGTTCGACAAGGGCCTGTTGCAGGGTGTTTTCGATGCGCTTGCCGTCCAGCCCTGGTACGGCGCGACCTTTACCCGGGCGATCGAGCCGGGTTCGCATGAAGGCATCCTTCCGGGCACCCTGGCGCTGGAACTGACCGGCGCCGCCCATCCCCGCGCACCGGATCTTTATCTCAACCTCAAGGGCGACGAGGCGGACAACGACTTCGGCGTGCCGGGCACGTCGATCTGCGATGCCGGAAGCTATAGCGGCATTCCTCTCGGTGGCGGCTCGCATGGCGGTCTGCACCGGAGCGAACTTGCGGCCGTCCTGATCGGCGAAGGGCCGGGGCTGAAAAGCGGCGGGCAGGTGATCGCCTCGCGCACGGCGATCTACGACATCGCGCCGACGGTTCTCGAACTCCTCGGCGTCGGACGGGCCGCGACAATGACCGGCCGGCCGATGACCGAACTCTTCGAGAACGGTGGGGCCATCGAGGCGCCGGTCGTGACGGAATTCACGGCCTCGGTCGATGGCAAGACCTCGCGCATCGTCATCGGTCATGTCGGGGGCAGCGCCTATGTCGACGAGGCCGATCTGCTGACCGAACACGCGCAGGCGGATGCCGGCCGGCCGAAGGTCGCGGAATTGCAGGCCTGACCCTTTCCAGATGCGGCGGGCCAGAAACTAACCGGGGGGGCACGCGCTGAGGCTCGGGACATAGAGACGGTCGTATAGCCGATACAGGCACTGAAGGTGACGCCTGCCGTCTTAGAAGCTTTCGAGCCTGATATCGGCCGGCCGCGAATGGCCGAGGATATAGCGGCCGTTCGGCAGGTCGTTGCCGTCGAGCTTCCAGGCGATCTGCGCCTCGTCCAGTCCGTAGTGCACCCAACGCGTCCTCAACCGCTCGCGGAGCACCTCTTCGGACGGGCCGACGAAGATCGTGAAGTCGAACATCTCAGCGAGCCGCGACCAGGGCGCTTCGTCGATCAGCAGATAATTGCCTTCCGCCAGAACGATATGCGTTTCCGGAGAGACGGCACGCGCCGAGGCGATGGCGATTTCCCTGGAGCGGTCGAAGACCGGCACCAGAACCTCCTCGTCTCCCTGCCGCACCGCCTTGAGGACATCCGCGAACCCGCGCACATCGAAGGTCTGCGGCGCGCCCTTGCGGGGCAGCAGGCCGCGGGCTTCGAGAATGCCGTTGTCCATGTGGAAACCGTCCATCGGCAGGACTTCGGCGGTTTCGCCGCGTACCAGCAGTGCCTCGTGCAGGGCGTCGGCGAGGGTGGATTTTCCCCCGCCCGGCGGGCCGGCGACCGCGACGATGAAGCGCCGCTTGTCCCGTGCGCGGCCGATGACGGTGTCGGTGATGTCGTCCAGTGTCATTGCGCCGGCCTCGCGTTCGATCTTGTCGAAAGCATCTCTAGCCTCCCGTACGGTACTCAGGCAATCCATCCGGATGGACGCAAGATGCGTCAAGATCGGGCCCTTATCGAAGGTCCTCTCTCGCTGCCCGGATGGCTTCCCAAATCCTGTAAGGCGTGGCCGGCATGTCGAAATCCCTGACGCCCGCCTGTCGCAACGCATCCAGGACGGCGTTCATCAGGGTCGGCAGCGCGCCGGTCGTTCCGGCCTCGCCGCCGCCCTTGACGCCGAGAACATTGGTCGGCGACGGCGTCGGCAGGTCGAAGAAACGCGGCATGGGCATGAAATCGGCCCGCGGCATGAAATAATCCATGAAGGTGGCCGTCAACATCTGGCCGCTGTCCGGGTCGTAGACGATATGCTCGCCGAACACCTGGCCGGCACCCTGGGCGAGGCCGCCATGCATCTGGCCTTCGAGCAGCGTGTGGTTGATGACATGGCCGGCGTCGTCGACGCCGATATAGGAGGTGACCTCGGTCTCGCCGGTATTCGGGTCGATCTCCACTTCGGCCACGTGCACGCCGCCCGGGAAATTGCGCTCCGGCTGGATCGAGCCCAGCGTGTCGAGCGCGTTGCCGTCCGGCCCCGCGTGGCGTGCCGCCAGTTCCAGAAGCGGGATCGACATGTTGGTGCCGGCCACCTTGTAGTGGCCATGGTCGAATTCGATGTCGGCTTCCGAGGCCTCCAGTGCTTCGGCGGCGAGCTTCATGCCCTTTTTCACCACCTCGCGGGAGGTGATCGTCAGGGACGCGCCATGGGAGGCCATGGTGCGCGAGCCCATGGTGCCGGCGCCCTTGAGCTTGTGGGGCGCATGCACGCTGTTGGCGCGCAGGTTGATGAGGTTCTCGTCGATGCCGAGTTCCCTGGCGACCAGCCGCGGCAGCACCGTTTCGTGACCCTGGCCGGCCGAGCCGGAAAGCGTGTAGAGCGTCAGCGTGCCGTCCGCCTCGAAGCGGATCTCGGTCTCCTCAGGCATGTGGCCGCCGCCGGATGGCTCGATGAAGATGCCCATGCCGATGCCGCGCAGGTTGCCGCGCCGTTCGGATTCCTTGCGGCGGGCTTCGAAACCGTTCCAGTCGGAGATCGAGACGGCCTCTTCCAGCATCGCCACATAGCTGCCGCTGTCGTAAACCGCGGTCGGCGTCTTGTAAGGGTAGGCGTCGTCGGGGATCAGGTTCTTCCGGCGGATCTCGATGCGGTCCATGCCGAGATCGGTGGCGGCCTGGTCGACCAGCCGCTCGACGAAATAATTGATGTCCGGACGACCGGCGCCGCGATAGGCGGCGATCGGCGAGGTATTGGTGAAGGCGAGGTGGTTGAGGCCGAAGACAGCCGGGATGCGGTAACAACCCGTCCCCGTCAGCATCGGGTTGAGCACGTTGATCAGCGCGCCGGGCGGCGAATGATAGGCGCCGAGATCGCAGACGACATTCATCCGGATGCCGAGGAATTCGCCGGTCTCGCTCAAGGCCAGTTCGCCGGAGAACCTGACGGCGCGGCCGTGATAATCGGCGAGGAAGCTTTCGGTGCGGCTGGCTGTCCAGCGTACCGGCCGACAGAGCTTCCGGGCGGCGAGCATGATCGCCGCATATTCCGGGTAGGCCGCGCCCCGGATGCCGAAACTGCCGCCGACATCGCCCATGTGATGCCGCACCTTTTCCGGCGGGTGGCCGGTGAACCGGGCGAGACCATCGGCAAGGCCGGTGCCCTGGCTGGCGGAGTAGACGTCGAAGACCTCCGTCGCGGCATCATAGGCCGCCATGAAGGATTTGAGCTCGAGCGGGTTGGCGGCGACTCGCTGCGATTCGACCTTCAGCGTCGCGACATGCGCGGCCTTGGCGAAGGCTTCATCGGTCATTGCCTTGTCGCCGAAACCGTGGAGGAAAACCAGATTGCCGGGCACGTCGTCGAAAAGCTGCGGCGCGCCGTCTTGCAGGGCGGCCTCGGGGTCGATGATCGCCGGCAGGTCCTCGTATTCGACCGCGATCAGTTCGACCGCGTCGGCGGCCGCCTCCGCGCTGTCGGCCACAACCACCGCGACCGGTTCGCCGACGAAACGGACACGGTCGGTCGAAAGCGCGTAACGGTCCGGCGCCCTGATCCTCATGCCGTCGACACCGGGGAAGGAGACGAGCGGGCCGGGGGCGATCAGGTTGGCTTCGAGCGCATCCTTGCCGGTCAGGACGATATGGACGCCCGGTGCAGCGAGTGCCGCCTCGACATCGATCGAAACGATGCGGGCATGCGGCTGGTCTGCCCTCAGAAATGCTGCATGGAGCTGGTTGTCCAGCACCTTGTCGGCGGTATAGGCGCCCTGGCCGGTAACAAGCCTCATGTCTTCCCGGCGGCCGGTGAAGACCTCATGATCATTGCTCAAAATCATACTCCTGAGGCCGATATCGATGGGAGTTGTCAGCCTCTCTTATATCCACGATGCGACGCTATGCCAGCAGTGCCGATCTCACAAATACGATTGCAGCAGTGTGAATAAGTATTTGGGCAAAGCTCCACCGGATGAGGCAGCGCCGCGCCGGGCCGCGGCATGGCCGTGCGCACGCCAAAATGTTCGGCATTTCCCGCGTCATGATCGCACCGGCGCCAAGTGTCCTCTGCGCCGACGTCTGCCGGTCGCCGATCTCGTGGCCGAGTTCAGCTGCACGTTGCCGAAAGGCTAGGTCAACAGGTTGAGCCGAAATTCGGAAACGGCAGCCTACCGCGTTACGTCAATCACCACCCGGCCTCGAATCCTGCCGGCAACGATATCTTCCGCCAACTGCGGCAGGTTCGACATCGGCTCCGTCGTCGTGATTTCCGCAAGCTTGGCAGGATCGAGATCGCGGGCGAGCCGCGACCAGGCGGAAAGGCGCTGTTCGCGCGTGGCGATCACCGAGTCGACGCCGATCAGGGTGACGGCGCGCAGGATATGCGGCAGCACGGTGCCGGGAAGATCCGCCCCGCCGGCGAGGCCGCAGGCGGCGATGGCGCAGCCGCGCATGGTCTGGGAAAGCGCGTTGACGAGCGTCGTCGAGCCGACGCTGTCGACGCCGCCGGTCCAGCGTTCCTTCTGCAGCGGGCCGCCCTTTTCCTGGAGCACGGCGCGGTCGATGAAGCCCGAGGCGCCGAGCGAGGTAAGGTAGTCGTGGGTTTCCGGCCGGCCGGTGGAGGCGGTGACATTGTAGCCGCGGGCGGCAAGCAGGGCGATCGCCACCGAGCCGACGCCGCCGGCGGCGCCCGTCACCAGTACCTCGCCTTCGCCCGGCTTGATCGATCCCCATTTTTCCAGCGCATCGACGCAAAGGGCGGCGGTATAACCGGCGGTGCCGATCGCCATCGCCTGTTCCATCGAGAAGGCGTCGGGCAGGCGGATCAGCCATTCCGGCTTGACGCGCTGGTAGCGGCCGAAGGCGCCCCATTCGGTCTCCGAAAGTCCCCACCCGTTCAGCACCACCTTGTCGCCGGCCTTCCATTCCGGCGAGCGGGATTCGATGACCGTGCCGGAAAGATCGATGCCGCCGATCATCGGCATGCGCCGGGCGATGCGGCCCTTGCCGGTGATGGCGAGCCCGTCCTTGTAGTTCAGCGTCGAATAGGCGATCTCGACCAGCACGTCATTGTCGGGAAGATCGGCGACCGAGATCTCCCGGAAAGCGCCCTTCGGTTTGCCGTCGACGGCGTCGATGACCATGGCGGTGAAGGTCTCGGTCATGTCTCTCTCCCGATTTTGTGGTGATGTTGGTCTTTAAGCGGAGGCCTGTGCCGCGGTATCGCGCCGGGCGCGCGCATCGAGCACGGCTGAATAGCTTTCGCGCACGTAGGCGAGCAGCCGCGCGAGCGCATCGGCTGCCCTGGCGTCCTCGCGGTTGCGCACCGCATCGACGATCTCCTGATGCAGCGAGGCGACGTGGCGGCGTTCACGGACCCGGAAGACGATCATGTTGGTGATCGGTATGAAGGCCTCGATGACCGTGTACATCATCAGCTTCAGCGGGCCGTTGCCGGTCGATTCCACCAGCGCGCGGTGAAAGCGCACGTCGGAAGCGCAAAAATCCTCGTCGCTGATCGCCTCATCGAGCTGCACGGCGATCTCGGCTTCCATGGCCGCGAGATCGGCTTCGTTGCGATTGCCGGCGGCCAGCCGGCAGCAGACGGTTTCGGTTTCGAGCCTTGCGGTGATGATCTCTTCGATGTCGAAAGCACCGATGCCGACGAGCAGGGTGGCGGCGCCGGTGATCGCCTTGGAAAGGCCTTCCGGATCCGGCCGCTTGACGAAATTGCCGCCGCTCGGCCCGCGCTTTGAATGGATGAGGTTCTGGGCGGCGAGGCGTTTCAGCGCTTCGCGGACGGTCGGGCGGGAAATGCCGAAGCTCCTGGCCAGCTCCTCTTCGGTCGGCAGGCGTTCGTCCACCTTGAGCCGGCCATCCATGATCGCCGAGCGGATATTGTCCGACACTTGCCTCGCAATGCCCGTGCGGACCACCTCGTCGTATTTGAGGATCATGTCACCCTTCCCATGGTTCCTGGCATAGTGATGCCACGGGCAGGGTAAAAAGGCTACTGCTTTTTAAATATAGGTTTGACAAATAGGGGAATGGGAATAACCTCGCCCCCAAGAAACAAGGGGACAAGAGGATGGGCGCAATCGCATTCGGCGGAGCCGGAGGCAGGGCCGGGCGGCGGAATCTGCGCGGGGAGGATCGTCTTGCCCTCTGATCGCGTCAGCCTTCTCCTCTCCCGCCTTGAAAGCCGGCTGGATGCTGCTGCAATCCTCGTGGGCGATGCGATTTCGGACGGTTACGCCGCCGATGCCACCGCCCGCGGCGCCCGGCCCGCCGCCGTTCTGCGCCCGCGCGATACCGAAGACGTTTCCGCCATTCTCTCCATTGCCAACGAGCTCGGCCAGCCGGTCGTCGTGCAGGGCGGGCGTACCGGACTTTCGGGCTCCTCCCGGCCGGTCGAGGGTGAAATTTCCATCTCGCTCGAACGGATGAATGGCATCGAGTCGATCGATGTTGCCGCCCAGACGATGATCGTCCGGGCCGGCACGCCGCTGCAGGTCGTGCAGCAGGCGGCGAGCGATGCGGGCCTTTTCTTCGGCGTCGATATCGGCGCGCGCGGCACGGCAACCGTCGGCGGCAATATCGCCACCAATGCCGGCGGTATCCGGGTTTTGCGTTACGGCATGTACCGGGCGCAGGTCATGGGTCTGGAAGCCGTGCTGCCCGACGGCACGATCCTATCCTCGCTCAAGGGCCTGCCGAAGGACAATTCCGGCTACGATCTCAATCCGCTGTTCATCGGCACGGAAGGCACGATCGGGGTCGTCACCCGCGCCTGCCTGAAGCTGCACCCAAAGCCGCAGTTCGAGCGCAATGCCTTCCTGGCGCTGCCGTCGCTGAAGGCGGCGCAGGACCTGCTGGCACGGCTCAGGGTCGAACTGTCCGGTCTGCTCTCCGCCTTCGAGGCGATCTTCCCGAATGTCTATGAAGGCACGGTTGACTATATGGGCATCCGTCCGCCGGTCGAAAAAGGCGCCGGCATGTATGCCATGGTCGAGATCCAGGGCCAGGCGCCGGACCAGGACAACGAACGTTTCGAGGCCGCCCTTGCCGCCGCACTGGAGGACGGGCTTGCGACCGACGTCGTGCTCTCCAATTCGCTGCGCGAGTTCAACGGGCTCTGGGGCATTCGCGACGGCATCAACGAATATCTGTTCGGCACCGGCGTGATGATCGGCTTCGATATTTCGGTGCCGCTGTCGCGCATGCAGGAATTCCTCGACAAGGCGGCGCTCGCCGTCGATGAGATCGATCCCAAAGCGCGGACCTATATCTTCGGCCATCTGGGCGATGGCAACCTGCATTACTGCATGTTCAGCAACCACGAGAAAAAGGTCGCCGAGGCGATCTTCTCCGGCATCCAGGCGGTCGGCGGCGGCGTTTCGGCCGAACACGGGATCGGCACCGACAAGGTGAAGTATCTCAAATTCGCCCGCAGCGAAGCCGAGATCGCCGCGATGCGCCGACTGAAAACCGCATTCGATCCGAACTATATTCTCAATCGCGGCCGGGTCTTCGAGGCGCCGGTGTCCGTGCTGCAGGCGGAGCGGGCCTAGATGTCGATCCATACCGCACCGGATACGAACCTCCCGGACAGCAAGGTCAGCCTTGACGACCGTTATATACTGGAAAAGGGCCGGATCCTGGTGTCGGGAACGCAGGCGCTGGTGCGCCTGCCGATGATCCAGCGGCAACGGGATCTGGCGCGCGGGCTCAATACCGCGGGTTACGTTTCCGGTTACCGCGGCTCGCCGCTCGCGGGCTTCGACAGGGAGATGGCGCGGGCGAAAAAATTCCTCGACGCCGCGCATGTGAAATTCCACCCCGGTCTCAACGAGGACATGGCGGCGACCGCCGTCTGGGGCACGCAGCAGACGAGCATGTTCGAAGGCGTGCGTTACGACGGCGTGTTCGGCATGTGGTACGGCAAGGGGCCGGGCGTCGACCGCAGCATGGACGTGATCCGCCACGCTAACGCGATCGGCACCGATCCGAACGGCGGCGTGCTGCTGCTGGTCGGCGACGACCACGGTGCGGTCTCCTCCACGCTGCCGCACCAGAGCGAGCACAACCTGATCTCCGCCATGGTGCCGCTGCTGTCGCCGGCAGGCGTCGGAGAATATATCGAATACGGCCTCATCGGCATCGCCATGAGCCGCTATTCCGGCGCCTGGATCGGCTTCAAGTGCCAGACCGAGATCGTCGAATGTTCGGCGACCGTCGATCTCGACCCGAACAAGCCCGAGATCGTCATTCCCGAAGAGACCTTCGCGCCGGACGGCCTGTCATTGCGCTGGCCGGACGGGCCGCATGCGATGGAGCTCAGGCTGGAGCGCAAGATGCTCGCGGTGCAGGCGTTTGCCCGCGCCAACCGGCTGGACCGTGCGATCTGGGGAGCCACGGGCCGCGCGCGGCTTGGCATCGTTTCGACCGGAAAATCCTGGCTCGATCTCCAGGGCGCCCTGGCGCTGCTCGGCATCGACGAAGCTCGTGCCGCCGAACTCGGCATTACGCTCTACAAGGTCGGTTTGGTCTGGCCGCTGGAGCCGCAGGGGATTGCGGAATTCGCGTCCCGCGTCGATGAACTGCTGGTGGTCGAAGAAAAACGCTCGATCCTTGAGGACCAGATCAAGGCGCAGCTTTTCAACCTTTCCGCCGACCGGCGCCCGCGCGTGTTCGGCAAGGCCGGCGAAGCCGGTGCGGTGCTGCTGCAGGCAATCGGCGAGATCAATACGCTCTCGGTTGCCAGGGCCATCCTCTCGCGGCTCGGCCCGCTTGACGAGGCGCTGCAGGCGAGGGCGCGGTTTGTCGAAGAGATGGCGGCTGCGCTCGGCGTCGAGGCGACGGCGCTTAGGCGCGAGGCCTATTTCTGTTCCGGCTGTCCGCACAGCGTCTCGACGCGGCTGCCCACTGGAAGTCGCGCCTCGACCGGCATCGGCTGCCACATGATGATCATCGGCAACGAGGACCGCAACACCTCGACCTTCACCCAGATGGGCGGCGAGGGCGGCTCGTGGATCGGCCTGTCGCCCTTCACCGACGAGAAGCACATCTTCGTCAACATGGGTGACGGCACCTATTTCCATTCCGGCCTGCTCGCCATCCGCGCCGGGATCGCGGCCAAGGTCAACGCCACCTACAAGATCCTCTATAACGACGCGGTCGCCATGACCGGCGGGCAGAAACATGACGGCGAGGTTACTGTACCGGGCATCGTCGGGCAGATGCTGGCGGAAGGCGCGGCGCGCGTCGTGGTCGTCGCCGAGCGGCCGGAGGTCTGGCAGGGCAATCTTCCGCGCCAAGTCTCCATCCATCACCGCGACGAACTCGATGCCGTGCAGCGGGAGCTGCGCGATATTCCGGGTGTGACGGTCCTCATCTACGACCAGGTCTGCGCTGCTGAAAAGCGCCGCCGGCGCAAGCGCGGCGCCTACCCGGTTTCCGACAAGCGCGCCTTCATCAACGAACTGGTCTGCGAGGGCTGCGGCGACTGTTCCGCCGTCTCGAACTGCATTTCGATCGAGCCGCAGGAAACCGAGTTCGGCCGCAAGCGGCGCATCAACCAGTCGAGCTGCAACACCGATCTTTCCTGCATCAAGGGCTTCTGTCCGAGCTTCGTCACGGTCGAGGGCGGCAGTATCCGCAAGCCGGCGGCGAAGTCGAGATCGGCAAAGACGGACGACCTGCCGCTGCCGGTCTTCACCGCGACATTCGAGACGCCATACAGCATGCTGCTTGCCGGCATCGGCGGCACCGGGGTCATCACCGTCAGCGCCATCCTTGCGCAGGCAGCGCTTCTCGACGGGCTGGCTCTGGTGACGCTCGACCAGACCGGGCTTGCGCAGAAGAACGGTTCGGTCGTCTCGCATATCCGGCTGGCGAAGGAGCCTGCTCAGATCAACGCCGCCCGCATCGGGCCTGGCGAAAGCGACCTCGTGCTCGGCTTCGATATCGTCGTCGCCGCCCAGAAGAATTCGCTCGCCTCGTTCGCGAAGAACAAGACGCGGGCCATCATCGACGACCATTTCGCGCCGACCGCCTCCTTCGTGAAGGATACGACCATCGATTTCCGGCAGGAGGCGACATTGAAATCGCTGCGCCGGGCGGCCGGAGACGAGGCGGTCGAGACCGTGCCCGCGACCGATCTGGCGACGGCGCTGCTCGGCGATGCGATCGCCTCCAACATGTTCCTGCTCGGCCATGCCTGGCAGCGGGGGCTGGTGCCGATCAGCCTTGCCGCCATCGACAAGGCAATCGAACTCAACGGCACCGGGATCGCGCTGAACCGCGCCGCCTTCGGCTGGGGCCGGCGGGCCGCGGTCGATCCGGAGGCTGTCGCTCGCGAGGCCGGATTGGCGAAAACGGAACCGAAGGCGGAGACGCTGGAGGAGATCGTCGCCCGCCGCGTGGCCTTCCTCACCGCCTATCAGAATGCTGCCTATGCGGCGCGTTACGCTGGTCTCGTGGATACCGCGAAATCGGCCGAGGCGCATTTGCGGGGCGTTGGCGGTTTTGCCGAAGCGGTGGCCAAGAACGCCTTCAAGCTGATGGCCTACAAGGACGAATATGAGGTCGCCCGCCTGCATCGCGACCGGAGCTTTGAAAAGAAGCTCGCCGAGCAGTTCGAAGGCGATTTCAGGATCCGGCACCACCTCGCGCCGCCGATGATCGCGAAGATCGACCAGCGCACCGGCCACCCCGCCAAGATCGCGTTCGGCGCCTGGATCCGCCCCGCCTTCGGGGTGCTCGAAAGGCTGAAATTCCTGCGCGGCACGTCCTTCGATCCGTTCGGCCGTACCGCCGAGCGGCGGATGGAGCGGCAGTTGATCGAGGATTATTTCGATCTGGTGGGCACGCTTTCTTCCGGGCTCGATGCCGCCCGTCATGCGACTGCCGTGGAGCTGGCCGGTCTGCCGGAGATGGTCCGCGGTTTCGGCCATGTGAAACTTGCCTCCGTCGAGCGTTTCGAAAAGCGCAAGGCCGATCTCATGGCGAAATGGCAGGCGAAGGCGCCGCTTTTCGATGTCGCGTAACCGTTTCCGTATCCGAGAGTGAGCCCAATGGCAGAAAAGATCATCATCGATACCGACCCCGGCCAGGACGACGCGCTGGCCATTCTTCTGGCGCTCGCAAGTCCGGAAATCGAGGTTCTGGGGATCGTGGCAGCCGCCGGCAACGTGCCGCTGTCGCTGACGACCAAGAACATCCGCAAGATCTGCGAACTGGCCGGCCGGCCCGACGTCAAGGTGTTTGCCGGCTGCAGCCAGCCGCTGACCGGGCCGCTCGTCACCGCCGAACACGTGCACGGCGCAACCGGCCTCGACGGCGCAGATCTTCCCGAGCCGATCATGCCTCTTCAGGAAAAGCATGGCGTCGACTTCATCATCGAGACGCTTGAGAACGAACCAACGGGCACCGTGACGGTCTGCACGCTCGGACCGCTCACCGATCTCGGCAAGGCCTTGACCCGGGCGCCCGAGATCGCGGGCCGCATCCGGAAGATCGTGCTGATGGGCGGCGGGCTGTTCGAGGGCGGCAACATCACGCCGGCCGCGGAATTCAACATCTATGTCGATCCGCAGGCGGCGGCCGTGGTGTTCGGTTCGGGCGTGCCGATCGTGATGATGCCGCTCGACGTCACCCACAAGACGCTGACGACCCGCGCCCGCGTCGCCGCCATCCAGGCGATCGGCACGCCGCTTTCCGAGGCCGTCGTCGGCTGGCTCGATTATTTCGAACGCTTCGACGTGGCGAAATACGGCAGCGAGGGCGGGCCGCTGCACGATCCGAACGTGATCGCCTATCTGCTGAAGCCGGAACTCTATTCCGGCCGGCTGTGCAATGTGGAGATCGAGACGGAGTCGGAACTGACCAAGGGAATGACGGTCGCCGATTGGTGGGGCGTCTCCGGCCGGCCGAAGAACGCGATGTTCATGCGTGACGTGGACGCGGACGGCTTTTATGCGCTGCTGACGGAGAGGCTGTCCCGACTGGCGATGCAGCTGGCGGAAATGCCGAAGTTGCGGCTAGTGTAATAGCTCACCTCATTCCTGTGCTTGTCACAGGAATGAGGGAATGTGGGGCTGGTGCTGGTTTGCCAGAAGCGAACGCATTGCCGCTAGTGCCGCATTTTCCTTGGAATGATCAGCGCATCAAGAATGCGCACGCCCTTGCCCTCCGGCAGCACAGCCACCGGATTGAGGTCGATCGCCTCGATATCATCGCCGTACCGGGCCGCAAAGTCCGATACCTTGACCAGCAGCTCGGCAAGCGCTTTGCGATCCGCCTTCGGCGCACCGCGATAGCCTTCCAGCAGCGACGCCAGTTTGGTCTCGCCGATCATCGCGTCGGCGCGGGCGAGGTCGATCGGCAGGAGGTCGAAGGCGCTGTCCTTCACCAGTTCCACCAGCACGCCGCCGATGCCGACGACGAGGCCGAAACCGAAAGGATCGTGGCGGACGATGCCGACCAGCGCCTCGATGCCGCCTGTGACCATTTCCTGCACCGAGACGCCGCGAAGCTCGGCGGTCGGGGCATAGGCACGGGCGTCTGCCATGATGGCTTCAAAGGCGGCGCGGGCTTCGGCCTCCGAAGCGACGCCGAGCTTCACGCCGCCGGCTTCGGTCTTGTGCAGGATATCCGGCGACTCGATCTTCATCACGACCGGAAAGCCCAATGACCTGGCCGCTTGCGCGGCGGCATCCGCGTCCGTGACGAGATGTTCCTTCGGGACCGGCAGGCCCTCGGCGGCGAGCAGAGCCTTGGCTTCTCGTTCGGTGAGTGCGCTTGCGGGCAGGGGGCTCTTTTCGGACAGCGCAGCATCCGGCCAGGAAACGGTGCGTTCCTGATACATCAGGCCGCGGACGGCGGTGAGCGCGCTCTTCGTTCCCCGCAGCGCCGGCACGTTGGGCAGTTTCGCTTCGACCGCGGCATGGTGGCCGCTCGAAAGGTTGCTCATGAACACGACCGGCGCCTTGCCCGTCCCGGCATAGCCGGAAACAGCTTCGGCAATGCCGAGATATTCGGAGGCGCAGAAATCGTCGAGACCGACCGGTGCGTCCTGTGCGGCGACGATCAGGCCGATCGAGGGGTCGTCGGCGAGCGCGTGGAGGATGTCCCGATAGATGTCGCCATTGGCAAAGACGACGCCGGTCGTGTCGAGCGGATTTTGTGGCGTGGCGAAAGGCGGCAGCAGTGCCCTGACCCGCGCGGCCGTTTCGGGCTGCAGGTCGGGCAGTGACAGGCCGACCTCCTCGGCGATGTCCGAAACATGTGCCACACCGCCGCCGGAGACACCGACGATCGCGACGCCGGGTTTCTCCGGCCGCTGCTTCAGGTTCAGGCAGAGCGTCGCCGTCTCCATGAAGCCGTCCATATCCGGCACTTCGATGATGCCGACCCGCCTGAAGAAGGCGCGGTAGGCGTCGTTGCTGCCCGCAAGCGACCCGGTATGGGCAGCGGTCGCCTGGGCGCCGCGTTCCGAGCGGCCGGCGCGGAGTGCGATGACCGGCTTGTTCGCGGCGTGCATCTTCTCCATGGCCGCCGCCAGCTTTTCCGGTTCCCAGACGGCTTCGATGACGATGCCGACGGCGCGGGTATCGTCATCCGTCGCGAGAAAATCGAGATAGTCGGGAATGTCGGTGGCGGCGCTATTGCCGGAAGAGACGATGTGACTGAGCCCGAACCTGCCGGTATTGCCGAGCGCAATCGCGCTCGCGCCGGAATGGGAGAGGATCGCGAAACGTCCCTTTTCCAGATCGGTCGACAGGCTGGAGGAGTAAAGCGCGGCGCCGGAGCCGAGGTTGAAGAGGCCGAGGCAGTTCGGGCCACAGATGGCCATGCCGTAACGTTCGGCGATCTCGACCAGTTGCCGCTGCCGCTCGCGGCCGGTTTCGTCCAGTTCGGCAAAACCGGAGGCCAGAACGACCGCCGCCTTGACGCCGGTGCTGCCGGCCTCTTCGAGGGCGGCGATCACCTTGTCGGCGGCGATGCCGATCACGGCCACATCGGGAGGCGTATCGAGTGCCGAGAGCGAGGGGGAGGCGGCAAGTCCGAAGATCGTCCCGGCCTTCGGATGCACCGGGATGATTTTGCCCTTGTAGCCGAAGCGCATCAGGTTCTTCATCACGAAGCTCGACGAGGCGTCGGCGCGCTCGGTGGCGCCGACGACTGCGATGGAGCGTGGCGCCATCAGGGCCCGCATAGCGTCCGGCGTGTTGGCCGCCATGGCCAAGGCCTCAGTCGAGACCCTTGAAGGGGTCGTCGCGGAAGGCGAGATATTCCTTCAGCGACATTTTCGCGAGGTTCGCCATCCATTCACGGCCTTTTTTGGTGACGTGAAGGGCGGCGATCGCCTCGATATTGTACTGGAAGGACGGCAGCAGGCCGGCGACCATCTGCTGGTTGTTGATCGAGGCCTTGGTGTATTTCAGCGCCGGAACCGGCATGCGAGCCAGCTTGCGGGCGAGGTTTTCCGTCTTTTCCTTGAGCTGGTCGGCGGGCACGACCTTGTTGATCAGGTGCATGCGCAGCGCCTCTTCTGCATCCACCATGTCGCCGGTGAACATCAGCCAGCGCACGTCGCGGGTGGCGAGCAGCCAGGGCATCATCAGCGCCGGCGGGCCGGAATTGTGGCGCACTTCCGGTTCGCCGAACTTGGCATTGTCTGCGGCGATGGCGAGATCGCAGCACATCATCAGTTCGAGAGCGCCGGCAAGAGCGTAGCCGTTGACCGAGGCGATGACCGGGATCGGGGCGCGCCAGATGTTGAGCAGCGCCTCGGCATTTTCCGTCATGTCCACGCGCCAGAAATCGATATCGACGTCGAAATCGTCGCCCTGCAGGTCGTAGCCGGAGGAGAAGGCGCGGCCCGCGCCGGTGATGACGAGGGCGTTGACGTCCGGGTCTGCGACGGCTGCGGCGACCGCGGCATCGATCTCGCGGATCACCGGTTTGTTCATCGCGTTCATCTTGTCGGGGCGATTGATGGTGATCGTCGCGAACTTGTCGGTGGCGTCCTTTTCGTAAAGGATCGTCTCGTAGGTCATGGCAGTTCCCCTTGTTCTTGAACTATTTGCCGGCCTTCTTGAGCGCCGCGTAGGCGACGGCCATCTTCGCGGCCAGCCGCGCATTGTTCCTGGCCAGCTCGATATTGGCCTTCAGGCTCTCGCCCTTGGAGAGCTCGTTGATGCGGGCGAGCAGGAAGGGCGTCAGTTCCTTGCGGCCAATGCCCTTTTCATCCGCTTCGCGCACGGCGTCGGCAATCGTGCCGTCGATGAAATCCGGGGTGAGGGCCGCTTCTTGTGGGATCGGGTTGGCGATCATCAGGCCGGTGCCGGTGCCGAGCTGGTGGTGCAGGTACATGGCTCTCGCGATCTCCTCCGGCGTGTCGAGCCGGTGGTCCGCCTTGAAGCCGCTCTTGCGGGTGAAAAAGGCCGGGAAGTCATCGGTGCCGTAGGCGATGACAGGCACGCGCTGGGTTTCGAGATATTCCAGCGTCTTGGCGATATCGAGGATCGACTTCACCCCTGCGCAGACGACGGCGGTTTTCGTGCGGCCGAGTTCGGTCAGGTCGGCGGAAATGTCAAAGGTCTGTTCGGCGCCGCGATGCACGCCGCCGACGCCGCCGGTCGCGAAAATGTCGATGCCGGCGAGGTCGGCCATCAGCATGGTGGCGGAAACGGTGGTGCCGGCCGACTGGCCCCGGACCATGGCGACAGCGAGATCGCGGCCGGATGCCTTCACCACGCCCTTGGCCTGGGCCAGTTCTTCCAGTTCGCTGCGTTCGAGGCCGACGCGCAGCTCGCCGTTGACGACGGCGATGGTGGCCGGAACCGCGCCGTTTTCGCGGATCACCGCCTCGACGCCGAGTGCGGTTTCCAGGTTCGCGGGATAGGGCATGCCATGGGTGATGATGGTGGATTCCAGCGCCACGACCGGGCCGCCGGACGCAATCGTTTCGGCCACTTCGCGGCTGAGCTTCGGTTTGATGAGGGCCATTTCGGTATTCCTTGGATCGGTTTCGACCAGCCTGATATCAGCCGGCCAGTCGGTGCATATTGGCTTCCAGGAAGCGTTCGGACAATTCCGTATGGACGCTCGCGGTGCTTTCCGTCGTCAGCGTGCCGAGCAGCGCGCCGGTGCGTGCGGCGTTGTAGGTGTCTTCCCCATGCAGGATACGGTGCAGGGTGCCGGCGATCATCGCGTCGCCGGCGCCGGTGATGTCGACCGGGCGGGCGTGCACGGCCGGGAAGGTTTTGGCGCCTTCGGTGCCGGCGACCGCGATGCCGCGCGGGCCCATGGTGACGACCGCCTCGCGCGCACCGGCCGCCTGCAGGGCAAGGGCTGCTTCCCTGGCATCGTCGATCGTTTCGTGCGCCTTGCGGTCGAGGACCGCATTGGCCTCGTCGATATTCATGAACAGCAGGTCGATGCCGGTGAGATCCCGGGGCAGGCGAGCCGCCTTGGGGGTCGAGACTGCGTCAATTGCCAGGCGGAAGCGGGCGCCCTGGCGCTTGGCGATCAGGGCGGCCAGCGTTTCGGCCGGCAGGTTGCAGTCGGAAAACACCCAGCTCGCGGCGGCCAGATGCGGCCAGATACGCTCGATATGGTTCGGCAGCAGCAGGTCGAAAATGCTCATGTCGGCGATGCCGAGCACGAGGTCGCCCTTGGTGTCGAGGATGGCGGCATATTCGGCCGTCGGGCGTTCGGTGGTGGTGATGATCTGGCTGACATCGATGCCACGGTCGCGCATGTGCTTCAGCACGGCGCGTCCGCCTTCGTCGTCGCCGACGATCGATACGAAACTCGTGGTAGTGCCGAGAAGGGCGAGGTTTTCCGCGACGTTGCGGGCAACGCCGCCAAGGCTGCGCACGCCGTCGACCGGGTTGGAGGTCTCGAAGACGAACTCCTGCTTGGCGCGGTACTTGCGGTCGAGCACGGCGCCGCCGATGCAGACGGCGCGGGTCTCGGCGGGCATCACATAACCGCGGCCGAGGATATAGCCCTTCTGCATCAGTTGGACGATATGGGCCGCGACCGTGGAGCGCGCCAGCCCGAGCATGGTGGCGATCTCCTGCTGTCCCGCGAACGGGTTGTCCTTGATGATTGCGAGGACCGCCGCTTCCTGTGGCGCAAGATCATCCATGTTCGGTCGATTATCCCTGAGGCGCGAGAGCCACGTTGCAACTTCGTTAATTTTGATATGGACAACAACAGATGTTTTTGTCAACATCTGTTTGTCAGATGTGAATTGGAGGAAGGCCATGTCCCTAACGAGCGCCAATCCCGCGTCATCGCATGATGCCGTTCCCGGCATTCCGGTGATCGATCTCAGCCCCTTCATCCGCAACGAGACAGGTGCCGCCGCCGTGGTCAAGGCCATCGAGACGGCCTGCCGGGACACCGGTTTCTTTCTCGTCACCGGCCACGGCGTGTCGCCGGAAGTGACGTCCCGCCTCTACAATCTCGCCCGCGCCTTCTTCGATTATCCGCAGGACTGGAAAAAGACCCAGGGGCGCGGCACCGGCGTTGCGGGTGGTGTCTCCTTTTCGCCGATCGCCGAAGAGGCGCTTGCCGCGACCCTCGGCATCAAGACACCCGGCGACTACAAGGAAAGCCTCAATTTCGGCAGGAACCTTCCCGGCGACACCTGGCCGGACCGGCCGGACGGGCTGGAACAGGCCTTCCGTGACTATTTCAAGGAAATGGAAGTCCTCGCCAAGCATATGCGCCGCATCTTCTGCCAGGCGATCGGGCTCGACCAGGATTATTTCGAACCCTCCTTCGAAAACCATCTCTCGGCGCTGCGCGTCATCAACTATCCGGAACAGGAAGAGTCGCCGCTGCCCGGGCAGATGCGGGCCGGCGTCCATACCGATTACGGCTTCATGACCATCCTGCGTTCGGAAGCCTCGGCCGGCGGACTGCAGGTGCAGAACCGCAACGGCGAATGGCTGGATGCGCCGTCGATCGAGGGTGCCTATGTGATCAACATCGCCGACGCTTTCATGCGCTGGACGAACGACGAGTGGGTCTCGACGCCGCACCGGGTCGCCAATCCGCCGACCGGGTTCAAAGGCACGGCGCGTCGCCAGTCGATCCCGTTCTTCCTCAATCCTTCCAAGGATACGGTGATCGAGTGCCTGGCGCCGTTCGTAAAAGATGGCGCGAAATACGCGCCGATCACCTATGGCGAATATATCGACCTGAAGACGAAACAGGCTTTCTCGAAAGGTTGAACGCCGACTGAATTCGACTGAACTCGTGCGCAGAAGCGGAACACCGCCGGCACATATCGATCAAAGATCGCAACAAGGGGAACTGCCATGATGGATTTGACAAGGCGGCAAACGCTTGCCGGAATGAGTGCACTCGCCGCGGCCGGCCTTTTCGGCCTTCCGGCGCGGGCGCAGCAGAAAACGCTGGTCGTGCCGACGCTCGGCGGCGTGTGGGAACAATACTGGCGCTCGACGGTCGCTCCCGCCTTCACCAAACAGACGGGTGCTGCCGTGACGCTCGACGTCGGCAACGGCCGTGTCTGGGGCGCCAACCTGCGTGCGGCAGGCACGGCCAAGCCGCCCTATTCGATCGTAATGACCAACGAGGTCTTCGCCTCCGGCCTGCGCAAGGAAGGCTTTTTCGAAAAGCTCGACCTCACCAAGCTGCCGAACTACGCCGACCTCTACCCCCTCGCGAAAAAGACGGACGGATGGGGCGCGATCGGCGCCGTCTCGCCGATCGGCATCGGTTACCGCACCGACCTGGTGAAGACCAAGCCGAAATCCTGGAAGGACCTTTGGAACAATCCGGAATTCAAGGGCAAGATCGGTCTCTACAATTTCGCCAACAGCGCCGGCAAGATGGAACTGCTGCTGTTTTCGAAGATCTTCGGCAAGGACCAGTATGACGTCGATGCCGGTTTTGCGGCCCTTCAGAAGCTCGGCTCGGTGATCCAGGTGGACTTCAACATGTCGACCGGCCTTGCCTCCGGCGAATTGGTCGTCGCGCCGTTCGATTTCGGCGAAATCGCCCGTCTTCGCCGCCAGGGCCTGCCGGTGGACTGCGTGATCCCGGAAGAAGGGATGTTCATGTTCGACCAGACCATCAACATCCTCACCAACGCGCCCGAGAAGGACCTGGCCTATCAATACGCCAATTTCCTGCTGTCGCCGGAAGTGCAGGGGATGATGATGAAGGAGTTCTTCATCTCGCCGACCAATTCCAAGGTGATCGTGCCGCCCGAACTCAAGGTCGATGTGCCGGTTTCAGGCGCCGACATGGACAAGATCCTCACCTGGGACTGGAACTTCGTCAACGAGAAGCAGGGCGAGCTCGCCGAACGCTGGGCGAAGACCGTCAAGTGATTTTCCCCAACTGCGATCATGGCCTGCCATGAGGGCAGGCCATGATCGGCTTTTTTCGGGGTCAGGCTCTTCAATTGGAAAGTGGTATTTCATGACAGAGGTTAGCATCGAAAAGCTGACCAAGGACTACGGGCAGGGCCCCGCGGTCAACAGCATTTCGATCAGGATCGCCGAGGGCGAGTTCATCTCGCTGCTCGGCCCGTCGGGCTGCGGCAAGACGACGACGCTGAAGATGATCGCCGGGTTCGAGGATGCGACCGAAGGCGCGATCCGTTTCGACGGGCGCGATGTCGTGCATGTGCCGGTCGAAAAGCGCGATATCGGCATGGTCTTCCAGAACTATGCGCTCTTCCCGCATATGACGGTCGAAAAGAACCTCGCCTTCGGGCTGGAAATGCGCAAGACGCCGAAGGACGAGATCCGCACCCGCATCGCCAGGGTGCTGGATATGGTGCAGCTCACCGGTTATTCCGAGCGTTATCCGCGCCAGCTTTCCGGCGGCCAGCAGCAGCGCGTGGCGCTTGCCCGAGCCCTCGTTATCGAGCCGAAGATCCTTTTGCTCGACGAGCCGCTTGCCAATCTGGATGCCAAGCTGCGCGAGGAGATGCGCGTCTTCATCCGCGACCTGCAGCGTCGCGTCGGCATCACCACCGTCTACGTCACCCATGATCAGGCGGAAGCCATGACCATGTCCGACCGGGTCGTGGTCATGTTCGGCGGCCGTATCGCCCAGATCGGCACGCCCTCGGATATTTACGAGCGGCCCGCCAATCTGGAAGTCGCCGAATTCGTCGGGCAGGTGAACATCGTGCGCGGCAAGGTCGGCAACCGCATCGTTTCGACCGCCTTCGGAGACATTCCGGTCAGCGGCGATCACGCTGCCGGTACCGAGCTGATGCTGGCGCTGCGGCCGGAAGCCGTCGAACTGCTGCCGGTCTCCTCCGGGGCAGACGGCGTGCCGGCCAAGGTCCTGTCCAGTTATTATTCCGGCAGTCTCGTCGATTACCGGCTGGAGCTTGCCGGCGGCGCGACCGTCAGCGTCCAGACCTTTCCACGCACGCGGTTTGCCGATGGCGATCAGGTGCTGGTGCATGCGCCGGCCGATCGCTTCTGGCCGCTTGGAAGTGCCGCATGAACGTTCCTGCCAAGAAGCGTTTCGGACCGCTGCTGCTGATCGCGCCCGCCGCGCTCCTCATCGGCGTGTTTCTCGTGCTCCCCTATCTCAACATCGTGCTGATGAGCTTTCGCATGCCGGGGCAGGGCACGCCGTACGGGCCGGGCTTCACCTTCGGCAATTACGGCAAGTTCTTCTCGGACTTCTTCTATATCAGCCAGGTGATCAATACGCTGTGGATCGGGTTCCTGACGACCTTCATCTGTCTGGTGCTTGGTTATCCGGTCGCCTGGCAGCTGGCGCGCGGAGCCTCGGCTTTTCGCGCCGTGGGGTATGCGCTGGTGCTCTCGCCGCTTCTCGTCGGCATCGTCATCCGCAGCTACGGCTGGACGATCCTGCTCGGCAATAACGGCATCATCAACCGCACGCTGACCGGCTGGGGCATCATCGACGGGCCGCTGCCGCTGATGTACAACGCGCTCGGCATCATCATCGCGCTGGTACACGTCTTCCTTCCCTTCATGATCCTGCCGATCATGAGCGCCATCCAGGGCATAGACCCGTCCCTCGAGGCCGCTGCGCGTTCGCTCGGAGCGTCCAAAGTCACGTCCTTCCGGCGCATCACCTTGCCGCTGTCGTTGCCCGGCATTCAGGCCGGCTGCATCCTCGTGTTCGTCCTGTCGCTCAGCGCCTATGTCACGCCGTCGCTGATCGGCGGGCTGCGCGTGAAAACCATGGCCGTCACGGTGGTGGACGCGCTGATCGATACGTTCCAGTGGCCGTTCGGTTCGGCGCTGGCTTTGATGCTGTCTGTCACCGGCGCGATCATCGTCGTCATCTTCGGGCGGCTGACCGTCATGAAATGGAAGGCTTGAGGCGCATGTCGAAACCGTTCTTCACCGTCTATTGCCTGATCATCTATGCCTTCCTGCTGGCACCGATCGCGGTGGTGGTGATCGCCTCCTTCAATGCCGGGGCCTTCCTCACCTTCCCGCCACAGGGGCTGTCCTTCCGCTGGTATGTCGTGTTCTTCAACAACGAGGTGTTCATGCGGGCGATCCGCACCTCGCTTTGGATCGCGGCGCTGACCATGGTGATTTCCGGGATCATCGGCACGATGGCGGCGATGTTCTACGTCACCCATGCCGGCAAGCTGAAGGAAACCGTGCGGGTCGCCATGCTGGCGCCGCTTCTCTTGCCGGAAGTGCTGACCGCGATCTCGCTTTTGTTCTTCGTCTATTCGGTCGGTCTCGGCACGCAGAACCTGGTCGGCATGATCGTCGGCCATGTGCTGATCACGCTGCCCTTCGTGTTCATCAACGTCTCGGCCTCGATGGAGAGCTACGATCCGGCCTGGAGCCTTGCGGCACAGAGCCTGGGTGCGGGGCGGTTCACCCGCTTCCGGCGGATCATGCTGCCGCTGATCAAACCGGGCGTCATCGGCGGCTGCCTGTTCGCCTTCATCATCTCGTTCGACGTGTTCACGATCTCCTTCATGCTGAAGGGGGTCGGCATGTCGACGCTGCCGATCCAGCTCTTCGACTACCTGCGCACCAATTTCACACCGGAAGCGGCGGCGGTTTCGACCTGCTCGATCATGCTGACGATGGCGGTGGTGATCGTCTCGGAAAAAGTGCTGGGCCTGCGCATCCACCGCTTCTAGGCGGTCAATAGAGCTTGCCGCGGGCGGTGACCGGCCAGAGCGCCTCGACCCGGCCGTTCCGGACGCAGACATACCGGTCGTAGAGATTGCAGGTCGGGTCGCAATGGCCCGGCACGAGCATCAAGCGGTCGTTGAGCTTCAGCGTATCCTGCGGGTCCTCGATCTTGCCATGTTCGTCGGAGGCGCTGACGAACTTGAGGTCGGGGCGTTCGAAGACCGTCGGCAGACCGCTGTCGATCGAATGCGCCTTGAGGCCGGCATCGCATATCGCGCGGCCGGAGGCGGGCTTGCTTATGATGGAGGTCAGAACGAACAGCGCGTGCTCGAAACCGCCGATCGTGCCGTTGCCCTCCGTCGCGCGGACGCGGGCGTAATCGGCATCCATGAAGATGTAGGACCCTGGCTGGATCTCGTTATAGACGCCGGATGCACCTTCGAGATTGTGGGTGCCGGTCCCCGCGCCGGTGATGGTCCGCGGCTCCAGGCCGGCATCGCGCAGCAGGTTCGCCGTCCCCCGCGCCATGCCGATCGCCTTGTCGATGGCGGCGCGGCGTTCGGCGGGATCGTAGATATGCTGGGCGCTGCCGTGATAGGCCTGGATGCCGGCGAAGGCGAGGTTCGGTGCCGCGGCGACGGTGCTCGCCAGTTCGACGGCGGGTTGGCCGGGCAGCACGCCGCAGCGGCGCGCGCCGCAATCGATCTCGACCAGCACGTCGAGCGTCACGCCATGCCGGGTGGCCGCTTCGGAAAGTATTGCAACGATCGCCGGATCATCGACGCAGACCGCGACGTGGGCGCTCTTTGCGAGCCGCGCCAGCCGGTCGATCTTTTTCGGATCGGCGACTTCGTTGGCGACGAGCACATCGGTGACGCCACCGCGCACCAGCGCTTCGGCCTCCGACACTTTCTGGCAGCAGATGCCGACGGCGCCGCCACTCTGCATTTGGTACAGCGCGATATCGGCCGACTTGTGGGTCTTGGCATGCGGGCGCAGGCGTATGCCCGCTGTCTCGGCATAGGTTTTCATCCGTGCGACATTCCGCTCGAAGGCGTCGAGATCGATGATCATCGCCGGCGTCTGGACGTCGTCAAGGGTGTCGCCGATCGCGGCTGGGACGTCGTAGCCGATGTCGGCGTCGTGGATGGAAGAAGTCATTAAGATCGGGCTCGTTAAAGGATGGCGCGACGATAGGTTCTGCGCGGCATCCACGCAATCTTGGCCTGCAATTTCGTTCAAGATCGCAGGCATGGTCTTCGGTAGCTATGGGCAAACAACCCGAAAGGAGAGCCCATGAGCCTCGAATTCCTGATCACCTCCCTGATCGTCGTCGCGTCGCCCGGGACCGGCGTGCTGATCACGCTTGCCGCCGGCCTGTCGCGCGGAGCGCGGGCGAGCCTCGTCGCCGCCTTCGGCTGCACGCTCGGCATCCTGCCGCATATGATCGCGGCGGTCTCGGGCCTTGCGGCGCTGCTGCATGCCAGCGCATTGGCCTTCGAGGTCATCAAATATCTGGGCGTCGCCTATCTGCTGTTCATGGCGTGGCAGGTGCTGAAGGAGAAGGGGGCGCTGACGGTCGAGACGGAACGGACGCCGAAATCCGTTGGTCAAGTCATCGTTTCGGCCATTCTCGCCAATCTTCTCAACCCGAAACTGTCGATCTTCTTCTTCGCCTTCCTGCCGCAGTTCGTCGCCCATGACGAGGCGGCACCCGTTCTGCGTATGACCTCGCTCAGCCTGGTCTTCATGCTGATCACCTTCGGGGTTTTCGTCCTCTATGGCCTGTTTGCCGCTTCGGTGCGCAACCATGTGATCTCGCGGCCGAACATCCTTGCCTGGATGCGCCGCGTCTTCGCCGGTGCCTTCGTTCTTCTCGGCGTGCGGCTTGCGTTTTCGGCGCGATAGTTATTACCTGCCGCGTAATTGAGACGATGCAGCCGCTCCGGCATGTTCGCCCTGCCTGCAGCAAGCCAGGCGAACAAAGGAGAAAAGACATGACCGATGCGAACACCAAAGCCGAGCTTTATCTCGCCATCTGGAACGAGACGGACGCGGTTCGCCGCAAGGCGATGATCGCCGAGGCCTGGGCGGAAGACGGGCTTTACGTCGATCCGCTGATGCGCGGCGAAGGCCATGAAGGGGTAGGTTCCCTGGTCGAGGCTGTCCAGGCGCGGTTTCCGGGCTTCCGATTCACGCTGATCGGCGCCGCCGATGGCTATGACGACAACCTGCGCTTCTCCTGGGGTCTCGGCCCGCAAGAGGGCGAAGCGCTGATCAAGGGCACGGATTTCGCCACCCTGGAAAACGGCCGGCTGAAGACGGTCCATGGTTTTCTGGATCAGGTTCCGGCTGCCGTATGACGACGCTCGCCGCCGCCCGCCCTCTTGGTGACTACCTGCGCGACTGGCGCCGCCGCCGGCGCATGAGCCAGCTTGACCTGGCGCTGGAGGCCGAAATCTCGCAGCGCCACCTGAGCTTCATCGAGAGCGGGCGGGCGGCCCCGAGCCGCGACATGCTTCTGCATCTGGCGGAGCGGCTCGAGGTGCCGCTTCGCGACCGCAATCCGATGCTGCTCGCCGCCGGTTTCGCGCCGGTGTTTGCCGAGCGCAGGCTCGACGATCCGGCGCTTCAGCCGGCGCGCCGGGCGATCGACATGGTGCTGAAAGGCCACGAACCGTTTCCGGCGCTGGCGGTCGACCGGCACTGGACGCTGGTGGCTGCCAATGCCGCGGTGGCGCCGCTGCTTGCTGACGTTGCGGACCGGTCGCTGATCGAGGGACCGGTCAATGTCCTGCGGCTCAGCCTGCATCCGGCAGGCCTTGCGCCTCACATCGCCAATCTGGCGGAATGGCGCAATCACCTGCTCGAGCGGCTGCATCAGCAGATCGCGGCGACCGGCGATCGCGTACTCGAAAAACTGCTGGAGGAGCTTGCCGGCTATCCGGTGCCGGAGGGCGCGTCGAAGTCTGCGGCGAAACATGATTATGCGGGCATCGCCGTGCCGATGGAACTGCGCACGCAGGCGGGACTTTTGTCCTTCATCTCGACCACGACCGTCTTCGGCACTCCGGTCGATGTGACGCTGTCGGAACTGGCGGTCGAATCCTTCTTTCCCGCCGATGACGAAACGGCCCGGCTTCTGCGCCAGATGGCGGAAGCCGGGCCGTCGAAGAGCGACAGCTAGAGGGTGCTAACCGGCCGACCGATCAGAATTCGGTCCACTGGCTTTCGGCGGGCGCTGCCGCCGCTGCACTCGCGCCGCCGCCGAAGGAGCGCGTGACGCGCTCGGCGAGGCGGCGGGCCGGCGATTCCTGCGGAGCCGCGTTGCGGCCGGCAGGCGCCGGAGCGGAACCGTGGGCGGGACGCTGCTGCATTCTGGGGCGCTGGCCGCCTTCGGAAAGCGTGAAGCGGGTGAGCAGGTCACGCAGCTTGGTGCTTTCGGAGGCCAGGTTGGCGCCGGCGGCGTTGGTTTCCTCGACCATGGCGGCGTTCTGCTGGGTCACCTGGTCCATCTGGTTGACGGCCGAGTTGACTTCCGCAAGACCGACCGACTGTTCGCGGGCGGCGGTGGCGATCGCATTGATATGCTCGTTGATGGTGACGACGTGGGATTCGATCGTCTTCAGCGCGTCGCCGGTCTCGCGCACGAGCTTCACGCCGTTCTGGACTTCGGCACCCGACTTGCGGATGAGATCCTTGATCTCCTTGGCCGCATTCGCCGAACGCTGGGCAAGCTCGCGGACTTCCTGGGCGACGACCGCAAAACCCTTGCCGGCTTCCCCGGCGCGGGCTGCCTCGACGCCGGCGTTGAGCGCCAGAAGGTTGGTCTGGAAGGCGATCTCGTCGATCACGCCGATGATGTTGGAGATCTGGCTGGACGATTGTTCGATGCGCTGCATCGCGTCGACGGCGTTGGCGACGACGGCGCCCGACTGGGCGGCGCTGGAATTTGCCTGCAGGGCGATCGCCTTTGCCTCGTCCGCACGCTTGGAGGAGTTCGATACGTTGGCGGTGATCTCGTCGAGGGCGGCTGCGGTTTCTTCGAGCGAGGCGGCCTGCTGTTCGGTGCGCTTGGAAAGGTCGTCGGCGCTCTGGCTGACTTCGCGCGAACCGCTGTCGATCGACTGAGCCGATCCGGCGACTTCCGAAAGGGCGGCGCCGAGACGGGACACGGCCGAGTTCAGGTCTTCGCGCAGCGCCTCGAAGTCCGGAGCGAAGGGCTCGTTGAGCTGGAAGGCGAGGTCGCCGGAAGCGAGGCGGCGCAGGCCGGCCGCGAGGCCGGAAGTCGCCTGCTGCAGACGGGCCCGGGCCGAGGCTTCCGCCTCCTGCTGCAGGCGGATCCGGTCGGCTTCGGCATGGGCGCGGGCCTTTTCGGCGTCTTCCTGAAGTCGCCGGTTGGAGATCGCCGCCTGGCGGAACACCTCGACGGCGCCGGCCATAGCGCCGACTTCGTCCTTGCGACCGGCGAAGGGAATCGCGGTCGCCGTGTCGCCAGCGGCAAGGCCGCTCATCGAAAGGGTGATGCGCTGGATCGGACGGGCGATGCCGGAAAGGACATATACGGCTGCGCCGACGATCAGCAGGAAGACCACGCCGAGGATGATTTCCATCGTGGTGAGAGCGGTGGAATAGGTCGTCTTTGCCTTGGCGGTTTCGACGGCCGCTTCATCCGTATTCGACTTGACCAGCTTCGTGACGGCCTCCATGACCGGCTGGATGGTGATGCGCATCTTTTCCATCTCGACGCGGGCGCGCGCATCCGAGGCCTTGCGCGAGAAGTCCAGCATTTTCTGGCCGTTCAGCACGTATTTGTCGATGCCGGCCTGGATCTGTTCGATGATCTGCTTTTCCTGCTCGCTCGAGATCAGCGGCCTGTAAGTGTCGAGAGCGGCCTTCAGCGCCGCCGACTGCTGGGCGATCAGCTTTTCCGCCGATTCCATGCCGAAGTCCGACGTCGTCGTCAGGTGGCCCATATAGGCGACCGTCATTCCGAGAATGGCCGTCTCGATATTCTTCGAGGCCTGGACGCTCGGCATCGAGTTTTCGGAAATCGTGTTGAGATTGCCGGCGACATTGGAGAGCGAGGAAATGGCCGCCCAGGCAAGAACGGCGACGAGCGCCGCAATCGCGCCGAAGACGGCGATAAGCGAGCTGCGAATGGAGAGACGGGACATGCGGTTCGGCTCCGGAATGGTGAAGCCTCGAATGAGGCGACGCGTTTTCATGCGCAGATCTGATATCTGGCAGTGTGGGAAGAGAACCGGTCTCATACCGGCTCCTGCGCTACACCGGATGGCGGTCGCGCGGTGGCCGGAGAGTAGGATCAAACTCTTTAACGACAGATTGCATTTTGATAGTGTAGAATTGCCTTTGATGACTTTTCGGGCGAAAAATCCGAAATCAGGCGTCCTTTATCCATTTATTTTATAATGATAATATGGGAATCGGGCGCGCTAATTAGCAGGATACCTGTCAATTGCGCATTGCTTGATTTTCCGTTCAAACAGGATACGAAATCTAGCCTATGCGACAGGCCGTCCCGATGCTGATCCGATGCCGGCAGCGGGCGTTATCTGCGGGTCCGGAGGCCGTCCATCAGCAGGCCGATCAGGCGATGCGACCGTTCCCGCCATTCGGGCGATTCCGGGATCGAATAGATGCTGGACAAGGCGTGCATCAGATCGGTCGTTTCGATATCGCGGCGGATATAGCCCTGTTCGCCGGCGGTCTTCAGCAGGCTCTCCAGCGCACCGCGGATCAGGCCCGAGCCCTCGGAAAAAAGCGCGGAGTTCGAGGTCATGAGGATGCGCAGGCTGTTGGCCATGCCGCGCTTGGTCGCGATATAGCCTACGAAGCGCCGCATCCATTCCTCGAGGGCCATGTCCGGCGAATGTTTGCCGGCAAGCTCGGTTGCCGCGGCAGCGAGGCTTTCGAGTTCGCGTCGATAGACGACCTCGACGAGATGTTCGCGGGTCGGGAAATGGCGGTAGAGCGTGCCGATGCCAACGCCCGCCTGACGTGCTATATCCTCCAGCGAGGTCTCGACGCCTTTTTCCGCAAAGGCGGCGGCCGCAACCTCGATCAGCCTGTCGCGGTTGCGGCGGGCGTCGGCGCGAAGCCGGGTCTGGGCGGGCGGTGCTGTCTTCGGCTCGGCCGAGGCCAAAATATTGCTCCAATGGGATCCGGGGCTTGACGAAAATCCGCAAGCCATTAATTTAAACGGAGGCGCCTCCGTTTATGTGGAGTGCCTTCCACTTCTTAATCCAGAAGCTTGCAGGATGTCATGCCGAAATCTCATCGGGCCGAAATCTCATCGGGGCACCTGCCGGAGAAAAAACCATACAGCATCTGGTCGACCGTCGGCCAGAGCGTTCTACATTCCGAACTTCCCATTCTCGTGACGATGGCAGGAGCTTGATCCATGACACGAACCATCCATCTTTCGCTCGATATCAACGGGAGGCGGCACGATCTCGATATCGAGCCCCGTGTTACCCTGCTTGACGCGCTGCGCGAACATCTGGCGCTGACGGGCACCAAGAAGGGCTGCGATCAGGGCCAGTGCGGCGCCTGCACCTGTCATGTCGACGGCAGCCGCGTGCTCTCGTGCCTGACGCTCGCCGCCCAGGTCGAAGGCCGGCAGATCACCACGATCGAGGGGATCGCCGCCGAAAACGGCGAGCTGCATCCGGTCCAGGCCGCCTTCGTCGAGCATGACGCATTCCAGTGCGGCTATTGCACGCCGGGCCAGATCATGTCCGCCGTCGCCTGCATCCGCGAGGGCCATGCGGGATCCGACGAGGAGATCCGCGAATACATGTCCGGCAATCTCTGTCGCTGCGGAGCCTATAACAGCATCGTGGCGGCGGTGCGCGAAGCGGCGGAGATGGCGTGATGAGAGACTTTTCCTATCTCCGCGCCTCCTCGGCCGACGAAGCCCGCCAGGCGGCGACGCAGGCCGGCATCATGCTGCTTGCCGGCGGCACGACGCTGCTCGATCTCGCCAAATGCGGCGTGATGGAACCGGAAACGGTCGTCGACATCACCCACCTCTCCGGTCTCGGCGGGATCGAGGTCGATGAAAACGGCGCCAGGATCGGCGCGCTGGCAAAGATGGGCCAGGTTGCCGATCACGCCGGCATCCGTGCTGCTTTCCCGGCGGTTTCGGAATCGTTGTCGCTGGCGGCTTCCGCCCAGCTTCGCAACATGGCGACGATCGGCGGCAACCTGCTGCAGCGGACGCGCTGTTCGTATTTCCGCGAACCGGACGTGTTTCCGGCCTGCCACAAGCGCAATCCCGGCTCCGGCTGTTCGGCGCTCGGCGGCGTCACCCGCAATCATGCCGTCCTCGGCACGAGCGATACCTGCATCGCCAGCTATCCCGGAGATCTGGCCATCGCCCTCGTTGCTTTTGATGCAAAGGTCGAACTCGGAGGCCGGACGGTGCCGGTGGATGACTTCTTTCTTCTGCCCGGCAACACGCCGGAGCGGGAAACCGTGCTGGAACGGGGCGAGATGATCACTGCCATCACCGTGCCGGCCTCCGCCGCGGCGAAAAACTCGACCTATCTGAAGGTCCGCGACCGGCAATCCTATGAATTCGCTGCCGCGAGTGCCGCAGTCGGCCTCGAATTCGAAGCGGACGGCAGGACGGTGCGCGATATCCGCGTCGCCCTCGGCGGCGTTGCTACCAAGCCGTGGCGGGCTCGTGGCGTCGAACAGGCCCTGATCGGCAAGGTGCTCAATGCCGAAACCATCGAAACGGCCAGCCGGCTTGCCATGGAGGGTGCCGTTTCGCATGGCGCCAATCACTACAAGATCGAACTTGCGCCGCGCGTCGTCGCCCGCGCCATCCTGAAAGTTGGAGGTCTCGCATGACCATCATGGAACCCCGAAAACACGGCGATGCTTCCGACGGGACGGTCGGCGGTCGTCAGACGCGTTTCGAAGGCAATCTAAAGGTCACCGGCGGTGCGACCTATGCGCTCGAATATCCGGTCGAAGGTCTCGCCTACGCCATTCTCGTGCAAAGCACCGTTGCGGCGGGGCGCGTCGTCAAGGTCGATACGGGAAAAGCGCTTGCGGCCCCGGGCGTGCTGATGGTGCTGACGCCGGATGACGATATGGGTCTCCTGGTTGCCTCCGACTGGGGCGGCAATCGCCCGGAAAACCAACCTTATTATCCGCTGCCGAAGCAGGTGCAGTACAACGGCCAGTCGGTCGTGGCCGTCGTCGCGGAGAGCCGGGAACAGGCGATCGAGGCCGCAAAGCTGATCTGCATTACCTATGAGCGGACGGCGCATGTGGCGAGCTTCGATGATCCGGCCGCCGGCGAAGGCAAGGTCATGGACAACCTCACCTCCGGCTGGGGCGACGCGGAGGCCGCGCTTGCCGCCGCACCCGTCAGGATCGAAGGCGAATACCGTACGCCGCGCGAATATCACGTCGCCATGGAGCCGCATGGTCTCACCGTGAAGTGGGACGGCGACCAGATCACGGTCTGGGAACCCAGCCAGTGGTCACACGGCATGGCGCGCAGCTATTCCGAGTGGTTCGGCATTCCTTATGAAAATGTCCGCCTGATCTCACCGTTCATCGGCGGCGGGTTCGGCTCGAAGGGGGCGGCTCTCGCCCATGGCGCGGTCGCCGCTTTCGCGGCAAGAAAGCTCGGCCGGCCGGTCAAGCTCGCGCTCACCAGGCCGCAGAATTTCATCAATTATGGCGGCCGGGCCGCCACCCGCCAGAAGATCGCCCTCGGCGCAACGGAAGACGGCATCCTGCAGGCGATCGTTCATCGCGGCGCCAGCGAGACCTCCACCTATGCGGACTGGCCGGAGCAGACCGGGGCGGCGACGCCGATCCTCTACAAGGTCGAAAATTTCTCGTCGCAGCATCGGGTCGTGCCGGTCAACACCGTGACACCCGGCGCGTTGCGCGGCCCGGGCAAGAACCCCAGCGCCTTCGGCATCGAAAACGCCATCGAGGAACTGGCCTACAAGCTCGGCATGGACCCGCTCGAACTGCGGCTCAAGAACTATGCCGACCGCGACTACCAGTCGGGGAAACCCTGGTCGACCCGCCGGCTGCGCGAGGCGCTGACCGAGGGGGCGGAAGCCTTCGGCTGGTCGAAGCGCAGCCACGAACCGCGTTCCATGCGCGACGGGCGTCAACTGATCGGCTGGGGTATCGGCTGCGGCACCTTCCCGGTCATCCAGGCGCCGAGCGAGGCGATGATCCGCATCCTCGGCAATGGCCGGGTCGAGGTCGTCAGCGGTGCGATCGACATGGGGCAGGGGACCTATACGATCCTGGCCCAGACGGCAGCCGAAGTGTTCGGCATTCCCGTCGACCAGGTCGAGGTCCATCTCGGCGATTCCCGCCTGCCGGGTTCGGCGATCGCCGGCGGCTCGATGCTGGCGGGTTCGATCCTCGGCGCCGTGCACAAGGCGGCGACGGCTGCCCGCGACGAACTGATCGGGCTGGCGCTCAGCGACGAGAAATCGCCGCTGCGCGATACCGGCGCCAATACGCTGACCTTCGGCGGCGGCCGGATCGCAGTGCCCCGCGACCAGGGACCGTCGCTCACGCTGCCGGAACTGATGGCGGCGCTCGGCCGTGACGAGATCGAGGTCCGCAGGAATACGCTGCCGGACGGCGCAACTCCGCAGGAACATCATCAGGCCTGGACGACCATGGCAAAGGTCCAGGGGCCGACCATGGGCGAATATTCCATGCACAGCTGGTGCGCCCATTTCGCGGAAGTACGGGTGGACGAAGATTTCGGCACGGTGCGGGTGTCCCGCATCGTCTCGGCCTTCGATTGCGGTCGGCTCTACAATCCGCGGCTGGTCGAAAGCCAGTGGCGGGGCGGCATCATCATGGGCATTGGCCAGGCGCTGCTCGAAGAAGGTCTCGTCGACCTGCGCAACGGCCGGACCGTCAACAACAACATGGGCGACTACCTGGTCCCGACCAACGCCGACGTGCCGGACATCCAGGTGATCTCGGTCGGCGTTCCCGACTACGGCGCCTCGGCGCTGGGCGGCAAGGGCGTCGGCGAAGTCGGTATCGTCGGCGTTGCCCCGGCGATCGCCAACGCGGTCTTCCATGCCACCGGCAAGCGGGTCCGCGATCTGCCGATCACGCTCGAAAAGCTGATCTGACCGCCCCGGCGCATCCGGTTTCGACCGGGTGCGCCTATTTCCGCTTCGGCAGGTTCGATGCGCCGAGGCTGCCCGCAAAACGTTCCGCCAGGCGCTCCCGGCGAAAATGCTCGACGACGAAGTCGACGAAGAGGCGGGTCTTTGCCGGCAGCAGCGTCTTGCTGGCGTAGTAGATCGATATCGGCCCGATATCGGCATACCAGTCCGGCAGCAGCCGGATGAGTTCCCCGCGTTCGAAATAAGGCAGGCTATCGGGCATGGCGATCATCCCGACGCCAAGCCCAAGCGCCGCGGCGCGGGCGATGGCCGCGGGGTCGTTCATGACGATCCTTTCCACCGTCACCGCCGTCATCTCGTCCCCAAGGGCATTTCGCATCACCCATTGGCGGATGCGGCCGGTATTGGAAGACCGCATGTGTATGCCGTCGAGGTGCGCAAGGTCTGCCGGATGGGCGGGGAGCGGCTTGTCCTTCATATAGGCCGGCGACGCGACCAGAATGATATGGGCCGGTGCCAGCACGCGGGCCACCGTGCCGGGCGTCAGCTCGAAGCCGCCGCCGATCGCGGCATCGTAGCCTTCCGCGATCAGATCGACCTGCCGGTTCTCGAACGTCCATTCCGGCCGGATGAGCGGGTAACGGGCGATGAATTCCGGCATCAGGGGCAGGATATAGTCCGTTCCGAAATGCGGGCTCATGCTGACCTTCAGCACGCCGGCCGGTTCTGCGCCTTCCGATGAGATCCCTTCGATTGCCGTCTGCAACGCCTCCACATGACCCCGGATCTCCGACAGAAAGCGCTCTCCCGCCTCCGTCAGCGTCAGCCTTCGGGTGCTGCGCTGGAAGAGACGGGTGCCGATATTCCGTTCCAGAATCGCGACATTGCGGCTGACGGCCGCCGGGGTCAGCGCCATCCGCCTTGCGGCCGCCGAAAAGCCCCCGAGCTCCGCGCTGCGGACGAAGGACTCCAGGTTGGCGAGGCTTTCCATGATCGACCTGTCTTCAACGGATGCTTGAAAATGATCCGCATCATTGCCGGCTAATCAAGAGCCAGTCCAGAGGCGATATTCCTCCCATCGAAACACGAAGGAGTATCGTCCATGACCATCGGTATCATCGGCGCCGGCAATATCGGCGCAGCTTTCGCCCGCGCTCTTGCCCGCAGCGGCGTGCACGCCACCATCGCAAACAGCCGCGGCCCGGCATCGCTCGAAGAACTGACCACCGAGCTTTCGCCGTGGATCTCGGCCGGCACGATCGAGGAGGCCGCCAGCGCCGACATGGTGCTGATCGCGGTTCCGTGGACGAAGCTGCCGGCCGCCCTTGCCGGGTTGCCGGACTGGAAAGGCCGGATCGTCATCGACGCCAACAACCCGATCGAGTCGCCCCTCTACAAGCCGGCCGAACTCAACGGCCGTCTCTCGAGCGAGATCGTGTCGGATCTTGTTCCCGGCGCCCGGGTTGTGAAGGCCTTCAATCACCTGTTCGCGAAACTGGTCGAGGCAGATCCCGCCTCCGAAGGCGGCAAGCGGGTGCTCTTCTATTCGGGCGACGATGCCGCCGCAAAGACGGAGGTCGCCGCCTTGATCGAGAAGCTCGGTTTCTTCGGCATCGACCTCGGGCCGCTATCGGTCGGAGCCAAGCTCGCGCAGTTCCCGGGCGGTCCGCTGCCGGGGCTCAACCTGGTGAACTTCGGCTGACGCTCAGTCTTCCGAATAGCGCTCCTCCGACCAGGGATCGCCGCGCATGTGGTAGCCGTTCTTCTCCCAGAAGCCGGCCTGGTCCCGGTCGAGGAATTCGATCCGGTTCAGCCATTTGGCACTCTTCCAGAAATAGAGGTGCGGCACGACCAGCCGCACCGGCCCGCCATGCTCCTCGCTGAGCGGCCTGCCTTCCCATTCCGTGACGATGATCGCGTCCGGCGAGGCAAAGTCCGAAAGCAGCAGGTTGGTGGTATAGCCGTCATAGCTCGTCAGCATGACGGCGACAGCCTCCTCCTGCGGATCGACAAAATCCAGGAAATCGTGGGTCGAGACGCCTTTCCAGTTGTTGTCGTAACGCGACCAAGTGGTCACGCAGTGGATATCGGAGCGCATTTCGGTCTGCGGCAGGGCCTGGAAGGCCGCCCAGTCCAGCGTCCGGCGGTTGTTGACGAGGCCGCGCACGTCGAGCTTCCACCTTTCCGTCGAAACCTGCGGCTGCTGGCCGAGGTCGAGCACAGGCCAGTTCTTGACCAGATGCTGGCCGGGCGGCAGGCGGTCTGTTTCAGGCCGCGTCATCCGGCCGGTCAGGAACTTGCCCTGCTCGGCCCATTTCCGTTTGGTGATGGTGAGCTTCGAATCCTGGGGCTCAATCTCGTCGGCCATGTCCGGTTCTCCTTGCGTCGCCCGATAATCTGATAAACAAGGAAGGCAATCAATTGTCCCTACCGCAATTGATGCCGTTGAAAATCGTGTTGTCGGAAAATCATGCCTGCCTTCAATCCACTTGTCGAAAAGCTCAGCCCGCCGCCCGTTCCCTCCGTTGCCGCCTGGGGGCGCGCCTATGACGGGGCAGAGGGACCGCTGATCGACCTATCGCAGGCCGTGCCCGGTTATCCCGCCCACCCGGACATGCTGCGGCTGCTTGGCGAGACCGGTTCGTCCAAGGCCTTTACCGGTTACGGACCGATCGAGGGCGAGGCGGTCCTCAGGACGGCCTATGCGGCGCATGTCTGCGAGGTCTACGGCGCGAATATCGGGCCTTCGAACACCCACATCACGTCGGGCTGCAACCAGGCCTTCGTCTCGGCGGCGATGACAGTCGCCGGTCCGGGCAATACGGTGCTGATGACCGAGCCCTTCTATTTCAACCATGAAACGACGCTCGCCATGATGGGTGTCAGGACCGCGTTCGTCGCCTGCGAAGCGGCGAACGGCTTCCTGCCGGATCTCCTGGCGATCGAGGCGGCGATCACGCCCGACGTGCGGGCCCTGGCGCTCGTCTCGCCCAACAATCCGACCGGCGCGATCTATCCGCCATCGCTGCTCGAAGCAATCTTCAAGCTCTGCCGGAACAAGGGCATCTGGCTGATCCTCGACGAGACCTATCGCGACTTCCTGCCCGTCGCAGGCCAGGCGCCGCACGGGCTCTTCGGCCTCGACGGGTGGGAGGATACGCTGATCAGCCTCTACAGCTTCTCGAAATCCTTCTGCATTCCCGGCCATCGGCTCGGCGCGATCACGGCCGGAACGGCGGCGGTGGAGCAGATCGCCAAGATCATGGACAACCTGCAGATCTGCGCGCCGCGTGCGGCCCAGGCGGCGGTCGCCGAGGCGCTGCCGCTTCTCGCCGGCTGGCGCGAGGAGAACCGCCAGGAGATCGGCCGCCGCGCCGACGCCCTGAAGGCGGTGATGCGCTCCGTCAACGGCTGGAAGCTCGATGCGATCGGCGCCTATTTCGCCTTCGTGCGGCATCCCTTTCCCGGCAAGAGTTCGGCGGAAGTGGCGGAAAAGCTTGCGAGGCAGGCCGGTGTCATCTGCATTCCCGGCGCCTATTTCGGCGAGAGCCAGCAGGATTACCTACGCTTCGCCTTCGCCAATGCGGACGTCGCGACGATCGGGCTGCTTGAGGAACGTTTGCAGAACTTTTCCCTATCGTGAGCCTGCCCGCCCGTATATAAGCGGGTGATGGTTCAAAGAGCAGGCAGCGCCGATCTTCCGCTTCACGGCGGCCGGGTTCCCCGGTGGCTCGGCGAGCGCATGACCAAGCTCGGGGCGATCATCACCGAAGCGATCGTCATCGAATACGGCCGCGATGAACTCTTGAGGCGGCTGGCGCATCCCTTCTGGTTCCAGTCCTTCGGCTGCGTCATGGGCATGGACTGGCATTCCTCCGGCATCACCACCAGCGTTCTCGGCGCGCTCAAACGCGGGCTGACGCCGATGGCCGGCGAACTCGGCATCCATGTCTGCGGCGGCCGCGGAAAAAACTCGAGGCAGACGCCGGACGAACTGATCGCGATCGGAAACCGCGTCGGCATCGACGGCAGCGGCCTTGCGACGACCAGCCGGCTGGTCGCCAAGGTGGACAGCGCCGCGGTGCAGGACGGTTTCGATCTCTACCTGCACGGCTTCATCGTCACCGACGACGGAAAATGGGTGGTGGTGCAGCAGGGCATGAACGGCGACAGGCGGCAGGCGCGGCGTTATCACTGGATTTCCGAGGGGCTGAAGAGCTTCGTCGATTCCCCGCATGCGGCGATCGAAGGCAGGCAGCAGGGCGAGATCGTCAACCTCGCCGACCACCGCGCCGAGGCTTCACGAAAAGGCCAGCTCGACCTGCTCGCGACACTCGGGCCGGACCGGATCGTCCGCGAGGTGATCGCCATCGAGCCGCCGCGCAAGACGAAGGAAGCGGCGCAGCCGATGCTGCCGCATCTGATCATCCCGGCGCATCACGATGTGCGCGAAGAGGACGTCAACATGAAGCGGTTGCACGGCACGCTGGCGGCGGCCGCCGATCGCGGCCCGGAGGATTTCGAAAACCTGCTGCTGATGCCGGGGGTCGGCGCCCGCACGGTCAAGGCGCTCGCCATGGTGGCCGAAGTGGTGCATGGCGCGCCCTGCCGTTTTTCCGATCCGGCAAGGTTTTCGCTCGCCCATGGCGGCAAGGACCGGCATCCGTTCCCGGTGCCGCTCAAGGTCTATGACGAGACCATCAGGGTGATGAAGTCCGCCGTCGGCAAGGCCCGTCTCGGGCGGGAGGAGGAGCTGCAGGCACTGAAGCGGCTCGACGACCAGGCCCGCCAGATGGAGCGCTACGTGACCGGCCCGGACCTCAAGGAAATCGTCGCCGGCGAGTTCCGCCAGTCGCACGAATGGGGCGGCCGCAGCGTGTTCGGCTGGGAGCCGCCGCAGGAGGCCGACCGCCAGGTGCTGCCGTGATTTCCGACGGTAATTTCTTGGCGGCGATCTACGCGATCACTTGAAGGGATCGTAACCGGGCATCTTGTAGATGAGGTCCGGCTGGCCCTGGATGTCGGGCACATAGACCTTGTCCGTCCAGTCGTCCTTCGGGACATCCTGGATTGCCACGGAAATCGAGCTGTCCGCGGAACCGAGGGCGGTCATCAGCGCCTTCGTCACTTCCGCAGTCAGAGCCTGCTTCTGCTCCTCGGAGCGGCCCTCGATCATTTTGACGATAACGTGGGGCATGGCGCGCTCCTTGGATGTTAAATCAGCCGGAAACGAGCATAGCCCGTCCCGTTCCCGGATATCAATCGTGAATTCCCGGCAAATCCGCAGGGCCGGACCATCGCCTGCCGGGAAGGGGCGGCAGCCAGAACCCCTCACGCCATCGGGGTTGTCGCGCGGTGTTTGCCAGTGGATGCGATGCGGCCCGCGAGGCTGGCTACACGCTCCATGGCGATCGCGACGACATCCTCCGGCACGGTCAGCGAGATGCGCAGGAAGCCGGCGGCCTGGTCTCCGAAGGAGGTGCCGGGCATGACGGCGACCTTTTCCTCGCGCAGCAGTTCCCAGGCGAATTCCTCGCCGTTAAGGCCGGTGGCGGTCACGTCGAGCAGGATGAACATGCCTCCTTCCGGCGGCATCGGCTTGACGAGGTTGCTGCCGGCGAAAGCTTTCTCGACGATCGCGGCGCGGCGGCGATAGGCTTCCCGCATCACGTCGGCGGTGTCGAAATGCTGCGACAACGCCATGGCGGTCATGTCGGAGATGAAGGGCTGGACGCCGAACAGCATGGTCTCGGACACGGGCAGCAGCCTTTCGCAGAACTCCTCCGGGCCTGCGGCCCAGCCGCTGCGGAAGCCGGGTGCTGCATGCGACTTCGAAATGGACGAGACGACGATGGTGCGTTCGGCAAGTGCCGGAATGTCGAAGGGGGAAGCGAAGGACGTGCCTTCGAAGATCAGCTGCTCATAGACCTCGTCGCAGACGATCCAGAGATCGTGGCGGCGGCAGACCTCGCCGATCGCAGCGATCTCGGCCGCCGTGAGCACGGCGCCGGTCGGATTGTGCGGCGTGTTGAGGAGGAGCACGCGGGCCTCCGGCGTGATCGCCCGTTCGAGATCCTCGGCCTGCAGGTGGAATTTTTTCTCCGGGCGTAGCGGCACGGGGATCATGTGCGCACCGGTCGAGGCGATGACGCCTTCATAGGTGGCATAAAGGGGATCGCCGACCAGCACGCCGTCGCCGGCTTCCACGAGACCGGTCATCACGCCGTAAAGCGCCGTTTGGGTGCCGGGGAAACAGAGGAAGTTCTTCTCGGTGACGCCCGGCCGGCGCTTCGAATATTTTTCGACCAGCGCCGCCAGCACCGGCGGCTCGCCGCGGCCGTTGGAATAGCGGGTACGGCCGGCATACATGGCGCGTGCCGCCTCGTCGAGCAGGGCCTTGTCCGGCTTGACGTCCGGTTCGCCGATGGTGAGCTCGATGATGTCCTCTCCCGCAGCCTGCAGGCGGCGGGCTGTCAGGTGAAGTGCCCAGCGGCCAGAACCGAGATGGGCGAGGCGGTCGGTGATCGAGGCATAACGCATCAGTATTTCCTTATCTTATCGTTGTTCGGCCGAAAGCTCGCCGGGTTGCAGCCGCAGCAGCGCTTCCACGGAGATCAGGGCGTTTTCTGCGAGTTCATGTTCCGCGAACGTGTCGGCGGCAAGCGTTCCTTCGAGCCAGAGGCCGTCGACCAGCGCGTTGAGCCCGATCGCATAGGTGTGGCATTGCGCCCGGCTCACCACCCGCTTCTCCTCGGCGAAGAAGGCGGTCAGCAAGGTTTCCAGCGCCTCCAGAAAGGAGAGATAGTTTTCGCGATGGATGGCGGCGAAGCTGGGGTCGATCTGGATGTGGCTGATGAAGGCGGCCCAGAGCGACAACGTGCGCGGATCGGTGACCGGCGGCGTGACATTGGCGACGATGAAGCGGCGCAGACGCGAGCGGGCCGTCTCGCCCTCGATCGCGGCGGTGATCGCCGCCTCGGTCATGCCGGCCATCACCTTGCGGTAGGCCGCATGCAACATCTGGTCCTTGCCTGCGAAATAGTGCCGGATCAGCCCGCCGGTGACCCCGGCGCGCATGGCGATCTGGCGGACCGTTGCCCCCTGGATTCCGAATTCGGCGATGCAATCCAGCGTCGCGGCGATCAGGTCCTCACGCCGCTCGGCCTCGCTTGCCCTATGGTAGGTCCGGCGGTTCAAGGGCATCTCCAGAGGATGTGACAATGTGCTTCTCGCGGCGCCAGAGCTTATTATACGCTTGAATAATTGGCGCAAGCGAATTTGTCGGATGCGGGCCGAATTGCCGTTCTTCGGCCTCCACGAAAATCCGCCGCAAATTGTAACTTTCTATCAGTTTTGAGGGGTTCCTATTAAGGGATCCTATACCTTAACCTTCACAATATGGACCCGATACACCCCAATTCGGGTGGTGACCGCGGCGGATTGGGGGATCGAAATGTCGTCGGCTGAAGAAAAACGCGACCTGCAAGCGCGTCTGGATTTCATTGGCCTGGACCAGGAGGCGCGGGCGACATTGCGCCGTCTTACGCCGATGATCGATGCCGGCCTTCCGGCAGCACTCGGCAGGCTTTACGGGAAAATCCAGGCCACACCCGAGACAGCCAAATTCTTCTCCGATCAGGCTCACATGGAGGGTGCCAAGAAGCGCCAGATGAGCCATTGGAGCCTCGTTGGCGAAGCCAGATACGACGAGCGATATGTGAAAGGCGTGCAGGCCGTGGGCGCCGCGCATGCCCATGTGGGGCTCGATCCCAGCTGGTATATCGGCGGTTACGCGCTCGTCATGGAAAGCCTCATCCACAAGGTGATGGCCGAGAACTGGCCATCCCGCTTCGGCCGCGGCAAATCCGAGGAGCTTGCCAGGCAGGTCAGCACGCTGGTCAAGGCGGCGATGCTCGACATGGGCTATTCGATCTCCGTCTATCTGGATATCCAGGCCGAACAGCGCCGTCGTGCCGAGGAGGCAAAGCTTGCCGCCGAAGAGGAGCAGGAGATCGCGCTCGAGGCCTTGGACGACGTGCTGAAGGGGCTTTCGGCGGGTGATCTGGAGACCCGGCTTTCGACCGACCTGCCCGCCAATTTCGTCCGCATGGCGCAAGATTATAACGATAGCGCCGAAAAGCTGCGCAGCACGCTGGCGACCGTGCGCAATGCCGGCGAAGGAATTCTCACCAGTACGAACGGCATTTCCCAGGCCTCGCAGGATCTGGCCCGGCGGACGGAGGAACAGGCCCAGGGACTGGAGGAGAGTTCCGCGACGCTGCACCAGCTCACCCAGAGCGTTTCCGGCACGGCCGAAGGCGCCAGCAAGGCGGCGGGCGCGGTCGACGTGGCGCTTTCGGAAGCGCGGGCCTCGGGGCCGGTGGTCAAGCAGGCGGTGGCGGCGATGGGCGAGATCGAGCGCTCTTCAGACGAGATTTCCAAGATCATCGGCGTCATCGACGAGATCGCTTTCCAGACCAATCTTTTGGCGCTGAATGCGGGGGTCGAGGCGGCGCGGGCAGGCGAGGCGGGCCGCGGTTTCGCGGTGGTCGCCCAGGAAGTGCGGGCGCTGGCGCAGCGCTGCGCCGATGCCGCCAAGGAGATCAAGGACCTGATTTCCGACAGTTCCAGGCAGGTGCAGGCGGGCGTCGATCTCGTCAACAATGCGGGCGCCGCGCTCAGCCAGATCACCACCCGCATCGACGACATCAACACGATCGTCAAGACGATCGCGAGCGAGGCGGCGCATCAGTCGATCGGCCTCAATGAGGTCAACGGCGCGCTGAGCCGGATGGATTCGCTGACCCAGGAAAATTCGGCTATGGTGCTGGAGACGTCGAAGCAGACGTCGGACCTGCGCGACGCGGTGGAACGGCTGGTGACGGCCCTGCGCGGTTTCAAGACCCGCAGCGCCGAACGGCTTGCCCGCGACCGCCAGAACCGGAACGAACCCCCCGGCCGTCGTCTCGTCGCCTGATCAGCGTCTGCCGCCGGCAAGCCGGGCGGCGTCCGGCCTGCCGCGCAGGACGAGCATGGAGGCGGCGCCGAAGATCGGGCCGACCGCCAGGAGCACGAACGTCCAGCGCCAGCCGCCCAGCAACTCGGCCAGATGCGGCATCAGCCAGATCATGAAAATGGTCAGCGCAAAACCCATGCCCATCTGCAGCGACAGGGCCGTGCCGATATAGTTGCGATCGGCAAGCTCGGTGACGGCGGCGGAGAATTGCGCCGAGTCTCCGATGATCGAAATGCCCCAGACGATGACGACGAGCGACAGCAGCCAGAGGGGGCCGTCGAAGACGAAGCCGATCGTCAGCGCGCAGAGGCCGGAGACGATCATCATGCCGGCGGTCGTGGCGGTGCGGCCGAAGCGATCCGAAAGCACGCCGCCGGCGAAACAGCCGAACACGCCCGAGGCGACGGCGATGAAGGTGAGGAGCGAAGCATCGCTGCTGATCCCGCTACCGCCCTTGTCGAGGGCCGCGGTCAGGTAGGCGAGCAGCCAGGCCCACATGGCATAAAGTTCCCACATATGGCCAAGATAGCCGCCATTGACGAGCAGCAGGTTGCGGTCCTTCAGCACCCGGCCGATCTGGCGCGGGTCGAACAGTGCCTTGCCGAACGGGTAGGGGCCTTCGCGGGTGAAGAGGAGGAAGACGACGGCGCCGACCAGCGCCGCACCGCTCGACAGCAGCACGACATGGTGCCAGTCGACAGCCGCCGTCATGCCACGGAAGAGGTGCGGCAGCGACGAGCCGGCGGTGATTGCGCCGATGACGCCGGCAAGAGCGAGGCCGCGACCGGTTATGAACCAGGTGGAGACGAGTTTCAGCGCCGGCGGGTAGACGCCGGCGAGCGCAAAACCGGTGACCATGCGGCAGAGGGTGGCGCCGGCCGGGCCGGGTTCCAGAACCAGGGCGGCATTGGAGAGCGCGGCAAGCAGGGCGCAGGCCGCCATCAGCCGGTTCATGCGGATAAGGTCCGGCAGGTTGAACAGGCTTGCCGCCAGCGCGCCGATCACGAAGCCGATCTGTACGCCATTGGTCAGCCATGCCGCCGCGCTTTCCGACAGCGACCAGGCGCGCTTCAGCTCCGGCGCGATGGCGTTGGCGGAAAACCAGCAGGAGAAGGAGAGCACCACGGCAAGGCATAACAGCGCCAGCATCGACCAGCGGCCTGCGGCTGGGGTCTCCGGAGTTGTCGCCATGATCTCGTCCTGCTCGTTAGATGTATTTCGTTTTATGCTTGTACTCTGCGGCACCCTTTGCACTGCCGGGCGTCTCCTCCTCAAAGGGGGGAGATCGGCCAGCCGCTCTCATACCCACCGTCATCCTAAGGCCCTCCGTCATCCGCCGCCCTCTCGCCGTCATCCTCGGCTCAAGGCCGAGGATGACGGAGGATAGCGCCCGGGCATGACGGAGGTCGAGCCCGAGGATGACGGGAACTGAGTTTGGGGAGATGCCCGGCGGGGCAGATGGGGTGCCGCAGAAAGCAACCCTTCCCAAAACTCATCCTGGAACCCGATACCTCGCCCCAACATGCCGTCCCGGCAACCGCGCCGTCCCGAACAGCTTTTCCCGGAAGGTGCCCTCGCGATAACCCGTCTTGTAAAGCCCGCGTTCCTGCAGGATCGGGATCACCAGCTCGATGATATCGTCAAAACATTCCGGCACAACCGTGCGTGACAGGTTGAAACCGTCGACGCCCGCCTCGTCCATCCAGGCGACGAGCTTGTCGGCGATCTGTTCGGCTGATCCTACCATCGGCGCCTGGCGGCTGCCGAGCACCATCTGTTCGACGAGCTTACGTTTCGTCCATTGCGGACCCGCCGTGCGGGTCATCGCCTCGACGTTGGAAACGATTGCCGAGCTCCTGCCGGTCTCGATCGGCTCGTCGAGATCATATTTTGCGAAGTCTATGCCGAGCGAGCCGGCGGCATGCACCAATGCGCCTTCGGAACTCGCATAGGCGCGGTAATCCTCGAACTTTTCGCGCGCCTCCTTTTCGGTGCGGGCGGTGACGATGGTGGCGCCGACGAAGACTTTGACGTCCTCGGCACTGCGGCCGTATTCGACCGCGCGGGCCCTGATGTCGTCGACGATACCCTTGACCCCTTCGGTCTTCTGACCGTTGACGAAAACGCATTCGGCATGGGTTGCGGCAAACTGCCGGCCGCGGGTCGAGGAGCCGGCCTGGTAGAGAACCGGCGTGCGCTGCGGCGAGGGTTCGCAGAGATGGATCGCCTCGATCCCGTACTGCTTGCCGCGATGACCGATCTTGTGGACCTTGGACGGGTCGGCGTAAACGTGGTTCGCACGGTCGAAGACCACGGCGGCATCCTCCCAGCTTCCCTCCCACAGCCGGTACATGACTTCCATATATTCGTCGGCGAGGTCGTAACGGTCGTCATGGGCCGCGACGCCCTCCAGCCCGACCGCCCTGGCGGCGCTGTCGAGATAGCCGGTGACGATATTCCAGCCGATGCGGCCGCCCGTCAGGTGGTCGAGGGTCGACATGCGGCGGGCGAAAACGAAGGGCGGCTCGTGGGTGAGGTTGGCGGTGACGCCGAAGGACAGGTGTTCGGTGACTGCCGCCATGGCCGGCACCAGCAGCAGCGGATCGTTGACCGGCACCTGCACCGCGCCTCTCAGAGCCGCCGCGCTGCTGCCGCCGAAGACGTCGTTGACGCCCAGCACATCCGCCAGGAAGATGCCGTCGAACAGGCCTGCCTCGAGCCTCCTCGCATAGTCCGTCCAGTAGCGGAGTTCAGCATAACGGTGCGACTGGTCGCGCGGATGCGCCCAGAGACCCTGCTGGATATGGCCGACGCAGTTCATGTCGAAGGCATTGAAACGGATTTCGCGCGGTCGGTTGTTCCCCATGACCTCTTCCCCTTATTGTCGTTGCGAAAGGGTATCGTCTCTTATAAGATTATTTTGTCCACTATAAAAGACGATCAGCGAAAGGCAAGCCGCTTGCAGCAGACGGAAAACGACCCGGTCCAGGCCATCGCCACGCGGCTGAAGATCGAACGGGAGGGGCGGGGCTGGTCGCTTGCCGAACTCGCCGAGCGTTCGGGCGTCTCCAAGGCTATGATCAGCAAGATCGAACGCAGCGAGGCAAGCCCGACCGCGACCGTGCTCGGGCGGCTCTCCGGCGCGTTCGGCCTGCCGCTCTCGGTGCTGCTGGCGCTTGCCGAGCGGGCGCCGGAGCGCGTGGCGCTGCAGGCGGAACAGCCAGTCTGGACCGATCCGGAGACCGGTTACACCCGCCGCGCCGTCTCGCCGGCGAATTCCCGTCTGGAACTTCTGGACGTCTCGCTGCCATCGGGTGTCCGCGTTCCCTATCCGGCTTCCGCCTTTGCCTTCCAGCACCAGCAGATCTGGGTTCTCTCCGGGCGGCTCGATTTTCAGGAGGGGGGCGTGATGCATCACCTCGCGGAAGGGGATTGCCTCCTGCTCGGCCCGCCGGCGGATTGCAGCTTCTTCAATCCGGGCGAGGTGCCGGCGCGCTACGTGGTTGCGCTGACGCGGCGGTAGGCATTTCATCGTGAAGCAGGCGGATGCAGCCGCTTTGGACCGCCCCGGCGAAAAGAAAAGGCGCCTCCCGGTGAGGGGAGACGCCAGTCGGGGAGGGTATTTATGACGTCGCCGGTCGCGTGGAGGTCAAGCGCCCGACCCGCCATGAACACATGACCGCGAGTTTTGTTCCGCTTGCGCTCGCAATCGCGGGTCGAACCGGAACCTTCGGTGGCGGTCCCGGTTCGACCATGAGACATGGAAAGGAGAACCGACCATGAGCAAAGCCGTGGAAACCACCGATCACAAGGAAATCCGGCAATGGATCGAGCAACGCGGCGGCCATCCAGCGCGCGTCAGGGGCGCCAAGGAAGGCGGCGTGCTGCGGGTCGATTTCGGCAAACCGGAAGATTCCCTCGAAGGGATCGAATGGGACGATTTCTTCTCGATCTTCGACGACAACAAGCTCGTCTTCCTTTTCCAGGAAGAAACGGAAGCAGGCAGGACCAGCCGCTTCAACAAGTTCGTGTCCCGCACGAAGCATTGATGCGCGCCCATGCGCGGCGATGCGGAGCCAGGTGGTCTCTTTTCGGGAAGACGGAACCCAAACCGCATCCTCCCGGTTGTCGGAGGTCCGGCCGGTGATATGATGCGGCCGGGCTGGCTAGAGAACCACGTGCGATGGCAGAGACCGTCGCACTGTCCCGGGAGGATGAAATGGCCGGTCTGAGCCCAACTTTTACCGATCGCGAGGATGCCGGACGGCAGCTGGCGGAAGCCCTGCAGGTGGCGTCGCTGCCCAATCCGATCGTCATGGCGTTGCCGCGCGGCGGCGTGCCCGTCGCCTTCGAGGTGGCCCAGCGGCTTGGGCTGCCGCTCGATCTCCTGATCGTTCGCAAGATCGGTGCCCCCGGCCATCCCGAATATGGCATCGGTGCTGTCGTCGATGGACGCGAGCCGCATGTGGTGGTCAACGAGGATGCCGCGCGCCGTTTCCATGTGCCGCCGGGATATCTTGCGACCGAGCGCGACCACCAGCTTGCCGAAATCGAGCGCAGGCACCGGATGTATTTCGGCGAGGACGAACCGAGCGAGCACGATCACACCGGCCGCGACGTCATTCTGGTGGATGACGGAATTGCCAACGGCGTCTCGATCCGCGCCGGCATTCATGCGCTGAGGGACATGGGCGTCGCGTCAATCTGCATTGCCGTGCCCGTCGCGCCGCGTCAGATGCTGGAATCCTTGCAGGAAGAGGTGGACGATATCGTCTGCCTGTCGGCCCCGGACCGCATGGAAGCGGTCAGCCTGCACTACGGCGATTTCGCGGAAACCACCGATCAGGATGTGGTGCGTCTTCTCAAGGAGGCGCGCCGGCTCAGCCGGACACTCACCCATTGAGGCCTTAGAGTTCGACCGTCACCAGAAGCGGCAGGTGGTCGGAAGCCTGACGGGAAAGCGGCGTCGATACGACCTGCGTTTCGACCGGCGTGATGTCGCCGGAGACGAAGACGTGGTCGATCCTCAGCAGCGGAAACCGCGACGGGAAGGTGGCCCGGGCCTTCGTCCCGCTGAGAAGCGGTGCGTCACCCATCCGCCGGGCGACCGTCCTGTAGGTCGCGGTGAGGGGAATGGCGTTGAAATCGCCGATCAGGATCGTCGGCTTGCCCTGGCAGGCCGGCGCTCCGATCCAGGCAGGCCCCAGGATCTCGCCGATCTGGCGCATCCGGTCGCTGCCCAAAAGGCCGAGATGGGTGTTGAAGACCTGCAGTTTATGCTCGCCGACGTCGATCTCCACCCATAAGGCGCCGCGCTGTTCGCCGTGTGACGGCAGGCCGGCACCCTTGACCATTCTTGCCGGCAGCGCCGTCAGGATCGCATCGCCGTAACGTTCTTCGGCGACGTTGAGCGCGGCGTGGAAATGGAATTCCATCTGCAAGAGAGACGCGATCGCATGCGCCTGGTCTATTCCGCCGGTGCGGCTGCGGCCGACATCCAGTTCCTGCAATCCGATGACATCCGGTTCCACGGCGGCGATGACCTCGGCTACCCGGCCCGGATCAAGCCGGCGATCGGTGCCGATGCAGCTGTGGACGTTGTAGCTCAGGATTTTCAGGCGATGCCTTGCGGGGGAGGGGCGGCCCGTGGATTGCGCTGGTGCTGTCTGATCCGTCATGGCGCTGGGAACACCTTGGGCCCGGTTTCGTTCCCATTCTTATACAGCCATTCACGTGAGGGACCATGATCGCCAGACGCCATCTGTTCAAGATCCTGATCGGCGCAGCGATCTGCCTGGCAGCCTTCCTCGTCTATCGCAGCCTCGGCCGATACACGATGGACGAGATCGAGGAATCCGTCCGTTCGATCGCCGGCTTCCGGCTGGCCGCGGCTTTCTTCTTCGTCATCCTCTCCTATCTCTGCCTTGGCGGGTTCGATGCGCTCGCCGTCCGTTATGCCGGCAAACCGCTCCCACTGCGACAAACGTCGCTTGCGTCGTTCACGGCGCTGTCGATCGGCCATAATGTCGGGCTGGCGGCGCTCAGCAGCGGCGCGGTGCGCTACCGGTTCTACACGCGCTGGGGCCTGACCGGCGAGGATGTCGCCAAGGTCATCGTTTTCTGCGGGGTTACCGTCGGTCTCGGCCTTGGAACTCTGGCCGGGCTTGCGCTTTTGCTCCAGCGTGGCGATGCGCCGGATCTGCTCGGCCTCGACCATGGGGCGCGGCTGACGATCGGGCTTGTCTGCCTCGCCGGGCCGGTCGCCTATCTGCTGATCTGCGCCCTGGTGCGCCGCCCGCTCGTCGTTCGCAAATGGCGTTTCGAGCCGCCGGCAATGCCGCTTGCGATCGGGCAGGTGGTCATCGGAACGCTGAATTTCGCCTGTGTCGCCGCCTCCATCCAGCAGCTTCTGGCAAGCTTTACCGAGGCCGGCTACCTGGATGTCGCCGGAGCCTATGTCACCGCCAACATAGCCGCGCTGATCAGCCACGTGCCGGGGGGATTGGGCGTGCTCGAGGCCACCATGCTCGGCATCCTGCCGACATCCGCCTCTATCGGGGCGCTCGTGGCCTTCCGGGTGCTCTATTTTTTCGTGCCGCTCATCGCCGGGGTACCGACACTGCTTGTCACCGAGGCCTATTATCGTCATCGGGGCGGCAAATTCCTAGAGCAGACGGTGATGTGAGAACCGGGCGAAAAGCCGCCTGAAGCCCGTCTTGATTTCAGGGATCGGCCAAAAAGGCTGTTTCGGATCGATGATCCCCGTGCCGACCAGCGAACCGGTTTCGCCTTTTTCGGCATCGACGTCGAAGCTCCGCAGACCGCGCGGGCCGACATTGAGTTGTTCGATGGCCGCCAGCGTGGAGCCGGTTTCCGCGATGATCCGCGTGACTTCCGCGGGTTGGGCGCCGAGATGTTCGGCGATCAGGTCGTCGCGCAATGCTGTGATTGCCTGGCGGCCCGCCGGATCCGAGGTTTCGATCGCAAGGTCTGCTTCCGTGTCCAGTCCTTCAGAGCGGTTATTGAGATTGGAAGAGCCGACGCGCACGAACTGGTCGTCGACGATGATCAGTTTGGAATGGACGATGATTTCCTGTTCTCCGCCGTTGCCGTTCGGAACCGTGGCATAGAAAACCCGCAGCCGCCCGAAGCGATCGGCCCGCTTCAGGCGGCGGATCAGCCGGTTGCGGTTGTGGCCCATCATCAGCTTTTCCAGGAAGCCGTGGGATTCCCGGGTGACGATCACCACGATTTCCGGTCCGTCGGTTTTCCTCAATCGTTTGGCGAGCGTGCGGGCGACGCCGAAGGAGGCGAGATACTGGGTTTCGATATAGAGATGGCGTTTGGCGGCCTTCAGCGCGTCGTGGGTCAACCGGATCGCCTCGCGGTGACCGCGTCGGCCTTTCCATTTCCACGCCTCGGTCAGCGCCAGACCGGTATTGCACTCGGTGAGCGCCGGCTCCAGGTCGTTTGGCCAGGGCGTCGAGCCCGGCGTCTCGACCGGCTGAAGGGCCTCCCGGGTCGCCTTCTTCCAGCGGCGGCGGGCGACATCGCCGATCAGCTTTGCCGTGTCGCCTGTGACGATCGTCTGTATGTCGTGGACCGGGCCGTAGGCGGTGCCGTCCACGGACCGGCGAAGCGGGTTCACCGCCGCATGGCTGCGGTCGTCCCAGCGGCGCGCGGTCAGGTCGATGCCGCCGAGGAAGGCCGTCCGGTCGTCGATCGCAACGATTTTCTGATGATGGCTGGCGCGCAGCGGATGATCGAAGTCGAAATGCAGAAAGATGCGCGGATGGTCGTTCCAATCCATCCTGCCGAACATCCGGAGGCTCTTGCCGGAATAGACCGGGCCCATGCCCCAGACCAGGATGCGGATTTCAAGCGTGGGTTTTTCCTCGACCATCCTGCGCAGCAGCGCGCCGATCGTTTCACCCTCGGGATCGCGGGGACGAAGCAGAATATCGGGATTGAAATCCCAGCCGATGATGAAGACCGACCGTTCCGCCTGCCTCAGAACCTGATCCAGCCGGCGGTAATACTCTTCGCCGTCGATCAGGAAGGCAAGCTTGTCCGCCTTTGCACTGCGCCAGGCATTACGGCCCGGCCGGATGATGGGTTCGAAAGGAAATGCCGTTTCCCGGGTCGGAATTGATTGCGTCGTCACGTCCACCTGCGCCACCTCGTCATGGAATCGCGGAAGAACGCATGGATTTTGCCCTTTGTTCCAAAGGCTGCTTCCTGCACTGACCCGGGTGGGCGGTTGGAAGTCGAGGTATTACTCGACGACCGTTTGCGGCGGTGGACCGGGAGCGATGAAATCGTTGTCACCATCGCCAAAAGCTTCCATAGCGGCGATAAGCCCGAGAAGGATGAGAACCGCGGCAGCCAGCAGCTTCCAGAGCCCCCCGGGTGCCGGCCTCAGGTCAGCGTCGCCCTGTACTCCGCTGCGGTCCGTGTGCGTATGGCTATGGGTGTTCATAATGGATTCCCCGGCGCCCCTGCGCCGGTGCCTCTTCAATTTGATGCCAGGTTGCCGGGCGGCATGTAGACCGGTGGATTGGGGTTTTCGTCGGGATTGGGGAGCGGTGCCTCATCCGGCAGCCGGTCGGGCTCCGGCTCGTCGATCGGCGGCTCGGGCGTCCAGACGGGCGCCGGCATAGGCGGCTGTTCACTTGGTTCGCGAGGGGTGGGTATCATGGAAAACTCCCTGTTACTCGGTTCACAACCGCCCCGCATGGCGATTGTTCCTCGCGAACCGGCCTTAAGGCTTCGTGGAGCCGGTATTTGTCGGGTCCGTGCCGGTGGCGGGTGCAGGCGCGGGCATCTGCGCCGTGTTCTTGGTCGCCGGCGGTGCGGGGGCTTGTGCCGCGTTATCTGACGGGCCGGTGAAATAATAGCCGCCCGCCAGCAGGAGGAGCACGACGACAATACCTCCGATGATCGAATTTGCCCTTGTCTCGCGTGACATGATCTTCGCCTTCATGGATCGTGAATTTACGACTGGACAATTCGCAAACGGAGGCAATGTTCCAAAGCATAAAGGCGAAGAGGAACTTCGGATGCTTTCAGGGGTTGAATCCGCTGCCTTGCCATCCGTCTTCCCGAGGTAGCCGATATGGGCAACCAGTTTGCGAGGAGAAGCGAATGACCCATGCCCGAGACAATTTTCTTGCCTGGCTTCGCGCTGCACATGCCATGGAAGAACAGGCGATCACCGCGCTTTCTGCCCAATCGCGGCGCATCGAGAGCTATCCGGATCTCAAGGCCCGTATCGTCAGCCATCTGCACGAGACTGAGCAACACGCTCAGACGCTGAAGGAGCTTCTCGACCATTTCGCAGGAGCCGGTAGCGTGTCCGCGATCAAGGACATCGCCGCCAAACTGACGGCGAGGGCGCAGGGCGTCGGGGGCATGCTGACCAGTGACGAAGTCGTCAAGGGAGCGATGGCGGGCTATGCTTTCGAGCATATGGAGATCGCCAGCTACCGGGTTCTGATTGCGGCGGCCGATGAGCTGGACGAAATCGGCGCCAAGGCCGTGTTCGAGCGCATCCTCGCGGAGGAGGTCGCCATGGCGGACTGGCTGGGTGCCAATCTCGACACCCTCACCCGCATCTTCCTGATGCGGGACGAGCGCGACCTGATGGCGAAAAGATAAGGCGGGACCTCAGGTTTTCAAATGTGCGTCCGCGGCGAGGTGATCCTGCAGTTCCCGTGGGTCACGCACGCCCTGCTGGTAAAGCTGGATGATCTGAGCGGCAAGAGTGCTGGCAACGGGGCCTCCCGTCGGTAGGCCGCGCTCGGCGCAGATATCGTCAAAAAGACGTTGAAGGAAAGCCAGTTCACTCGGCTCGAAAGCGTGGGTCAGGACTGCTGCATTCATTTAAGCCTCCATAGGTGGTGGCGAAAACGCTTCCTGTCGCCGGAGCGTCGTTTTTACCGAGGTCGGCGATGTTGGAAAGACTACTCCTTCTATGCCTCTTTGCAAGGAAAGAAAGCCGCGTGGTGCCCGGAGGGACGGCTTTCAATCCGTTCTTGAGAGGGTACGGATATATGTGCTTTTTCAGTCGTTAAGATGATTGGCCTCGTGATCGTGGAACTGCTCCGTCTGTATCGTTTTGCTATCAAGCCCGCGTTCCCTCGAATGCTGCGCCTTGTCGCGATTGGATAGAACCTTGTTTTCGGGAAGGATTGCCTTGTCGATATCCGTCATGGCCCCGTTGCCGCTGTTTTTCCCTTGTGCTCCTGCGCCCATGCGTTTCGAACTGGCTTTGGCCATGATCTCTGTCTCCTCGTTCTTTCGGTTCCGGGATAGAACCGCGAGACAGGGCTTTTGATCCGCGAAAATTAGGATAGGAGGGATCTGAACGATCTTTCTGCACAGATCTTAAGATTTCAGCCCTAAGGGTTTCGGGTCATGAGGCACGAATTCAGCTCAGCCTTTCCAAAGGCTGCCGATACGATCAATCCTTCGGGGATGCGGGTTCTCCAGCTGGTCACCCATGACAAGATGGGCGGCGTACGCACCCTCGTGCAGATGGTCGAAACCGGCCTGCACGCCCGCGGTTTTGCCGTTGAGACCCTGCCTCTCGACACCGGTTCTGGAATGGTGCCCACGCTTCGCAATCTTTCGCGTCTCGGATGGGCCATCCTCTCGCGGAAATACGACGCGATTTTCACCTACCAGGCGGCTGCGTCCGTCTTTGGCGGCTTTCTCGGTTTCCTGGGGCGGGTGCCCGTGCGCGCAGCCCATCATACCGCGGCGCCCGAGGGTATTCGCCGGCATTGGAAGGCACTCGACTGGCTGTTCGGTTCGATAGGGATTTTTACCCATTTCGTATCGAATTCCGTATCGACCAGTGCCTCGTTCGGCAAATGGCCTGCCGCCTATCGGCGGCGTTTCATCCTGATCCCGCATGGGGTCGATCCCATTCCGTCGGCTCGCGCCGCGGTCGACTGGCGGCAGCGCCTGTCCATTCCGCAGGATGCCCTCGTGCTGGTCGCGACCGGCCGGCTCGTCGATCAGAAGGATCACGCGGTATTGGTGGAGGCGCTCCCGATGCTGCCGGGAATGCACCTGATCGTCGCGGGCGACGGTCCCAACCGGGAGGCCCTGGAAGGCAAGGCACGGGCTCTCGATGTGGCGGAGCGCGTCCATCTGGTCGGATCGATCGACCGGGATGAACTCGGCAATGTCCTGACCGCCGGCAATATCTACGTGTTTCCGTCGATCTGGGAAACCTTCGGCCTGGCTGGAGTGGAAGCTTCGATGGCGGGGCTGCCGGTTGTCGCCTCGGATCTCCCGGTTCTGCGGGAGGTGCTTTGCATCGGAAACGACCGGGAAAACGCCGCCATGACGCGGTTCCATCCGCCTTGCGATGCGCTCGGCCTTGTCGAGGCGATCAAGGATGTGGCGGCCAACTATCCGGATGCCCAGCTTCGCAACGATTTTGCGCGATTGCATCGCGAGCATCACAGCCGGGAGCTGATGCTGGAGCGATATACGAACTTCCTGCGCTCCGAGGGCGGCGTCCGCTGATCTGGACACCACGCCCGGAGAGATGAGCTATCGCCTGTTATAGAGCCGCAGAAGCAGCGAGCGGGCATCGAACAGGTTCCAGCGCAGCGCGATATAGGCGCTGGCGATGCCGATCAGGACGAAATTGATGGCACTCGCAATCGGCTCTCCCGCCAGGATCTCGACCCCCTTGCCGATCGCGACCAGAGCTATTCCGAGTGCGAGCAGCAGGGCGCCCCGCGGCACGTCGAGCGGCATGCGCAGGTTTCCCGACGCGTAGACCAGGCAGATCAACAATGCCGCCGCCTGTCCGAGCGTGAAGGCGATGGCGGCGCCCATGGCGGCGTATGGCGGGATCAGCAGGTAGCTCAGCGTGCCGGTGACCGCCAGCATCACCACGGAAGCGACCAGTTCGAGGTTCGTCGTCCCGCTGAAATAGATCACCTGGCCGAAATAGTGGGAACGCATCACGAGAAAGGCGTTGGCGACCAAAAGGATCGGCATGATCTGCGTGACCACCGGCAGGTAGCTTGGGGCCAGGAGGACGGCAAAGACCACGTCGCCGAGCAGGATGAACGACACCGTGCCGAAAATGACGATATAGGATTGGGTAATGAAGGCGCGCTTGAGCGTATTGCGTGTTTCGGCCCGGTTTCCCTCCGTATGGAGGTTCTTGGCGCTTGAAATATATCCGGCGCTGATTGCCTCGGCCAGGACCAGGAAGGTCTGCTTCATAAGATCGAGCACCGTCCCGTAGGGGGCGACCGTGCTGGTGTTATAGAGACCCGCCAAGAGCAGACGGTCGATGTTCATGGCGGCTGCGGAGGCGCCGAAGGCGATCGCCAGCGGCCAGCCGTAACGCCACATCCGCCGCACGTCGCTGCCCTGCGGCCAGACGAAGCCGGAGGCCCATATGGTGCGCCTGAAATGCCGGAAAACCGGCACCGAGCCCAAGGCATAACCCAGGCCGACGCCCATCAGCAACGCGCCGGGCGTCTCGAACTCGAGCACGGCGATGAAGCCGAACAGCAGGGAGAAGACGCTGCGGGCGATGGTCGCTATCGCGACCAGCCGGACGAGAAGATGGGCGCGGCTGATCTCGACGGCGACGAAATACAGGGTGAAGCAGATCACCAGCAGGCTGCTGCTGAGCGCAACCCCGGCAGGCAAAGTTCCCATGAGGTAGAAGAGGTAGATGGCGGCGACCGCCGGCAGCATGACGACCCCTGAGACCAGCAGCAGGGCGCCTGCGAGCCGATCGGCCTCCTTCGGGTCATACCGCCCGAAATGCGCGAATACGATCCACTGGACGCCGAGACTGTAGACCATCATGCATATGGAAAAGCCGACGATGTACTGGCCGTAGACCTCGGGGCTGGTCATGCGGGTGAAGATGGAAACCGATACGAGATTGATGATGGCCGAGGTCGCGCGGGAGGCCAAATACACCGAGGCATGTCTATCGCTCAATTTCGTCGCCCAATGATATGCATTTGGTCAGAATTAACCGCTAACCCTCTAGGGTAGCCGGATCGTTGCCGGAGGTGATGTAGGGCATTCCTTATCAGGAAAAAACGCAATAATCATAGGGCATGTGATGATTATGAATAGCTCTCGGATTGTTGATCCGGTTGGAGCGCGGATCTGCTTTCTCGTCCGCGGTTTCGACGGCGGAGGGGCGCAGCGCGACGCCATTCTCCTGGCAAACGAATTGCAGGCCCAGGGCTTTCCGACCGCCATCGTCACGCTCCAGAGTTCCGGGCCCCTGCGTTCCCTGATCCGCGCCGACGTGCCCGTCGTCGATCTCGGCCATGGCCGCAAGCTGCGCCTCGCCTTTGCTCCCGCCGCACTGAGACGCCTGCTGGCGACCGGACGCCCCAAGGCGCTGGTGTCTTCGGAGGCGGCGGCGAATGTCCTGGTGGTGCTGGCTTCCCGCGGGCTGGCACGGGAAACGCGACCGTCGATCGTCCTGCGCGAGGTTGCAAGCCCGCTTCAGGCGCAGACCGGAGATCCCTATTGGCAGAACCGGCTGGCCTACAGGCTGATCCGTTTTGCCTATCCGTGCGCCGATCTCGTCCTGACGCTGACGGCCGGCGCACGAAACGACCTCATTTCGCATTTCGGGGTCCCGGCGGAGAAGGTCGCCAATCTCGGAACCAATGCCGTCCTCACGCCGCAGATGCGGCAGAGGATCGGGCAGCTCGGCCATGCGCCGCAGCCCGGCCTCATCGTTTCGGTCGGCAGGCTTTCTCCGGAAAAGGGATATGCGACGCTGATCGAGGCGTTCGCGCAGCTCCGTCAGACGCGTCCTGCGCGGCTGACGATCGTCGGAGAAGGCGACGAGCGCGGCAACCTGGAGGCCTTGATCGAAGCCAAAGGCCTGTCGGGGGATGTCAGCCTGCCCGGGCACAATCCCGACCCGCTGTCGGTCGTGTCGCAGGCTTCGCTTTTCGTGTCGTCATCCTCGCACGAGGGGCTGGGGAATGCGCTGATCGAGGCGATGGCCTGCGGCGTGCCCGTGGTTGCGACCGACGCGCCCTACGGCCCGCGCGAAATCCTTGAGGACGGCAGGCTGGGACGGCTGGTTACGGTCGGCGACGCGACCGCGTTGGCCGGGGCGATGGCCGCAACCCTCGACCAGCCAACCGACGGCGCGATCCTTCAGGCCCGCGCGGGCGAGTTCAGCGTGGAGAGATCGGCGGAGCGGTTCATCCAGCTTCTGCAGGCTGCCGGAATAGCGGGAAAAGCGGAGCCGTCGGAGCCAAGGGTTGAGACAACCGTAAGTATTTGACATTATGGTGCCGAAGTCTGGAAGTCTTGATCTGAGTGGGTGGGGGTAGATGGGGAAGACGAAGCTCTGGGAAATGTCCGGTTCCGAGATACTGGCGGGCGTGTCCCGCAAGATCGGCCGGCATGTCTATTTTCGTCCGCATCTGTTGAAGCTGGACGCGCCTGTCGTTGCTTTCACCTTCGATGATTTTCCTGTGTCGGTTTTCGAAAATGCTGCGCCTGCTCTTGAGGATGCAGGCATGCTTGGAACTTTCTATCTGGCGAGCGGGCTGATGAAGCGGGTCGAAAACGGCCAGCTGATCGTCGACGAGGAGATGGTCGCGGCACTTTCGGCAAAGGGACACGAGATTGGGGGCCACACGCATGGCCATATCAACGTCCAGAAAACACCCCGTCCCGACCTGATGGCCGATGTCAGGCGCAATGACGAGGAAATCGCCCGGATCGTCGGTTTCCGGAAGCCGGTTTCCTTCGCCTATCCTTTCGGGATGATCTCGGTTCCGTCCAAGCTGGCGCTGATGAACCATTATCCGGGCCTGCGCGGCATCAAGGTCGGCACCAATTCCGGCCTTATCGATCTTGCCCATCTCAAGGCGCAGGAACTCTACGATTGCAGCAACACGTCCGCGTCGATCGACAGGATGCTCGACGATGCCGAGCGGCGGCGCGGCTGGCTGATCTTCTATACTCATGACGTGCGCAAGGATCCGACGAATATCGGCTGTTCGCCGGCATTCTTCTCGGAAGTGGTCGACAAGGTCCGCCGGCGCGGCATCAAGGTCGAGACGGTGATCGATACGCTGAAGCGGATCGGCGTCGCCTAAGAAACTTGTCGCCTAGCGGCGGTCGGACTTCAGGTCCTTGTAGACCGCCCAGAGGAAGGCCCAGGACGTGACGAAATAGCGCTTTGCCAGGCGGCGCGGTTCCGTCGCTACGCGCCACAGGAATTCGAGGCCCGCCTTTCGCAGGAAGACCGGAGCCCGCGATTTGACGCCGGCATAGAAATCGAGCCCGGCGCCAAAACCGAAGCCGTAGCAATCGGGAAGCTCGGCCCGATGCCGGTCCATCCAGATCTCGGATTTCGGGGCGCCGATGCCGAAGAAAATATGGGTCACGCGGTTTTCCCGAAGCCTGGACACCAGTTCCCGGCCAAATGCCTCGTTCTTCTCGAAAGCCGGCGGCGCCGTGACGATGATATGTTCGGAAAAGCCGAGTGCGCGCAGTTTTTCATCGAGGACCGCGGCGGTGGTTTCGCTCGAGCATAAAAGCAGGGGCCGGTGAATGCCCGGCTTCAGGCGTCCGATGATCTCGGGGAACAGGTCTGCGCCGGTGATACGGCCGGGGACGGCAAGCCCGCGCAGCCACGCATAGAGGAGGACGGGGGCTCCATCGACGGTGGTCAGCCACGCCTTGTCATAGGCGGCCTTGAAGGCGGGGTTCCTGCTCAGCTGGACGATGTGATCGAGGTTGGCGGTCACCAGCAGCCGCAGGCCTTCTCCCGCCGGCACCGGTTCGGTGACGATCGCATCGACGATCCTGCCCGCATCCCAGGTGGAGAACTCGATGCCGAAGACGGAGGTTCGCCGCGGATTTGCGGGAGCTTGTTCGGACATGTCAGGCGTATGCTGGTCCATAGGCGGGCTCTGCCTTCCTGGAGGCTCGGATGCGGTAGCGTGCCTGGTAGCCAAGGCCGAACATGGCGACCATCATCGTGAACCAGATCGGTCCCGACCGTGCGAGGAAGATGCTTTCGAGGCAGGCAAGGAAGATCGAAAAAAGCCAGATCCTCAGGAAAAGCCTGGTGAGGGGGGTGAAATTCTCTGCGGCGTCGATTGCCGACAGGTTTTTAAGGGGAGTAGCCAAGACCCATATCACCATCAATATCAATCCCGGGATGCCGGCGTTCATGGCGGCATCGACATAGGCATTGTGGGCGTCCACCGCGCGCACGGCCCAGTTCAGGGTGCGCATGTCGCTGTTGACGAGGCTTTCCGCGCCCCAGAAAGAGCCGAAGCCATAACCGGTGATCGGATGCTGCGCAATAGCATCGAGCGCCAGCCGCCAGATATCGGCGCGCGCCGTATAGGTGGTATCGATCCCGGTGGCGGCGACGATCTCCCGGAGCGGCGCAATGGTCGATACGCCGACCGTCGCCAGGTTGAGCAGGCCGACGCCGCCGAAGACGACGGGAATGCGGATCCAGCGCCAGCGCTCGAAGAAAATACTGAGGAGGAAGATGCCCGGCAGCATGGCGGTCGAGGTCTTGGCGCCGGTCCTCAGCAGAAAAAAGCAGCTTGCCAGGATCAGGAGCAGGCCGGCGACCCGCGACCAGGCGGACATCAGGTAGATGCCGACGAAGCAGGAAAGCGCCATGACGACGCCGGTTTCGTTCTTCTGGACGTAAATTCCCTTCCAGCGACCGGCATGCTGCGGCTCGAGAAAATCGGTGAGCTGATGCACGGCGAGCCTGGGGAGAAAGAGCACGCCGAAATAACATAGCCCGACGATCAGGATCACGCCGCCGCCGGCCAGCCGCGCGAACTGGCTTTCGCCCTTCGGCAGCATCAGGAATGCGCTGGCACTGATGCAGACGGTCAGTGCAATCAATACGCGCCTGACGGCGCCGAGCGGATCGACGGAAAGCGCCGCCGTCAGAAACAGCCATCCGAACACGACCGCCAGCAACAGACGGGGCTGGAAGATGACGCTGCGCACCCTCGGTGTCATCGCATAGACGACCACGATCAGGAACAGCATATAGGCAAGCAGCTGGCTCCAGAGAGCCGGTTTGGCCAGGGCCGGATTGACGCTCGTATCAACGAAGGGCGTCAGGGTGATCCAGTAAAAGCACCCGACGCAGCAAAACAGCAGCTTGGTGCCGAAATTCCCAAAAGACGCAACTTCGTCCGTGTCTCTCGTCATCCGCTCGCCGCCGCGTCCTTCTCGGCGCGAATCGTAACAGAAACCGCCGAATCCCGCCAGCATCCATATCCCCACAGCCGCCGCTCCGACCGCGTCCAGGGCGGCTGCAGGCCCGGTTCGGGAAGCCGGTAAAGCGGAAAGTGCGGTCGCGCGATATCCCGCGCGTTCATCATAACCGGATAAACTTCGGCGGTTTGCTTGACCTTTTCCCGCCGAACCGGATTTTTCCTTCCATGACGTTATCCTGCGGCGCGTTTCGGGCAGGAATGGAGAGTTTCGGATGCTGAGGATATTGGCGCTGCTTGCGGGATCTCTCATGCTGATGGCGTTGGCGATCGTAAGTGCGCAGGCGCAGAATTTCACGTTGAAACCGTTTTCGGAAACGCGCGCGCCCGAAATCGCCGGGCTGACGGCGGCGGACCAAGCCAGGGCGCTGGGGCGAGGGGTCAATTTCGGAGGGACGCTGGAAGCGCCGAGCGAAGGCGCCTGGGGAGGAAAGCTTTCCGCAGAACTGTTTGCGGCAGTCAGGGAGGGCGGATTTCAGACCATCCGGCTGCCGGTCCGTTTCAGCAGCCATGCGGCCCTCTCGGCGCCCTATACGCTTGACGCGGCCTTCATGAAGCGCGTCGATTTTGCAATCAACAACGCGCTCTCGCGCGGGCTCAACATCATCGTCGATTTTCACCACTACCACGAGATGGATGGCGACCCGCTCGAGGCTGAGGAGGTCGCGATCGGGGTGGAGAAGAGCCGCGAGCGTTTCCTGGCGATCTGGGAACAGCTCGCCCAGCGCTACCAGAGCCTTCCCAACGACAAGGTGCTGTTCGAGATCTACAACGAACCGCACGGCAAGACGGAGGACGTCTGGAACGAGCTGCTCGCCAAGGCGCTTGCGGTGATCCGCAAGACAAATCCCCACCGTTTCCTCATCGTCGATGCTGCGAACTGGGCGACGGCCTGGGGGCTCGAGAAGCTGGCGATCCCGCCCGGCGACCGCCGGCTGATCGTCACCATCCACAATTACGCACCCTTCAAGTTCACGATGCAGGGCGCCAGCTGGATCGAGGGATCCAAGCCCTGGCTCGGCACCTCGTGCTGCGAAACGGCGCAGATCGAGGAGATCAGGACGCCGCTCGACATGGCGGTCGAATGGGGAAAGAAGAACGACCGGCCGATCTTTGTCGGGGAATTCGGCTCCAACTCGCTCGCCTATTATCCCGACCGGGTGACCTATACCCGGATCATGCGGGAGGAAATCGAGAAACGCGGGCTGAGCTGGGCTTACTGGGATTTCGCGTCCCACGAGTTCGGCCCCTGGGACCCTGCCACCAAGTCATGGCTGCCGGAATTGCACGAGGCGCTGGTTCCGAAGAAATAGGGTCAGGCGAGTTCCCGGCCGGCTTCGCGCATATGGCCGAACAGCCCAAACGTCAGCGCCATCAGCACGCCGAAAATGGCGCCGGCAAAAGCGCCGCCGATCATCAGCAGCACCGAGCTTGGCGGCCAGCTTTTCGACTGCGGCGGCACCGGAGGCGAGATCACCCGGACATTGCTGGTATCGATCTGCTGCCGCTCGCTGATCTGGCGCGTGCGTGACAGATAGGTTTCATAGACCGCTGCCTTGGAGCGGGCATCGCGCTCCAGTTCGCGCAGGCGCACCTGCGCATCGTTTTCGGTAAACACCGTCGAGCGCGAGGCATCGGACTTGCGGCGCAGTTCCTGGAGCGCGCTGTTTGCCTGATCGACATCGGTCTTGGCGGACTGGAGAAGACGGGCGGCTTCCTCCGAGATCGCCCGGTCGACGGATGCCAGTTCCGACTGCAGCGCGACCAGCCGCGGGTGTCGGTTGCCGTAGACCAGCGTCATCGAACTGATCTGCTGCTGCAGGGCGCTGTAGCTGGCGCGCAGGGTGATCATGGTGGCGGAATCGAACACGGCCGAATTGGCAACCCGCCGGTCGGCATAGGCCGATTGCAGCTGCTTGTAGCGGGTGTCGGCCTGGATGAGCCGCTGCTGGGCGTCGAGGACCTGGGTGTCGAGCGCGCCGGAAATGCGGGTGCTGGTGAGCTCGCCGGCGGTCGACTGCAGGTCGTTCTGGCGCTTGAACTGCTCGACCTTTTCCTCCGCCTCGGTCACCGATCGGCGCAGTTCGTCGAGCCGGCTGTTGAGGCCGACCGCAAGCTGGCCGGCGCTCTCCGACGAGGACTTGAACAGCTCGCCTTCGAAGGCCGAAACGATCGCGTTCGACAGCTTGATCGATTTGTCCACGTCTCCGGTCCAGACGGAGAGGACGACGACGAACGAGCCGTCGTTGCGCGTCGCGGTGATCTGCTTTTCGAGCTGGCGCAGCACGCTCAGCTGCCTGTCCTCGGGGATGGACGGCGAGGAGAACAGGCGGCGCAGACCGTCGAGCCGTCCGGGGCGGTTGAATTCGGGGTCCTGCGTCAGGTTGAGATCGTTGATGACCTTGTTCAGCACGTTGCGCGACGTGAGGACCCGCAGCTTGCTCTCGACTTCCAGAAGCTGGGAATCGCGCTGCGGATTGGCGGAAAAGACGTCGTCGGAAACGAGGTTCAGGTTGGACGGATCGATGATGATCTCGGTGCTGACCGTATAGCGCGGCGAGGCAACGGCCGCGTAGAGCAGCGCCAGCACGGCACCGAGGATCGCGGCGGCTATGATCCGCAGAAAGCCCTTGCGCAGCCAGCGGATGATATCGGTGAAATGAATATCCGTCAGGCTGTGAAGCTGTGCCTCGAGCCGTTTTTCAAACGGAATGTCGTCATATCGCATCCGGTCGTCATCTTCCCGTTCATAGGCGGGCGGGCGACGATGATAGTCCGAACGGGACCGATAGTCAGGTAGCGAAGAAGGACGAGGATACTGGCGCACCGGGGGCCGTTCTTCCGGCTCCTGTTCGTCTTGGATCGGATGGTCGAGGAGGGAATTCTGGTATTCGCTGCGAGAGCGCAACGCCCGGGCCGATGCCGACCGCCGAGTATGTGGCTCCTTCGGCTCGTACATGGACTACCTCCGCCCTTCCGCCACAGCGAAAGAACCTACAATTGGACACACTCCGGCGATCATGCCGAATTGTCGTGAATTTTAGGTTAATTGAAGATTTTCAATGGCTAATACGCGGCCTTGCGAATGGTCTGCGTGTTGTCTGCGGCGGATCGGGAAAAACCCTTCAGCCAGAGCTGGGTGGACAATATGCCGACGAAGGCCGCGTTGTCGCGGAACCCGGAGACCGGGGCCAGGCGGCATTTCTGATGGAGTTTTGCGACTGCCCTCGGGTTGAACAGGCCGGCGGCGGCGATGGCCTGTTCGCCCAGCATCTCGCCGACATAGGCCTGTTCGTTGCTGCCGGCGAAGGAGCGGCTGTCCGGCGCGCGATAGGGTTGTTTCGGGCGCTTGCTGATGACATCCGGCAAGAGGTCCCGGGCGATCCGGCGCAGGATATGCTTCTCGTCGAGGCCCTTGAGCTTCATGTCGGGAGACAAACGGGTGGCGAATTCGACCAGCCGGTGATCGAGGAAAGGGAACCGGCCTTCGATACCGTGCGCCATCGCCATGCGGTCGCCCTGGCTCGACAGGATGTAACCGGGCAGCAGGAAGCGGCTTTCGAGATATTGCGCCTGGTGCAGCGGATGCCAGCGGCCGAAATTTGCCGGCAGGCGGGACGCAAGTTCCTCGGCCGCATCGTAACTGCCGAGCGTCGCGCGCAGATCGTCGGAGTAGAAGATCTTGGCCGCCGCCGTCGAGCGGAAGCGCGGGCGGTGGGAGAAGAGCGGGTCGTCTGCCACATCGTTGCCGGCGCCGAAGAAGGCGGCGAGATATTCCGCCGACTGCTGCTTCAAACCCGGCAGATAGGGATAGAGCTTGCGGAAAAGATGCGGCCGCATTTTCGATCCGGGCTGGCGGGCACAGAAACGGCGGACACGGGCCTCGCGAAAGATGTCGTAGCCGGCGAATACCTCGTCGGCGCCTTCACCGGTCAGCACCACTTTCATGCCGGCGTCGCGGACAAGGCCGGAAAGGCGGTAGAGCGGGGCAGGGGCGGTGCGCAGGACCGGCCGTTCGGTGAAGCGGATCACATCCGGAAAACTGGCGGCGATATCGGCGGAACCGCTCGCGACGGCGCGGTGACGGGTGCCAAGGGCTTCTGCCACCTGGCGCTGGAAGGCGCTTTCGTCGTGTTCGGCATCGTCGAAGGTGACCGAGAAGGTGTTGAGGCCGTTCGGCGCCATCGGGGCGGCGAGCGCTGATATCAGCGAGGAGTCGAGCCCGCCGGAGAGATAGGCGCCGACCGGCACGTCAGCGCGCATGCGCAGCCGCGTCGCATCGGTCAGCAGCGCCCGCAATTCTTCTTCCCGTGCAGACTGGTCGGCTATGGCATGATCGCCCGCATCCGGGAAATCGAGCACCCAATAGGGCCGGGTTTCGGTGCGGCCGTTCTGGGCGATCATCAGATGGCCGGGTTCGAGTTCGAAAACGCCCTTGAAAGCGGTGCGCGGCGGGATCGGCGCCCAGAGGGTAAAAATCTGGTCGAGCGCGACCGGATCGAGTTCGGCCTCGATGCCTGGCACTTGCAGAAGCGCCTTGATCTCGGAGGCGAAATAGAGCGAACCCTTGTGCTCGGCATAAAAGAGCGGCCTGACCCCCATCCGGTCGCGGGCGAGCATCAGCCGGCGCTCGCTGTGATCCCAGATCGCGAAGGCATAGTCGCCGTTGAGGCGAGACAGGCAGGCTTCGCCATAGGTCGCGTAGAGCTGCAGCAGGACTTCCGTATCGCTGCCGGTGCGAAAGACGATGCCGCGCGCCTTCAGTTCGTCGCGCAGTTCGACATAGTTGAAGATCTCGCCGTTGAAGACGATGGTGAAGCGGTTTTCGGCATCCGTCATCGGCTGCTGGCCGTCGGCGAGCCCTACGATCGACAGGCGGACATGCGCAAGACCCAGGCCGGGGGCGGCGAAAATGCCTTGTCCGTCCGGCCCGCGATGGGCGATCGCCTGTGCCATGGATGATAGCAGCGCCTCCGGATTTCCGGAGCCATATGCCTCACCGACGAAGCCCGCAAAACCGCACATCTGTTTCCATCATGAACAGGGACACTGATGCCGATTGTCATAGACGGAAATGCTTGCCGGCCCGCTTAGAGGATCGATAAAATTGTAATCGTGTCCAAAAGAGGCTCAGATCGGCCGCTTCCCGGTCAAACCGGCTTCATGCCAAGGACGACTGTCGGCCAGAACTCCGAGACCGTCGGATGGATAGGCACGGCCCAGCGCAGCGTATCGTAGGTGGCGCCGGCATTCATCATGTCGAGCACGCCGTGGATCGATTCATCGCCGCCGGTGCCGAGGATGGCGGCGCCGAGGATTTCGTGCGTGTCCGCACCGGCCACGAACTTCATCAGGCCCTGCGTTTCGCCCTTTTCGACGGCGCGCCCGACCCTTGCCATGGACTGACGGCCGACCAGGACCTTGCGGCCGGATTTAAGGGCCTCCGCCTCGGTCATGCCGATGCGGCCGAGCGGCGGGTCGATGTAGAGCGCATAACCGACCTTTCGATCGGAGACCTTGCGGCTCTCGCCGTCGAAGAGGTTGGCGGCGATGATCTCGAAGTCGTTATAGGCGGTGTGGGTGAAGGCGCCTTTGCCATTGCAGTCGCCCATCGCCCAGATGCCGGCGACATTGGTGGAGAGGTCGTCGCCGACCTTGATGTAGCCACGCGCGTCCAGCTCGACGCCGGCCTTGTCGAGGCCGAGATCGTCGGTGTTCGGACGGCGGCCGACCGCGAGCAGCACGTCGGAGCCGATCACTTCCGGCGCGCCTTGCGTGCAGTCGACACCGACCGCGACACCGTCTTCATGCTTGCGGAAACGGATGCATTCGGCGCCGGTGCGGATATGGATGCCTTCGGCTTCGAGGATTTCGCGGATTGCCTGCGAGATTTCCTCGTCCTCGCGGCCGACAAGGCGCGGCCCTTTTTCGACGACGGTCACTTCGGCACCGAAACGGCGGTAGATCTGCGCGAATTCTAGGCCGATGTAGCTGCCGCCGACGATGACCAGGTGTTTCGGCACCCGGTCGAGCAAAACGATATCGCTGTTGGTCATGTAGGGCACGTCACTGATGCCGGGGAAATCCGGGATCGCGGCGCGGCCGCCGACATTGAGGAAGATCTGCGGCGCGGTCAAAACTTCGTCGCCGACGCGGATGGTGTTCTTGTCCTCGAAGCGGGCATGGCCGCGGATCAGCGTGCAGTTCGGCATGCCTTCCAGCCAGCTCTCGTTGCCCTGGCGCGAGTCGAGCGTCACTTTGTGCGAACGGCGCATGACGGCCGGCATATCGATCTTCACCGGGCTGTCGAGAACGACACCGTAGTCCCCGCCACGGCGGGCGACATGAGCGGCATAGGCGCTGGCGACGAGCGTCTTGGTCGGTTTGCAGCCGGTGTTGACGCAGGTGCCGCCGACATGTTTGCGCTCGACGATCGCAACGGTCTTGCCGGCGTCGTTGAAGCGCCCGGCGAGCGAGGGGCCGGCCTGGCCGGCGCCGATGATGATCGCGTCGAAGGTTTTCATACCGCGCCTGCGACGGGTAGGGACGCAACGATCAGATAGGCGCCGATGATGGCGACAGCGTCCTCGATGAAGGCGGCCGGAGGATCCTTGCCGAAGCTGGCGGCCAGCTTGGCGCGCACGGCAGCGCCGCCATAGGTGCCGATTGCGGCGCCGACGATGCCGGCAATCAGGCCGACGATCCAGCCGCCATAGGGCGTGCCGATCGCGGCACCCGTGAGCGCGCCCATGACCAGGCGGGCGCCGAACTGCTGCGGCACCTTGCGGCTCGGCGTCGAGGGAAGCTGGTCGGTGACCAGTTCGACGATGGCAAGGATGGTGAAGATGCCGACGGCCCAGATCGTGCCCATGAAGGAGAGCCAGGAACCGGAGAGATTGAGCCAGCCGAGATAGGCGGCCCAGGCGATCGCGGCGGGTGCGGTCATGGCGCGAAGGCCGGCGACGATACCGATCAGCAATGCGAGCAGATAAACCATAAAACCCCCTTGCGCCGCCTTTGCGGCTTTCCCCGTTGTGCGCCTGTGATCGAAGCATGATCGGGTGCGAAGTCAAGCAGTAGGGGAGCATTATTACGAGAATACGAGGAATGATTGCAGAATCCAGCCCCCGCTTGCTTGTCTCCTGAAAGCCGAAAGGCGGCCAGGGCCCTGATTTGACAGGGCGGAAGGATTTTATGGAAATCGGCAGTGCAGCGGTTAGAATACGCTTTTGGCCGTCGCGGGAGGCGGTTAAGCCAAGTGGAGGAACCCGGGCCTGTTCAGATATCGCTTTCTTCTGCCCCTGGCCCTGCTTGCGGCGATCGGTGTGGCGCTGGTCTTCAAGGGCAGCGATATCGCCGCGCGCGGTTATATCGACGAAGCCGAGATCCAGGCGGGCACGACGCTGCGTCTGGCCGTGTCGGCGCTGGACGGCCATCTGAAGCGTTACGAGGCGCTGCCGGCCCTCATCGCCGACCAGGGCAATATCGAGGCCCTGATCCTCGATCCGAAGAACGAGACGCTGCAGGCGACGACCAACGCCTATCTCAAGGACATCAACGCGCTTCTGAAATCCTCCGACATCTATGTGATGACCATGGATGGCGAGACGATCGCCGCCAGCAATTACGACAGCCCGGTCAGCTTCGTCGGCGAGAACTTCATCTACCGACCTTATTTCCAGGATGCCGCAGAGGGCCGCCAGTCGCGCTTTTACGCGCTCGGCACCACGTCTTCGAAGCGCGGCTATTATTTCGGGTCGCCGATCGAGATCGGCGGCGCCATTCGCGGCGTCATCGTCTTCAAGGTGGATATCGACAGCCTCGAAGCCTCCTGGGGCGGCGGCGACGACCGGATCTTCGTGTCGGATCCCGAAGGCATCATCTTCATGACCGGCAGCCCGGAATGGCTTTACGCCAGCATCCTGCCGCTGACGCCCGACCGGATCGCCCGCACCGAGGCTTCGCGGCGGTATGCGGATGCGAAACTGCGGGAGCTGCCGGTGAAGCGTGGTGAATTTGCCGGCCGCGACGTGATGACCATCCGCGACGGCGGAGCCGAGAAGGAATATCTCGTCGTATCGCAACCGATGCCGGATGCCGGCTGGACCGTCAACGTGCTGATGGATACCGGTTCGGTCCATACCCAGGCAAAGACCGCGACGGTTGCGGCGCTGCTGACGCTCTGCCTTGCCGGCCTCGGGCTCGCCATCGTCCTCCAGCGCCGGGCGAGGCTCAACGAACGGCTGATGCTGCAGGCGCAGGCCCGCAATGAGCTCGAACACCGGGTTGCCGAGCGCACCGCCGACCTTGCCCGGGTCAACAGCCGCATCGAGGAGGAGATCGCCGAACGGCGGCTGACCGAACAGCGGCTGCGCCAGACCCAGGCCGACCTCATCCAGGCCGGCAAGCTCGCCGGCCTCGGCCAGATGTCGGCGGCCCTGTCGCACGAACTCAACCAGCCGCTCGCCGCCGCCAAGACCTATGCGGAAACGACCGGCGTGCTGATCGATCTCGGCCGTACCGACGATGCGCGCGACAATGTCCGGCGCATTTCGGCGCTGATCGACCGCATGGCCTCGATCAGCAGGCATCTGCGCAATTTCGCCCGCAAGCCGAACGAAAAGCTCGGCGCCGTTGCCCTGGACGATGTGGTGCGCGACACGCTGGAGATCGTCGCGGTGCGCCTGAAGACGGCGGATGCGGAGCTCGAGCTCGAGATCGATCCCGGCATTCCCCCGGTCAGGGCCGGCGCCGTGCGCCTCCAGCAGGTCCTGGTCAACATCATCACCAACGCGGCGGATGCGGTCGAAGGCCTCGATGACCGGCGCATTACCGTCTCCGCCAGCCAGGCGGACGGCAAGGTCCTGGTCTCGGTGCGCGACCGCGGGCCGGGCGTCGCGGCTGCCATCCACGAGCGCATCTTCGATCCGTTCTTCACCACCAAGGGGGTCGGCAAGGGCCTCGGCCTGGGATTGTCGATCTCCTACAATATCATCAAGGATTTCGGCGGCAGCCTGAGCGTCGCCGATCACCCGGGAGGCGGCGCGGTCTTCCTGATCGAACTGGACGTCGCCGACGGCAATGTCCTGGAGGCAGCCGAGTGAGCGAGCAACGGGTTCTGCTGGTCGACGACGAGGAGGAACTGCGCCGTTCGACGGCGCAGGCGTTGGAACTGTTCGGCCTCTCGGTCCAGACTTTTTCGAATGCCGACCACGTGCTGGAACTGACCGGCTTCGGCTTCGACGGTGTCGTGGTCAGCGATATCCGCATGCCGGGCACCGACGGGATGACGTTGCTGCAGAAGATCCGCGAGCTCGATGCGGAAATCCCGGTCATCCTGGTCACCGGTCATGGCGATGTGCAGCTTGCGGTCAAGGCCATGCGGGAAGGCGCTTACGACTTCCTCGAAAAGCCGTTCACGCCGCAGCATCTCGCCGGCATCATCCGCCGCGCGCTCGACCGGCGCAGCCTGGTGATGGAAAACCGTCGCCTCAGGGCCGTCGCCGGCAAGCGCGACGATGTGGAGGCCCGGCTTCCCGGACGCACCCAGGTGATGGTCGATCTCCGTTACCGGATCCGGGCGATCGGCGCGGCCGACGCCGATACGCTGATCATCGGCGAAACCGGCGCCGGCAAGGAAGTGGTGGCGAGGGCGCTGCACGACATCAGCTCGCGCGCCAACCGGCCGTTCATCGCTATCAATTGCGCAGCGCTTCCCGAAAACCTGATCGAGAGCGAGCTGTTCGGCCACGAGGCCGGCGCCTTTCCCGGCGCGCTGCGGCCGCGTTACGGCAAGTTCGAACACGGCCGCGGCGGCACGATCCTGCTCGACGAGATCGGCTCCATGCCGGTCGACCTGCAGGCGAAATTTTTGCGCGTGCTGCAGGAGCGGGTCATCACCCGGCTCGGCTCCAACGAGACCGTGCCGCTCGACGTGCGTTTCATCGCCACCAGCAAGGTGGATCTGGAAGCGGAAGTGGCGGCCGGCCGGTTCCGCGCCGACCTTTTCTACCGGCTCAACGTCGCGACCATCCATGTGCCGTCGCTCATGCAGCGGCGGGCGGATATCCCGCTTCTGTTTCTCCAGCTGGTGCGGGAGGCGGCTGCCCGCTACGGCCGCGAAGACCTGGACGTGCCGGCCGAGGTAATCTCGGCGATCGCCCTGCGCGACTGGCCGGGCAATGTCCGCGAACTGCGAAACGCCGCCGACCGGCTGGTGCTCGGCCTCGACCCGAAACCCGGCGAAACGGGCGGGGTGGTGAAGGACGGGGTCAGGGACGGACAGGGGAGGCTCGCCGACAAGGTGGCGGCCTTCGAACGCAATCTCATCGCCGGCGAGATCGCCGCGCATGGCGGAGCGCTCAGGCCGGTCTACGAATCCCTTGGGATTTCCCGCAAGACGCTCTACGAGAAGATGCAGAAATACGGGCTCGACAAGAAGCTGCTCGGGCCTGAGCATATGCTGCAGGACGACAGGGACGGCTGATTGCGGCGGCATGTGTGGATATCCACCCATCCTTTTTGTCGATTGTTCCCGAATCCACCCATATTGCGGCGCGATATCTCCGGAAATGGTGTTTTAGGGCTTTAGCAACGATTGCGCGTGTTCCGCGTCTTGCCGCAAATGGTCCCCAGGTTGGCGTCGGAGGAAATTTGCGCGCCGGCTGAACAAAGTTTCATCCTGGAGGAGCCCCGATGAAAATCCTGAACGCCGTTCTCGGCGCAACCGCTCTTGCGGCGCTTTCCCTTTTCTCCGCTTCCGCCAACGCCGCCGGTTATCCCGAGCGCCAGATCACCATGATCGTGCCGTTTGCGGCCGGCGGCCCGACCGACACGGTCGCGCGTCTCGTCGCCGAATCCATGTCGAAGGATCTCGGCCAGCAGGTCATCGTCGAAAACGTCGGCGGTGCCGGCGGCACGCTCGGTGCGGCCCGTGTCGCGAACGCCGAAGCCGACGGCTACACCGTTCTCCTGCACCATATCGGCATGGCGACCAGCGCCTCGCTCTACCGCAAGCTGCCCTATGACACGCTCAACGCCTTCGACTATGTCGGTCTCGTCACCGACGTTCCGATGACGCTGCTTGCCCGCAAGGACATGCCGGCCACCGATCTCAAGGGCCTCATCGAATACGCCAAGGCCAACAAGGACAAAGTGACCGTCGCCAATGCCGGCATCGGCGCGGCCTCGCATCTGTGCGGCATGCTGTTCATGAGCTCGATCCAGACCTCGCTCGTCACCGTTCCCTACAAGGGCACCGGTCCGGCGATGACCGATCTTCTCGGCGGCCAGGTCGATATCATGTGCGACCAGACCACCAATACCACCAAGCAGATCCAGGGCGGCACCGTGAAGGCCTATGCCGTCACCTCGCCGGCACGCCTCAACGTGCTGAAGGACATCCCGACCGTCAAGGAAGCGGGCCTGCCGCAGATGGAAGTCGGTATCTGGCACGGTCTTTACACGCCCAAGGGTGCCCCGAAGGATGCGATCGAAAAGCTCAACAAGGCCCTCAAGTCTGCCCTGAAGAGCCCGAGCGTCGCTGCCCGCTTCGCCGAACTCGGCACCGAGCCGTCGCCGGACAACGACGTCACGCCCGCGGCGCTGAAAGCCAAGCTCGAAAGCGAAATCGCCCGCTGGAAGCCGGTCATCCAGGCTGCCGGCCAGTACGCGGATTGAGCTTCGCTGACGCAACGAACGCCTTCTGCCCTCTGATCGAGGCTGCCCCTCACCCTAACCNNCGCTCGCGGGGAGAGGGGACCTGCCAAGCACATCTTCTGCGATCCGGGAAGTCGGTGCGGCATATCCCTTCTCCCCGCGAGCGGGAAGAAGGTGCCGGCAGGCGGATGAGGGGCAAGCCGCCCAAGCATCTCCACCGTTCACGGAGACACCATGAATTCCCTGAAATTCGATACCGTCAATCTGATCTGCGGGCTGCTGCTGATCGCGACAGGCCTGTTTTTCGCCTACCAGTCGATCGAACTCGAACTCGGCACGGCGCTCAGGATGGGGCCTGGTTATTTCCCGTTCATCCTCGCCTGTGCGCTCATCCTGTTCGGCGCGATCATCCTCGTCCAGTCGATGCGGCTGGAGGGAGCGCCGGTCGGAGCGCTCGCCTGGCGCGGCATGTTCTTCATCCTGCCGGCGCCGGTCTTCTTCGGGCTCACGGTGCGCGGTCTCGGCTTCGTGCCGGCAATCTTCATCACCGCTCTGATCGCCGCTTTTGCCTCCAGCCGGATGAAACCGCTGCCCGCGCTTATCCTGTCGGCAGTACTGACGGTCTTCTCGGTCGCGGTCTTCAGCTATGGCCTCGGCCTTCCGTTCCGCCGTTTCGGGCCCTGGCTCGGTTATTGAGGATTAATCGATGGATCTGTTCAATAACCTCGCGCTCGGCTTCGCGACCGCCTCGTCTCTGGAAAACCTGTTCTTCTGCCTCATCGGCGTGTTGCTCGGCACCCTGATCGGCGTGCTGCCCGGCATCGGCGCCACGGCGACCATCGCCATGCTTTTGCCGATCACCTTCCAGCTCGAGCCGGTCTCCTCGCTGATCATGCTCGCCGGCATCTATTACGGGGCGCAATACGGCGGTTCGACCACGGCGATCCTGATCAACATGCCGGGCGAATCCTCCTCCGCCGTCACCGCCATCGACGGTTACCAGATGGCGCGCAAGGGCAAGGCGGGCGCGGCGCTGGCGATCGCCGCGATCGGCTCCTTCTTCGCCGGCACGGTCTCGACCTTCCTCGTGGCGATCTTCGCGCCGCCGCTCACCAAGATCGCGCTGCAGTTCGGCGCCGCCGAATATTTCTCGCTGATGGTGGTCGGCCTCGTCTCCTCGATCGCGCTCGCCCACGGCTCGATCATCAAGGCGCTTGCCATGGTGGCGCTCGGCCTGCTGCTCGGCCTCGTCGGCACCGACATCTACACCGGCACGCCGCGCTTCACGCTCGGCATCCGCGAATATGCGGACGGGCTGAATTTCGTGGCGGTCGCGGTCGGCGTGTTCGGCATCGCGGAAATCCTGCGCAATCTCGAAAGCGAAAAGACCCGTTCGGTGCTGATGGCCAAGGTCAGCGGCCTGATGCCGAGCCGGGAAGACTTCAAGGCAATGATCGGGCCGGTCATCCGCGGCACGGTCGTCGGCTCGATCCTCGGCATCCTGCCGGGCGGCGGCGCTATCCTTGCGGCCTTTGCGTCCTACACGATCGAAAAGAAGGTCTCCAAACATCCGGAAGAATTCGGCCATGGGGCCGTCGCCGGCGTCGCCGGGCCGGAATCGGCCAACAATGCCGGTGCGCAGACCTCGTTCATCCCGCTGCTGACCCTCGGCATTCCGGCCAATCCGGTCATGGCGCTGATGGTGGGGGCGATGATCATCCAGGGCATCGTACCCGGCCCGAACGTCGCGACCGAGCAGCCGGCGCTGTTCTGGGGCATCATCGCCTCGATGTGGATCGGCAACCTGATGCTCGTCGTGCTCAACCTGCCGCTGATCGGGCTGTGGGTGAAGCTGCTGACCATTCCCTATTACGTGCTGTTTCCGATCATCATGGCCTTCTGCGCCATCGGGGTCTACAGCGTCAACTCGAACGTCTACGATCTCTATGCCGTCGCCTTCTTCGGCCTCATCGGCTACGCGCTGGTGAAGCTGCGCTGCGAGCCTGCGCCGCTCCTGCTCGGCTTCGTGCTCGGCCCGCTTCTCGAAGAAAACCTGCGGCGGGCGATGATCCTGTCGCGCGGTGATCCCATGACCTTCGTCCAACGTCCCATCAGCGCGGCCCTTCTCTTCCTCGCGGCCCTCGTCCTCGTCATCGTCTTTCTGCCGAGCGTCAAGGCAAAGCGTGAGGTCGTCTTCCAGGAAGAGGATTGAGAAGCTGCGGACAGCGCCGCGCGAGGAGACGCGCGGCGCTGAAACCCTTCCGCATGGCTTCCTGACGGGCCGTGCGGGCGGCGCTCCGGGTGGTCAGACCGTCTGGAGCGCCTGCAATTCATGGATGGGGGCGGGGCCGCCGATCCGCTTCAGGAGCAGCTTGCCCATGAGGAAGCCCGCTTCGGTCAGGTCCTCGTAGATCGTCTCGACGCGGGGACGGATCTGGTCGAACAGGCCCGAGGTCTGTTTCGCCACCAGCCTGATATCCCTACCCAGTTCCAGGCTATGATCATAGGCGGATGCCATGACGGCGAGTGCCGAGACCTCGCCGCCGCAGATATAACCGTCCGGGCGCTCCGGCTCGCCCATGCGGCGGAAAACGTAATCGCGGATGTCGTCCGATTTGCTGTCGAGCGTCACGCCCTTGGCGATCTCGAAGCCGACACCTTCTTCGCGTACCGCCGTCATGAACCCGTGCTTCAAATGGTGGGCGAAGGTGAAGCGCTCCGGCGGCAGGATGATCGAGAGCTTGCTTGCGCCGGCGGCGATCAGTTTTTTCGCGGCCTGATAGGCGAAGCTGTAGTTGTCGTAGTCGACGTAAGGATGGGCCGTCGCAAGCTCGGTCCGGCCGTGACAGATGAACGGAAAGTTGTTCTCCATCAAAAGTTTGACGCGCTCGTCCCCCGGTTCGGTGCGGGTGAAGACGATGCCGTCGGCCATGCGGTTGCGCATGATGTGGCGCACCGGTTCGATCTGCGGCGTATCGGAAAAATGCGGTGTGATGACGAGGTGATAGGCGGTGCCGCGCAGGGCTTCCGTGAGGCCGTTGATCATCGAGGTGGCATAGCCGAGGATTTCCTCATGCGGGTCGAGGACGAGGCTGATGACATTGGTGCGGCCGGTGCGCAGCCGCTGCGCCGCCCGGTCCGGCAGATAGCCGATGTCGGCTGCGACCTGCCGCACGCGCTGGCGGGTTTCGAGCGCGATCTGCGGCGCATCGGCAAGCGCGCGCGATACGGTTGTGACGGCAAGGCCGGTCAGTTCGGCAACGGTCTTCAGGGTAGGCTTTGCATCCGCGCCGGATCTGGCGACCAACCGCTCCGACTTCGCCCGCCGACCTTTTTCCTTCAGGTCATCCAGCGACATATCCTCGTCTCCTCCGCTCCCGCCCCAAAATCGGAGCGAGCCTCATCTATATCGTTACAAATTATCCGTCCGCCGCCAGGAATTTTTCTCGATTCCTGAGGAAAATTTTGCCAACTCCTAAATTTGCAAGTTTTTTCATCATGTTAGATGATCATCCGATGACGCAAAAAACTCCTCCGGCCGGGTTGACACCGACCGTAATTATATCGTTATAAATCGCAATATCCGGAGAGGAGCCCGGATGCAAAGGGAGATTCTCAATGAATATTCGAATGATTGCCAAACTCGCCGCCGGTGCGGCGCTTATCGCCATGACCGCCGGCGTCGCCAAGGCGGCGGAGCAGGTCGAAGTCCTGCACTGGTGGACTTCGGGCGGCGAAGCTGCAGCACTCAACGTGCTGAAGGAAAACCTCCAGAAGGAAGGCGTTGCCTGGAAGGACATGCCGGTTGCCGGTGGTGCAGGTTCCGCGGCCATGACCGCGCTGCGCGCCCGCGTCACGGCCGGCGACCCGCCGACCGCCGTCCAGCTTCTCGGCTTCGACCTGAAGGACTGGGCTGAAATGGGCGTCGCCGCAAACCTCGACGACCTCGCCCAGAAGGAAGGCTGGGACAAGGTCATTCCGGCTGCCCTGCAGAACTTCTCGAAGTACAACGGCCACTGGATCGCCGCTCCGGTGAACATCCACTCCACCAACTGGCTGTGGATCAACAAGGCGGCCCTCGACAAGGCCGGCGGCAAGGTTCCGACCAATATCGCCGAGCTCATCACCCTGCTCGACGCCTTCAAGGGCCAGGGCCTCACCGCTCTCGCCCACGGCGGCGTTCCGTGGCAGGACGGCACGCTCTGGGAAGCCGTCGTGCTTTCGACCGGCGGTCCGGACTTCTACAAGAAAGCCGTTCTCGACCTCGATCCGGCCGCTCTTTCGGGCGACACGATGAAGAAGGTCTTCGACACGATGTCGAAGCTGCGCACCTATTTCGACCCGAACTTCTCGGGCCGCGAATGGAACCTGTCGACCGCCCTCGTCATCGAAGGCAAGGCCGGCGCCCAGGAAATGGGCGACTGGTCGAAGGGCGAATGGCTGCGCGCCAACAAGAAGCCAGGCACCGACTTCGTCTGCATCCGCTTCCCCGGCACGCAGGGCTCGGTTCTCTTCAACGCCGACCAGTTCATGATGTTCGACGTGGGCAAGGGTCAGCGCGACGCCCAGCTCAAGATGGCATCCGCCGTCGAGAACCCGGGCTTCCAGATCGCCTTCAACACGGTCAAGGGTTCGGTCCCTGCCCGTACCGACGTCGCCAACGACAAGTTCGACGATTGCGGCAAGAAGGGCATGGCGGACCTCGCCGAAGCCTCTTCCAAGGGCACGCTGATGGGCTCGCTCGCCCATGGTTACGCTCAGCCGGCTGCCATCAAGGAAGCCATGCTGGACGTCATCACCCAGCACCTCAACGGCCAGCTGACCACCGAAGCAGCGCTGAAGCGCCTGCCGGAAGCGGTCAAGGCTGCCAAGTGATCGGTTGATCGCACAATTCTGACATGCGGGTGGCCGGGGACAACCCCGGCCACTTTTCAAATTCCGGCTTGCCGGTATCTTTTAGTTCTGGTGTCTGCCGGAGGTCATGATGACGACAATCGAACCGGTTCCGGTCGTGGAACCGCAAAGACAGCGAAGCACATTCGCCGACGGATTGCGCAACGCGCTGCCGAAGATCGTGCTGGCGCCCTCGTTCGCGGTGATCCTCGTCTTCGTCTATGGCTTCATCCTCTGGACGGTCTACCTTTCCTTCACGACCTCGCGCATCCTGCCGGTCTATAAATGGGGCGGGTTCGACGCCTATTATCGCCTCTGGTCGCAGCCGAACTGGTATGTGGCGATGCAGAACCTGGCGATCTTCGGGGTTCTCTATATCGGCATCTGCATCGCGCTCGGGCTTGGCATCGCCATCCTGATGGACCAGCGCATCCGCGCCGAAGGCGTGCTGCGGCCGATCTTCCTCTATCCGATGGCGCTCTCCTTCGTCGTCACCGGCACCGCCTGGAAATGGTTCCTCAACCCCGGCCTCGGGCTCGAGAACACCATGCACAATCTCGGCTGGACGAGCTTCAAGTTCGACTGGCTGGTCAACCCCAATATGGCGATCTACACCGTCGTCATCGCCGGGGTCTGGCAGGCATCCGGCTTCGTCATGGCGATGTTCCTGGCCGGTCTTCGCGGCATCGACGGGGAGATCATCAAGGCCGCCCAGATCGACGGCGCATCGAGTGTGTCGATCTACCGCCGGATCATCATCCCGCTTCTGCGTCCCGTTTTCCTGTCGGCCTTCATCGTGCTCGCGCATATGGCGATCAAGTCCTATGACCTGGTCATCGCGCTGACCGGCGGCGGACCGGGCAATGCGACCGAACTGCCTTCCACCTTCATGTATTCCTACACGTTCACGCGCAACCAGATGGCCGTCGGTTCGGCGAGCGCGGTGATGATGCTGATGGGGATCACCGCGATCATCGTGCCCTATCTCTATTCCGAGCTTCGGGAGAAGCAGTCATGAGCGCCGCCAACGAAACCGCCAACGGGACGGTAAGCGCCGGCGGCGCCCGCACCGCCCGCTATTTCATCTATGCCGCGCTCGTCATCCTGGCGCTGGTCTATCTTCTGCCGCTCTATGTGATGCTGAGCACATCGCTCAAATCGCTGGACGAAATCCGCGGCGGCGACATGCTGGCGCTGCCGCGCGATCCGTCGGTGGCCGCCTGGGTGCGCGCCTGGGGCGAGGCCTGCATCGGTGTCTCCTGCGTCGGCATCAAGGGCTATTTCTGGAACTCCATCAAGATGGTGGTTCCGGCGGTCGCCATCTCGACCCTGCTCGGCGCGCTCAACGGCTATGTGCTGACCAAGTGGCGGTTTCCGGGCCACAAGCTGGTGTTCGGCATGATGCTGTTTGCCTGCTTCATTCCGTTCCAGGCGGTGCTGATCCCGATGGCGCGCCTGCTCGGCACGTTCGGCCTTTCGAACTCCACCGCCGGCCTCGTGCTCGTGCACGTGATCTACGGCCTCGGCTTCACCACGCTGTTCTTCCGCAACTATTACGAAGCCTTCCCGGACGAGCTGGTGAAGGCCGCGATGATCGACGGCGCGGGTTTCTTCCGGATCTTCTGGCGCATCCTGCTGCCGAGTTCGGGGCCGATCATCGTGGTGACGGTCATCTACCAGTTCACCAATATCTGGAACGACTTCCTGTTCGGCGTGTCCTTCTCGTCCGGCACGTCCTCGCCGATGACGGTGGCGCTCAACAACCTCGTTGCCTCCTCCACCGGCGTCAAGGAATACAATGTCGATATGGCGGCTGCCGTGTTCGCAGCGCTTCCGACGCTGTTCGTCTATGTCGTCGCCGGACGCTATTTCGTGCGTGGCCTGATGGCCGGCGCAGTCAAGGGATAACCGCACATGAGCTTTCTTGAAATCAAGGATATTCGCAAGAAGATCGGCAATAACGAGATCCTGAAGGGCATCAATATCGAGCTCGAAAAGGGCGGCTTCCTGGTTCTCGTCGGTCCGTCCGGCTGCGGCAAGTCGACCCTGCTCAATGCGATCGCCGGTCTCCTGCCGCCTTCCTCGGGCGATATCGTCATCGACGGACAGGTGGTCAACGACCTGCATCCGTCGAAGCGCGACATCGCCATGGTCTTCCAGTCCTATGCGCTCTATCCGAATATGACGGTGGAGGAAAACATCGCGTTTGCGCTGGAAATGCGCGGCGTGGACAAGGCGGCCCGCGAGGCGGCGGTCAAGCAGGTCGCCAAGACGCTGCAGATCGAGCATCTCCTGAAGCGTCGTCCGAGCCAGCTTTCCGGCGGCCAGCGCCAGCGCGTCGCCATGGGCCGGGCGCTGGTGCGCCAGCCGCGCGTCTTCCTGTTCGACGAGCCGCTGTCCAATCTCGACGCCAAGCTGCGTGTCGAGGTGCGTGCCGAAATCAAGGCGCTGCACCAGAATACCCATGCCACGATCGTCTACGTCACCCATGACCAGATCGAGGCGATGACGCTCGCCACCAAGATCGTCGTCCTCAAGGAGGGCATGGTGCAGCAGGTCGGGACGCCCGCCGAAATCTACGGCCGCCCGGCCAACCTCTTCGTCGCCGATTTCATGGGTTCGCCGGCGATGAACATGCTGAAGGGCAAGGTCGTTTCTTCGGGCGGCGCCCGGAGCATCGCATTGTTCGGCAATGAAGGCGTCACCGTCGCCATGCCGCCATCCGTGACCACCACGCTCGCCGATGGCAAGGATGTCATTCTCGGCCTTCGCCCCGAAACGATCACCGACGCCGGGCTCGTCGATCCGCAGGCACGCGCCACCGCCCATATCGAGGCGGAGGTGACGATGATCGAGCCGACCGGGTCCGACACCTTCGTCACCGGCAGGCTGGACGGCGCGACCTTCACCGCTCGCACCCGCTCCGACGCGCATGTCGAACTCGGGCAGAAGTTCCCCTTCTCCTTCAATCTGGACAAGGCCGTGGTCTTCGATCCGCAGACGACCAGCCGCATCGACTGAACGGGCGGCTAATCTCGCCTGCAGTCGACTGCCTTATTTTAATATAGCGATTACAATATGTTAGGAGCGCGTGGGGAACCTTTCCCCGCGGACCTGTATTTCCTTGGGACGTTTGCAGCCGAGGAGATATCATGTCGCTGACGCGAGATTTCACGCCGTTCGATTCGCGAAACGAGGGTTTTGACCTCCCGTCCCGCCGTGCATTTCCCAAGTCCTGGGGAGCGGAATATCTCGGTGATGGCGAGGTGCTTTTCCGGATCTGGGCGCCGGACCTGGAGCGCGTGCGGCTGCAGATCGCCGGCCGCAACCGGGAAATGCTGCCGGCCGGCGAGGGCTGGTTCACCTTGACGACAGACGGTCTCGCGGAGGGTACGCCCTATCAGTTTCTGATGCCGGACGGCGTGCTTGTGGCGGATCCCGCTTCGCGCGCCCAGGATGGCGGCCTTCATGGGCCTTCGCTCGTCATCGATCCCACCTCCTACCGATGGGAACGGCCGGACTGGAAGGGCCATGCCTGGGAGGAGGCCGTTCTCTATGAGATCCATATCGGCGCCTTTACCGAGGAGGGCACTTTTCGCGCCGCCGCCGAGCGGTTGCGGGAGATCGCTTCGCTTGGCGTGACGATGCTGCAGATCATGCCCGTCAACCAGTTCGCCGGCAGCCGCGGCTGGGGTTACGACAGCGTACTCCCTTATGCGCCGCATCACGCCTATGGCGAACCGGACGACATGAAGGCCTTCGTCGATGCCGCGCATCGACACGGCCTCTCGGTCATGCTCGATGTGGTTTATGACCGTTTAGGCCCGGGCAGCAGCGTGTTCGAGCCCTATTTGCCTTCCTTTTTCAACCTCGGGCGTAGCACGCCCCGCGGGCCGGCAATCGATTTCAGCCAGGGCCCGGTGCGACGGTTCTTCATCGAAAATGCGCTTTATTGGCTGGAGGAATTCAATCTCGACGGCCTGCGGCTCCATGCGGTCGACCGGATCCATGACGATGCCTCGCAGATGCACGTCCTGTGGGAACTGGCAAAGCGGGTTCAGCAGGAGGTGACCGGCCGGCGGCGTCATCTCGCGATCGAGGATAACCGCAACATCACCCATTATCTGGAGCGCAGCCAGTCCGGCAAAGCCATGCTTTATGACGCGGTCGTGAACCATGACATCCGCCATGCGGCGCACGAGATTGCGACTGCCGAGAGGGTCGGCCATGCCGGCTCTGGCGGGGAAGATCCGGTGGGCAAGCTTGCCAGGGGGCTGGCGGAAGGTTTTATCACCTGGGGCGGAACCGGGCAGGATGGCGGCGCGGGCAGTGAGCCGAGCGGCCACCTGCCGCCAACGGCCTTCATCAACGCCCTGCAGAACCACCAGAAGGCGGGCAGTCGCGCCGATGGCCGGCGGCTGATCTCGCTCGCGGACCCGCGGATGCTGCGGGTGATGACAGCGGTCCTGATCCTGTCGCCGCAGGTCCCGCAGCTCTTCATGGGCGAGGACTACGGCGAGAGCCGGGAATTCCGCTTCTTCGGCGATTACGATGGCGGGCCCGGCGGGGCGGCCGAGGGCAACATCTCCGGCGAAACCAGGGGCCTCGACGGGGCGCCGGACGGTTTCGCGCAACGGGATGACGTCGCCGATCCGCATGCGGCGGAGGACTTCCGGCTCTCCAAGCTGCGCTGGAACGGGGCACGGGAGCCGGAGGGGCAGGCGCATCGCGACCGCATGCGCACGCTGATCGCCAGGCGCCGCGAACATGTGGTGCCCGGCCTTCATGCGGTCGCGCCGTATTCGGGCACGGTGCTCGATGCCGCCGATGGCGTGATTGCCGTCGACTGGCGGCTGGGGGACCGGTTGCTGCAGCTTCGGGCCAATCTTTCGAAAGAGGGGAGGCGGATCCCGCCCGTTTCCGGTGTCGTCATCCATAGCGAACCGCCGGACGTGCCCGTGGGCGACATTCTTCCGGGCCTCTCCATGACCATGGCGGTATCGGCCAATTGAGCTTCGGCAGTCCTCGCAAAAAGCGGAACAATCCCGGGAAGGCGGGGTTGGATCAGCGTCCCGTATGGAACGGGACCAAACCAGACCGAGGAGACAGACAATGGCCAGTGGAAATCATTCCCAATCGGGCGGGTATCGAAACGACCGGATGCGCGACGAGCGTGATTACGCCCGCGAATCCTCCAGCGATTATCGCCCGGGCGATACCGGTTATGTGCGTGGTTTCAGCGACGATCTGCGGAGCGGCGATCCAAATTGGGAGGACGGCGATCGTTCGCGTTTCTCCCGCTACGGCCGCAGCGAACAATGGGCCTCCGACGACGGCGGGTTCGAGGCGGGCTACGGCGATTCCGAACGCTCGCAGGCCTGGGCTCGCGATTCCTATCGCGGCAGGCCTTCCTCGTTCAGCTACGAACCGGGCCGCAACCGCGTCAATCAGGCCTATGGCGACCGTTACGGTTCGGACTACCGTTTTGGCGACGAAAACCGTCAGCGCTCGGACAATCGCTTCCGCGGATCGGAAGATCATGGCGGCGGCCGGCGCGGCTTCATGGAGCGGGCCGGCGATGAAGTGGCGTCGTGGTTTGGCGACGAGGATGCGGAACGTCGCCGGATGATGGACGAGCATCGCGGAAAAGGGCCGAAAGGCTATCAGCGCTCGGACGCCCGCATCGAGGAAGACGTCAATGACCGGCTGAGCGACGACCCGGTACTCGACGCATCCAATATCACCGTGACGGTCCAGGGTTCGGAGGTGACGCTCGACGGTTTCGTATCCAGCCGCTGGGACAAACGCCGCGCCGAGGACCTGGTGGATGACGTTTCCGGCGTCCGGCACGTGCAGAACAACCTGCGGATCAACAACAATCCGACCGATACGCTGACCGGTTCGACCACGATCTGATCCGGCCCGGATTAACGCGTCAGGCCGCTGCCGGTGGCCTGACTTTCATGCGGCAAGGAGACATGATGACCAAAACCGACGATACCGCCCGGATCCGCAAGGATGCCGAAGGACAATATGCGAAATCCCAGGCCGATCCCAAATCCAACGGCGTGGCGAGCGCCAAGCCGACGGTAATAACGGGTTCGGACGACGCGACCGAGCATCGCGATCCGCCGGGCAAAAAGAGTTCGAAGCCGGATTGGGACGTCAATTTCGACGTGGGGGAGCGGCCTCGGCACACGTGACCGGTGGCGTTCCGCTCAAACATATCGCCGGCAATCAATCCTTGGCCCGGCGTCCAAAACCGGCTAGAAAAGCCCCGCTAGAATATTAGCAGATGGCGGGACACGGAAATGGGCAATGCCGGCAGGTGGTACAGGCACCTGCAGCCTCTTCTATAGGGTAAATGCGCGGGATGTTTAGAATTTCGCGGTTTTTCCCAACGGCGCCGATCGGTGCCTATCTGGTTGCTCTCGCGGCTGGGGTGGCATTGCCGTTGCTGGTTTTCGTCGGCTATCTGATGATGGAGCTGGAGGCAAACGAACGGGAGATTCTGGCGGGCGAGACGGCCGAGGACGCTCAGCTCATCGCCCGCTCGATCGACCGCGAACTGCAGGACATGGCGACCACGTTGAGGCTGCTGGTCACCTCGCCGGAACTCGAAGCGGGCGACCTGCGCGCCTTCCACAACCGGACGCAGAACAGCCTTCGTTCCAATTCCCTCTATATTCTTGTCGTCAATGCGGATGGCCAGCAAAGGCTCAACACCCGTGTGCCGTTCGACGCGCCGCTCGGCAAGGTCTCCAACATGCCTGCGCTGCAGTCCGCGCTGAACAGCGGCGTCACCGAGGTCTCCAACGTCTTTTTCGGGGCCACCAGCGGCAAGCACGTCTTCAACATCACCATGCCCCTGCCCAGGGAGATTTCCTATTCGGGCGCTGCGATGATCATGACGCAGAATGCCGAGGATCTGCAGAAGCTGATCTCGACGGAAGGTCTTCCTGCCGGCTGGTCGGTTGCGGTGGTCGATGGGGCGGGGCAGGTGGTAACCTCGCTCGGCGCCCATGCGCTCACGTCCGGCACGGCGTTTCCTTCCGACACGCTCAAGCTGATGACCGGCTTCAAGGGCACGATCGAGGACATGGACGGACGTCGGCGGCAGATGTACGGCTATGCCCAGATCACCGGCTGGACCTGGAAGGCGGTCGTCTGGGGGCCTATCGATGCGGCGCAGGCGAGCATTCTTACGACCTGGCGGCAGTTGATCGCCGGTGGAGCGATCTTCCTTGCCGTCGCGATGCTGATTGCATGGCTCGTCGGTCGCCAGCTTCGGATACCGATCCGGCAGATCGCCCAAATGGCGGAGCGGATCGGCAAGGGCGAGATCGTCTCGCCGGTGGAAACCAAGATCCGCGAGGCGAACCAGGTGGCCATAGCGCTCTCGAACGCCTCGTTCGATCGCAGCGAGGCGGAGGACCGCATCCACCTCATCCTGCATGAGCTGGTGCACCGAACCAAGAACATCCTCACGCTGATCCAGGCGATGATGCGCCAGCTGGCGCGTCAGGACACGACGATGGAAGAGTTCCAGAAGGCGATCAGCACCCGCCTCCAGGGGCTCGGCAAATCGATCGAGGCGCTGGCCAAGGAACAATGGGCAGGGGTCTCGATCCGTCGGGTCGTCGAAATCCACATGAGCACGTTTGCGGACGTGGCGGACCGCGTCGAGCTGCAGGGGGCGGATTTTGTCCTGAAGGCCGAAGCGGTGCAGAATCTCGGGCTGATCCTGCACGAGCTTGCCACCAATTCGGTGAAATATGGGGCGCTGTCCGTGCCGCAGGGGAAGGTGCGCATCAGCTGGAAAGACCTGATCGGCGAGGACGACGGCGAAGGCAGGCTCGAGCTTATCTGGGAGGAGAGAAACGGCCCGGCGGTGCGTGCGCCTTCGCGCACCGGTTTCGGCACGACGATCATCAAGCGCCATGCGGCGGCGGCTTTTGCAGGCCATGTCGAGGTCGACTTCCGAGACGAAGGGCTTTGCTGGACGCTGAACGCGTCGCGCTCCGCCTTTGAACGCGGCGAGGGCGCCGAAAGCCTCAAGGATATCGCCATCTAGCCGTTTTGCCGGTCTGCCTCGGAACGAAGGCAGGGGCGTCGCCGTTTGATGCGCCATGGACGCCATGCTCACCGCGATCGACATCGATCAGGATTCCCTGAAAACCATCGGCCTTACCTACGTCAGCGACACGGAACCCGGCATCCGCAGGCTCAAGCGCGGCAAGGGCTTCACCTACCGCCTGCCGGACGGCACGCTGCTGGCCGATCCGGAGCACCGCCTGCGGATCTCGTCGCTCGGCCTGCCGCCTGCCTATGATCATGTCTGGATCTGCCTCGATCCGCGTGGGCATTTGCAGGCGACGGGCTACGATTCCCGCGGCCGCAAGCAGTATCGCTATCACGTCGATTGGCAGAATTTCCGCAGCGAGCGCAAGTTCGATCAGCTTGTGCGGTTCGGCGAGGCCCTGCCGCGCATCCGCCGCAAGGCGAAACGCGATCTGCAGCTCGGGCTCGACAGATCCGATGCGGTGATCGCGGCGCTGGTGGTCCTGATGGATGCGACCCATCTCAGGGTCGGCAATCGGCTTTATGCCAAGCAAAACAAGACCTATGGCGCGACCACGCTGCTGAAGCGCCACATGACGCTGTCAGGCGAGGCGATCATGCTGCGCTTCGTGGCCAAGGGCGGGCAGCGCGTCCAGCACACGCTGAAACATCCCCGCCTTCAGTGCATTCTGGAAGAGATCGCCGATCTGCCGGGCCGGCAGCTGTTTTCCTGGCCGGACGAACAGGGCGTGCCGCATCCGATCGATTCAGGCCGGCTGAACGCCTATCTTGCCAAGGCCGCCGGCTTTGCCGTCTCCGCCAAGACGTTCCGCACCTGGGGCGGCAGTCTCGCCGCGCTGATGGCGGCCTGGGAGGTGGTGGAAGAGGAGGGCAGGCGACCCAAGATCAAGGCGATGTGCAAGGCGGCGTCGCAAGCGCTCCACAACACGCCGGCGGTCTGCCGCTCGAGCTATATCCACCCGAGCATTCTGGCGCTTTCGGAGGACATCTCGCCGCTGGAAACGGTGATGAGGGACAAGGTGGTGCTGAACGGGCCCAAGGAGTTGCGTGCCAACGAACGGCGGCTTCTGGCTTTCCTGAAGCAAGCTTCGGCCACTTGCGCGACGACCGCCCGCGAGGAGGTTGCGGGCGGCCGGGGCCGGGTTTGCGTCTAAGTTACGCTGCCCGGCGATTGTGGCGTCCTTCCTGGACTTCCTCGACGATCTTCGCCACGAATTGCGGCAGATCTTCGGGCGAGCGCGAGGTGATGATGCCGTTGTCGACCACGACGGCCTCATCCTTCCAGGAGGCGCCGGCATTGCGGATATCGGTGCGGATCGAACGATAAGACGTCGCCTTGCGGCCGCGAAGCGCATCGGCTTCCACCAGCAGCCAGGGGCCATGGCAGATCGCCGCGACCGGCTTGCCGCTCTTGACGAAATCGCGCACGACCTTCATCGCATCCTCGTCGTTGCGCAGGATGTCGGGGTTGATCTGGCCGCCCGGCAGCACGAGGGCATCGAATTCCTCAGCCTTGACGTTTTTGGCCTCCAGATCGACGGGAACGGTGTCGCCCCAGTCCTTCTTGTCCCAGCTCTTGATCTCGCCCGCCTTGATGGAAGCGATCTTGACGTCGGCCCCGCGTTTTCTCAGTTCCTCCATGGGGACGCGCAGCTCCGACCGTTCGTAGCCGTCGGCTGCGAGGATCAGGATGTTGGCGGACTCGATGGTGGTCATTCTGGTCTCCTTTTGTTGAACGGTCTTGTCATTCACGATCTTGGCCGGGTCGAATGTCTCAAAGCCGGCCGGTCGAGAGGTCCCGGCCGTTGATGGAGGCGGGGACGCTGATTTCTTCGCGAGGCGATTTCGGCAAGGGAAGGACTACCGCGTCCGGTACGACGACCTGCAGTTCCTCCGGATGGGCCACCGCAAACGTCTTCTTCTGCTGCGTGCCGGTGAGCCTGTTTCTGAGCATTTTTAGAAAGTGTCTCATGATTTTCTCCCGTCGCGAAAGCCGGGCACTTGCCCGTTCACAACGGGGCAAACCCATCGCAAAAGGATTCGTTCCATCTTTTTCACAGCCGGTTACACAAAGTTATCCGGCGTCTGGAACAAAATTCGGGGTACTGCGTTCGGGCCCGAATGTTTTGCGGCCTCTCTGCCGCGGCCTCTCTGCCGGGTACATGTCGAATGAACGATGACCGCTTGACCGGCTCATGCCGGCCAATCCGATCAAGAAGCCGTATCGGGCGGCAGGGCGTTCCGGGTTGCCAACGGCGGAGAGCTCGACCGGTCTTCTTCATCCCGGCTCTCTTGCCCCTTCTTTCCGCCTGCTCCGGTATCCAGTCGGCGCTCGATCCGGCGGGACGCGAGGCGGCGGATGTCGCTACCCTGTTTTTTGCGATGCTGGTCGGCGGCGTGGTCATCTGGGCCGGCACGGTCGGCATGCTGTTCTATGCCGCGCGCAAGAGGCGGGTTCATTCGGAAAAGGCGGCGGGCCGGGTCATCCTCTGGTGCGGCGCGGTCCTGCCGACCGTCATTCTCGCGTCGCTGCTCTCCTATGCGGTCTGGCTGATGCCGAATATCCGTCCCTGGTTCGGGGGCACGGACGGCGGCATGCGCCGCATCGAGGTGACCGGCGAGAAGTTCTGGTGGCGGGTGCGGTATCTTGAAGACGGCGGTCAACCCGCGTTCGAGACGGCCAACGAGGTGCGCATACCGGTCGGCGAACGTGTCGTCTTTTCGCTGAGATCGCCCGATGTCATCCACTCCTTCTGGATCCCGGTGCTCGGCGGCAAGATGGACATGATCCCCGGCCGCGAGAACCGGCTGACTCTACTCGCCGAAAAGCCCGGCACCTATCGCGGCGTCTGCGCCGAATTCTGCGGGACGTCGCATGCGCTGATGGCCTTCACCGTGCTCGCCATGGAGAAACAGGCCTTCGAGGACTGGTTGGCGGCACGCCGGAACTCGTCCGGAGGGCGGGATGCCGAAGGGCTGGCGTCCTTTCTCCGCCACGGCTGTTCCGCCTGCCACGCGATTTCCGGCACGCAAGCGCAGGGCACGATCGGGCCGGATCTCACCGCCTTCGGCGAGCGCGGGACGGTCGGGGCGGGTACGCGGCCCAATCTCGAGGAGCACGTCGCAAGCTTCATCCGCGATCCGGGGAAGATCAAGCCCGAGGCTCGCATGCCGCATTTTTCCATGCTGCCGGATGCCGAAATCGAGCGGATCGCCGCCTACCTGAAAGGGCTCAGATGACCGTGGAACTCGGCAATTTTTCGCCGGAAGAGCGTGCGGCCCAGGAGGAGCGGCTCCGCAAGACCTGGGAAACGCCGAAAGGCATCCGCTACTGGACTTCGGTCAACAACAGCGAGATCGGCCTCTGGTACGGCGTCACCGCCTTCGCCTTCATGCTGTTTGCCGGCCTGCTCGGGCTTTTGATGCGGCTGCAGCTGGCGGTGCCGGAGAACGATTTCATCTCGGCCGAGCTGTTCAACCAGGCCTTCACGCTGCATGGCACGGTGATGATGTTCCTGTTCGCGGTGCCGATTTTCGAGGCGGTGGCGATCTTCCTTCTGCCGTCCATGCTCGGCGCCCGGGAACTGCCCTTCCCGCGGCTCTCCGCCTTCGGCTTCTGGAGCTTTCTTCTCGGTGGTATCTTCGTCTGTGGCTCGATCTTCTTCAATGCCGCTCCCAACGCCGGCTGGTTCATGTATCCGCCGCTTGCGACCGATGACGAATATGCCGGCATCGGCGCGGATATCTGGCTGCTCGGCCTCTCCTTCATCGAGGTGGCGTCGATCGCCGCCGCCGTCGAGATCATCGTCGGCATCATGAAATGCCGGGCGCCCGGAATGCGCATCAACCTGATGCCGATGTTTGCCTGGTATCTCCTGATCGTCGCGGGCATGATCCTGTTCGCCTTTCCGCCGCTGATCGCCGGCGACATCCTGTTCGAGATGGAACGGATGTTCGACTGGCCGTTCTTCGATGCGACGCGCGGCGGCGATCCGCTTTTATGGCAGCACCTGTTCTGGATCTTCGGGCATCCGGAGGTCTATATCATCTTCCTGCCGGCGATCGCGCTGATGGCGATGATCGTGCCGACCTTCTCGCAGCGGCCGATCGTCGGATATTCATGGATCGTGCTCGCCGCCGTCGGCACCGGGTTCCTGAGCTTCGGGCTCTGGGTACACCATATGTTCGCGACCGGCCTGCCGCAGATCTCGCTCGCCTTCTTCTCGGCGGCGTCGGAAGCGGTCGCCATCCCGACCGGGGTGCAGATCTTCGTGTTCATCGCCACCATGCTTGCCGGCCGGGTCATCTTCTCGGTGCCGATGCTGTTCGGGGCAGGGGGACTGATCATCTTCGTGATCGGCGGGCTGACGGGCGTCATGGTGGCGCTCGTGCCGTTCGACTGGCAGGCGCACGACACCTATTTCGTCGTCGCCCACCTGCATTACGTGCTGATCGGCGGCATGCTGTTTCCCGTCGTCGCCGGCATCTATTATTATTTCCCCTTCGTGACGGGAAAGAAGCTCAGCGACGCCTGGGGCAAAACCGCCTTCTGGCTGATGTTTGCGGGTTTCAACATCGCTTTCTTCCCGATGCATCTTTCCGGGCTGCGCGGCATGCCGCGACGGGTTTTCACCTATCCGCAAGACATCGGCTGGGACTGGTTCAACCTCATCTCCACCATCGGCGCCTTCATCTTCGCCGCGGGCGTCGCGACCTTCGTGATCGACATCTTCCGCCCCAAACCGGGACCCGGAGAGCGTAACCTCAATCCGTGGAATTCCGGCACGCTGGAATGGACGAACGATCCGTCCGAAAGCTGGGGCATGCGATCGGTACCGATCATCACCAGCCGCTATCCGCTCTGGGACCAGCCGAACCTGCAGGCTGATATCGAGGCGGGGCGCTTCTATCTGCCGGATGCGAAATCCGGCAAGCGCGAGACGCTGGTAACCTCGGTTCTGGATGCCGAGCCGATCCAGTGCCTGCGGGTCGGCGGGGTCTCCTATGTGACGATCATCGCCGCATTGGCGCTCGGAGGCGTGTTCATCGCGCTGACGTTCAAGCTGTGGATCACCACGATCGTTTTTGCGATCGTCACCTTCATCGCCATCATCCATTGGCTCTGGAACGGAACCGCGCCGATACCGGAAGCGCCGGACGTCGATGTCGGGCTCGGGCTCAAATTGCCGGTCTACGTTTCGGGGCCGGCCTCGGTCGGCTGGTGGGCGATGTTCATTACCATGGTCGGCGACGGCACGGCCTTCGCAAGCCTCGTCTTCGGTTATTTCTTCTATTGGACGATCCACAGCGACTTCACCACGATCGCGCAGGGACCGGGCGTCCTGTGGCCGATGGTGGCACTGGTATTCTATGTCGCCGCCTGGGGGCTGACGCTGCTGGCGCGCGAACTCAACGAAAGGGGGCCGGCCGGCGCGCGGGCCGCACTCGGTGCCGCGTTCGTTTTCACGATCGCGGCCTCGCTGGCAGGTCTTGCCGGTCCCTACGTTCATGCCATGGACCCGACCTCGCACGTCTATCCGGCGATCGTCTGGATCATTACGATCTGGACGGTCACGCATGGCGTGGTCGGCGCGGTGATGCAGGCCTATTGCCTGGCGCGCAGCCTCGCCGGCCGGATGACTGACGAATACGACCAGGATATCCGCAACGTAACGCTCTACTGGCATTTCACGGCGTTTACCGCCGTCGTCACCTTCGCGGTCCTTGGCCTGTTTCCATTGGTGAGCACATGAAGAGTTTCATTCCGCGCGAGGTCGAAACCCTCTGGACCCTGTTCACCGCCCCGGTCGTCTGGGCGCTGCATTTTGTCGTCTGCTACGGGGTGGTCGCGGTCTTCTGCGCCAAGGGCCTCGCCTCCGAGGTCTCGTTCGATACGGTGCGGATCGCACTCGGCGTCATAACCGTGCTGGCGCTGGCGATGATCGTGCTGTCGGCCTGGCTTGCCTGGCGGCAATGGGGTTTCGGCGCCGACGATCCGCCCCATGACGAGGCGACCCGCAACGCCCGCACGCTGTTCCAGGGGTTTGCGACGCTGTTGCTGTCGGGCTTGAGCTTCGTCGCTGTCCTCTACATGGCGATCCCGATGATCTTCATCGCGGAGTGCCAGCCATGAAAAAGGCGGCGCTGGTCGGCGGAATGGTCATGGTGTTCGTGCTCTGGGGGATCCTGCTTCCCTTTGCCGATCGGTCGTCCTTCTCGGTGCACATGATTGCCCATATGGGGGTCGTGGCGGGTGCCGCGCCGCTGATCGCCATCGGCCTTTCGGGGACGCGTTTCGACTTTTCTGCAGGCCGGCTCTGGCTGACACCGCTCACCGCCTCGCTTGTCGAACTTTTCGCCGTCTGGAGCTGGCATATCCCAGCCATGCGGGCTCTGTCGGAATCGTCGCCGTTCCTTACGGCGCTGGAGCAGGCCGCTTTCCTCGCCGCGGGTCTTTCCCTCTGGCTCTCTTGCCTCGGCGGAGCGGCGACGGGGCGGGAGGAGCGGCGGCTCGCCGGCACGTTCGGCCTGCTCTTCACCTCCATGCACATGACGCTTCTCGGTGCGCTGCTGGCGCTTTCGCCGCGTCCGCTTTACGGTGAGGGCGAAGCGAGCTGCCTCGGCATAATGCTTTCGGCGGACGTGGACCAGCAGGCCGGCGGGGTTATCATGCTGCTGGTCGGGGCAGTGGTCTATCTTGCCGGCGGTGTGGCGCTTCTCGCCCGCACCCTCAATGACCAGGTGCCGGAGCCTTCGGGGAGGAATGGCCGATGACGATCCGCTGGAAGCATATCATCATTCTCGTGATCCTGGCGCCGCTGCTGGGGCTGGGATTTGCCTGGTCCGGGTTGATGGGCGTCCAGGCGAGCACCGGCCATTGGGCGGTGACCGACTGGTTCCTTCATTGGGTGATGCGCAATTCGATCCGCACCGCCGCTCTTTCCGTCGAGGTGCCGCCGCTCGACAATCCGGCGCTCGTGCCGCCGGCCGCCGGCCATTTCGAGACGGGTTGCGCCATCTGTCACGGCTCCCCGGCGCAGGGGCGCTCCGGCGCCGTGCTCGCCATGCTGCCGCCGCCGCCGGACCTCAAGACCGTGGTGCCAGGCTGGAGCGACGCCCAGCTCTTCGAGATCGTCAAGCATGGCGTTCGCTTCACCGGCATGCCGGCCTGGCCGGCGCAGGCGCGCGACGACGAGGTCTGGGACATGGTGGCGTTCCTGCGCAAATTGCCGGGCATGGACAGCGGCGCCTATCTGCAGGCGTCCGGCCTGCACGGCATCGGGACGGCGGGCGAAGTCTCGCCGCTGCCGATCACCTGCGAGAGCTGTCATGCGGAAAAGCGGCTCGACGGCAACAGCATCATTCCCCGGCTCACCGGCCAGTCGGAGGCCTATCTCCTGAACAGCCTGCGCGCCTATGCGCATGGCGAACGGGCAAGCGGGATCATGAAGGTGGCGGTCGGTACGCTGTCGGAGGAAAGCCTGCCGGAGCTTGCGCGCTATTATGCCAAGCAGGCGAGGCCACAAAGGCCTGCTGCACCGGTGGACGCCCAACTGCTGGAAAAGGGCCGCGAGATTGCGGAAAGGGGAAGAGCGGCAGACAAAATTCCCGCCTGCCTCAGTTGCCACGAAAAGCCCGGCGGCAATCCCGCCTATCCGCGCATTTCGGGTCAGAACGCCCCTTATCTGGAGCGTCAGCTCCGCCTCTTCCACGCGGGTGTCCGAGGCGGATCATCCTTCAGCCACCTGATGACCGAGACCGCGCAAAAACTGAAGGATGACGATTTTGCCGCTCTCGCGGCCTTTTTCGCCAGCCGCGAGAGCAGTGGGCCTTGAGATCAAGGCCGCTCTCCTCCCCAGGAGCTTCGAAAACTCAGACCGGGATGACCATCATGTAACAGGCGGCGATCACCAGAACGAAACCTGCTGCTTCTACCCATTCTCTGACCATCGTCGCCTCCATCGCTTCGGTCGTAAGTGAACGAGAAAGTCCCATTGTAGTTCCACGAAATGGCCATAAACGTGGCGAGATCGCCTTAAATGTGAAATCGCTTGGTTAACAGGGGCTTACTGTTTGTCCGCCTGTGCCCTGGCGCGGGCGGCGTCCAGGATCGAGCGGACCTCGCGGGCGGCGGAATTTTCGATCGCGAAGGCTCCGTCCGGCAACAGGCCCGGATCCTCCTCGTTGTCCTTGAACGTCGCGTCGTCGCGCAATCGCCTGAGGAACGAGGTGATGGTGATTTCGCCGCCGATCATGGCCGACAGGAGTTCGATCATCAGTTCGCGATGTGCATTCAATCGGCCTTCCAGTTCCTGGGGCGTCAGCGTCGACATGGTTTCCTCCCTGTCCAGGTTTCGCATTCTCAAGGAGATAGCGGAGGCGCCGGCAGAGGGAACAATCGCGGCGACGGAAAGTTGATCCTCCAGCAGACACATGGAGGAAGACCATGGCAGAGTTCGCCAGACCGGGCGGCAGCCCCGATGAGCGCGATGCGCGCGACCGGCTGATCCTCGCCCTCTACGCCCAGCTGAAAGCCGAACGGCAGACCCGCGAGGCGCTGGAATATGTCATCCGCAACGGCGCGTTGGCGCCTGAAGTGCTGGAAGCCATCGCCGCGGATCCGATTCCGGCCGCGAGCGCCGAAGATGTCGCGGCGGTCGAGAAGGTGATCGCGCTCGATGCGCATCGCCGGCAGGCCGCGTTTCGCAAGTTCAATGGAGAAGACCAGACATGAAGCGTCTCATCGTCGCGCTTTCGGCCGCGGCTCTCCTCAGTGCCTGCAGCGACAGCGGCGAGAAACAGAAGGATCCGATCAATAACACGCCGCCGTCGCAGTCCAACAACACGGCCCCCACGGATCGCAGCCCGTCGCCGCAAACCGGAACCGGCGGCCAGAGCCCGGCGACATCGCCGACCGGAACCACAAACACCACACCCGGAAACCCGCCTCCGCCCGCATCGGGCAACCCGTAGGCTCGGGCGGCCCGCAGTTTATATGACTGTCCAGGGAACGAAATGCTGTGCCGCACCATTATGACGGCAGTCTTTCAACTGGGTGCCGCATGGATACGAAATCAACTCACTTTGTCATCGAGCCCGGCTCTTGGATTCAGCTTGGAGCCAATTTTGACGGCGAGGGCGTCAATTTCGCGATTTTTTCGGCGCATGCGGAGCGCGTCGAGCTTTGTCTCTACGATCCGACCGGCAAGGTGGAGATCGCCAGGCTCGAACTTCCCGAATATACCCATGAGATCTGGCATGGCTATGTGCCGGGATTGAAGCCCGGCGCGCTCTACGGCTTCCGGGTGCATGGGCCCTACGACCCGGAAAACGGCCATCGTTTCAATCCGAACAAGCTGCTGATCGACCCCTATGCACGCGCATTCGCCGGCGATGTGGACTGGAATGAGGCGCATTTCGCCTACGACCTTCTGCACGAAGACAAGGACCTCACCTTCGACGAGCGCGACAGCGCGCCGTTCATGCCGAAATGCCGGGTGATCGATCCGAACGAGTTCGACTGGCAGGACCAGAACCGGCCCAATATCGCCTGGCCGGCGACGATCGTCTACGAGACCCATGTGAAGGGTTTTACCCAGCTCAATCCAGGTATTCCCAAAGATCTGCGCGGCACGTTCGAGGGCATGGGGCACAAGGCCTCGGTCGAGTATATCAAGAGCCTCGGCATCACGTCCGTCGAGCTGATGCCGGTTCATTATTTTCCCGACGACCAGCACCTGCTCGACAAGGGCCTGCATAATTTCTGGGGCTACAACACGCTCGGCTTTTTCGCGCCCGCTTCCCGCTATTACGGCCCCAGAGGCATCCAGGGCTTTCGCGACATGGTGCGGTCGTTCCACGATGCCGGCATCGAGGTCATCCTCGACGTGGTCTACAACCACACGGCCGAGGGCAACGAGCTCGGGCCGACGCTCTCCTTCAAGGGCATCGACAATTTCTCCTATTATCGGACCATGCCGGACCAGCATCGCTACTATATCAACGACACCGGCACCGGGAACACGGTCAACACATCGCATCCGCGGGTCCTGCAGCTCGTCTTGGATTCGCTGCGCTACTGGACCGAGAGCATGCATGTCGACGGGTTCCGGTTCGACCTCGGCACGATCCTCGGACGCGAGCCGGAAGGTTTCGACCAGCGCGGCGGTTTCTTCGACGCGATCACCCAGGATCCGGTGCTTTCCCGGGTGAAGCTGATCGGCGAACCCTGGGATATCGGCCCCGGCGGTTACCAGGTCGGCGGTTTCCCGCCCGGCTGGGCCGAGTGGAACGACAAATACCGCGATACGGTGCGCGAATACTGGAAGGGCACCAATGTCTCGACCGACTTCGCCGCGCGCCTGCTCGGTTCCGGCGATCTCTACGACCAACGCGGCCGCCGGCCGTGGGCGAGCGTCAACTTCATCGCCGCCCATGACGGTTTTACGCTGAACGACCTCGTCTCCTATAACGAGAAGCACAACGAGGCGAATGGCGAGGACAATAACGACGGCCACAACGACAACCGCAGCTACAATTACGGCGCCGAGGGTCCGACGGAGGACGAAGGCATCAATGCGGTGCGCGATCGCCAGAAGCGGAATTTCCTCGCCACCCTGTTCTTCTCGCATGGCACGCCGATGCTGCTGGCCGGCGACGAGTTCGGCCGCAGCCAGATGGGCAACAACAACGGTTATTGCCAGGACAGCGAAATCTCCTGGGTGCATTGGGAAAACCTGCCGGAGAGCTGCGAGGAGCTTCGCGCGTTCACCCGCCAGATCATCAAGCTGCGCCAGGAACAGCCGCTGCTGCGCCGTGAGAACTGGCGCGACGGCCTGGACATCAAGTGGTTCAATGCCGGCGGCGGCTTCCAGACGCCCGAACAGTGGGACGAGGGGTCGACGCTCGGCCTCTATATCGGCCGGCCCGATCTCAAGGAGGAGGAGGGCATCTGGCACGACGTGCTGCTGCTCTTCAATCCTTTCGAGGGCAATGTCCCGTTCCGCATCCCGCAGTTCGGCGAGGGCGGGTGGGTGCTGGAACTCACCACCTCCGACCTTTCCAAGCGCGGTCTGGTGATCACCAAGGAAAAGGATTTCGAGCTCGAGGGCCGCAGCCTCGCATTGTTCCGGAGGCCGTGAGGCGGCCTCCTATTATCCCTCCCGTCACCATTAAAAAACCGGCCTTCAGGGCCGGTTTCTTTTCGTGCGCGTGGCGGGAGAAACTCAGAGCGTCGCGCGCCGGATGTCGGAGTTCGCCGAGGCGACATGGCCGGACTTGAGCGCCAGATTGGCATAGACGGCGGCATATTGCTGGGCGCTGCGCTCCCAGGAGAATTTCGCCTTCATGCCCTGGTTCTGCAGGCGTGCCCACATCTTCGGATCGGCATAGGCGTGCAATGCACGGCGAAGCGCCAGCCGCAGCCCGTCTGTCGTCACCGGATGGAACTGGAAACCGGTAGCGACGCGGGCGGACATGGCCGCGTCGTTTGCATCGATAATGGTCTCGGAGAGCCCGCCGGTGCGGGAAACGACCGGGACGCAGCCATAACGGAGCGCATAAAGCTGGGTCAGGCCGCAAGGTTCGAAACGCGACGGCTGCACAATCGCATCCGAGCCGCCATGGACCAGATGTGCGGTCGGCTCGTCATAGCCGAAATTGACGGCCATGCTGCCGGGAAAACGCGCTGCGGTTTCGGCCAGCGCCCGCTCGATCTCCCGATCGCCCTGACCGAAGACGATCACCTTGCCGCCGTGGCGAATGATCTCGTCCGCGGTGTCGGCGAACATGTCGAAGCCCTTCTGCCAGGTGAGCCGGCTGACGGCGGAAAACACGGGACCTTCCTGCGCCGGGTCCAACCCGAATTTCCGGAGCAGCACGGCACGGTTCTCGCGCTTGCGGCGCAACGTGCCGACGTCGTAGTTGCGCGGCAGGTGCGGGTCCGTCGACGGATCCCAGATATCGAGGTCGATGCCGTTGACGATGCCGCGCAGGACGGAGACGCGGGCGTTGAGGACCCCGTCCATGCCCATGCCGAAACGCGGCGTGAGGATCTCGCGCGCATAGGTCGGGCTGACGGTGGTGATCGCATCGACCGTCTGCAATCCACCTTTCAAGAAACTGATATCGCCGAAATATTCCATGCGGTTCATGGAATAGGCTTCCGGGGGCAGGCCGATACCCATCAGGACGCCGGCGGGATACTGGCCCTGGAAGGCGAGGTTGTGGATGGTCAGCACGACCGGCGTCATGCAGCCGCGTTCGCGCATGTAGACCGAGGTCAGTGCGGACTGCCAGTCATGGGTGTGAACGAGGTCCGGGACCCAGCCGGGAAGCAGTCCATCGGCGATTTCGGCGGCGGCGAGGGAAAGTGCCGCGAACCGTTTCCAGTTATCGGCATGGTCTATGCCGTCTTCATCGACATAAGGGCCGCCCGGCCGATCGTAGAGAGCGGGTGCATCGAGGATGAAAAGGCTGAGGCCTTCGACCCGGGTATGGAGGAGCGCGGCCTTTTCGCCGAGCAGGCTGTCAAAGGTGACCAGCGGCATGGCGCTCTTCAGCTGCTGCATGACCTGCGGGTAGCCGGGGATCAGGGAAGTCGTTTCGATGCCGAGGGGGCTCAGCGCCTTGGGCAGGGAGCCCGTCACGTCTGCAAGGCCACCCGTCTTCACCAGGGGGAAGATTTCGGAGGTGACCGAAAGTATTCTCATTCCAGGAAGCCCCCGCATTCCATAGCCGGCATTAATCCCCTGTTTCGGCGCGCTCCGCTCATCTCGACGAAGGCCGTCGATCGGGACGTAAGCGTTCATCATGCGTGCCTCCGCCATCTGCCAATCTCACCCTCCAGAACGTTTCCGCCCTCGCCAACGTTCCCCCTCCGGGCAGAACCCTGGCCAAGTCCAGACGCAAAAGCCATTTCGATTTTTCCAGGACAAACAGACCCGCGGCCGCGACGAGGTCAGTCGCCGAGACCCATAACGACAATGATGAAGTTGGGTGGCCGGGCGGCGTCAAGCGCCAGCCGGAACCTTCTTGGAACGCTTCTTGGCCGGTTCCGCCGCTTCGGTCACGGCAGCGGCCGGTGCCTTGGAAGTTGTCTTTGCCTGGGAAGTCTTGGCCGCGGCCGCCTTCGGTGCCGGTTTGGCAGACGCAGCCTTCGCCGCCGGCTTGGCCGCTGTTGCCTTCGGCGGCTTCACCGCAGTCGCAGACTTGCCGCGCGACCCCGCCGCGGGCTTCTTCGAAGCGGTCGGCCCAAGCGTCGCATATTCAAGCTTGGCCTGTTCCCAATGCTCCCTGTCCTTGCCTGAGGGATAGCCTTCTTCTTCCCACAGGGCATAGGCCCGCTTTTTGATCCAGATTTCTTCGGATTCCGCCATTATTGTCTCCATTCGCCCAAGCGCCCAAACGTGCGCGGCGCAGAAAAGTTCCCTGGTAAAAACGAAAAATCGCAACTGGCTACGACGCAGCCATCACTCGAAAAAAAACTTCCCCGGAGGCGGAACTTTTGCCTGTCGAATGTACTTATGGCCGCCGGGAAGGAGACACATCCAATGGGAAAATACTGCGATATCGTCCCACACGCAACAGGTTGGGTCTATGTCATAGACGGCCTTCAGTCTGCGTCTTATTACCACACCTACGAACTTGCCATGGAAGCCGCCAAGGCTCATGTGGCGCGTGAGCGTAGCGGACGGGTCGAGATTTTCCGCCGACAGGCGCTGAACGGCGAAATGTTGCCCGTTCCACCGCTCGGAGGAATGTCAGACACCTCGATTTTGAGACGATCTTTCCCGGCTTGAGGAGGCCGGGAAAGGGAGGAAAAGCCCGGCTTCGGCCGGGCTTTTTCGTATCGATTTCCGTATCGCGGGGCAAAGAAAGGGCGCGACCGAAGCCGCACCCTTGCCGATATCTCGATGTCAGGCGGCCTTCTGGGCGGCCGTGTTGACGGCTGTCTTGGCAAGACCCGTCAGCGCCTCGTCGGTCTTGCTTTCCTCGGCGAGCGTCTGTTCGAGGAGGGTTACCGCCTCCCGGTGGCCAAGCTGCTGGGCCCAGGCGCGCAGGGTGCCGTAGCGGCTGATCTCGTAATGTTCGACGGCCTGGGCCGCGGCGAGCAGGCCCGCATCGAGGGCCGGAGTACCCTTGAATTCGTCCAGGATTTCCTCGCCTTCTTCGATGATGCCGTCGATCGCGGGGCAGGTCTTGCCCTGGGCCCGCTTGCCGATGATCTCGAAAACCTGCTTCAGGCGATCGATCTGACCTTCGGTTTCTTCCTTGTGCTTCTCAAATGCTGCCTTGAGCTTCGGATCCTGTGCGCCGCGCGCCATCTTCGGCAGCGCCTTCACGATCTGGCGTTCGGCGTAATAGATGTCCTTGAGGGTTTCATGAAAAAGGTCATCGAGGGTCTTGCTGGCCATTTGTCTCTCTCCTTGTTGATGGTGTTATGGCAAGGGATTGCGAGGCACCTAACGAGCAGGCGCCTCGCAGGTTCCACGGGCATCAGTGCCTTTCGGGCGCGATCCGAAGATTGTTGCGGCAGGCGGTGACACCTTCGATGTCGAGGACGGTTTCCTCGGCCCGGGTCTTGTCGGCGAAGTGCGCGACGTAACCTTCCAGGGTCACCTCGCCGTTCTCCACCACGACCGACATGTTGGTCGGGTCGAGAAAGGCGTCCTGCATCAGTTGCTCATTGACATCCTTTGCGATCAGGTCGTCGGGACGGTTGTAACCGTCCGGTCCCTTGCCGATCTGCTTTTCCTGCTCCGGTCCCTCGGCGAAGATATCGGCTTCACCCTGAAGATAACCGCTCGGGCGGCTTTCCGCCGGGCCCTCCCACCGAGGCCATTGCGAGGTCTCGCCGGGACGGCCAGCTTTCGGCTGCTCATTCTTCATCGGCTTTCTCCTTCTCAGGGGGCATGATCGCCCGCAGCGGAGAAACCCATGGTTGCCGGAAAAGTTCCGCGCAATTTGATGGAACCGGAACGCGCGCGCCACGTTTAGCTCTCTAACTAGAAAAGTGCTTACGACGGGAGACAGACATGCAGGACAGGCTGAAGATCTATCGGCTGGTGCCGACAGCCGCGCCGAACGATCCGAACTGGCAGAATTCGCCCGCGCATGGCGAAGTGGTGGTCAGGGCAAAGACCGCCGGCGATGCGCGGCTGGTGGCGAGCCAGGCGGAACTGGATTTCACGGAAATCGACGCCGCGCCCTCGGAGGGCAACTCGACCGAGATGGCAAGCGCCTTCCGCAGCGACAAGCTCTATACGGTGATCGAGGACAGCAGCGGCAGGTTTGCGCCGAATGGGCCGCGGGGCGTGATCGGGGGGCGCGTGCGCACCGACAACCTGATTTCAACCCAGCTCTGACAGGCGCGCAGCGTCAGCCCGTATGGCGGTCGTCGATCTTTTCGTTCAGCGCCTTTTGCAGGTCACGCGCCAGTTGGAGCAGACGATCAGGAACGTCTTCCTTTTCAATTTCGGTCAGAAGAACCGAGACCTGACGGCTGACCCGCCGCCCCATCCTGATGTCCTCTTCCGCAACCGGAGTGTTCTGTTTCGCCATCCCGACCTCTGACACGTCCACATCGGAATACCCGATGTCGCAACCATATCCGCCCACGATAACCCTATATCAGCTCCCAATACATCAACAGGGTCGATCTCGGATATCCCGAAAAAGTCACAGAGGAAAAATGAAATAAGGCGACTTCCTATCCGGAAGCCGCCCTTTTTGTTCCAGCGATTTTAAAAAATGTTAATGCCGGGGCGGTTTGGGCGTACCGGAGGGAATGGACGTCACGGTGCTCGACACCGGATCGCTTGCCGGAAACGTGTCTTCCAGGCCTTCGTTGAGCTGTTCATCCAATTCCTTCTTTTCGCCGCGCTCGCGAGCCGAGAGCTCGGCCTTCTTGTTCAAGTCTTTCTGCGCAGAGTTCGAGATATTGTTGACGCTCATCTGATTGGCTCCTGGCTTGTCTGATCCGGAAAACGGTTTGGATCGCGCGTTTGTTCCGGAACCAAGCGAAGGGAGCGCGGGTTATCGGCCAAACGAAGGAGTTGCCCGTGGCGCCGCGCGTATTCTGGAAAGGTTATCTGAAGCTCTCGCTCGTCACCTGCCGGGTGACGATGACCCCTGCCGTTTCGGAGGGCGCAAAGGTTCGCTTCCACAACATCAACCGCAAGACCAACAATCGCGTCCTCAGCCATTATGTGGATGCGCAGACAGGCGAGGCGGTCGAGGACGAGGATCAGGTCAAGGGTTATCCGAAGGGCGAGGACGATTACGTGCTCCTCGAAGACGAGGAAATCGAGGATGTCGGGCTCGAAAGCACCCGCACCATCGATATCGAAACCTTCGTGCCGTCAGGGTCGATCGGCTGGGTCTGGTACGACCGGCCGCATTATCTGGCGCCTGACGACGAGGTGAGCGCGGAAGCCTTTGCCGTCATCCGCGAGGCGATGGAAAAGACCAATACCGGCGGCATCGCCCGGCTTGTCATGTATCGCCGCGAGCGGGCGGTTCTCCTCCTGCCGAAGGACAAGGGAATTGTCGTCTGGACGCTGCGTTATGGCGACGAAGTGCGCGACGCGGCGGAATACGCCGACGACAAGCCCGGGGAGAAGATCGACGCCAAACATCTGGCGATGATGAAGAAGATCATCGACGAGCGCACCCGGGCCTGGAAGCCTTCCATGGCGGACGACCCGGTCCAGGACCGGCTTCTCGAAATCATCGCCGAGCGCAAGAAGAGCCGCAAGACGAAGAAGAAGATCGAGGAAAAGGCGCCGGAGCGCAGCAGCAACGTGATCGACATCACCGCCGCGCTGAAGAAGAGCTTGGAGGCTGAGCGGAAGGGGCGGACGTGATTACCCTCCGCAGGGAGAATTTTATGGCTGGGAGACGGCGATGCAGCAGACTCCCCATGCCCGCTGAGGCAGGGTAATTCGCATATGAGAGGTGAGGCGGCGCGGCATTCTTAACCCTCCTCCTTGTGGGGAGGGTGGCCGGCAGGCGGGAGGGGTTTTTATACTGGATCAAGACCCCTCCCCACAAGGGGGAGGGGCTCTACGCACCGTCGCGAGTCCCATATGCCATAGCCCTTTCCCGCAATTGGGGAGGGTTAAGAATGCCGCCCCGCCCGCATCCCATATCGGCATGCCGCGCGGTCTCGCCTCAGCCGCTACCGTTTCTTCTTCACCGTGAACTCGATCACCGCTTCCGCCTTGCGAAAATCTCCCCAGGGATCCTTCGTCTGCTGGGCGATGCGGGCCGGGGCGTTGATGACGGTGAAATAATTGGGCCCGATCGCGCCGCCGAGTTCGTCCCATTCGACCGGCATGGAGACCGGCGCGCCGGGACGGGCGCGGGTGGAATAAGGGGCGACCGCCGTGTTGCCGCGGCCGTTGCGCAGGTAGTCGATGAGGATCTTGCCCTTGCGTTTCGACTTGGTGATGGTCGAGATGTATCTGTCGGGGTCGTCGCCGGCCATGCCGTCGGCGAGCGCCTTCATGGCCGCCTTCACCTCCGGCCATTCCGCCTTGGGTTTGACGGGGGCGACGACATGCAGGCCCTTGCCGCCGGAAGTCTTGACGAAGGCGACAAGGCCCATGTCCTCGAAGCGGCGCTTCACCTCATGGGCGGCTGCGATGATATCGGTCCATGACACGCCTTCGCCGGGGTCTAGGTCGATATTGACCATGTCCGGTTTTTCCCAGTCGTCCAGGGTGGAGCCCCAGGGATGGATTTCGAGCGTCGCGCCCTGAACGAGGCCGAGCAGACCGTCGAGGTCGCGGATGGTGATGTCCTCTTCCGCCGGATCGGCGGGGTCCTTCACCAGCACGGCACTCTTGGTCATGCCCTTCCAACCGTGTTTCTGGAAAAAGAGCTGGCCGCCGATGCCGTCGGGCCCGCGCAGAAGCGCCAGCGGGCGGTTGACGACGAAGGGCGCCATCAGCCGCCAGACTTCGGTGTAATAGTCCGCAAGCCCGGCCTTGGTCACCCCTGCATCCGGCCAGTAGACCCGGTCGGGATGGGTCAGATTGACCGTCCGTCTCGGCGGCTTCGGTTGTTCCGTTGCGTTCACAGGTCCGCCCTCCCGGACGATCTCCTTCGGGTCCTTGTCTTCGCGCAGGCCACGGAAGGCGGCATGGCGGATATGCGCATCCGCCGTCCAGCCGCGGAACTCCACTTCCGCGACCAGTTCGGGCCTGACGAAAACGACGTCCTTCTTTTCCACCCCGGCGAGCTTTTCGTCAAACGGGCTTTCGTCGGCCTGGATTTCGTCGAGGCGCTTGAAGAGCGATTGCGCCACGGCGTTCGAATAGCCGGTGCCGACACGGCCGGCATGGCGCAGCTTTCCCTTGTCGTAATATCCCATGACCAGCGAACCGATCGCCGTCCTGGAAACGGAGGAGGGGACAAAACCCGCGATCGCGAATTCCTGACGTGCCGAACATTTCGACTTCACCCAGTCGCGGCCGCGACCGGGGCGATAGGGCGCGTCCGATATCTTGGAGATGATGCCTTCGAGGCTGAGCCGGCAGGCATGTTTCAGCACAAGCCCGCCCTCGTCGCCGAAATGCTCGCTGTAGCGCAAGGCCGGGCCGCTGCCGGCGAGCAGCCTTTCGAGCGCCTCCTTGCGCTTCAAAAGCGTTGCACCGGTCAGGTCATAGCCGTCGAGATGCAGCAGGTCGAAGGCGTAGAAGGTGAACCGGTCGTCCCGGCCGTCGCTGAGATCCTGCTGCAGAAGGGAAAAATCGGTGGCGCCGGAACCCGCCTCGACCGCCACTTCGCCATCGATGATCGCGCCTGAAACCGAAAGCTTTTCGAATTCCGCGACGATCTCCTCGCCGAACTTGTGCGTCCAGTCGAGGCCGGTCCGGGTCAGCAGCTTCACCTTGCCGCCTTCGACATTCGCCTGCAGGCGATAACCGTCGAGCTTGATCTCGTGGACCCAGCGCTTGCCGGAGGGCGCGCCCTTTACCAGCGTCGCAAGCTGCGGCTCGACGAAATCCGGAAGCTCGGCTTTTTTCGCGCCTTTGATCTTCGCAGGCGAAAGGCCGCTCCCTTCGGGCTCCGGCGGCCTTGCCTTTGACGGGGGCCTTGCCTTGGCGTTCGACTTGCGTTTGGGCGCTGACGGATTGCGGCCCCAGATTTCGTCCAGCGTCTTGCCTGATTTCACCGAGAGCGGCATTTCGTCGAGAATGTCCGTGTCGCCCTCGGCGCGGGCGAATTCGTCGTCACCCTTGACCAGCAGCCAGTTTTCGCGCTTCTCGCCTTGCTTCTGGCCCATGCGGATCAGGTGCCAGCGGCCTTCCAGCTTCTCGCCCTTCAGCTCGAATTCCATATGGCCCTTCTTATAGGCCTTGTGGGGATCGCCGATCGGTTCCCAGGTGCCGCGATCCCAGAGCATGACCGCACCGGCGCCGTAGTTGCCCTCCGGGATCATGCCTTCGAAACCGCCGTAATCCAGCGGGTGGTCTTCCACATGCACTGCCAGCCGCTTTTCGCCAGGCACGAAACTCGGGCCGCGGGTGACGGCCCAGCTTTTCAGGACGCCATCCATCTCCAGCCGGAAATCGTAATGAAGTCGGGTGGCGTCGTGTTTCTGGATCACGAAGCTGTTGCCGCTCGCCTTGGCCTTGCGGCCGCGGGGCTCGGGAGAGGCCTTGAAGTCCCGTTTCTGGTTGTAGGTTTCGAGCGCCATGATCAGCTCGCCTTTCTCTGCGGGGCGGCAGTCTTACGAGATACGGTTTTCCTGGCGGGCTTTTTCGGCGCGGCCTTCTTGCCGCCGCCGGCGCTCTGACGCAGCGCCTCGATGAGGCTCGAAACCTTCTTCGGTTCCTGCTTCGGTTTCTTCCTGAGCTTGCGGCCCTCGATCTTCGCCTTGATCAGCTCGGCGAGCGCGGCCTCGTAGCGGTCGTCGAACTCGGAGGGGTCGAACTTGCCGCGCTTGGTATCGATGATGTGCTCGGCGAGCTCGAGCATCTCGCCTTCGATCTTGAAGCTCTTGATGTCGGAGAAGATCTCCTTCGCCGGCCGGACCTCGTATTCGTAGTTCAGCGTGCTGGCGATCAGGCCGGTCTCGCTCGGGCGGATCAGCAGCGTCCGCAGGCGCCGGAACAGTACGGTGCGGGCAAGTGCCGCGACGTTCTTCTCGGTCAGTCCCTTTCGGATCAGCTCGAACACTTCGGCGGCCGGTTTGTCGGCCGGAGCAAGGTAATAGGGACGATCGATAAAGATGGTGTCGACGCCATCGCAGGGGATGAAGGTTTCGAGCTCGAGGGTCTTGTCGCTTTCGGGGACCGCTGCCTTCACTTCGTCAGGCTCCAGAAAGACGTATTGCCCGCTCGAAACCTCGTAACCCTTGACGATGTCCTCGCTTTCGACCGGCCGGCCGGTATCGGCATCGACCATCTGGCGATGCACCCGGTTGCCGGTCTCCCGATTGATGATGTGAAAGCTGACGCGGTCGGACGTCGAGGCGGCCGTATAGAGCGCCACCGGGCAGCTCAGTTCTCCGACCTTCAGATAGCCTTTCCAGTTTGCGCGCGGCGCCATATCCGAACTCCCGGCAGAACTCCCGTGAAAGTGCTATCAACAGGCCTGCCGGTCTGTTTGTTCCGCAAGCGGCAAGGGTTTCCGCCACGAAGATGAACAGGGCATTCATCTTGGCGGAACCAAATGCATAAGGCGTGCGTTTGCCCCCGTCATTCCAGCCATGAAGACTTCGGAGAGGTAGGCAACGGTGTCTGAATCACAGTTGAATGGTGATCCTGCACGTGCAGACATAGTAAGGCTTATTCCGGCTCTCCGCGCATTTGCCCGTACTTTCTGCCGCAATCCCAGCGATGCGGACGACCTGGTGCAGGAGACGCTGATGAAGGCGCTTGCCAATCTCGACAAGTTCGAGCCGGGCACGAAGCTGAAAAGCTGGCTTTTCACCATCATGCGCAACACGTTCTACACGCGTGCCAAGGTATTGGGGCGCGAGGCGCCGGGGATAGAGGAGAACGTTTCCGGCGATACGCCGGTTGCAGCCAGCCAGGAGATGGCGGCGAGAGCCCGCGAGGTCCAGCGGGCGCTCGAAAAACTCCCCCCGCACTACCGTGAAGTGCTGACGCTGGTCGCCATTCTCGGGGAAAGTTACGAGGCGACGGCGGAGATCTGCGATTGCGCGGTCGGCACGGTGAAAAGCCGCCTCAACCGAGCGCGGCATCAAATTCTGCAGGAATTGGGAGAAGAAACGAACTGAGCTGCCGTAATAACCACGACAGCTCTCGTTCCATTGGAGGTCGTCATGAAATTCACTTTGGTCGCGGCGGTGATCGTCCTGGTGACGATCGCCCCGGTTTTCGCGTTCATCTAGCCGCTCAGGCCGGCTCCTGGTCCAGATCCGGGTAATGCCGGAATATGCCCGACTCGTTGAAGGCGAGCCGGCGCTTCGACTTGAGATAGGCTTCGATATTCTTGCGTTTGGCGACCGCGTCGCGGAGCCTGGCGACGCCCGGGTAATCCTTGTCGAAATTTTTCATCGCGCGCGGGAAGGCATAGGCGAGGCCTTCGGCGAGCTGGAAGAGCGACAGGTCTACATAGGTCAGGCCATCGCCGACCGCGTGGCCGCTTTTCGCCGGATTGGCCGCGATGATGCGTTCGAAATAACCGATGAACTTCGGCACCCGATGTTTCAGGAAGGCTTTCGAGCGGGCCTTGGCTTCCTGCTTCTGATCTTCGTAATAGTCTCCGGTGCTGATCGGGTGATGCGTGTCGTGCACTTCGGTGATGAAATCGGTGATCGTCAATTGCAGTCCATGGGCGAAGATGCGGGATTTTTCGTCCTTCGGCACCAGGCCCAGCTTCGGCCCGAGATAGTTGAGGATATTGGCGACATGCGAGACGATCAGCTCGCCATCCTTTAGAAAGGGCGGTGCAAACGGCATCTCGTAGCCGTGCTTGCCGTGAATATAGTCCATCATCCTGGTCGTACCGCGCTCGCCGCGGGCAACATCCACGTAATCGGCTCCCGCTTCTTCCAGCGCCAGCCGCACGAATTCTCCGCGGCCCTGGAGGCCGTCCCAATAATAAAGCTCGTAGGTCATCTTCACTCCAGAAATTCTGCGATCTTTCTCAGGTCATCGACGAAGCGGGCCCGTTTGCGCTCCGCGTCCGGCCGATCCAGCGTCCTCAGCAACGCCGAAGGGTGGATGGTCACCAGCACCGGCGGGCCGTCGGGCGAGGGCATCACGGTGCCGCGGTCGCGGGTCACCTTTGCCTGCCGGCCAAGCAATGCATAAAGCGCGGTTGCGCCGAGCGCCACCGCGAGTTTCGGTTTGACGAGACGCAGCTCCGCCGCCAGCCACCAGGCGCAGGCCTGGACCTCGCCGGCATTGGGTTTGGCATGGATGCGCCGCTTGCCGCGTGGCGTGAACTTGAAATGCTTCACCGCATTGGTGACGTAGCAGATGTCCCGCTCGATGCCGGCTTCTTCCAGGCAGCGGTCGAGAAGCTTTCCCGCCGGACCGATGAAAGGTCTGCCGGCCAGATCCTCCTTGTCGCCCGGCTGTTCGCCCACGAACAGCACTTTCACCCTCGCAGGGCCTTCGCCGAACACGAGATGCGTTGCGTTCCTATAGAGGTCGCAGCGCGTGCAGCTTTCCGCGTCCTGCCTCACATCCGGCAGTCTGTCGCCTTCCGCGCCGGGTGTTTCGAAGGCTGGGCCTTTGCGCGATGTCAGCATTCTTCCGACTCCTCGTGGAAAGTCCAGAACCAGCGTGGTCGTGTGACGGTTCCGTTAAATCTGCATCGCGGGAACACAAGCCGGAACTTTTACATCGAGGGTGTGTTGAAGGCTCGGGGTGCCGGGAGGTTTCGCGTACGGGATTTTCAGGTCTGACAGGATTTTGAACATGGCTATCAGGATTACCGCGATCCTTTTCACGTTGATCGGGGTGGCGCTGGCCATCGGCGGCGGGCAGCTGCTGCTGCTCGGAGGCAGCGCCTATTACATCATCTGCGGTCTCGGCTTCGTGCTGACCGCCATCCTGCTTTTCCTCAGGAATGCGATGGCGCTCAGGGTCTATGCGGTGATCGTATTGGCGTCGCTCGCCTGGGCGATCTGGGAAGTCGGGCTCGACTGGTGGCAGCTCGGCCCGCGCGGCGGACTGATAATCCTCCTCGACCTCTGGCTCCTGACGCCCCGGATCCGCACCCCCCTCGGTTTCGCGAGCCCGACCGGCATGCGTTACGGAGCCAGTGCCCTGCCGCTCGGCATTTCGCTGATGATCGCGATCGTGGTTGCCATCGTGTCGATGTTCCTCGATCCGCTCGACCGGAGCGGCGAACTTCCGACACAGTCCGTCGCCGCCGCTCCGCCGATGGGCGGCAACGTGCCGCCGGGCGAATGGCACCAGTACGGCCGCACGCCCTACGGCCAGCGTTATTCGCCGCTCGACCAGATCAAGGTCGATAACGTCGCCAGGCTCACCGAAGTCTGGCGTTACCAGACCGGCGACGTGAAGCGGCCGGACGATGTCGGGGAGACCACCTATCAGGTGACGCCGCTGAAGGTCGGCAATTCGCTCTATCTCTGCACGCCGCACAATCTCGCCATCGCGCTCGATGCGACGACCGGCAAGGAGAAGTGGAAATACGACCCGCATTCCGGCATGAACCCGGACCGCCAGCACCAGACCTGCCGCGGCGTCAGTTACTATAGGGATCAAGCGGCCGCCGCCGGCAGCCCTTGCGCGGAACGCGTTTACCTTCCGACCTCGGATGCGCGGCTGATCGCGCTCGATGCCGCGAACGGACAGGTCTGCACCTCCTTCGCCGACAACGGAACCCTGCAGCTCACCAGCGGCATGCAGTACAATCCGGCCGGTTATTATTATTCGACCTCGCCGCCGGCGATCGCCGGCAACAAGATCATCATCGGCGGCGCGGTCAACGACAACTATTCCACCCAGTCGCAATCCGGCGTCATCCGCGCCTTTGACGTCGACACGGGAAAACTGATCTGGAACTGGGATTCCGGCAATCCGAGCCAGACCCAGCCGCTGCCGCCGGGCCAGACCTACACGACCAATTCGCCGAACAGCTGGTCGGTATTCAGCGTCGACGAGGAACTCGGGCTTGTCTATATCCCGCTCGGCAACCAGGTGCCCGACCAGCTCGGCATGGGCCGCAGCGACAATGTCGAGAAATATTCCTCGTCGATCGTCGCGCTCGACCTCAATACCGGCGCCGACCGTTGGGTTCGCCAGACGGTGCATCACGATCTCTGGGACATGGACGTCCCCGCCCAGCCGGTCCTCCTCAACATCGCCAGACCGGACAACACGGTGGTGCCGGCGCTGGTCGGCCCGACCAAGCAGGGCGATATCTACGTGCTCGACCGGCGCACCGGCGAGCCGATCATTCCGGTGACCGAGGAGCCCGCACCGGCGGGAGCGATCCCGGAAGACCGCACGGCGCCGACGCAGCCCACCTCGGCTCTGACATTCAAGCCGAGGCCGCTCGAAGAACGGGACATGTGGGGCATTACCATGTTCGACCAGATGGTCTGCCGCATCCGGTATCATGAATACAATTATCTCGGCCGCTACACGCCGCCGTCGCTCAAGGGCACGATCGTCTATCCGGGCAATTTCGGCACGTTCAACTGGGGCAGCGTCGCGGTGGATCCGGAACGGCAGGTGATGTTCGGCATGCCGACCTATCTCGCTTTCACCTCCAGGCTGGTGCCGCGCGCGGACATTCCGCCGAAGAGCCAGGACCAGAAGGGCAGCGAACAGGGCCTCAACCGCAATGAAGGCGCGCCCTACGGCGTCTATATGGGGCCATTCCTCGGGCCGCTGCAGATCCCGTGCCAGGCACCGCCATGGGGTTATGTCTCGGGCGTCGACCTGAGGACAGGCCAGACCGCCTACAAGCACCGCAACGGTACCGTCTACGACATGACGCCGCTGCCGCTGCCCTTCAAGGTCGGGGTGCCCGGCATCGGCGGACCGATGATCACCAAGGGCGGTCTCGCGTTCCTCGGTGCCGCGGTCGACAACTATCTTCGTGCGTACGACCTTACCAATGGCAAGGAGCTGTGGAAGGCGCGGCTGCCGGCCGGCGGCCAGGCGACGCCGATGACCTACGCGGTCGATGACGGCCGCCAGTTCGTAGTGATGGTGGCCGGCGGCCACGGCTCGGTCGGCACCAAGCCCGGTGATTACGTGATCGCCTATGCGCTGCCGCGATAGGCATGGCTCAACGGAAAAGGTCCGGGCGTTGTGCGTCCGGACCTTCTTGCATCGGGCTTCGGCTGGGTCAGGCGATGCCGTTGAAGCTGATTTCGTTGCGAACGTTGGTGACGCCTGCGACGCTCCGCGCCACTTCCTCGGCCCGCACTACTTCGGTCTCCAATTGGACGGTTCCGCTCAGAGTGATCTCCGATCCGCTGGCGGTGACGGTGACGTCGCTTGCATCGACACCGCCGGCCGAAGCCAGCGCATCGGAGACCGCTCCTTCAAGCGTCGCGCTCGGGGGGAACTCCGCCTCGACCTCAGGGGGCGTCTCGTGAAAATGCTGATGCTTGAAGACCATTGCCGTTCTCCGTTCTGACACGGCACGACAACGCGCGGCGAGGCCGATTGGTTCAGCGTCCGCCGGCAAGAACCGTGGCGATGGTCTCCTCAAGCTGGTTCTGCGAGAAAGGCTTGGGCAATCGCGGCAGCCGGTTGTCGCCTCCGGTCGGCAATTCCGCATAACCGGTCGCCAGCACCACCGGCAGGCCCGGCCTTTCCTCGCGGATGACGGCGGCCAGTTCCGAACCGGTCATGCGCGGCATGGAATGGTCGGTGATGACAATGTCGATGTCATGTGCGCCGCTTCTCAGCTCCTTCAGGGCATCGGCGCCGCTATAGGCTTCGATCACCGTGTGACCGAGATCCTCAAGCATCAGCGTCGTATTCATCAGGACCAGTGCGTCGTCATCGACGGCGAGAATGGTGAGACGTCCTCTGGGAGTGGCGGCGGGCGAAGGCATGGTTTTCTCCGAAGACTGCGGACAGTCGTTTACATCTGCCGCGGGCAGATAGAGCGAAACAGTCGTGCCCTTGCCCTTGCGGCTTTCTATTTCGAGTTTCCCGCCCGACTGTTCGGTCAGGCCCTGCACCATGGACAGTCCGAGCCCGGTTCCCTTGCCGACGCCCTTGGTGGTGAAGAAGGGTGTCGTGGCGCGGATAAGCGTTTCCTCGTCCATGCCTTCGCCGCTGTCGGTGACGGCCAGCCGCACGTAAAGGCCGGGCTTCAGCCGCTCCGTTTTTTCGTCGGCGAGATATTCCTCGGCGGTGATGACGATCCGGCCGCCCCCCGCCATGGCATCCCGGGCGTTGACCACCAGGTTGAGAATGGCGGTTTCGAGCTGAACCGGGTCGCTGGTGACGGGCGGCAGGTTTTCGGCAAAACGGGTCTCGACGGAGGCGGCAGTGCTGAGCGAGCGCTGCACGAAATCCATCATGCCGTTGACGAGCGCCGGCACGTCGATCGCCTGCATGTTCAATTCCTGGCGGCGCGAGAAGGCGAGCATGCGCTGGGTAAGCGCCGCGCCCCGTTCGGCGCCCTGGATGGCATTGTCCAGCAACGGCATCAGCGCCGGGTCGTCAGGCAGGCGTTTCTTGAGAATTTCCAGGCTGCCGAGCACTGCCATCAGCAGATTGTTGAAGTCGTGGGCGACGCCGCCCGTCAGCTGGCCGATCGCCTCCATCTTCTGGGATTGGAAAAGTTCCTCGCGCGCCTGCGTAAGGGCCTTCTGCGCCTCGACCTTTTCGGTGATATCGCGGGTGATCTTGGCAAAACCGAGAAGGGTGCCTTCCTCGTTGCGGATCGCGTCGATGATCACATGCGCCCAGAAACGCGTACCATCCTTGCGCTGCCGCCAGCCTTCCTTCTCGAACCGTCCCTCGCGCCGCGCGGTTTCCAGGCTGCGCTTCGGGTCACCGCGTTCGCGGTCCTCCGGCGTATAGAACTGCGAAAAATGCTGGCCGACGATTTCGTCCGCCGTATAGCCCTTGATGCGCATGGCGCCAGCGTTCCAGTTGCTGACGTAACCGTCCGGGTCGAGCATGTAGATGGCGTAATCGGTCACTCCCTGGACGAGGAGCCGGAATTTCTCCTCGCTTGCCCTCAGTTCCGTCTCGGCCTTCTTCCGTTCGGTCAGATCGCGGGTCACCTTGGCGAAGCCGAGAAGTTCGCCGGAACGGCTCCGGATCGGGTCGATGACGACATGGGCCCAGAAGCGGGTGCCGTCCTTGCGGACCCGCCAGCCCTCTCTTTCGAACCGGCCTTCGGCTGCAGCGGTGCGCAGCGCATGTTCGGGCGCACGCGCCAACCTGTCTTCCGGCGTATAGAAGCGGGAAAAGTGTTCGCCGAGGATTTCCCAGGCCTCGTACCCCTTGAAGCGCTGCGCGCCGGGGTTCCAGCTGACGATCTTGCCGTTCGGGTCGATCATGTAGATCGCGTAGTCGGTGATGGAATCGACGAGCAGGCGATAACGTTCCTCATCAAGCAACGAAACTTCGTAACTTTGCGGCACGCTCATCAACTATCCCCAACCCGCGACGTTCGTAGCCTAACGCGACGCAACGACGGAAAGCTGCGGCCCTGCATCAGGCTCATTACTCGTTCCCAGCCATAATAAGTCCATCGGTCTAACGCGATTTAATGTCTGAGTCCCATTTTGGTTCCCATCCGGAAAATTTTTATCTTGCGGCGACGGCTACACCCGGGTGCCGGTTGACTAATGACGATTTTCAGTTTACGACTGACGAAAGATGAAAATCGTCACACGTAAAATGGAAGCCAGCAGCGGTATGGATACCAACGAAAATACCCTGGAAACGTCGCGACAGGACAACGTCACCCGCATCCTCGATGCGGCTGAGCGGCTGTTCAAGCACTACGGCTATACCAAGACCAACGTCGCCGACATCGCTCGTGATCTCGGCATGTCGCCTGCCAATATCTACCGCTTTTTCTCGTCGAAGGCGGACATCCACAAGGCGCTCGCGCATCGGATGATGGAAGCCGGCCGTGCCGTAGCGCGTGCCAATGCAGCCCGTCCGGTGAGTGCGACGGAGCGGCTGCGCGACCATTTCCTGCAGCAGCATCGGATCACCGTGGAAACCTTTCTGCACGAAAACAAGGTCCACGAGATGGTGGTCATTGCCATTGAAGAGCAGTGGTCCGTTGTCGAGGATCACATCAAGCAGTTGCAGGCGATCGTCGCCGACGTCATCCGCGAGGGTATCGTTGCCGGCGAATTTCGTGAGCAGGATGCCGTTCTGGCATCGGAGTGCATGTGTGCCACCGCCGTCACGCTCTGCCATCCGCAGATCGTCGCGGAATGCCTGATCGAGGACCGGCGCATGACGCCGGCCGATCTCGTCGAATTCGCCCTCAGGGCTCTCAAGTAAACACCGGCGCCCACTCCCACCGTTTATGGGGGCGTCTCGATCGAAAACCCGCCATCAGGAGTGCGGATCCATGTTTTTCGTAAACACCAGACGTGATGTCTCGTTTCTCTTCAAGGGCCTTTTGGTCGCGACCGCCCTCGGTGCGCTGACGGCCTGCTCGCAGGAGAAGAAAGCCGAAGCCCCGGAAATCGTCCGCCCGGTCAAGGTGACCGAGGTCGCTGCCGCCGATCACGGCCGCAAGATGGACTATTCCGGTTCCGTCAAGGCGCGCACCGAGATGAACCTCGGCTTCCGCGTCGCCGGCAAGATCACCGAACGGCTCGTCGATGTCGGCCAGCGGGTCCGCCCCGGCGACGTGCTGGCAAGGCTCGACTCCGTCGATTACCAGCTCGCCGTGCGCCGCGCCGAGGCCGATCTCGCATCCGCCCAGAAGCAGGTGGAAATCTCAGGGCTTGCCCGCCGCCGCGCCGAGACGCTTGTCGAGAAGAGCATTTCCTCCCAGTCGCAGCTCGAACAGGCGCAACTCGCCAATGACCAGGCCGTTTCGCAGAAGGAATCGGCCCAGTCGGCGCTCGATCAGGCCCGCAACCAGGTCGCCTATACCGAACTGAAGTCCGACCAGAATGGCATCGTCACCGCCGTCAGCGCCGACATCGGCCAGGTGGTCGCGTCCGGCACGCCGGTTCTCTCGGTTGCCGTCGAGGGCAGCAAGGAAGTGCAGATCGCCGTTCCCGAAATGGATGTCGCCCAGTTCGCACCGGGCAAGACGGTGAAGGCCAGCTTCTGGTCCGCTACCGGTCTGGCGCTCGACGGCAAGGTTCGCGAAGTTGCCGGCAGCGCCGATGCGCAGTCGCGCACCTTTGCGGTCCGCGTCAGCCTGCCCGAGGACGGCCGTGTCCTGCTCGGCATGACCGCGACGATCGAGGCGGCCGAAAGCAATTCCGTCGCCACTTACGCCATTCCGCTTGCGGCACTTTCCAAGAAGGACGGCCAGTCGGTCGTCTGGATCGTCGACCGCAGCAAGGGCACCGTCAATTCGCGCGCCGTCAAGGTCGCCGATTTCTCTGATGACGGCGTTCGCGTCGCCGAAGGGCTTGCCAAGGGCGATCTCGTCGTCTCGGCCGGCACGCAGTTCATGAAGGAAGATATGAAGGTCAAGCTGCCGGAAACCGTCGCCTCGCGCTTCGGCAGCGTCAGCGGCCTTACCACCGCATCGCTCGCGCCCTGATCGCCGGCTTCAAAGGACCCAAGACCATGAGCTCCTCTCATCAGGCCAATCCCCCGGAAAAGGCCCGGTTCAACCTGTCCCGCTGGGCGATCGCCCATCCGAGCATCGCCCGCTTCCTGTTCGGCCTCATCATCGTCATGGGCGCGCTCGGCGTCATGAACATGGGCCAGAAGGAAGATCCGGACTTCACCTTCCGCGTCATGGTCGTGCAGACCGTCTGGCCCGGCGCCTCCATCGAGGAGATGCAGGACCAGGTGGTCAACAAGATCGAGCGCAAGCTGCAGGAAACCCCGCATCTCGACTGGGTCAAGTCCTATACCCGCGCCGGTGTGGCGATCACCACGGTGCAGATCAAGGGCGATACCAATACCGCCCAGGTCAAGGACGCCTTCTACCAGGTCCGTAAGAAGATCGGCGATATCAATCAGGATCTGCCGGCCGGCCTGCTCGGTCCCTATTTCAACGACGAGTTCGGCGATACCTACATCACGCTCAACTCGATCAGCGGCGAAGGCTACAGCTATCCGGAGCTCAAGCAGTTCGCGATCCAGGCCCGCGACATGCTGCTCGCCACGCCCGGCGTCGAAAAGGCGGTCATCCTCGGCGACCAGCCGCAGAAGATCTTCATCGACGTCTCGTCGAAGGCGCTCGCGGAACGGGGCCTCACCGCCCTCAGCATCCGCGATGCCTTGTCCGGCCAGAACAATATCGATCCCGCCGGCAGCGTCCAGACCGCCGATCGCTCGGTGCGCATCTCGGTCGAAGGCGGCGTCACGACCCCTGAAGACATCCGCGAACTCCGCCTCAAGGCCGGCAACCAGGTGATCCGGCTCGGCGATATCGCCACCGTCACCGCCGGCCTCGAAAACCCCTATCAGCGGAAGTTCCGCTTCAATGGCCACGACAGCGTCCAGGTTGGCGTCGTCATGGCGCCAGGCTTCAAGGTCACCGATGTCGGCCATGAGGTCGAAGCCACCTACAAGCGGTTCGAAGAGACGCTGCCGGTCGGCGTGTCCGTCGAGCAGGTCTCCAACCAGCCGGAAGTCGTCACCGAAGCGGTCGGCGAGTTCACCCAGGCACTTTTGGAAGCGCTGGTCATCGTCCTCATCGTCTCGCTGATCTCGATCGGTTGGCGTTCGGGCATCGTCATCGCCATCACCATCCCGCTGGTGCTGGCTGCGACGTTCGCGATCATGTTCTACATGGGCATCGAGCTGCAGCGCATCTCGCTCGGCGCGCTGATCATTGCGCTCGGCCTGCTCGTCGACGACGCGATGATCGTCGTCGAGATGATGGAACGCAAGCTGGAGGAGGGGCTCGCGCGCCTCGATGCCGCGAGCTTCGCCTACTCGTCCACCGCCTTCCCGATGCTGACCGGCACGCTGATCACCACCGCCGGCTTCATTCCGGTCGGGTTCGCCGATTCCACCGCCGGCGAATACGTGCGCTCGCTGTTCTACGTGGTGGGCATCGCGCTCGTCACGTCCTGGTTCGTGGCCGTCTATTTCACCCCCTGGCTCGGCCACATGATCCTCAAGCAGCGGGCGCACGCAGGCACCCATCACGATGCCTATGACACGCGCATGTACCGGGGCGTCAGGCATGCCGTCGCCTGGTCGGTGCGGCACAAGGCGATCGTGCTCGTCCTGACCTTCGGTGCCTTCTTCGGCAGCCTGTGGTCGTTCCAGTTCATCCCGCAGAGCTTCTTCCCGCAGTCGTCGCGGCCGGAAATCCTGGTCGACCTGTGGCTGCCGGAAGGCACGGCGATCGAGGAAGTCGAACGCCAGGCGAAGGCTCTCGAGGAAAAGATCCTGCCCGATCAGGACAAGACCTTCGTGGCCACCTATATCGGCGAGGGCGCGCCGCGCTTCTTCCTGCCGCTCGACCAGCAGCTCCGCAACCCGAACTATGCGCAGCTCCTGATCATGTCCAAGAATGTCGAGGCCCGCGAACGGCTGATCATCAAGCTCAGGGATATCCTGGCCAAGGATTTCCCGACCGTGCGCGGCAAGGTCGATCGCCTGTTCCTCGGTCCGCCGGTCGGCTGGCCGGTCCAGATCCGCGTCACCGGCCCGGACGCTTCGGAAGTGCGCCGCATCGCCGACCAGGTCAAGGAACGCTACCAGCAGCAGCCGCTGTTCGGCGCGATCCATGACGACTGGATGGAACCGGTCACCGGCATGAAGCTGGTCATCGACCAGGACCGCGCCCGGGCGCTGGGCGTCACCTCGCAGCGTATCCGCCAGATGCTGCAGGCCGCGACCGCCGGTGCTCCGATCAGCGACTTCCGCGACGGCGAAGAAACCGTCTCGATCGTCGTCCGCGAACCGGATGCCACCCGCACCCTGCTTTCGGCGGTCCAGTCGGTCTATGTGCCGACGGATTTCGGCGGCTTCGTGCCGGTCTCGCAGGTTGCCAAGGTCGTGCCGGTTCTCGAACAGGGCATCGAATGGCGCCGCGACCGCCTGCCGACGATCACCGTCAAGGCAACGCTGCCGGATGGCGTCGAACCGACCCAGGTGTCGCTCAACCTCTACAACAGCATGGCGGACCTGCGCGCAAACCTGCCGGCCGGCTACAAGGTCGAGATCCAGGGCGGTGCGGAGGACGCGGCGGAAAGCCAGAACTCGATCGCCGCCAAGGCACCGATCATGCTCCTGGTCATCCTCGTGCTGCTGATGGTTCAGCTGCAGCATTTCGGCAAGGCGATGCTGGTGCTGGCCACCGGTCCGCTCGGCATCATCGGCGCCGCCATGGCGCTGCTTCTGACCGGCGCGCCGTTCGGCTTCGTGGCGATCCTCGGCGTCATCGCACTGCTCGGCATCATCATGCGCAACTCGATCATCCTTGTCGACCAGATCGACCAGGATATCGCGGCGGGCATGGAACGGATGGAGGCGATCGTCGGTGCCGCCGTGCGTCGTTTCCGGCCGATCATGCTGACGGCGCTGACCGCCGTGCTGGCGCTGATCCCGATCTCGCGCGGCGTGTTCTGGGGTCCGATGGCCTATGCGATGATGGGCGGCATCCTGGTCGCGACGGTACTGACCGTTCTCGTCCTGCCGGCTGCCTATGCCCTGTTCTTCGGCCGCGAGCCCAAGAAGAAGAACGACAAGGACGACCGGACGCCCGCCAATCAGGGCGACCTTTTCGACAGCCGTGACGACCTGCCGATGGCGGCGGAGTGACGGCGAGCGCCTTCCTCGGGAGCCTGGTAACTCTTGAGGAAGGCGTCCTGATTGGCCCCGACGGACTGGAAGATGTAGTCCCTCACCATTCTGACACGGGGGATCTGGCTCAGGTCCCTATGGCAAACCAGCCAGTAGCTGCGTCTGAGTTCCACCTCGTCGGGCAGCACGATTTCGAGATCGGGCTGCTTGCGGGTGATGAAATGCGGCAGCACACAGAGGCCGAGCCCATCCAGCGTCGCGGTCAATTGCGCGAAGATGCTGGAGCTCTGGAAGCGCGCGCGGATGCCCGGATGAACGTCGCCGAGATAATCGAGCCCGGGCGCGAAAATCATGTCCTCGATATAACCGATGAACGGGTGCGACAGCAGATCCTGCCGATTGCGGATCGGGCCTGCCTTCGCCAGGTATGACTTCGTGCCGTAGACGTTGAGACTGTAGTCGGTCAGTTTCTCCGTGAGATAGGGCCCGTCCTTGGGCGGATCGAGCGACACGGCGATATCCGCCTCCTTGCGCGACAGGGACATGATCTGCTGGATCGTCACCAGCTCCAGCGAGATGTTGGGATGGCTGTCGCAGAAGCTGCGGATCTTGTCGGCGAAGAAGAAGTTCGCGAACCCTTCCGGGGTGCTCAGCCGCACCACGCCGCGCTGAGCGGTGGTGCCCGAGGCGACATCCGCCTGCAGCCGGTCCGCCTCGACCTCGATCCGCTCCGCCGTCTCGATGAAGCGCTGGCCCATGCCGGTGAGGACGTAACCGCGTGGATTGCGCTCGAAAAGCTTGACCTTGAGCGCGAATTCCAGCCGGTCGATGCGCCGGGAGACGGTCGCGTGGCTGGTGCGCAACTGGCGGGCGGCGGTGGACAATTGTCCGCTGCGGGCCACAGCCAGGAAATACTGCAGGTCGTCCCAGGTGAAGTTCTGGTTGTTGCTCAATGTGTTCCCGTCTGTTCAAAAATGCACAGATGCTGTTTGCAATTAATTACAGCGGCCTGCTTGCGTCAACGGCGGTTTTCCTGAACCATGCAATCCGGAGCTGCCGCTTTGAGGAGAGCGGCTCACCAATTTTGAACAGACCTTTCAAATTTTCTGGGCACATTCTCTGGGAGGAGAAATCATGCACAAGACAATTCTGGCATCCTTGGCCGTCCTTCTCGCGAGCAGCGCGGCATTCGCGCAGAGCGCGCCGGGAGGTGCATCCGACAACAAGGTGAAAATCGGCATCCTGAATGACCAGTCGGGCGTCTATGCCGATTTCGGCGGCAAGTCGTCGGTCGAGGCGGCCAAGATGGCGGTCGAGGATTTCGGCGGCAAGGTTCTGGGGCAGCCGATCGAGATCGTCGATGCCGACCACCAGAACAAGCCGGACATCGCCTCCAACATCGCCCGCCAGTGGTACGATACCCAGCAGGTCGACGCGATCATGGAACTGACGACCTCGTCGGTGGCGCTCGCGGTGCAGGCGATCGGCAAGGAAAAGAAGAAGATCGACATCGTCACCGGTGCGGCGACCACCGATCTGACCGGCAAGGCCTGCAGCCCCTACGGCTTCCACTGGGCCTATGACACCCATGCGCTCGCGGTCGGCACCGGCGGCGCGCTCGTCAAGCAGGGCGGCGACAGCTGGTTCTTCCTCACCGCCGACTATGCTTTCGGTTATTCGCTCGAGCAGCAGACCGGCGATTTCGTGAAGTCCTCGGGCGGCAAGATCGTCGGCGCGGTCCGCCATCCGCTGGCGACCACCGACTTCTCGTCCTTCCTGCTGCAGGCCCAGTCTTCCGGCGCCAAGGTGATCGGCCTCGCCAATGCCGGCCTCGACACGTCCAACGCCATCAAGCAGGCGGCGGAATTCGGCATCACCGCCGGCGGTCAGCGGCTGGCGGCGCTGCTCTTCACGCTTGCCGAAGTGCACGGCCTCGGCCTGCAGGCGGCGCAGGGTCTGACCCTGACCGAGGGTTATTACTGGAACCTCGACGACAAGAGCCGCGAGTTCGCGAAAAAGTTCTTCGCCCGCACCAAGAAGATGCCGAACATGATCCACAGCGGCACCTATTCGGCGGTCACGCAATATCTGAAGGCGGTCCAGAAGGCCGGCACGGACGATGCGGACGCCGTTTCCAAGGCGCTGCACGAAATGCCGGTCGACGATTTCTTCGCGCGCGGCGGCACGGTCGCCAAGAACGGCCGGATGATCCACGACATGTACCTGCTGCAGGTCAAGAAGCCGGCCGAAAGCAAGGAGCCCTGGGATTATTTCAACGTGCTCGCCACCATTCCCGGCAAGGACGCCTACATGGATCCCGCCAAGAGCGGCTGCGATCTGGTGAAGTAATGGCGTTCACTGCCACAGCAAAACAGGAAGAGCCGCGGGTGGTATTGTCCGCCCGCGGCCTCTCGAAAAGCTTCGGCGCCTTCATGGCGGTGAAGAATGTGGATCTCGACGTTCGCCACGCGCGCGTCCACGCGCTGATCGGCCCGAACGGGGCCGGCAAGACGACCGTCTTCAACCTGCTGACAAAGTTCCTGCAGCCGACGGCGGGTTCGATCACGCTTCTGGGCACGGACATCACCAAGACGCCGCCGGACAGGGTCGCGCGGATGGGGCTCGTCCGGTCCTTCCAGATTTCGGCGGTCTTCCCGCATCTGACGGTGCTCGACAACGTGCGCGTCGCGCTGCAGCGGCCGAGCGGTCTGTCGACGCAGTTCTGGCTGCCGGTGTCCTCGCTCGACCGGCTGAATGCCCGCGCCGACGAGCTGATCGAATCGGTTGGCCTGAAGCGCGAACGCAATGCGCTCGCCGCCGATCTCTCCTATGGCCGCAAGCGCGTGCTGGAGATCGCCACGACGTTGGCGCTCGATCCCAAGGTTCTGCTGCTCGACGAGCCGATGGCCGGCATGGGGCAGGAGGATATCGGCACCGTTTCCAACATCATCCGCGAGGTGGCGAAGACCCGGGCGGTGCTGATGGTCGAGCACAATCTTTCGGTCGTCGCCGACATCTGCCACCACGTGACGGTCCTGCAGCGCGGCGAGATCCTTGCCGAGGGCGATTATGCCGAGGTCAGCCAGGATCCGCGCGTCCGCACGGCCTATATGGGCACGGAGGAGGCTTGATGGCACCGCTCCTGCAGGTTTCCAATCTCAATGCCTGGTATGGCGAAAGCCACGTCCTGCACGGCGTCGACATGACGGTGGGCGAGGGCGAGACGATCACCATTCTCGGCCGCAACGGCGTCGGCAAGACGACGACGCTCAGAACCATCGTCGGCATCATCCGCGAGCGCAAGGGCGAGATCCGCTTTGCCGGCAAGGACATGGCCAGCGTGCCGCTGCATCGCACGGCGCATGCCGGCATCGGTTTCGTACCGGAAGAGCGCGGCATCTTCTCGACCTTGACCGTCGAGGAAAACCTGATGCTGCCGCCGGTCGTGGCCGAAGGCGGCATGTCGCTCGACGAGATCTACGAACTGTTCCCGAACCTTCTGGAGCGTCGCTCCAGCCCCGGTACCAAGCTTTCCGGCGGCGAGCAGCAGATGCTGGCGATCGCCCGCATCCTGCGCACCGGCGTCAAGCTTTTGATATTGGACGAGCCGACCGAAGGCCTCGCGCCGGTCATCGTGCAGCGGATCGGCGAGGTGCTGAAGACGCTCAAGGAACGCGGCATGACGGTGCTTTTGGTGGAGCAGAATTTTCGTTTCGCCAGCCGCGTCGCCGACCGCTTCTACCTGATGGACCACGGCCGGATGGTCGCGGATTTCCCGGTCGGGGAACTGCCGGGCAGGATGGACATGCTGCATAAGGTGCTGGGGGTGTAGGGATGGACGCGATCTTGAAAAGCCAGACCCCTCCCCAACCCCTCCCCACAAGGGGGAGGGGCTTA
>UCEY01000030.1 GCA_900471605.1 Hyphomicrobiales bacterium | reverse complement strand
TTCTGCGTGGAAACCAACAGTCATGGTCGCGAGTCCGAGGAACTCGCCCGCAATAGGTTTCAAAAGAATACCGTGGAATACGTCTAGGAAAGAGCTGTCGATCTGCCTTGTCAGCAGCCACTGCTCACCGGATCGATCCGCATAGACGTATACGGTCTCGCCGGAATCGCGCGATACCACCGTGACTTCCACGATCTCTCCGCTGGGATGCCGGCAGGAGATGATATGTGTGCCGATTTCCGCCATCAATGACGCGCCCCTTCATCAAGTTCGACATTTGCTGAATTCATGAATCCACCAGAGTATTAGCGCTGTCGAGAGGACGATCGCACTAGAGCTTTCCGCTTACGATTGCCGCCCGTCCAGTTATGGTGTCGTAGATCTCCCGTAAATTCGCCGTCCTTGCGGATATCGTAGCGGAGCTGGAAGCTTGCTCAGGATTGGGAGCCGACGGGATGTTTGGCGGAGTCAAGAACCAGTCGCTCCGTCGTGCTCTCGCTGGCGCGGGACCGGCGCTGGCGTGTTTAACTTGTGATTGAACCTAGCCGATTCACGAATATGCGGCCTTCGTCTGGAATGATTCAAAAGAACTTAAGGACTCTGATGATTAAGTCTTGCTGATATATACGGGGGCAGGAATGTATCGGATCTTTGCAGCGCTAGTCGTCAGTCTCTTCGTTGCAACTTCCGCTTTGGCTGGCCCAGGAGATTGGCAGGTTGCGAAAGCGAGCCAGCAGGTTGCCGTTACCATTGACAGGAAGACATGGCAGCCTGTGCGAACTGGCGACGTCGTTCCGAACAATGCGTGGGTCCAGACCGGTCCGAAAGGGCGTGTTCAGTTGGTTCGGGGTGTGGAAAGCGTTACCTTTCAGCCCAATAGTTTAGCCGGCCTCTTTACAGCCGGATCCACCGAAACCAAGACCGAAATCGTCCAGCAGGTCGGCGTGCTCGATCTGGAGATCGAAAAACGCAACCAGCCGCATACGACCGTCCAGACACCCTTCCTCGCGGCCGTAGTAAAGGGCACCAATTTTAGGGTCTCTGTCTTCAAACAGACCGCCGCGGTGGCGGTGAACCGGGGCCTTGTTCAAGTCACTTCCTTCCAAAGTGGCCAGCGGAGCAATGTGGGGCCTGGTCAAAGTGCCTCGGTCGATACAGTCAAAGGTATGACTGTGGCCGGGATCGCATCGATGCCTGCCGTGACGAACGTTGCGCCTTCCTCCGCCCGTGTACCTGCTGTAGGGCGCACCAGCGTCGTCGGGGCGTCCAGACAGAGTAGCGCCGGTACCTCGCCACATGGCTCATCGCCTGGACCGAATACCACGAACCACGCCGGCGGCAGCGTTGGAGGGGGCCGCAGCCGCGGTGGCGAAGCGTCTTCCTCCGGTCACGATGGCAGCAACTCGAACGGCAGCAGCCGAGGCCATGATAACAGCCAGGGTAACAACGGAAACAGTAACGGCCAAGGCAATGGCAACGCCGGCGGAAGTAACCAGGGCAACAGCGGCAATGGCCATGGCAACAACGGCGGGAACGGCCAGGGCAACAATGGAAACGGGAATGGTAACGGCGGCGGAAACGGTACCGGGAACGAGGGGAACGGGAACGGTCAAGGTAATGGCGGTCGCGGTGGCGGGAATGGGAATGGGAATGGGAACTAGACGAAAGGCCCTGTCAAATGCGCCAGTTCCGTTTCCGGATATCAGCTTCGCGAGCCGTTCGGGTTTTCATCATCGGGGCCATCCTTGAACTAACCCTGAGCGGAAACGCTCTGCCGGTGATCAAGAGCCTCGATAACGCCTTTCTCAACCGGCGTTTTGCGGCCGCCCCGCGTCCCGCGTCGGGAAATCTGGTTTATCTCGCGATCGATAAGCAGACGCTTGACGACGTCGGAAGGTGGCCTTGGCCTCGCAGTATCTATGCCGAACTCCTGGATAAACTTTCTAGGATCGGCGTCGATGACATCTTTATCGATATCGACTTCAGCACGCCATCAACTGCAAGCGAAGACGCGCGGCTGAGTAAGGCCCTGAGCGATGCCGGTGGAGGCGTGGTTCTTCCTGTGTTCAAGCAGCACCGATCTGCTGATGCGGGAGGTCCGGCCGTTGTGACCCAGCCCCTCGGTTCGTTCGCCGACAACGCGTGGCTAGCATTCGCAAACGTGGCCTTGGATGCGGATGGGACGATACGGCGATTTGAGCTGGGTGATCTGCTGGATGGACGTCTCACTCAATCCGCGCCCGGAGTTCTCAGTAAAACCCAGCCAGCCGCAGGTACTCGCCTGATCGATTTTTCAATTGAGCCGTCAACCGTACCGACAATATCTCTGTCTGAGATTTTGAAGCCCGACTTTGATGGGGCACGGCTGCGCGCCCGGTCGATTGTCATCGGTGCCTACGCAACTGAGCTCAAAGACATCTTTCCTGTTCCGGTCTACGGTCAGCTGCCTGGCCCGATGCTCCATATTCTGGCGGCGGAAACGATTCTGCAGGGGCGCTTACTGAAGGAAAGCTATCAGCTTCCCGCGGAGCTCGCCATTGCCGCGGCCATCGTCGCTGCAGCGCTGGCGTTGCGCACGGCACCTGCGGCTCTCCCCTTCCTGTTGGCGTTCAGCCTGCTCATCGGCGGAGAAGCTGTGGCCTTTGTTCTGCAGCGAGACCAGGGCTTCGTTATACACACCGCAACCTACTGGATGATCGTTTGCCTGGCTTTGGTGCTGACGTTGACAGAGAAGGTAGATTTCAGTCGCTTTCTCGCGGAATTAGCCAATGCGGAGCAGCGGAATATCCGCCGCCTCCTTCGCAAGATCGTTACAGACAGCACCGATGCGGTCTTGGCATTCGACCATCGATTCATGATTTTTGAGGAGAGCGATTCCGCGAGAGCCATGTTGGGTTGGGACGATATTGGCTACAAGGGGCAGATGTTGTCGAAGGCAGTGCCCCACCCGGTTTATGACCTTGTTCTGAAACTCGCAGCCGACCACGAGAAAGAGCCCAGCGTTGTTCAAAGTGCCGCCCGTCGGTTCTCGATAACGATCGGTGGTTCCGTAAAACACCTCGAAGCGACGATAACGATGTCGCCAATAGAGTGTCCGGATGAAGCCGGAGGGAGCCAGCCAGGAAGATTTGTCGGTAGCCTGATGATCAGGGACATGACAGTGCGGCAGCTTTATGAGGAACGGCTTCAATATCTGTCCAATTACGATGACTTGACCGGACTGATGAACAGGCGGGCTTTCTCGGACCATGTTCGCGATTGCCACCAACCAATGTATTTTGCCGTCATTGGGCTGCATCGGTTCAGCGTCCTCAACGCGACGATGGGGCGCGATATCGGGGACGATCTGCTGAGGGCGGTGGCTAATCGTCTCACGAGCGACCCAAGGATTTTTTCCGCCGGCCGCCTCAACGGCGACGTTTTTGTAATCGCTATCCAGACATCCGTTTTTTCAAACCAGGAGGACTGTGCACAGGCCGTTCTTGGACTGTTCGATGCCCCACTCGAGCTTGCCAACAGCCAAATTCGTCTCAGCGTCCACGTCGGCATCTCCTCCAGGGCAGCGATGGATGAGAACGCTGACCGAGCGATTGAACGCGCGGAATATGCGCTCGATGCGGCCAAGACTGTGGCTGGCAGCGGATGGCGTGCCTATGACATGGACGCTGCTCATCAGCAACATAGAACGCGTCAACTTGAGCAAGCCATGCGCGCGAGCCTCGGGAACGGTGAATTCTTCTTGCTATATCAGCCACAGGTCGAGTTGCACACGGGCGCACTGCAGGGTGCCGAAGCGCTATTACGCTGGGAACATCCTGAGTTCGGCATAGTATCTCCCGGTACATTCATTCCCGTAGCGGAAGCGAATGGTTTTGTCTGCGAGCTTGGACGCTGGGCGTTGGAGGAAGCCTGCCTCGAAGCGATGAACTGGCCGGAAAATCTGTCGGTGGCCGTCAACGTGGCGGCGCTTCAATTGATCAGGGCGGATCTGGTTGCCGATGTCAATCAGGCGTTGGTCGTGTCGGGGCTGCCGGCGTGCCGGCTACGTCTGGAAATTACTGAGTCGGCGTTTGTCGATCACAGCGGCCCAGCTCTGGAAGTGGTCAGGGAGCTCCGCAACATGGGCGTCAAGATTGCGCTTGATGACTTTGGCACGGGCTATTCGTCGCTGAGCTATTTAGCGGACTTCCCGCTCGATGAGCTCAAGATCGACCAATCTTTCGTCAGGAGAATTGCCCGTGATCCGCAGAGTCTCACAATCGTGCAGACCGTTAAAGCGCTTGCGCAGGGCCTGGGGCTCAGTGTTGTAGCCGAAGGCGTCGAAACCGAACTGGAATGCCAACTGTTGACCAAGATGGGCTGCGAGATCGGACAGGGGTACTTCTTTGGCAAACCTCAATCCTCCCGCGAGCTGATCAGCCTCCTCACCACGGCTCCGTGGACCACCGCGGCATGAAAATAAATTCAACAGCTGAGGGTAGGGCCAATATGCTAAGCTTCCTCTTCCGCACCTGCCTCGGCATGTGCGCTTAGTCGGTTAGGTTCTCGTGGATACCAATATAGTAACCGAAGCGAGCTAAGCGCCCAGCCTTGCAGTCGACTTGCGCGGGATCAACGTTGGAGCGGACACCATAACCCGGTTGTCACGGGGGACGGTTGTATGTGTGAGCAAATCCAGCGCGTTCGCTGCGATCTGGTCGAAGGGCACGCGCAGCGTCGTAAGGGGGGTCGGAAGGTGGCTGACGATAGGAATATCGTTGTATCCAACCAGGGACACGTCATCAGGCACTGAGATCCCCATCTTGCTCAAGGCTGATAGGGCCCCGATCGCCGTGTTGTCGTTGATGGCGAAGATCGCCGTCGGACGGCGGCTCAGGCTCATCAGCTTTTCAACGGCTTCCGCTCCTGACTGGATACCGAATGTTGATGGGATGATCAGTTGGGGATCAACATCAATAGACGCCTCCCCAATGGCCTGCCTGTAGCCTTCGACGCGACCGGTCGCGCTTGAGGCATAGTCCGGTCCGGCAATCACGCCTATCTGCCTATGCCCCAAATCCAGTAAATGCCGCGTCGCGAGATAGCCGCCAAGCCGATCATCGCCCACGGCAGACAGGCTATGACGATCTGTTCTGAGTGCCAGAACATAGGGCACGCCGCGTTCGCGCAATTCGCGTGGAAAGTCATCGTCGCTCCGTGCCGTGGACAGGATCAATCCATCGACGCCACGATTGAGAAGCGACTCTGCTGCCAGGCGATCCGCCTGGGGTTTGTCCTCCGTCGTTGCCACGATCGCGAACCGCCCGGTGCGGGCGCAGGCTTTGGCGATCGCCTCATAGAGCATCGCCATGACGGTGTCCGTCAAACGTGGAACGATGACGCCGATCGTCATCGTGTTGCCGCGGCGTAAGCTGGCGGCGGAAACGTCCCGGACGTAGCCCAGCTCCGCGGCGATCCTGCGGACACGTTGGGCCGTTTCGCTATCGGACCGCGGCAGCCGCTCGTCCAAGATGCGCGAGACAGTCGACTTCGACACGCCCGCCGCCGCCGCGACGCTGTGAACAGTCACACGCGGTTGTCGCTGGCGCTCTTTTGAATCCATTGCATTTTTCCATTCTCGGTCTGTCGTCCAAAGGCAGTGATGCATATTGCATGAAAAATACGGTTGACTCCAGAACAATTCAGATCGATAACGGGAACGTTCCCATTAACGATCCCATCTGCTGATCGATTAAGAACAGCAGCTGATAGGAGGAGAAATCAGATGCAACCCATGGATCTTCGCGGTCTCAGCCCGGCACCCGTCACCGCTTTCACGCGGGATGGCGAGGTCGACTATGCAGCCAATGCCAAAATCGCCAGATGGCTCGCCTCAATGGAAGGCGTAAAGAGCCTGGTCATTCTCGGCCACGCCGGCGAGGGCACGTTCCTGACCGAAGACGAACGCCTCGAACTCATCCGCGTTTACGTCGATGCCGTTGGCGGTTCTCTCCCCATCATCGCCGGTATTACCGGTGAGGGAACTCGCGTGGCGGCTGCAGAGGCCAAGAAGTGCAAGGCCGCCGGCGCCACCGGTGCGCTCGTTTATCCAAACCACGGCTGGCTTCGTTTCGGTTTCCAAAAAGGCGCTCCGCAGGACCGCTACAAGGCGATCTGGGAAGAATCCGGCCTGCAGGAAATCCTGTTCCAGTATCCTGACGTGACCAAGGCGTCCTATGACCTTGACACGCAGCTGGCAATCGCAACCCAGCCCGGCGTCGTTGCGACTAAGAACGGTGTGCGCAACATGAAGCGCTGGTATGTGGAAATCCCGGAGCTGAAGAAGGCCAATCCGAACCTGCAGGTCCTCAGTTGCCATGATGAGTGGCTGCTGCCCACGATGTTTGACGTCGACGGCCTGCTCGTCGGCTATGGTAACATCGCGCCTGAGCTTCTGATCGACCTGATCAAGGCGGGCAAGGCGCAGGATTATCCGCAAGCGCGCAAGATCTTCGAACAACTGCTGCCGGTGACCCGTGCGGTCTACCACCGCGGCTCACATATGGAAGGCACTGTCGCTCTGAAACTGGGCCTGGTCCACCGCGGCGTTCTTGATCATGCGACGATCCGCGAGCCGCTGAAAAACCTCGGCGAAAAGGCGGAACAGGAAATCTTCGCAGCCTTCGGTGCCGCAGGCATTGGCCGCGTCGAGCAGCTGCTGGCCGCCGAGTGATCTTTTGCCGCCCCGCGCGATCGCGTTGGGCGGCAAGCCCCATGACCGGGTGCCGAAGCGCAAAGCCGGTGATGCCGATGCAATTTATCTCTGACAGGAAACCAGAAACACCGTAGCAACGACGACGAAGCAAATCCGTAGCCGGGAGAGAGATAGGCGGCGGAGCGAGGAGGGAATCATGAATATCATGCAGCCAATAAGGGCTGAAGCGACGGCTGTTGCCGATCCGCAAGCCGACATCAGCGCCCGTCTGGAGCGCCTTCCCATCACGAGGGAAGTATTCTGGGCCCGTAACATCGTCGGAGCAGCGACCTTCTTCGACGGTTATACGGTAATCGCCATCGCCTATGCGATGCCGGTTCTCGTCCGGGAGTGGGGGCTCACTCCATCTCAGACAGGCCTGATCCTATCGATGGGATATCTGGGGCAGCTCATTGGCGCCATCCTATTTGGCTGGCTCGCGGAAAAGGTCGGTCGCCTCAAGGTCTTGCTGTTCACCATCCTTCTATTCGTCAGCATGGATATTGCCTGCCTCTTTGCGGCTGGTGCAGGCATGATGATGGCGTTTCGTTTCGTGCAGGGAATAGGCACTGGCGGAGAAGTGCCCGTGGCGAGCGCCTACATCAACGAGCTGATCGGCTCGAAAGGTCGCGGACGCTTTTTCCTGCTCTATGAGGTCATGTTCCTGCTCGGCCTCGTGGGCGCCGGTCTGATCGGCTACTTCATGGTCCCGGTCTACGGTTGGAAAGCCATGTTCGTCGTGGGTCTGGTGCCTGCGATCCTGATGATCCCGCTGCGGTGGTTTCTGAAAGAATCCCCGCGCTGGCTGGCGGCAACCGGTCGGTATGATGAGGCCAACGCTATCGTGACGCGTATGGAAGAAAGCGCTCGCGCCTCCGGTAAGGAGCTTCCCGAGCCACGGATCATTGCAACGCCCATCAAACGCACGTCCGACTGGAAAGAACTGTTCCAGGGGATCTATCTGAAGCGCACCCTGTCGATCTGGGCGATGTGGTTCTGCGCCTACATGGTGGCGAACGGAACGATCACCTGGCTGCCGACCCTCTATCGCCAGACCTTCAATCTACCGCTCGAAACAAGCATTCTCTATGGCTTCATGACGTCTGCGGCAGGCGTAGTCGCTGCCGTCATCTGCGCGCTGCTGATCGACAAGGTCGGTCGCAAACGCTGGTACGCAGGGGCATTGCTTCTGGCTCCCGTGCCGCTAGCCATCCTGGCGTGGCTGGGCGCAACATCGCCCATGCAGGTCCTTATCCTTGCAGGCCTTGCCTATGCCATCGTGCAGACAGTGACCTTCTCACTGTATTTGTATTCGGCGGAAATCTACCCAACCCGTATGCGCGCAATCGGCACGGGCGCAGGCAGCGCCTGGCTGCGTCTCGGCTCCTCCGCCGGCCCGATGCTTGTGGGGTTTGTCATGTCATCGATGGGCATTCAGTACGTGTTTGCGACCTTCGCCGTCATTCTGGTCGTCGGCGCTGTTGTGACGATGCTGTTTGCTGTGGAGACGAAGGGCAAAGTTCTGGAAGAGCTGTCGCCGTAAGTCGGCGGTGATCTGATTGGGTAATCGCCCTTTGGCGTCGAAGGGCGGTTATTGCCTATCACCGCAATGTCGCCTTTACCAAATAGTTCCTGCATGCCGGTAGCAGCATAGCGCGTGCGTAGCCTGAGGAGCTAAATGCTCGACAGAAGCGGTCCCGCACCTTGCGAGAGAAAGGCCGATATCGTGGCGCGATCCGCGGCGCGCGACGCAACAGGGGCGAACTCGGCTCCTCGAGTTACAGCAGCATTCCCGGCGCCATCCCCGTACGGGTCGGATGGCGCTGGCCTACACGGCTGGACGAGCACGTCCGGCCCCTTGCTCATAAGCCTGCTGCGCTAGGTCAGTTCGTATGCGAGTGATGTTGCAAGACAGGCGAGCTGCTATGTTAGCAACTGGGTCATCAGTACGTATCCATTTAAGAGCAATAGTGAGTTCGCGAATACGACAGGCACTCTGGTTTGTCCTTCGGCAAACTACTTGCCTGCGAGAACTGTCGGCACACCGTCGAGGAAAATCTGCAGTTCTAGCTCAACGATCGAGCTGATATGGTCGCCGGGCATATTTTAGATAAACTTCCTCACACCGAGGTATAAGATCGCGGCATGCAAGCCCTAGACGGCCTCGATCTCCATTGCAGGGATCGGCGCCTCAACTGCCGGTGTTAGAGAGTGCTCAACTCTCAGTTCGCCGATGACTAGGCCAATGCTGTCCTCGGGCGTTTCGGTGAGATGTCTGATGTTGCGGCAGTCGTCGCCTTCGTGGCCTCAGATGCAGCCCGTTGGTAACTGCCAAGTCATCGAAGCAAGTGGCGGCTACAAGCTCTGAGCGATTATGCAAATGAGAGGGCGCGCGAAGCATCCACTCGCCGGGGGGCTTGCGCGCCATCCGTCAATCTTGCGTTGTTCCGCAGAAATCCAGCGGGCAGCGCTTGGAGGCTCACCGCACATTGTGATCAACGCCTGGCAATGGACGTTAAAAACCAAACTTCTCTTGGAATTTCAATCCTGCGGCAATTGACGCGCGGTCGGCGACGGCGGGTCTCGTAGGATAAGCGACGACAAGTTCAAAAAGGTCGTCGCGAAGCAGCTTGAGCGGGTTTATAACGCCTTCGACCGCATCATTTATCGAAGGCCGCGTCTTTTCCAATGTTTGGCGGCACAAGCCGTCCGCGATGATGACGATATTATAGGTGTCGTCACCCGTTTGAGTATCTTGGACAAAGACTTCGTAGGGTTGATTGGGTTCTGCAAGCCCAACCCGAAAACCCAGCAGCGTACCGTCCGCTACCATCGCGTCTAGTTGGTCCGCAAGCCGCAGTACGGTGCTTTCGGCTCCTTCCCGTCCGATCGAATACGCCTGGACTAGGCTATGCCGGCCGATACCGCGGCCGCCATGCGCCAGCGTGGCGGCCGGAATTCTCAAGATATTCGAAAAATGCCGGCGCATTTTTGTCGACCAGACAGTCGGGTTTCTGACAAGATCCAAATAGGCGGGATGTTCGATCGTCTGCAGATCCATGAGATCGTAGAGGGTGAAGTAGCGGGTTTCGGGTTCCCCGAAGGACGCGTAGCGACGCGCGGCAATCATGCCGGGTGTCGTCAGCCTTTCAGGGACGTGCTCGAACGTGTGCCATGTTGCGTATTCTTCGGCCATCGCACTGGGATAATCGTTCCAGAGGGCAAGAAACGCACCGCTCATGCCTCGCCTCCGACACGCAGCATGACCTTGGTTGCAAGGCGCTCATGAGCGGCTTTGAAGCCGCTCATCGCATCGGCCAAAGGCAGCCGATGCGATATCAAACGGCTCATCATGTCCTGATTGGCAGCCAAAAACGCTATCACTTCGCCCCAGGTTTGCGGCGGGGCGCGATACGAGCCGCGGATCTGCTGGTGCATCCGCACGAGCCCGACCAGATCGATTTCGGCGGGGCGGGGATGAATCCCGACCACCGTGAAGATGCCGCGTTTCTTCAGGTACGGAAGTGTCGCCGGCACAAGGGCAGGCACGCCCGCGGCCTCGATGATGGCGTCGAACGGCGCCCGTTCCGAAAGCGCTTCGTCCATCGTGACATGCGCCGTGTCGATCAGGTGTTCGAAACCGATCGCGCGAAGCGCGGCCAGCCTTGGCTCGTCGTCGCGCCCCAAAACGACCACATCGGCGCCCTTTGCGCGCGCCAGAACAGCAATTCCCTGCCCGATGAAGCCAGGCCCGATCACCAGGATCTTCTGGCCGGGACGGACATCCGCGGTCGCCACCGCTTCGGCACAAACGGTCATCGGCTCGGTCAGCGCGGCGATATCCATGTCCAGTCCGTCGGGGAGGGCGTGGCAGTTGCCGTGGGGAAGGCAGACGAAATCGGCGAAGGCGCCGTTGCGGCCGATGCCGACGCCCTTTCGATTGCTGCAATTGTCCTCGTCGCCGGCAAGGCAGGCGGTACATTTGCCGCAGGTCGTCGAGGGACGTGCGGTGATGCGGGTGCCGATCAGGGTCGGCTCCAGCCCGTCGCCGACCGCGGTGATCGTTCCGGAAAATTCGTGCCCGAGCGTAACGGGCATAGCGCTTTCCATGGATTCGTACCCCGGCGTCCATTCGGCGATATGCAGGTCCGTGCCGCAGATCCCGGCAGAATGGACGCGAACCAGAACCTCACCGAGTGCGACGCTCGGCGTTTCGACCGCGCGCAACTCCACGCCCGTGCCAGGCCGGACCTTTTGCAGTGCCAACATTTGGTTTCTCCGGAATGCAAAACCGGCGCTTATCCGCGCCAGCTCAGGAAATGGCGCTCGACCTGGCCGATGACGAAATTCACGATCAGTCCGAGCACAGACAGTATGGTGACGCCCGCGAAGAGTTTTTCGAGGTCGTAGAGCGAGCCGGCTTCGAGAATATAGGAGCCGACGCCGTATTGTGCGCCGAGCATTTCCGCCGCGACCAGGAGGATGATCGCGATCGAGATCGAGACCCGGAGGCCGGAAAGAATGGCCGGGAAGGCGCCCGGAAGTACGATCTTGCGAACGATGGACCACCAGGTGAGGCCGAAACTCTGCCCCATGCGGATCAGGGAGCGGTCGACGTTGTCGACTGCTCCATAGGTCGCAACGACCGTCGGCGTGAAGGTTCCGAATGCGATGAGCGCGTATTTAGACATCTCGTCGATGCCGAACCAGATGACGAAGAGCGGCAGCAGGGCAATCTTCGGAATGGGAAAGAGCGCAGCCACCAGCGGAACGAGGCCGGCCCGCACATAGCTGAACAGACCGATCAGGACGCCGAGCGAGATGCCGACCGCGATACCGAGCGCACCGCCGATGAAAAGGCGCTGCAGCGACGGCAGAAGATGCCGCCAGAGGCCGCCGCTCTGCCAGAGCTGAACCAGCGTATCAAAGACTGCCGAAGGGCGCGGTAATGTAAGGTTCGTGATGAAGCCGGTCCGCGTGCCGATCTCGGCGATCACGAGCAGCGCGACGAAAACGGCAAGTGCCATGCCACGCACCGGCATCGGCGAAAAGCCGCCCCCCCGGAACGGGACGCGTTCCACGGCTACGCTCTTCGGCTCGGCGCCCACGGCAGGCTGCGTTGAGACCATGCTTGCATCAGACATCGGCCAGCTCCTTGTCGGCAGCCATCGCTTCTTCGCGCATCAGCTCCCAGAGCTGTTTCTGCTTTTCTTCGAGAGCCGTGTCGCCGAGATGGCGATCCGCCAGGGGAATATCGATATCGACGATCTCGCGGATGCGTCCGGGGCGACGGGAGAGGACGATCACGCGATGTCCTAGCCGCACGGCTTCGTTCAGATTGTGGGTAACGTAGACCGAGGTGAACGGCTGACGGGTCCAGAGCGAGACGAGATCGTCCATCAGCAGTTCGCGGGTCTGGCTGTCGAGCGCCGAAAGCGGTTCGTCCATCAGCATCACGGCAGGGCGTACCGCAAGAGCGCGGCTGATCGCGACACGCTGGCGCATGCCGCCCGACAATTGCTTTGGAAGCGCGTGCCGGAATTCCGAAAGGCGGGTGCGTTCCAGAACGTCGGCGACGATCGCGTCCATTTCGCCGCGTTTCAGCCCGTGATCCTCAAGCACAAGCTTGATATTGCCCTCGACCGTGCGCCAGGGCAGCAGGGCGAAGTGCTGGAAAACATAGGTGAGGGGGTTGAGACAGTCCTCGGGCGGCCGGCCGACCTGGAGAACTTCACCTGCGTTGGGGCGCTCCAGCCCGCCCAGAAAGCGCAAAAGGGTAGATTTTCCGCACCCGGAGGGTCCGATAAGGCAGGCGATCTGGCCTTTTGGAATGTCGAGCGAGATATCACGCAGGACTTCCACGGCGCCGTAATGATGAGTGATGTTCTTGAGCTTCAGGTCCATGGGCACTCCCTGGCGGAGGCCCGAGGGGCCTCCGATCTTGTTGGCAAGCCGATCAGATCGTCTTCACATAGGACGTGTCGAAAAGCTGTTCGTTGCTGATGGTGTCCTTGACCATATCTTCGGACTTGAACCAGTCGAGCTGCTCGACGCAGCTTTTGAGCGAAAGCGCCATGCCCTTGTTGATGCGCATCGCGCCTTCGATCAGGTTCTGCTTGGCAACGTCGTACGGGCTGTCCTTTTCCACGTACTTGTAAACGATCTTCGCAATCGCGTCGCGCTCTTCGTCGTTCGAGGTCTTGTCCACGAAAGCGGCGTTGTAGTCGTCAATCGCTTTGGCATAGGCCTTGATGAAGGATTCGGTCAGCGACCGATCGTTCTTGGCGTTCTTCGTCGATGTGAACGCCGTCGTGACCTGATAGTCCGGGGCGTAATCGGAGACCAGGCCAATCTTCTTGGCAGCACCTTCGCGGATCATCTTGTTCGCGACGTTCGCTTGGATCGCCCAGGCATCGATCTGGCTGGTCGAAAGCGCACCGACGATGGCGCCGAGCTTCTGCAGCGGACGCAGCTGGATATCGGCAAGCTTGATGTTGTTCGCGGAGGCGATCTTGTGCGCCATGAAGTGGAACGACGAACCGGCGGTAGTGATGCCAAAGCTTTTGCCCGCCAGTTTCGACGGATCCGTCAGGCCGGCTTCGTAAGCCTTGTTGGATGCCAGGATAACCGCGCCGACAATGCCTTTTTCTTCAGTCAGCGCGCCACCTACAACCTTGACTGCATCCTTCTGGGCAAGACTGATGAGACCGCCGCTCATGGCGGTGACGCCGAATTCGGCATCGCCGGATGCGATCGCCACGGCCATCGGTTGAGCCGCTTCGAAAAACTTAAGCTCGATATCGAGACCCGCATCCTTGAAGTAGCCGCGCTCGTAAGCAATGAAGCTCGGCGCATGGCTGGCAAGATTGAGGACTGCGAGATTCCGCTTGGCGGCGGCGCGCGCCGGAACGCCAAAAGCGGTAGCGGCGCTGGCAGCGCCCATGGCGATAAGCGCCTGTCGACGGTTCAGGGTAAAATTCATCTTGGGATCTCCTCCGTATCGACGTGTAAGCGACGCCGTACCTTTTCAGTGCCACTCGAATCGGGCGAACACAACAAACAATGATTATGTCTCCCATGTCTTGAGAGCATGCTGCCGGAGCCACGGGCTTGCGTTAAAGCGGGACCGGCGACGTGGCAAGCTTGCGCGTCAGGATCTCGATCAATTTCCGGAGATTGGCCGAATGCGGTCTTCGCCGGTTCCAGAGGACGGAGATCTGGAAATGCGGAGCGTTCTCGAGCGGTCGGATGACGAGGTTGCTGCCGACCGGGCCGAGCGTCGTCAGATAATCCACCAGGACGATGCCCATCTGCTCATTGGCAAGCGCAAGCGCCGTGTCGGAGAAGCGTGCGACGGCGCGGGCATTGATCTTTACTCCGGCGCGGCTGAGGAAACTATCGACGACCCGTTGATGTGCACCGCCAGCGGCAAATGCGACGAAGTCGGCTCCCTCCAGATCAGATGCCTTGATGATGGTCTCTTTGGCCAGGCGATGGCCTTTGGGGATACAGGCAACCAGATCGGCTTTGCCGACAATTTCCGTTGCGATCAGCGGATGCTGCGACGTCGCGATCGTCACCACGGCTTCGCCTCGACCGGCGATCAGGTAGTCTTCGATCTGATCGACGGGAAGCACATCGAAGAAGAGTTCTATCCCGGGCACTTCAACGGAGAGATCCCGCAATGCCTGGGGCACCAGCGCGCGTGCGACGCTGGCCGTCGAGCCCGTTCTGAAGATGGCGGTTTCCCCTCGGGCAATGCGGCCGATCTGGGTTCCGACACCCGTCAATTGCCGCATCAGCGGATCGATCTCCGCCTGGATTTCCAGCGCTTCGGATGTCGGCACGAGACCGTTGCGATCACGCAGGAAGAGCGCAATTCCGAGAATGTCCTCGATGCGGCGGATCGTTCTGCTGAGCGCGGGTTGCGAGACGTTCAGCACCTTCGACGCCCCGGTGATCGAACGTGCCTGCATGACCGCATGAAACACTTCGATCTGACGGAGGCTGAGCAGGCCATCGACGGACTTCGCCTCCGTCGGACTGTCGTCTTTACCCCTTGATGGCATCCGCGTTTCTTTCCAGGAAGGGTATCAGCAGGTCGAGCATTTCGTCCGGGCTTGTCTCCGGCAGCAGATGACCGCCAGGGAGACCGCGGCCTTCGACCGTATGCGCCCAGTCCGCCCATATGTCGAGCGGTTCGCGGCCGCCGCCGTAACGCCGCCCGTCCTCCCAGAAGAGAAGCACGGGAGCCGAAATCCGGCGGCCTGCGGTTCGGTCGGCCAGATCGTCCGATTCATCGACCGTCGCACCCGCCCGATAATCCTCGCACATCATATGCCGGACGTCTTCGCGATCGAAAGCGCTCCGATAGTCTTCAAGCGCCAGCGGGTTCAGTTTTTCGATACCCTCCGCCATCTTGCCGAGAGTAACGTCGATCAGAAAGCGGGGATCTGCCGCCATCAGCTTTTCCGGCAGGGGAGCGGGCTGGGCCATCATGAACCAGTGCCAGGCGCCCATCCCGAACGCCTTGCTCGCGCCCTCCCACATTTCCGGCGTCGGCACTACCGTCACGGAAACCAGGGCCTTCACCGTATCCGGAAAATCGAGTGCCATCCGGTAGGCGATGCGTCCACCGCGGTCATGCCCGATCAGGACGAACCGATCGTGGCCGAGCTTCTTCATCATCTCATGCAGGCATTTCGCCATGCGCCGTTTCGAGCCGAGGCCTTGCGGCGCTCGGTTGACCCTGCTGTCTCCGTAACCCGGCAAATCAGGAACTACGACGGTGTAATTTTCAGCAAGCGCAGGCGCGATGCGATGCCATGCGGCTCGGGTTTCCGGATAACCGTGCAGCAGCAGGACCGCCGGTCCGGAACCGCCTGTCAGGACGGCGAGGTTTGCATCGGTTGTCTCGACGATCTTGTCTTCGAAACCGGGGAAAAGTGCGTTTACGGCTCTATGCATGGTTTGATGATTCCGTTGGGAAAGCTGTTTTCCGTCAATGCGACCTCGCGAAGTGCGGCAATCAGGCTGTCTACGGCTGGTGGCCGGGGGCGCAGGCGGCTGGTGTGGACGTAGGCGGAAACCGATACGCTGTTCTCGATCGGAACGGCCGCCATGCCGGCGGTTGCGCAGTCGATGGCGGAAAAGGCGTCGAGGATGGTGATGCCGATCCGCTCGGAAACGAAGGAAAGGGCGGCTTCGACGAAATGGACGTAGACGGCGGTCTTCCGGGCGATGCCGAACCGCCGATAGGTCTCGTCGATGTAAAGGCCATGGGTCGTCGCCGAACCGAAGGAGATGAGCGTCTCCTCGGAGAGCACGGCAGGGTTGATCGATGCCTTGTCCGCCAATGGATGATCGGACGGCATCACGCAAACCAGCCCCGCTTCGGCGATTGCCGTCGTCTCGATGACCGGGTCGTCGATCCGGGCGATGGTCGCCACGCATGTTCCGCGCCCAAAAAGCAGATAGTCGCGGATATCCCGCTGTGGAAGAGAGTCGCAGTAATAGGTGGCAGCGACTTCCGCCAGCTGCAGCCGTCTCAATGCCTTGGGGATGAGCCTCATGCCGATGCTTGGCGTCGCGCCGAAGCGGAACGTGGACGCGTTGCCGCGGGCGATCGAATAGATGGAGTCCGACAGCATTTCCGCCTGCTGATGGACACGCTCGGCCTCTTCGAAGATGAGCTGTGCTTCCTGCGTGGGGACGAGCTTTCCCCCGATGCGGCCGAACAGCGCTATGCCGAGCTGATCCTCCAGCCGTTTTATGGCGATCGAAAGATTGGGTTGGGAGACGCCCAGATGTCGAGCGGCGGCCGTCAGCGAGCGCGTCGCCATGACGATGCGAAAGATCTCGATCTGGCGTTCCTTGAGTTTGGGGTTCGCCACGCCGACCCTGTGCTCCCCATAAATCTGATTTATGAAATGCACCCATTTCCATATTGGCGTCAATGCCTGGGTGTTTCTATCCTGCAACCAGGAAGAGGATCGCGCCATCATGATCGGCAGTACTACCCGTTTGGTCGCAATGATCGGCACGCCGATCGCCCAGGTGAAATCACCTGAGAACTTCAACACTTTTTTTGCCGCCAACCATGAAGACCGGGCGATGATTCCGATCGACCTGCGGCCGGAACAGGTCGAGGATTTTGTCAGGTCGGTCCGTGGATGGGAAAATCTCGACGGCTTTGTCGTTACCATTCCTCACAAGACTGCGGTCGCCAGGCTGCTCGATGAACTCACTCCGCGCGCAAAATTCCTTGGCGCCGCAAATGTCGTCCGGCGCCACGCGGACGGCAGATTGTCGGGCGACATGACGGATGGCGAGGGGTTCATCCAGGCGGCGAAGGCGAATGGCTTTTTCGCCTCCGGAAAATCCGCCCTTTTGGTGGGAGCCGGTGCGGCAGGCCGAGCGATCGGTCACGCGTTGGCGGAGAACGGCGTATCTGAACTGTTCATCAACGATATCGACGAGGTTCAGGCGGAAACGCTTCGCTGCAGGCTTGCGGTCATGTTTCCCGATCTCCTCGTCGGGTCAGGCCCCATTCCGCAGAGGGCGTTCGATCTCGTGGTCAATGCATCGCCATGCGGGATGCTTGCTGCCGATCCTCTGCCTGTGCCGGAAAACGTCATAACCCTCATCGCGCCAGACGGCCTTGCCGCAGATGTCGTTACCAGCCCCGAACGGACGCCGTTTCTGGACCTGGCGGCTCAACGCGGGCTGACCATCCAGTTAGGGCATGAAATGGCGAAGGCGCAGCTTCTTGCGCTTGGAGGAGCGATGGGCGTCATTGGGGAGACCCCGACCGATGACTAACGCCCGAAATGCGCGATACGATGTGGTTGTCGTGGGTGGTGGCGCCGCGGGCATGAGCGCGGCGGTCGCAGCGGCGGGAACGGGCGCCAAAGTCGTTCTTATCGAGAGATATGGTTTCCTCGGCGGTGCTGCCGCAAATTCCTTGGTATTGGCTTATTGCGGCTTCTTCCAGAAGGGCCCGGAGCCGATCGTGGCCGTGCGGGGTATTGGCGAGCAGTTCCTGAACATCCTTGCGAGCATCGGCCAGGACGTTTCGCCCGTCGTTTCACCCAGCGGCAACAGGATCATTCTACTGGATCCGGAGGCCGTGAAATTCGCCGGGGATCGCCTATTGGACGAGGCTGGCGTCTCAGTCCTGCTGCACAGCCGCGTCACCGGTGCGGCGGTTGACGACGGCCGGATTACGTCGATCACCGTGACGGATCATGCCGGAGGCTTTGAAGTCAACGCCAGTGCCTTTGTCGATGCAAGTGGCGAGGCGACACTCGCATCTCTGTCCGGCGCGGAGATGAGCGTCGACAGTTTCACCAGCCCACATATCCAGCCAGCATCCATGCCCGTCCGGATCGGCGGGGTAGCGCCGGGCATCGAATTCGACCGCGACCGTATGGCCGACCTGATCGCCGTTCATAACCTGATTTCGGATGCGCCCATCCATCGTGGCGACGGTGGCGTCATGTTTCGGCTGCCCATCTCCGGCGATTACTGGTGGATGACGATCGACCTCGTTACCGACGGATTGACGGGAGCCGACCTCGGTGCGGCGGAGCGACAGGCCAGGCAGGAAGCCTGGCGCAATCTCGGACTTCTCCGCCAGCTCCGCGGCTTCGAGAAGGCTTACATCGTGGCGACCGGGCCGCAAATCGGCATTCGCGAAACCCGCCGGCCAAAATCCCGGGAGGACTTGACCGGAAAAGCACTGGAGCGGGGGTGGCGTAGAGACGACGGGATAGGCCGAGCCGCATGGCCCATGGAAGTCCACGAGGCGCCGGGACGTGCCCGGCTTATCGATGTCGGCGGAGAAGGTTTCGCTGACATACCGCCCGGCGCATTGCGGGCTGTCGATATCGACAATCTGTACCTAGGAGGACGGGTAGCCGGCGCGGATTCCATTGCCTATGGCTCTTCCAGAGTCATGGGCACCGCTTTTGCAACGGGGCAAGCCGCTGGAGTGATGGCAGCGCTCAATGTCGATCGCCGGCGAGAAAACGAGACGATCCGGAGGGAACTAAAAGCTCAGAATGCGCTGATTTGACCGGCCAACCGGATCAATGGCGAAGGAGCGCCGATCATCTCAACGGCAAGGTTTGTTCTTGGCTTAAATGTGAAGCCAAGTGCCCTCGCAAAGGATGTAGCTGGAGAACTCCATAGGACCCAGCGGCGCGCTCAACCTTTTTGAGCAGACAAGATCTCCGCAAGAGCAAGCCCAGCTTCCCCGGCGACTGAATAGATCAGGTAACGCCTTCCATCTTCGTCATAGACCGCCGGATCACGAAGTTGCCTGACAGGTTCGTCTGCAGGGCCGATCACGGATGGTTCTATAGGCAGCCGGCCGCCCTCCCAATCCCGCTCTGGCGCAAGCAATATCCTCGGAGGGCCTTCCTCCCATGCCAACCAGTCACGGTCTAGTTGAATCTTGGCGTGGAGCAGGCACTCGGGGGCATCGCCCCGATTGCTATAGATGACATGGAGGACATCGCCTTCTACCCAGACCGCGGAATGGCGCATATGAGGCGAGAACAGCGTCGGTCCGGCGATAAACCCGGAAATGCCGTCGGATGAACGATAAATCCTGCCGGGCATGGTGATCGCATACACCCAGGAGCCGTGGGTGAATAACCGGGCGTACGGGTTCATCAGATTGTCGGGTTTTGCCGTAAAGTGGATCCCGTCTCCCGAGGTCGCCAAGCGCGTGAATTGGTGCTTTATCTCGTCGCCGCCATGAAAAAACATGCGGAACTGCTTTTTCTCATGATCGATGACGATCTCCGGGGAAGCCAGATGGTGGGTGAATCCGGATTGCGAAAGAGGAAGCACGCCAGGCTGGTATATAGCCCAGGGGCCGATCAGATGATCTGCGTAAGCGAGGCGGATATGATCCCCCCGATGATGGGCAAAATAGAGGTAATAACGTCCGAGAGGACGCTCCACCCAGGAAGGAACCTTGATCAGGCTCGGTCCATTGATGTTGGTCCCGATCCGCGGCGATAAAGCCGGTGCGATGATGGGCTGGTCCAGAAGCCGGACCGCGGTAAGTTCGTTGTTCTCCATACCTTGTCCTCCGAGCGCCGACGTCACCTTACGGGTTCCCGCTTCGTCGTGAACCTTCAAAGTGGGCTCAACATCTTTCTCAAATCGGCAAAACTGAAATCGACTTGCCGCAGCAGATCGGATGGCAAGACGCCCGATCTTTCGGTCTTTGCGAAAACACTCTTGGTATTATGAGGACTTCTCGCTGGTTCGTCGCGTCCGTAAGGTTGAGGTGCCGTGGACCGCGGGACGTGGATTTGGCCGAATGGCAAGCACACTGCGTTTGCAAAACGTATTCCCGCAGAAGACTGGTGATAATGCCGACCATCCAGAAGTCGCGCTGGAGAAAACCAGCTGAGAGCATCATCCGGATAGCAACTTTGTGTCGTGTGTTCAGTCGTGCAAGCGCATCAGCTCGAGGAGGAAATGATGATCTCAAATGTACTTAAAGGATTTGCTGTCGCGAGCCTGGCCCTAGGCCTGGCGACGGTTGCCCATGCTCAACAATCCTGGGAGGATGTTGTCAAGGCGGCGAAGAAGGAAGGAACAGTCACGCTGTACACGTCGCAGGTGGGCGTTCCTCAGCTTGACGAAATCCTGTCAGCCTTCACGGAAGAATATGGGATCAAGGCGCTGAAGCTCGAACTTCGTGGAAGCGAGCTGTTTGAAAAACTGCGCCTTGAGCTGGCGACCAACCGCGGTGCCGCGGACATGTCCTTCAGTGGAGGTTCTGTATCACTCGAGGCTATGGGAGTACTCGACAAACACGGGGATATCCCCAATGCATCCCGGCTGGCGCCCGAATTCGCCGGAAATGAGCTGAGGCTGCCCGTGTTTTCGCAAAGCATGGGTATCGTGGTCAACGCGTCGATGCCAAAGGAGAAGCGCCCGAGAAGCTGGGCGGATCTCGCGGATCCCGCTTGGAAGGGAAAGATCTTATCCGACGATTTCCGCTCCGTCGGAGGAGGGGGCCTTTTTTTTGCGGTAACCTACGACAAGCTTGGCGAGGATTATCAAAAGCGCCTTGCCGAAAACAAACCGGTCTTCACCCGCGAAATTCGAGACAGTCCCCGTCGTGTCGCACGGGGAGAATACCCGATTTACATCCCGTTCATCCTGCCCGACACTCTGCTGAACAAGGGCCTGCCGCTTGAGGTCATTCTTCCGTCCGAAGGTCTCGTTTATGGGAACTTTGACGGAGGTATCGTCAAGAACGCACCTCATCCCAATGCTGCCCGGGTGCTCTTGAATTTCTTCCTGTCCGACAAGGCTCAGCTCATTTATGCGGGTTCCGCGCGGCGCCCGACCGTCACGGGCCTTGAAGACAGGTATCCCGCGAACGTCAAAGCGTTTTTGCAAGCGCCGCTGCTCGGCACGCAGGAGGATGCAACGGTTCGAGCCGAGATGCTCAAACGCGCGACCGATATGTATAAATGAGGCAGTTGAGCTGATGTTGAATGGCGATCGGTTGTGGGATGACCTCCTCATCCACGCGAGCTTTGGAGACAAGGCGGCAGGTAGCGCCGGCGATCACGCGACAGCGGGCTGGATCGCTGGCGAGCTTTCCAAAGTGGGATATCAGCTGGAAACGGTGCCCGTTCCTGTGCCGACATTCCGGGCTCGTCGATGTGAGCTAGTAGGGCACGGCATCTCGCTTGAAGTTTATCCCCAGCCCGTTGTTTTTCCAACGCCGGATCATGGCGTGGAGGGGCGTTTGGCGATGGTTCATAGCCTTTCTGACGCACCCGGAGCGGCAGGCTGCATTGCTGTCATTCTCCTGCCCTATGGTCGTCATGCGGCGATCTGGACGTCGATCATTGGTCCGCTCTTGGAAGCGGTCACGGATGCCGGCGCTCTGGCTGCGGTCATTCTGCCGTTCGGTCCGACAGGTGAAATCGTCGGCCTGAACTCTTATGCAAACCGGTCGTTCGTACCACTGCCCCTGGCCATCGGACGGCCGCTCGATTTGCCGCACTACGCAGCGATGGCGTCTGCGGGACAGGCGGTGAAGCTCTATCTGAGTGGGGACAGGCAAGACGGGAATAGCCCGACATTGGTGGCACGCATGTATCGTGGCGATCGATGGATCGTGATGTCGACCCCTCGTTCAGGTTTCTTCACATGCTCGGTTGAACGCGGCACTGGTACGGCAGGGTTCCTTGAGATCGCGCGGTGGCTGCCAGAATTCTTCCCAAATCATTCCCTGTTCTTGATGAACAGCGGCGCGCATGAGTTGAGGTTTGCCGGCACCCACGCAGCTTTGGATCTAGCCCCTCCGCCCGATCAGACGGATGTCTGGGCGCACCTTGGAGCGGGATTGGCTTCCCGTGCTCGAACGGAAATTCGTGGTGGCAGGATGCTCGACGTTGCCGATCCCAACCGCATCTGCATGGTGACGCCCACTTTGCACGACGCGGCAAGAGCAGCTTTTGCCGGTTTGCCTGGGTTGGACGATCCACAGCAAGTTCTATCGGAAGCAGGTGAATTGTCCACCATCGTCGCCAAAGGTTACGGGAAAGCTTTTGCCTGCCTGGGGGTCAATTGGAGCTGCCATACTAGGCTCGATCTTCCAGCGGAGGTTTCGCGGAGCCTCCTTGAGCCGGTAATCGAAGCGCACCGCCGCCTGATAGAAGTCGCTGTTCAACGCGGGTGATCGAATGGCATCCCTCTTTTCCGATTCGGACGTCTGACGATGGATCGGCCCCGCGGACCGAGGACGTCAGTCCTCAGCCATCAATGGATTATCCGGACGCAGCCGTGGCGGCGGAATTTAGATAATTTCATTCTTGCAGTGCTTGCTTCAAGAAGCGTCCAGCGCTCAATAGCGGCCGATCGATACGGTGTGAAAGATAGGCATAGCTTTCCGTCACCCCCTTATTTCCAAGCGCGGTCGCCGATAGCGAGACCAAGGTACCTCGTTGGATATCTTCATTGACCAGCCAATCCGGCAGCCTGCCCCAGCCTACGCCGGCCCGAATAAGAGCGTGCTTGGCTTCCTGCGTCCCGACCTTCCATTTCCTCTGGGAGATGATGCCGAAGTCGCGGCCGGCGGTCCGTTCACTCGGATCGACCAGCACGACTTGAACATGGTCCGCGAGCTCCGTCGATGTAACCGGCCGTTGTCTCCTATTTTCCCCGAGCGGATGGCAACCGGCAACAACCGAGACCATCCGGATGGGCATCAAGGAATAAAACTCTGCCCGAGCATCCCGGAGGTCTTCGCCGACGGTTATCGCAACATCGGCCGTGCCCGCGAGAAGCGCGTCGAGCGGTCCGCCAAGCGTCCCGATATCGAGTTGAATGCGGACGGATGGGAATTCTTGATGGAGACGCGACAAGGCGGCACTGATAACCGACAGCGGAAATAACGTATCCACCATGAGTGTCAGCGACAGTTCCAGATCGTTTTGCATCCCGCGCGCTCTGGCGCGCAGGACATCGGTGCGAAGCAGGAGGGCCTTGCAATCTTCCAACAGAACTTGCCCTTGGGCTGTCAAGGTCGGGCGGTGGCTCGATCGGTCAAAGAGCGTGATACCCAGCTCAGCCTCCAGATTGGAAATGGAATGACTGACGGCCGATTGGGCGCGGCCCAGATGGGCGGCCGCCATTCGAAAGCTGCCGGCATCGGCCACCGCTTTGAACATTCGCATCTGGTCGAGCGTCAGGGCGTCCAGCATGTTCCATTCCCTTGATCAAATTGAGCGATATTATCGCAATCCTATAGATCGAAAATCTATGAGAAAAAGTCCCCTGAAACTTTTTTTGGAGAGACGATATGCGGGGTCGGCTGAAACTGGTGGTCATCATCGCGAGCAGACGTGAGAACCGATATGGCGACAAAGTCGGCCGCTGGTTTGCGGAGCAAGCCAGAATATCCCCGCATTTCGACGTTGAAGTTGTCGATATTGCCGAGGTCGATCTCCCATCGATCCACGAGACAAATCTCTCTCCAGCCATGATGATATTGAGCCAGACCCTTTGGACCGGCGACGCATTTGTTGTTGTCACCCCCGAATACAATACAGCTATCCCGGCCATTTGAAGCACGCTATCGATCAGTTCAACGAGGAGTGGCACGCAAAGCCGATTGGCTTCGTGAGTTATGGGGGTGTGTCCGGAGGCCTGCGCGCGGTTGAACACCTGCGGGGGGTCTTCGCCGAATTGCATGCCATGACCGTTCGAGATGCGGTCAGTTTCCATGCCGTGTGGGAACGGTTCGGTGATAGCGGAAATCCCACCAACGCGGAACAGAGCGCAGGGGCCGCGAAAAATATGCTGCATCAGCTTGCTTGGTGGGCTCAGGCGCTGAAAGCCGCCCATGATCGCCACGCACATGTCCCGAATGGTGCATCTTGATTGCGAATTCGAACCGAGCGGCCGCCGCCGCCATGATGGCAACGGCCATGGTATTGGTCGGAACGGGCGTTATAGCATCGAAAATCATAGCGGGCGGATTGCACCCTTTCCTTGCGGTCCCCTTGCGTTTCCTGATCTCCACACCTGTCTTCGGTATGTTGCTCTGGCTCACGGGGACGGCGGCTCCGAGACCGAACCGCAATGAGTCGTTGGTCATCAGCATCCAGGCCGCTGCGGGAAGTGCAGGCTATAGCCTGCTCATGATCATTGCCCTGATGTTCACATCGAGCGCGAGCGCGAGTGTGATCCACGGGCTTCTGCCGGTCCTCGCCGCCCTGGTCGCCACTCTTGCTCTCGGGGAACGCCTGCCGCCAAGGCTTTGGGCCGCCGTCATCACGGCGACGTCCGGGGCGCTGATCGTGAATCTTGCTTCTCTGGGGGATCGAGCTTCCAGCCTGGACAGATTTTCGGCAATCTTCTGGTGGTGGCAGCCATATCGGGCGAGGCGCTTTTCGCTATCCTCAACAAGAGGCTGACGAGAGTGTTTCCGCCGCTTTATCTTGCTACCTTGATGAGCGCAATTTCGCTGATATTGACCCTGCCGCTAGGCTTATGGGTGATCTCCACGCAGCAGTATCGGGTGGCGGCGTCCGGAATGGCCGCGACCGTTTACATCAGCCTGTTCCCCACCGTGCTCGGTTTCTGGCTCTGGTATTCAGGAACAGCGCGCACAAGCGGCGGAGAAGCGAGCGTCTTCATGGCTGTTCTGCCGATCTCGGCCCTCGTGCTTTCCGCGCTGTTCCTTGGCGAGACAATCACCTCCTGGCATCTCGTCGGCATTTTGCTCGTGGTCGGCGGAATCGCCATTTCGGTAGGCCCAAATCCGGCAGGCAAATAGCCTGTTTAACGGGGAGTGGAGCCCATCACGCCGATCCGGCGATGTGAAGGGAGAGTATTATTGCCTCGTGAATCGGCGGGTCGGCGGTTCAAATCTCATGAAGAGCGGGCATCTCGACAGCCGCAGTATACTATTTTTGAGAAATTAGTATATCGAGGATCACGGTGGAGGGTGCCTTACATTGGCGGAGCGGAGGCGGGCAGGTCCACTGGATAAAGTCGCAAAGCTTGCTTGCTGGTTGCAACTATACTAGAATCGTTAAAAAGATATAGAGGCCGGCGTGATTAAGCAGATTGACCTCATGTTCCGGACCATGGTGGCGGAACTCCACCAACGGGCATTCGATGACGATTGGGCGGAAGACTTCCCACCGACGGGTAGATTCGTGCCAGTAGCTGTCGCGGGTCGACGTTACTGGTATTTCGACCAACCCGACGGTGAGGGTGGGCAGAAGCGCCGGTATGTCGGGCCTGCCGACGACCCCTTGATTTCGGAACGGGTCGAAACCTTCAAGGGTGAGAAGTCAGACTATAAGGCTCGCCGCAAGTACGTTTCTACGCTAACGCGCGAAGCCGGTTTGATTGCCGCTGATCGCTTTACCGGCGATATCGTACAGGCGCTTGCCAAGGCCGGTCTCTTCCGGCTGCGCGGTGTTCTCATCGGCACTGTCGCTTTTCAATGCTACTCGGCATATCTTGGCATCCGTCTGCCTTCGGCGGCGATCCTAACAGGTGATGCAGACCTAGCCCAGGATTTCGCGATCTCCGCCGAGGTGGCAGATTCGCTGCCGCCGATCCTCGATCTCCTAAAAGGGCTTGATCCAACGTTCCGCGCAGTGCCGCATATCAGCGGCAGCTCTCGATCTCATACCTTCCGGAATCAGAGCGGTTACAGGGTCGAGTTCATGACGACAAACAGGGGAGCCGAAGAATATTCGGACAAACCCGCCTACATGCCTGCTCTCGGCGGCGCGTCAGCCGAACCGCTGAGATTCATGGATTTCTTGATCCGCGATCCCGTTCGTTCGATCTTGCTACATGGTGTCGGTATCTCAGTTGTTATCCCTGATCCTTGCAGGTACGCGGTGCACAAGCTTATCATTGCCGGTCGCCGCCAGAATGACGCCGGCGGCCAGGCCAAACGGGATAAAGACCTTAGACAGGCAGGAATACTATTCGACGCCTTGCCGGTCACGGGCCATGGGCCATCACTGGCTGACGCTCTGGAAGAGGCATGGGATCGCGGACCTGCTTGGAAGCTGGCGATCTCGGAAGCAGCCGAAACCATGCACGAGGAATATTGGGGCGCTATCAATCGGATGGTTGGCATTCTCAAGAGATAAAGGTTAGGCCTGCTCGAAAGGAAGGCACTATGGCAATACTCATTCGCATCAGGTTGCGCTCGGCCTAACCTTTGTCTGACACAGCTCTTCATCTGCTTTTCAGCCTTGTACAAAATCTTCGCGGCAAATGCTGCCTTGTCCTGCGGGAGAAAGCGACCACAGTGCTGTTGCACGACATCAGGTCCACCCGAAAAGCAAATGAAATTAATAGGGCGCTGTGACTGTTGGTTTTCACGCGGAAC